>JBCCQX010000005.1:0-156785 GCA_039208585.1 Pseudomonadota bacterium | reverse complement strand
TCCGCAGGCGATCATAGCCTCTAAATCAACGACATTCCGAAGGTGTTACGGCCCTGAGTTCGTTGCCCTGTCGGTTCGCGACTGGATTGCAGCTGTCGGAGCAAGGACCGCATACATCGAACCGGGATCACCTTGGGAGAACGGATACAACGAGCGGTTTTACGGCACGCTGCGCAGAGAGGTTCTCAACGCCGATTGGTTCATGACGACTGAGCAGGCGCAGATCCTCATGAATAACTGGCTCAGGCGGGACGGTCACATACGGCCGCATCAAGCAATCAACATGCGTCCACCAGTCCCAGAAACCAAATTAGAGAAAGCCCAAATCAGTGACCCCAAAACCAGGTGGCTAGACAGCATCGCATTGCATTGCCGCGCCGCCATCTCCATCTCCATCTCAGGTTCAGAATGCGCGCAGACGATCATGCCGCGTTGCGAAAACATGACGTTGTAATTTAGTTCTGGCAACAATCCTTCATAAAGCGCGACGGATTTATCATAGAGCGCGGCGCTTTCAGGATAAAAGTAATTCGACCTAATCGCCGTTGTGTTTCGCCCCGTGTTGCCGCCACCGATCCAACCTTTCTCCAAAACCGCAACATTGCGAATGTCGTGATTTCGCGTGAGGTAGTAGGCTGTGGCGAGACCATGGCCGCCACCGCCAATGATAACCACGTCATAGCCTGCTTGCGGTTTGGGTGAACGCCACGCCGGGCGCCAACCGCGTCCCCCACGCAGGCCCTCGCGAAAAAGACGCCACGCCGAGTAGCGCTGCATCATTCACCCCCTAGCTGCAGGGCAAGCCGTTGGAAGGCACCTACAGTTTCAGGGTCAGCGACTTGTCCCGTGAACCCCTTTAGGTAGGCGTCCAGTCGGCTCATGCGCAGTGTCATCGGCTCAGTCACGTCAAGCGCGTGATACCCCAGTTGCATGAAGTAAAGGATGCGCGCACGCGCATCTGCATCCTGCTGAGAAAATCCAAAGCGGTGAAACAGCGCGATCAAGGCGGCGATGCGCGCGCTGTCGGCCGCATCAATCTTTGCGCGTACTCTCGCGTCGCGCCTTGCCCATTCGCGTACAGCGAAGTCAAGGCCCTGATCAAACAGATTAGGGTCGATAAAGCACTCGAAAAAGTGGCACACCGCTTGACCGATCGTGCGTGCAGGAAGGCTGCATTTATCTTGAATGCTCTTTGTGTTGCGCGCTTCCCAGCCATCTAGGAGTGCGGACAACAGGTCTGAACGGCTTTGAAAATACCAATAAAAGCTGGATCGTGCGACGCCGAGCTTGGTGGAAAGTGACAGGATTTTCACTTCACCGACCCCTTCCGAAATCAAAGCGTCGCGCGCCGCGTTCAACCAGTCATCGCGCGACACTTTGGGGTTGCCTTGCCGCGACTTTACTGTCGTCTGAGAAATGTCGGCCATGTCAGCTTTCCGGCGGTGCACCGCCCTCCGCTGTGCGGCGCGCGATAAAGTCCTGCAAAGCGCCCAGTCGCCCGGTGTCAAGCCCTGGCTGCTTTTGTGTCGCGACAATGGATTTCCAGACACTGGTGGCGCGGCGATTGCAGTCAACGGCACCACGATCGGTCCAGGTGCCAAAATTGGCGTAGTCATGCACGATCGGCTGATAGAACTGCGTGTCATAGCGTGCCATTGTCTGCGGCGCGTCAAAAAAGTGACCCTGTGGTTCGACAGCGCTGATCGCAGTGTCGAAGCCGATTTCTTCCGCGTTGGCTTCCACGCCGGCACAAAGCTCTGCAATCATGTTCAGCACCTCGGCATCTGTGACCAGCTTTTCGTAGGAGACAGACAAACCGCCCTCCAACCAACCACCTGCGTGGATGATGACTGTCGCTCCGGCCAGCAGGCATCCCCAGAGGCCCATTTGATTTTCATTTGCCGCTTGAACATCGTTCACGTTTGCTGCGGATCCTGCAGCAGACCGCCAGGGGATGCCCAGCAATCGGGCCATCTGACCGGCCGCCAGGGAGGCTTGAAAGTGCGACGGTGTGCCAAAGGCGGGCGCGCCCGACTTCATATCAACATTCGACGTAAAGGTGCCGTAACAGATTGGTGCGCCTGGTTTCGCCAGCTGCGTCAGCGTGATGGCCATCAGCGCCTCGGCGTGCGACAGGGTGATCGCACCAGCAACCGTGATCGGTGCCATGGCGCCCATCAAAGTGAATGGTGTCACGATCGACAGTTGCCCGTGGCGTGCAAAATCGATCAGACCCTGGGCCATGGGAATGTCCAGCGTGCGGGGTGAATTGGTATTGATGATCGTATACGTGTGAGGCTCGTTACAAAATGCCGCGTCTGACAAGCCGCGATAGCTGCGGATCATCTCGAAACAATCAAGCGTTTGCGGTCTACCACGCGCAAAGGTGAAAGGAAATTTGTCCGACCAGGTCATCTGCGCCTCGGTCGTGAAATAGTGGCGCAGATGTGTGGGCACATTTTGTGGCTCTACTTGAGGCGAAACCATCTGAAAAACGTCAAAGTGCTGCGTCAGCTGCAGATATTCGATGTAGTCCTCAGATGACCCGGGTCGGCGTCCGCGCTCTAGATCAGTCGCATGGGGTGCACCTGCGCCAGCCTGAAAGACGAGACTGCCCAATTCCAGTGTCACGTCGCGGTCGCGCGTGCCAGCACGGCAGCGTATAGACTTTGGCGCGCTGGCAACGGCCGCCTTGACCAAGTCACGCCCGATAAAGACCATGTCGTCTTGGACCCGCGCACCGCCCTTGGCAAAGAGCGCGCGCGCCTCTGGCAACAGCACACGCATGCCAAGCTCTTCGAGGATGCGCAGCGCGTTTTCGTGAATATCCAGTGCTTGATCGGGTGCGAATGCATTCATCACTGGAAACGGATTGCGCAGCTGTCGGTAGTTTACGCTGCGCCTTGACCGGCCTGACGCATCGGCATCGCGTGCGTGACGCCGCCTAGAACGCGCGCGAGATGTGCTGTCAGGTTGCATGGATCACGCGCGCATTGCCGCGCCTTGCGGGTCGTAGGGAGAGTTCGCAATGACCCGCGCGTCCCGCTCCTGACCCACGATGTGAACGGTCAGGGCTGTCCCCTCGGCGCATGCTTCATCGTCAATCATCGCCATGGCGAGCGATTTGCCAAGGGTGTGACCATAACCGCCCGATGTGACAAACCCGACCTTGCTCCCGTTTTGCCAAACGGGTTCATAACCGCTTGCGTCTGCATCCAGCGCATCGATCTCCAATGTGACGACGCGCTGACTAGGTTGATTGCTATCGCGTTCCGCCATCGCTGCCTCGCGCCCCAGAAAAGGCCCTTTGTCCCAGGCGATCCAACGGTCCATGCCTGTCTGTCCCGGTGTATAGGCCTGGGTGAACTCAGCGCTCCAAATACCAAAGCTTTTTTCCAGGCGCAGGCTTAAGAGTGCATTGTAGCCGATCTCACGCATGCCAAACTCGGCGCCCGCAGCAAGAAGCGTTTCGCGTAGCGTAATGTGTTCTGCAGCACTGCAGTGGATTTCAAAGCCCAACTCCCCCGCGACTGAGAGCCGTCCGACCTTCACCCGCAACATGCCGATATCAAATATCCCGCAGCCCATGAACTTGAGATCTGCGAGAGGCCCATCCGTCAGTGTCTCAAGCACGGCACGGCTGTTTGGTCCTGACAAGCTGAAGCCTACCGTGGCGTCGGAAATGTCGCGCAGGTGGACGGCTTCACCCATGTGGTCCTCGAACCAGCGCATGTGCCATTCCCTTAGATAGTAGCTGCCCATGATCCACCAGCTGCCATCACCCCAGTTAAAGACCGTAAGGTCACCTTTCATTTTCCCCTCGGGGCTTAACATCGGGGCCAATTTCGCGCGGCCGGGGCCGGGCAAATCGCAGGCCATAACGTAGTCCAGCCAAGCCTTTGCCCCGCTGCCCGTGACTTCAAAGCGCGAGAAGCCTGAAATGTCCAACAGCCCGACAGTTTCGCGCGTGGCTTTGCATTCTTGCGCGACAAGATCGAAAGCGTTCGAGCGTTTCAGTGTCGGTGTCTCTTCAAACTCGGGTGTCGGTGCAAAGTAAAGCGGCAGTTCCAGCCCCCAGCTTGCGCCCCACTGGCAGCCCGCTGCTGTCATAGCGTCATGCGCAGGCGCTTTCTTCAGTGGACGGCCTGCAGGAAGCTGTTCATTGGGATAGGTCATGACGAAACGGCGCGTATAGAATTGACCAGTGGTTTCTTTGATAAACTGCTTGTTTTCAGCGTATTTGCCATAGCGGGCGACATCCATGCCAAAGACGTCCGCCTCCGGTTCGCCATGTATCATCCACTCTGCAAGCGATTTGCCCACGCCGCCGCCCTGCAAAAAGCCCGCCATGACTGCGCAAGCGCACCAATAGCCCGGCTTGCCGCGCACCGGGCCCACCAGCGGATTGCCGTCAGGAGAGAAGGTGAAGGCCCCATTTACCCAGGTTTTCACGCCCACGTTTTGCAAATCTGGATAGCGTTCAAAGCCCAGGGTCAGCTCGTGCTCAATCCGATCAGGATCTTCTTGTTGTAGTTCCATACCGTAGGTCCAAGGCGCGCCATCCATCATCCAGTGTTCGTGGTTCACCTCGTAAATGCCAAGCAGAATACCCTTTTGATCCTGTCGCATGTAGGTAAACCCTTCGAGGTCAACGGTCATGGGCACCTCAAAATTCAGCTTTTCAAGCGTGGGGATCGTATCTGAAATGAGGTAGTGGTGGTTAAGCGGTGACACGGGAAGTTCGATCCCCGCCATGCGGCCCACCTGCTTGGCCCAAAGCCCTGCCGCATTGACCACATGCTCCGTGTGGATCGTGCCCTTTTCGGTGACAACGTCCCAACCTTGGGCTGTCTGCTGCAGTTCGAGCACGCGATTATGTTCGATCACCTCTGCGCCATGCTTCTTGGCTGCACCCGCGTAGGCATGCACAGTGCCTGTGGTATCCACATATCCTTCGCGATCGGCCCACATGCCGCCGATGATGCCTTCGGTTGACATAATCGGGCAAAGCTCCCCTGCCTCTTTCGGGGTGACAAGCCGGCAATCCTCAATGCCGATGGACTGAAAAGTGCGATAAGCAGATTGCAGCCATTCCCAACGATCCGGGGTCCCCGCGAGCGTGAGGCCGCCGGTCATATGCAAATTGATGTCTTGACCAGACTCGCGTTCAATCTCAGACAGCAAATCAATCGTATAAGCTTGCAGCGCCGCGATGTTGGGATCTGCGTTTAAGGCGTGGATGCCGCCCGCCGCATGCCAGCTTGAACCGCAGGTCAAAATGTCTCGCTCGATCAGGCAGACGTCTTTCCAGCCAAATTTCGCCAAATGATAAAGGACAGAGGTGCCAACGACGCCTCCCCCAATCACGACGGCCTGATAATGCGATTTCATTGTTTGTCCCCCGCCATCGCGCCGCTTTCACACGGCGCGTTCATTGATCCCTGCTCTTGGTGTGACCTATCCGTACACTGTTGTCTAGAAAAATAGATTGTGGGGTCGATCAGCGCGGGCGCGCGGTGCTGAGGGGAGGGAGGGTGCGTGGTGTCGATCTGCCGCGCCGCTACCCTTATAAGCGGACTATACATCCGGTTCCCGGACCATGACCGATCAAGCGCTCAGATCTGATATGGTTGTCGTGATCGCCGGTGATGCATCAGGCATCGGTTTGGCAATGACAAAGAAGTTTGCACATATCGGTATGCCATTCGTGATCGTGGATCGTGCATTGCTACTTCACGCCCGACATGCCGACCTTGGCGATCCAAAAGCGTGTTGATTTATGTTATAGTGTAACATACTCAAGTGACAGCACAGAGCACTTCGACGTACTGCCCGCGCCACTTTGCATCATCCGAAACCAACTAACGGCTTCCAACACTCCATAATACCGCCGATAAAGAGACCCAGACGGTGTCATTCTGCTGTCCCGAGTGATGGACGCTCGATAGATTTCGCAGTTCAATGCTGCTTTAGAGCTTGAAGGAACATTCACATGAAGCCCACCATACCTTTGACACTCATCCTCATTGCAATGTCAGCGCAGGCGGAAGACACCCGTCAGCTGGATGCGCATGAACACGGTGTGGGCGAACTCAACATTGCGGTCGAGGGTAAAACTGTGATGATGGAACTGCGCGCACCGGGCGCGGATATCGTTGGTTTTGAATATGAAGCGACAAGCGACAGCGATTTGGCCGCTGTCGACGCAGCCTTGACCACGCTAGGCGACCCCATGTCTTTGTTTGTGTTGCCAGCTGCAGCAGGCTGCGAGGCAACCGACGCCCGCGTTATGCTGGAGGCTGAAACGTCACATGATGATCACGACAAGCACGAAGAGAATGGGCATGATCATGGGCATGCCGACCACGAAGAGCACGGCGATGACCATGCGGATCATGATCACGAGGCTAATGCGGCTGGTGAAAGACACAGTGAATTTCATGCCGAATACACTGTAACTTGCGCTAATCCCGCAGCAGCGACCGAAATTGCCTTTGACTATTTTACCGCTTTTCCAAACGCGCAAGAACTTGAAGTGCAGATGGTCACTTATTTTGGCGCATTCGGTTTTGAGGTTATGCACGATGATCCAACGGTAAATCTGATGGCGCTTTTGCAAAGATGACTGAACCGCTTCTCAGTCTAGCGGACGTGCAGTTTCGCTGGCCTGGGAGTTCTGGCTTTCGGCTGAACATACCTCAATTCTCCCTCGCGCGAGGAGAAAGCACATTGCTTTTGGGGGAAAGTGGCGTTGGTAAATCTACGCTCCTTTCCCTGATTTGCGGGGCACTTACACCCGAAAGCGGCAGCATTCACGTTGCAGGACAAGACATCGTCGCGCTGTCCAATGCGGCACGTGATCGGTTTCGGGCCGAGCACATTGGCGTTGTTTTCCAGCAGTTTAATCTGCTGCCTTTTGGCAGCGTTGGTGACAATATTGCACTGCCTTTGCGGTTTGCGCCGCAGCGTCGCCTGCGGGTGGGCGATGTGAAACGGCAAGCGGCGCGGCTTTGCACTGCGCTTGGTTTGGCGCCGAGTGTTTTACATGCGCGTGCGCATACGCTCAGCGTGGGGCAGCAACAGCGGGTTGCGGTGGCCCGCGCGCTGATTGGCCAACCGCCGTTGATCTTGGCTGATGAACCTACCTCTGCCCTGGATGCAGATAATCAAACGTCTTTTCTTGATCTGCTTTTCCATCAGCTCGCCACCAACGAGGCGTCTTTACTCATGGTCAGCCATGACGCCAGGCTCGCGGCACACTTTGACCGCGTGGTGCAGATGACAGATATCGCGACCGTTAGTGAGGTGGCGGCATGATCTTCCGCCTTGCCATCGCTTCGCTCTTTGCGCGCGCGCTGACTGTTGGGATGACGGTGCTCGCCATCGCCTTGTCGGCGGCATTGTTTCTGGGCGTTGACAAGGTGCGCATCGGGGCGAAGGCAAGTTTCACGAACACCATCTCGGGCACGGATTTGATCGTTGGTGCGCGCTCCGGCTCTGTTCAACTGCTGCTTTATTCGGTCTTTCGCATCGGCAATGCGACCAACAATATCACCTGGGAAAGCTACCAGGATGTCGCTGCGCATCCCGATGTCGATTGGATTGTGCCAATCTCACTCGGGGACAGTCATCGCCAGTTTCGGGTGATGGGCACCACCAAGGATTTTTTTGCCCACTACAAATATCGGCGCGACCGCGACTTAGTATTGGCTGATGGGGTGATGATGGAGGATCTCTTTGATGCGGTCATCGGAGCGGATGTTGCAACCGCGCTGGGCTATCGTGTGGACGATCCGATCATTGTTGCGCACGGGATCGCCTCCTTCCTTGAGCACGATGATCAACCTTTCCGTATCTCTGGCATACTCGCGAAAACGGGCACGCCTGTTGATCGCACGGTCATCGTGAGCCTGGAGGCGATTGAGGCGATCCACGTTGACTGGCGGGGCGGGGCGCGCATTCCTGGTCAGACCACCCCGAATGAGGTCATCAGACAGATGGATTTGACCCCTAGGGCACTAACAGCAGCCCTGGTAGGCGTAGACAGCCCGCTCAAGATCTTCGGTGTCCAGCGGGCAATCAATGAGTACCGCGAAGAACCGCTGCTGGCTATTTTACCTGGCGTGGCGCTTCAGGAGCTTTGGAGCATCGTGAGCGTTGCCGAAATGGCGTTGCTGGTTGTATCTTCTATGGTCGTGATCACAGCGTTGATCGGTATGGCCGCAACGATTTTTTCCAGCTTGAATGAACGCCGCCGTGAGATCGCGATCTTTCGCGCCATGGGCGCACGACCGCTGCATATCCTGGGCCTTCTTTTGACGGAGGCGATGCTTACCGCTGCTGCGGGTGCCATCTTGGGGCTGCTTTTGCTCTACGGTGCACTGGCGGTGTCGCAACCCTGGATCGACAGCACTTTCGGGCTGTGGTTGCCGATTGAGCCACCACGAGTGCGTGAGTTCTGGGTGCTGCTGGGTGTCGTCGGCGCTGGCGCAATTGTGAGCCTTGCGCCCGCGTTACGTGCCTATCGGTTGTCCGTGAGTGATGGTATGCTGGTGAAAGTATAACTCAGAGCTTGATGAATGTTCACCCGTCGCGCCGTTTTGCACTCGCTTGGCTCCGTTGCTTTGGCGTCAACGTCGGCGCAGGCCGCCGCGCCGCGAGATGTGGCCTGGGATGACCTGATCCCGCCGGGCGTTCCGTACTCTGAAATCATTGGTGAGGGGGATATGGATGTCATCAATGACACATGGCGGCCCGTTTACGATGAAAACGCGATCAAGTTGAACGAAGATCTAAACGGGGCCTACATTCGCATGCCCGGCTATATCATTCCGCTTGAGATGGGATCGCAGGGGATCATCGAGTTCATTCTTGTGCCCTACGTGGGCGCATGCATTCATGTGCCACCGCCGCCTGCGAACCAATTGGTGCTGGTTGCTTCGCGGGTGCCGTGGCGCGGGATGGGTCTTTGGGATCCTCTTTGGGCGACGGGAGAGCTTAGCACGCGCCTGCAATCCACCAACCTGGGCGACATTGGATATTTTTTGAAGGCGGATCGGCTTGAGCCTTTTGAATGGTAGGTGTTGACGACATCTGCGCAGAGCATCCAGTGCTTCGATTTACTTTGCATCCGCAAATAGCGCGCAGAAAAACTTTGCTGTCCGACGGTGCGGCACTCTGCACAGGCATTCTATTTGAAACGAAAAACCAACCCTCAACAAATCCTCCGATCTTATGGCCCAGCTAAAGCACCTGGCGCTAAACCTGATAGAACCGGCCCCTCTCTTCCACCCGCCCGACTGGCACCGTTAAGCCGCGCCGGTCCACCCCCTCGGACCAGCGCGGCTTGGGTTGGGCGAGGTCTAGGCCGGATGCTTTCGTGCTCCTCATCACCGTTTCCTTAAAAGGATGCCGCTGTTCTCCGGTTTTCCGCCGCATCGAGCGTTTCGACGTTAGCTTGACATAGCACGCATCACTTTTCGCGTCGGGCCGAAGGGAGAGGCGGCGAACAAGTGACCCAGGTTCAAGTCAAAACGCTTCAGAGGAATTGCGGCACGACAGCACGCAGCCGTAACCCTAAGGTCTCTTGCATTAAACATGCTCCAGGAACGCGAAGCGTCGTAGGGTAGTTTTGTTTGAAGTTACGGCGGGGTGCTCTCATCGGTCCGGCCTCAAGCCACAGGGTAACAATGACCGCCATTTCACCACAGCGTATCGGGTGAAAACCGCATCACCTGCTTGCGCTCTCTTCCCTTAGCCGGGCGCGAAACGTCGTGAATGTTGCCTCGCGAGAAACGCCAGATGAGGCGTCGGGGATGACGGCTGTGCCATAAACCTCCTCTCCAACATTTTCTAAAAACCCTGCTCGCATCTGATTACATCCTTAGGGCTGATCAAATGAATGACGTGTCGGGTTGGGGCCAACTGGCACTTCTCATCCTGCCGCATGCGCGCGCCATGAAGCTTTAGCGTCTCGCCGGCTTCTAGGCAGATTGCAGAAGTTGTTCGCTGACCGCCCAAAGGCGCTCTGCCGCATCGTCATCGCAGGCGTGTCGATCAACGCCCCTGTAGCGCGCATAGGGGCTTTCGGGATCGGTTATCGCCGCGACGTCGTTGTCTTCGCAATACACGCCCGGCTTTTCGGTCAACTGCGCAGATGTTGCCGCCCAAAGCGTCGTGGAAGCACCTTGATCCGGTGTTTTAAAACCTACCTTCGCGAGTTCTGATGGCTCCCCGTCGTCGCCAAGCCAACCCAGAGCGACCATCTCTTCCTTTGGCAAGTGTCGTTGCAAGGGCGTGAAGATTCCGCCTGGATGCACCGAAAAGGCCAAACCGCCCGAGGCTTTCAGGCGACGCGATAACGCATTCGCGAAAAGCGCATTAGCGGTCTTTGCCTGACCATACGCCCGCCATTTCTCGTAGGGTGTTCTTTCAAAGTGAAGGTCTTCCCAGATGATATCGCAAATCTTATGCGCTGTGGAGGAAAGCGCAATCACTCGAGCGCCAGGGGCCCTTTGCAACAGCGGGAAAAGTTCCTGCGTCAGTGCAAAATGCCCCATGTGGCAAATGCCAAACTGCGCTTCCCATCCCGGTCCCACACGCGCTATGGGGCAGGCCATGACACCTGCATTGTTGATCAAAAGATCCAACTGCTCGAGGTTGTCGGAGATATCACTGCTGAACTTCCTCACTGACGCAAGATCAGACAAGTCCGCTGGTGCGGTCACGATCTCACCCCTAACGCCTTTCAGGGTTTCTCGCGCTTTCGCTTCAGATCGAACCGGCACGATAACACGCGCCCCTTTGCTGGCCAGCCCGCGGACCGTTTCAAGCCCGATCCCGCTGTATCCGCCGGTTACGATTGCCGTCTTTCCCGTCAAATCAATGCCCGCCAAGATTTCCGCTGCCGTGCTTTTCGCGTGAAATCCAGATGTCACGGGCGTTTGATCCGTCAGTGCCATGTTTCATCCTTTTGACAATGTGCGAAAGCAAGCCGCTTTGCCCCCAACTTAACCTTAAACGCAAAGTTCTGTAAAAGCGCGCGCGCTGCAAGGACTGCGAGATCCTGAGGTTCTTTTAAATACCGAACGAGGCAAGATCGTCGTGACTTCGCGCGTGGGTCACGGATTTCCCAGACGCAGATACGGCGCGCAGCGCAACACGAAAATGGTCTTGCGACACAAGCCAAATCGCTTGCTGCGCGCTGGCGTTCCATTTCATCATGTTCGGTGTTCTGCGCGCAAAGGTATAAGCTGCGGTAAGCTAATTGCGGAAGGCAGATCACATGCGACAAAAGGAAAGAGCATGAGCAGATTTGATGAAGACCTATTTCTCAAAGGTCTTGAACAGCGCAAAGCGACACTCGGCGCGGAATATGTCGAACGCAATTTAGCGGCGGCAGATGGTTTTACACGACCGTTTCAAGAAGCGATGACCGCCTGGTGCTGGGGCTTTGGCTGGAGGGATGAGGTGATTGACGCAAAGACCCGATCAATGATGAACCTGTCGATGATCGGCGCCTTGAGCAAGATGACCGAATGGGAGATCCACTGCCGCGGTGCCCTGCGCAATGGCGTGTCGCAGGAAGAACTTCGCGCGATCATACACGTCATCGGCATTTACTGCGGTGTTCCACAGGCGCTTGAGTGCTTTCGGGTTGCCCGCTGCGTGTTCGAAGCGTCGGAAAAGCAGCTGTCGTAGCGATGGTGCTGTCGGCGTCCCGGGCTTGACCCGGGACCTGTTGGTCAATTCACGCAGCGATCTCGTGTAAACCTCATCGGGAGGCCCCGGAGCCAGTCCGGGGCACGTCAGCCCGG
This sequence comes from Pseudomonadota bacterium, assembly GCA_039208585.1. Classification (GTDB taxonomy): domain Bacteria; phylum Pseudomonadota; class Alphaproteobacteria; order Rhodobacterales; family Rhodobacteraceae; genus Sulfitobacter. Next base: position 144,969 of record JBCCQX010000005.1, on the reverse strand, counting down.
CTGATTATCGGTCAATCAATGAAGGCAGGCGCGCGCTCAGCGAACTCAAATCCGCCTGATCTACCGCCGATCTGCTCTGCGAGAAAGTCCTCAATCAGCCTAGCGCGGCGCAACTGGTCGCGCCAGTGAGAAACGCCATGGCCGGCTTCCGCAAAATAATGGACAGTCACATCTCGGTTCTTCTCAAGCGCAGCCTCTTCAAAGTTCTTCACTTGTTGCACGGCGGTGATCTGATCACGCATGCCGCCCAAAACGAGCAAAGGACCGTGTAAATCATCGATGCGGTTGATGGGGGAGTAGCGGCGCATCGCCTCCAAATCCTCTGGCCTGTCGATTTGACCGAAATAGCGCCACCAGCCAGCAATACCGTCTTGCCAAAAGACGGGATGGTGTTTTGACTGAAACCCAACATCCAGCATGGGAAATTCCACCACGCCAGCGTCAAAAAGGCCTGGATCGCGGGTCATCGCAAGCGCTGCCGCATACCCGCCATAGCTGGTGCCCATTGCGATTAGCGCCTCTTCATCGGCCAAGCCTTCGTCGACCAACCACCGGGCGGCATCTGCGATGTCGTCCTGCATCGCGCGGCCGAATTGCTTGAAACCTGCTGCTTGAAACGCTTTCCCGAAACCTGTTGAGCCGCGAAAGTTCACCGACAAAACACCGTAGCCGCGGTTCGCTAAAAACTGACTTTCGTGGTCGTATCCCAGGCCAATGTGCTGTGCAGGGCCACCATGGATATGGACCACAAACGGAATAGGATCCGTCACACCTTTGGGTAGCATCAGCACTGCGGGGATCTCAAGCCCGTCGCGGGCGACAAAGTGCACGGGTTTTTCTTGCACGAGGCTGTCTTTAAAGCGTCTGAACTGATATTCGCCCAGCGTGACGTAGGATTTCTCCTGCAGATCAATCAGCAAATAGACATAGGATTGGCTCTGAGGCGACAAAGCTTGCGCGACATATCTGCCGCTTGCCGTGGGTGAGGTAAACCCAAGGCTTACCGGCTGGGGAAATTCTGCGAGGATGTCCAAAAACACTTGACCCCGCTCTGTCAGAGCGATGCGCTCAAAGCTATCCGTGCCGAGCCTGACAAAGTCGGGCTCTCGGCTCATGGTCAAAGCCGTTGCCCAGCCAACATCGGCTGTTTCATTGGCGATCAGCACCTCTTCCGTGCCGTCGTTGACGTCAAATTTAACGATCGCCGCCTTGTCCCGGCCGCGTGTTGAACGCGCCAAAAGAGTGCCATCCCCTTGCACATCTGACAAAGGCCAAAAGGCGTCGTTCACGTCAATGTCTATCAGTTTCCTCCAACCGGTCTCAGTGTTGCGGAACAGGCGGGTGGTTGCTGGGTCCAAGCTGTCCAAGCGAAGCGTAGGTTGCGTGTTTTCATCAAAAACCCAGTACTGCGTCTTGGCGTTTCCCTCGGCGATTTTTTCAGCCGTCAGCCCGTCTTGAGAGACCAGCCACATGTGACCATTCCCACTGCCGTGTTCTTTGCCCCAGGTGAGGATCGGCATCTCATCGTCCATGGCAAATTGGTTCTTTTGCCAACCACCTGACAACCGCACCGGGCTGATCCGCTTCCAGTTTTCGCGTTCTGGGGAAAACGGGTCCGCCTCCCAATCGTGCCCGTCATAGATAAATCGCAAAAGAGGCTTGCTTGGGTGCCAGCGCTTACTGTGCAATCCAATGGGAAAAGCGCCAATCTCGCGATCGCTTGAGACTTCTTTGACTGCGACCCGCCTACCGGTGAAGCTCGCTTGCTCATATGCAACAAAGCGGCCATCGCTTGAAGCGACATAGCCGAAAGCAGAACGCGGATCTGCATAAAATGCGCGCGTCGGGATCAAGGGAGCGAGATCGGCGGATTTCAATCCAGGATGAGCTGCAGGAATGTCACGGGTTATAAACAGGCCTGCACCCGCCAATACCGCGAAGAACACGATCAAAAACTTCTTCAGTTTCTTCATCTATGTCACCTCGCTGTGTTGCCTTCCAACCGCACAACATAGCAACATTGAAATGCAACTTTTACAAGAAGGAAGTGGCCAAAGACCATCCGCTTCTCGACACCTTGAGGACGCAGCGCTAGCCTGATGATAGGACGTGTGAAAGGGGATGGAATGGCGGATCGCATCGCCGTTGTGACGGGTGCTGCTGGCGGCATGGGCCGTGCCATTTGCCGGGCTCTCGCAGCCGAAGGCGTGCGTGTTTTGGGCTTCGACGTCGCAGCGAATGGACTGCAAAAGCTCGCAGAGGAGTTCACAGCGCGCTTTGAACCAATATGCGTCGACCTTACCGATGCTGCTGCAGTCGCTGCGTCTTTCGACCGGGTCGCCACACGTCACGGCGGAATTGACGCGCTCGTCAATAATGCGGGGACGTGTTTGATGTCGGATTTCCCGCAGATAACTGCTGAGGAGTTATCTCGTCAGATGGCGATCAACTTTCACGCCGCCTTTTATTGCTGCCAAGCGGCGATCCCGCTTATGAAGGATCGCCCTGGCGTCCGCAAGATCGTCAACATCTCGTCCAATGGCGCCTACAATTTTGATGTTTTCGACCCGCCGCATTACCGCGCGAGCAAAGCGGCAATGGACACGCTGACCAAGGATTTGGCCCGTCGCTATGCTAAAGAGAAGATTGCCGTAAACTCCATCGCGCCCGCGATGACCGAGACGCCGCTCTTCAACGTGTTGACCGAGGATGTCCTTCAAAAGGCCATCGCGGCGATGCCCCATGGTCACGCGATGGATGCTGCTCAAGTAGCCGCCTGGGTCGCTTTCTTAGTGTCTCCTGCGGGTGATGTGTCAAGCGGTAATGTGATCATCCTCAACCAGGGACGAGATGTGCGCTAAAAGTAACCTGCTGGCGCTTTGCGAAGGCTCTCCCATTGCTCGGGACTATGGCCATAGATGACAAAGGCTTGTCGTGCCGCCGCCAGTCTCATCAGACGCTCAGCACTCTTAACAGCGCTTGGCGCATCCCAGGACCCAACAAAGCGGTCCTCAATCTCTTGCGGACGCGAAATCGCGTCACTGGTTAACAAAATTGAACCGGTCAGAGGCAGGTCAAGCAAGATCGCGATCTGGCCTGGTGCATGACCCGGTGCCATCAAAATCTCAAACCCTGCTCCCAGCGATGTATCTTCGGCCACTTCCAGATAGGCTTGATCAGGCCAGTCCATCGGTTGTACTGCGCCCCAGTAAAGCGGTTTGGGCAAAGCCCGCTCTGATTTAGAGATCAAAATGGGCAGCTCGGGAAACGCACCCAGATGGCCGATGTGATCGATATGCGTATGTGTCACGATGTGCAGGCATAACTTGTCAGGGGTGACACCGACGCGTCCCATCTGCGCGCAGGGCATGTTTTGCGGACCACAGACGAGTACCTCTCCGAAGGCACCAAGGTAATCTTCCCGCGCTGCCGCCGCAGTATCCACGGCATATTTCTTGGGAAATCCGGTATCCACCAACACCCATTCGTCTGCGTCGGTTGAAATGAGATAGCCGCATATCCCAATCACGCGATCGTTGGCATGCACTTTGAATAAACCGTAGTCTAGCACGTAAAGTGCCCGGGGACGTCCTTTCAAATATCCAGCCGCTTGCATAAGCTTCTCCCGTCTTGGTCAGCTTTGGAACATCGACATGAAAGTCAAGATACATACGCTTTTTCAATATCTTCTCGACACGACCAGCGCGATGCCCGAGGCGTTCATTGGCTTCTCGCTTTCTGAGCCACCAAAGCTCTCCGCCTTTCTGGATGCACTCGATCCTGACATGTCACTCGATTGGAACCAGCGTTCGTTTCGCGGATTGCCGACGCTACGCAGCCACGTGCTCGACCAAGCAGGGCTCGCGGGCAGATGCGCGCTGGATGACGTGCTCATCACCGCAGGCGCGGCAGAGGCAAATTACCTGGCGTTCATGCAACTTGTCAGCCCAGGAGATGAGGTTGTGACCGAGACCCCGGGTTGGCCTCAGATCGATGTGCTCGCGCGGGCGCATGATGTGAAACTGATCCACGTGAAAAGGCGCGATGCTGACGGCTGGCGGTTTCCAATGCAGCAATTCGTCGACAGCGTCACAGAAAAGACGCGGCTGATCTTTTTGACCAACCCGAACAATCCGACTGGGAAAATGCTCTCGACGGAAGAATTGACTGAAATTATTCGTCTCGCAGATAGGGTCGGGGCCTGGCTTCTCATCGACGAGGTCTATGCAGGTCTCGAATGGGTCGGGCGCAGGGCACCCTCGGTTGCAGGTCTCTACCAACGCGGGATCACAACCGGCAGCGTGTCCAAGGCGCTGGGGCTGCAGGGGCTGCGCACGGGGTGGATGATCTGTCCGGATCCGCAGATGATCATGGATGCCGTAATTTTGCGCGAAAACAGCAGTGAAATCATGAACATCATGGGCGAGGTCATCGCCGAAATTGCCCTAAGACCAGAGCGTTTTGCCCCTGCAATGGCCAGCGCCCGCAGCGCGGGTCAGATCACGTTAGAGCAGCTCGATCGCTTCGTTGCCACAGAACCCAAGCTCTCGTGGCACCGTCCAGAGGCAGGCCTGATCGGTCTTGCCAGCTTGGCGGGGGATATCGACAGCGACGCCTTTGCCAAGCGCCTTCTTGCCGACCCTTATCGCACCTTCGTGTTGCCGGGCAGCGCCTATCATCTGCCCCATCACATCCGTATCGGCGTGGGCGGCGGTGCCTCCAGCAATTTCGATCTGGGCCTCGAAAGGATGTCAGACCTGCTTTCCAGTTGGCGGTGATCTGCTCTTCATCTTGCCCGTAAACTCCGGGGGAGCCCGGCACGGGCGGGGGCAGCGCCCCCTATTCTGCGGCTTCCGCATATTCAGTCAGCGGTGGGCAGGTACAACTCAGGTTCCGATCTCCCCATACGTTGTCCACGCGGTTTACAGGCGGCCAGTATTTGTCCACGCGCAAGGCGCCCGCTGGAAAGCACCCCGTTTCTCTGGAGTAGGGGCGATGCCAGTCTCGCACCAAATCCTCCATCGTATGCGGGGCGTTTTTCAAAGGATTGTTCAGCGCGTCCATCCGGCCCGTTTCAATTGCTTTGATCTCTGCACGAATGCCCAGCAATGCGTCGCAGAAGCGATCCAACTCTGCCTTGGTCTCAGATTCTGTTGGCTCGATCATCAGTGTTCCTGCGACCGGCCATGACATGGTCGGCGCGTGAAAGCCGCAGTCGCTCAACCGTTTTGCGATGTCATCCACGCTTATCCCTGCCGTTTCTAAAAAAGGCCGCGTATCGATGATGCACTCATGTGCGATGCGTCCCGTCGACCCTTTGTAAAGTACATCAAACGCCCCTTCGAGCCGCTTGGCGATGTAATTGGCGTTTAGGATCGCCACGCGCGTTGCCTGGGTCAGACCGTCACCGCCCATCATCAAGCAATAGGCCCAGGAGATCGGCAGCAGCGATGGCGAACCATAGGGTGCCGCACTAACGGCGCCGTCGCCGGTGTTCGGATCACCCGGCAGATGCGGGATCAGATGGCTTTTGACGCCAATCGGCCCCATGCCCGGGCCGCCTCCACCATGGGGAATGCAAAAGGTCTTGTGCAGGTTCAGATGGCTCACATCCCCGCCCAGATCGCTTGGACGGCTGAGCCCCACCATCGCATTCATATTCGCCCCGTCGATATAGACCTGACCGCCAGCATCATGGGTGATCTGACAGACCTCGGTCACCGTTTCCTCAAACACGCCGTGGGTCGATGGATAGGTGATCATTGAGCCCGCCAGGTTCTCGCGATGCAGCGCCGCCTTTTCGCGGAAATCGTCAAGGTCGATGTCCCCATTCGGTGCAGACTTCACCGCCACCACTTTCCAGCCCACCATCTGGGCGGAGGCGGGGTTGGTCCCATGGGCACTCATCGGGATCAGGCAGATGTTGCGGTGTCCCTCGCCGTTCGCCCGGTGATAGCCCGCGATGCTCAAGAGCCCTGCATATTCCCCCTGCGCGCCGGAATTGGGCTGCATGGAGATGGCGTCATAGCCCGTCACTTCGCAAAGCTTGGCGGAGAGATCTTCGATCATCTCCGCATATCCCGCCGCCTGATCTTTTGGGCAGAAGGGGTGGAGCAGCGAAAACTCCCGCCAGCTCACCGGCATCATCTCCGCGGCGGAGTTCAGCTTCATCGTACACGACCCCAACGGGATCATCGCGCGGTCCAGCGCCAGGTCCCGGTCTGCAAGGCGGCGCATATAGCGCATCATTTCCGTCTCAGCCCGGTTCATATGGAAGACCGGGTGGGTGAGATACTCCGACTGCCGCACCAGCGCATCGGGGATGCGGTATTCGGCGGTCAGCGCTGTATCGCGGTCCTGAATGCCAAATGCGCGCCAGACTTTGCGGATTGTGTCGGGGCGGGTGCGCTCATCCAGTGTGATACCCACCTTGGTGGCTCCCACCGCGCGCAGATTGATGCCTTCATCCACAGCCGATTTCATCACCGCCGCTTGCAGCGGGCCAACATCCACGGTGATCGTGTCAAAGAAGCGTTCCGGCGCAATCTCAAACCCTGCCTCCTGCAATCCTTTCGCCAGCCGAACCGTCTTGCGGTGAATGCGCTGGGCGATGGCTTTTAGTCCTTCGGGACCATGAAAAACGGCGTAGAAGCCCGCCATCACTGCGAGCAATGCTTGCGCGGTACAGACGTTCGAGGTCGCCTTTTCCCGCCGGATATGCTGCTCGCGCGTTTGCAAGGACAGCCGGTAGGCGCGATTGCCGTGGCTGTCGATGGAGACACCGACGATCCGGCCTGGCAGGTTGCGGGCGTAAGCCGTCTTGGTCGCCATATAGGCCGCATGCGGGCCGCCATAGCCGACAGGCACACCAAAGCGCTGCGTGGTGCCTACAGCGATATCAGCGCCCATGGCACCGGGTTCTTTCAACAGCGTCAGCGACAACGGATCCGCAGAGATGATGCCAATCGCTTTCTCCGCATGCAGTGCGGCGATCTGATCGGTGAAGTCGCGCAAATGACCGTAGGTGCCGGGGTATTGGAAGATCGCGCCGAATACCGCGCTTGCATCCAGGTCATCCGGGTTGCCCACGATCAATTCAATCCCCAAGGGCTGTGCCCGCGTTTTCATCACGGCGATGTTCTGCGGGTGGCAGTTTTCATCAATAAAGAACGCCCTCGCTTTGGATTTCCCAACCCGCTGCGCCATGGTCATCGCTTCTGCGCAGGCGGTCGCCTCATCAAGCAGAGAGGCGTTGGCAATCTCCAACCCTGTGAGGTCGGATACCATGGTCTGGAAGTTCAACAGTGCCTCCAGCCGCCCCTGGCTGATTTCAGGCTGATAGGGAGTATAGGCGGTGTACCAAGCCGGGTTTTCCAGGATATTCCGCTGGATTGCAGGTGGTGTGACCGTGCCGTGATAGCCTTGACCGATCAGCGAGGTGAGGACCTTGTTTTTCGATGCAGTGATCCGCATGTGATGCAAAAGCTCGCTTTCTGATTTGGCCTTGCCGAAATCTAGCGGCTTTTTCTGTCGGATTTGCCGCGGCACAGCCTGATCAATTAGGGCGTCTAAAGTCTCAACGCCCAGAACGCCTAGCATTTCTTCCATCTCTGTTGGGCTTGGCCCAATGTGTCTGCGGTTGGCAAAGTCGTAGGGCAGATAGTCGGTGGGGGTGAACGCCATGTCGTGCTCCTAATCGATGAAGGCTCTATAGCCAGCTTCGTCCATGAAGTTCTCGATCTGGCTGATGTCTGAAGGTTTGATTTTGAAAAACCAGCCTTCTCCCAGCGGGTCTTCGTTGGCGAGTGCTGGGTTATCGACCAGCGTTTCATTCACCTCCATGATGTCTCCATCGATGGGCGCGAGAATATCAGACGCTGCTTTTACGCTTTCGATCACGACGATCTCATCATTTTGAGCGACAGTGCTGCCCACCTCAGGCAGTTCGACGAAGACAAGATCGCCAAGTTGTTCGACGGCGTGTTCGGTGATCCCAACAATGAAAAGCCCGCCTTCCTCGCGGAGCCATTCGTGTTCCTCGGTGTATTTCATGCTGCAGATGCTCCCTGTGATTGGCGCTTGTAGGCGTGTGGCGTGAAGGGTGGTTGGACAAGGGTTAGGGGAATGCGCTTACCCCCGACGGTGGCAAAAAGAGGGTGATTTGCGGCCCCGACTTTCACGAGGCCAAGGGCCATGGGGCCATTGATTGTCGGACCAAAGCCGCCCGAGGTGATTGTGCCAACCCCGATGCCGTTCTCATCCACGACCGGCGTGCCCGCACGGACAGGACGGCCTGTGGCCAGCAGTCCAACGCGCATGCGCCTCCGACCTTCTTTTATTTTTGCGGCCAGAGCCTCTGCACCGATGTACGCGCCACCGTCGCGTAGATTTTTGGGAATGGCCCAGAGCAGTCCTGCCTCATGCGGCGTGATGTCCTCGGAAAGGTCTTGTCCATAAAGGGGCAGTCCTGCCTCCAGTCGCAGCGCGTCGCGCGCCGCAAGACCAACCCATTCGACCCGCGGGTCAGCGATGAGTTGCTTTGCAAGGGCATTCAGTTCAGAGATCGGCACGGAAATCTCAAACCCGTCCTCTCCAGTGTAGCCAGTGCGCGATACGAAATGTTCGAAGGCAGGCACGCGCCCGGTCATAAAGCGCATGCCAGATACAGTGTGACCAAGATCCGTTAGAACTGCTTCAGCAAGTGGTCCTTGCAGGGCAAGAAGGCCACGCTGGAGCGGGGTGGCGTTGGCGTCATAGTCTGCGGTCACGGCGTGAACATGTGCGATGTCTTTGTCTGCGCAGCCAGCATTGGCGACGATCAAAAAGCGTGTCTTTGACAGTCGGGTCACGATCAGATCATCGATGATCCCCGCGCGATTGTTCAGCATGAAGGTGTATTTGCAAACGCCAATCTCTTGCGCCTGCGCATCGTAGGGACACAGCCGCGCGATTAGATCTGCGGCCTGAGACCCCGAGACTTCAATCTGTTGCATGTGAGAAATGTCGAAGAGCCCGGCCTGCGCACGGGTGTGTAGATGCTCTTTCTTCACGCCGAGAGGGTAGAAAAGCGGCATGTCGAAACCTGCGTATGCGCCCATCTTGGCGCCAGCATCCACGTGGGTTTGATACAGCGGGGTGCGTTTCATCTCGCCATCGGCCTCCGTACATCAGGGCGCACTGCATCCAATATGCAGTGCGTTCCCCTCTGTCTTTGGCCTGAGAGACTCGGCTTCGCATGTGAGCGAGGCCTTAACACCTTCGGCGCGAGCTTACGCCCGACTTTCCAGAGTGCCTTCCCCTCAACGGTCCTTTTGCCTGAGAGATTTCGGGTATTTCACCTTCGGCGGCAGCCTGCACTGCGCTCTCCCGTTGACGGCCCGGGTGTGCCCGGTCGGCAATGATGATCTGGCGCACTTTCCCGCATTGTGTCAACACATTTTGTAATACTTGCGCATGTGCAGAGATGCGGTGCCAGTCACGATCCCGCCCTAAGCGAACTCGTTGGGCCGCGCCGGTCCGCCCCCACGGGGCTGCGCGCAGCTAGATGAGTTGGAGCAGCAAGTGCCGCGTGTTCTCTGCCGTCATCTCAATCGGGTTCCCGCCCGTGCTGGGGTCGGCGAGGGCTCCCGCAACGATCCGGTCAATGTCAGGGGTTTCAATTCCCAGATCGCTCAGTGTTTTGGGAATGCTAAGCGCGGCGTTCAGGCCTTCCACATACGCGCAAAAGCCGTCGAACCCGCCCGCAATCCCAAGATAATCAGCGGCGCGCCCGATGACACCCTCAATCGCGGGGCGATTGAATTGCAACACGGCGGGCATGCAGACCGCATTGGTTGTGCCGTGATGCGTGTTGTAGATCGCACCGATGGGATGAGAGAGCGCGTGGATTGCCCCGAGCCCTTTTTGAAAGGCGGTTGCCCCCATTGCCGCTGCGGACATCATCTGGGCCCGCGCTTCGAGATCTGTGCCATCGGCGTAGGCGCGCGGCAGGTAGGTTTTGACCAGACGCATCCCTTCGAGTGCGATGCCTTGAGACATCGGATGGTAGTGGGGAGAGCAATACGCCTCCACACAATGGGCGAAGGCATCAAGTCCTGTGCCAGCGGTGATGTCTTTGGGCATGCCAACGGTCAGTTCCGGGTCGCAGATGACGACGGAGGGAAGCATCTTGGGGTGAAAGATGATCTTCTTCTCCGCCGTATTTGAATTGGTGATCACCGATGCACGGCCCACTTCCGATCCAGTGCCTGCGGTGGTCGGCACCGCGACGATCGGGGCGATGGCGTCTGCGTCCGCCCGCGTCCACCAATCGCCGATATCCTCAAAGTCCCAAAGTGGGCGCGTTTGGCCGGCATGAAAGGCAATCACCTTGCCCAGGTCCAGGCCAGAGCCACCGCCAAAAGCGATCACGCCATCATGACCGCCTTCTCGGAACGCCGATACCCCGTCGGCGGCGTTCTTCTCATTCGGGTTTGGATCTACATCCGCAAAAACCGCCCGACCTAGGCCCGCTGCTGCCATCAGATCAAGCGTGCGTTGCGTCATCTCCATCTTCGCCAGCCCACGGTCGGTGACGAGCAGGGGTTTTGTGATGCCAGCAGCGGCACACGCTTCTGCAATCTCCGCGACGCGACCCGCGCCAAAGCGGATAGCGGTGGGGTATGACCAATTGGCCGTAAGCGTCATGTAAAGCCCTTCCAATTCGCTGGCGATGTCCCCATCGGTTATCAGCAGATGAAACCGTTTCTGACGCTGCTTCCCCAAACGCGGTTGTCACCAATGATATCATACTCTGTCACGACACGCAGCGTCCGAGAATATTGCTATCCCTTTGTCGCGGCATACAGAAGCAAGTCTATTCCCCCTTTCGGTTTGACTACTACTTTCGGCATTGAGGAGGGGACATGACCAAAAAAGACATACTCGTGATTGTCGATGGTGACTGCGTTTTGTGCAGCAGATATGTGCATTTTCTACTTGCCCATGAACGCGGCGACCGCATGCGCTTTGTCGCCATGCAGAGCGAAGTAGGACTGCACCAAGCGCGCGAGCGCGGCTTTACGGCCGAGGACCTGGATCGCAGCATACTGGTGGTGCAGGGGACGCAGAGTTTTGTGAAATCAGAGGCCGTTCTCTTCCTGCTTTCCCATCTCAAGGCACCGTATCGTTGGTTGAGAATACTGCGTTTCTTGCCAAGACCGCTGCGGGATTGGGGATATGATCGCGTCGCTCGCAACCGCTATCAGTGGTTTGGAAGACGGCAGGCTTGTTTGGTCATGCCACCGCATCAGCAACATCGATTCCTGCAGGACAAGACCGCGGAAACGAGAGGATAATGCGGGCACCAACAGCAGCCTGAGCAATCGTCAACTGCCCGCCACAAGCTTCGATGATCACCATTGCGATGTTTAGCCCCATGCCGGTGCCCCCTTGTTCGCGCCGTGTGGTAAAGAAAGGGGTAAGAACCTTGTCGAGGTTTCCAGCGCTGATCCCAGAGCCATTGTCCGACACCGTCAAACGCTGGGTGCTGGCGTCTTCCGACCGTGCCAAGCGAACAACAGTAGCGCCGTGATACTGAGCATTCTCAAGCAGGTGATGAAGCGCTATTTTCAGCGCGCGCGGATGGAGCGGCAAACTCCCCTCAGATTGCTCAAACTCGAACGTCAGCGACTGAAATGACTGCGTTAGGCTATCAGCGATCTCTGACAGTTTGGTTTGCCCGGGTTCGACCAATTGTTCACTTAACGTGAACTGTCGCATCATGGTAAGCAGTTCTTCCATCCGCCCTGTGTCACGCGCGATGTTTTGCGCGAAACGGGTGCGCTGTTCTGCGGTCATTTGCGTATTCGTCAGAAGTTCCGCAGCGCCCTTGATGCTTGTCAAAGGTGATTTCAGCTCATGTGTTACATGCGCGGTGTAGCTGCGCAGCGCCTCTTGTTGGCGGTGCAGTTGGTCCGTCAAAGACTGAAAACTGCGGCTGAGCTGCTCTACCTCACGCGTGCCAAAATGGGCAAGCGGCGCCCAGCGTTGATTGTCGCGTGCGGCCCGATTGCTTTGCCGGGTGAGGGCCTGCAACGGTCCGGTAATGAACCGCCAGAAAACCCAGCCGATAAGCAAGGTGGCTAGAACGACGAAACCAAGTGCTTGGGCCAGGCGCCATCGCTCCCCGTAGAGAAAGTGGAAGATGTGGCTTGGCGTCCGGCTTAGGTAAACCGCACCGATAGTTTGCCCGCTGATGGTAACGGGAATGGCCACGAAAACGCGCACACCGGTACCGCGGCTCAACGCGTAGATGAAAGGTTCAGGCGTGTCTCGCACGCGCAATCGGGCCACTGTTGTGAGGCTGCCCGCAAGGGCACGATCTACCTCCTCAATCCCGCGCAAGGACAGACCTTGCTCTGCCGTGCCTGCGAACACAGTGCCATTTGTGTCCAGAAACCGATAGCCCGCCAGGGTTTGCGCCTGCGCTTGCCGCGCGATCTGGGAAAGCGGCGCGGCAATGGCCTGATGCGCGGCTGAAACCGGACGGTCTGCTGCGCGCGCGCCAGGTCGCGGTGTGGCGATGGCCTGCGTCGTCAGGGATAGGGCGGGCAGAACCGGATCAAACTCTGTGTTTTCCGGAACGTTTGGCACGCGCGGCGCATCGCTCGTTTCGGCAGCATAAAGTGCCGCATAGGTGTTCGCCATAATCGCGCCCTGGGCAAGCAAGCTTTCTTCCGTTTGCTGCACCAGTTGGTTGGCGTAGAATTTGAACAGTATCAAGCTCGCGATGGGCAAGCAGAGCACGAGGCTCAACACCACGAGAACCACCGTCCAAAGCCGGGGTCGCCATCTTCTCTTTAGCTGCGGGTGCATGCACCCATCCTCAACCCTACCCCGTGGACAGTGGTAATGACATCTTTGCATCCAGCATCAGCGAACTTTTGACGGATGTTGCGCAGGTGGCTGTCTACTGTTCGATCTGAAACGTGGATATTGGGCCCATATACGGCGTTGATCAAATCACCGCGCGACATCACGTGTTGCGGCTTGGACATCAGCGCTGTCAGAAGAGTGATCTCTGAGCCTGTCAAGATAACCTCAACACCGTCAAAGGTACATTCATGACGATTTTGGTCAAGCATGACGGCCCCCCAGTGAAGCCTGTCGCGACCTGTTGCAACCTGCCTCGTCGCGCGCTTCAAAATCGCCTTTGTGCGCGCGATAAGCTCTCTAGGACTGAAAGGTTTGGTGACGTAGTCATCGCCGCCAAGCTCCAGCCCCAATACACGGTCAATTTCATCGTCGCGTGCCGTCAGAAACAATATCGGCACATCCGAGGATTTGCGCAGTTCTCGGCAGACGTCAAAACCGTCCATTTCAGGCAGCCCGATGTCCAGAACGACCAAATCGGGCGGCGTACGGCGCGCGCTGGCCAAAGCGGCCGTACCATCCTCGGCCAAGGCGATTACAAAGCCCGCTTGCTCCATGGCGAAGCCAATGACATCTCTAATGCTCGGGTCGTCGTCGACAATTAATATGCGGGCGGACATCGGTTTATTCCTGTGCTTGCTGCGCAAGATACATGCCAAGACGCCAGCGGCGAAACCCCCATTCCTGCCAGTGCTCAATCTTGGCATATTCTGGTTGGAAGGGGTAAGGGGCACATATGTCGATCCCCGTTCTTGCTTGATAGGCGTGTATCGCCGGCAGGGCGGCCTCTCCCAATAGACAGATGTAGGCTTGGTCGATCCGAAACGGATCGGCATCCTCCCGCAAGTTGTAGCTGGCGATCAGATGAGCGAAATTGACGAAGCAGCACATGAACAGCGTCACGGCAAGCGATATGCTGTTCGATCTGAGGAGCCACTTTATCGAGCGTCTTTGACCTATTTGGATCGCCGTAAGGCAAAGACCGAAAAAGACTAAGCCCATCCAAATAGCCGCAACGATACGAAGGTAGGTGAGGTTGTAGACGTCAACGTAGCTGCTCAGCCGAAGCCCGGCGGTAAGTACGAGGAAAAGAGTCTGACCTAACCACAAGAACATCAGTATGCGCAGCCACGGATGTGCGACGGCCTGATGCTGCGTGGCGACGGCAAAGACGCCAGCAAGCAATGCAGTGGCGACCAATGGATATGCACCCCGATGAGCATATTCGGCGTAAGTCATCCCGTCGGGTAAAGACACGCCTCCGAAAAAGATACTCAGGTCGGTCACAGTTTGAAAAGCAAATATCAGGTTGAACAGGGTAAACGACAGGCGAACCGATCGATAAGTGATGATCACTCCCGCAGAGCGTTCCAACGCAATGGGTGGCTGTGGCTTTGGGTTAGGCAGTCTACGGAAGACAGCCGGTACATTCAGAAATGGCCACAGAAAAAGGGCGACGACCCCCCAGATAGCGATCCGTTCAACTTGAGAAAACGTGAGGAAATTGATCGATAAAAGACTGTTCAAAACGGCGCTGAAAATGGGGTTTGCCGCGCTCAAAAGCATCACAAAAAGGGCACCCACACCCAGCGGCAGCACAAAGGCAGCCAGATGGGTGCTCATCTGTTGATCTCGCCGCGCGCGCGCGAAAGCCCCCAGTATTTGCATCGGCAACAAAACCGGGCTGATCGCGGTGAGTTGCAAAGTCAAAAGAAGAGCACGCCAAGCGCTGACGAACTTGTCAAAAGCGATCCAGGCCACCAGTACGATCATCCCCCCGATGGAAAAGAGCAGCGAAAGAAGCTGAACGTGTTCGATGACGGGTAAGTTGGAAATCAGGACGATCCCAAGACCCGCTGCCCAACGCCGCGGTTGCACGGGCTTGTCTCTGCTGACCAAAAGTGCCGCCGCCAGGGCGAAGTTAAACAGCGCCACCGATATGCCTAAAGGCGTCTCAAGGAATAGCGTGTCAAACAATAAAACCAGGGCGATAACCAAGGCGATACGATCGGGTCGCAACCGCGGCTGCTTTCGCAGTGTCCGGTAAAATGCGCTTTGGCTTGTTGGCTCTGGGCGGGGCATCGGTGCCTCACTTATCATCCACCAAGCATCTTCGCGCAGACGTTTTGGCATCCCGCGCAGGGTGAGTTGATTAAGCATTTGTGACCTCTGACGTAAATATTGTGAGCCGGTGCCAAAAACTTGCCCGATCAAGACGTTCGGTGATGTAGTTAAGCAGTGCACAAGCCGAGGTGATGTTGTGCAGAAATTGTGCAGGCTGCTGTTTCTCTGCCCCCCGCGTTCTCGCCGCATGCCTTGCCTGCCCGGTTGATCGGTGTTTTTACTCTGCGCCAAGGATCGGAGGGTGCATGCATGGAGATGTGGACGAAGAGTGTGGCAATTGTGACAGGCGGTGCCTCTGGTCTCGGCGCAGCTACGGCAAAGGCGCTGGCCCATGCCGGTTTAAAAGTCGCGATTTTCGACTTGAATGAGACGACGGGTCAGCAGACAGCTGCAGAGATTGGTGGTGCCTTTCACCGCGTGGATGTGACAGATGTGGAGAATGTCCGTCAGGCTATTGACGCTGTCTCAAAGGTTTGGGGTGCCGCGCGTGTCCTCGTGAATTGCGCAGGTATTGGTCCGGCCGCCAAGAGCGTATCGCGCGGCGCGCCCCACGACCCCGCGCTTTTCAGCAAGGTGATCGCCGTAAATTTGATCGGCTCTTTTTATTGCGCCACGCAAGCTGCCGCACGGATGGTATCGCTTGACCCGCTAGGGCCCGATGGTGCGCGCGGCGTGATCGTGAACACAGCCTCGATCGCAGCTTATGACGGCCAAGTCGGCCAGGTCGCCTATGCGGCGTCAAAGGGCGGTGTCGTTGGCATGACCTTGCCGATGGCGCGCGATCTGTCAGACAAAGGCGTGCGGGTTTGCACGGTGGCACCAGGTCTCTTCCTCACGCCGCTTGTGCAAGGCTTGCCCGAGGCGGTTCAGACATCGCTCGGCGCGCAAGTACCTTTCCCGTCTCGCTTGGGAGACCCGGTGGAATTTGGCAAGCTGGTGGTGCACATTCTGGATAATCCGATGCTGAACGGCGAGGTGATCCGGCTCGACGGTGCCACGCGCATGGCACCGGGTTAGATCGCTACAGCTTTTGCGGCGCGATCACCTGGTCCGCTTCAGGCACATCCAGCGTGGCCCAGGTTTCGTCGCGCGGAGGAGACGGCGGTGTTTCGCAAGCATTTTTGTGAATGTTCACCTTTGCGATGAAATTTGCTGAGATCGGCGCGGTAACAAAGAGAAATGCCATGATCAAAAGCTCATGGAGCGACCCTTCAGCGAACACAAAAGCGTGGATCATCGAGGCGAGCAGCATCGCGCCGATGCCCACCGTGCCAACCTTGGTGGGCGCGTGCAGCCGTGTCATCGCATCGTTAAATTTCAAAAGCCCGATGCTGCCGATCAAAGCAAAGACACCACCCACGATCAGCAAGGCACCGACTGCATACACGCCGATAATTTCGAAGGTCATTCGATGATGTCTCCTCTGAGTACAAAGCGGGCGTAAGCGACGGTTGAGACAAAACCGAGCATGGCAATGATCAGGGTGACCTCAAAGTAGATGCGACTTCCCTGCGCGATGCCCAGCAGCACGATGAGGCCGATCGCATTCACGACCATTGTGTCCAGTGCCATGATCCGATCCCCTGTCGAGGGGCCGATCACCAGGCGCACCATGCACATGACTTGTGCGATACCGACAAAAACAAAAGCGAAGATGAAAGCGAAGTTCATGAACTCGGTCGCAATGCTCATGCAAAAATCTCCTTCAATCTGCATTCATAGCGGTTCTTGATTTCATCTCGGACCGCATTCGGATCGTCGGTGTCGAGCGTGTGGACCAAGATCGAATGCCCGTCACTCGAAAGATCAGCAGAGACTGTGCCAGGGGTAAGCGTTATTGTGCCCGCCAGAATGGTGATTGCCTCTGGCTGGCGCAGATCAATCGGGACCACGACCCACGCAGGACGCAGCTTGGCGTTTGGGCGCGTCACCACGATCCAGGCCACCTCGACATTCGCGACCATGATGTCCCATAGCACGACCATCGCGTAGTTGAACATTTTGCCCAGGTGGATGCCGTCTGGACGCTCTGGCCACCACACCGCAGTCACTTTGGGAATAATGGTGCCCAGGATAAGCCCAAATACGGCCATGCCCCAGGAAAAGTTATTCTGGAGCAAGATCCACACGAAAGCGAGGAGCAGGGTCAGTAGCGGATGGGGAAACACCCATTTGAAAGATCTCATCATCTTAGCGTGCCTCCTCAAGAGGTTTGCTTAGTTTCCCGGGCGTCTCCAAAACCGTTGCGATATAGGGCTGCGGTTCAAACAACTGTGCTGACGTACGTTCCGCGTATCCGTAGGTAGATCCGGCAAATACGGTGTGGGCCACCAGCAGCGTAATCAACCCGCCGACCGCAAAATACGACAGCGGCGCGGGCGTCACGCCGGGGTGCCACCCCTCGGCCGGCTCCACGCTTTTGGCTTTCCAGAAAATTACGCTTCCCGCGCGCGCGAAACCTACAACGCTGATCAAGCTAGAGACCAGGATCACCGCCCATATCCAGCTTGCAATGGGGCTTTCAAAGCCTGCATCAAGGATCAAGAGCTTGCCGATAAAACCTGATAGCGGTGGAAGTCCCGTCATGGCGATTGCGGCGATAAAGAACAAGCCCGAGGTCAAGATCGCGCCAGATGCAGGCGGTAGAGCATTGAACGTCAAATGTAGCCGTCCAGTTTGTACCAGATCGACAATCAGGAACAGGGCCGCCGCCGCCAGAGTGGAATGTACGATGTAGTACATTGAGGCGGCAATCCCTTCGGGCGTGAACAGCGCAATTGAGGTCATGACCATCCCCATCGATCCAATGACCGAAAAGGTCACAAGGCGGTCAAGCCGTCTCGCGCCCAGCACGCCCACCATCCCAACGGAGAGCGAAACCAGCGCGGCAGGCAGCAGCCATGACGTGTGCAATCCACTGGTCACTGCCGCGTCGGGCGGAAATACCATCGTGTAGACCCTGATGATCGCGTATGCGCCCACCTTGGTCATGATCGCAAACAGTGCTGCGACTGGCGCAGGCGCCTCTGCGTAGCTGGATGGTAGCCAGAAATGCAAAGGAACAAGCGCTGCCTTGATCGCAAAGACCAGCAGTAAGAGCACTGCCGCAAGCCTTATACCCACGGTGTCATCCATGTTGATCAGGCTCATCCGCTGGGCAACGTCAGCCATGTTCAATGTGCCTGTCTGCGCATAGATCGCTCCGAGTGCGAAGAGAAACAGGGTAGAGCCAATCAGGTTAAACAGCACGTATTGCACGCCAGCGCGCAGCCGCGTGTTCCCGCCTGAGTGTATCATGAGACCGTAAGACGCAATCAGCAGCACTTCGAAAAACACAAAGAGATTGAAGAGGTCTCCGGTCAGAAAGGCGCCCGTGATGCCCATCAATTGAAATTGAAAGAGCGCGTGAAAATGTCTGCCGCGTTCATCCCAAGCCGAGCCAATCGCATATAGCAAAACGAAAAGGGCCAGCACCGCGGTCAACAGGACCATCATCGTCGACAACCGGTCTCCGACCAGCACGATGCCAAAGGGTGCGGCCCAGTCACCCAATTGATAAAGGAGTACCGTACCACGCGAGGCTTCCCAGCTCAGACCGATGGCAATCCCGATCAGTGCCAAGACCGAGGCGATGGAAAACACGCGTTGGATCCCGATGTGATAGCGCGCGGCAAGCACAATGAAAGGCGCCATCATCGCGGGCAGAATAACCGGCGCTACAATCCAATGTGTCACGAGCGACCCTCCGCATCTTCATGAGGATCGTTGATTGTATCGTCATTCCCGCCAAGATAGGCGCCCAGCGCAATCATGACCACCACAGCCGTCATCCCGAAGGAGATGACAATCGCCGTCAGCACCAGCGCCTGAGGCAGTGGATCGCTGTACCGCGTGGCATCGGTTAAAATCGGGGGTGCGCCCACCGCGAGGCGACCTGACGAAAACAAGAAGACATTCACCGCATAGGTCAGCAACGACAGACCAAGGATCACCGGAAAGGTGCGCAGGCGAAGGGTGAGATAGAGGCCCGCAGCTGTCAAAATGCCGATGGCGGAAGCGACAAGGAATTCCAATCCCATCTATGCGTTCTCCAGCTTTGTGTTGGTTGCATCGCGAGAGGGGTCGATATCCATCGCATGCTCGCTCTCTTTGACATGTGCTCGTCGCGCCAAGCGCGAAAAGCTTTCGAGGGACAGCATCACGGCGCCCACGACGGCGAGGAAAACCCCGAGGTCAAAGAGAGCAGCGGTCGCCAGTTCGAATTCCTGAAATGGTGGAATGCGGACGTAGGTGAAATCTGATGTCAAAAACGGCTTGGCAACAAACCAAGAGCCGATCCCTGTCAAACCCGCGATCAATACGCCCGCCCCGATGATGCCGTGATAGGGGTATCGCAAGCGCGCAGAGGTCCACCCAAACCCACTGGCCATATACTGCATAACCACGGCAATTGACACCACGAGGCCCGAGATAAACCCGCCGCCCGGCTCATTGTGTCCCCGCAGGAAAATGTAGAACCCGACCAGCAAGACGACAGGCATGATCACACGGGTAAGCACCACCATCATCATGGGGTGCATATCCCCAGCGCGTGGTTGGTCGGGGAGCCGGTTCAACAAGCGCGCGCGCACCGGTCCGTTCAAAAGCGTTTCTGTGAGTGCGAAGATCAAAAGCGCAGCAATGCCCAGAACGATGATCTCGCCGAACGTGTCAAACCCTCGGAAATCGACGAGGATGACGTTCACCACATTTGTGCCGCCCCCGCCTTTGTAGGAATTGGCCAGATGAAACTCGGAAATGGGCGGCGTCACGGCTTCACGCAGCAGAAAGTGATAGGCCATTGTAAACGCGGCAAGCCCACCCGCAACGGCAACGGCAACATCGCGCATCCGCTTTAGGAGCGTGCTTTCAATCGGTGTGTTATTGGGCAAGAAGTTCAACGCCAACAGCAAGAGGATGATGGTGACAACCTCAACGGTGATCTGCGTCATCGCCAGATCTGGCGCACTGAAAAAGACAAATCCGACAGACACCATCAACCCGACGATACCGATGAGCACGAGCGAAAGAAGCCTGTTGCGATGCAAAAATACCATGCCGCATGTCGCTGCGACCAACATCGCCCAGGCCGCCATCTCGACCGGTCCTGCGGGCTGCGCCGCGCGCGTTATAGGGCCGACTGTGCCTGTCACCCAGGCGTAGTAACCGGCCCCGGCGATCGCCACTGCGGCAACCGCAGCATAGCGAGAGAATGCGCCGTTGTGCAAACCTTGGGTTATACCGCGTGCGAGTGCCGCAACCGCTTCGACCAACCCCTCAAACAGCTGTTTGGCTTCGGGACGTGGCGTGTTCTCCCACAGATCGGACAGCGGTCGAAAGAGTGCCAAAGCAATCAAACCGCCGACGACCGCTGCGACAGACATGTACAGCGCCGGGACCAACCCGTGCCAGATTTTCAAGTAGTTTTTTGGCACGTCCGCTGCTTCGCCTAAAACAGCGCCCGTGACCAATTTGACGAAAGGTTCGGCCAAGAAAGGCGCGCAGCCAATCACCACCACCAATACCACGAGCAACGCGGGCGGCAGCCACATCCCGGGACCTGGATCATGCGGGTGCGAAGGGTAGTCATCGCGCACGGAACCTAGAAAGGTAAGACCAACAAAGCGGAAGCAGTAGGCGGCGGAAAAGAGCGATCCCACCACCGCAAGTGCGGGCACCAACCAGGTCGCATTAAAGAGCACTGTGCGCGTAGCTTCCTCTAACATCATTTCTTTTGACAGAAAGCCGTTGAGGAAAGGGATCCCTGCCATCGACAAAGCGGCGAGCGTCGCGATGACAAAGGTGATCGGCATCAGATGCCTCAAACCGCCTAGGCGACGGATGTCCCTGGTGTGCGCCTCGTGATCCACGATGCCCGCTGACATGAACAACGCTGCTTTAAATGTCGCGTGGTTCAGGATGTGAAATACCGCCGCCATCGCGCCAAAAGCGGTGCCCGTGCCCAAAAGCATGGTGATCAATCCCAAATGGCTCACCGTGGAAAAAGCTAAAAGTGCTTTGAGATCGTGTTTGAAAAGTGCGATCACTGCGCCCAAAACCATAGTGAGTAAGCCTGCGGTGGTGACAATCACAAACCATTCCGGCGTGCCCGACAGCACCGGCCAAAGCCGCGCCAAAAGAAAGATCCCCGCCTTGACCATCGTCGCAGAATGCAGATACGCCGATACCGGGGTTGGCGCGGCCATTGCATGCGGCAACCAGAAATGAAACGGGAACTGCGCTGATTTGGTGAAGCATCCCAACAAGATGAGCAAAAGCGCGGGCAGATAAAGCGGGCTTTCCTGGATTACATCGCGTTGCTGCAATATCACGCTGAGGTCATAGCTTCCCGCGATGTTGCCAAGAATGAGCATGCCGCCGATCAGCGCCAGACCACCCATGCCCGTCACGGCAAGCGCCATGCGTGCCCCTTGGCGTCCCTCCGGCAGGTGCTTCCAATAGCCGATCAGCAAGAACGACGAAAGGGATGTAAGCTCCCAAAAAATGAGCAAAAGCAGTATGTTGTCTGAAAGCACGATGCCAACCATCGCGCCTTGGAAAAGCAACAGATAGGTGAAGAACTCGCCCATGTTGTCGTTGCGAGACAGGTAGTAGCGCGCATAGGTGATGATCAACAATCCAATGCCCAAAATCAGCAGCGCGAAAAAAAAGCCCAGCGCGTCGAGCATCAGGTTCACATTTAGCCCAAGGCCAGGCAGCCAAGCTATCCCCGTTGTCACAACTTCGCCCGCGACCACAGCGGGCAGATTTGTCAGCAGGCCGATAAACGCGGCCAGCGTGATCATAAAAGTGACCCCGGCGCAGGCTTGGCGCCCGGCTTGGTTCATTAAGCCGGGCAAGAGCGCACCCAAGAAGGGGAGGGCGACGATGAGGAAGAGGGACACGCGAACTCCTAATCAACGCCCTGCGGTCGAACCAGGGCTAAAGATGACGCTCTATCTGTGATAATTGTCCCACTTTCTCAAGAGTAACCGGCACGTTTTAGAGAGTTTTTAGCTTTCCTTCCCATGTTATCGCTCTCGGTGCGTTAAACGAAAACGCGGCGCACGCCGATGTAGATCGGCCTGCCCGCGTTGCCATCTGTACCTAAGCGGCGTCGGTTTGCAGGCTGCCGATGGTGACATCAATACTGCGTTCCTGGCCCTGGCGCAGAACCATCAACGTCACGGTTTCACCGGGTATCGTCGTGGCAACAGCGCGCGTCAGATCGCGTAGATTGGCGATGTCAACATTTTGATACGCAATAATAACGTCGCCGGGCTTTAATCCGGCCTGGGATGCCGGGCTGTCTTTGCTAACTGCTTCGATCACTGCACCCTTTGGATTGGCATAGCCAAGAACATTTGCCACTTCCTCGCTCATCGGTCGGATGTTCACACCCAGCCAACCGCGCGTAAGCTGGCCATCATCGGCAAGATCGTTCACCACGATCTGAACGAGGTCTGAGGGCACGGCGAACCCGATGCCCACCGACCCCCCGCGCGGAGAGATAATGGCCGTGTTCACACCGATGACGTCCCCGTCTGTGTCGAAAAGCGGCCCGCCTGAGTTGCCCCGATTGATTGCGGCATCGGTCTGGATGAAGTCGTCAAACGGGCCTGCATTGATGTTTCGTGACAGCGCAGAAACGATCCCTGATGTCACTGTGCCCCCCAATCCGAAGGGATTGCCCACGGCAACCACCTCATCCCCCACGCGCAAAGCATCGGAGCTACCGAAGCTGACAGTTGGCAGCGGATCGTCAGCTTGGACGTTCAACAGCGCAATATCGGTAAGCGGATCGGATCCGATCACTTCCGCTGTGAGCTGTCGACCGTCAGCGAGTTTGACGATGACGTTGTCAGCTCCTGCAACAACGTGGTGATTTGTGACGATCTGCCCATCTTCAGAGATAATGAACCCAGAACCGACACCCGTGCGTTCGGGCATATTTTCAGGCAGGCCGTCCTCAAAGAAACGGCGGAGTTGAGGAGGGATATCGCGGGAAAGCGGCGGTGTCTTAGACCGTTCTCGCCCCGTTACCTCAATAAAGACGACTGCTGGCGCGACATTTTCGACCAGGTCGGCGAAGCCACCATCGGTGGCGGCAGTGGCGGGTGCAGGCGTGCCCAGCAAAGCGGTGGCGGTAAGCATCGCCGCGCTCAGGAGTGCTGCGGTAGATCTGGGCGCAAGTGGATTTGTGTGGCTCATAACGAGAGTCCTTTCCTGAAGGTTAATTCATGCAGAAAAGATGGTGCGCTCAGCTTACAAGCACCTGCAGCGCGCTATACAAATTTGTATAGCGCTCGGTCGATGCCATCTTACTCACTATTTTATTGTGTCAGGTAGAGATGGACGTTGGTTGAGATGAAACTGCTTGTGGTTGAGGATGATGCCACCACCGGGTCTTACGTCGCTCGCGGTTTGCGCGAAGAAGGATATGCTGTCAATTGGGCGCGCGACGGTAAAACGGGATTGATTGAAGCGACGTCAGTTTCTTATGACGTGATTATTCTTGACCGCATGCTGCCGGAAATGGACGGTCTGAAGGTTCTCAAAGCCCTGCGCGGTGCCGGTGCAACAATGCCTGTCTTGCTCTTGACCGCTGTAGGAGACGTTGCCGACCGCATTGAGGGTCTCCAAGCGGGGGCAGATGATTATCTTTCGAAACCGTTTGTGTTTGGCGAATTGTCAGCGCGCGTTGCCGCACTGGCGCGGCGTCCTCGTGTGTTGGACACGGAAACAGTCCTTACTGCGGGTGATTTGGAAATGGATTTGATCACCCGAAAAGTGACGCGCAGCGGTCAAGAGATTGATCTTTTGCCGCGTGAATTTGCGCTTTTAGAGCATCTGCTGCGGCGCAAGGGTCGGGTCCAAACGCGCACGCTGTTGCTCGAAGCGGTTTGGGATCTGCATTTTGATCCCGGCACCAACGTCGTGGAAACTCACATCAGTCGGCTCAGGTCCAAAGTGGACCGACCTTTTGCCACAGCGTTGATCCAGACCGTCCGGGGTGCGGGCTATCGGATCAAGCCATGATGCTGCGCCAAGGTAATCTATGGCGGTCCATGCCCATCCGACTTGCCCTTTTGCTCGTGGGCTTGTTTGCCTTTGTTAGCCTGGCGGGCCTGGCGGCAAGCTATGCCGTCACGCAGCGGTCCTTTGAGCAGAGCATCCGTGCCGATCTTCGCCAGGACTTGGCTGGGTTTCGCGCTGCGCCCTCGGCGCGCGCAGTTGCTCTGCTGGTAGAGGCTGAGTCGCGCGCGGCAGATCCAAATAGATTGATACTCAGCTACGTGGCGCCCGG
Source organism: Pseudomonadota bacterium (assembly GCA_039208585.1). Lineage (GTDB taxonomy): Bacteria > Pseudomonadota > Alphaproteobacteria > Rhodobacterales > Rhodobacteraceae > Sulfitobacter. The sequence goes on along the minus strand of JBCCQX010000005.1, from coordinate 120,587 downwards.
TGGCCGCATTTATGGAAATGGCGCTATCGCCCGAGACGATGCAGGATTTCACATCTTTTCGCTGGATCGTGCGCGCACCGAATACGATGGCACCTATCTGTCTCTGACGGACCGTTTGCACGGTGGCTTGATCACGATCGCCCGCAGCCGAGCAGAGATCGTCGCCTTGCGCGATGTTTTCGTGAACATCCTGTGGGTCAGCCTGGTGCCCACGGTGTTGATTGCTTTGTCGGGTGGTTTGATTTTAGCGCGACGCTCGACCAGGCACGTCGAGATGGTGAGCGCGTCGCTTGATAAAATGACCAGCGGCGATCTTGCCGCGCGAACGCACATCGGGAAGCGATGGTCGGATGATCTGCGACAGATTGGCGAAAAGTTGAATAAGATGGCTGCGGCCCAAGAAGCCGTTGTCGCGTCTTTGCGGCAAGTGTCTTCTGACATTGCGCATGACCTGAAGACACCGCTTCAACGTCTGGCGCTTTATCTTGACGATCTCGATCAACAACTTCGAGACCAGGACATATCTTATGAGATCTTGGAGAAAGCCCGCGCGGAAGTGCAAGACATGGGCACGATCTTTCAATCGCTGCTGCAACTCGCGCGGGTGGAGGCAGGATCGCCAAAGGCGCGTTTTGAGAAGGTGGACTTGAGCGCGATTGTCCACACTGTCACCGATTTGTTTGAGCCGAGCGTGCGTGCCGGCGGACAACGGCTTGATGTTTTTGTTGATGAAACGGTGCCCAGCATGCTGGGAGATCGCGGTCTGCTGGGGCAGATGCTGTCAAACTTGATCGAGAATGCGATGCGACATGCGTCGGGCAGCTCCTATGTCAGCGTTACTCTCAAACGCATGGATGATCACATCGTGTTGTGTGTTTCAGATGCTGGTCTGGGTATCCCGGATGCTGAGCGTGAGCGCGTTTTTGATCGCCTCTATCGATTGGACCGCAGCCGCCACACGCCCGGGTACGGCCTGGGCCTTAGCTTGGTCGCGGCGGTCGCAACCTTGCACGATGCACACGTCAGCTTGCGTGACAATGCGCCGGGATTGCAGGTCATCCTCCGGTTTCAGGCCCATGCTGACACCGCGTCACACACTGACGTTTGAAACGCCTTGCTATTGGCATGCACATCGGTCCATGTGCGCAGATGGTTAGCACAGGAGGTAGCTCATGCGTGCAATGCAAGTGATCGCATATGATCAACCCCTCGAACTGCGTGACGTTGAAATGCCAAAGCCTGGCATTGGCGAGGTGCTGGTTAAGATAGACGCGTGCGGGATGAACTTTGGCGACACGCTCATGATCAAAGGCACGTATCAGGAAAGACCTTCGTTGCCATTTACCATCGGGATGGAGCTTGCTGGCACCGTCACAGCAGTGGGCGAGGGCGTCATAGAACGCCGCGTTGGTGACAGGATCGCCGCCTATACGGGGATGGGTGGCTTGGCTGAATTCGCGGCCATACCAGAGGCGATTTGCGTGCCAATCCCAGATGAGATGAGCGCGGTGGATGCCGCAGCCTTCCTTGTTGCATATGGAACGAGCCATGTCGCGCTGGATTATAAGGCACGCTTGCGCGCCAAAGAACGTCTGCTCGTGCTGGGTGCTTCTGGCGGTGTTGGATTAACAGCTGTTGAATTGGGCAAGCTGATGGGGGCAGAGGTGATCGCCTGCGCGCGAGGTGCCGACAAACTGAAAGTTTGCAAGGTGGCGGGCGCGGATCATTTGCTGGACTCAGATAGCGACGACATTCGAACAGCGGTGAAATCACTGGGCGGCGCGGATGTCGTATATGACCCAATCGGTGGGGGTCAGTTCAAGGCCGCATTGCGCGCCTGCAATCCTGAGGCGCGACTTTTGCCACTTGGATTTGCCTCGGGCGAGGTGCCGCAGATCCCTGCGAATATCCTTTTGGTCAAAAACTTGACGGTGATGGGTCTTTATTGGGGCGGCTATGCGCGGCTGAACCCGAAAGTGCTGACCGATAGTTTTGAAGTGCTGATCCGTTGGTACAGCGCTGGTAAACTCAGACCGCATGTCAGCAATGTTCTGCCCTTGCAGCAGGCGAATGAGGCGCTAGACCTCTTGCGGCGCAGAAAAGCGACGGGAAAAGTCGTTGTAGAACTGGCCTAGCCGCTATGATGATCACTCCGGCTGAATTTGAAAAAGTGCTGTTTTTAGCTTTCAGTGCTTTGACGCTCTACCGACGCTGATCCGCCGGATTATGTTCAACACAGCCAGCTTGCTGCTCCGTACCCTGGCGCATAGAAGAAAGATGGTTTCATGAAGAGGACCCTGCGTCATGCAAATGTCTGACATCCGCCAGATTGCTGTTCCCCCCGCTGAAGTCTACGCAGCGCTTTTGGATGCCCAGGTGTTGCAAAATTGCGTGCCTGGCGCCCAAGAGGTGACAGGGACTGTTGAAGATGGGTTTCATGCCACCGTCGTGCAGAAAGTCGGCCCAGTAAAGGCAACGTTCAAGGGTGAGGTCAGTATCTCGGACTTGGTGCCCGATACGTCGTTAAAGATTGACGGCGCCGGCAAAGGCGGTGCTGCTGGTTTTGCGAAGGGAGGGGCGGAAGTACGGCTTACAGCAAAGGACGGCGGCACCGAGTTATCCTACGACGTACAGGCAAAGGTGGGCGGGAAACTTGCCCAGCTGGGAAGCCGGATCATTGATGGCTTTGCTAAGAAAATGGCGGATCAGTTTTTTGATAACCTGCAAAAATCGCTTGAGGGATCCGAACCAGCAGAGGCTGAAGTTGCGGACCGTGAGCAGGGCGAGAAAAAGGCTTGGTTTGGACGCAACAAAGGCTAGCAGCCCGCCGAGGCTGTGATAAGCGCAGCGCCATGTCGCTGCAGTCGGAGAGACCCGATGGTCAATATCGTTGAAATTAGAAATCTGCGAAAAGCATATGCTGACGGATTTGAGGCGCTCAAAGACGTCAGTCTGGACATTCGCGAAGGCGAGATACTCGCGCTTTTGGGGCCCAACGGTGCAGGAAAAACCACGCTGATCTCCACCATATGCGGCATCACTACTGCAAGCGCCGGTAGTGTTCGCGTTGGTGGATACGACATCGTGCAAGATTTCCGCGCAGCGCGCGCCATGATCGGGTTGGTGCCGCAGGAAATACATCTGGAACCTTTTGAGCGCGTGCGCAACACAGTGCGATTTTCCCGCGGTATATATGGCAAACCGCGTGATGAGGCGGCCGTTGAACAAGTGCTCAAACAGCTTTCGTTGTGGGACAAACGAGACAGTCAGGTGCGCGCACTTTCTGGTGGGATGAAACGCCGCGTGCTCATTGCGAAAGCGCTTGCGCATGATCCACGGGTTTTGTTTTTGGATGAACCCACCGCAGGCGTCGATGTGGAATTGCGCAAAGACATGTGGGAGGTGGTCGCCGCCCTGAAGGCCAGCGGTGTCACCATCATCTTGACCACCCATTACATCGAAGAGGCAGAGGCCATCGCCGATCGGGTTGGGGTCATTGCGAAAGGCGAGCTGATATTGGTCGAGGAGAAAGACACGCTCATGACACGTATGGGCCAGAAAGAGCTTGAGGTGCAGCTTGCAGAACCCATCGCTGAACTGCCGCTTGTGCTCAAATCCTCCAGCCTGCGCCTTTCTGCAGATGGCATGGCGCTGATTTACACCTACGATACCCGCGCTGCACGCACCGGGATCACCAAGCTTTTGTCTGATGTGGCGAGTGCGGGATTGACCTTGAAGGATGTCGTTACCCGGCAGTCAAGCTTGGAGGAAATCTTTGTGGGTCTTGTGAAAGAGGGCGCCGATCTTTCGGGCAGTGCCGCATGAATTGGACGGCCATCCGCGCGATTTTTGTCTTCGAGATGTTCCGGTTTTTCCGGACCATAGCGCAAAGTCTGTTGGCCCCGGTGATCTCAACCTCTCTTTATTTCGTGGTCTTCGGCGCCGCCATCGGCAGCCGCATTCAGGAAATTGAAGGTGTCAGCTATGGTGCCTTCATCGTTCCCGGCCTCGTGATGCTGACGGTCATCACGCAGTCGATCTCAAACGCTTCTTTTGGGATCTACTTCCCCAAGTTCATTGGCACCTTTTCAGAGCTTTTGGCGGCCCCGATCAGCTTTATCGAGATTGTTATCGGGTATGTCGGGGCGGCTGCCTTGAAGGCGCTGATCATCGGCATGATCATTCTGGCCACAGCGTTCTTTTTCGTTGATATCCGTATCCAGCACCCTTTGGCGATGCTGGCTTTCTTGTTGATGACCACGATCAGCTTCGCCCTTTTTGGTTTCATTTTGGGCATTTGGGCCGGGAATTTTGAACAATTGCAGATTGTGCCGCTGCTGATCATTACTCCATTGGTGTTTCTGGGCGGCTCATTTTATTCCATCACGATGTTGCCGGAAGTTTGGCAAACAGTGTCGATGTTCAATCCGGTCGTGTATTTGATCTCGGGTTTTCGATGGGCATTTTTCGGGACGGCAGATGTACCGATCGTTACCAGTTTGATCGCGATCGCGTGCTTCACTGTGCTGTGCGTTACCGTCATTTGGTGGATTTTTCGCACCGGGTGGCGCATCCGGCAATAAAGCCGACGCCCATCTTGTTTGTGGCGAACCTGCGGTCTACATCAGCCCAATGAGAAATTGGCTCCCCTTTGTAAACTCTGATCCGACTGTATCTGTCATCCGCCTTTCCGGGCTTATCGGCGCGCAAGGACGCGGCGCGTTAAATGATGTCGCGCTTGGCCCGGTGATTGAAAAGGCATTTGAGAAAGGCAAGCCTCAGGCTGTCGCCCTTGAGATCAATTCACCTGGCGGCAGTCCTGTTCAATCTTCTTTGATCGGTGCACGCATCAGGCGGTTGTCGGACGAGAAAAAGATCCCTGTCATCGCCTTTGTCGAGGATGTCGCGGCGTCCGGGGGCTATTGGCTCGCGGCGGCGGCCGATGAAATATATGCCGACACCTCGTCGGTAATTGGATCAATCGGTGTCATCTCAGCCTCGTTTGGGTTTGATCGGTTCATTGAAAACTACGGTGTCGAGCGGCGGGTTTATACCGCGGGAACATCGAAAAGCATGCTTGACCCATTCCGCCCTGAAAAACCCGAGGATGTGGCGCGGCTAAAGGGTCTGCTGGAAGATATTCATGTCAATTTCAAAGACCATGTGAGCGCGCGGCGCGCAGGCAAGCTGCCGGATGATCAAGACTTGTTCACAGGGGAGGTGTGGCTAGGCCAACGCGCTGTGGAACTGGGGTTGATCGACGGGATTGGTCATCTCAAACCCGCACTCAAAGAACGGTTTGGCGACAAAGTTCGGCTGCGCCGCTATGGGCTAAGACGCGGCTTGCTCTCGCGCTTTGGCGCGCAGTTACTGCAAGAGACAGCACACGGCATCGAAGAACGCGCAGCATATGCGCGCTTTGGTCTCTGATCTATGCTTTCCAAAATCGTCCTGTTGTTCTTGGCGTTCATTGGCATTCTCGCTTGGTTTGGCAAAATGCATTGGATCGGTGGGAAACGTTTGCGGCAAAGCAAATGTGGTCATTGTGGACGATATCGCATCGGTAAAGGCCCCTGTCCCTGTCTGAGAAAGTCCTGATGCTTTTACCATGGCTTCTGACCGCCTTGGGGTTGGTGATTTTACTGCTGGGCGGTGACGTGCTGGTCAAAGGCGCTGTCAACCTCTCGTTGCGTGTGGGCGTGCCGGCACTCATTGTGAGCTTGACTATTGTCGCTTTCGGCACTTCTGCGCCCGAGTTGTTGATCGCGATTGAAGCCGTGCTCGACGGTGCGCCCGGCATTGCGCTGGGCAATGTGGTTGGGTCGAATACCGCTAACATCCTGCTGGTGTTGGGCATTCCCGCGCTGCTGGCGACGATGCACACGGCAGCGTTCAACACGCGAAAAACCTTCAATTTCATGATCGCCGCATCGATTTTGTTCATCCTGTTGGCGTTCAGAGGCTTGTTTGATTGGATCGCCGGGCTCATTCTTTTGGCGGCCTTGGCCTATGTTCTCGGGGATGCCTGGAGAGACGCGCAGAACCATCTGGCAAAAGAGGGGGAGGATGAGGAGGCGCCCGAAGGCGCAGATCCCAACATGCCTTTATGGCAGATCATTTTGTTTTTGATTTTAGGGTTAATCGGGCTGCCCCTGGGCGCTGGGCTGTTGGTTGAAAATGCCAGTCTGATCGCCAAAGAGTACGGTGTGAGCGACACAGTCATCGGTTTAACTTTGGTGGCTGTGGGCACGTCACTGCCCGAACTGGCAACAACCGTCATGGCCGCGGTGCGCAAGCAGGCAGATGTCGCACTGGGGAACGTGATCGGTTCGAACATGTTTAACCTGCTGGCCATCGTAGGCATCGCCAGTCTGGTGGGCCCGATTTCGGTTGATCCCGCCTTTTTGCGTTTCGACCTTTGGGTCATGTTGGGCGCGTCTTTGTTGATGGTGCCTTTTGTTTACCTGGGTCGCGATATCACAAGGCTTTGGGGCTTCATCCTAAGCGCCCTCTACGTCTTTTACATCGTCACGGTTCTGACATGAAGGAAGATATGATGCGACCAAGGGCATTGGTAACAGGCGCAGCCCAGAGGCTTGGACGCGCTATGGCGCTGTCTCTTGCGGCGCGCGGATATGATGTTGCCGTCCATTATGCCGGCTCTGAAGACGCAGCGCGTCAGGTTGTGGCCGAGATCCAAGCGATGGGCCGAGACGCCACCGCGTTGCAAGCCGATGTGCTGGAAGAGGAAGAGGCGACATCGCTTTTCGCTTCCGCGCGCAGGGCATTGGGTGGCGATATCACTTGTTTGGTCAATAATGCATCGATCTTTGAACATGACAGCATCTTCAACGCCTCGCGGGAGAGTTGGGACAGACACATCGGGAGTAACTTGCGCGCGCCTTTCCTGTTGACCCAAGCAATGGCACAGCAAGATCTGCCTGCGATGCAAGATCAGGAAAAGGAGCCGTTGGCGAGCGGGCTCATCATCAACATGATAGATCAGCGCGTGCGAAAGTTGACGCCTGAGTTCATGACCTACACCTTAGCGAAAATGGGGCTTTGGGCGCTGACACAGACCACAGCTCAGGCGTTGGCACCCGCTATTAGGGTTAACGCAATCGGGCCCGGCCCAACGCTGCAGGGCCATCGCCAGTCGGCCGAACATTTCGCCGACCAAAGGCGCAACACCGTTTTGAAGCGCGGCGCGGACCCGGGCGATATCACCGCCGCGCTCGGCTATTTTCTGGATGCGAAAGCTGTGACCGGTCAGTTGATTTGCGTTGATGGCGGACAACATCTGAGTTGGCAGACACCCGACGTTCTGGGGGTCGAATAGAGCGCACCGATCAAAGTTTTGCACTTTATGAAAATCATGTGACGAAGTGCCTTTTAAAGTTCAATGTTTTCAGTGCGTTGTGGCGAAAATCAAAATAATATTTCATGATATCAATATGTTACATATTTGCATAAAATTTGAGCATTTCAAAGAACCATGCCAAAAACAACAAGAATTTCGCCTGTTCTAGGAGTTATCTTCAGACTTACCCACAACTTGCGTGGAAAGGTTAACACTTGTCCCGCGGTGTTTCATATTGCAGCACGAACAAAGAATCAGAGTGCGAGATGAGCAGCGACTCAGAACACACAAAGCCGGGGCATCAGGTCATTCAAAGCTATTTGAAGACGCTGGATACATCTCCGGGTGTCTATCGGATGCTGGATGCCGAAAGCCGCGTTCTATACGTCGGCAAAGCACGCAACCTGCAGGCCCGGGTAAGCAACTACACCCGCACCACCGGTCACAGCCCGCGCATTGCTCGGATGATTTCAGACACCGCATCCATGATGTTTCTGACGACAAAGACAGAGACTGAGGCGCTGCTTTTAGAGCAAAATCTGATCAAGCAACTCAAGCCGAAGTACAATGTCCTTTTGCGCGACGACAAGAGCTTCCCATACATTTTTATCAGCGACGAACATGACTTCCCGCGCCTTGAAAAGCATCGTGGCGCAAAGACACGAAAGGGGCGGTACTATGGCCCATTTGCCAGCGCGGGCGCGGTTAATCGCACGCTGAACACGCTACAAAAGGTTTTTTTGTTGAGAACATGCAGTGATCGAGAGGTGGAGGCGGGGAATAGACCCTGCTTGAATTATCACATGAAGCGCTGCGCTGGCCCCTGTGGTGGGAAGGTCAGCAAAGAAGACTATGCCAAACTCGTGGATGAGGCTGACGCGTTTTTGCAAGGCAAGACGACCAAGGTGCAGGCGCATCTCGCGACCCAGATGGCGGAGGCTTCTGCCGAGATGGCGTTTGAGCGTGCTGCTGCCCTGCGTGACCGGATCAAGGCGCTGACGCAGGTTCAGACGGCACAGGGTATCAACCCGCGTGGCGTGTCAGAGGCGGATATCATCGCGCTTCACATGGATAGCGGCCAGGCCTGCGTTCAAGTGTTCTTCATCCGCGCAAATCAAAATTGGGGCAATCGTGATTACTATCCGCGGGTAGGTGCCGATGTCGACGCTGCAGAGGTTTTGGAAGCATTTATCGGACAGTTCTACGATCAACGTGAACCTCCAAGGCAGCTGCTACTTAGCAACGCGATCGAAAATCCCGCTTTGATGTCTGACGCGCTTACCAGCAAGCTTGGCCGGCGGGTTGAGATTTTGGTTCCGCAGCGCGGGGAAAAAGCAGAGCTGGTTGACGGCGCGCTGCGCAACGCGCGTGAAAGCCTGGCCCGTAAGATGGCTGAAAGTGCAACCCAGGCCAAATTGCTGCGTGGTTTAGCCGACGCTTTCGACCTGCCTGCGCCGCCCCGACGGATTGAAGTATATGACAATTCTCACATCCAAGGGGCGCACGCAGTTGGCGCAATGATCGTGGCCGGGCCCGAAGGGCTCATGAAAAACCACTATCGCAAGTTCAACATTCGCGGTGAGGAACTTACCCCTGGTGATGACTTTGGGATGATGAAAGAAGTTCTGAACCGGCGCTTCAAACGATTGCGGAAAGAGGATCCAGAGCGTCAAGAGGGTCACTGGCCCGACCTTTTGTTGATCGACGGTGGGGCAGGGCAAGTTTCTGCCGTCGCGGGTATTATGCGCGATCACGGCGTGGAAGATATCCCGATGGTAGGTGTTGCCAAAGGCATCGACAGAGACGCGGGCAAAGAAGAATTTCACCGTGTCGGCGCGCGTCCTATGGCGTTGCGGCACAATGATCCGGTGCTTTATTTCATTCAACGACTGCGGGACGAAGCGCATCGGTTTGCTATTGGCACACACCGCGCGAAGCGTACCAAGGCGATGGGGGCCACCCCTCTTGATGAAGTGCCCGGCGTCGGCGCCGGGCGTAAGCGGGCTCTGCTCGCGCATTTTGGATCCGCAAAAGCGGTATCTCGTGCAAATTTGAGCGACCTGAAAGCGGTTGATGGGATCTCTGATGCGCTTGCAGAAACGATATATGCGTTTTTTCATGAACGCGGCTAGCATCGCGCAGATTGACGTTCAGGTATCGGAGGCAGAGGGTTTTTTGCCCCCTTTTCTTCATCTTGCCCCGAGCCAAAAAGAAAACTTTTCCGGGTCACGGTCGTGCGTTAGTTTGCGCGCATGACGTGGACGCTGCCCAACGCTCTGACGGTCTTGCGCTTGATCGCCGCGCCTGGGGTTGCTGTTGGTTTTCTTTATTTTACGAGACCTTACGCAGACTGGTTTGCGCTGACACTTTTCGTGTCAGCAGCGATTACCGATTGGTTTGATGGGCATCTTGCACGTTCGTGGCGGCAGGAAACAAAGTTGGGTACGATGCTGGATCCCATCGCGGATAAAGCGATGGTTGTCATCGCGCTGATGGTCATCATCGGATTTTCGAGCTGGTCTCCCTGGCTGGTGTTACCGGCCACGGTGATCTTGTTTCGCGAGGTCTTTGTGTCCGGCCTGCGCGAATATCTTGGCGATGTTGCAGGAACACTCAAGGTAACGCCGCTGGCCAAATGGAAGACGGCGCTCCAGATGACCGCGATCGCGGTGCTCTTTGGCCAGGGCGTCTTTGAGCATTATTTTGGCATGGCAATTTTCGGCATGGACGAGCGTTTGGTTCTGGATATCCTAAATGGAGACGAAGAAGATCTCTTGGGTCTTGGCTGGAAACTGATGGGCATGGAGTGGACCGGACGGATCGGTCTGTGGCTTCTCTGGGCGGCGGCACTGCTGACTGCGATCACCGGTTTTCAGTATTTCCAAAGGGCCCTGCCGCATTTGAAAGAAGAGAAATGATCAACATTTTGTACTTTGCCTGGGTGCGCGAGCGCATTGGTCTGTCAAGCGAAACCGTTCAAACCGAGGCTGAAACCGTCGCCCAGCTTGTGGCGGAGCTGCGTGCGCGGGAAGATCGGTATGATCTGGTATTCTCGGATTTGGATTCCTTGCGGGTGGCTGTGGATCAACGGTTAACCGATTTTGACGCGCCGCTCGGTGGGGCGCGCGAAGTGGCGTTTTTCCCGCCCATGACGGGGGGCTAGCGCGAGATGCAGATAACCGTCCAGGAAGCGCCTTTTGACTTTGGTGCAGAGGCGGCGCGTTTTGCGAAGGGGCGCACTCAAGAAGGCGCAATCATTACCTTTACCGGCCTTGTGCGTGATACACCGTCCGGCGATCTGCGGTCGATGGAGATTGAGCACTATCCAGGCATGACCGAACGCGCGATCAATGCGATGGCTGAAGCGGCGCGGACGCGATTTTCTTTGGCGGATGTTCTGATCATTCATCGGGTCGGCATATTGTTGCCCGGTGAGATCATTATGATGGTGGCAACTGCGGCCGCCCATAGGGCCGATGCGTTTGCAGGCGCTTCTTATCTGATGGATTATCTGAAATCGCGCGCGCCCTTTTGGAAGCGCGAGGTTACATTACAAGGGGCCAAATGGGTTGCAGCGACGCAAGAAGATGAGGCGGCGGTCGCGCGTTGGTGACGCCCCAACGCTTGCAGCTTTAGACATGGTACATCCCGTTTCCTCTCACCGTGCCGCTCAACTGGTTATGTTCGGCAGCGCCGTACCGGGCGAACGTCGCGGTGCTAAGTCGGGTTGGGCAATATATCTCAGGTGCAAGGCCAATGGCTTTAGCGCCGTGTAGAGAAGACCTCGCCGCTGGGTTGCGCGTTTTGCTGCCCGTTCAAGAACGCGCGCATCTCTTCGGCTTCTTGCCGCGCGTCGCGCAATCCGTCCATTGCAGCGCTCAATTCCGCTTCTGTTTGGGCAAGCTGATTGGTCAATTCCGCCTCGCGCTGCTGCAGATAGGTGATCGCTTGGTCCCGGGTCTCTTCCGCCTCGTGCAGCTCTTGGCTCATCTTATCCAACTGCTCAACATCATCTGCAGCAACGCGCGTGAAGCGGTGCACAAGCCAATTGGCGAACCACCCCAGGCAGAAGGCGACAAAAAGGATAGCGGCGGTAGCGGTGATAAATTCAGTTCTGCTCATCTTGGGGGCTTCCTGCGTTTGAGGCGGAGGCACTGTCGCTGGTTTGCGCGAGGCTGTCGAGCGTGGTGTCTTGCAATGTGTCACTGTTGTTTTGGCGGATCAGGTGGAACTCAATCCGACGATTGGCTTCGCGACCTTCTTCGGTCTCATTATCTGCAATGGGGCGCGTTTCGCCGTATCCTTTCGCGACGAAGCTACCGGTTAGGACACGCCTTGCGCGCAACTCATTTAGCACTGAGTCCGCGCGACTTTGGCTAAGCTCCAGGTTCATCACTTCGCGGCCTTGGCTGTCTGTATGTCCCTGCACTTCAAGCGGGATGCTGCCGCATTGCTTGAGGATCTCGGCGATATCGTTCATCACGCCCAAGGTTTGCGCATCAATCGTGGCGCTGCCCGGTTCAAAACGGATCTTTACAACGTCAATGATGGCGCGGATTTCCGCCAAACACTCCTCGGGTGTCGGCAAGCTGGCGACGGGATCAAGCTTTTCTTGATAGGTGACATCGATGTCAAAAGCGGCCCCTTGCGGCAATCTGTCAGACAATAGCGACGCAATCTGCGTACTGGCGTCTGGGTCACCTGTCTGTCCACTGATCACCACCCGGTCTGCGGTGACACTTAACGCGCCGTTGTTCAACGTTGATAGTGCTTCCAAACCCGCTAGCATCCGCGCTGGCCAGTCAACCGGCAAGTCATCCGCGATGCGGGCCGCCATGTAGACTTTGTCAGAGCCGAAACGGGCTTTGGCGTAGCTATCGGCCAGCTCACGAAGCGGTTCGTCAGAAATGCGGCCGCGCATTTGAAGCTGACCCTCGGGGCTGAGCGTTGCCGTGAACTCTGCAGGTCCAGCGTCAGGGTCATCTTTTTCCGGGAGCGTCGCCGTGAGGACAAACACATCAGGCAAACTGGTTTCTAATTCGCCCACGACGCGGTCAAACAGCGCCTGATCGGTCCCAGGTGCGGCGAGCAGTGTCACATCGGCGTTGGCGTAGGTGATGGACCCTGCCGGGAAACGCGACAAAGCCTCTATGCCTTGGCGTACCGCCTGAGCCCAGGAAGGGCTTGGCACCCCAAGTCCGATCAGGCATCGCGCCCTTCTTTGCAGGCCGGCCTGCTTTGCCGCCGCGAGGATAACGTCGCGCGCCGCCTCCGTGTCTGCCGCGCAGGCTTCAAATCGAGCGCCTTCTGCGTCGCGTTTGAAACGCAGGGCAAAGGGCGTGATCACGGGCCTTGGCGCGGCAATATCGAGAGAGAGCGACAGGCTAGGGGGCGCACTGCGCCGTAGCTTTGTCTCCATCTCGATCTTGTCCTGGGCACTGTCTGCGCTTGCGGTGATCGCAACGCGGCCCGCGTCGATAGAGGCTTTGGCCCGCGGCAACACGGCCATCGCGTTCAATGCGAATGCGATGGCGTCCTCCCACCCTGGGGGCGCCGGATATTGTGCCGTCTCCAAAAGATCGGCCAAGGGCATGCTCTCGGGCAGATTTTGCAGTGGTGCAAGCATCGTGGCGCGGTCTGTGCTTGCTGGAATTAACCCGATGATGGTGATCCCGCTGTCATTGCGCAGGACCTCTGCCGAGAAACGCGGCGGCGTTATCGCAGCACTCGTCATCACCTCCATCTGGTCGATCACCCGCGCGGCGTCGACAACTGAGCCCGCTATAGAAAGCGCGCGAAATCGCATCGCTTCCGTTGGGGCGAGGCCGGATAGGGTTACCTGCAGCCCGTCTGCCTGGACCTCTGCCCAAGGCACGTCGCCTACATCAAGTGCTCTGCGCACACCGATTTCAGAACTTTGTTCAACTACCCTCACCGACAAAAGCGCGGACAGCACGGCCAAAGCAGCGGCACCTGCGAATGTCATGGCGATAATCAATCCGGTGCTCAGGCGCATGAGGTCTCTTTACATGAGGTGGCTGGGGAAAATGATACGCTGCCTGTCTTTGGCACGCAATCACACGTAGAGCGCAAGCCCCAGAAAAAGCAGAGGTATCAGACCTGTATTGCGGTTGCCCCGAAAGATCGTCAGCATAAGGCCGGGGTCATTCAATTTGAACTGCCAAAGTTGCCATGCAAAGTGAACGCCCATGGCAAGCGGTGCCAACAAAGCTATGACCAGGTTTGCGGGATCCGCTTCTTGCCCAATTGCCAAGATGACAGCGACGGCCATAAAAACAACTGTCAACGCAGCAAACCCACGCAACCATGCTGGCGTCTGCTTCCCAAAGAGCCGCGCAGTTGATTTTACCCCGATCATCGCATCGTCTTCGATGTCCTGGTGCGCATAGATTGTGTCATAGTAAAGCGTCCACGCAATTCCCGAAAGGTAAAGGAAAAGCGCCGGCAGGCCCAGGCTACCCGTGTGGGCGGCCCAAACCAATAATGCCCCCCAGTTGAACGCCAAACCCAGAAAGACTTGCGGCCACCAGGTAAAACGTTTGGCAAAAGGATAGATCGCGACCAGTCCAAGTGACAAAAGGCCCAGCGCAATCGCCGCCGCATTGAAGGTAAAAAGGATGAGAGCGGCGACACCCGTCTGCATGATCATCCAATATATCGCCCCGCGCACAGTGACCTGACCAGCAGGGATGGGCCGGGACCGGGTGCGCGCAACTTGCGCGTCGATCGCGCGATCTGCGATATCGTTCCAGGTGCAGCCCGCGCCACGCATCAAAAACGCGCCAATCCCGCACGCGAAGAAGATCCACAGATCCTCCCACCGTGGACTTTCATCGTGTAAAAGGGCGAGGGCAAGGCTCCACCAACAGGGCAAGAGCAGCAGCCAGGTGCCAATCGGTCGATCTGCACGGCTGAGCCGAAGATATGGGCGCATGCCCGTCGGTGCGTAGCGGTCCACCCAATTGTCAGTGGCTGCGTCTGAAACGCGATCGTCCAAGGTCTGAAGTGGATCTGGTGATGGAAGTTCTTCTTGCATATATCTTGACCATGGGTGCCGTGATTAGACTACACGTAAAGCAGCCTTTGTCCGCAGGGCAAATGGTTCATTTGGAAAAAGGGCAAGCCCACTATCTTTTCCATGTCATGCGCCTGCGGGTAGGGGACACCGTTTTGATATTTGATGGCGCTTCCGGTGAATGGCGGGCCGAGGTCAATGAGATTGGAAAACGCACGGGGTCGCTGCTTTGTCGAGAGCAGACCAAACCGCTTTTGATGCCGCCGGATGTGTGGGTGCTCTTTGCCCCAATCAAGAAAGCCCGCACAGACTTTATCGTCGAAAAAGCGGCTGAGATGGGTGCGCGTCGGATTGTGCCGGTCATCACGGCGTTTACCAATGCTGCGCGCATTCAACGCGACCGGTTGCAGGCCCATGTCATCGAAGCGGTTGAGCAATGTGGCGGCACCTTCGTGCCCGAGGTGACGGAGGCCGCAAAGTTCAATGCCCTCTTCCCAACTTTCGAGAGAGGGCGGCAGATCATGTTTTGTGACGAGACAAAGCTGGGTGAACCAGTCGATGATTTGGACCGCGATCTAAAGTCCTCGCCCTGGGCCATTATGATTGGTCCTGAGGGCGGGTTTTCTGAAGATGAACGTCGCAGGCTCACGCATCTGCCCCAGGCCCATCCCGTATCCTTGGGTCCTCGGGTGTTGCGTGCAGATACCGCCGTCGTCGCGGCGATGGCACTTTGGCAAAGACACTTTGGGGACTGGCGGTGAGCAACACCCTACGTCCCCATGCTCAACAGCTCCGACGGCCGTCGCGAGATGTTCAACATCGCTATGCAGGTGGTGCAGTGTGAGATTTCTGCGACCTGAAGTGCGCGCCTTTCTTTGGCGGTGGAGAGAATGCGTCGCGGGTCTCCTCCTGTTGGTCTGCGGCCTGTGGCTCGCCCTAGATATCGGGTATTTGCTGGCCATTTTCGGCTACGCCTTGGCGGTTTTGGGGCTTGCATTGCTGTGGCTGGGCCGCCAACGCGCCCGGTTCCGCATGCCTGGCGGCGGCGTCGGTGCCGTGCAAGTCGATGAAGGGCGCGTGACATATTTCGGCCCTCTGAACGGTGGCAGCGTGTCGATGCAGGTGGTTCAGCGCCTTGTTTTGAACGGACAGATGTATCCGCCGCACTGGCAACTTGAACAATCGGGCGCGCCGCCTTTGATGATCCCGATGAATGCGGCCGGGTCCGAGGCGCTGTTTGACGCGTTTGCAACGCTTCCAGGGCTGGAAACGGAGCGCATGCTCGACCTTTTGCAGCAAACGCCGCGTCAAGCCATTGTGATTTGGGAAGGCGATCCCGGCGCGGTGCATAGCGCCCTGGTCCATTGACACCTCCGACGATTATGCGCATGCCTTCGGTCTGAGCATGCCCAGCTAGGAGCCATCCCATGTCTATTCCTCAGTCCGGCGGTGGCCCGATCGAACGATACGAACAGCTTGCAGAATATCTGGCTGAGGGATGCAAACCTAAAGAAGATTGGTGCATCGGCACAGAACATGAGAAGTTTGGGTATTGCAAAGACACGCTGCTGCCGCTGCCCTACGAAGGCGAACGGTCAATCCGCGTGATGCTTGAGGGGCTGCGCGACCGACACGCGTGGCACCCCATTGAAGAAAACGGAAAGCTGATCGGTCTTGAGAAGGGCGGCGCCAACATCTCTCTTGAGCCTGGCGGACAATTGGAACTGTCCGGTGCGGCGGTAGAGACAATTCATGAGACGTGCGATGAGGTGAACACGCATTTGCGCGAAGTGAAGGACGTCGCGGATGAGATCGGCGTCGGTTGGATCGGCTTGGGCGCTGCACCCATTTGGACCCACGATCAAATGGATCTGATGCCCAAAGGCCGTTACACACTGATGAATGACTATATGACCAAGGTGGGGACAATGGGTCGCGTGATGATGCGGCGCACCTGCACTGTGCAGGTCAATCTAGACTTTGGATCAGAGCAGGACATGGTCAAAAAGATGCGTGTTGCCTTGGCCCTGCAGCCGGTTGCAACAGCACTTTTTTCGAACTCTCCTTTTTTCGAAGGTCGTGTGAACGGTCACAAATCCTGGCGCGCGCATGTTTGGCAAAATCTAGACGCCTCGCGCACGGGCATGCTGCCCTTTGTGTTTGAAGAAGGCTTTGGGTTTGAACGTTGGGTTGAATATGCGCTCGATGTGCCGATGTATTTTGTCTACCGCGACGGGGCCTATATCGACGCTCTGGGGCTGTCATTTCGCGATTTTTTGGACGGCAAGCTCGCCGCTTTGCCGGGTGAAACACCAACGTTGAGCGACTGGGCCGATCACCTAACAACGGCCTTTCCTGAGGCGCGCATGAAGCGGTTTATCGAAATGCGTGGGGCGGATGGTGGCCCTTGGCGAAGGCTTTGCGCTTTGCCCGCATTTTGGGTCGGTTTGATGTACGATCAGGGTGCCTTGGATGCGGCCTGGGATCTGGTGAAAACATGGACCGCGGACCAGCGAGACGCCTTGCGTGTTGCTGCGAGTGTTTCTGGGATGCAGGCAGAGGTGATGGGGATCAAGATGCTTGAGCTTGCACGCGAAGTGCTCGCCCTTTCAGAAGCAGGTTTAAAGGCACGCGCCCGCCCCGGCGCTGGCGGCATGGTCCCGGATGAGAGCCATTTTTTGAACGCGCTACGGGATACAGTCGATACCGGGATGTCTCCCGCGGACGAGCTGCTTGATGCTTACCATACCAATTGGGGGCATGATCTTAGCCGCATTTACGCAGAGTGTAGCTACTGAACGCGCGTGTCCTTGTGCTTTCGCGTCGCCTTACATCTCATTCGATTTTTGCCCTATCCTAGGTTCGTGGCCGTTTCGGATGCGCCGAATGTTATCTTGATGGCGCCAAAAAATGATCACGGTAAGGAGCAGGCACAAAATCGTACCCTGTGCTTGCCCTAAGATCAGCATGATGGGCGCGGACATCGCTGCCGACGTCAGCGCCGCAAAAGAGGACATGCGGCTGATTGCGGCGGCGATCAACCAGATCAGGCAGCAACTCAATCCGATGGGCCAGGACAATGCCCATAAAAGCCCCAGAAAGGTCGCGACACCCTTGCCGCCGCTAAATCGCAGCCAGATCGGATAGCAATGACCCAACATGGCGGTCAAAGCAGTGATTTGCGCTGCATCTTCGCTGGCTAAGAGGCGGGCAAGCAAAACGGCAAAGGCTCCTTTTCCGGCATCAAAAACCAACGTAAGTGCTGCGGCTGTTTTGTTGCCCGTGCGCAGCACGTTGGTGGCGCCGATATTCCCTGAACCGATTTCCCTCAGGTTGCCCAGGCCCATGATGCGCGCGAATACCACGCCAAAAGGAATTGAACCCAGCGTGTATCCAACAAGCGCCCAGAGCGCGAGGAACGGCAATGAGGTCTCAAGCGTGGGCATCACGCGGCCTCAAACACGCAGGTGCCTGCGACGAAGGTCTTAAGCACTTTGCCACGCATTTGTTGCCCATCGAAAGGGGTGTTTCTTGATTTGGAACGTAGGCTGCTTCGATCCAAGATGAACTGCGCCTCTGGATCGAAAATGACGAGGTCCGCCGGGGCACCCGGCGAAAGCCGCCCACCCGGTAAGTTTAAACGCTGTGCGGGGTGTAAGGACAAAGCACGCCAAAGCGTTGGCATGTCAATCAGTGCCTCATGAACCAATCCCAAGGAAGCAGGCAGCAACGTCTCTAAACCAACAGCGCCCGATGCAGCCTCTTCAAAGGGCAGCCGCTTTGACTCCTCGTCCTGAGGTGTATGCATGGAAGAGATAATATCGATCACGCCGCTGCGAACAGCTTCTACCATGGCCAGGCGATCCTTCTCCGCTCGGAGAGGCGGTTTGAGCTTAAAGAACGTGCGGTAGTCGGCCACATCGGCGGTATTCAATGTCAAGTGATGGATGCCCACCCCGCCGGTGACATCCAGCCCGCTTTCCTTGGCCTGCTTCAGAACGGGAAGCGCTTGAGACGTTGTTATCTGGTCAGCGTGATATCGCGCGCCGGTCATTTCCACCAAAGCGATGTCGCGTTCCAGGCCCATGCGCTCTGCGATCGGAGAGACGGCAGGCAGACCCTGCTCAGATGCGAAAGCACCTGATGTCATCACTGCGCCCGTGCTGAGCGTCGGCTCTTGAGGATGTGCGATGACCAGCGCCCCCAGGCTCCGCGCGTAGCTGAGCGCGCGGGCGAACACTTTGGTATCGCGGGTCACGTTGTCACAATCGGTAAAGGCGGTCGCGCCTGCGTCGCGCAGAAAACCAATTTCCGTCATTTCGCGACCTGCGCGCCCCTTGGTGAGCGCCGCCATCGGTCTGACATGAACGGGTGCCGCTTCATTCGCGCGGCGCATCACAAACTCAAGCACCTCGGGGCTATCAATGGCCGGCGTTGTATCGGGTCGGGTGATCATTGTGGTCACCCCGCCGGCGGCTGCAGCCCGACCCGCAGAACGGTAGCTTTCCTTGTGTCGCTCTCCGGGCTCACAGACCTTCACACCAAGATCGACAATACCCGGTGCAAGGTGCGCCCCGGCACAGTCAATGACCTGCACCTCTGTATCTGGAGGCGGCAACACTCCCACCGCGCAGATCACCCCGTCGGCAACACTCAGGCTTCCTAGCGTGACGGTGCCCGCTTCCGGATCAACCAGATGAGCGTTGACGAACTGCTGCTTCATAAAACGCTTTCAAGAGACGCCGCAAAGACGTAAACACTCATGCTCACGCCAGCCAAATCATCAGTGCCATCACCCCAAATGCGACCAAAAGCGCGATCATCGCGATACGGCCCGCCATTTTCGGATCTGGTTTTGGTTCTTGCATGTCGTTCCTTTGCGCGCCGCGTGCCTTAGAGCATCCACCAAAGCATGACACCTGCTATACTGACGAGTGTTGCGACAATCCAGAGGCTCCTCGGACGCCCACCAGGCACCTGCGGCTCACGCTCACCCCGCTGCCGAGAATGTGGGCGCGCTGATGTGCTTTCCAGCACGATCTTTTCTGCACTTGTTGCCTGCTGCGCGTAGGTGCCAATCAGTGTGAGATCTTTTGCGGGCATCAGGTCTTGCGCTTCGCCGTCAAA
Organism: Pseudomonadota bacterium; assembly: GCA_039208585.1. Lineage (GTDB taxonomy): Bacteria > Pseudomonadota > Alphaproteobacteria > Rhodobacterales > Rhodobacteraceae > Sulfitobacter. The sequence continues at coordinate 101,064 of JBCCQX010000005.1, read as the reverse complement.
CGCCGAGGAATGCAAAAGCATGACCCAACCGTCAAGCGCAACGAGCCGCGCGCCATCCCTTGCGAGATCCTGTTCGAGCGCGTCGATCCCCTCGCGCAGATATCCCACCAAACCCAAGTCTCCAAGGTCGGAGATTGGGAAGATATCGACCCCCGCCGGGTTCAGCTTCGTGCCGCCCAAAAGCGCTTCTTGCTTGGGGTTGTCTTGGCGAAGTCGCCTGGCTGCCTGCGGCGTCATGGACAAAGCCAGGACCCGCGTCACGCCCCTTTCGTTCGGTGGGATCTTGATGCTGCGCCCGCCGTTCAAGAGGCCCTCGACAGCCGTAATCTGCGCGTCAGCAAATCCATCGCCGCCATGCGCACAGCGACCCCCATTTCCACCTGGTCTTGAATGACGCTGCGATTGATATCGTCGGCGAGCGTCCCGTCGATCTCAACCCCCCTGTTCATGGGCCCGGGGTGCATGACGATAGCCTCGGGATGTGCATGAGACAGCTTTTGCCGGTCCAGGCCAAAACGGTGGTAATACTCTCGTTCCGAGGGGATAAAACCGCCGTCCATCCGCTCGCGTTGCAATCTCAACATCATAACAACGTCGACGTCTTTCAGCCCCTGTGCCATGTCTTCAAAGACGGTCACGCCAAGTTCTGCGATGCCCGATGGCATCAGCGTCGGTGGGCCGATGACCCTTAGATCATTGCCCATTTTCCGCAACAGCGCGATATTTGACCGCGCCACGCGTGAATGCGCAATATCGCCGCAGATCGCCACCGTGAGCCCGGTCAAACGCCCCTTTGCGCGGCGAATGGTCAGCGCGTCGAGCAGCGCCTGGGTCGGGTGCTCATGACTGCCGTCCCCGGCGTTCAAAACGGCGCAGTTGACCTTTTGGGCCAGCAAATCAACCGCACCAGATTGCGGATGTCGAACAACCAACAGATCCGGTCGCATGGCATTCAGGGTGAGGGCTGTGTCGATGAGTGTCTCGCCCTTTTTGATCGAGGTAGCTTGCATCGCCATGCTCATGACGTCTGCGCCCAACCGTTTGCCGGCGATTTCAAAGCTCGCTTGCGTGCGTGTTGAATTCTCGAAGAACATGTTGATCTGCGTGAGCCCCGCCAGCACCATGCTGTGTTTGCTTGGAAGGCGGTTCATATCTGCGTAGCGATCTGCAAGATCGATGATCAACATCACATCATCAGCAGAAAGTGCCGCTATGCCAAGCAAGTGTGGATGTGAAAACAAGATGGCCCCCTGTCTGATGGGTTATATAGCGGCGCGACAAGTTCCACAGCAAGCGGCGATCACGCGTTGAGAGATTTCGATCCTCCGCAGCTTTGTTTAGAGTGTCGAGATGGAATCATCTAAAGGCACTTTTGAGCATGCTGCACTGGCTTGGCTGGTTGAGTTGGGCGCGACCGAGGCTATTTGCGACGCGCCGATCAACCGGTATGAACTTCCCGTAGTGTCTGAAATGCTTAAGACGCCGCGAACGCTGGCATCACCCATGATCGCCACGACACCCGTTGATCCCGTTGAGGTTGCAGAACAGGCCGCTCTTGGGGCGCGCGACCTGGAAGAGTTGCGTGCTGCACTGGCTGCCTTTGACCTATGCGACCTCAAGCAAGGTGCCCGTAACCTGGTTTTTTCGGATGGGATCCCCGGCGCAAAGCTCATGCTGATCGGAGAGGCACCCGGCCGAGATGAAGATAGGCTTGGGAAGCCTTTTGTCGGCAGGGCGGGTCAATTGCTTGATCGGATGTTGGCCGCCATTGAATACGGCCGCACGCAACAAGACGCGCCAGTTTACCTCACCAATGTCTTGCCTTGGCGTCCGCCGCAGAATCGCGATCCGAAGCCGCAAGAAGTGGCCATCATGCGCCCCTTTTTGATGCGACACATCGCTTTGGCACAGCCCAAGGTGCTGGGAATTGTCGGCAATTGGTCTTGCCAGGCACTGCTTGGCAAAAAGGGCATCACGCGATTGCGCGGCCAGTGGACTGAAGCGGCGGGTTTGCCCGCTATGCCGATGTTTCACCCCGCCTATCTTCTGCGCAGCCCGCAGTTCAAGAAAGAGGCTTGGGCAGACCTGCTATCACTCAAAGCCCGGCTAAGGACGCTATAGGTTATGTCCCGCATCGATGAAACGCGCGATTTCATCCCGGTTCGCATCGCTGTCTTGGCGGTGTCTGACACGCGAGATCTTAGCCAGGACCGGTCCGGTGACGTGCTGGCCAATCGGCTCGAAGCCGCCGGGCATACGCTCGCTGTGCGCCAAGTTTTGCCCGACGAGAAAGCTCTGATTGTCGAACAACTGCGCCGCTGGTGCAATGATCGAATGATTGACGTGATTATTAGCACCGGCGGCACGGGGCTTACGGGTCGCGATGTGACGGTTGAAGCGCATCGCGCGGTTTATGAAAAAGAAATCGACGCTTTCGCGACGCTTTTCACCATCATATCGATGAATAAAATTGGAACCTCAGCAGTGCAAAGCAGGGCGACAGCGGGCGTTGCGCAGGGAACCTATCTTTTCGCTTTGCCTGGCTCCCCTAGCGCGTGCAAAGACGCCTGGGATGAGATTTTGATAAAGCAGCTCGATTACCGCCACAGACCGTGCAACTTCGTTGAGATTATGCCGCGTCTGGAGGAAAGCCAACGCCGTAAATAACGTTTGAACCTCATAGGTTTTGCGCTGCTCTGATTTTCTCAATGAAATGCGATCAGATACCGACGGAATGTCCGATGTCACGCGTATTGGAGCAAGGTGGGAAAATCTGAATGCACCACTACTTTCACTCCTGTAGGCACTCAGTGAGGAACCGAAATTAGATGCGATTTCTGCGGCAAAGTCTAACCGGAACGTTTCTGGCTGCTGTTTCAATCGCGCTGCTGGTGTTTGCGGTGTCAATGATACAGGCGGCGATCCAAGAACGTTTGGCAAATGATGACGATCGTTCACCTGCGCGCGAGCGTGTCTTTGCCGTGAATGTGCAGGTGGCGAAGCTCCAAGACATTGAGCCCGTGCTTGAGACTTTCGGTGAAATACAAAGCAGGCGGTTGCTTGAGCTGCGGGCGGCGGAAAGCGGTCGTGTGGTCGCTTTGGCCGATGCTTTTGAGGACGGCGGCAAGGTGCGCGCTGGGCAGATGTTGGTCCAGCTCGACCCCTCCGATGCACAGGCCGCGGTTGATCGTGCACGCAATGATGGCGCGGATGCTGTGTCAGAAGAACGCGATGCGGCGCGTGCGTTGCAACTGGCCCGTGATGAGGTGAGCGCGGCGGAAGAACAAGAACGGCTGCGCAACCGCGCCTTCGAGCGTCAGCAAGATCTTGCCACCAGGGGTGTGGGCACGGCTGCCGCGACAGAGGCGGCGGAACTGGCGGCGTCTTCTGCGCGTCAGGCGGTTCTGTCACGGCGTCAGGCCGTTGCCCAATCAGAAGCACGGGTTGATCAGGCTGTCACGCGCCGTGCGCGCGCCCAAATTGCTTTGGCGGAGGCGCAGCGCCGACTACAGGATACAACGTTGACCGCACCATTTGACGGCACGCTGTCCGCGACAAACGTCGTAGTCGGTCGTTTGGTGTCTGCAAACGAGCGGTTGTCTGAACTGCTTGATCCCGATGACCTTGAGGTATCTGTCAGGCTATCCACGGCTCAATATGCACGGTTACTAGATGCATCAGGCGGTCTGATCCATGCCGATGTCGTCGCCACTCTGGACGTCACAGGGGTCGATTTGGAAGCCCGGGGCAAGATCACGCGCGCCAGTGCAGCCGCTGGTGAGAATTCAACGGGTCGGCTGGTATTTGCGCGGCTATCGTCAACCGCCGGCTTTAAGCCGGGTGATTTTGTTACTGTGCGCATCAGTGAGCCCATTTTGAGGGATGTGATCCGTTTGCCTGCTTCTGCAGTGGATGCGCAGAACACTGTGCTGGTGCTCACCGACGACAACCGCTTGGATCAGGTCGATGTCCGTCTGTTGCGCAGGCAGGGCGATGACGTTTTGGTCCGAGGGCAGATCGTCGGCCGGCAGGTGGTCGAAGCGCGCTCCCCACTGTTGGGACGCGGTATCGCGGTACGGCCGCTGCTGCGCGGCGCCCCGCCAGCGACACAGCCCCCCGAATTCCTTGAGTTAAGCGCTGAGCGCCGCGCCCGGCTTGTTGCCTTTGTCCAAGCAAACACGCGCATGCCGGAGGATGCAAAGGCGCGGGTGTTGGGGCAACTGGCAGAGCCAAAGGTGCCAGCACGCATGGTGGCGCGCATTGAAAGCCGGATGGGAGGCTAGCAATGGCGCGTGCAGTCAGCGGGACCGCCAGCGGAGTGCTTTCCTATTTTGTCCGTCACAGGACCGCTGCAAATCTTTTGCTGGTTCTTCTGCTGGTGTCAGGCATCGCCGCTGCACCCAATATGCGGGCCCAGTTCTTCCCAGACGTGATCGTTGATAGCGTCACCGTCACGACTTTATGGGAGGGCGCGGGCGCAGAGGATGTTGATGCCGCCGTTGTGCAGGTGCTGGAAACCGCGCTTCTGACGGTCGAGGGCGTTGAAAGCTCAGAAAGCACATCCCGCGAAGGGCGCGGGACGATCAAGTTGGAATTTGAACCTGACTGGGACATGGCGCGCGCGACCACGGATATCCAAAACGCCGTTGATGCAATCACGACGTTGCCAAGCGAGGCGGAAGAACCCACCGTGCGTCGCGGTGCCTGGCGTGATCGCGTGACGGATGTGGTGATCACCGGTCCGGTGGAGACGGCCCAGCTTGCCAGGTTTGCCGATGAATTCGTGACCCGGCTTTTCGCGGCCGGTGTGACGCGCGCGACCACCCTGGGCATTGCTGCACCGCAGACGCTTGTTGAAGTGCCCTCTGCGAAGTTGATCGCCTATGACGTCTCGATAAGTGACATCGCTCTCGCCATCGCCGCCGAGGTCGATACTGATCCTGCAGGTGACGTTGCTGGCGCAAATGCGCGGGTGCGTACCGGCACCGAAAAGCGTTCTGCCCAGGACGTTGCCGAGATTATTTTGCGTTCTAATTCCGACGGCTCAAAGCTCACAATTGGCGACATCGCCACGGTGCGGCAAGAGGGCGTAGATCGCGAGCAGAGTTTCTTTGTGGGTCCAAACCCGGCGATTTCATTGCGTGTAGACAGATCTGCAACTGGTGATGCCATTGGCATCCAGGAAACGGTGCAAGAGGTCGCAAGTGATCTACAGGCAAGCCTTCCTGCAGATGTTAAGGTGGAGTTGATCCGAACCCGGGCTGCAGCCATCACCAGCAGACTGGATATCTTGATCGACAATGGATTGACCGGCCTTGCGCTGGTTGTCGGCTTGCTTTTCCTCTTCTTGAACGCGCGCACCGCTTTCTGGGTCGCGGCCGGGATCCCGGTTGCCATGGCGGCGGCCATCGCCTTGATGTACGCTGCGGGCATTACGTTGAACATGATCTCTCTTTTCGGTCTCATCATAACGCTCGGTATCGTTGTGGATGACGCGATAGTGGTAGGAGAACATGCCGACCATCGATTTCGCACCAAAGGCGAAGATGCCATGCAGGCAGCGGAAAACGCGGCGCGGCGCATGGCGATGCCTGTTTTTGCGGCGACCCTTACCACCATCATCGCGTTCTTTGGTCTTCTGGCGGTGGGCGGACGGTTTGGAGAGCTTATCAAAGACATCCCCCTCACCGTCATTGCCGTGCTTGCCGCTTCCTTGGTGGAGTGTTTTTTGATCCTGCCCAATCACATGGCGCATGCGATGAACGCAGCGCGCAAGGAACATTGGTATGATTTACCCAGCCGCACAGTGAACCGCGGTTTCGTATTTGTGCGGGAGAACGCTTTTCGTCCGATGATGGCTGGCGTGATCCGCGCAAGATACGTCGTTTTGGCGGGAGTGACGGCAATCCTTGCCTCGCAACTGGCAACCTTTATCTCGGGCGATGTTCAATGGCGCTTTTTTAACGCGCCAGAGCGGGGATCGGTCACGGGCAATTTTGCCATGGTCGAGGGTGCAACGCGGGAGGATTCCCTTGCCATGATGCGTGAGCTGCAGCGGGCCACAGACGAGATAGCGGCAGCGTATGAAGCAGAGCACGGGGTGAATCCACTCGACTACGTGATGACGCAGGTGGGCGGCAATATCGGCTTTGGTCTGTCCGGGGCAGAGACCAAAGACGGCGATTTGCTCGGTGGGCTCGCCATTGAACTGATTGATGCAGATCAGCGCCCCTATTCCAGTTTCGCTTTTGTCGGGGATTTGCAAGACGCTGTGGTCAATCACCCGCTGGTAGAAACTGTCAGCTTTCGCGGCTGGCGTTCTGGCCCTGGGGGCGACACGCTCGACGTGGAGTTTTTCGGCGCCGATACACGAGTTCTGAAAGCCGCCTCCGAGGATTTGCAGGCCGCGCTGCTCCAATTTCCAGAGGTCAGCGCGGTTCAAGATAACCTCGCCTACGACAAAGAAGAATTGATATTGGATCTGACCCCGCAGGGCAGAGCATTGGGTTTTACCATTGACGTTCTCGGACGATCTCTGCGCAATCGCTTGGGCGGGATTGAAGCGGCGACCTATCCTGACGGGCCGCGCAGCGCGAGCATCCGTGTTGCACTGCCTGAAGGGGAGCTCACCGCCGATTTTTTGGATCGGACGCTCATGCGTACACCCGAGGGGGTCTATGTACCCCTGGCTGATATCGTCAGCGTGGAACGGCGTACTGGGTTCAGCACGGTACGTCGGGAGAATGGGATCCGCCTCATTTCCGTCACGGGGGACATTTCAGAGGATGACCCCGCGCGTGCCACCGCCATCAGTGAGATCTTGCAAAACGATGTGCTGCCGAGGATCGCACGAGAGCGCCAGGTAGACTATCGTTTGGCCGGTCTCAGCGAACAAGAGGATGAATTTTTGCAAGACACGCTGACTGGTCTGATCCTGTGTCTTACCGGTATCTTCCTCGTGCTCGCTTGGCTTTTCGGGTCTTGGAGCCGGCCTTTGGTTGTCATGTCGATCATTCCGTTCGGCCTGGTTGGTGCAATTTACGGGCATGCAGTGTGGGATGTGCCACTTAGCATGTTTACCGTTATCGGTCTTCTTGGGATGACCGGTATCATCATCAACGATTCCATCGTTTTGATTACGACAATCGATGAATATGCTGAAACCCGCGGCTTGATACCCTCCATCATCGACGGAGCCGCTGATCGCCTGCGCCCGGTGATATTGACGACGCTCACCACCGTGCTGGGCATGACACCACTGCTTTATGAACAAAGCCAGCAAGCTCAGTTTCTGAAACCCACCGTGATTGCTTTGGTTTACGGTTTGGGCTTCGGCATGTTTCTGGTCTTGTTGGTCGTGCCGTCCCTTGTTGCTGTGCAACACGACATCGCGCGCCAGATGACTGCTTTGCGCCGTGGCTTTCAAGCGCCGGTTGCTGCGGTGCGCTGGGGGCTGGGCGCGCTGGTCATGGCGTTGGTTGCCTGGGCGGCGACAACACTCGGTTGGGGTCTTTGGATGGGCGAATTGCACCCCGCCATGCTGCAGATTTTTCCTTTCACGCGGGATTTACCGGTCGCGGGTGCGGGCGCGCTGATGTTCGTTTTGGGGTCTGCTGCGATCGTTTTAGCCGCCTATATCACCGGCGCACTTTCATTGAAGCTGATGCGACCAGGGCGCGCAAATCCCAGCTGACTCAGTCAGCGGCGGTGCATCCGACGATTTCCACCGTGCGGCGTTGCCCCAACACGGTGATTGTAACCGCCGAACGATCCAGAAAGATAGAGCCGCCCTGTTCCGACACCAGATCGCCTGTGGCAACCAACGTCTTGCCAGAACGGCTACTCGTCATTTGACCCACCCAGAGACCATTTTGCCCCGGCTCAAGAACGACAACCTCTTTCCCGCCCGTAGAGGGCAAGTTCACTCGGACTTCAATTTCAAGACCGCTGCCGTTTGGACGTAGCTGACACTGGGTGGCGCCTACCCCTGCCTCCTGTGCGGAGTAGGGACGCGCGGCCAAAGCTGCCGCTATGTTTGCATTGGGCGTCATGTTGGCATCGTCGATGATTGCGCTCAACTCCATTTGATGTGGAATGCAAATCTCACGGCAAACGCCCATGTCGATGCTGACTTCAATGTTCATCGCCCTGCCGCTGCGGCGTGGGATAAGCGTGATCGGCAATATTAACTCACCTTCATAGCCGTATGATTGCATGCCGGCCTGCTGGAATATCGTTGGCGTCGGCCAGTGAAGTTGAGTTCCGCGAAGGTTCACAGACTTTGACCAGTCGAACTCTGGCGGGATACCGCCGTCTCCGGGAGCGCGCCAATAGGTCTTCCAACCAGATGCTAAGGTCAACCGAATGGCGGCCATGCGCGTCCCGTCCGGGCGTTGCCAACCAGCTAGAATTTCACCGGTGATCGGCGTATCAAAAGCGTCTTGAGTCCGTGCGGGAAAAGCCGAAAGAAAAAGGAGCAGTGGAATAAGCAACAATCGAGCAATCATGCTTCCTTCTTGCTTGCTTGGCTGTGCTCTGCCAAGTCACGTTTGCATCAGCGATGTTTCGGCACATTCAAAACAGCCTGGTCTTGTCACTTTTAATCAGCGAGGGCATTTTCAACGCGAAAAGAAGGAAACCCGCCACCGATGTCGTCAGATGTCATTGAACTTACCGGGAAACTGCTTGTCGCGATGCCCACCATCGAAGGGTCTGTCTTCGCTCAAGCTGTCATTTACATGACGGAGTATTCCGAAAAGGGTGCCATGGGTTTGATTGTCAACAAGCCCGCGAAAGGTGTGAAGCTCTCCGACGTGTTGCATCAAGCTGCGGAGGGGAAATCTGTTCCGAACAGAGAGTTGGGGGTTCATGTTGGCGGTCCGGTTGAAACGGGTCGCGGCTTCGTCTTGCATTCAGATGACTACACCTCAGTGATGCAGACGCTGAAGGTGGAAGACGGTTTTGCGCTGACCGCGACGCTGGATATTTTAGAGGATATCGCCGCTGGTGACGGACCGGATGAGGCGCTTCTTATGCTGGGATACGCGGGCTGGGGGCCGGGCCAGCTTGACAATGAAATCGGTCAGAACGGGTGGCTCATTTGCGAGGCGACGCGAAGGATCGTGTTCGAATTGCCCGATTCGCAGAAATGGACGGCGGCGCTCCAGCAGCTTGGTATCGATCCTCTGACGCTATCGCCGTCCGCGGGGCATGCGTAACAGGCATTGCCCGGATCTAAGGGATGCGCGCTTTGCTAATGGGTATCGCGAGGGGCGGCAGCGCGACGCAACCGATCGTTGATTGCACGCCCCAAACCTTCGTCGGGGATCGGTGCCACAGCAATCGGTTTTGCGTGCCCATCTAATTGACGAAGCGCGGCGAAAAGCGCCGCCGCTGCCTGCGTCAGATCCCCCATCGCAGACAAGTTCAGATCGCCCTCTATAGGTCCAAATCCGAGATGTACTTCATGGGGTTTCTTGGCCAGCGCATTCAGTCTGACGGGTGCGCGTGGTGCGTAGTGCGACGCAAGCTGCCCCGGCGCAATGATCTTACCGTCCTCCGCGGTTTGCAGCTTTATCGACAGGAGACGTTCAATCGCTTCAATTGACACGCCGCCCGCACGTAAGAGCGCTGGCGGACCCGAGGCGACAGAAATGATGGTGCTTTCCAGGCCAACTGTGCAAGCGCCGCCATCAATAACCGCATCAATGCGCCCGCTTAATCCCGCCAACACGTGATCGGCAGTGGTCGTGCTGATTTTTCCCGAAGGGTTGGCCGAAGGGGCGGCAAGCGGTCCGTCAAATTTGCGGAGAAGTGCTTGCGCGACGTGATGAGCCGGCACACGGATCGCCAACGTCGTCAGCTTGGCTGTCACGCGCGATGACAAACCGTGTTTCGAGTGCAAGGGCAGAACAAGCGTCAGGGGGCCAGGCCAGAAAGCATCGGCTAGCTGCTGTGCAATATCAGACCAGCGAACATATTCCTGGGCGATCTCCGCATTTGGCACATGCACGATCAGCGGATTCATCGGCGGTCGGTTTTTGGCGGCATAGATTTTCGCAACAGCGTCGGCTTGCCGTGCGTCAGCGCCAAGGCCGTAAACAGTCTCTGTCGGGAAGGCGACAAGCGCGCCTGCGCGCAGTAAACGCGCTGCGCGGTCGATATCTGCCGTTGTTGCTTGCAGCGTCTCTGTTCGAGGCGTCATCCAACTCTCCTGACGCGGCGTTCAGCTTGCCGACAGGCGATGCTCGTTTCAACTATGCGGTACAACATGCCTCGGAATACTGCGCACGGGTGCCCTTGCCAAGCGGATGCGCCAATCAGTGGCTTCATGGATAGCGCCCAAAGCAAAGGAGAGACGCCATGGCTCAAGACCACGTGCCTGAAGGGCTACGCTATCCATGGCAGACGCCTCCCGCTCCGGGTGCTGACGTCATTGAGGTTGCGGCGGGCGTTCTGTGGTTTCGGATGCCGCTGCCAATGAAGTTGGATCACGTCAACATCTACGCGCTGGATGATGGCGATAAATGGACCATTATCGACACTGGCTTTTGTACAGCGAAAGCAAAGAAGCTCTGGCAAGCTTTGATAGCGGGTCCATTAAAAAGCAAGCCCATCGGTCGCGTGATTGTCACGCATCACCATCCAGACCACGTGGGACTAGCGGGCTGGTTTCAGACCGAGTTCGGCGCGGAACTGGTGATGACCCGAACCGCTTGGCTGACAGCACGCATGCTGATCCTGGACGAGCAAGAGACGATGACCCCGGAAACTTATCAGTTTTATCAACGCGCAGGAATGGCGCCCGATATGTTGAGCAAGCGGCAGCAAGAGCGCCCCTTTAACTTTGCCGACATCGCCGCGCCGCTGCCCGTTGGCTATACGCGCATTCAGCAGGGGGATCAGATCCTGATCGGCGGGCGGCAGTGGGCAGTACACATCGGCAATGGTCATGCGCCCGAACATGCCACCTTTTGGAGCTTGGATGACAACCTCGTACTTGGTGGCGATCAAATGCTGCCATCGATCAGCCCTAACATTGGCATTTACCCGACCGAGCCAATGGCCGATCCCATCAGCGAGTGGCTGGAAGCTTGCGAGCGGCTGGCACGCTTGGCGCGTCCAGATCATCTGGTTTTGGGTGGCCACAAGCTACCCTTTACAGGGCTGCCAAAGCGCATGGAGCAGTTGATTGAAAATCACCACAGCGGGCTGAAGCGGCTTTTGGCTTTTCTCGATGAGCCCAAATCGGCAGCAGGGTGTTTCGCTCCGTTGTTTAAGCGCCAAATCGGTGAGGGCGAATACGGGCTTGCCCTGGTCGAGGCTGCCGCGCATTTGAGCCATTTGTTTCAGCAGGGTCTTGCCAGTCGTGCGCTGCGCGGGTCAGATGGCGCTTGGGTATATCAGAGCAAAGGCATGCGCTATGGATGATGACATCAAAACAACGGCAGAGATTGCAGAGAATGCCGCTGTGCCGCGCTTGCACGAGGTGCATACCGACCCTGCGCAGGCAAATGCAGCGCCGCAGACTTTGCCAAAATCCATTACGGCGAAGCCCGTTGCGCAAAAGAGCCCAGCACAATGGGCTTACGAACGCGTCGTGCTGTATCTGAAGAATTTTGAGGAGCAGCTCGATAACAACCAAGAGGTTGCAATGGGTTTTACCGGCACGGAAGCTGGCGTTTTGCGGATTGAAGGTATGGGGTATTTTGACCCTGACATCGTCACCTTCTACGGGATCGACGGGGCGGGGGGCCGTACCCAACTGGTGCAGCATGTAAGCCAACTCAACGTTATTTTTCGCGCTTTACCGAAAGACGTAGAAGATGCTGCGCCCAAGCGCATTGGCTTCAGGTTGGTTCAGGACCTTGAGAACGAGAATGGCTAAACAGTTTGGACTGCGCCGATTTGATGAGGTGACAGATTTCAGCAAATGCACTATCCAACACGCATGTCGAATATGGGGGAAACTTAAGATGGCAGATCATGAACACGGCAGTATGAATACGGAGGTGCATGAAAAAACCTTTGCCTCATTTATGTCGCTTGTGACGAAATCGGTGGTCGTGATCCTTGCCGTTCTCGTGCTGATGGCAATCTTTATCCGTTAAGACACTGCATGACTTTTAAGAATATGCGCGCGATCAAGCGCTTTGCTTTTGGCGTGCTCTCGATATGCCTTATCGCAGCCTGCGCGGCGGACACGTCGGGTGATAGCAGCCTTGAGCAAGTGGCACTCGCAGCTTATCGAGATCCTGGACCGCCTCGTCTTACCGTGATTACGGTGATCAACAATCGAAGCGGCAGCGGCACGCACACCGCATTGATGGTCAGCGGCTCGCAGCAGGTGATATTTGATCCTGCGGGCTCTTTCCGGGACCCACGTGTGGTTGAACGTGACGATGTGCTCTACGGCATGACCCCTGCTTGGTTTGGCGGGTACAAAGCCGCCTATGCGCGCAGCACACATCACATCGTGACGCAAGAAGTGACGGTGACGTCTCAACAAGCAGAACAGGCGCTTCGACTGGTGCAATCCTACGGTGCGGTTCCTCCGGCGCATTGTGCAAACTCAACGACGAATATTTTATCTCAGATCGATGGTTTCCCGCCAATCAGAGTGACTTTCTTCCCGGTGACTTTGATGGAACAGATCGCTCAAATACCCGGTGTGAAAACATCGCGGCATTTTGAGGATGACGAAGGTAACATTCTTGACCCGGTCGCAGCGGCTGCTTTGATTGCTAATTGACGATTGAGAGCATCGCATAAAGCGTTGCCGTCCCCGCCAGCATGGCAATCAGAACGTTCTTTGTCATCAGACCAACGGCCAACGTAACGGCAGCAGCAGACAATCGGGCGGGATCCAGGGTGCCGCCGGTGGCGTTGGGCCAAATCACCTGCGGTGCGACCAGCGCTGGCAGGACAGCAACAGCAGTGTATCGCAGGTGTCGCAGTACCCAAGGCGGCATCTCACGGCTTCCGACCAATCCGGTGAAAAGGAAACGCAGAAAAAAGCTTCCGATCCCCAGGCAAATAATCACGATCCACAGTGTTGCGGTGTCAATCATGATGTTTTACCGCTTCGCCGTTCCAGCCAAAGCTCTGTCTGTGCACCGGCCAGCATGCCCGCCGTTCCCGCGATAATCAGACCCAAAGAATAGGGGACCGCGGCAGTCAATAGGCTCACAATCACGGCGACAAGTGCCGCAACCACGTGTGCGAGCGTGCGAAACATCGGCGCAATCATGGCGATAAACGTGATGGGCAAAGCGAAGTCCAGCGCCCAGCTATCGGGGAGTTGAACGCCCAGGTAGGCACCGATGACCGTAAAGATATACCAGACAGGAGCGACAGGTGTGACGGCACCAAAGAAGTAGCCGACCCGCTCCGCAACGCTCATGCTGGGCTGCTGTTCATATTTTGCAATCGCAAGCAGGTAGGATTGATCCACCGTGAGATACGCGGCAAAAATCCGTTGCCAAAGCGGTGCTGCCCCGATGTAAGGTGTGAGTGACGCTGAATACATCGCCATACGCAAGTTCACCGCGAGTGCCGAAGCCAGAACAACGAGCGTGGGCGCTTGTTCTTGTAAGAGTTGCAGCGCGGTAAACTGTGCAGCGCCTGCGATGACGACCAATGAAAAGACCAACGCCTCAAGCACGCTCAACCCAGCTTCTGCGGCCAAAAGACCGAAAAGCGCCGCAAAAGGGATGATCACCACGATGAAGGGCAATCCATCGATGATCCCTCTCACGTAGGCAGATTTCGGTGTGGTGATGGCCATGGGAAGTCTCTAAACTGCGCCGCAGACGTAGCCTTATCTGCGAGGGGATACAATTGGCGAAGATTTCTGATCTGTCAGAGTTCGTGATCGCGCCCGATCCTGCCTCTGCTCGGCTCACCCGCGGCGTGCAGGGCCGCGATCAGACGGGGCAGATCACGGAGATGCGCGTTGTGGAAGAGCGGCCGCTGACCATTTTTCTGAATGGTCAAGAGATCGTGACAGCCATGACAATTGGCGATTATCCGGAATATCTGGCGCTGGGCTTTCTGCGCAATCAAGGCATGTTGAATGACGCGGAAGAGGTGACAGGGGTGGATTTTGACGCCGAACTTGAAACGGTCGTTGTACGCACCGCAACCGCGACGGATTATGAGGAAAAGTTAAAACGCAAAACGCGCACGAGCGGTTGCGCCGTCGGCACTGTTTTCGGCGACATGATGGAAACCCTTGAAGGCGTCTTGCTCGTTAACACCCCGGTGCGCACCTCGTGGCTTTACACGCTGTCGGCTAAGATTAACCGCACGCCATCGCTCTACCTGGAAGCGGGGGCGATCCATGGCACCGTGTTATGTAGGCAAGACAAAGCGCTGGTTTACATGGAAGATGTGGGCCGCCACAACGCGGTTGATAAGATCGCAGGCTGGATGTTGTCAGAACATGTGTCGGGTGATGATAAGATCTTGTATACGACGGGGCGGCTTACCTCTGAAATGGTGATCAAGACTGCAATGATGGGTATTCCAACGCTGGTGTCCCGTTCTGGCTTCACCGCCTGGGGCGTGGAAATTGCCCAACAAGTTGGTCTCACGCTCGTTGGACGTTTGAAAGGGAAACGGTTTGTCTGTCTCAGCGGTGACGCGCGTTTGATCCGAGACGTTGATCCTGCGCAGATCGCGGACGAACCCAAACACGTTGGACGCAAGGGGGCCACCGCGTGAAACAACCCATGGGCGTGATCCTGGCGGGTGGTCGGGCAACGCGCATGGGCGGCGGGGACAAATGCCTTCTGCCCCTTGGCGGGCGGCCCGTCCTGGCCCATGTGATTGATCGTTTCGCGCCTCAGGTTGCTGAGTTGGCGTTGAATGCAAATGGCGCGCCCGGTCGTTTTGATGCTTACCGTCTGCCTGTTTTGACGGATAGTGTTGCGGGGTTTGCTGGTCCTTTGGCGGGGGTCCTGGCTGGGCTTGACTGGGCGGCTGAGGAAGGGGCCGAGACACTTGTCAGCGCAGCAGCAGATACGCCGTTCTTTCCATGCGATCTGGTCCCGCGTCTGTTGCTCGCCAGTGAGGGCATGGGCAAACCGCTTGTGCTTGCTGCAACGCCTGACGCGCAGCGTGGTCGGGTGCGTCATCCTACGTTTGGACTGTGGCCGGTTGCGCTTCGTGACGATCTGCGGGCCGCATTGAATGCCGGCGTGCGCAAGGTGGTTCAATGGACAGATGCGCATGCAGGGCGCATCGCCTTGTTTCCGCAGGCCGAGGCGTTTTTCAACCTCAACACGCCCGGAGATCTGCACCGTGCTGAGGCGATGTTGTGAAAGTCTACGGTGTTGTGGGGTGGAAGAACGCCGGGAAAACCGGTCTGGTGGAGCGTTTGGTTCAGGACATGACAGCGCGCGGCTTGCAGGTATCGACCGTTAAACATGCGCATCACAGTTTCGACGTGGACCGACCCGGCACGGACAGTTTTCGTCATCGCGCTGCCGGAGCAAGCGAGGTGCTGCTGGCGTCAACACACAGGGTGGCAATCATGCAGGAGCTGCGGGGTCTTTCAGACCCACCGCTTGATGCCTTGATCGCCAGGCTCGCGCCGGTCGATCTGGTACTTGTTGAAGGGTACAAACAGGCCACACACCCCAAGATAGAAGCATATCGTGCTGTCACGGGGAATGCGCCCATCGCGCATCGCGATGACCTTGTGCGCGCTGTTGCGAGTGACACAGCGCTGAAGATTGACCGCCCTCTGTTCGATCTTGATGATACGCGGCGAATTGCTGATTTCATCCTCTCTGAGGTGCGACTTTGAAAGGTTTTGACACCTTCCTCATGGTAGATTGGTCGGGCGGGAATGATCGCGGTGCCGCGCCCAAAAAAGATGCGATCTGGGCGGGCGTGCATCGCAAAGCAATACGGCAGGACCCGATATATCTGCGCAACCGTCAAGTCGCTGAGGCATGGCTGACATCTTTTTTCGCCGCAGAAATTGCTGCAGGGCGCCGCGTATTGGCGGGGTTTGATTTTCCTTTTGGCTATCCAAAGGGTTTTGCGCGGGCCCTGACCGGTTCAGACAATCCGCTGATGTTGTGGGATTGGCTGGAACGCGAGGTCGAAGACACGCCAAAGTCGAACAATCGCTTCGATCTCGCCGGGGCGATAAATTGCAAGTTTGGGGGCGGACAGGGCCCGTTTTGGTTTAACGGATTGGCACGCGACATCGAAGGCTTGCCCCGTCGCAAAGATGAAATCGTTGCGCATTTTCCTGAGCGACGTGCATGCGAAATCTTGGCACCGGGCAGCTTTACTTGCTGGCAAATGGGCGGTGCCGGCGCTGTCGGCGGGCAGATATTTACCGGCTTGGCCGTCTTAGCGCGGCTGCGCAGGCAGTTCGATGTAGCGGTCTGGCCTTTTGAGCCGCTACACGTGGCGATCAGCTTTGTTGAGATTTGGCCGTCCCTCACCGTTACCGAGCCCCCTCCCGATATGATCAAAGATGCCTGGCAAGTCTCTGAAGTGGCGCGTCAGCTTTCTTTGCTGTCTGAGGATCGTTTGCGCGCAATGCTTGATGTTCAGGCCCCCGAAGAAGGGTGGATTTTTGGGCTGGGTTTTGAGCAAGAGCTGCGTGGTGAAATAACGCCACCGTTGCGCAATGATTGCTTTGCTCTGCCGCCCGGGATCCACTGGACCCCTGTAGAAGATGCCCTGGCCCTATTGCGAGAGCGATTGCATCCCGTGGTATCAACCGAAATCTGCGACATTCGCCACGCGTTAGGTCGCGTGGCTGCCGCAGATGTGACCGCGCCGCGCGCGCATCCTCCTTTGCCCAATACGGCTGTCGATGGTTTCGGTGTGGCGGGGCATTTTGGTGAGGGGGCGCACCGCATCCCCCTGGCACAAGGTCGCGCAGCCGCTGGGGACGCGCCAAAGCAGCTTCCGCAAGGCAAAGCGATCAAGGTTCTAACGGGGGCCGCTTTGCCATCCGGTGTTGAAACGGTCATCTTGCAAGAGGATGTCGCTGTCGCCGATGGTGCCATTCACTTTCAGGGGCCGATTAGATCGGGGGCCAATACCCGTGCTGCGGGCGAGGATGTCATCGCGGGAGGGGTGATTGTGCATCGCGGCCGCGTGATCACGGCTTCTGACGTGGCGCTCTTGTCGGCGACGGGCTGCTCAGCGCTGCCCACGTATCGTTCTTTGAAAGTCGGCGTGCTTTCGACAGGTGATGAACTTGTCCAGCCGGGAACATCGGCTGCTCCCGGTCAAGTTTACGATGCAAATCGACCCATGTTGATGGCTCTCATCTCGCGATTTGGGCACGTTCCGGTGGATCTAGGCCATGTTGGTGACGATCGTGAAGCGCTGCAGCAGCGGTTTGACGATGGCGCGCGGTCAGTCGACGTAATGCTATCAAGTGGCGGCGCGTCAACGGGCGAGGAAGATCACGTATCCGCGGTGTTGGAAACGGCTGGCGCGATGGCGCTTTGGCGGATAGCCGTGAAACCTGGACGCCCCCTGGCGCTCGGCATGTGGCGAAGTGTGCCGATCTTCGGTCTGCCGGGCAATCCTGTTGCTGCGATGGTTTGCACCCTTATCTTTGCGCGTCCAGCTTTAAGCTTGCTATCTGGTGCTGGATGGAGTGAACCACATGGCTTTGAACTGCCTGCGGCATTCTCAAAGCGCAAAAAGGCGGGCAGACGAGAGTATCTACGTGCGCGCGTTCGCGATGGCAAGGTCGAGGTCTTCGCTTCTGAGGGCTCAGGCCGGATCAGCGGGTTAAGCTGGGCGGAAGGCCTGGTTGAATTGCCTGAACCAGCGATGGAAATTGGCCCTGGCGACGTCGTCCGGTTTTTGCCCTACAGCAGTTTCGGACTGTGACCGACGCTGACAGGGCATCTTTAGCGTGTCTGGTTTGCGTTGAAGCAGCAGTCATCAATACCGGTTCGACCGCTGGAAGAACCCGCGCACACATGATGCAGGGTAACGCAAACCGCTTTAATCGAAGGTGCCTGCGCAGCGGCCAAGCAGCATGAAAGCGCGCGCGGTACGCGTATCGCTTGCTGCGGCAATCTCGGCGTCTGAAGCGCGTTTTTCGAAAACAGCGAAAGCGCGGTCAAAGTGGCGCAAAAAGTGATGCGCGGTATCGCGAAAGATCGCGTCTTGTTTCATGCGCCCATTGGTCAGGGCCAACGATGAACGATCGTGTATACCGCCCAATTGTGCAATGGGCGCGCCACGCTCCCCTTTGGCGAACCGCCGCCACACCTCTGGTGCTGCACGATCTGGACGCAAGTCATCCATGTAGATGCCGTCTTGTGACAGCAAAGTGAGGATATCTTGCGCCGCCTGTATGACTTGCGCGGTCGTGCGGTCTTTCATGGCGCGTCGTAGTGCGGCAAACCCCTCGTGGTCCTCTGCGGTCTCAGGAAAGTTAAGTGCCCGAATGAAATCCTCATTCCCCAAGTCAGGTGCCAAATCCGCCGCTTGCGTGCCAAGGGCCAGCGCGGGTTGATCATCTAACGCATTGGGTGGCGGCGACAGCGGCGGTCGAAATGTGCCGTCTCGCCTTGTCTGGAAGGTGGCGAGTGTCGTTTCTGTTTTCCGGGCCGTTGCGGCAATTTCGTCCAGTTTTTTCGCCATGGAGCTTTCGGTCCGCGAATTCAAGCTTTGCTGCTGCGCGATATATGCTTGGCGGATCGCATCGATCGAGGTCTGTAGGCGCAGGCTTTCCTCGCGCATGACCCGGCTGGCTTTTGCTGCTGTGGCCGCGACCCAAATCATCGCGACCGGCATGAAAACCGCAAGCATCGTCATCAAAAATTGCAAACTGCGCGCGTCTGCGGCGGAGGCGGCGCTGTCGGTGAACAGAAAGAAGAACGCCGCACCCGCTAACCACAGGAGACTAAGCGCAAGCGCAATAACTTCCACCGACGTTACCGTCGTCGGGTTTGGTCGGTCAAAAATACCAAGCGAGCCGGTACGCGCTGCAGATGCTTTTTTCTTTTCACTTGGTGTTGGCTCAACCATCGCCACACTGCTGTCTAGGCATACACAATTTTAACGACTTCATAGTATTTGTCACCGCCGGGGGCGCGCACCTCGACACTGTCACCTTCTTCTTTACCGATCAAAGCGCGGGCGATAGGAGATTTGATGTTGAGCAACCCATCTTCGATCTTAGCCTCGTATTCACCGACGATCTGGTAGGTCTTCTCTTCCTCCGTGTCCTCATCAATCAGCGTAACGCGCGCGCCAAACTTGATGGCACCGGAAAGCTTTGCCGGATCAATCACCTCGGCAAGAGAGATCACGCCCTCAAGCTCTTTGATCCGCCCCTCGATGAAAGACTGTTTTTCCTTTGCAGAATGATACTCTGCATTTTCAGAAAGATCACCGTGTTCGCGCGCCTCGGCAATGGCTTTGATAATGGCCGGGCGCTCTTCTGTCTTGAGATGCTTCAACTCTGCCTCTAGGGCAACGTGCCCCGCGCGCGTCATCGGTATTTTTTCCATGGTAACATCAGCTTTATCGAGACCCGCCGTCAGAACCCTTGACGACAGACCATGTTTAAACCGACTGAAAAAGACCCAAAGTTGTTTTAAATTGCAAGCGATATCGTCTCAGCCTGAAATTAGCGTTGCCTGACAGCCATGAGAATTACGCGGCGACGCGGGGCAAAGCCTCGTGTTGCATGATCCGCGAAGTCCCGTGAAGCTGCGCTTGGTTTGTGAAGTTAAGTCCGTCAAAACGCTGCGTCGATTTTACGCGTCGTCTAGATTGCAATGGCCTGTGCCCTAAGTTAGCCAAATAGAGATTTTGCTTTTGGGACTCCTAGCCATGCAAGAAATTGAACGCGAAGCGATGGAATATGATGTGGTGATTGTGGGCGCGGGGCCGGCTGGCCTGTCCGCGGCTATCCGGCTCAAACAGCTCAATCCCGATTGCGAGGTGGTGGTTCTGGAAAAAGGGTCCGAAGTGGGGGCACATATCCTTTCGGGTGCGGTGCTCGACCCCGTTGGCCTGGACGCTTTGATCCCGGATTGGAAGGAAAAGGGTGCGCCCATCACAGTGCCCGTCAAAGAAGACAATTTTTACATGCTCGGCGAAGCGGGCATGCTGCGCGTGCCGAATTTCCCCATGCCGCCGCTGATGAACAATCACGGCAATTACATCGTCTCTATGTCGAACGTGTGCCGTTGGATGGCGGAACAGGCCGAGGCATTGGGGGTTGAGATTTTTCCTGGCATGTCATGTTCGGAACTTGTCTATGGTGAGAACGGCGAAGTCAAAGGCGTGGTGGCCGGTGAATTTGGGAGAGAGGCAGACGGAAGCATCGGTGCCGGGTACGAACCCGGCATGGAATTGCACGGCAAATATGTTTTTCTATCCGAAGGCGTGCGCGGCAGCTTGTCCAAGCAGGTGATCGCAAGATACGAATTGGACAAAGGTAAACAGCCGCAGAAATACGGCATCGGCATGAAAGAGATTTGGGAGATTGACCCGGCCAAGCACAAAGAGGGCACGGTTACGCATACCATGGGGTGGCCCTTGGAAAAGAAGGCGGGCGGTGGATCTTTCATCTATCATTTGGACAACAACCAGATCTATCTGGGCTTTGTGGTGCACCTTGGCTACAAAAACCCCTACGTTTTCCCTTACATGGAATTTCAGCAGTTTAAGCATCATCCGATGATCGCGGAGCTTCTGAAGGGCGGTAAGCGCGTCGCCTATGGGGCCCGCGCAATCACGGAGGGCGGATATCAGTCCATGCCCAAGATGGTGGCGCCTGGCGTTGCGCTGCTCGGCTGTTCGGTGGGCATGGTAAATTTGCCGCGCATCAAGGGCAACCACAATGCGATGCTGTCAGGGATCGCTGCGGCGGAGGCCGCCATCGAAGCGATCAATGCGGACCGGTCTGGCGATGAGTTGGCCGCCTACGAAAAAGAGGTCCGCAAAGGCGCTATTGGCAAAGATCTGATGAAAGTGCGCAACGTGAAACCGTTGTGGTCAAAATACGGGTTGGTCGCTTCTTTGACGTTGGGCGGCTTCGACATGTGGTGCAATACGTTGTTTGGCGGGTCGATTTTTGGCACGCTCAGTCATGGTAAGTCTGACGCCGAAGCCACAGAACCCGCACATAAACACAAAGAGATTTCGTATCCCAAGCCCGACGGCAAGCTGAGCTTTGATCGTCTGACCAACGTGGCGTTTTCATTCACAAATCATGAAGAGAGCCAGCCAGCGCATCTTACGCTGAAAAACGCGGAAGTGCCTATTTTGGTAGATCACAAAGAATATGGTGAACCGTCATCGCGTTATTGTCCGGCAGGGGTGTACGAGTTTGTGAAGGAAGAGGGGAAAGGGATCCGTTTTCAGATCAATTTCCAGAATTGCGTTCACTGCAAAACATGCGACATCAAGGATCCTGGCCAAAATATCGTCTGGACCACGCCTCAAGGGGGGGACGGCCCAAACTACCCCAACATGTAGCAAATCGGCTGGCGTACACCGCCGCTGCGTTTTTAAGCGACGGATTGGCGCACACCTTTGTGTCATGCTCTAATCCATTGCGCGATTGCCTCAAGCTGGATAGCCTTCTTTCAAAAGGGGCCATCAAAGATGATCAATAACGCTTTCAAGGCTATTTCTTTGCTTGTTCTCACCGCGATTTTCGTATCGCCAGGGCAAGCGCAATCCATCGCAGGCGCTTATCTTGCCGGGCGCTATGCAGCCGTAAACAGTGATTACCGAGAGGCGGCGCGCTTCTATGCGCGGGCTCTTGCACGTGATCCTTCCAATGCGGAATTGATTGAAAGCACGGTGCTGTCCTATTTGGCATTGGGTGACATTGACAAAGCCGCGCCGCTCGCACGCGCGCTTGAAGGTAAGAACCAGCGCTCGCAGGTCGCGCGGCTTGTGATTACCGCGTCCCTGGTCCGAAAAGGCAATTTTGAGGCGTTGATCGCCCGACCTGACGATACCAGCAGCATTGGGCCCTGGGTGGATGGCATGGTGAAGGCCTGGGCGCAGATTGGTAACGGCGATGTCGCATCAGGGATGGCTGCGTTTGACGCGCTCAGTACCCAGCAGGGCATGCGTAGCTTTGCCATGTATCACAAAGCCTTGGCGCTCGCGAGCGTCGGCGATTTTGAGGCGGCGGAAGAGATTTTTGGTTCAGGTCTCACCGGCGCAGCAGGACAAACGCGGCGCGGTATCATGGCTCATGCTGAAATCCTCGGTCAGCTTTCACGTGCTAAAGAGGCGCTGACCGTGTTGCAAGCCAGTTTTGGGGATGCCACCGATCCAGAGCTCGCGTCGCTGATGTCAGCGCTTCGGTCCGGCACACCGGTGCCTTTCAGCCACATTCGGAATGCCGCCGACGGGGTAGCGGAGGTCTTTTATACCTTCGGCGCGGTATTGCGCAGCGAAGCTGCGGGCGACTATTACGTGCTTCTCTACACCCGCCTGGCGCGATACCTGCGGCCTGAACATGTCGATGCACTGCTTATCACCGCTGATCTTTTGGAAAATCTGGGGCAGTATGCGCTGGCCATCGAAGAATACAAGGACGTGCCTGCAAATCATCCTGCTTATCATGCAGCAGAATTGGGTCGCGCAGAAGCTTTGCGTCGGTCCGGCAAGGTGGATCAAGCGGTCGAAGTGCTGGAGCAATTAACGCGCAGTCATGGAGAGTTGCCCGTTGTTCATTCCACTTTGGGCGATGTGCTGCGCTTTCAAGACGATTTTGTGGGCGCCATCGTGGCATATGATCGTGCGCTTGAGCGGGCACCTGAAAATGCGCCTTCACGCTGGATCCTCTATTATTCTCGCGGGATTGCGTACGAACGTTCAGGGGATGATATCTCGTCTGAGGCTGATTTTCGCGCGGCGCTGACGCTCAGTCCAGATCAGCCACAGGTGCTGAACTATCTCGGATATTCGATGGTTGAACAGCGTCGCAATCTCGACGAAGCGTTAGAAATGATCGAACGCGCGGTGGAACTGCGACCCAAGTCTGGATACATCGTCGATTCTTTGGGTTGGGTTTTCTACCGGTTGGGCCGCTATGAAGAGGCTGTGGTACAGATGGAGCGCGCTGTGGAGTTGATGCCGGTCGATCCCGTGGTGAATGACCATTTGGGCGATGTCTACTGGGCTGTCGGCCGTAAACGCGAAGCTGATTTTCAATGGCGTCGGGCGCTGTCGTTCATCGGTGAGGACGATCACGACAGTGAGGTGGATCCCGAACGCATTCGTAAAAAGCTCGACATCGGTCTGGATGAGGTGCTGCTTCGGGAAGGTGCGCCACCTTTGCAGCTTGTTAACGATACCAGCGCAACAGACTGAACGCCTTATCTATGGCTGTTAGTGAATGCGACTGACAACGTAATCGGCCAAATCGGCCAACATCGTCTTCACCTCGTGCTCGGGAACATCCGTCAGGGCAGCCTTTGCTTTTTCTGCCCACGCGATGGCGTCATCCTGTGTCGCTTCGAACGCTTTATGCGCCCGCAGAATCTTTAACGCCTGGGGAAGATCATCCGCCGTCTGATGACCCTTTTCAATTGTGCGCTCCCAAAAGACGCGCTCTGCCGCGTCTGCCTTTGCCACGGCTTTGATCAGCGGCAGCGTTAACTTGCGTTCTCGAAAATCATCCCCGATATTTTTGCCTATCGTGTCTGTTTTTCCTTTGTAGTCCAAAAGATCATCGACAATCTGAAAGGCAATTCCCAGCGCATCGCCATATTCAAAAAGTGCCGCGACAGTCTTAGTGGGTGCGTTGGCGATCACGGCCCCCACTTCTGTCGCGGCAGAGAACAGAGCGGCGGTTTTCCCGCGCACGACCTGAAGATATATTCGTTCATCAGTGGCAAGGTTTCGCGCAGCCGTAAGCTGCAGGACTTCTCCCTCCGCGATGGTGGCGGCGGCATTTGATAAAATACGCATCACCTGCATCGACCCCGGCTCTGTCATCAATTGAAACGCTCTGGCGAAAAGATAGTCTCCGACCAACACAGATGATTGATTGTCCCAGAGCAAATTGGCGGTCGGACGACCACGGCGTTGCTGGCTTTCGTCAACGACGTCATCGTGAAGCAATGTGGCGGTATGTATAAACTCGACGGTTGCTGCGAGATGCACGTGATGCTGCCCCGCGTAACCGCACAAACGCGCAGATGCGAGAGTGAGCAGGGGTCGTAACCTCTTCCCACCCGCTTCAACCAAATGCGCTGTTACCTCGGGAATGCGCGGCGCATGCTCTGACGCCATACGCTCTCTGATCACGCAACCCACTTCCTGCATATCCTCATTCAGATAAGCGGCAAGCCGTTCATGGGGTTTTGCAGAGACTTCTATGTTCATTCCGATATCCGGCGCGGCATATTAAATCATCCTCGACAATCTGGATTGAGTGTCTCAGATAACAAGGATGAAGGAAATTTTGCGTAGCACCGACATGACGGTCATCGCCTTTGCCGAGGCGCTCCTTCAGGGCGAGGACATAGCTTGCTTTGCCATGGACGTAAATATGAGCACTTTGGAAGGGGGTATCGGCATTTTCCCCAGGCGTTTAATGGTGCGTGAGGATCTTTATGAAGAAGCGGTTAAAGTGCTGCTCGACAATGATATCCCTCTAGGCATGTGACGACGGTTTTTACTGAAGCAGACCTCACCCATGACGCGTTTCTTGGCGGATTGCTGCAGCTTTACCAGCCAAGAAAAGGGTATCGCGCCGGTGCGGACGCAGTGCTGTTGGCCGCAGCGATCCCTGCAACGGCGGGGCAGCGCGTTTTGGAACTTGGCTGTGGCGTGGGCACGGCGAGCTTGTGCCTCGCCGCGCGCGTTCCAGGTGTGCAGATCACAGGGGTCGAGCGTGAACCGGCCTATGCAGAGCTTGCGCGTCGCAACGGCGGCAAGACGTTCGAAGTTGTAACAACGGATTTGGCCGATATGCCACTGCACCTGCGGATGCGGCAGTTTGACCATGTGCTCGCAAATCCCCCGTTCTACGATCGCGCCGCTTCGGTGCGGTCGCGAGATCCGATGAAAGAGGCAGCGCAGGGCGTACATACCCCGCTGAAGACATGGGTCAAAGTCGCTGCAAAACGCCTCGCACCGAAAGGCAACGCACATTTTGTGCATCTCATGGAAAGGTTGCCAGATTTGCTGCGGGCTTTGCCGAATGATTTGGGCTCTGTTGAAGTACTTCCGCTTGCAGCGCGCGAAGGACGGGTGCCTGAGCGTTTTATTCTGCGTGCACGGAAAAATGGTCGCGGTGCTTTTTGTTTGCACCCAACCTTGATCTTGCACGAAGGGCTCATGCACGAAGATGACGGTGACAGCTTTACGCCGGTTGTTCGGGCAGTCTTGCGCGCCGGCTCTGCGCTGCGTTTCTAGGCGGTCTTAACAGCATTTTAACGCACTGCGCTGCTATGCTGCGGGGCGGCGTGACTCAAGCACACATCTGTGCTTCAGTCGTCATCCATGCTTTCATCAGGAGGATTTTATGGCGGTCGATGCACATCTGGATAATCTAAAGCGGAAACACGAGGCAATCAGCCAAGCGGTGGAGGCGGCTCAGCGTGCTCCTGGCGTTGATGATCTGGAAGTGACGACGATGAAGAAAGAAAAGCTTCGGTTAAAGGAAGAGATTACGCGACTATCGACCTGAGGTTCTGAGCGTTCTGCTTGTCTGCTTTGTTGTGTGGCCTTTGTCAGCGATATTCGTAGAGGAGACGAAAAGGCGCCATTGGAGGAACCGGGGTTACAGCCTTCGGCCTTAACCTGATACAACCCGTCCCCGTTTCTGTACTGCTCAACAGACACCGTTGGTCACTGTCGGCCCGCCCCCACGCGGCAGCGCTACGTCTGTTTGGGTAAGGAGTGTTTGGTTTAAGGCCGCGTGCTCTCAGGTCCGCTTAACGCGGGGTCTGTTTCGCGGCGCATACTTGCGCGCGCTGCGATAGCCGCACCCCCCGCGATGAGAAACGAAGACCAGATTAAGGTGCTCTGCGCCTCGGCTACCCCCGCCAAAATGAGAATGACAGTCGACAGCAAGGGTGCTGCGTATGATGCAGCGCCCAGTAACTGTATATCCCCGCGTTTGACGCCGATGTCCCACACGAAGAACGCTAAACCAACCGGGCCAAGCCCTAGACCAATGATAGCAGACCAACCAATCATGCTCTGCGGTACAACAGTTGTTTCGAGCAAGAAGTGTAACGGCAATGACAGCGCGGCGGTCGCCAAACAAAAGACACCGACGCTTGCAGTTGGGGCCGTGCCAACCCGTCGAGACACAACTGAATAACCCGACCACGTCAGCGCGCATAGAAAGGCCAGAGCGTAGCCAGTCGCATTATCTGTGGAAAATCCCGCTTCGCCACCGCTGACGATCAAGGCTGCGCCTGCAAATCCCACAAAGGCGCCAACCACGTGGCCTGGCCGAAGGCGCTCGTTTGGTAACAGACCAGAGAAAATCACAATCAAAAGCGGCCAAAGATAAGCGATCAATCCGGCCTCTGCCGCTGGGGCATTGCGCAGCGCATAGAAATAAAGCGTATGATATCCGAAAAGGCCCAAGGTGCCGAAAAGATAGATGTGCAAAGGCACAGTCCTTAAGCTACTCAGGCCACCACTGTAGCCTGCCCAGAGCAAACCGATCGCTCCACCGATGCTGAAACACATCGTATTGAGCAACAGCGGCGGCGTTGGGGCCGACCCAACGGTGAAAAGCGCCAAAAGGGACCAAAGCAGAACGGCAGCAAAGCCCACAAAAGTTGCGCGTCTTTGGGTCATTTTGCGGTGGGTTTTTCGATGAT
Organism: Pseudomonadota bacterium; assembly: GCA_039208585.1. Classification (GTDB taxonomy): domain Bacteria; phylum Pseudomonadota; class Alphaproteobacteria; order Rhodobacterales; family Rhodobacteraceae; genus Sulfitobacter. The sequence continues at coordinate 74,242 of JBCCQX010000005.1, read as the reverse complement.
GTCGATGGCGTCAGCGACATGAATGGTCTTGTCGATTTCGCGCAGTATCCAGTTTTTGAACGCGTCGATTTGCGGCCTGGTCTCGGCCCCTTCCGGACAAAGAAAGCGAAATCGCGCGCCGGTGCGGATCGCTTTGCCATAGGGCGCGACAAGCCGCCCCTCCGCCAGGTCTTTGATGATCAGCGCCCGGCGGCCAAGCGCCACGCCAATGCCCGCCAGCGCTGCATCCATAGCGTGATCAGCTTGTGAAAACCGCGGCCCACTTGGAACGAGAGGATCGATCCCCATACTGTCGGACCAGGCCGCCCAATCTGTCGGCGGGTCAAGAAAATCGATGGATTCGTCGATGATCAAGACCGCATCTCGTAGGCTTTCTGGGGTTGGGAACCGGCGCGCCATCTCTGGAAGCATAACCGGTGTTACCCACTCCTCCGCCAAAGGAAGCGAATAGAGGCCGGGGTCGGGCCCGTAGCCAAATCGGATAGCGACATCAATATTGTCCCTGGTAAAATCCATGCGCCGCAGTGAAGCAGAAAATCGCAGTTCAATCTCTGGGTGCTCTTGCGCAAAATCATAGAGCCTCGGCGCCAGCCACTTGGCGGTAAAGGCCGGCCCTGCTGTGACAGTTAGCGATTGATGGTCTTGTGCGCGTTGGGCTGCCCGCCAGCCATTCACCAGGGTCTCAAAGGCGATTTGCGCATCTGGTGCCAGGGCACGGCCGGCGTCTGTCAGTTCAACAGCGCGGTTCATGCGCCGAAAAAGCGGTGCACCAAGGTGATCCTCCAGTGATTTAATCTGAAAGCTTAGCGCCGCAGGTGTGACGTTCAGCTCTTCCGCCGCTTTTGCAAATGACATGTGGCGCGCGGCTGCGTCAAAAGCGCGAAGCGCAGTCAGAGGAGGCAGGTAGCTCGGCATTGTCACTTAAGTATAACTTAATCGAAGCATTGAAAAGTCTCGTTTGTCGGTTTGCGCATGAGACCGCATATTCGGTGCAATGAACCATCGTACAGACGCACCTGAAAAGGAGAACCGACATGAACGAAGCAACCGCAAACGCCGAGGCACGCCAAGCAATGAAGAAAGCCCATGCAGAGCGCAGCGCTGTCATGGCGAACGCCTGGAATTGGCTGTTTCCACGGACTTCCCGCTGAGGGGTCGCGCCCCGCTTACGGGATACAGAAAGGGCGGCTTCCATCAAAGCCGCCCTTTTTGAATTTTTAGAGCAGCGCTTTAAACAAAGAACTGTGCGCCATTGGCCGAGATCGTTGAGCCGTTGATAAACCCGGCATCATCGGCGACCAAGAATTTTACGGCTCGGGCAATCTCTTCCGGTTCCCCCAAGCGGCCCGCTGGGATCTGCGCAATGATGCTTTCGCGTACATTCTCTGGCACGGCCATAACCATATCTGTGCCGATGTATCCCGGGCAAATGGCGTTTGCCGTGATGTTGTTGCGCGCGCCCTCTTGGGCAAGCGATTTGACGATCCCCAAATCCCCTGCCTTCGTCGCCGCATAGTTTACTTGAGCGAATTGCCCCTTTTGACCATTGATCGAAGAAATCACCACGATCCGCCCAAACTTGCGCTCGCGCATGCCTGGCCACAATGGGTGGATGGTATTGAAGACGCCGGTGAGATTTGTGTCGATCACTTGGTGCCACTGCTCGGGCGTCATCTTGTGAAAAGGAGCGTCACGGGTGATCCCCGCGTTCGCAACAACCACCTCGACTGCGCCAAGGTCTGCCTCGACTTGAGCGATGCCGGTCTTTGAAGACTCGTAATCAGCCACATTCCACTTGTATGTTTTAATGCCGGTTTCCGCGGTAAAGCTAGCGGCAGCCTCATCATTGCCAGCATATGTGGCGGCGACGGTATAGCCTGCTTCTTTGAGTTCTTTCGAAATGGCGGCACCGATACCTCGGCTGCCTCCGGTAACAAGTGCGACGCGTGACATAGCTATTCCTTTAGTTGATTTTCACTGTGATGATTGTTCTGCAAAGTTGCGGCCAGCACGTTTAACACTGGCACGCTCCTCCGCATAAGCATGTTTTAGAAGAAGGCGTGACCCTCTCAGGCGCCGCAATCAAGGGCGTTCTAGGCACATGGCAACACCCATGCCGCCGCCGATGCACAATGTGGCAAGTCCTTTTTTCGCATCACGTCTTTTCATCTCAAAAAGAAGTGTGTTGAGGATGCGCGCCCCTGACGCCCCGATTGGGTGGCCGATGGCGATGGCGCCGCCGTTGACATTCACGATCTCCGGATCCCAGCCCATATCTTTGTTCACAGCGCATGCCTGCGCTGCGAAGGCTTCATTCGCTTCAACGAGATCGAGATCTTCTGCTTTCCAGCCTGCTTTCTCCAACGCTTTTCGCGACGCATAAATCGGACCGACCCCCATAATGGAAGGGTCGAGACCGGCGGTCGCATAAGAAGCAATCCGCGCCAGCGGTTCAACGCCACGCTTCTCTGCTTCGTCTGCGGACATCAGCAAAGCACCTGCCGCGCCATCATTTAAGCCCGATGCGTTCGCGGCCGTCACGGATCCTTCCTTTGTGAAGGCAGGGCGCAGCTTCTGCATTGCCTCTATCGTGGCGCCGTGGCGGATGTATTCATCGCTGTCGACCACAATGTCGCCTTTGCGGTTTGGAACGGTGTAGGCAACGATCTCGTCTTTGAATTTGCCGGCCTTCTGTGCCGCCTCCGCTTTGTTCTGGGACCCGACGGCGAATTCATCTTGCTGATCGCGGCTGATCTGCCATTGCTCTGCGACATTCTCCGCCGTCTGTCCCATGTGATAGCCGTTAAAGGCATCCCACAGCCCGTCTTTGATCATCGTATCGATCAGCTTCATGTCGCCCATCTTTTGACCTGCGCGGATCGCTTGCGCATGCGGCGAAAGCGTCATGCTTTCTTGTCCGCCCGCCGCCACGATGTCGGCGTCGCCCAATTGGATGTGCTGTGCGCCGATTGCCACAGCGCGCAGTCCAGAGCCGCAGACCTGATTGATCGACCATGCGGCTGCTTCTTTCGGCAGGCCCGCATTGATATGGGCCTGGCGGGCGGGGTTTTGCCCCTGTGCAGCGGTCAATACCTGGCCAAGGATCGTCTCTGACACATCAGCCGCTTCGACGCCTGCGCGCGCAATGAGCTCTTTCAATACGGCAGCGCCAAGATCATGCGCAGGTGTGTTTGCAAAAGATCCTCCAAAACTGCCTACAGCAGTCCGCGCGGCGGATGCGATGACGACGTTGGTCATAAATCTGTTCCTCCTTGTTGGCTTTTGGGCTGGCCGCGCGTGAAACTGTCCCTTGGCGACTCCCAGATTTCCCCTGGGTGATACAGGAAGGAGAGCTTTGCAGCAACAACGCCGCGCCATACGGGCGCGCATAGCCGCCTTGCGTCTGGGCGCGCAGCAAATGGGTTTAGGGAAAACGGTAGCCGGATCAGCCTGCCCGAGCGCGCCTTTTGCGTGCCCATGGCGGTTGTGTTGTCGGCGTGGCAAAATAGTGTCCTTGTAGACAGTCAAGGCCCATCGAGGTTAACAAAGCGGCATCCTGAGCGGTTTCAACGGCTTCAGCCACAGTAAGCATGTCAAAATGTTGAGCGATGGACAGCAGCGCTGCAACCATCACGCGATTATCGGGTGTTTGGGCCACTTCCTTCACGAATTGCCCGTCTATTTTTAGAATGTCGAAATCGAAGTCTTTGAAGTATTTGATGGCGGTGTATCCCGCGCCAAAGTCGTCTAGCGCAAAGCAGACGCCATGGGGGTGCAGTTCTTGCATAAAACCTATCACTAGTTCGGGCACCATCATGGCGGACTGCTCGGTGATTTCGAGGATGAGGCGTTCCCCCACCGTGGGATCTCGCTTCAGATTTCTGTGCAGTGTGTCATGCCATTTTCGATATCCGATTGAGCGGGCAGACATGTTAAGGGCAAGCCGCAGCCCCGGGTTCTGATGCAGCGCCCGAAGACCCATTCGCAAGGCCAACGTGTCAATCTGGCGGCCAAGTTCGGCATCCTCAACCGCGGGCATGAAATCTGCAGCAGGGATCACGCGCCCATTCGCATCAAGCACGCGAATGAACCCCTCGTAAAACGCGACCTTGTCAGGCGCAGCCGCGCGCATGACGGGTTGATACGCCATCAGAGTTTGCCGATGGAGCACCGCTGAATTGACCATCGACAGTGTTTTCTGATCCTGCTGCGAGATCGCAAAGTTGAGCGGGTTTTCCGCTCCCGGCGGCAGATCGGCGAAACGCTTTTGCGGAGGCTTGGACACGTTGGTGTACTTCCTTAGAACTTTTCGCCATCATCGTGCGCAAGAGATAAGACCGCGTTAAAGTAGTCACGCCCATGGGCTGAAGGAAGAAAATGTCATGCAACGCTGTGGTTGGGCGGGACCAGAACCCATTTACCTTGAGTATCACGACACCGAATGGGGTGTCCCCGAGTATGACAGCCGTGCGCTATGGGAAAAGCTGATACTTGACGGATTTCAAGCGGGTTTGAGTTGGATTACCATCCTCAAAAAGCGCGAGAATTTTCGCGCGGCATTTGATGGTTTCGCCCCTGATGTTATCGCTGAATGGGGAGAGGCGGATGTCAGCCGCTTGCTTCAAGACAGTGGGATCATACGGCATCGCGGCAAGATAGAAGCGACGATCACAAACGCACGTGCCTGGCAAGAAATCCAAGCGCGTGAGGGCTTTGACGCGTTTATGTGGCGCTATGTTGATGGTGCCCCGCTGGTGAACTTCTGGGATAATCTGGATGAGGTTCCCGCGAAAACGACCTTGACTGAGCAAATTTCAAAAGACCTGAAAGCAGCGGGTTTTAAGTTTTGCGGTCCCACGATTGTCTATGCATGGATGCAAGCCTGCGGATTGATCAATGATCATCTGGTCGGCTGCCCGCGGCATGCCGCCTGTCGCGATATGACACCGCCTTCAGATTGGAACAAAGGGTAAGCTTTGGATGCGTGTGGGGGGCGGTGGCTCTCGATTAAAGCGCCTCGTGTCAAACCCGCGGCACTTGTCCGCTGGTTTTGTCCTTCGGTCGAACACGAAAGGTGGGTGACGTTGCCTGTCGTTTCCTTCACAGCGCTGTAAACTGGCGATCTGAAGAAGCGCAAAGTCCTCGGCCCCAGATCCAAGACACTTGGCCCAAACCGACTTAGCGCCACCCGAGGTGCTAAACGACGCGGCCCAACAGAAGCTGTTGATCGGGACGGTGATGGGGAATGGGCCGTGTCAGGGTCGCAAGCTTTCGATCATTGACACCTTCACTCCATCTGTCTATCTGCCGCTCTCGTTGGTGTTGGTGGCCCTCGCGAGGGGATGCCTGTCGGAGCAGCAGCTCAAAGGACAACGCCCTTTACTGGTATAGAGGAGATCAGCCGTGACCAAACGCACAGCTGCCAAGCATAAAATTGATCGCCGGATGGGTGAGAACATCTGGGGTCGCCCAAAATCCCCGGTTAACCGTCGCGAATATGGTCCTGGTCAACACGGCCAGCGCCGCAAAGGCAAACTGTCTGACTTCGGCATTCAGCTTCGCGCGAAGCAAAAGCTAAAGGGGTACTACGGCGATTTGACGGAAAAGCAGTTCAAGCGCATCTACGCTGAGGCTGCCCGCGTGAAGGGGGACACCGGTGAAAACCTTATCGGCTTGCTGGAGCGTCGCTTGGATGCGGTCGTCTACCGCGCGAAATTCGTCGCCACGATTTTTGCGGCGCGCCAATTCGTCAACCACGGCCATGTGCGTGTGAACGGTAAAAAAGTGAACATCCCCTCGTATCGCGTGAAAGAAGGCGACATGATCGAGGTGCGTGACCGATCAAAGCAGATGGTGGCATTGTTGGAGGCAACGCAGCTACCTGAACGCGACGTACCCGATTACATCGAGGTGGATCATTCAAAGATGACAGCACGGTTTGTTCGAGCACCAGGACTTGGCGATGTGCCCTATCCAGTGATGATGGAACCAAACCTCGTCGTGGAATTTTACGCAAAGAACTAAGCCGCAGAGAGATTCGCGAAACGTTCAAAGCTGCGACGGGATACCGCCGCAGCTTTTTCTTTTCGGACTGGTGAGCGCGCGCGCGTGCCGGTAGACCTCAGGTTAGGATAGCAAAGGCGAACAAGATGCCTCAGATCAAGCCGCAGCCCGGCATCATGGACATTGAACTCTATCAAGGGGGGCAATCCGCTATCCCAGGGCGAACGACTGTCCTAAAGCTCAGCTCAAATGAAAATCCCTTGGGCCCGGTACCGGCGGCTTTGGAAGCAGTAGGCGAAGCGGCAGTGGACATGCATCGCTATCCGTCGACCGATCACGCTGGCCTACGCCTGGCGATATCTGAGGTTTGGGGGGTAGAGGCAGATCGGGTGATCTGCGGTGTCGGCTCGGACGAGGTCTTGCAATTCGTTACTCAAGCCTTCGCCGGTCCGGGCGATGAGATCATCCATACCGAGCATGGGTTTTCGCTTTATCCTGTTTTGATCTCGATGGCGGGGGCAACCGCCGTTAAAGTGAAAGAGGCAGCGCGTCTTGTGGACGTGGATGCGATCCTATCTGCGGTCACGTCCCGCACCCGCATCGTCTTGCTTACCAATCCCGGCAATCCCACTGGAACACGTCTTGCAGACGCTGAGCTTGACCGCCTGGTGATGCATTTGCCCGATCACGTCATCTTGGTGATCGATGGTGCCTACACCGAATATGCTGCGGGGTATGACGGCGGGCTGCATCACGTGCGATCACGTCCCAATGTTCTGATGACGCGCACGTTTTCAAAGATCTACGGCCTTGGCGGATTGCGCATCGGATGGGGATATGGCGCCAAGGATCTGATCGAGGTGATGACGCGCATCAGGCAGCCTTTCAACCTGTCGGTCGTGCAGCTTGCCGCTGCCGAGGCTGCCGTGCGCGAGAAAAGCTGGGTGGATCGCTGCGCCGCCCTGAATGCTGAACAGCGTGCCCGGTTGATCGGGGCGATGGGACAATTGGGTATCGCCTGCGATCCGTCAGACACAAATTTCGTCTTAGCGCGTTTCGCGAGCGGTGATGAAGCGGCCGCGGCAGAGCGGGCTCTGAAGGCCGACGGCATTCTCGTGCGCGGTGTCAAAGGATATGGTTTTCCCGAAGGGCTGCGCATTACGGTGGGCGATGCCGAGCAAACGGGACGCGTGATCGACAGTCTGAACCGCTGGCGGCATGCAGCGTGAGTGTTCTATACGATCGTGTCGCCCTGATCGGCCTAGGCTTGATCGCCTCATCGATGTTCTGGGCCATGCGACGTGCGGGTTTGGCGGCCGAGGTGACGGGCTACGCCAGATCTGCTGAGACACGGGCGATTGCCTGCGACATCGGTCTTTGCGACCGCGTTTGCGACACGGTGGAGGAGGCTGTTGCAGGGGCGGATTTGATCGTACTTTGCGTGCCCGTCGGCGTTATGGGTGCGGTCGCTGCGCAGATTGCGCCAAGCTTAAAATCCGGCGCGACAGTCACCGATGTAGGATCTGTCAAAGTAGATGTGATCACGCAGGTGACGCCGCATCTACCGTCAGAAGTGCATTTTATCCCAGCACATCCACTGGCGGGCACAGAGCACTCGGGCCCGAGATCGGGCTTCGCTGAGCTCTTTGACAATCGTTGGTGCCTGCTGGTGCCTGTTGACGGAACCGATCCTGCACAAACCGCTCGGTTGAGGGCGCTTTGGGAGGGGATGGGCGCAAATGTCGAAGAGATGGGGGCGGAACACCATGATCGTGTGCTGGCCGTTACCTCCCATGCGCCTCATCTCATCGCCTACACAATGGTAGGAGTGGCGGATGATTTGGAACGCATTACCGACAGCGAAGTGATCAAGTTTTCTGCCGCTGGATTTCGTGATTTTACGCGGATCGCCGCGTCGGATCCGACGATGTGGCGCGACGTTTTTTTGGCAAATAAGGAAGGCACGCTTGAGATTTTGGGTCGGTTTACGGAAGAGCTTTTCGCGCTGCAACGTGCGATTCGGCAGGGGGATGGTGCGCATCTTCACGACTATTTTACGCGGACCCGCGCGATACGTCGTGGTATTATCGAAGCGGGGCAAGATACCGACGCCCCCAATTTCGGTCGTGGAGGTCATACATCGTGAGGTTTGTCCTTCTGATGGGATTGAGCATATGCCTTGCCGATTTTGTGCATGCCGGTGCCCCAGCGTTTTCGCTGCGGCCCGTTCAGCGGGGCGGCAACGTCGATGTTCAGTCGTACCAACCGCTTCGACCGCGCCCGCCTGCAAAATCTGAACGCCAGCAACAGGGGCAATCGGCTGCGGTTTCCTCAGCGGGGCCCGTGTCATCGCTGCGTCCTGTGTTTCGACCGGATGCGCCCCCGCCATTGTCTCGGGCAGAGCAACGTCTGCTGCGACGTGGGGCGGTGTGCGGGGATATCTCAATCCAGGGTGAGCCGGTTGGCCGTGTCCCCGGAAGGCTTGCCGGTTGCGGGATTGATAGCGCTGTGCGGATCAGTTCCGTCTCTGGGATAGGTCTAAGCCAGCGCTCGGTTATGGACTGCGGCACTGCGCGGGCGTTGAAATCTTGGGTCGATGCATCGGCAAAGCCCGCTTTGCGCCGTAAGGGCGGTGGCTTGAAAAGTCTGCGTGTCGCAGCGCATTATGTTTGTCGCACGCGCAACCACCAACCTGGCGCAAAGATCTCTGAGCATGGAAAAGGGCGTGCGATCGACATCTCTGGATTCCAGCTCGCCAATGGAACCGAGATATCTGTGAGAGAAGGCTGGACTGCGCGCCGTCACTCAAAGGCACTGCGTCGCATGCATGCCGATGCTTGCAGGCATTTTGGAACCGTGCTAGGGCCACAGGCGGATCGCTTTCACAAAGATCATTTCCATTTCGATACAGCGCAGCACCGGTCCGGTAGCTACTGTCGTTAGCGGACGCCGACCTCGCTACTCCATCAGCGTGTAGGAGGGAAGAAGCGCGGTGCTTCTCCTAACTGAATGGTTGCCAGCCACATGAGGCCGTCTTCGAAACGTAACTCCAGATCAAGCCCACCCGGCGGCGGATCGCCAAAGCGCGACAGTGCATTCAGAAAAAGGCGTGCTTGCCTTTGCATAGCCGGTGCGATGATCTTTACACGCGTTGCGATTGCCAACATGCGCTCCCATTCTCTCACTCGCAGACGCACGGTGCCCACCGGTATCCCCGTTTTGTCGACCGCGACCCGACCGTTTAGCATCACTCGTAGACCCCCCCAATGCAGATCAACGCTGCGGATTTCAATGGCACGCAGTTGTGGTGTTGTGCCGCTCAATGCCTGTCTGGTCCAGCGGCGGTCGAATGTCGCACTCAGATCCGCACTCACCTGCGTGACAGATCCAGGCAATTTCCCATCTGGTGACAGTTTTTTGAGGGCTGCCTGTCCAAGCGTAAGACCCTGTATCTCAGACAGGATGTGGTATTGTCGGGGCGTCTGAGGATCTTGAACGAAGTCAAAGTTTATACCTTCAGCTTCGATTTGGTCTTTGCCATCCGCTGCAAGCTGCAACCGGCCAGCCCGCAATCTGATCTCCTCTACCGCCAAGGCGCTGCCCGGTCGCAGGTGCATATATCCGCGCGCTGTTTCGAATGTTCCCGCCAGGGTTATGAAGGGGTCATTCAATTCGAAATTGAGCGCGGATGCCTCCAGTGTCATCGTCCCGGGCCAGTGGGTTGGAACGCTGAATGTTACCGTCGGTGCCGCGAAAGATACCCCGGCGTGCGGATCGGCTAGTGTCAGCCCTGTCAGCGTCTTTCGCACCTCCAGCGGAGATTTTCCGCCCGAGACATCATCCACACCAGTGACAATATCTGCGGAACGCTGCTCAAGCAAAAATGTCTTTATACTCTGGCCGACAGCAAAGCTCAGGACCGCCCACCAACCCAGCCAAAACAAAGCTACGCCGACACCGACCCAGGCGAGTTTGCGCATGAAAGCCTCTTTAAATTCCTCAGCAAATCAGATTTATCAAGCGCGATGTGAAAGAGCTAGCACCATGACACTGTGGGTTTTTGGATACGGATCTCTGTTGTGGCATCCGGGTTTCGACATCGCGGAGAGTGTGGTGGCGACCCTCCCGGGTTACGCGCGTTCGTTTTGTATGCGGTCTATCCACCATCGCGGGACCGAGGACGCGCCAGGGCTCGTGCTCGCGCTTGACCATCAGCCAGGGGCGGCGTGTGTTGGCATGGCATTTCGGGTGATGCCAGCGCAGGAGCAAACCACATTGGCCTATCTGCGGGAACGTGAGTTGATTTCCTCGGCCTACGTGGAGCATCAGCTTGATGTTGATTTACGTGACGGTAGACGGGTCCAGGCACTCGTTTACGTCGTGGATGAAGCGCATGTTCAATATTGCGGCGGACTGGCGCTGGAAGATCAGGCGCAGATCATCGCATTTGCTTCCGGAGGGCGGGGGCCGAATGCCGAATATCTGAACAAAACCGCTGATCATTTACGCGCAATGGGCTTGGCCGACCCTCAGCTTGATTGGCTGCAGGCGCGGGTCCAAGCGCTGAACCCATAAACCTTGGCATTGCCTCTATTTTCTGGTGTAAGCTCCCTTTGTAGCGAGCACAAGCGGGGAGCCCTCAGCGTTATGGCGCAGCCACACCGCGAACAGCGGCCGCAGTTTTCCCAACCGGTCCGTCAGATATCACTGATGTTGATCGTTTTGGGCCTGACGGGTTTCGGCGCTTTCCTGGCGCTGCCCTCCGTTTTGCCGATTTTCACAGCAAACCCCTACCTAAATGGCGTTATCATTTTCGTCTTTCTGGTCGGGGTGGTCGCCTGCTTTTATCAGGTTTTTCAGCTGATCGGCTCAGTGCGCTGGATCGAGAACTTTGCCTCAGAACACACCAATCAATACGCCGCAGCACCGCAGATGCTGGCCCCGTTGGCGTCACTGTTGGGGACGCGAGGTGCGCGGATGCAGGTCAATGCTTCTTCCACGCGGTCTATCTTGGATTCTGTGTCAACACGCATCGATGAAGCGCGCGAGATTACGCGCTACATCGTGAGCTTGCTGATTTTTCTGGGCCTTTTGGGAACATTCTATGGCCTTGCGACGACGGTACCTGCGGTGGTGGATACCATTCGCAGCCTCGCACCTGCAAATGGTGAAGGGGAGGGCGGTGTCGATGTTTTTGGTCGCCTGATGACCGGTCTTGAGGCGCAGTTAGGCGGCATGGGCGTCGCCTTTGGCTCTTCGCTATTGGGTTTGGCGGGATCCCTTGTGGTTGGTCTGCTAGAGCTTTTTGCGGGCCATGGGCAAAACCGCTTCTATCAAGAGCTTGAAGATTGGTTGAGTTCTATCACCCGCGTCGGCTTTAGCGCAGGCGATGAGGCGACCGCTGAACAAGCGATCGTGGCGAATATTGCGGATCACATGGCCGAGCAGATGGAAAGCTTGCAGCAGATGCTGGCGCAGTCCGATGCTAACCGGGCTGTGACCGACGAAAACCTGGGCCGTTTGGCTGCAGCGCTGGAGCGCATGGCGCACCGCATGGAAGATACGTCAGATCCTGCAAGCTTGGCATTGGAACGCGTGGCGGCGGGGCAGGAAAGACTGATTGCAGCCATTGAAACTCAAAATCTGGGTGAAGGTTTGGACGCTGAAAGCCGGATGCGGCTCCGCTCTATTGATGTTCAGATGCTGCGCGTGCTTGAAGAAATCTCGGCCGGGCGACAAGAAACGATGGCGGAGCTGCGCCAAGATATCGCTTTGCTGGTAAACGCTGTGTCGGGATCAACTGCGATGTCGAATGTGCGTCAGCTACGCGCGCGTGGGAAGATCGACAGCGAGGGACTTTAAATGTCCCTCTCTCGGCGCACCGGATCGCGATTTCAGGCATCTATCTGGCCCGGTTTTGTGGATGCCATGACCGGCCTTTTGCTGGTCTTGATGTTTGTTTTGTTCATTTTCATGGTCGTGCAGTTCGTGCTGACCGAACGCATCAGCGGGCAAGAGAGCGAGCTGGACGTGTTGTCGGGCGAGGTGGCGGCATTGGCCCGTGCGTTAGGTTTGGAGGAGCGGGCAAATACCGCGTTGGAGGCGGAGCTTGGCGCGCTGAACGCCACGCTATCGGCGACGCAAGATCAAGTTGCCCAGCAAGCATCGCTGATCGCTTCCCTGACCTCTGAGCGTGATGCGCAAACAGCAGCGTTGCAAGCCGCACTCGGACAGATCACTGACTTTGAAGCTCAGGTTGCCTCGCTCCTGGCACAAAGGGACGCAGCGCGGGGGCAAGTTGCCGCGCTTGAAGCGCGCGAGGATGAACTGCTGACAACGCAAGATGCCTTGAATGCCGCGCTGGCCTCCGCGCGGGGCGAAATAGACGCTCGCATTGAAGCCGCCCGGTTGGCGGCGGCGCAACGCGAACTGCTGGAACAACTGTTGGCGGATCTGCGCTCGCAGAACACCCGGGCAGAGGCTGCAGTTACAGCGTTGAATGAAGAGTTATCTCAAACCGCCGAAGCCCTAGATACAGCGGAGGCTCAGCGCCTGGCCGAAACCGCCCTTGCAGAGACGTTGAGGGCGCGTTTGCAAGAAGCCAACGCAGAGCTTACCGCGATGACCCTCGCCCTAGAACAGCAACGTCAGGAAGCGGAAGAAACGCTTACGCTGCTTGCCGCTGCCCGCGCGGCGGAGGCGGATCTGGACACTCAGCTGGCGCAAGCACTTCTGCGTTTGCAGTCGAATGAGACGGCCGCCGCTTCGGCCCAGGTGGCCGCAGAAGAAACCGTGGCAACACTGCGTGCTGAGGTGGACCGGCTTTCGGGCGCACTGCAGGAAGCACAAGATGTCGCTGCAGCCGACCGCGATACCTTGGATGCGGAATTATCCGCCTCGCGGACGCAGGTCGCGTCGTTGACAGAGCAACTCGCCGAAACGCAGCGCAGGCAGCAAGTGGATCAACAGCGGCTGCGCGCTGCACTTGCGCGCGCGCAGCAAGAGTTGGAGGGCTTGCGCGCTGATGAAAGCGCCGCCACGCTGGATCGTGAAGCGTTAAGGGCGCAACTGGCGCAGGCAGTTGCTGCGAAACTGGCCGCAGAGCAGTGGGCGGAAGACAACACAACCGAGGTTGAGCGTCAGGCGGCACTGTTGGCCGCAGCGCGGCAAGCTTTGTCCGAGGAGGAAGCGATTAGCACAGAGGCGCAACGTCAGCGTGAAGTGCTGAACCAGCAGGTAGCGGCCTTGCGTCAACAGCTTGGTCAATTGCAAGCTTTATTGGATGATGCTGTGGCGCGCGATGCCGCAAAAGATGTTGAACTGCGTTCTCTCGGGTCGGATTTGAACACTGCGCTGGCCCGCGTTGCCGCAGAGCAAAGCCGCCGCGCCGAGGCAGAGGCGCGCGAACGCGCCTTATTGGAGGCGGAGGCTGAGCGGCTCGAAGCTGAGGCCAGACAACTAGAGGCGGAGGCCGAAAACCTTGAGCAATACAGATCTGAGTTTTTCGGGAGATTGCGCGATGTGTTGGGCAATCAAGAAGGCGTTCGCATTGAAGGGGACCGCTTCGTATTTTCTTCAGAAGTGCTTTTCGAGCCGGGTGATGCGACGCTTTCGCAGGAAGGTCGCGCTGAAGTGGCAAAGGTGGCGCAAATTTTGCGTAGTGTCGCGGGCAGCATTCCGCCAGAGATTGACTGGGTTATTCGTGTCGATGGGCATACTGACAACGTGCCGCTTCTGGGGAGTGGGAAATATGCGGACAATTGGGAATTGAGCCAAGGCCGCGCGCTGTCAGTCGTGAAATACATGATTGGCGCTCTGGGTATTCCCCCGGATCGTTTGTCTGCAAACGGATTTGGGCAATATCAACCCATCGCGTTGGGCGACAGCTCATCAGCCCGCGCTCAAAATCGTCGGATCGAACTGAAATTTACTGAAAAGTAACCATGCTTACTCAATCACGAGCGTCTGCGTCCGTTCGCTCACCACCTCTCGACCGCGCAGCAGCGTCACCCGACCGATGTAGTTTCCGTGCTGCCATTGTCGCCCCGGTCTTAGATTGGTGCCGAGCGCACGAAAAGCCATCGCTTGATTTGCGCTCAATGCCGCTTCGTTCATAGCAATTTGGTTGCCCTCTGGCGCTTGGACACTGAGGCGCAAGATGTCTCCAATTCGGCCGCCAAAGATAACCCCGTATAATATTATTGCTGACGCGTCAGGTGTCGCGGTTTGCTCCCCCACATGGCCTGCTTTCACATCCTCATAGCTTGGCATCTGGGTCGTCATCCCAAGGTCGATTACCCCACCTGGCTGATAGGGTGGCGGATCAATCCACAAACTACTGTCGGCGGGCGCTGCGCAGTTGACCACGCCGTCGGGATCAAAAGGATCTATCGGCACATCGTGTTTGCGCACGGTGAAATGCACATGTGGAAACTCGGCCCGCCCGGATTGGCCGATCTGCCCTAACACGTCTCCTGCGTTAACGCTTTGACCTTTTTCTACCTGGATTGAGCCTTCTTTCAGGTGGCAATACTGAGTGGCCCAATTGTCGTGGTGGTCGATAACAAGGCCGTTGCCGCAGGGCCTGCTGCCTACCAATGCCGCCGTCGCTGCGGTCCATCCAGTGTCGGGCATGCCGTCTCGGGTTCCCCTCACAATTCCGGGTGCCGCTGCGATGACATCCACACCGCGGTTCATAATGGCTCGGTTCGGCACTGCGAAATCTGTACCTGAGTGGCGATTGTAGCTGAGCGTCGAACACATATAGTCGCGCCATCCGGGGCCCGGGGCGCGATCCATATATTGTTGTATGTAACAGCCATCTTCTGCTACGCACACCACGGGTATTCTCAGCGTGAGCCCCTCAGAAGTGACAGAGGGCGCGGGAAAAAACAGCAGGGCCGCAGCGAGGCCCTGACGTATCATTCCGCAGTCAGCAAAGGTGGCCTATCCCCCGAAAGTTGACGTTTTTCGTGCTCAAGTATCGTCAAGTCCAACGCTCCTTTTTTAACGCCAACTTTAACAACGCCGCCTTTTGCCAGCTTTCCAAACAGCAGCTCTTCTGCGAGCGGTTTTTTAATGTGCTCTTGGATCACACGGCCCAGCGGACGCGCACCCATCTTGTCATCATATCCTTTGTCGGCCAACCACTCCGCGGCTGGCTTCGTCAGATCGAAGGTGACGTTGCGATCCATCAGCTGCGCCTCAAGCTGCAACACGAACTTCTCGACCACGCGAAGGATAACCTCTTTTGGCAAAGCGCCGAAGCTGATGACCGCATCCAAGCGGTTGCGGAATTCGGGGGAAAACGTGCGCTCAATCGCGGCAGTGTCTTCACCCGTGCGACGGTCGCGGCCAAATCCGATCGCTTCTTTCGCTTGCTCCGTCGCGCCCGCATTTGACGTCATGATCAAAACGACATTCCGGAAATCGACCGAGCGGCCATTGTGGTCCGTAAGCTTACCGTGATCCATCACCTGCAGCAAAATATTGTAGACGTCCGGATGGGCTTTCTCCATCTCGTCCAGCAGCAAAACGCAGTGCGGATGTTGGTCTACACCATCGGTTAACATTCCGCCTTGATCGAAGCCTACATAACCTGGTGGCGCGCCAATCAAACGTGATACGGCATGCTTTTCCATGTATTCAGACATGTCAAAGCGCAGCAGTTCAACGCCCAGCGTATCGGCAAGCTGTTTTGCGACTTCCGTCTTTCCAACGCCGGTCGGACCCGCAAACAGATAGTTACCAATCGGCTTTTCAGGCTCTCTCAGACCGGCGCGGGCCAGTTTGATGGCAGAGGCGAGCGCTTCAATCGCTTTGTCCTGACCAAACACGACGCGCTTCAACGACGCTTCAAGATCCTTCAGCACCACGACGTCATCTTTGGACACATTCTTAGGGGGGATGCGCGCGATTTTCGCAACCACGCCTTCGATCTCTTTTGTGCCAATTGTCTTACGACGCTTTGAAGCAGTTACGAGGTGCTGCGCTGCCCCGGCTTCGTCGATCACGTCGATTGCAGAGTCAGGCAGCTTGCGGTCGTTTATGTAGCGGTTTGCAAGTTCCACGGACGTCTTGATCGCTTCTGAGGTGTATTTTACCGCGTGGTGATCCTCAAAATACGGCTTCAATCCTTTGAGGATTTTCACCGCGTCCTCAACGGAGGGTTCATTGACGTCAATCTTTTGAAAACGCCGTGATAGCGCACGGTCCTTTTCGAAGTGCTGACGAAACTCTTTGTACGTGGTAGAACCCATCGTGCGCAGTTTTCCACCCGCAAGCGCAGGCTTCAGCAGATTAGAAGCATCCATGGCACCACCGGATGTTGCACCTGCACCGATAACCGTATGTATCTCGTCGATGAAGAGCACAGCATCCTTATGGTCTTCCAGTTCAGACACGACCGCTTTCAGCCGCTCCTCAAAATCGCCGCGATAGCGTGTCCCGGCGAGTAAAGCACCCATGTCGAGCGAGTAAATTGTTGTATTGGCAAGAACCTCTGGCGTTTCGCCAGCGACAATCTTGCGCGCCAGCCCCTCTGCGATCGCGGTCTTGCCGACCCCTGGATCCCCGACCAATAGCGGGTTGTTTTTGCGCCGACGGCAGAGTACCTGAATGCATCGCTCCACTTCGTTATCGCGTCCGATCAACGGATCGATGTCCCCTTCACGAGACTTGGCATTCAAATCAACGCAGTATTTTGAAAGCGCTGATTCCTTTTTGTCGCCATCCGTCACATTCTGCGACTCTTCTTCTGTATCTGGCGTACCGGCCACCGGTCTGCTTTCGCCGTATGCTGGATCTTTCGCCACGCCGTGCGCAATGTAATTCACAGCGTCATAGCGGGTCATATCTTGCTCTTGCAGGAAGCAGGCGGCGTTGCTTTCCCGTTCGGCGAAGATGGCGACTAAAACGTTTGCGCCTGTCACCTCCGTCCGGCCCGAGGATTGTACGTGGATCGCGGCGCGCTGGATCACTCGCTGGAAGGCGGCGGTTGGCACCGCCTCGGACCCATCGACGTCTGTTACTAAATTACTAAGATCTTCATCGACAAACTCCGACAACGTCTCGCGAAGTTCGTCAACATCGACTGAGCACGCTTTCATCACCTGCGCCGCATCAGGTTCGTCAATGAGCGCGAGCAAGAGGTGCTCCAAAGTTGCAAATTCGTGTTTGCGTGCATTGGCTTGTGCCAATGCTGCATGTATGGCCTGTTCAAGCGTCGTGGAAAATGATGGCACGATCGTGCTCCTTCTCATGCGCGGTGGTCTCGACCCTGTAAAAGATCAGTTTGTCACGCCCACCATGATCTCTTGATCTTAGATTGTGGTTGATCACGAAGGGGCTTCAAGCGTTTTCTTTCAAAAACTGGTCACAAATCATGTGGTCATCATGCTTTAGGCGAATTGACGCAGCATATTTGCCTAGAAATTATCTTTGCGCTTCCGGATTTCAGCAAACACCTCTGCATCCGAGGCTTTGGGCATTCCCAACGTTTTCCTGATATTTTCATCCGCACACCGCAAGAAAGGATTGGTGGCAAGCTCAAGCGACAGCTGTGATGGCACAGTCGGTACATTCTGCGCGCGCCGTTGGCTGATGTCTTGTGATCGCGACAGCAGTGCTGGGTTCTCGGGGTCAATTGTGACGGCAAACTTTGCGTTGGATGCGGTGTATTCATGGCCTGAACAGACAGTGGTTTCAGGGGGCAATTGCATCAGTTTTTGCATGCTACGCCACATCAACTCGGGTGCGCCCTCAAATAAGCGTCCGCAGCCAAGCGCCATCAGGCTATCCGCCGTGAAAACCGCCTTGGCTCCTGGAACGTGATATGCCACGTGCCCGATGGTGTGCCCTGAGACATCCAACACTTGCGCCTGCAATGTGCCGAGCTCAAATGTGTCGCCCTCTTCAATTGCTACATCGAGCGGCGGCAAACGATGCGAGTCTGCTTTGGCACCAATAACCCGGGCGGGATGGTCGCGCAGGAGCGCATCCAATCCGTCAACGTGATCCCAGTGATGGTGGGTGAGCCAAACCTGCGACAGCGTCCAGCCATGCTCTTTCAGTGCAGAGCTAATCGGCGCAGCCTCTGGCACGTCAATCAAGGCGACCTGCTTGGTCGCGTTATCGCGCAGCAGGAACGCGTAGTTGTCAACCAAACAAGGGATAGTCAAAAGGTCGAAAGGCATAGCGCAAGTCCCGCATCATTTGATAGCCTACCTAAGAAGAGTGTCATCGACCGGGGTGAAACGCAATGCACCTTGATGTGCAAGACCTGCGCAACTTCTACTATCGCAGTGCTCTCGGGCGGGCAGTGCAAAGATCGTTGCAGTCACGGCTGCTTGAGCTTTGGCCGGAAGCACAGGGGCAAACCGTTGTGGGGTTTGGCTTTGCCGCGCCGTTGCTGCGCCCCTATCTCAATCAGGCTCGGCGTGTGGTGACGTTGATGCCCGGACCTCAGGGGGTGATGCCTTGGCCCGCCAATCAAGCCAATACCGCAGTCTTGTGCGAGGAGACGCTTTGGCCTTTGGAAACAGGTCATGTAGACAAGCTCATCCTGCTTCACGGCTTAGAGACATGTGAACGCCCTTTTGATCTTTTGGAAGAGTGCTGGCGGGTGCTGGGGCCAGGCGGGAAAGTTATTTTCATCGTGCCGAACCGCGCAGGGCTTTGGGCGCGTCGGGATCAAACGCCTTTCGGTTTTGGTCGGCCGTATTCACGCGGACAGCTTGATATACAGCTGCGCAAACATCAGTTTTTGCCCGAGCGCCAGCTTGGCGCACTCTACCAATTTCCCTCGCAACAGCGGATATGGATGAAGTCTGCGGGGCTTTTCGAACGGATCGGGCGGAGTGCCCCAGCGATCGCCGCTGGTGGTGCGTTGATTGTAGAGGCAAGCAAACAGGTTCATCCACCAAAAGGAATGGCACGCCGCGCGCGAACACCCGCCGCTGTTTTGGACGGGTTGAGAGAACCTGTCGTTGGCCGCACGCCAACATCTTGATCGGATCGTGATTCTCTCACGCGTAAAAGTCGGCCTGAAAATTAGCGCTGGATAAGAGCACGCGCGATGATCTGCTCACCGCTATTCTCTGCTGCGCAGCACGCGAAATTATAAGCGCTGCAGCATAGTTAACAACGCTCACGATGGCATCATGTGCGGCCCTGCTTGATCGCCGCTCAGGATTTCCCAGATCCTAAGGTAAATATACCGACAACTTTGTTGCGACCTGATGAGGGCTCTGCTACACGGCCCCTGATTTGGAGCCAGAGATCGCCACTCTGACTTCGACAACCAGGGACAGCCCGATAGTGCGCCGGTCCCGATTGACTGAGAGGATGAAAGTGTCCGAAGCCGCTTCGATCTCAACCGGTATCGCACAGCGCTACGCATCGGCCGTTTACGAACTCGCAAAAGAGGCCGATTCCGTGGCAACCATCGAAAACGATATTGAAGCGCTGCAATCCGCATTAAACATCAGCAGTGATTTTCGCGGCCTGATTTCTTCACCGATTTATTCGCGCGAAGAGCAAGGGGCAGCTATCAGTGCTGTGAGCCAGAAGATGGCGCTTTCACCTACCATGGCAAACACGCTTTCTTTGATGGCGTCCAAGCGCCGCCTTTTTATCGTTCCACAGCTTATCCAATCGTTGCGAGAAACAATCGCCGCAGCCAAAGGGGAGGTCACCGCCGAGATTGCGTCTGCGAAAGCGTTGACGAAAACGCAGTCAGACAAGCTTGCCAAGTCGTTGAAGGCGGCAACAGGCAAAACCGTAACTGTTCAAACAACCGTCGATGAAAGCTTGATCGGCGGATTGGTTATAAAAGTGGGCTCCAAAATGATCGACACCTCGATCCGCGCGAAGCTCAATTCCCTCCAGAATGCAATGAAAGAGGTCGGGTAAATGGGTATCCAAGCTGCAGAAATCTCTGCGATCTTGAAGGACCAAATCAAGAATTTTGGTCAAGAAGCCGAAGTTGCCGAGGTAGGGCGCGTCCTGTCAGTCGGTGACGGGATTGCGCGAGTCTACGGGCTCGACAATGTGCAGGCGGGTGAGATGGTCGAGTTTCCGGGCGGGATCCAGGGCATGGCGCTCAATCTCGAAGCGGACAATGTCGGTGTGGTGATTTTTGGATCCGACCGTGATATTCGTGAGGGCGATACCGTAAAGCGCACAAACTCAATCGTTGATGTGCCGATTGGGGATGAATTGCTTGGCCGCGTCGTCGATGGATTGGGAAACCCGATTGACGGGAAGGGCCCGATCAATGCGAAAGAACGTGGTGTGGCCGATGTAAAGGCGCCCGGAATTATCCCGCGCAAGTCGGTGCATGAACCCATGGCGACGGGCCTGAAGTCTGTTGATGCGATGATCCCGATTGGCCGTGGTCAACGAGAGTTGATCATCGGCGACCGCCAAACAGGCAAAACTGCCGTCGCTTTGGACGCGATCCTAAACCAGAAGGTGTACAACGAAGCGGCTGGAGACGATGAGAGCAAGAAGCTTTACTGCGTCTATGTCGCGATTGGGCAAAAACGCTCTACCGTCGCTCAGTTGGTAAAAAAGCTCGAAGAAAGCGGTGCGATTGCCTATTCCATCGTGGTGGCGGCAACGGCATCCGACCCAGCGCCGATGCAGTTTTTGGCACCCTACGCCGCAACAGCGATGGCGGAATATTTCCGCGACAACGGCCGTCACGCGCTGATCATCTACGATGATTTGTCAAAGCAAGCGGTGTCTTATCGACAGATGTCGCTTCTGCTGCGTCGTCCCCCAGGGCGTGAAGCCTATCCTGGCGACGTTTTCTACCTTCATTCACGTCTGTTAGAGCGTTCGGCGAAGTTGAACGAAGATTTTGGGGCGGGCTCCCTCACAGCGCTTCCGGTGATTGAAACACAAGGCGGTGACGTGTCGGCCTTTATTCCCACGAACGTGATCTCGATCACGGACGGGCAAATATTTCTGGAAACTGAACTATTCTATCAAGGGATCCGCCCGGCGGTGAACACCGGTCTGTCGGTGTCGCGGGTGGGTTCCTCCGCACAGACCAAAGCGATGTCTTCTGTCGCGGGTCCGGTGAAACTGTCCCTCGCGCAGTATCGCGAAATGGCGGCCTTTGCCCAGTTTGGTTCTGACCTTGACGCCGCAACTCAGCAGCTGCTGAACCGTGGCGCGCGATTGACGGAACTGATGAAGCAGCCGCAGTATGCCCCGCTGACCAACGCTGAAATCGTTTGCATTATTTATGCAGGGACAAACGGGTACCTCGATAAGGTTGACGTCGCAGATGTGGGCCGCTGGGAGCAAGGTCTGCTTGCGCATTTGCGTGGTAAACATGCGGACCTCTTGCAAGATATCACGGACAACGACCGCAAAGTGAAAGATGAGCTTGCCGATCAAATTTCAGCCGCGCTTGATGCTTACGCTGCTGATTTTGCTTAAAGAAAGATCGGCAAATGCCAAGTCTTAAAGATCTCAAAAATCGCATCGACTCGGTCAAGTCGACCCGAAAAATCACCAAGGCAATGCAAATGGTTGCTGCGGCAAAGCTGCGCCGAGCGCAGGAAGCTGCAGAGGCTGCCCGACCTTATGCGGAGCGTTTCAACGCTGTAATGGCAAGTCTCGCATCGTCTGTCGGGGGTAGTGACAGCGCACCCAAGCTGCTGCAAGGTACGGGTTCAGATCAGGTTCAATTGTTGATCGTGATGACGTCCGAACGTGGCCTATGCGGTGGTTTCAACACAAATATCGTCAAACTCGCAAAAGCAAAGGCGGAAGCCATATCGGCACAGGGCAAAACAATCAAAGTGCTGACCGTCGGCAAAAAAGGCCGTGATCAGCTCAAGCGCGACTTTGCCGATGCTTTCGTGGGTCACGTTGACATGACAGAGGTGAAGCGCCTGGGTTATGTGGATGCGCAGAACATTGCAAAAGATGTGCTCGCGCGCTTTGACGCAGGCGAATTTGACGTCGCGACTTTGTTCTATTCAAAGTTCGTGAATGTCGTGAGCCAAACTCCTCAAGCACAGCAAGTTATCCCCGCCCAGTTTGAGGAGGAGACGGATGACGCCGGGTCGGCCTTGTTCGACTACGAGCCGAGTGAAGAAGCGATATTGGCGGATCTTCTGCCGCGCGGCGTTGCAACAGCCATCTTCTCCGGCCTGTTGGAAAATGCAGCGTCAGAGCAGGGCGCCCGAATGTCGGCGATGGATAATGCGACGAGGAATGCTGGCGACATGATCGAAAATCTCACGATTGAATTCAATCGATCGCGACAAGCCGTTATCACCAACGAACTCATCGAAATTATATCTGGCGCGGAGGCTCTTTAGAACATGAACCGTGGTTTTCTTACCGTAATAGCCGTCGTTGTGGTTGCAGGGGTCGGCGCCGGCTGGATGTTTTATTCTCCCGTCAAAGCTCACCCTGAATGCGGCGCGCTATGTACACCTGAATTTTGGCGTGCTGATCCTGATCGAGCCGCGGTTGTAGAGGCGATAGAAGAAGGCGCAAATGCTGCCGGTGCGCTGCCAGAAGGTATCACCGCGCTTGAGATTGCTGCTTGGGAAGCAAGTGATCTGGGTGCATTTGACGAAGTGGCTTCTCAATACCTGGCGTATCACGGCAATCGTTTCCCGCCTTCGATCCTTCGTGACGCTGTGGTGAATTCTGGAGGGTTATCGACAGAGATCTTCATGTCGTTGATCGATGCGGGCGCTGATCCCGCTGAAACGGTGGGGCCGCAAGGCGAGCTGTTGATGTTTACCGTGGTTTCAAAAGGCAAAACACCGATGACGATCCTCGAGACATTGGTGGAAAAAGAGGGTATGTCCCTTGATGTAGCGAATGCAGATGGTTTGCCGCTCGCGTCAGCGGCAGCACAGTTTTCGTCAGAAGAAGCGTTCAAATATCTAGTAGACAAGGGGTTGGACCTGACATCGACCAACCCGAACACTGGTGATGCGCCCTTGCACTTTGCGGCAGAGGGAACGCAGTATGCGGATCGGTTGAAATTGATCGCGGAGCTTGGCGCAGATGTCACTGCGGTGAACAATCAAGGGCGAACAGTGCTTCATGTATTGGCTGATAACAAACGGCAGCTGCGTCAACGCGGCACCGTGGAAGCGATGTTGGAGCTGGGGGCAGATCCCTGCGTGAGAGATGTCGATCAAAAGAGTGCGATTGATGTTTGGACGGGCAAACAAGACGACGGGTACGCCGCGCTGCGAGCGGCCGCCGGGTCGTGTGGATAAGAGGATGGAAGTGTAAAATGGCGGTTTCAAAAGGTAAGATCACGCAAGTCATCGGTGCGGTCGTTGACGTTCAGTTTGAAGAGGCGTTGCCGGAAATCCTGAACGCTCTTCACACGCCTAACCAAGGCAAAACACTGGTGTTGGAAGTGGCGCAGCACCTGGGGGAAAACACGGTACGCGCAATTGCGATGGATGCCACCGAGGGGTTGGTGCGCGGCGGGGAAGTGACAGATACCAACGCCCCGATCGCCGTTCCGGTTGGCAAAGCCACTCTTGGCCGCATTTTGAATGTCACCGGCGATCCGGTTGACGAAAAAGGCCCAGTTGAGACAGAGGAAACGCGCCCGATCCACGGGGATGCACCGACGTTTGAGGCGCAGTCGACAGAGACAGAGATCCTGACAACGGGCATCAAGGTGATTGATCTGCTGGCACCCTACACCAAAGGCGGTAAGATCGGTCTTTTTGGCGGTGCTGGCGTTGGCAAAACCGTGCTGATCATGGAATTGATCAATAACATCGCGAAAGTGCACTCTGGATTGTCGGTTTTTGCCGGTGTCGGAGAGCGGACGCGCGAAGGGAACGATCTTTATCACGAGATGATCGAGTCCGGCGTGATCGTGCCCGATAACCTGCCCGAGTCGAAAATCTCGCTGGTCTATGGGCAGATGAATGAGCCTCCTGGCGCACGCATGCGCGTGGCGCTGTCAGGTTTGACATTGGCGGAACAGTTCCGAGACGAATCTGGTTCAGATGTGCTGTTTTTCGTCGACAATATCTTCCGTTTCACGCAAGCGGGCTCAGAGGTTTCGGCCCTGTTGGGGCGCATCCCCTCTGCAGTGGGGTATCAGCCAACGCTCGCGACGGACATGGGGGCAATGCAGGAACGCATTTCGTCTACAAAGAACGGGTCGATCACCTCTGTGCAGGCGGTATATGTGCCAGCGGATGACTTGACCGATCCCGCGCCGGCCACGTCTTTCGCGCATCTGGACGCGACGACCGTTTTGGATCGTTCGATTTCTGAGAAGGGAATTTACCCTGCTGTGGACCCACTTGGATCAACCTCGCGTTTGCTTGATCCGATGATTATCGGGGAGGAGCATTATAAAGTCGCGACTGACGTTCAGCAGATTTTACAGCGCTACAAGTCACTCCAAGACATCATCGCAATCCTCGGGATGGACGAATTGTCCGAGGAAGACAAAATGACCGTGGCGCGCGCGCGCAAGATTGAGCGTTTTTTGAGCCAGCCCTTCGACGTGGCAAAGGTATTTACCGGCTCCGACGGTGTCCAAGTCCCGCTGGAGGAGACGATCTCGTCCTTCAAAGCGGTTGTCGCGGGTGAATACGACCACCTGCCGGAAGGTGCCTTCTACATGGTCGGCGGGATTGAAGAGGTGAAAGCAAAGGCCGAGAAGATGGCTGCAGAGGCAGCTTAAGGGAGAGATTGATGGCGGACACTATGCAATTTGATCTGGTCTCTCCAGAGCGCCGTTTAGCGTCGCTATCTGTCTCTTCTGTTCAGATCCCAGGGTCTGATGGCGATATGACGGCGATGCTGGGACATGCGCCTACCATTACAACGTTACGCCCTGGCATTTTGTCGATCGAAGGGCCCGATGGGACACAGGCCTATGTCGTCACCGGGGGCTTTGCAGAGATCAGTGGAAGTGGCGTTTCTGTGTTGGCTGAGCGTGCTGTGCCAAAGGGGGACATGACACAAGAGCATCTGGACGACATGATTGAAGAGGCGCGCAGCCTGTATTCAAACGCGCGGGAAGTTTTTGACAATCAGCCGGGCCCGGTTGACGACGCGGCGAAGTTGCTTTCAGACATGGTGGCTGTCGGCGAACACATTGGGTTGACAGCAAAGCAGTGACGGGTTCGTCGCGTGCATGTGAAAATACTGGATGAAATTGGCCGGAGAAACGTCAGCCAAATTGACAGCGCATCGGTCATGTCGCTTCTAAAATGCCTGCGAAGTGACGTTTTCTTTTAAAGAAAACGGACGGAAAATTTGAAATTTTCCGGCTTGGTTTCCAGGCAATCGCATGTCGCCACGAGCTGATCTTGCTTTGCTGAGGCGGCGGCCAGTCTCGATCAAGGCAAAGATCGCAGGGATTAAGCTCACATCAGCCGAATGCGTCAGGAAATTGGGGGCGTCTCAATGCCCCCTCCCTATCCATAATGCGCGACAGGTGTCCCCGCGATCGCACCCATGTTCAAAAGCCCGCGGGCCGTGATGGACGGCGAAACGATGTGGGCACGATTGCCCATACCCATGAGAATTGGCCCAACCTCTAGTCCGCCACCTTTCATCTTTAGAATATTGCGCACACCAGAAGCCGCATCAGCGTTTGCAAAGACGAGCACGTTTGCGGACCCGTCCATTCTGTTACGGGGCAACAGTCGCGCGCGGAGCGACGGATCTAGCGCGGTATCGATGTTCATTTCACCTTCGTAGCAAAAGTCTTCGTTGCTTTGATCAAGCAACGCCAAAGCAGCGCGCAGGCGTGCACCACTGCCTTCGCCGCGATTGCCAAATTGGCTTTGGGAACACAGCGCAACTTGAGGTTCGATACCGAAGCGGCGTACGTGACGGGCAGCACCACGCACGATGTTAGCAATCTGTTCTGGTGAGGGTTGAGAGTGCACTTGCGTATCGGCAATGAACAAAGGCCCGTCTTCTAAGATCATCAGTGAGAGCCCGCCGCAGGGCTGAAAGCCACCGCGCCCCAGAATTTGGGTGATGTAGTTGAGATGCCAGCTAAACTCACCAAATGTGCCGCAGATCATACTGTCTGCTTCACCACGATGTACCATCACTGCCCCAATCGCTGTGGTATTTGTGCGCATGATGGCTCGGGCAATATCGGGGGATACCCCGCGCCTTGCCATCAGGTCGTGATATGTTTCCCAATAGTCGCGATATCGCGGATCGTTCTCTGGGTTCACCAGGTCGACATTGTCGTCTGGGCGTAACGTAAGCCCTATCGCCTCGATCCGCTTTTGAATAACATCAGGGCGACCGATTAGGATGGGGGTTTCAACCGTCTCCTCCATGATCGCCTGCGCGGCTCTTAAAACCCGTTCATCTTCTCCCTCGGCAAAGACCAGCCGGCGTGGAGAGATACGCGCGGCTTCGAAAACGGGCCGCATGAGCAGTGCCGATTTGAAAACCGACCCGTCGAGGCGCCGTTTATAAGCGTCAAGGTCGGGAAGAGGGCGCGCGGCAACGCCTGTTTCCATCGCGGCCTTTGCAACTGCCGATGACACAACCCCGATCAGCCTGGGATCGAAAGGTTTCGGTATCAGATAATCAGCGCCAAAATTCAGTGTCTCCCCTTGGTAGGCCGCCGCTGCTTCGGCCGAGGTCGTCTCTCGCGCAAGCGCCGCAATGCCATCGACACAGGCGATTTCCATGGCGTCATTAATTGTTGTGGCCCCCACATCAAGTGCGCCGCGGAATATGAAAGGAAAACACAGCACGTTGTTGACTTGATTTGGAAAGTCAGACCGCCCCGTCGCGATGATAGCATCGGGTGCTGCAGCGCGCGCCACATTGGGTAAAATCTCAGGTTCTGGGTTGGCCAGCGCGAAAATAATCGGTCGCAACGCCATGGTTGCAACCAAATCTGGGGTGAGAACACCGGGCCCGGACAAGCCAAGAAAAAGATCGGCATCGGGGATAACTTCTGCAAGCGTGCGCAACTCCGAGGGTTGTGCAAATTCCGCTTTGATCGGGTTCATGTCGATCTCGCGCCCTCGATAAACGAGGCCATGCAGGTCGCAAAGCCATATGTTTGACCGTTTAACACCCAACTTAACCAGCATATTCAAACAGGCGATGCCTGCCGCGCCGCCTCCGGTGGAAACAATCTTGATGTCGGCAATGTCCTTTCCCGCCACCAAGAGCGCATTTTTAACAGCCGCGCCAACGACGATGGCGGTGCCGTGTTGATCATCGTGAAAAACCGGGATGTTCATGCGCTCACGGCACAGCCGCTCTACTGTGAAGCAATCTGGCGCCTTTATGTCTTCTAGGTTGATGGCGCCAAAGGTCGGTTCCAATGCGCAGACGATCTCGGCTAACTTTTCAGGATCCTGGGCATCGACTTCAATATCGAAACAGTCGATGTTTGCGAACTTTTTGAACAGAACGGCCTTCCCTTCCATGACGGGTTTCGCGGCTAAGGCACCGATGTTGCCGAGGCCAAGCACCGCGGAACCATTGCTAACCACGGCTACCAAGTTGCCGCGCGCCGTGTAGTTTGCCGCGTTTTTCGGATCGCTCTGTATTTCAAGGCAGGCTTCAGCGACGCCTGGTGAATATGCACGTGCTAAATCCCGCCCGTTGGCCAAAGGCTTCGTCGCCCTCACCTCGAGTTTCCCAGGTTTGGGATACTGATGGTAGGAAAGCGCGGCATCGCGCAAGCTTTCGTTCCGGCTGTCTGACATGATCAACCCTTGAATGTTCTTCGTCTTCCCTTGGTGTCATGACGTCCATTGCACCAAGCGCATTCTAGGCTGAATTGCTTCTGCTTGATAGCGTCATCGGCCGCCTCTCTTGTTTTTCAATCCGGGTCGGTGCTGTGTCTCGGGGAGAGGCTTTGCCGAACTTGCAATCTGTCTCGCGCGCCGCCAGTCTGTCGGAAAGGAGCAATGCCATGACGCTGATAGATGAGGCCCGCAAGGTGCGCGAGCACGCCTACGCCCCCTATTCGAATTTCAAAGTTGGCGCAGCGCTGCGTACCGTCTCCGGTGCATTGTTCGTGGGCTGCAATGTAGAAAACGTTGCTTTTCCTGAAGGCACCTGTGCAGAGGCTGGCGCCATTTCAGCGATGATCGCGGCGGGTGAAACCCGCATTGCCGAGGTCGCAGTGATCGCAGACAGCCCCACGCCTGTAACCCCCTGCGGTGGCTGTCGGCAAAAGCTCGCGGAATTTGGCGCAGGGGATGTGCCCATCACCATGGCGACGCTGAGCGGTGTGGTTGAGAACACCACCCTGGCGGCTTTGCTACCCGGTGCTTTCGCAACCGCGCACATGGAGACGCCTTAGATGAATGCGCGCGCCCTGCTGGCGAAGCTGCGACATGGCGAGAATCCCGAGCCGGAAGAACTGTCTTGGATGGCGCAAGCCTTGGCTTCGCATGAGGTGAGTGATGCGCAGGCCGGTGCTTTTGCAATGGCGATCTGCTTGAACGGATTGGATGAGGCAGGCCGTGCGGCACTCACGCTCGCCATGCGAGACTCTGGCCACGTGTTGTCATGGGATCTCGACGCGCCGGTTTTAGACAAGCATTCGACCGGCGGCGTAGGAGACTGCGTTTCACTGATCTTAGCTCCAGCGCTTGCCGCCTGCGGTGTTTACGTGCCGATGATTTCGGGGCGCGGTCTTGGCCATACGGGTGGCACTCTTGACAAGCTTGAAGCGATCCCTGGCTTAAACGTGCATGTGGATGAAGCGCGCTTAAAACAGATCGTTGCCGAGGTGGGTTGCGCCATTGTTGGCGCAACCGCCGATATCGCGCCCGCTGACAAACGGCTTTATGCCGTGCGAGACGTGTCATCCACGGTAGACTCACTTGATCTGATTACGGCGTCGATCTTAAGCAAGAAACTGGCGGCGAACCTTGACGGATTGGTTCTTGATGTGAAAGTCGGCAGCGGGGCGTTCATGAAAGAGCTTGAGGACGCCCGCGCTTTGTCGCGTTGCCTCGTTCAGACAGCCAATCAAGCTAGTTGTCCCACAACGGCGATCATTACGGATATGAGCCAGCCCTTGGTGCCAAGCGTTGGGAATGCGCTAGAAGTGACTGAAGTGATGCAGGTGCTTTCTGGCAAGGCACTGCGAAAGCCCATTGTGGAGGTTGTCTGCACTTTGGGCGGGGTTTTGCTGGTCCAGGCCGCTGTCGTGCCGAGTTTCGAGGTTGGCGTTGATCGGCTGAGAGAGGCGATTGCATCAGGAAAGGCACGTGAGTGCTTTGGGCGCATGATTGCTGCTTTGGGCGGGCCCGTTGCTTTTGCTGACAATTGGGCAAGGTTTTTACCGGAGGCGCCCGTTATTCGGGAAGTGCCCTCTCACGCATCGGGTGTTCTGTCTGAGGTTGACGGTCAGGCGCTTGGCCTATGCGTCGTTTCGCTGGGCGGCGGTCGCACCAAAGAAAGCGATCCCATCAATCCGGCTGTAGGTCTGGCCGAGATCGCACCTTTGGGCAGTAAAGTGACAAAAGGGCAAGCACTGGCGGTGATCCATGCCGCGCGTTCTGAGGATGCGGATCGCGCTGAGCAGGCAGTTCGGCAAGCGATGACGCTGGGCTCGACGGCGCCCAAGAAGCGTGATCTGATACGCGACAGGATTGTCTTTTGACGCGTGTTTTTCTGGTGGTGCTGGACTCCCTGGGTATCGGCGGTGCGCCAGATGCGTGGCGCTTCTTCAATGGAGATGTGCCTGATACGGGTTCTAACACGCTGGGTCATATCCTTCAGGCCTGCGACGCGGGGAAAGCGAATGAAGGTCGTTCCGGGCCGTTGCATATCCCGAACCTAGAAGCATTGGGGCTTGGCAACGCGTTGCGCCTCGCCAGCGGCTTGGAGGTGCCAGGTCTGCGCACCGATGTGCCAGCGTGTTACGGCTGCGCAACCGCGACGTCGCTTGGGAAAGATACGCCATCTGGTCACTGGGAACTGGCGGGTTTACCCGTGCCTTGGACGTGGCATTTTTTTCCTGACACTGATCCCGCCTTTCCCGACGATGTCGTTGACGCTGTCAAATTGGCGGGGCAGGTCCAAGGGATCCTCGGGAATTGTCACGCCTCGGGTACTCAGATCATTGCTCAGTACGGCGCGGTGCATTGTCAGACGGGCTGGCCCATCTGCTACACCTCCGTAGACAGCGTGTTTCAGATTGCAGCGCATGAACGGCACTTCGGCCTGGACCGTCTTTTGTCGCTTTGTGAAAAAGTAGCCCCTTTCCTACACGCACGCGGGGTAGGGCGCGTGATTGCAAGGCCATTTATAGGTGATGAGAGGCAAGGATTTACACGTACCGTCAACCGGCGCGACTTTGCCATCACGCCGCCAGCGTCGCTTTTGACCAATTGGGTTCAGGATGCAGGCAGGCGTGTGTACGGGATAGGGAAGGTGGGCGATATCTTTAGCATGCAGGGTATCGACAGCGTGCAGAAAGGTGACGATGCCGTGCTGATGCAGCATCTTGCAGATCTTCTTGAGAATGCGGATGATGGTGCGTTGACGTTTGCGAATTTTGTTGAGTTTGACAGTCTCTATGGTCATCGTCGCAACGTTTCCGGGTACGCCCGGCATTTGGAGTGGTTTGACGCCGAGCTAGGCCGCCTGTTGCTGAACATGCGCCCCGATGACCGGATGATCCTGACGGCCGATCATGGCAACGACCCCACCTGGGTTGGTGGCGATCACACGCGAGAACGGGTGCCCGTGCTTGTCGCGGGTGAAGCACCAAAGAGCCTGGGGCAGCTAAGATTTGTGGATGTGGCTTACCTCACTGCGCGATATCTCGGCGTCGCTGTGCCCGATTGATCTGATGTAGCGCCTTGTGATTTGGCTCAATAGCGGTGACAACGTCGCAACTGCGAAAGGACTTGCGCCATGACAAACGTCGTTGATCACGTGACAGTCGTTGATCATCCTTTGGTTCAGCACAAGCTGACCATCATGCGAGATAGGGAAACGCCCACGGCTGTGTTTCGCCAGTTGCTGCGGGAAATCAGTCAGCTTCTGGCATATGAGATTACGCGCGGTCTGCCCATGACGGTGAAGCCGATTGAGACGCCCATGCGCGCGATGAACGCTCCCTCACTTGATGGCAAAAAGCTGGCACTCATTTCCATCCTTCGCGCAGGGAATGGGCTGCTGGACGGTGTTTTAGAGTTGATCCCGTCGGCGCGGGTGGGTTTTGTCGGCTTGTATCGGGATGAGGTGACGCTGCGCCCGGTTCAATATTACTATAAAGTGCCTGAGGCTTTGGAGGACCGATTGGTCATTGTGGTGGATCCCATGCTCGCAACCGGAAATTCATCCGTTGCCGCGATCGACCTGCTCAAAAAGTCCGGGGCAACGCACATTCGGTTCCTCTGTCTGCTGGCCGCGCCAGAGGGAATCACCCGCATGAAAGCAGCTCATCCCGACGTGCCCATCGTGACAGCCGCAGTTGATGAGGCGCTCAACGAGCTTGGATATATCGTTCCAGGACTAGGTGATGCGGGTGATCGGATGTACGGCACTAAATAACCGATTGTTTTTATGAGAGAGTTTTTCTTCGTGTTCTAGACTCACTCACCGCAATCATCTATTTTTTAAGGTGTTTTGCGTGTGGGGGCACGATATGAAACTCAGAAAATTGACGATGATGCTGGTATCAGCTGCCTTGCTGAGCATCGGTGCGTTTCAAGCGCATGCGACCCAAGTTGTGCCTGCTGAATTTCCACCAGCGTCCTACCTTGCGATGCAGTATGTTGATAGCGAAGGGTGTGTATTCATTCGGGCAGGGGTTGGACCGAATGTCAATTGGGTGCCGCGCATCACCCGGGAGCGGCGTCAGATGTGCGGATACCGGCCTTCGCTCACCCCGGCACAGAGGGTAGCTGCGGCACCGGCGCAACCAGCAACTCCAGTTGTAGGAAACCGTGCGCCAAGCGCGACCGTAAGTGCGCCGACGGTGCAACAGCCGCCTTTGACTGCAGCGCCCGTCATGAGTTCGCGCAATGCAGAGCGCACAGAGCGCGTCGTGGATGCGCAAACCCGTTTGATCCCGAGGCATGTGGCTGAAAATCGCCTCAACACTGATAATTTGCGTGTGCCGAAAGGATACAAGCGCGTTTGGGATGACGGTCGTCTAAATCCGCGTCGCGCCGAATATACGCTGCAGGGGCGCTCTGACATGTTGTACATGTGGACCAACACGATACCGCGTCGCCTGGTCAACGTTGCTACAGGGCTGGACGTCACTGATAGCGTGCCGTTGATTTTCCCTTATACTGATCTGACGCGTCAGAAGCACGCGCTTGGCGATGTCCGGATAAGTGAAATCGACGGAAAGATCGTCAAACGTGTGGTCTCTATCAGACAAGCATCTTACCTGGATCGCTAACAAAAAGACGTGCGCGCGGGGCTATTCGGTGCAGATCATTTGCAATCGCAGCCAGTCAGCATCTGAAAGCAAGGGGAGAGCGGTTTTAGCGGCGGTGGCCCCGCCGTCCGTCAATGCCAGCCGCTTCTCCGCATTGCCGCCGTATCGCGCATTGGCGTACGGAGCAGTGCGCACAGAAAGCGAAGCAAACCGCGCGCGTTGCGCCTCAACATCAACATCACTGAAGTGATCATCTTGTATCATCAGGCGTTCTGCATAGGCTTTAAGCGCTGCTTCTGCAATATCGCCGGTTGTGAGCAAGCGAAACGTCTCGCGTAAGCCAACATGTTCTAAGAGAGGGTGCAGGGGGTCAACCCGCGCGCGTTGGGTCAGTTCGGCAATCACGTATCCCGCCACGACGTCGGGTTCTTCAAAACCTTTGACAAGCGTATCGCTGATCAAGATGAGATTTCCAGGCACATGAAGGCTGTGACGCGTCATACTGGGGAGTATGGCGAGAGGGCCGCTTTGGAGCCGCCTATCAAGACGTTCCAGGGCCATATCACCGGCGACAGATTGGCAGCGTGGTCCCGAGACGCGTTCGATTTGCTTCAGCACATCGCGCCCCAACGCTTCGCGCTTCACTTCGGGCACGACGCGCAGCGCGTGGTCGCGTAGCGCACCTGGCAGCCATAGGGTGATAAACAGCCCGACGAGTATGAATGAGGTGATCATGCTGATCCAGCGTATACGTCCGGGCTTGGGCCTGGATTTCTCGATTGCACGGCGCAATGTCTCGACCGCCTCGATCATCTCGGTCTCACCGTTGGTAAGCTCAAGCGTTTCACCGGGATCGCCATCCGGGTGATAAAGCGCCGGGCGGACCCCAGGGTTGGCGCGGGTCAACGCCGCCAGCGACCAATGCGTTAGGGCCCGATCGTTGATATCTGAGATAATCAGCGTTGCATCACCGACGGACACGATCACCTCACGACGCTGGGCATCGGGTGTCGCACGCCAAAGCCCCGTTGCCTCAAGCCGGGCATATTTTGTTAGGGCGGTCATCTGCTCGCTCGCCTTTTTAGCGCGAGTTTACCACAGCTTCCCGTTCGGGCAATGGGCGCGCCGCTTTCAACGGTCGGATGTTGCGATTAGCGCAGGCTTCTACGCCAACGCCGCCGCTCGCTTGCGAAGTTCGAACTTTTGAATCTTTCCGGTGGATGTCTTTGGGAGTTCTTGAAACACCACCTGCTTGGGTGCTTTGAAGCCCGCCAAGGTCGCGCGCGTGAAGGCAATAAGTTCTGAGGGGTCAACTTGTGTGCCCGCCTTCAATTCAACAAATGCGCAGGGTACTTCGCCCCATTTCTCATCTGGTTTGGCAACGACTGCAGCCAGATTGACAGCGGGATGCGCCATCAAAACACCCTCCACCTCCACGCTTGAGATGTTTTCGCCACCAGAAATGATGATATCTTTCGCACGATCTGCGATTTGGATGTATCCGTCCGGATGCTGCACGGCGATGTCTCCCGAATGGAAATAACCGCCTGCGAAGGCTTCTGCCGTTGCTTGCGCGTTCTTTAGATATCCTTTCATAACCGAATTGCCCCGGATCATGATCTCCCCCTGCGTCGTCGCATCGGCATCAACCGGGTTGATCTTGGCGTCTGTAACGGTGATATGCTCCATCATGGGCATCGCAACGCCCTGACGCACCTTTATTGCCGCGCGTTCACCTTGTGGGAGCGCGTTCCAGTCATCCGGTTTCCAAAGGCATTCGGTGACATGCCCATAGGTTTCGGTCAGCCCATAAACCTGCGTGACATTGAACCCCAGCCCCTCAATTTTCGCCAGCGTCGCGGGGGCCGGGGGTGCACCCGCCGTGAAAACCTCAACCGTGTGATCAAAGGCGCGCCGTTCCGCGTCATCCGCGTTCACGATCATATTGAGAACGATCGGAGCGCCGCCGAAATGCGTAACCCCCTCCTCGGCGATGGCGGTGTAGATATTCGTTGCTGTGATGTCCCGGCAGCACACCAAGGTGCCACCGATCAGCGGCATGAGCCAGGTGTGGTTCCAACCATTGCAATGAAACAGCGGGACGATCTGCATGAAAATCGGATG
The DNA here is from genome assembly GCA_039208585.1 of Pseudomonadota bacterium. Classification (GTDB taxonomy): domain Bacteria; phylum Pseudomonadota; class Alphaproteobacteria; order Rhodobacterales; family Rhodobacteraceae; genus Sulfitobacter. The sequence goes on along the minus strand of JBCCQX010000005.1, from coordinate 39,741 downwards.
CAACGTCATCCGCCAGGCGATGACTGTGCCCATCGTCATCAGATACGCACCGCGATGGTGATACACGACGCCCTTGGGACGACCTGTTGTGCCAGAGGTGTAGTTCAGCGCGAGGCTTTCCCATTCGTCCTCCGGCATCAGCCAGTCGTAGTCTGCAGCACCTGACGCCAATGTGTCATCATAGGTTGGATACGGGCCGGAAGGCGCGAAGGCGGAAGCGTCGTCGGTCACTTCAATAATTTGAGGAGCTGTGCCATCCATCTGATCGCAGGCGGCCTCGGCCAGCGGCAAGAACTCGCTGTCGACCAGAACAACTTTCGCCCCACCGTGATCGAAGATGTAGGCGACTGTGCTGACATCCAGTCGCGTGTTGATTGTGTTGAGCACGGCACCGCACGCGGGAACACCAAAATGCGCTTCCGCCTGCGCGGGTGTGTTCGGCAGTAGAGTGGCAACAACATCGCCTGGAAGAACGCCCAACTGCGAAAGAGCGGAGGCAAGTTTGCTGCAGCGCGCCTGATATTCTGAATATGTGACCCGATGCCCGCCATAAATCACAGCGGTACGGTCCGCGAAAACCGTGGCGGCGCGACGCAGATGTGACAATGGGGTCAAAGGCACATAATTCGCGGCGCATTTTTCAAGACCCGTTTCATCTTGTAGCCAACCCATCTGTCTCCTCCTTACGTACGCGCGTGCCAATCCTCAGAAACGTCACTATTGCGGGGTAATGAGGAGTTTGAAAAGGTGAATTCTAGCAGAAGGGGATCTGTTTGCCGCATTTTAAACCAAAACCGGTCATGTTCCGGGTGTACATGTTGGTGAGGCTGGGCCGCGGCATGTGCCGTGTTTTCCCCCGGGTTGGCCAATGATCATCAGCAGAGGGCGTAGTTACATTTTCGTGCACGCCCCAAAAACCGGGGGCACTTCCATGGCCTTGGCGCTGGAAGCAAAAGCGATGAAAGATGACATTATGCTGGGTGACACACCCAAAGCAAAGCGACGGCGTCGTCGTTTGAGCGGCATCAACGCCGCGGGGCGTCTTTGGAAGCACAGCACCTTGGCGGATATTGAAGGGTTGGTCAGCCGGGAAGAGATTGCATCAATGTTTGTATTCACCCTGGTGCGAAACCCCTGGGATCGCATCGTCAGCTATTACCACTGGCTGCGCGCCCAGTCGTTCGATCATCCGGCGGTTCGCCTCGCGCGCGAGATGGCGTTTGAAAGGTTCCTGAAACAAAGTCAGGTGCAGCGCAGCTTTCGCACCTCATCAGCGGCCAGTTACATGCGCGACGGGGCAGGGATCGAACGTGCGCGCAGTTACCTGCGGCTAGAACATTTTAAAGACGATGCGGAACCGCTGTTTCAGCATTTGGGATTTGATTTCGCGTTGCCGCATGCCAACGCCTCAGATCGCATGGCCGACTACCGCGGGTATTATTCAGATCACACTCGGGAGATTGTGGCGAATTGCTTTGCGGAGGATATCAACCGCTTTGACTATCGGTTTTAGTCGATTTGCCTGATTGAGGCATTTCGACTTGAACCTGAACCACATGTTCGCTGTCTCTTCCTTCGGTCGAATGCGAAAAGTGATGCGTGATACTTCACGTTAAAGTCGAAATGCTCTAAATTGAGAAAGGGACGCTTGGGGCGTCCCTTTTGCGTCATGATGGAGCCCACTCAGGCCGCGATCTGCCTCTGATCAAACCGACCGTAGAAGGTTTGGTTTTTCTCGGCCATCTCCCGCAGCAGGTCGGGGCATTTGAAACGCGCACCGTATCGTGCTTCAAGCTGGTCACAGCGCTCTGCAGCATAGGGGGTGCCGATCATGTCAAGCCAGGAGAGCGGGCCACCCGTCCAGGGCGCAAAACCCCAGCCAAGGATCGCGCCCACATCGCCTTCTCGCACATCCATCAAAACCCCTTCTTCCAGTGCGCGGACAGCTTCAAGCGCCTGCACGAACATCAACCTGTCTTGTATCTCATGAAGATCCGGCTGCTCTTCCGCCAGCGGATATTTGTCATGTATCCCTTTCCAATAGCCCTGACGTTTGCCTTTGTCGTCGTAGTTGAAAAAGCCAGCTTTGGCTTTTCGGCCCAGCCGCCCTGTGTCTTCCATCCAGACGAGCATGTCATCCGCCTCTGATGCGGGATAGGCATTGCCCATTGCGGCCTTGGTCGCCCGCATGATTTTGGTTGCAAGATCAATCGATGTCTCATCACTCAATTGGATAGGGCCTACCGGGAAGCCCAAAAGTTGAGCGGCATTGTCGATCAGAACAGGTGCTACGCCTTCCGTAACCATCCGTGCTGCTTCGCCGCCATAAGGGATGATGCAACGATTAGCGTAAAAGAACCGCGCGTCGTTGACGACGATGGGCGTTTTCTTGATCTGACGTACATAGTCGAGCGCTTTGGCAACGGCACGGTCGCCGGTTTCTTTGCCCTTGATAATTTCAACCAGTCCCATTTTTTCCACAGGGCTGAAGAAATGGATGCCGATGAACTGTCCTGCCCGCGTTGATGCTTTGGCCAGATCTGTGATTGGCAGAGTCGACGTGTTTGAGGCGAAGATGCAGTCCTCTGGAATAATTGCCTCGACCCTTTCGGTCATATCCGCTTTAACTGCCGGATCTTCGAACACCGCTTCGATGATCAGATCGCAGTCTTTCAGCTCCCCCAGATCGGCAGTGGCTTGGATTTTCGCCAGCATCGCCTCTTTCTGCTCGGGCGTTGCTTTTTTGCGCGCGATCCCTTTGTTCATGTACGCTTCTGAATAGGCTTTGCCTTTGTCCGCCGCCGCTTGATCACGGTCGATCAGCACCACGTCAATGCCTGCCTGGGCCGAGACAAGTGCGATGCCTGCACCCATCATACCGGCACCAAGCACCCCCAGCTTATTGACGCGTTGGTCGGTAATGCCTTCGGGCCGTACAGCTCCTTTTTCAAGCGCTTCTTTGTTTAGGAACAGGGAACGGATCATGTTCGACGAGGTCGGGTTCATGAGGACGGAGGTGAACCACCGCGCCTCTATCTTGAGCGCAGTATCAAAGGGTACGAGCGCGCCTTCATAAACGGCAGAAAGCAGCGCTTTTGCAGCCGGATAAACGCCCTTCGTGTTGCTGTGCACCATGGCGCTCGCACCGACAAATGTCATAAAGCCCGCAGGATGATAGGGGGCACCACCGGGCATCTTATAGCCCTTGGCATCCCATGGCTTGACCAAATCGGCGTCAGTGGCGCTGAGCACCCAGGCGCGGGCCGCAGAAAGAGGATCATCCGCAACCTCATCAATCAGACCCGCTTTGACAGCAGCCTCGGGTGCCACCATTTTCCCCTCCAGGAGAAAGGAGGAAGCCCCCATCGCGCCCAACTTGCGCGCCAGGCGCGTTGTGCCGCCACCGCCCGGAAAGATACCGACCAAGATCTCGGGCAGCCCGATCCGCGCTTTTGGGTTGTTCGCGCAAAAGATGCGGTGCGTGGCCAGAGGCAGTTCTAACCCGATCCCCGCTGCTGTACCAGGCAAGGCACTGGCAATCGGTTTACCGCCTTTCCGTGTCTTTGGATCCATACCCGCGCGTTCAATTTTGCGCAGCAGGTGATGCATTTGCATTGTTCCCTCAAAAAGGCCTCTGGCTGGATCATCGCCTGCGTCCTCTCGCATCTTGGCCAATAGATTGAGATCCATCCCACCCGCGAAAGAGCCCTCTTTGCCAGAAGTGATTACGGCGCCCTTCACGGTCTCATCTTCAAGGACCTCATCGATGAGGTCGTTTAATTGCGCAAGCCCGTTAATGGACATCACGTTCATGGATTTTCCTGGCACATCCCAGGTAATCACCGCTACGCCGTCGGCGTCCGTTGTCATGGTAAAATCAGTCATGCTACTTCTCCGCTCAAGCCCGTTTAGACGCGTTCGATCATCGTGGCTGCACCCATGCCTGAGGCAATGCACAGCGTGGCGAGGCCGGTTTCCTTGTCCGCGCGCTCCATCTCGTCAAGCAAGGTGCCAATGATCATCGCGCCGGTTGCGCCCAGCGGATGGCCCATGGCAATGGCGCCGCCGTTCACGTTGATTTTGTCATGATCGACGTCAAAAGCCTGCATGAAGCGCATGACGACGGAGGCAAACGCCTCGTTCACCTCAAAAAGATCGATATCCCTGATATCCATCCCATTTTCGGCTAAGATTTTCTCGGTCACAGGCACGGGGCCCGTCAGCATAATCGTGGGATCAGTGCCAATTTTCGCAGTTGCCTTGATGCGCGCGCGGGGCGTTAGGCCGTATCTTTCGCCAAACTCCTTGTCGCCAATCAGCACCGCTGCCGCACCGTCTACGATGCCCGAAGAGTTTCCCGCATGGTGGATATGGTTGATCTTTTCCAGATGCGGGTATTTCAGCATCGCGACTTTGTCAAAACCTGGCATCACTTCTCCCATTGCCTGGAAGGCCGGGGTGAGAGCGCCCAGGCTCTGCATATCGGTGTCTGGGCGCATGTATTCGTCGTGATCGAGGATCGTCAGACCGTTTTGATCTTTGATCTGAATGACGGACTTGTCAAAGCGGCGTTCTTGCCAAGCTTTCGCCGCACGCTGTTGGCTGATCATGGCGAGCTGGTCTGCATCATCGCGGGTAAAGCCGTATTCTGTCGCGATGATGTCTGCTGATATGCCTTGAGGGACGAAATACTGCTCCATCGCGATGCTCGGATCGACCGCGATGGCGGCGCCGTCGCTGCCCATGGCAACACGCCCCATCATCTCAACACCGCCCGCGATATAGGCGTGACCGGCACCACCCCGGACCTGGTTGGCGGCAAGATTGACTGCTTCCATGCCCGAGGCGCAGAACCGGTTGATTGCGAGGCCTGGGATGCTCTCATCAAGGTCGGAGGCCAGGACAGCGGATCGCGCAAGGCAACCACCCTGTTCCATGACCTGCGTGACATTACCCCAGATAACGTCCTCCACCGCGTGCCCTTCGAGATTGTTGCGCGTTTTTACGGCATTCAACGTTTGGGCACTCAAACGCAAAGATGTCACCTCATGCAAGGATCCATCCTTGCGGCCTTTGCCGCGCGGTGTGCGCAGCGCATCATAGATGTAGGCGTCGATCATTCGTTCGTTTCTCCTGCTAGGCGCGGTCAGCGGGGCTGCCGGGCATCAAATCATAGGGGGCTTGCCAGGCCGGTTGTTCAGAGAGGCGGGTAAGCCAGGCGTCGATATGGGGCCAATCGGCGCGGTCAAATCCGAAGGGTTCGGGATAATACAGATAGCCGCAGCAGCTGAAATCCGCATTCGTGGGGTCGTCGCCCACGATCCACTCTCGCCCTTCAAGATGGGCGTTGAGCACACTATAGGCAGTAGCGAGGCGACCCTGATTGAAGGCGATCACCTCAGCGGGGCGCTTCTCCTCGGGCAGAAAGTTCATCAAGAATCGGGTCACCCCCGCCATTGAACTGAGTTTGTGATTGTCCCAAAGCACCCAGCGCAGAACTTCGCGCTTTTCGTTTGCGCGTTTGCCGCCAAATTTTCCAGTTTTTTCAGATATATAGTGTTGGATAACACCAGATTGTGCAATCCGTAAGTCTCCGTCAATCAATACCGGTGCTTCGCCCATGGGATTGACCTCCGCACGGTAAGCAGGACTGCGTGTTTCGCCGCCAAAAAAGTCAACTTTGACCGGCTTCCAATCAAGTCCAGACATCTGCAACGCCAGGGCAGCTTTGTAGGAATTGCCCGATTCACCAAAGCAGTGGAGTTTCATCGTCATAGGGTGATCCTTTTCGGGTTCTGGTGTACCGGGGGTTTCACACCCCCGGACCCCCGTGGAGTTTACTGGGCAAGATGAAAGGCGCTCTGCTGGATGTTAACTTAAAGTTAACCTTCACCGGTATAACGTCGAACTGCGTAGCAGGCTGGAGAGCTGAGCTGCGTGCAAGGTGAAACCCCGCCGCCGGACGTTTATGTCTGGGGTGGGGTTGAGCTCCTGAAGGCTCTTTCATCTTGCCAAATAAACTCAATTCAAACCCGTCCATCTTGTGCACCGATCGCTTTTAAAGTGCCCGCGCAATCGGTCCTTTCATGATTTCGTTTGTCCTGCCGTAGATGCTTTGAACACGCGCATCCGCACACATCTCTGCAATGGGATATTCCTACACAAAGCCGTAGCCACCATGCAGTTGTAAGCATTCGTCCAGCACGTCGTTCCAGGTGTTTACTAGCCAATCTTTCGCCCTCGCGGCGCGATCGATTTCTATGATGATCGCCGCCTCATGCCCGAAATCACCGCCAGCGCCGCCGAATTCTACCGGAATGGCGGGGTAGAGAAGCGCCAAAGCGCCAGCCTCTTGCCAGGTGGATCGATCCATCTGGGACTGCTTGCGCGACTTTTCAAACTTCGGTGCCCGCGCGTTGGTGATAAATTGCGCCGTCATCTCTGCGATCATCCGGTGCCCATCTGCATCCAAGCGGAGGCGCTATTGGTAAAGTCTTTCATATTGCACTTCTGATCGATGTATCTCGAAAGGGCTGAATAAGAATGTCCAGCCCACCGCGTCAAAAATGGGCGGCGTCAAGCGCCATGACCGGGTCTGCGCCTGATTGGATGCGTTTGAGATGCAAGGCCGTCGCGGGGAGTTGGCGCGCCATGTAATAGCGCCCTGTCGTCAGTTTCGCCTTGTAAAATTCCTCATCGCTGGCCCCTGTCGCCAGGGCAGTTTTCGCTGCGAGCGCCATCTTGGTCCAAACCAGACCCAGACAGACATGTCCGAACATATGCATGAAGTCATTGGATCCAGCCAGCGCGTGGTTGGGGTTTTTCATGCCGTTTTGCATGAAGAACATTGTCGCGGCTTGAAGGTCTTTGCTGGCGGCTTTCAGAGGCTCAAGGAAGTCTTGGTCAAAAGCGTCATCCGCGCCTGCATTCTCTTTGATGAAGGATTTGATCAGATCGAAGAATGCCATGACATGCTTGCCGCCGTCTTGTGCCAATTTGCGCCCAACAAGATCAAGTGCCTGCACCCCGTTCGCACCTTCATATATCATGGCGATGCGGGCGTCGCGGGTGAATTGCGACATACCCCATTCCTCAACGTAGCCGTGCCCGCCGTAGATTTGTTGCGCCTTGATGGTCATGTCATAGCCCACGTCGGTCAAGAACCCTTTGATCACCGGCGTCAGCAGTGACACCAGACCGTCGGCGTCTGCGTCCTCTGATCGATGTGCAGCGTCAATCATCGTTGCGCCCCACAGTACAAAAGCGCGGGCACCTTCAGCAAAACTTTTTTGATCCAAGAGCGCGCGACGCACGTCAGGATGAACAATAAGCGGATCAGCGGGTTTATCAGGCGCCTCGGCTCCGGTAACGGCGCGCCCCTGCAAACGTTCTTTGGCATAATCTAATGCGTTTTGATACGCGACATCTGCTTGCGCGAGCCCCTGCATGCCGACGCCCAGCCGTGCTTCATTCATCATGGTGAACATGGCACGCATCCCTTTGTGAGCATCGCCTAGTAGGAAACCAGTCGCGTCATCGTAATTCATCACGCAGGTCGAATTGCCATGTATGCCCATCTTTTCTTCGATCGAGCCAACTGCAACGCCGTTGCGCGCGCCCAGGGAGCCGTCTTCATTCACCATGAATTTTGGCACGATGAAAAGCGACACGCCCTTGATTCCCTCTGGGCCACCTTCGATCTTGGCCAGTACTAAATGGATGATATTGTCGGCCATGTCATGTTCGCCGGATGAGATAAAAATCTTCTGCCCGGTGATTTTATAGCTGCCGTCGGCTTGTGGAACGGCCTTGGTGCGCATCATTCCCAGGTCGGTCCCGCAATGCGGTTCCGTCAAGTTCATCGTGCCCGTCCAGTCACAAGAAACCATGTTGGGCAGATAGGTGTTTTTCTGCTCTTCCGACCCGTGTGCCAGAATTGCTGAGGCTGCGCCGTGGGTGAGCCCCTGATACATAGTAAAGGCTTGATTGGCGGCTGAGAAAAATTCACCCACGGCCGTTCCCATGACCACCGGCATATTTTGCCCGCCGTATTGTTCTGGCATATCCAAGCCTGTCCACCCTCCGGCTTTGACCTGATCAAACGCCTCCTTGAAGCCGGGAGGGGTGTAGACAATGCCGTTTTCCAATCGGCAGCCTATTTTGTCGCCAACGGTATTCAGGGGAGCCAACACTTCTGCCGTCAGCTTGCCTGCCTCTTCAAGGATCGCTGAGGTGAAATCCGGCTCTAGCTCCTCATAGCCGGGGATCGCGGTTTGGCTTACTTTCAAGACGTCATGCAAGACAAAATGAACGTCTTTTGTCGGGGCAGTGTATGTTGGCATGGCTCGGTCTCTTTTCTCTCGGCGTCTAATTAATGTTGAATATTGTCAGTGCTATTCCGCTGCATCGCGGTTCAAAGCCATGGAGGCGATCATCTTTTCCCCCCATATGATTTGATCTTTGAGTTCGATGATTGCGTCGTTGAGTTCGTCGCGTTGAGCGATCATGTCAGCGAGACGTTCGCGGGCGATCTCGTATGTACGCGCGATCTGGGTTTGTTGTTGGTCACCCATGTGGTACAACTCCAAGAGTTGTCGGATTTCCTCCAGGCTGAAACCAAAGCGCTTACCGCGCAAAATCAGCTTCAAGCGCGCGCGATCCCGCTTCGTGAAGAGACGCTTCTGCCCGCTACGTTCGGGAAAGAGCAACTCTTTGGCTTCGTAAAACCGCAGTGTGCGTGGTGTAACACCAAACGCATCGCACATTTCCCGGATGGTGAACGATCTTGATGGCATAAGGGGATCCTTGAACTCTTGCTGCGCGGATGTTTGCATAAAGTTGACGTTTACGTAAGTAAGACGTAACGTCACTCTTTCCTGACCCATCTTGGGCCCTTGTTTGCGTGATACGGTGCGCCAGAGGAGGGAGACGGAAACTTTCAAAGTTTCCGACCGTTTTCTTTCCAGAAAACGGCTCGCTGATCTGACGTCGATTTAGGCTTCGGCCTGCTTGATTGCCTCGATGGTTTCGTTTCGAAGCTCTTCAAGCTCTTGCATGGCTTCATCTAGCTGTCGTCGCTGTTCTTTGAGCTCATCAAGCTGGCGCCCTGACATTTCCACCCAAACATTCATCTGCGTGGTTGTGCCTTCTTTCTCGTAGATCAAGAGCCACTGGCGAATGTCCTCAAGCGCAAAGCCGAACTTTCGCCCCCTCAGGATGAGTTTCATGCGGGCGCTTTCGCGGGGGCCGTAAAACCGCGAGCGTCCTTCGCGTTCTGGTTGGAGAAGTTCGATGTACTCATAGTACCGCAGCGTGCGCGGTGTGACGTCAAAAGCTGCACACATTTCTTTGAAGGTCAGACGGTCGTCTGTCATGCCTTGTCTCCTCCCCTCTGCATCGTAGGTCGCGCACCTGATAAGCGCAACCGCTGCTTGCCCTCCGCGCGCCCTGCGGCGATACAGTGAGGATGACGCGAACGGGAAGATAGAATGGTCAACCGGATCAAGACAGCGGAGCAGTTCATTCACATTTTACCCCATGCCAAAGCTTTGGGCATGCGGTTGGAGAGCTTGAGCAATGGGACCGCGGTGATGACCATGCCCTATGCGCCCGAGTTGATCGGCGATCCGGCGACAGGCGTGATCCACGGCGGGGCTGTTTCTGCACTGCTTGACACGAGCTGCGGTGCAGCGGTCATGAGCCACCCCAGGTGCCCCGCTCGAACCGCAACGATAGATCTGCGCGTTGAATATCTGCGCAGCGCCGTTCCCGGCCAGCAGATTACCACGCGGGCCACCTGTTATCACGTGACGCGCTCTGTCGCCTTTGTCCGAGCTGAGGCAACCGATGAGGATCAGAAGGGCCCGGTGGCGATGGCAACGGGCACCTTTACCATTGAGGCAGGTCAGTGACCCAACGCGCGCAGCCTGAACCGGTGCAGGTGGTCAAGCAACGTCGGGATGCGGTGTTGCGGGCCTTGGTTTCGGGTGTCCCCTACATCGGATTTCTGGGTGTCACGTTTGAACGGCGGGGTGATGAGTTAACCGGGGTTCTCCCTTTCAAAGACGACTTGATCGGAAACCCGATGCTTCCGGCACTGCACGGTGGCGCTACGGCTGCTTTTCTCGAGGTGACGGCGATAATCACTTTATCCTGGCGCATGCTTTGGGAGGATATGGAGGCGGGGACGTTGAATGCGAGCACGCCCGATCAGCTTGCATTACCACGTCTGCCCAAAACTATTGATTTCACCGTTGATTACCTGCGATCTGGCCTGCCGCGCGACGCTTACGCCCGGGCTCGGATCACCAGATTGGGCCGCCGCTATGCGAGTGTTCATGTGGAAGCCTGGCAGGACCATCGCGACCGTCATTTCGCGCAGGCGACCGGGCATTTTCTCATGCCGCGTCGCGCCGATGCTGGCATTTAGCTTTTGAACGAGCAAAACACTCCCAAGCCCAAAGAAGTCACGCATCGGCGGGTGCTACAGATTGCGCTGCCGATCATGATCTCTAACGCGACAGTGCCCATCCTGGGCGCGGTGGACACAGGTGTGGTTGGGCAAATGGGCGATGCTGCGCCGATTGGTGCCGTCGGCATTGGGGCAATCAGCCTCTCAGCGCTCTACTGGGTGTTTGGTTTTCTGCGCATGGGGACGGTCGGGTTGACCGCGCAGGCGTTGGGAAACGCCGACCAAAGCGAGGTTGCCGCCCTTTTGACACGAGGTTTGATCATCGGTGTTGGCGGTGGCATCACACTGATGCTGCTGCAACTGCCGCTATTTTTTGCGGTGTTCTGGATATCGTCCGCCTCTGCCGAGGTGGAAAGCCTCGCGCGGGACTACATGCAGATCCGCATCTGGTCCGCGCCCGCGATAATTTCGCTTTATGCCATTACGGGTTGGTTGATTGCGCAAGAACGCACGCGTGCTGTGCTGTTGATCCAGCTTTGGATGAACGGGCTGAATATGCTGCTCGATCTCTGGTTTGCTCTTGGGCTCGATTGGGGGGTGCAAGGCGTCGCTTTGGCGACGTTTCTTGCGGAGTGGAGCGGTGCTTTGCTAGGGTTGTGGCTTTGTCGCGCGGTCTTTGTCGGTGCTGATTGGCGACGCAAATCGCGTGTTTTTGAAGCACCGCGATGGCGTCAGATGGCGCAGATCAACGCAGACATTTTGATCCGATCACTTTTGCTGGAAGCGATCTTTCTGTCTTTCATGTTCTTAGGCGCTGATTTCGGCGATGCAACGCTAGCGGCAAATCAAGTGCTGCTTCACTTCATCATGGTCACGTCTTATGCGCTTGATGGCTTTGCATTTTCGGCAGAGGCGATCGTGGGCCAAGCGTTTGGTGCAAAACGCAAGGCGCTGCTGCGGCGCGGTGCGCTGATCAGTTCTTACTGGGCGTTCGGGATGTCAGTCATGCTTGGACTGGCCTTCTTGACCTTTGGTGAAGCGATTATTGCCATCATGGCCAAAGATCTAGAGGTTCAAGCCCTCGCGCGGGCTTATTTGCCATATCTTGCTGCGATGCCGATGCTAAGTTGTGCGGCCTTCATGTTTGACGGTATTTTCGTCGGGGCGACACGGGCGCGCGACATGCGCAACATGATGGTGCTTTCCTTTGGCGTATACGTCGTCGCGCTTGCTGCACTCTTGCCGCATTTAGATAATCATGGCCTTTGGTCTGCCTTGCTAATCGCCTTTGTTGCGCGCGGCGTCACGCTGGGCCTGCGGTACCCCGCGCTTGAACGCGCGCTGGTCAAAACTCTTGATCAGAGGGATGATTGATCCCATCAGTCCAGCGGATGGGCTCATGTTCCCAACTGTTGACGCCTGCGATGCATCCAAGGTTTATCCCAAAGGTGTCAGGGTTCGAGCGACGCTGGTGATGGGTATAGATCCCACAGGTTTTGCAGAAGAAATGTTGGGCGGTTCCCGTGCCCCAGGTGTAAAGGGACAGATGATCGGCACCGCACAGCACAACGACGCTTTCCTTGGTTGCCGTGACCGCCGCGGCCTGCCTGCGAGAACAAAACGAACAGGTGCATCGGCCAGCGTCTGAGAGACCATGGGTCAGATGGGCGCTGAGCACGACAGCACCGCAGTGGCATGACGCGGTGATGGTCATGGGATGATTGTTCATCGGCGTCCCACTTTCGGGATCCGGCTGGTAATCGTGTCGTACCTCGCCTCAGGATGGGGTGGATGCCCGGCAGTGCGATCCCAAAACGCCGGTCCACCGCGGCGCAGCCAAAGCCGCAGGATCAACAGCAGCCCTGCAACAAAGCCCCCCGCATGCGCCCAATATGCTGTACCCCCTTGATTGGGGTCCGACGCGATGCCACCAACGAATTGCATGCCAAACCAAACGGCAAGCATGATCCATGCAGGGATCGGAAAAATGCGAAAGAAGACGATGAATATGATCAGAACGTCCACTTTGGCTTTAGGAAACATCAGCAGATAGGCGCCCATGACCCCCGCGATAGCGCCCGACGCGCCAACCATCGGGATCGCGCTTGCTGGTTCAAGCGCCACCTGCGTCAGTCCCGCTGCAATGCCACAAAGCAAATAGAAGATAAGGTAGCGCAGCGGCCCCATTTCATCTTCGACATTGTCGCCATAGATCCACAGGAAAAGAATATTGCCCGCCAAATGCGCCCAGCCACCATGTAAGAACTGCGAGGTGATCAAAGCTTCAAATCCATATCCCGCAGTCAAGCGTGCGGGAAAGAGCGCATAGGTGTTGTAAAGCGCATAGAGTGCGCGATCATCATCCAGGATCGGCACATAACTCAAAAACACCGCGATATTTGCGATCATCAACGCGTATGTCACATAGGGCGTGCGGCCTGAGGGGTTGTGATCACGGATCGGAAACATGCGCGCACGCTGTGCGATTGTCGGAGCAGGGTCAAGAGGCCGTGCCCGCGCACATGCGTCGTCTGCTATCCCGCTGCACCCAGAAGCGCCGTGTTCCCGCCAGAGGCTGTCGTGTCAATGCATACATGTCGTTCGTGTCTTACGTGGACGATGTCCGGTAAACCGCGGATGAGCGGAATGATCGGACCTGTTCTGCGCGCTAGAGCCTGTTCAATAGCGCGGGCCATGTCATCGTTGCCCCACCACAGTACCCCGCCGTAGGCCGGTGCACCTGTCAGATCGCTGGGATCAATTTGCGCTGATGCCTGAATGGCTTTGCCGCCATGCGATTGAACAGCTTTGGCTTGAGCCTCGGCCGCCTCAGCGCCTGGGCCCATGCAAAAAAGCGGGGCGCGGGGCAGGGTGGACAAGCGGTTGGACTCGCCCGTTGGCCCAGGCAGTGAGATCGTGTCGAGCGTGCGTGTGGCACCTCTCTCGTCTATTGTCGGCGGCGTGCTCGCTTGGGTTTTCCAAGCTCCTGACGCGCGTTGTTTGTCCGGCGCGCGAAATCGGTTCAGATAGTGCGGGCCGCCTGCTTTTGGCCCGGTGCCCGAGAGACCTTGACCGCCGAAAGGCTGACTGCCGACAATGGCACCGATCTGGTTGCGGTTGATATAGATGTTGCCGGCGGCGACCCTGTCGCAGACATGCTGAACACGGTCATCGATGCGCGTGTGCAGGCCAAATGTCAGGCCATATCCTGTTGCGTTGATTGCATCTATCACCTGATCCAACGCATCGCTGGCAAAGGTTGCGACGTGAAGGACCGGGCCGAATACTTCGCGTTGTATATCTTCGATGCCGTTTACCTTGATCAGCGTGGGTGAGATGAAGAGACCGGTTGTTGGCACCTGACTCTCGGTAAGGATGCGGCCGTCTGCTCTGGCCTTATCCACATGTTCCAGGATGCGATCGCGTGCAATGCGATCGATAACTGGGCCCACATCGGTGCTGAGTGTCCAGGGATCACCCAGCCGCAGTTCGGCCATCGCACCGATCAATAGGTCAATCAGGTCTTCTGCGATGTCCTCTTGCACATAGAGACACCTCAGGGCTGAACACCGCTGTCCCGCCGATTGAAAGGCGCTTTCCAAGATCGACTGGACGGTCTGTTCAAGAAGCGCGGTACTGTCCACAATCATCGCGTTCAGCCCGCCGGTTTCTGCGATTAGCGGCGTGCCGGGGAGGCAGTGATCAGCCATCGCTTTGCGAATGCGCAAGGCGGTATCGGTCGATCCGGTGAACGCAACCCCCCTGATCCGCGCGTCGCTGGTTAACGCCGCACCGATGTCGCCGCTGCCGGGCAGTAACTGAAGGGCTGTTCTGGGCACGCCAGCCTCGTGCATCAGCGTGGTGATGAGATGCGCAATCAGCGGTGTCTGCTCTGCCGGTTTCGCCAGGACGGCATTGCCTGCGGCCAATGCCGCCGCGATTTGACCAGTGAAAATCGCCATCGGAAAATTCCAGGGCGAAATACACGTTACCAAACCCGCTGCCGGCGCATCTGTGATTTGCGTGGCGTAGTAGCGCAGGAAATCCACGCCTTCCCGCAGTTCGGCGACGCAATCGGGCAGGGTTTTGCCCGCTTCTCTGGTCAGCAATGCAAAAATCTCTCCCCGATGTGCTTCAATCAGATCGGTGGCTTTATTCAGCACCTCGCGCCTTGTCGATACTGTCGCAGTCCAGGGTTTCGCCACATCCAGGGCAGTTGCCACATCTGGGCGTGTTGCCTGGCGGACCGTGCCAAGCTGATCCATTGCGTCAGCCGGGTTTGAGATTGGTGTCGCGGTCTCTGCTTCAGATGTCCCGGCGAGAACGGGTTCCGCGTGCCAGTTTCGCGCGCGAAAGTCTGCACGTTCAGCATCAATCATGGCGAGGGTGGGCAGGTGGCTCATATCAAAGCCGATCGAATTCTTGCGCGCTGGCGCGAAGAGATCTGGACCCTTGGCCAACCCATCATTTCCCACATGGATCTGATCGAAAGGATCCGCGGCAACCACCTCTGGCGGGACGCTTTGATCAACGATTTGGTTCACGAAGCTTGAATTAGCACCGTTTTCCAACAGTCTTCGAACCAGATAAGCCAGTAAATCACGATGAGCGCCGACGGGTGCGTATATCCGACACCGGGTGTTGTATCGGTCCAATACCAATTTATGCAGCGTCTCTCCCATACCGTGGAGGCGCTGAAATTCATATCTTTGCGGATCGGTGGCCATGTGCAAAATCGCCGCCACGGTGTGCGCGTTATGTGTGGCGAACTGAGGGTAAATGCGGTCGGTCATTCCCAACAACTTGCGGGCCAGCGCGATATAGCTGACGTCGGTTGCCGCTTTCTTCGTGAACACAGGAAATCCGTCCACGCCCGCGACCTGCGCCCGCTTGATCTCTGTATCCCAATAGGCCCCTTTTACCAGTCTGAGCATGAGGCGCCGGTCATATCGCACCGCCATGTCATAAACCGCTTGGATCACTTTAGTTGCTCGCTGGCCAAAAGCCTGCACCACCACGCCAAAGCCTTCCCAGTCAGCGAGTGCTGGTTCTGACATCACTTTGTCGATCACCGCTAATGACAGCGTCAGACGGTCGGCTTCCTCTGCATCGATGTTCAGCCCCATGCGCGCGGCTTTGGCGAGCATCGCCAAGGATCGCAGCCTTGGAACAAGATCGTGCATGACAGAGGCTTCTTGAGCGATCTCATACCGTGGATGCAGGGCAGAAAGCTTGATTGAGATACCTGGGTTCTGCCGGATGTCTTGATGTGTGCAGCGTTTTGCAATGGCGCTGATCGCGCGAGAGTAGCTAAGATAGTAGCGATTGGCATCTGCCTCCGTCAGCGCAGCTTCGCCGAGCATGTCATAGCTGTAGGTGAACCCCTGCGCCTCCATCCCCTGCGCGCGGTGCATGGCGGCTTTAATGTCTTCGCCCAGTACGAACTGACGCCCCATCTCTTTCATGGCGCGGCTCACCGCAGCGCGGATGACGGGCTCCCCTAGGCGTTTAATGGCGGCGCGCAAATGTCGGACGGGCCCGCGCTGTTCATCATCAAGCACACGCCCGGTCAACATCAGCGCCCAGGTCGAAGCATTGACGAGACTAGAGGTTGATCGACCCAGGTGAAGCCCCCAATCAGACGGCGCGACCTTATCTTCGATCAGCGCGTCAATCGTCTCTGCGTCTGGCACCCGCAACAATGCCTCCGCCAGGCACATCAAGGCGACGCCCTCATCCGTAGACAGGCCGTATTCGGCCAAAAATACCTCCATGAGTCCGGGCGCTGCGGTGCTGCGCAGGTCATTTACAAGACCTACGGCGCACGCACAGATTTCGGCGCGTGCTGCTTTGGAAAGCCCCGCAGTTTCGACCAGCTGTGACAGCACTGCAGTCTCATCCGCGTAGCAATCCGTGTCGATTTCCAAGCGATCAAGCATTGGCGCGTTCCTCCCACGGGATCTTTCGTAGTGAAGTGTAAGCTAATATTATTGGTAAGTTCGTCCTATTTTAGGATTTACACCATCCAATATGTCTAAATTTAGGGGATTTTCTATGCAAAGCGACCATCTCAAGCTGGATCAATTTGATAAGAAGATACTGGGTGCGTTAGGCCAAGACGCCAGGATCAGTGTGACAGATCTTGCCAAGCGCGTTGGTTTGTCAAAAACACCCACGCAATTGCGATTGCGTAAGTTGGAGGAGCGGGGGATCATCTTGGGATATCGCGCGCTGCTTGATCCCATTCGTCTGGGCTTTGACCATGTGGCCTTTATTGAAGTGCGCTTGACCGACACGAGAGAGGCCGCACTAAAGGCATTTAACGCGGCCATTGCGAAGGTACCCGAGATCGAGCAGGCGCATATGATTGCAGGGCATTTTGACTATCTGCTCAAGGTTAGAACCAGCGATATGACCAGCTACCGGCGATTTTTGGGGGAAGAGATCTCGGCATTACCGCATGTCGCGCACACGTCAACTTACGTTGCGATGGAAGCGGTGAAAGAAACAATGTGGCTGGATGTGACTTGACCACTTCCTTCTGCGCGTCACTTACCCCTCATGAGTGATTTTCGCGCCGTCGCTTTTGCGATGTTATTTTCGACATCTGCCTGGGCGGAATGCCCCATCGTCGCCGATACGGCTGCCGAACTTCAGGCGTTGATTATTAGAGCGAATGAAGCGATCTCTTTCAGTGAGGGGCGGCAAATCTCAAACGAAATGTGGCAAGTTTGGTTGCGTGCACCCGATGACCTTGCGCAGACCGCGCTGGATGAGGGTATGCGGCGCCGGAATGTTTTCGATTTCGTAGGGGCGAAGACAGAGTTTGACCGTCTGGTAACCTACTGTCCCGACTATGCTGAGGGCTATAATCAACGTGCCTACGTGAACTTTTTGACGGAGAATTATGAGGCAGCGTTGGTAGATCTCGACATCGCGTTGCAACTGCAGCCTTATCATGTGGCGGCTCAGTCCGGACGGGCCCTGACCTTGATGAATTTGGGCCGCCTTTCGGAAGCACGCGCGCAACTGTTGATTGCGGTTGAAAACAATCCATGGCTTTCGGAAAAAGCGCTCCTGTTGGAGGGTGCACCGCTTGGCCCGCAGTATAAAGATATCTGATCCGATACATGTCATGTCGCGCTCAGCGTGTTGCTTCGCCTGGATCGGCGCCATGATCCGACCTCTCGACCCCTTTTTGTCGTTTCATAGGTCTCTTGGATTTTAGCGTTCTCGTCGCAGATCCGCATCGGCGAGCGCGTGTTCACTTCTTGTCACGGCACTGGGCTTTAAACCTGATGCACCCCATTTATTATCACCCAACCGCTTGACAGCTTCTGTTGAGCCTCGCCGGTCCGCCCCCACGGGGCGGCGCTAAGTCGGTTTGGGCAAGGTGTCTAAGGTTTAAGGCCGGATGCTTTATCGCTTTGGCATTGCATCTGTACGAAGACATCGATTTTGTCTTCTCGAGAGCTTTGCTCATTGTCATATCATGCGCCGAGCGCGTACACAGAGAGATAAACACCCGTGGCGGCGTGGTGGAATGGTAGACACGAAGGACTTAAAATCCTTTTCCAAACGGAGTGTGGGTTCGACTCCCACCGCCGCCACCAAACACCGGGAGAAGTTGGTCAAGACTCTCGGGGCGATGCACGGCAAAGAGTATCCGGTTTAACGAGTGTATTGGCCTTAACGTCGCTGTGATAAAGGCCCCGACCGTGACGGAGCGTCTGTGCAACGCACTTTATCCAATGACCGGTTTGTCGGCGAATACTCGCAAACTAAGGCATCCAGCCTTAAGCCTTAGACAAATCGTTCCCCCTCACCGTCCCGCTCCTATGGGAAGGCACCCTTGCGCCATCCCTCAGACCGGCACTAACCCGATTTGGGCAAAGTGCCATCGGTCTAAGGCCGGGTGCTCTATCTCACCATTAGCCAAGCCGCCGCCCGTGACGATGTATCCGGCTTAAAATGGAGGGCGATCTTGAGAATCACTCGCAATGACATTGACATTGAGAATGCTTCGCAATAGCAATCTGTGAAGTGATAAGCCGGTAATGAGAGCCAACCGACAACTCAGGAAGGAATGCATATGAAGTCGACAAAACGAAACCTACTTGCCGCCGCGATTGCCATTGCATTGCCCGCAACCGCGACCCAGGCCGATATCACGGTTTATGCCACCACAGGTTATCTAGGTGACGCGGTATCAAAGATCGCGCCTGATGCTGAAGTGATCACGATGGTCGGGCCGGGGGGTGATCCACATACCTATCAACCCTCAACACAGGATATTCAAACCATCCAAGCCGCCGATGCCGTTGTTTGGAACGGCCTGTTTTTGGAGGCGCGGATGGAGGACCTTTTAATGGGTCTAGGGGAGAAAGCGCTTGCAACTGCTGAGCTTTTGCCTGGCACGATGTTGCTGCCTTGGGAGGATGATCTTAACGACCCGCATGTGTGGAACAGCCCTTACGCTTGGGCTTTGATAGTGGGGCATGTTGCCGACCATCTTGCCGGCATCGACCCAGATAATGCTGATATCTATCTGGCGAATGCGAAGACCTACGTTGGAGAAATTGCGCTGGCGAATGCGGAAGTGGAGGCACTGCTCGCATCGATCCCAGAAGAAAACCGCATTCTGATCACCGGACATGATGCGTTCGAGTATTTCGGTGCGACCTACGGTCTTGAGGTGCGTGCCACCGATTTTGTTTCCACTGAGGCAGAGATGAGCCCAGCAGAACTGGCCGAACTGGCACAGTTTATTGCTGACAATAAGATCCCAACAATTTTCCAAGATAATCAGGCCAACCCACAGGCAATCGTAAGTTTGCAAGAAGCTGTGCAGGCGCTTGGTTGGAATGTGGTGATTTCCGAGGATGAACTTTTCGCCGACTCCCTTGGCGCGGAGGAAGATGTGGACGAGTATCTGGAGGTCTTCCGCCACAACGCCAAAGCGGTCGCATCCGCCTTGATCGGAAACTGACGTGACCATGGTGCCCATTGCCTGCGAAACCCAAGATCTTTCGGTCGCGTATCGCGAAGATCTGGTTTTGAAGCATGTCGATTTTCGCGTGCCTTCGGGCAGCGTGATGGGCATTGTTGGGCCGAATGGCGCGGGTAAATCGACGTTGATCAAGGCCATGCTGGGCCTTGTCGCGCCGCTCGCGGGCACGTCCAAATTTTTCGGGCGTCCTTTGGATGCGGTGCGCAGTCGTGTCGGGTACATGCCCCAAGCCGCGAGCGTGGACTGGGATTTTCCCACCACGGTTATCGACCTCGTGACAATGGGCACCTACGGAAGGCTTGGATGGTTCCGCCGCCCGGCAAAGCGAGAGCGGATGCAGGCAATGGCCGCGCTTGAGCAAACGGGCATGCACGCCCTCGCGACCCGTCAGATCGGCGAACTTTCTGGCGGTCAAAGACAGAGAGTTTTTTTAGCGCGGGCACTCGTTCAGGCACCCGATCTCTATTTCATGGATGAGCCGTTTCAGGGCATCGACGCGAAAAGTCAGCAAGCGATAATTGACGTGCTTAAGCGTTTGAGCGCGCAGGGCAAAACCATCGTGATAGTTCATCACCATCTGGCCAGTGTCTTAGACATTTGTGATCACGTGACCCTGCTCAACAAGAGCGTTGTCGCCTCAGGCCCTGGTCGTGACGTCTTTACCGCAGAGAATATCCGCGTCGCCTATGAGGCAGGCACTGGTGCCGAGGCTTTCTTGGCACAAGCAGGGTAGAGATCACCCATGGACCCAGTAGACTTTTTTGGCAATCACATATTCAGGATGGTTTTCTTTGGGACCACGATCATCGGGGTGGTGTCGGGTGCACTTGGCGCTTTCGCATATTTGCGCAAACAGTCATTGATCAGCGATGTTATCGGCCACTCTGCTTTGCCTGGGGCGTTGATCGCCTTTCTCACCGCTGTGCTTGTTTTCGGGGCGAACGGTCGCAACATGTTGATCTTAATCGTGGGCGCAGTTATTACGGGTACATTGGCCGCGCTCTTTGCGAATACGGTGGCTGCCCGAACAAAGATCGCGATTGATACAGCGATGGCGATTGCGCTAACCACCTTTTTCGGGTTCGGCATGTTGTTACTGCGTATCATCGCGAACAATCCCTTCCCGGGCAAAGGCGGCATCCAAGACTACCTATTTGGTAATGCCGCAAGCATCACACGGGCCGACTTGATCACAAGCGTCGCCGTCGGTGCCTTGGCTTTGACCTTGATGCTTCTGCTTTGGAAAGAGTTCACTTTACGGACATTCGATCCGGTATTTTCGACGATGTTGGGATTTAAGGCGCGGGTGATTGATACGGTGATGTTTACCACCATCGTTCTTGCGATCGTGATCGGGGTGAAGGCAGTGGGCTTTGTCCTCATGGTCGCCTTTGTCGTGACACCCCCCGCTGCGGCCCGACAGTGGACAAACACCTTGGGCGGCATGGTCATGCTGTCAGCCCTGCTGGGCGGGGTAGGGAGCGGCCTGGGTGCCTATCTCTCCATTTCGATGGGGAATGTGCCCACCGGCCCGGTGATTGTTTTGGTTCTTTTCGCGATATTCCTGGTCTCCCTCGTGGCATCGCCTAGGCGGAGCATCTTGGTCTCGGCCGTCCGCCGTGTTCGCGCGCGCCGTGCGCTCAAGCGCGCATTTCGAGCGGAGGAAAGCCGCTCATGAGCTACGTCCTCGGCGTCATTCTTTTGGCATGCGTAACCGCGATGGCCTGCGCCCTTCCCGGTGTTTTTGTCGTGCTGCGTAAGAATTCGATGATTGTGGACGGCATCGCGCATGCCGTGTTGCCAGGGATCATCGTGGGTTTCTGGCTGACACACGATCTGGATTCTCCCATTCTCATTCTCTGCGCGGCTTTCGCAGGGCTTCTTGTCGTCCTCGGAAATGAATGGCTTTCTGAGACGGGTCTCTTGGTTGGTGATGCGCCCCAGGGCCTTATTTTTCCGGCGCTTTTTGCGGGTGGTATCATCCTGGTCAGTATGGATTTGCAGCATGCCCACATCGACACGAATGCCGTCCTTATTGGCGATCTAAACCTCGCGGTTTTCCCGGCTTTGATCGTGGGTGGGGTGAATGTCGGCCCAGAATACCTCTACGTGATGCTGGGAATGCTGCTTATCAACGCGCTGTTCATCGCGTTTTTCTATCGCCAGCTAAAGTTATCCACCTTCGACCGCCAATTTGCAGAAGTGCTGGGGATGCGCACGCGAATGTTGAACACGGCATTCATGTTCCTTGTGTCCATGACAGTGGTTGCCGCGTTCAAGGCGGTAGGGGCTATCCTCGTGATCTCGCTCCTTGTTGTTCCGGCAGCAACTGCGCAATTGATCTGCAACCGCTTGTCCATCATGCTCGTCTGCACGATCATTTTTTCGCTTGCCGGGGCGCTGATCGGATTTTGGGTGGCCTACGTACTCAACACGGGCACCTCGGCTGCTATGGCGCTGATTTACGGCGCTTTGTTTGTGCTCGTCGCCCTGATAAGCAAAGTTGCTTTGGGCTTCCGTCGCAGTTTATCGTCGATGAGCGTGGAAGACCGCGGCAAAACCGGGCGAGATAGAAACTTGGCAAGATCCGCGCAGTTAAGATAAATTCACGCGGTAAACGAACCGCTGTCAGACTGATCTTCTTTGAGTTTCATCCCCATGACCGAGACCTTTGCAGCGACACACCCAGAGGACCCACATCGCCTTGGGCGTAGCCATTGGCTTCGCGCAGCCGTGCTTGGCGCGACCGACGGTATCGTGTCGATCTCATCGCTGCTCATCGGCGTTGCAGCGGCAGTGTCGACAACGGATATCGTGCTTGCGACGGGCGTCGCGGGCTTAGTCGCGGGAGCGATGTCGATCGCGGCCAGCGAATACATATCGGTCAGTTCCCAGGCTGACATAGAACGCGCGGAGATTGAGCGAGAGAAGCGCGCTCTCGCAGAGGATCCGGAAGGTGAGCTTGCAGAGATGGCCGCAATTTGGCGTGCGCGCGGTCTGAGTGTTGAAACGGCTGATCGGGTTGCGCATGAGCTGACGCAAAGCGGCGTACTTGAAGCCCATCTGCGCGACGAGGTTGGTCTTTTGGAGCTGCATTCGGCAAGTCCAAAACGTGCGGCCCTTGCATCGGGCGCTGCCTTTGCTGCAGCAGCCCTATTGCCGCTCTGCGCCGCAGTTTTCGCACCGTCGGGATCCATTGTGATCAGCGTTTTGATTGCGACCTTGATCGCCCTGCTGGTTCTTGGCGCAGTTGGCGCGCGGACGGGCGGCGCATCGGTCGCGCCTGCGATGGTCAGAACGGCTCTTTGGGGCGCGGTCGCCATGACGGCCACCTTCGCCGCCGGGTCTCTTGTCGGAAAGATTGTGAGTTGATTTTTATGCCCTTCATTCTCATTCGCAACTCTGTTGGATGCTGAATTTCTTGAACGAACCCGTGTGTTGGGGTGCCCAAAGACAAGTGGCTCAAGCATCGACAGTAGATCGCACACAGTAGCATACGACCGCCAGAAACCGAGACAGGCAGCTCTCAGTCCGCCGTGTGGGACTGTTGAGAGATTAGGCTATGGCGTTCAAACCGCCAATCAACTTGCGTTCACCCACTGTGCCACGTAATCGCTTTGCTGCGCGCCGACGCGCCATTTGGAGCGCGCGGTTTTCTGCACCGTGTAGCACAGGTATACACGGCCCGGTGGCAAACGCGGTTCCGCCCGCTTGCCCAGTGCTTTTGGGTCTGGGATCGCGATCGAAGGTACCGTGTGATTGGCGGGCATGGCGACACAGTCAATGACCTCTAAACCACAGTTTCGGTGCCAGAAAGACCAGGGCAACTCAGGGCTGAATTGGTAAAAACCGTGCCCGAAATATCCATTGGCCCCGTTCACTGAATAAAAATACCCATTCGTTTTCAAGAACCGGAAGACGTTATTAAATGCGGAAGGTACGTTGAAAATGTGCTCGGTCGTGCCGCCATCCAAAACAAAATCATACCGCCCGACTAACCGATCGGGGGGTGATGTGTTCATATCGTGAACATACGTGCATCCTTCAAAATCTGAGGCATCGACGGATTCACAATGATCAAAGCCAAGCGCCTCGAAGAAGGGTTCTGAATACATGTTATTCTGACGAATAGCTTCTATGTCAAAAGCCACGCCAAGCTTTTCGCACTGCTCCTGAAGGATAGTAAGCTCACCCCGGCGCACGTGAAATCCCTGCCGTCCAATCTGCAACAACCGGCCTTGCATCTTCGTTTTCTCGCGAAGCTCCAAGAGCTTGAGCGCATTTACCAAATCAACGCCCATTTTGTTGATCGCCTCCTTGTGCAACGCCAATCTTCGCCTAGCATGTCTCTACAACGGTTTCGATGTGCGTCTAGCAAGAAAAAACGCGCACTCACAATACGTGAATGCGCGCCGTTGTCTTTGACCGCCCCGTGAGGGGTGCCCATTGCAAGAGAATCTACCAATCCTCTCGGACGATCACACGCGTCTTGATGGGCAACTTCATGGCCGCCAGCCGCAAGGCTTCGCGGGCGATATCATCATTGACACCGTCGATTTCGAACATCACGCGGCCCGGTTTTACCTTGGCCGCCCAATAGTCGACAGAGCCCTTACCTTTACCCATCCGAACCTCAACGGGTTTGGATGTCACAGGCACATCTGGGAAGATGCGGATCCAAACGCGACCCTGACGCTTCATGTGGCGCGTCATAGCACGGCGTGCGGCTTCGATCTGCCGGGCTGTTACCCGCTCAGGTTCGAGAGCCTTTAGCCCGTAGGTACCGAAGTTCAGATCTGATCCGCCCTTCGCCATCCCTTTGATGGAGCCTTTGAACTGCTTGCGAAATTTCGTACGCTTTGGCTGTAGCATGCTCTACTCCCCTACCGTCTGCCACCGGCGCCGCGCGGGGCAGGGCCGTCTTGCAGTTCTTGCGCTTTGCGGTCGCGTGCGGACGGGTCATGCTCCATGATCTCGCCTTTGAAGATCCAGGTTTTGATGCCGATGATCCCGTAAGCGGTGGACGCTTCGACGCTCGCATAATCGATATCAGCCCGCAGTGTATGCAGCGGGACACGACCTTCACGATACCATTCGGTCCGCGCAATCTCTGCACCACCCAGGCGACCCGCCAGGTTGCAGCGGATGCCCAGGGCACCCATGCGCATGGCATTCTGCACCGCACGTTTCATTGCGCGACGGAAAGACACCCGGCGCTCCAACTGCTGTGCGATGCTTTCGCCGACCAAAGCGGCGTCCAGCTCAGGTTTGCGCACCTCAACGATGTTCAGATGCAACTCACTCTCGGTCATTTTGGCAATCTTCTGGCGCAGACCTTCGATGTCTGCCCCCTTCTTGCCGATGATGACGCCGGGACGCGCGGTGTGGATCGTGACGCGGCACTTTTTGTGTGGGCGTTCGATAATCACTCGAGCAACACCGGCCTGGTGACACTCTTTCTTGATGAATTCACGGATGGCCAGATCCTCTAGCAGAAGATCGCCATACTCCTTCGTGTCAGCGTACCAGCGGCTGTCCCAGGTGCGGTTGACCTGCAAACGCATGCCGATTGGGTTGACTTTATTCCCCATTATGCTTGCTCCTCAACTTGACGCACGACGATGGTGACTTCTGCAAAAGGCTTCATGATCTTGCCAAACCGACCACGGGCACGGGGCCGGCCGCGCTTCATCGTCAGGTTCTTGCCAACATAGGCTTCCGCCACGATCAGCTCATCCACGTCCAAATTGTGGTTATTCTCTGCATTGGCAATCGCGGACTGAAGGCATTTCTTCACATCCTGTGCGATCCGCTTTTTTGAAAAAGTCAGATCGGTCAATGCCTTTTCTACCTTTTTGCCGCGGATCAGGCCCGCCACTAGGTTCAACTTCTGCGGGGATGTCTTCAGCATCCGCAGCTTCGCGCGCGCTTCGTTATCGGCCACGCGGCGGGGATTTTTATCCTTACTCATGGCTTACTTCCGCTTCGCTTTTTTGTCTGCTGCGTGGCCATAATAGGTTCGCGTCGGAGAGTATTCCCCAAACTTCTGACCGATCATTTCCTCGCTGATGGAGACGGGAATGTGTTTCTTGCCGTTGTATACACCAAAGGTAAGACCAACGAACTGAGGCAGGATCGTGCTGCGGCGGGACCAGATTTTGATCACTTCGTTGCGGCCGGACTCCCGGGCGGCTTCGGCCTTTCTGAGGACATAAGAGTCAACGAAAGGCCCTTTCCATACTGAACGAGCCATATTAACGCCCCTTCTTCTTAGCGTGCCGTGACCGAATGATCAGACGGCTGGATGCTTTGTTCTTGTTGCGGGTCTTCGCCCCCTTCGTGGGCTTGCCCCAGGGTGTGACCGGATGACGACCGCCAGAGGTGCGCCCTTCACCACCCCCATGCGGGTGATCGATCGGGTTCATCACGACACCACGGACAGAGGGGCGGACGCCCTTATGGCGCATGCGGCCCGCTTTCCCCATGTTCTGGTTCGAATTGTCGGGGTTTGAGACCGCACCGACCGTCGCCATGCATTCCTGACGCACCAGACGCAGCTCGCCAGAGCTGAGGCGGATCTGAGCATAACCGCCATCACGGCCCACGAACTGGGCGTATGTGCCTGCGGCGCGCGCAATCTGCCCGCCTTTGCCAGGCTTTAGTTCGATATTGTGCACGATTGTCCCGATGGGCATGCCGCTGAACGGCATCGCATTACCGGGCTTGATGTCTGCCCGGGCGGAGGCGATCACCTTGTCGCCCACAGCCAAACGCTGCGGCGCCAGGATATAGGCCTGTTCACCATCTTCATATTGAATGAGTGCGATAAACGCGGTCCGGTTCGGGTCATATTCGATGCGGGCCACCACGGCAGGCATATCCTGCTTGGTGCGCTTGAAATCGACGATCCGGTAGAGCCGCTTTGCGCCCCCACCTTTGCGACGCATCGTGATCCGTCCGGTGTTGTTCCGTCCACCGTTCTTGGTCAACCCCTCTGTAAGGGCTTTGACCGGGCGGCCTTTCCAAAGCTCCGAACGGTCGATCAGTACCAGCCCACGCTGGCCCGGCGTCGTCGGTTTATACGACTTGAGTGCCATGTTGTCTGTCTTCCGTTTAGCTAAACGACGGGGCGTCCCCGCCTGTGGTTTAAAGGGCCCCGAAGGTCCCCGAGTTGAAATGTTCAAGCGAACAATGCGTGCACCCCAGATACATCTGCGGCACTCCGATGGGGCCGTCTAAGGGGGATTTGCGGGAGGGTCAAGCCAGTGCTTCTTGAACAAAGCCATGCGATCTTCGCGATACGCCAAATATCCCCTGTAGTGAGAATGATATCACCTGCTTGAACGCAAAAAACGAACCCGCACTGGGGCGCTGAGAGACGCGTCGGTAGTATAACAGCTGTTTGCCGAATTATCCAAGCGCGCGGCGGCGGTTCAGGGGTTCGGATTCTACCGCTATTCTTTGAACGTACTTCAAATGGCCGATAGCGCTCAGAAACTCTTCATGCACCGGCTGACGTTCAAGATAATCCATCAAGCGGTACAGATTGACCGGGTGCTTTGCAACCAATGTCTTGATGCGCTGCACAGCCTCATTCTTCGTGTAGCTGTCGATGAAGCGGCAAGCAGTCTGGGTGGGGGTGAGCAGATAAAAGTCTGCGGTGCCTTTCGGCGTGTAACGTGTGATGTCAAAGGGCGATGCACCAAGGGCGTGAAACTTTGGGATCAAGACCCGCACACCGGTTTCAGTGTGACGCAGTACAGTCCCCGACACCTGGCGAAATCCAAGTGGCGCGAGCTTTTGCATCGCATGCGATCGCATCGCAGGCGACAGCATGTCCGCATCGGCGCGATCATATTTTAAGTCGTCGAATATGGAGACAAGGCCTAGCGTTTTATCAGCGATTTGCAGATAGGGGTCGCGGTTCAAGACCTGCATGCGTTCATGAAGTGATGACGCCGCTTCAGCATCAATCGGTGAAGCAGTTGCTCCCGCTCCTTGCGCAGCGGGAACAGATAACCAGGATCTAAGCCGCCCGATCAAAGGCCGGTGCTGACATCAATCGTGTTCCCCTCTTCGAGGGTCACATAAGCCTTCTTGACGTCCTTGCGCTTGCCCAACCGACCGCGGAAACGTTTGACTTTGCCTTTCGTGATCGTCGTATTGACCGCTTTGACCTTCACGCCAAAGAGCGTCTCAACCGCCTCTTTGATCTGAGGTTTGTTGCTGTCAATCGCCACCTCGAATACCACCGCATTCGCTTCGGACGCCATGGTGGACTTCTCTGTGATGATCGGCTTGCGGATTACGTCGTAGTGTGTGTGCTTGGCGCTCATTTCAAACGGGCCTCCAATGCTGCGACGCCCGCTTTGGTGATCACCAGGGTATCACGCTTGAGGATGTCATATACGTTGGCACCCATGCTGGGCAGGATGTCCAAACCTTGAATGTTGCGCGCGGCTTGCGCGAAGTTTTCATTCACCTCGGCCCCGTCGATGACCAGCGCACGTTTCCAGCCGAGGCTGTTGACTTGCTTGGCCAGCGCGGCGGTTTTACCCTCTGCCGTGGCGTCCTCAAGGATGACCAGCTCACCCGCTTTTGCTTTGGCCGACAGCGCGTGGCGCAGGCCCAGTTTGCGGAACTTCTTGGTCAGCTCATGGCCGTGGCTGCGCGGCGTTGGACCCTTGTAAATCCCACCTTTGCGGAAAATCGGCGCGTTTCGGTCCCCGTGGCGTGCGCCGCCGGTGCCCTTCTGGCGGTAGATCTTCTTGGTGGAATAGGACGTCTCAGACCGGGTCTTGACCTTGTGGGTCCCGGCCTGCGCATTGTTGCGCTGCCAGCGCACCACGCGGTGCAGGATGTCCGCACGCGGCTCAAGGCCAAAGAGCGCCTCGTCCAGATCCACAGATCCTGCCTTGCCCCCATCGAGTTTGATGACCTCGAGTTTCATGCGTCACCTTCTTTCTTCTCTGCGTCGTCGCCAGCTTCTTCAGCCTTCTCTGCAGCGATCTCCGCCTCTGCCGTTTTCAGCGCTTCAGCTTCTGCCGCGGCTTGCTCTTCCGCAAGGCGCTTTTCTTCGGCCTCTGCCTCAGCTGCGGCTTGTGCGGCAGCTTCCTCGGCCAGACGCGCGGCTTCATCCGCCGCGGATTTCAGGGCGCCGGGCAGGATGGCGTTTTCAGGGAACGGCTTTTTGACCGCATCCTTGATTGTGACCCAACCGCCTTTGGAGCCTGGCACAGCGCCTTTGACCATTATCAGACCGCGCGTGCTGTCCGTCTTGACGACTTCCAGGTTCTGGGTCGTCACGCGGGCAGCCCCCATGTGACCGGCCATCTTCTTGCCCTTAAAGACCTTGCCCGGATCCTGACACTGACCGGTGGAGCCGTGCGAACGGTGGGAGATCGACACACCGTGAGAGGCGCGCAGACCACCGAAATTATGCCGTTTCATCGCACCGGCAAAGCCCTTACCGATGGAGGTGCCGGAGACATCCACATACTGACCTTCAAAGTAATGGTCCGCAATGATCTCATCACCCACGGGCAGCATTGCATCCGCATCGACGCGGAATTCTGCAACCTTCCGCTTGGGTTCGACCTTCGCGGTGGCAAAGTGGCCGCGCATCGCCTTAGAGGTGCGCTTGGCCTTCGCCGTGCCCGCCCCCAACTGCACCGCTGTGTAACCATCTTTTTCAACGGTCCGCTGGGCCACGATCTGCAGCTTATCCAACTGCAGGACGGTCACAGGGATCTGCTTACCATCTTCCATGAACAGTCGGGTCATCCCGACTTTTTTCGCAATAACGCCTGAGCGCAACATGACATTACCCTCCTAGCGCTTATGACTGCAGCTTGATTTCAACATCCACACCAGCGGCCAGGTCGAGCTTCATCAGCGCATCCACGGTCTGGGGGGTTGGATCAACGATATCCAGCAAACGCTTGTGCGTGCGGATCTCAAACTGGTCACGAGATTTCTTGTCCACGTGGGGACCACGCAGAACGGTAAACTTTTCGATCTTATTTGGAAGCGGGATCGGACCGCGCACAGAGGCACCCGTGCGTTTGGCGGTGTTGACGATTTCCTGGGTGGAGGCATCCAGCACTCGATAGTCAAACGCCTTCAAACGGATGCGAATATTCTGGCTTTGAACTGCCATATCTAATCATCCCTTGTCAGGGCTTCAGCGGATTGGAAGATATACGCGCATCGCACACCTTCTTCGCGCCGTGTGTCACTCGGTCAGCTTGAAGCTAAGAGCGGGACGAAACGGCGGATACGCGGAATCCAGCCGGCTGACAAGGGGGCTCAAGACGCTTTGTTGAAGGCAGCAAGAGATGTTCAAATTGCTTCGGAACGTGACCCGTCTTAAGCTTTCGGTAGAATATCGGGAAATAGATCAAATGCGTAGTGTTGTCGTTCTCTTTCTGCTGCTTGCACCGCTTGCAGCAGTTGGCCAAACCGCCGATCAACCCACCGGCCCCATCGCTTTAGAAGATACCGTCACAGCGGACGCCGCCATTGCCACACGTATCCGCGATATTTTGAGAGAGCTAGATGGGTATGAGAATGTGACTGTGACGGTCTCTTCGGGGATCGTCACGTTGCGCGGCGACATTTTAGACACCGCGCTGACAACAGAGCTGGTGGAATTGGTCGGGCGCGTCGAAGGTGTCGTCGCGATTGAAAACAACGTCCAGGAAAACACCGATGTCGTTGATCGGTTAAACCCGGCCGTTCAGCGATTTGTCGCTCGAATGAACCAGGTGATCGCCTTTCTCCCTCTGGCTCTGGTCGCTCTCACGGTGTTTGTTTTTATCGTGATGCTTGGTTTCTGGGTGACGCGGTGGCGACGCCCATGGGATCAAATCTCGCCCAACTTGTTCATTGCGGATATCTACCGCCAAGTCGTCCGGCTGCTGGTGATCGTCGGCGCTTTGGTGATCGCGCTTGACATCGTTGGAGCGACGGCGCTGCTTTCCGGCATTTTGGGGGCGGCGGGGATCGTCGGCCTGGCGATTGGCTTTGCCGTGCGGGATACGGTCGAGAATTTCATCGCCTCTGTCATGCTATCCATCCGCCAGCCTTTCCGACCCAATGACACCGTCGAAATTAATGGTGACATTGGCAAAGTCATCCGTTTGGCCTCCCGCGCAACGATCCTATTGAGCTTCGATGGAAACCACATTCGCATTCCAAATGCGACCGTATTCAAAAGCCGCATTGTAAATTTCTCTCGCAATCCAGAGCGTCGGTTCACCTTTTCGCTTACAGTATCACTTCAGGCTGATCTTGATGCCGTTCGGCGCTTGGCGGAAGAGACAATCAATGCTCTACCCTTTGTGCTCGATACTCCGGAAAGCGCCGTTTGGGTAGAGTCCGTCGACGACTTTTGGGTCACAATGAGCATGTCAGCCTGGATCAATCAGAAAGACACAAGCATTGTGTTAGCGCGTTCAGAAGCCCTTAGGCTAACCCAGGCGGCTTTTGACGCTGCAGGCTTCGCGGCGCCACCCCCGACATACCGGATTGAAGGCGCGGTTGCTGGGGGTGCACAGCAAGCGCCTTCCGCGAAAACTGCTTCTGTAAGGCGAGCGGCCATTGCCGCTTCTCAAGATGTAGATGCGCAAACGGATCAAGCGCTCACGCGTATTGTCGAGGAAGAACGCGCTGCAACCGCGCATGAAGATCTGCTTGATCATCGTGCACGTGCGGAGTGATTTTTCACAATCAGTCTTGCGCACCGCCCGCGATCCGCCTAGGAAATGTCGCGTTGGGGTGTAGCCAAGCGGTAAGGCAGCGGTTTTTGGTACCGTGTACCGTAGGTTCGAATCCTACCACCCCAGCCACACACTCCTTCTACTTTCACTCTGGACGCACTGCGAAGCATTAAGTCCGCGAGTTCAAGCGGTTACCGAGTGTGGCTTCTCACTGAGACGTCTCGCTGCCTACAAACATGGCCATTTTCCATTCGCAGTCTCAGCTTGGCATTCCGGCGGTACGAGTTTGGTATGTTTTGGAAGAGCTAAGCTCAAAGCTTCGCGAACTGCGCGCGCTGTTCTGACCAAAGCGCCGGAACGCCCGACTTGATCAGGTAGTCAGACGTCATACCGACTGGCTGTTCACCCGCAGCGATGGCATCCAAAACATCAGGCGCGAGCATCGCAAGATCAACAACA
The DNA here is from genome assembly GCA_039208585.1 of Pseudomonadota bacterium. GTDB lineage: Bacteria > Pseudomonadota > Alphaproteobacteria > Rhodobacterales > Rhodobacteraceae > Sulfitobacter. The sequence goes on along the minus strand of JBCCQX010000005.1, from coordinate 8,141 downwards.
GCCTGGATGCGTCGCTTTGAGATGAGCTCAGCTTGAGCGATCTCACTAAACGTCATTCCACTTAAGACCATCGACATCCAGCGTTGTGCTGTGACCAAATTCTGCACGAGCTTTCCGTCGACCTGCTTCGGCACATCACCAAGATGCAGCTTCACTTCCACACCTCGCCTGCGCATTTGGAACGGGCCGTTAAGGACGAGCTGTTCTTGATTGATCTTCTCGGGCTCGCAATCCAAACGTCTTGCAAGCTCATCACGAAGCAAATGCAGTGTAATACTGCCCGGACTAAGATCAGCGCGCTCCACCAGTGTGAGACAGGCCTCCGCCCGCTGAATGGCATGTAATTTGGCTGTTGTCGCCTCAACCTGTGAGGCGGACAAATCCCGGATGAGGCTGATCGCAATATCTTGCTGTCCCAGGCGCGCCTTAACGAGATCGCAGATCAATCCTTCAACCTGATCCGCTGGAAGACGCCACGCATCGGGATGCTTTCGGCTCCGATCCTTCAGCAACCTGTGGGAGATGTAATAGCGCAGACGCTTGCCATTTTTCTTGCTGTGACTGGGCGTCAGGCGGTCGCCGGTCTCGTCAAAAAGCTTTCCCGCCAACAAAGATCCGGCAGGCACCCGCTTTGCGCCGCGGGACCTTGTGGCCCCGCTTGCGAGCGTCTGCTGTACCTGATCCCAGATCATAGGTGAGATAATGGCCGGATGTTGCCCTTTGTAAACCTGGCACTTGTGCCGGATGCGCCCAGCGTAGATTGGATTGCTCAGGATGTGATGGATGTGTCCCCGGTCAAAGGCAGTACCGCCGGAGAGGCGCCCTGCCCCGCTAAGGCGTTGCCGGGATTTGAGACCCAACGCGTCAGCGTGCTCTTTGACAGCACGGATGGCACCGTGCTCCAGGTACAAGTCAAAGAGGCACCTGATCGTGGTAGCTTCCGCCGGATCTATCTTCAATGTCCGCCCGTCAGCCTGGTAACCAAGAGGCACGTTCCCACCCATCCAAAGCCCCTTACGCTTCGAGGCGGCAATCTTGTCGCGGATCCGCTCGGCTGTGACCTCTCGTTCGAACTGGGCGAAGGACAAGAGTACATTCAGAGTAAGTCGCCCCATGCTAGTTGCCGTGTTGAAGGCTTGGGTAACCGACACAAAGGACGCTTCGGCTGCGTCCAGCCGATCCACCAACTTGGCAAAGTCTGCCAGCGACCGGGTTAGACGGTCGATTTTGTAGACGACAATCTGATCGACAAGTTTATCGTCCACCGCCTGCATCAAGCGTTGCAGCGAAGGTCGCTCCAGATGTCCGCCAGAGACCCCACCGTCGTCAAAGCGGTCGTGCAGCGCCTCCCACCCTTCGTGCTTCTGGCTTGCGATGTAGGCCTCGCAGGCCTCACGCTGTGCATCGAGTGAGTTGAAGTCCTGCTCTAGCCCCTCTTCGGAACTCTTCCGAGTATAGATCGCACAACGGATCCGGCGCATCACTGGACCCCGAAGAAGCGCGGACCTGACCAGTGGGCCCCGGTGATATGTCTGGCAATCGCAGAGAGGGACCCCCAGGTCTTACCCTCCATGAGATATCCACCATCGACAACTTCGACCCGATATGTCCTTCCATTCCATTCCCGCACCAGAAGCGAACCGGGCTTGGCCGCAGCGGGTGCAGCCCTTCCGGCTGCAATCTGCGACAGGCGGCGTACCGTTTTGGCAGATACACCGCCCAAGGCCCTGTTCTGCGCCTCCCAAATTAGCACCCGCTTTAGGAACTGCTGAGACAGGTGCTTGGGCGGCGCGCAGCCGAAGGCGACACGCCAGCGGATCAAGCAGGAGGAGCGATCACAGGCTTCGATCTCAGCGATCAGGATCGAGACTGCGCCGGATGCTCCAGCGCTCATTGTGCACCATTCCCATCGGCTATTCGGTAGACTGAACCCTTATCTGTCTCAGTACGAGACACAACAGATCCAGCCTTGCGTTGTGCGGAGATCGCGGCTCGCGCCGTGTGCGGTTGCCAGCCAAAGGTTTTTTCGAGCTGCGAAATGGTCACCCCGGATTTTCTTAAAAGCAACTTTCGCAACTGCGTTGCGCGCGTCGCTTTCTTCGCAGCAGACTTAGGTTTAGCTGTCTTTTGTGGTTCTAGCTCTGATGTTGTCACGGTAGTTCTCCACTCTGCGAGCGAAGGCCAATCCCTCGCCCTGTACTGAGTGGAGCCCAGAAATCCCGGGCAAGGTTAACACAAACACTACCGCTCCGCCGCGCTCAGAAGTCCAGTGGTTTCTGGAAGACAAGGGCGGAAAGCGGTCTTTCGCTGCATCCGCGAGAAAGACGTGACGAGATCAAATAAGCAGACGTCGTCCTGTTGCTGCAAAGCTGTTGATCCTCGATGTTGACTGGCAAAATCAATCCGTGAATCTGAACGCAAGCCGAATGTCGACACCACTAGCGCGAGCATCATCGGTTGACGCTGGTGCAAACTTAGTAGCGGTCGAGTGACGCCAAACCATGACAGAAGGATGTAGTAATAGGGCCACAATCAGCGATACCGCCGCGAAAATTTTTGGTCCTAAGGGGAGAATCAGAACGCTTCGCTCCTGAGTTTCAAATTCCACAATTCGTCTAATTTCATAGAAGAGCGCCTCAGGTTTAAGGAGATCGTAACGTTGTAGCAGCTCACCTTCTTCTAGGAAGCTAAAGTCCAGATTGTTCTTTTCGATTTCACGCTCAAAACGCGGGTCTGTTCCGACGGGAGACAAGCAGTAAATCCTATCTGGCTCAAGAAGATCGATGGCCCCGACTGCTCTTCCATACTCATACCCGGCCCCAATTATCAGCGCCAAGGACTCCCTTGAAAAGGAGGCCTCACCAATAAAAGCAGGAAGGACAGGACCGAATGCCTGTACTATGTCTAGCCTATGAGATGGCTCTGAGAACTCCCTGGGAAAATAGCAAACTGTGACAGAGCTTACGTGACCCGTATTTTCAAATATCGCTTTGAACAGTAGAGCGATCTTCTCTCGATCGAGGGACGTTACGTCCAGCAGGATTGACGTTTCCTGTTTAGATGTGAGCTTCTCACAAAAGCATTCTAAGAGGCTATCAAAATCGTCGATGAGTTCAGCGTTCCCGAGACACGCAGACTCAATGTTCGCTAGATAGGAATGGAGATCTCCAGACTGATAATCAAAGACGATCGCCTCGCCATCGTATCCGCATTCAACCAAATTTTTCAGAGCTTGAAGTGATCTTTGTTCGTATCCGACACAACCAACAAACAGATCGGGACGAACATCGTCCGGTTCAATCAGCGCGACATCAACCATCGTCTTTTGCCCAACTCAGTAGATCTGGCTGATCTTTGTATGACCGCCGAGCACTAGGCATCCCGGAAAGCACTCTCGGTTGACCTGTGATCGTAGGCAATTTGTAGAATGGTGCGAGGCGATGAGACACGCGAAAGCGGCAGCCTTCCAAATCGAAAATCAACTGCTTTCCACCGGTCGATTGATCCACCACTAGCGCTCCCGAATTGATTGCCAAAACTATGGCTTCACTCAACTCTGGACTGAGCCCTTTGACTTCGTACGAAAGCGAAGGCTCTGGTTGGAATTCCGGACCAAGTAAGAACTCACTTAGAAAGTCACCTAGCTTATCGACCAGTTGCAGAGGTGATTGCACCTGATCACTTACAGTATCAATGGAATAGGTATGAGCCGAAATCAGAGCTCTAAATCGGTCTACATTCCGACTGATCGCCCTGTTCTGCGCAACAGCGGAGTTCTCACTGCGCGCCATGCTTCGCAACAAATCAGTTACATAGTACTTTATTGCTCGAGGGTTCCCTTCTGTCAGCGCCAAGATCTGATCAAAACCATGATAGTATCCAAATCCCTTTGCTGATGTGCGACGACTATCAATTTCTAGCCTCTTCCCTCCTTTCACCAGGTAGTAACTGCGGATCTCTGCAATCGGGGCAGGCTTTCGAAGCAATTGTGCTCTCTTCTTCTCTCCTTTGACGGTTTGAAGATCGCCAGACTTGTTCATTCCATTGCGTCTCATGTACTCGAGGTAAGACTTGTCTCCGGCCTGTGCTGCCATTGCGTGGATCGCCACATAGTCCCTCTCGAAGCCGGTGTCCGTAAAGCGCCTTGTACCCCGATGTATAGCTGACGATGAATTCAGGTATTTGATGAATTCCCCGAGGTTTGTTCCCGCAAGCTCGCACTCATTCGAGATTAAGCGCTTCGCCAACGAATAGTCTGGATTGGCGAACTTGTTCGCCAAGATGACGGTGTGGAAGTCTTGGCCGTCTGTTGGTCCACGTTCTGAAGCCGCCATCCGCTGTTCAAGAGAGTAAAAGTCTATGTAAGGAAAAAGAGAGAACTTGAGGACTGCTCTTTGATCAAACGAACGCAGATTCTCATATAGCTGGACAAGGACGCGTTTAGGAGCGATCTCCATTTCATCGAAGCATATGCTCCATCTCAGGTCGGCACGTCGGCTGCCAACTATGTCAAAGAAGCCTTTCAGCATGAGCAGAAAGTCATACTTTGGGTAGCGCATTGCTAAGTCGAGAGAAGACCTATCTGGAAGAGAAGTAATCGCAGAGCGATATTGGTTGGAGCGCTGTAAAAGTGCCAACTTTAAGCCAATAAAGGAATTCTGCACTCTTTGGAGACCCCAAAATACAGAACACTCATTGCATACTGTCTTTTCCTCAATCTCGGTGAGGGAGACAGACCAAGGATGTAGTGATTGGCCTGAGCTGTGGTCTGCATCAACCAACGCATCTTCAAATGAGCTCACCAGTTGATGTAAGCAATGATCAACAAAGAGGCCATTAAGAATATGATCTCTCTCGTGTTCTTCACTTAGGGCTCCGGAAATAGACTGAGCATTACCTCGCCATATGGACTCCGCCGGAATGTATATGGGTAAATAACCAAAATCGATGTCACGCAACACCTCCTTGAGGTCGTCTCTCTGGTGCAGATATTTTAGCCCCGAAGCCGTCAAAGCCTTCATTACAGTCGTTTTACCTAACCCCCTTGGCCCAACCAAAACCAAATTGTGAAAACCTGCTACCTGTTCAAAATAATCGGGTACGACGAATGACTCGGCAATCTGCTTGGGTGTTGCGTTCCTCGCATTGAAGGAAGAGTTGATCCTCATGTCTCACCCTCCTGCACCATAACGCCACTTATCTTGGACTGCCTGATGACGATCTCGAGCCCTGTACTGTCTAGTCGCTTGTTTAGCTCGTCAATCTCATCGAGCGTGAGGTACTCTATCTCTGGTATCGCCTCGAGCAGTTTGGCGCGGTTTATGGATGTGATAATGCCAAGTTTCTTGAGAGCATGTTCGATTTTATCCAGTTCAGGCACCGGTCCGAATCTCAGGACGTGTGGCATTGAATGCTTTTTGCTTGGCTCCCACCGGGCAGCGCTCCAATCCCACGAAAAAACTGTACCCTGAGCTCTCTCGATTGTTGACGTGTCGTATTCAAGCAAATGGAACTGATTTGAGTAATGACTACCCTGTCCAAGATATGGATAGGCGGCCAGACTCGCCGCAGACAGCAACGCTGGGTACTTAGTATCGGCGTCGGGTCTCTTAAGTTTGACGAGATGTTTGTGACCATGCACCACAAAGCATGTTTTGGAAGATTTTGCGAGTTGCTCTAAGAGGAGTGGGCCTTTCGGAACTTCATCATAGTGGGAGTCCATCACACCATCCACCTTAAGCGGATGATGGTGCATGATGATTAAAGCATGAGTACATGGGCTATCCTCAATCGTTCTGAGGATACGGTCAATCATACCTTCAGTCAGATAGCCGACCGACCAAATGTTTGAAGAAGTCGTATCGTCCTTGCCCAATCCATGCAGCGTGCAGGTGTCGACTGCAACGACAATGCACTCGCCCAGCTCAAGCGCACCAACACCATGTTGATGGTAGTCCGCGCTAAGTCCATCGTCAGCCGACGGAAATTTTGGCCGGACCTGCTTTAGGAACTCGACCCGTCCTGCTGCAGTGTCCATATCATCGACGCGGGTCGCGATATCATGGTTTCCAGTTATTCCAATGACCGTGGGTATGCCAAGCGCCTCAGCTACATCATGCAAATCACGCCAAACTTGCAACATAACAAGCTTTTTGGCTTGATGAGCAAAGTCACCCAAGCAGATTAAGGCATCAATCGAAAACTCCTTGCTCTTGAGGCACTCCGAAATCGCCAAAACAGGATTGCTCGCAGGAGTCCTGCTCTCAACTTTGAAACTGCTTCCATTTTCCCCATGATATCCATGCTCTTGGGGAAGCTTGGAAAGCTCCTCAGATATCGCATGAATATCGCTAACAATTAAGAACTTTTTCAATGATCTACTTGCCCAGCACTGCCACCAGTTCTCGTTCCGATTTTCTTCGCCCGGCAAAGCCGCCAACATTACGGGTCACTGAGATATCGCCCACGATATAATTCTTAAATATATCCATGAATTCCGAACAGTTTTTGTAAGACACGATGACCTTGTTTCGACTAGCAAGTCTCAATGAAACGTCAAATAAGCGCTCAAGATCTTTGCTTTTGAATGTACTTGGCCCGTACTCTCCAAACACTCTCTCATCATTGGTGAAGTAAGGTGGGTCCATGTAAATGCACGCGTTTTTGGGCTGTAGCCGATCTAGAAAATCCTCGAAATCCTTCGAGGTAAGATGAGCAGATCGAAGCGTCTCCGAAAACTGCCGAAAACTGTGTAGTGACAGTTTCTTTTTAGGCTTCTGACGTCCGCCATAGGGTGTATTAAATTCCCCAGATCTGTTAGTACGATAGAGCCCATTAAAGCAGAAGTGGTTTAGGTATGCAAAGAGCCCCGCTTTTTCGGGGCAATCACTCAACCTGTTATAACGTGCTCTTGCTTCGTAGTATGCCTCCTCCTCTACAGGAATTTTTTCATAGTACGTCCAAACTATATCCGGCATGTCTCGAGTATGGGTGAAAAAGCCAATCAATTCAGAGTTGAGGTCATTCAGGTGGCTAACGGAGGGGGAGTTCTCGAAAAAAAAGAATGCTGAACCGCAGAAGGGCTCCACATAAACTCGATCGAAACTCAGATACGGAGTTATCCGATCAGACACTTGCGACTTGCTTCCAGCCCACTTGAGTAACTTCGGTTTGGTAGTCATTCCGACACGTTAGCACTGGTTTGCCAGATCATACATAGGTTTAAGCTAGTTTTGGTCATCTGCATCAGCTTAAGGGAAGATGCCTAGTGTCTGGTCAGGTCCGGTCAGTCGATCCGCAAGGTATGAGACTTTGGAAAAAGCACAGTAGCCCAGACCTGCGCGAGCTGGAAATGTCCGGGTCTGGCAATGCGTGAGCTCTGTGGATCTCGCCAACTTAGCGAGCTTCCGGAAAGCGTACGGCGGGTGCAGCATCCGAACACTGCACGGAGTGTCCGGTATGGGCCGTACCAAGTTTGCTCCAGCGGCTGTTGGCCTCAACATATGGTACCGACAGTCACCATCAAGTGTGGAGTTTTGCATCTTAAGGCGCTAACCGTCAAAGGGCTGAAGGCAATGATGGACGAAGCCGCGCGTGCGAAAACTTAAAGAAAACCATGAAGCAATCGCGGCCGGTGCTGCGATTGCAGCTATTGTTTGGGCGGTCATTCAATTTCTAGTTGGACCTTATTGGGCTAGTCTACACAATGAAACAGACGACGCGGCGATAGAGTACCTCAAAGAATTGCACGGGGAAAACTTAGCCCTTCTTCGTGAACGAATGCGCGATGAAATCGAGGACGAACTTAGGCAACGCGGCATCTCCGAACAGCCACTGGTCTTCCCCCACTGAAGTGGTCCTCCGCTATGTTTAGGAAAACGGAGGAAGACCATGGCGAACAAGCGACCGAAGCCCGAGGAGATTGTCACGAAGTTACGGCAGGTTGAGGTCCTGACGGGGCAAGGGATGCCTCGGCTGGATGCGATCAGACAGATCGGAGTGACAGAACAAACCTTTTATCGTTGGAAGAAGAAATACGGCGGTATGGGCACGGACCAATTGAAAGAACTGAAGCGTCTGCAGAAAGAGAACGAGCGGCTGCGGAAAGCCGTTTCTGATCTGACGCTGGACAAACTGATCTT
>JBCCQX010000004.1:0-165373 GCA_039208585.1 Pseudomonadota bacterium | reverse complement strand
TACCCGCGGCAGTCGCGTCCAGGCGCCCTGAGAGCGCAGAGGCAACCCGCCTCCCAAACACCCACCTCAAAGGCCGCAGAACACATCTGCGGCCTTTGCTTTGAACAAAAGCACCCGGACTTGCACATAAGACACCTTGCCCAATGGGCACTATTGAGCCGCGCTGTTCCGGCTCCGTTTCGCCAGAGCCAAACCCTCGGTTTGATGGGCGGCGCGTTGCGCGATCCCCGCGGACCGGCGCTATGTCGGTATGGGTCAGGTGTCTTAGGTGTAAGGCTGCAGCTTTAAGCCTTACAGTCCAACAAGATCGCCCCGTGACGCTCTGCTTTCTCCACCGCTTCATGCGCGGCGGCAACCTCGGCCAGCGGATAGACCTGAGCGATGGGGCAGTGCAGCGCGTTTTCGGACAACGCACGGTGCAAAATGCCTATTGCCCTTTCTCGCTCCGCTTTGGGGAGCAGGTAGACCAGAATGATGTCGATGGTCACAGCTTTGAACAGCAGCGGGAAAAACGGCAGTTTCGGGGTCATCTCTTTGTGTGATCCATAGGCAGCGAGCCGTCCGTTGGGCGCGATGACCTCGGCATCAATCGCGAGGTTAATGCCAAACTCCACCTCCACGATTGTGTCGATCAAATCGCCGCAATTTGCCTCCAATATCTGTGCGGCCAGGTCAGGCGTGCGGTAGTCCAGAACGATGTCTGCACCCGCCGCTTGGACACGGTTAACATCAGAGGGGCTGCAGGTCGCGATCACTTTCGCCCCTGCCCATTTTGCCAGTTGCACGGCGAGCAAGCCAACGGTACCCGCACCCCCCTGCACCAGAACGGTTTTTCCAGAGACGGGTCCGCGTCCAAGGACGGCATGGCAGGCGGTGAGACCCGGTATGCCCAGGTTCGCGCCGGTTTGAAAACTCACATCATCCGGCAAAGGTATCGCTTGCGCCTCGGGCAAGGTGATGTGGCTCGCGGCGGTGCCAAGGGGGCGTTGCCACTGACCGTTCCACACCCACACACGTTGCCCGATGCGCGCGGGATTGACACCGTCGCCCACCGCCTCGATCACACCCGCGCCGTCACTATGAGGGATGATCACATCAAATGCGGGACGCGCCAGCCCCGGTCTGCCCGCGCGCGATTTGACATCTGAGGGGTTCACCCCCGAATAGTGAAGAGCGACGCGCAACTCACCCATGCTTAAGGCCGGTGCCGCCACCTTTTGCAGGTGGAGCACCTCGGACGCGGGCCCGAAGCGTGAATATGTCATGGCGCGCATGGGATTGATCCTTGTCTGAAAGCGGTTCTGCGTCTTAGTTTGCGGGAAAGGAGTATCCCATGCAATTCTTGCGTACTGACGATGCACGCTTTGAGGCAATCGTAGATTTCCCATATGCCCCGCAGTATCTGGAGGTAGACGACACCGAGGGCGGTAAGCTGCGGCTGCATTACATCGACGAAGGACCGCGTGCTGGAGCCCCTGTTCTTTTGCTGCATGGAGAGCCGACGTGGTGCTATCTGTACCGCCACATGATCCCGCCGCTCTTGGCGGCGGGATATCGCGTGATCGCACCGGATTTGATCGGTTTTGGTCGCAGCGACAAGCCGACAGAACAGTCCGACTACACGTATTTGCGGCATGTGATCTGGATGAACGATGCCGTCCGACAGCTCGATCTGCAGGGGATAACGCTGTTTGCTCAGGATTGGGGCGGGCTGATCGGTCTACGCGTGGTGGCTCAGATGCCAGAACGCTTTGCCAGGCTGGTCTTGGGCAACACGGCGCTCCCCACGGGTGATCGTCCTATGGGCCCAGCGTTTGAAAGTTGGCGCAGCTACAGCCAAGAGGTAGAGGTATTCAACGCCGGGCGGATCGTCTACGGCGGCACCACCTCAAAACTGACGGAGGCTGAGGTGGCTGCCTATAATGCGCCTTTCCCGGATGAAACCTATCAGCCGGGTGCACGGCGGTTTCCCATGTTGGTGCCCAACCATCCCGATGATCCTGCCGCCCCCGCCAATCGGGCGGCGTGGAAAGTGCTGCAAAAGCTGGAGATCCCGGTGCTGACCACCTTTGGTGCCGATGATAAGGTCATGTCTGGGGTTGAACAGATATTTCAGAAAAGGATGCCTGGTGCGCGCGGTCAGGATCACGTCGTGCTGCCGGGGGCAGGTCATTTCCTGCAGGAAGATGTGGGGCCCGAACTGGCCCAGCGGATCATCGATTTTATCGAATGATGATCGCTGACTGGTGTCGGGGCCCCTTCGCCCTGAATGGTCTGCGATCACATCACAAAAGTTCATCGGTTTGGAGCGGGCAGGTTGCAGAGGCTTTATGCGCGAGCGCTTTGAGTTGCTGAAATGACGTGATAGCAGCGCCCTGCAGGCTTGCCTGTTTTTGCTCTTGAGACGCGCCCCCTTCGACCGAAACGAGGCATCTGGCCTTAGACCTTATACACTGCATTCCCTATTACCTTCCTGCTCAAAAGGCACTGTTGAGCCGCGCCGGTCCGATCCCGTTTTGCCGGAGGCAAACCTTCGGTTTGGCGGGCGGTGCTCAGTCAGCTTGGGCAAGGTGTCTTAGGCTTGCAACCGATGGCTTTAGAAGAAGGCGCGGCGCTAATCTCTGATCTCATGCGCTGCGACACCCCACAGGCGTGATTTGGGTGCCCATCCACGATAGCCGCCCGCGCGCAATTCGCACCAGCGCACATCGCAGCCCCCGAGGCGGGCCACGACGCCGCGCTCCAGTATTGCAGCGACCCTTGCCTCGGGGGTGGGGCGCACCCGCAGCTGCAGCATATTGTGTTCCACCATCACGGTGCGTGCACCGGATAAAAGCGAATAATGGATCCAACCGCCCATGCCGTCATGATCTTCGACACGGCGCCAATGACCGTGCTCAGCGGTGATCCGGAGCGGCATGCCGCGACGTTTGAAGACCCAGTCGATGCGATGAGAAAGCGAGGGGCCCCGGCGCACATTGCCCTCGGAGGCTTTCATTGACACGTATCTTGGAAGCGGCAGATCAGTTACCGGTCCAGATTGCTGTGCCGCGAGGATGCCGCTTTGCACAGCGATCAAAAGCGCTGCAAAAGCGTATGTTACCGGTCCACGTGCCATAGTGATGCCTGATCGATTTGTTGCTCTTTTGCGATGCGAGGTTCTTGTGCCGCGCCCCCTGTTGGGACACCATGGGTGAAACAGAGAAAACGGCCAAGTCTGGGAGGACATTCATGTCAAAGAAACGGTTGAGTGTTGTCGTCACGCGACGGTTGCCCGATGCGGTTGAGACCCGACTGTCAGAGCTTTTCGACGTCAAGCTTCGTTTGGATGACGTGCCGATGACGCGCAGTGAATTGACCCAGGCGATGCAGACGGCAGATGTCTTGGTGCCCACCGTTACTGATGAGATTGACGCCGCCATGTTGGGTCAAGCAGGGGATCAACTCAAGCTGATCGCAAACTATGGCGCGGGGGTCGATCATCTTGACGTGTCCACCGCACGCCAGCGCGGCATCTTGGTTAGCAACACGCCCGGTGTGCTGACAGAGGACACAGCGGATATGACCATGGCCTTGATCCTTGGGGTGACGCGCCGCATGCCGGAAGGCATGGCCATGATGCAGAAAGACGAATGGCGCGGTTGGGCCCCAACGGCCTTGCTTGGCGGGCGCGTTGGCGGGCGGCGGCTGGGGATTTTAGGGATGGGCCGGATCGGTCAGGCGGTCGCCCGACGTGCCGCCGCCTTTGGCATGCAGATCCACTACCACAATCGTCGAAAACTGCGCGCTGAGATAGAGACAGCGTTGGAGGCCACCTATTGGGAGAGCCTGGATCAGATGGTGGCGCGCATGGACGTGATCAGCATCAACTGCCCGCACACGCCCTCCACCTTTCATTTGATGAATGCCCGGCGGCTGAAGCTGATGAAGCCCGACGCGGTGATCGTCAACACGTCTCGCGGTGAGGTGGTCGATGAGAACGCGCTGACCCGCATGCTGCGCGCGCGCGAGATCAAGGGGGCTGGGCTTGATGTCTATGAACGTGGGCGAGAGGTGAACCCGCGCTTGCGCTCACTCGATAACGTGGTGCTGTTGCCACACATGGGTTCCGCGACGCTTGAGGGGCGGCTAGAGATGGGAGAGAAAGTCATCATCAACATCAAAACCTTTGATGACGGGCATCGCCCGCCCGACCAGGTTATTCCGGCGATGTTGTAGATGCGCGGGCGCTTGGCGGGGTCGCCCTTTTCCTCCTTTCAAGGCCAGAAAGCTCACAAGAGGATGTCACGATGAAAAAGACGAGTGCGTTGAGCATCATCTTGGCTTTTTGCGCCACGGGTCTGTTAGCGCAGCAGGCTGCTGACACGGTTGCGCCCGAGGGACCGGGGGCAGGTGCATCTGCTGGATGGCCGATAGAGATGCGCGCTGCGCTCTCAGCGAAAGCGGCGGGGCAACCTGTCACGGCGCAGAATTGGATGGTCGCTGCCGCCAATCCGCATGCCGTCAAAGCAGGGTCTGATGTGTTAGCGGCAGGGGGTACCGCGGCAGATGCGCTGGTGGCGGTGCAACTTGTCTTGGGGTTAGTTGAGCCGCAAAGCTCTGGCTTGGGCGGCGGTGCCTTTCTGGTTTGGTATGACGCTGAAACGGCCACGATCACAACGGTTGATGGGCGCGAAACGGCCCCTTTGGCTGTGACCCCTCGGCTGTTTCAAGACGATGCGGGGGCGCCGCTGCCTTTCTTCGACGCGGTGGTTGGTGGCCTTTCGGTGGGGGTTCCAGGCACGCCCGCGCTGCTTGAACATGCGCATGAGCGGTGGGGACGGCAGCCCTGGGCGTCTCTTTTCAGCGCTGCACAAAACTTGGCCGAGCAGGGTTTCGTCGTTTCGCCCCGTTTGGCGCGCATGGTAGAATTTGATCAAGAACGTCTTGCCCGGCATGTCACGACGGCGGCGTATTTTTTGCCAGACGGGGCGCCGATCAAAGCGGGCGATATCCTTAGAAACCCCGCCTATGCCATAACGCTTGATCGCTTTGCAAAAGCAGGCGCCAGCACGTTTTACGCTGGTCCGCTCGGCAAAGAGATTGTCCAGGCTGTGCAGACCGCGCCTACCGCTGGCCTGCTTTCCGAGATTGATCTGGCGATTTACAGCGTCAAAGAACGACCTGCGGTCTGCGCCCCCTATCGCGGTCACGAGGTTTGTGGCATGGGTCCACCCTCCTCTGGCGCTGTGGCCGTCGGCCAGATTTTGGGGATGCTCGCGGCCTATGACCTGAGCGCGGGGCCGCAGGACCCCCAGGTGCGCCGTTTGATGGGAGACGCGACACGGCTCGCCTTTGCGGATCGCGGTCGGTATCTTGCTGACAGTGATTTTGTCCCCGTCCCGATCCAAGGCTTGTTGGCACCTGACTATCTCAAGGCGCGCGCGGCGTTTCTTGACACAGATCGTGCGCTTGAGACGGTGCAGCCTGGTGCGCCCGAATTTGATCATGCGTTGCACTGGGCAGATGATGAGAGTGTAGAGCTGCCCTCAACCTCCCATATCTCCATTGTCGACAGCGACGGTAATGTAGCGAGCATGACCACGACGATTGAGAATGCCTTTGGGGCGCGTCTGATGGTCGGCGGATTTTTGTTGAACAACGAGCTGACTGATTTTTCGTTCCGGTCGCATCGCGACGGTGTGCCAATTGCCAACAGAGTAGCGCCGGGTAAACGTCCACGCTCCTCCATGGCACCGACCATTGTCTTGAAAGACGGCAAGCCCGTCCTGGCCCTCGGCAGTCCGGGGGGGAGCCGGATCATCAGTTATGTGACGCAGGCGGTCATCGCGACAATCGATTGGGGGCTTGATGTGCAATCCGCTGTCTCCGTGCCGCATGCGGTCAATCGGTTTGGCACATACGATCTAGAAGCCGCCACGCCCGCAGCGGCGTTGGAGGCACCGCTTACCGAATTGGGTTTCGACGTGGTCTCGCGACCGCTGACATCCGGTGTGCACATCATCGCAATCGATGGCGCGCAGCTTATCGGCGGCGCAGACCCACGGCGCGAGGGGATTGCCCATGGTGAATAAAGGAAAGCTTAGATGTTGACGCGAAATGAGGTGGGGATAGCCGCCGTCCTGGGGGTTTTGAAACAGCGTTTTGGTGAGCGTTTTCAAATTGGTCACGACCTGCGCCAACAGCACGGGCACACAACGACTTGGATTGAGAACCAGATCCCCGATGGCGTCGTCTTTGCCCAGTCAACCGCCGAGGTCTCTGAAATCGTCAAAGTCTGTGCCGCCCATCAGGTGCCGGTGATTGCCTTTGGCACAGGCACGTCGCTGGAAGGGCATGTAAACGCGCCTGCGGGAGGCATTTCCATCGATGTGAGCGGTATGGATCAGGTGCTTGCCGTGAATGCGCAAGATCTGGATTGCTGCGTCCAACCCGGGGTCACGCGGGAGGCGCTGAACACGCATCTGCGCGATAAGGGGCTGTTTTTCCCCATTGATCCGGGGGCCAACGCCTCGCTTGGTGGTATGGCGGCCACCAATGCCTCGGGCACGAATGCGGTGCGCTATGGCACCATGAAAGACAATGTCCTGAGCCTGACTGCTGTTATGCCGGACGGGGCGGCGATCAAAACCGCTGCACGCGCGCGAAAAACCTCTGCTGGCTATGATCTTACACGGTTGATGGTCGGATCCGAGGGCACGCTGGGGATCATTACTGAAATCACTCTGCGGTTGCAGGGGATCCCAGAAGCAATCTCAGCTGCGCGCTGCTCTTTTCCTTCGGTAGCGGCGGCGGCACAGACGGTGATCTCTGTCATACAATACGGTCTTCCCGTGGCGCGGATCGAATTGCTGGATGCGCTGTTGGTACGATCCGTGAACAATTATTCCAAGCTTGATCTGCCGGAAACGCCGCTTTTGCTGCTTGAATTTCACGGCTCGGCGGCATCGGTCAGAGAGCAGGCAGACGTGTTTGGTAGCCTCGCGGAAGAGCACGGGGGCACGGGCTATGCCGCCACTGCAACGCTGGAGGAGCGGACTAAGCTATGGCAAGCACGCCACGATGCGTATTGGGCGATGTTGGCCCAGCACCCAGGCCGGAAGGGTGTCGCGACGGATGTTTGTGTCCCGATCTCAAACTTTGCCGCGGCGATCGAGGCGGCTGAGGAAAAAGCCGCTGAGATGGGGTTGATCGCCCCGATCGTGGCCCATGCGGGCGACGGGAATTTTCATGCCAGCCTGATGATTGACATGGACGATGCGGGCGAGCTCAAACGCGCGCAGACCTTCGTGAGTTGGCTCAACGATCTTGCAATTTCGATGGAAGGAACCTGCACCGGTGAGCATGGGATTGGACAGGGCAAAAGACCCTATCTGGTCAAAGAGCTTGGACAGGGTGCAGTGGACGTGATGGCTGCTGTCAAGCGCGCCATTGATCCGCAAAACATCATGAACCCCGGGAAGATCATTCCCGAATAGCCAGATAGCATCGCGGTTTAATCGGCGAAGCGGTCATCGTGTCACGCCTTACCAGCCCCATTCTGAGGTCGGTTTTTTAGGCCGTTGGGTCGGCTGATGTCTTTGCGCTCATGCTGCCTGAGATTATGAAGGGTGAGGGACGCGAAAGGGATCAAGATGAAAACGCATGTCAAAGCACTTGTCGTCGGCGGCGGCGCCGTGGGCACGTCAATCGCTTACCACCTTGCCAAGGCAGGATGGGCTGATGTCATGCTGCTTGAGCGTGACGAGCTTACCTCTGGCTCGACCTGGCATGCGGCGGGGCTCTTGCCCTATTTCAACATGTCTTACGCAACAACGCACATCCATGATTATTCGATCAAGTTCTACAAAACGCTGGAGGAAGAGACGGGTCTGAATGCGGGCTTCTACGTCGTCGGAAATCTGCGCATGGCCCAAAGCCAAGAACGCATGGACGAATACATGCTCTACGCGTCGACGGCTGAGACCTGCGGTGTTCCCTTCGAATGGTTGAGTCCGGCACAGATCAAAGATCGCTACCCGCTGGTCCGAACCGAGGATTTGAAAGGTGCGATTTATCACCCGACCGATGGCTACATTAACCCAGCGGATGTGACGATGGCGATGGCCAAAGGCGCACGTCAGCGCGGCGTGATGATTGAACGCAAGTGGCAGGTTGACGGCTATGCTTGGACGGGGGGGCACTGGGACGTCACCTGCACGAAGATGGTGGAAAAGGGTGGCAATCTGGTGGCGTCAGATGACCAGATGGTGATCCAGGCCGAACATGTTGTAACGGCTACGGGCAACCATGCGCAGCGCACGGCGCAGCTTTTGGGCATCAAGATGCCCGCGATCCCGGTTGAGCATCAGTATATCGTGACAGAGCCTGATCCCGCCCTTGTCGAATGGCGCAAGGTAAACCCTGAACACCCCGTCCTGCGCGATGCTGATGCCAAATGGTATGTTCGCGAAGAGCGCGGCGGCTGGATCCTCGGCCCTTACGAACGCAATGCGCCAGCACGATTTGAATATGCCGTGCCGGATAGCTTTCGCGCGGACCTTTTCCCGCTCGATCTGGAGCGGATCGAGGAAGAATACATGTCGATGATCCATCGCATTCCATCATCTGAGAATGCGGGCCTGAAAGACGATTATAACGGCCCGATCTGCTATACGCCTGATGGCAACCCATTGGTCGGACCCGCACCCGGCTTGCGCAACATGTGGTTGGCGGAAGGGTTTTCTTTTGGGATCACTGCCGCAGGCGGCACGGGCCATTATCTGGCGCAGATGATGGTTGAGGGAGAGGCAGAGATCGACATGGCTTCCCTGGATCCAAAGCGATACGCCTCTGGCTGGATGACGACCGAATTTGCCGCGCGCAAGAATGAGGAATGCTATTCTCACGTCTACATTCTGCACCATCCCGATGAAGAACGCGAAGCTTGCCGGCCCCTGCGCACAGCCCCCGCGTATGATCGGCAAAAGGCGCGCGGTGCGCAGTTTGGCTTTGTGAATGGATGGGAACGGCCGAATTACTACGGGCCCATCGATGCGCCAGATAGCTTCGATCATGATGCGCGGTCGTTTCGGCGCGGCGGTTGGTGGCGCCATGCCGTTGACGAGGCCAAGGCGATCCGGACGGGTGTTGGATTAATTGACGCGACCGCCTTTACCAAACACCGTGTTTTTGGTCCGGGTGCGCATGCTTTTCTTGACTGGTTTACCTGCAACACATTGCCCAAAGTGGGGCGCATCAATCTGACCTACGCGCTCACGTCGCACGGCACAACGCGCAGTGAATATACAATCGTGCGCAACAGTGAGAATGACTTCTATCTCGTCTCTGCCGGTGCCTGGTCGGAATACGATGCCGACTATCTGCGCAAGGCCGAGGAAGACTGGTTCAACGAAAAAGGCGGTGGCCCGGACGGGTGGTTTGGCGTCGAAGATGTCACGACGAAATGGGGTGTTTTCGCCATTGCGGGGCCTAAATCGCGCGCTGTCTTGGCCGAGGTGATCAAAGATCCAGATGCCGCGACGGCGTTGTCAAACAAGCGCTTTCCCTGGCTTTCCGCACGTCAGATCGAATTGGGCATGTGCCCTGTTAACGCGATCCGCGTCGCCTATACCGGAGAGTTGGGGTGGGAATTGCACCATCCGATGGAGATGCAGAACTACCTTTTTGATTTGCTAGAAAGGGCAGGGCAAAAACACGACATGAAACTCGTCGGTGCGCGGGCGCAGAACTGGTTGCGCCAGGAAAAATCTTATCGTGCTTTCGGAACCGAGCTGGGGCGCGACGCCACCCCGCTGGAGGCGGATCTGCCGCGTTTTGTCGACCTGTCAAAAGAGTTTCACGGCAAAGCCAAAATGGAGGCGGCGGGCATTCGCGCAAAATGTGTCACCCTGCTGATTGAGGGACCCGAGGATGCAGACCCTTGGGGGCGCGAAGCGCTCTATGCGGGCGCGACACAGACGGGCCGGTTGACCTCTGGTGGGTATTCTGTCGCTTTTGAGAAATCCATCGGCATGGGCTATGTGAAGCCTGAACATGCAGTCGTCGGTCAAAAGCTGAAAGTGAAGATGTTTGACCGGCTTTGGGACGCCGAGGTGGTTCAAGACAGTCCCTATGATCCGAAGAATGAACGCATTCGTGCGGACGGCTAAATCTGGGTGCGGCAGTCGCTGGGGCCTAGGTCTGCCGACCAATAAGATGAGGCTCCTGGGAGCTTTAGAGGTAAGACACCTTGCCCAAACCGACGTAGCGACGCCCCGTGGGGGCGGGCCGGTGAGAGGGAATGCGGTGTATCAGGTGAAAGGCCGAAGGCTTAAACTGCAGTTTGGCTTGAAAGTGCTAACCGCCGCCGACTGTCTCCTCCAGCCATGGATCAGAGCCGTTTTGCACATCAAGCCGGTTTTGACGCGATAAAGGCGATGTTGTTTGCGGGCATGTCGAGTTGGTGCATCAACTCTAGATTGGTCTGAGACATCCAGGCCGCGATGTCTTGAGCATCCTTATAGCCGATATCGGGATCGGCGGCCCGCAGCTCAGCGTCAAATCGTTGGTCCCCGGGGCTGATGAGTGTTCCGCTGCGACGGAACGGGCCGTAAAGCATGAAAATGCCGCCGGTTGCGAGGGCGTAAGCGGTTTCCGCAATGACCGTTTGCGCCGCATCTGAGGTGATCAGATGCAGTAAATTGATCAAAACCACCAGGGTCTTGGGCCGATGTTCAGCGCCCCAACCCGGTCGGGTCGCATCCAGTGCGATCGCCGGTGCGAGGTTGAGCAGGCCCGCGCTGTCGCGATAGCTGTCTATGCTGGCGCGCCGCGCTGGATCAATGTCACTGGGTTGCCAAAACAAACCGGGTAGGGCTGCCGCAAATGCTTGGGCATGTTGTCCGGTCCCGCTCGCGATCTCCAAGGCGATACCCTTGGTTGGCGCGTGCCTTTTGAGCACCTCACAAATTGCCGCTTGGTTTCGGCTGGCCGCTGGCGCATGCAATTGCGCGCCGTCTCTGGCGTGGGCTGTGCTTGCGCTGGGCGGCAGGCGCGCGGTCATATGCGCAATCTGCCTGGGGTCAGATCGGCGACGACATCATCCGCTAAACTGCTGTTCCGGTTCATGATCAGATCCGCCAGCAACGCCGACGCCGCCGGTGCGGTCTGAAACCCATATCCGCCTTGGCCCGCACACCAGACAAAGCTGGGCATGGAGGGTTCCGGCCCCAGCACCAACGCTCGATCAGGGGCAAAGCTGCGTAGGCCCGCCCAGGAGGTGAGCAGTCGCGTTACCTCGGGGCGGATCATGGCCTGGTACCGGGCAATGCCCGCGGCCAGCACCATGTCATCGGCCCAAGCGTCCTGTGGTTCAACCGGGTCTTCGTCAGCGGGTGAGATCAGCAAGGCGCCCGCGTCAGGCTTTGCATACCAGGTTTCCCCGACACCGAAGAACATCGGCCAGCGATTGACTGCGTATCCCTCTGGCGCTGGGACACGCGCGATCGAGCGGCGGTGCGGCGTTATCCCCAGAGGCGCAATGCCTGCAGTATGCGCGATGTGATCCGCCCAGGCGCCCGCCGCGTTCACGAGGATCTCTGCCTCGTACACCTGCGCGCCCGCCGTCACCCGCCACATGCCCTGTTTCCATGCGATCTGTGTGACGGGGCTGTTGGTGTGAAGCACGCCATTGTTGGCGCGCAACACGCGAATGAAGTCTTGCATCAACCGATCGGTGTCGATGTCCATCGCATCGGCGTGATAGCCGGCAAAGGCAACGGCATCCCTGTTCAAGACCGGAAGGTATTCAAGCGCTTTGGTAATGGAGATGGGATCTGCGCCAAGGCTCTGTGCGTCGCTTTCAAATGCCTCCGCCTCCTCGGACTTGGCCAGGATCATAAAGCCCCTTGGGCTTAAATAGCCGCCATGCGCTTCTTTGTGATAGGCGGCACTCGCTTTGTTCAACGCAACCGTGCTCGGCGACCCATAGTTTTCTTCAAACATCGCGGCGGAGCGACCGGAGGCGTGATAGCCTGTCGCCGCCTCTTTCTCCAGCACCGTCACTTTCGCCTCTGACGACAGGCGCGCCGCAGCAGAAAGCCCGGCGATACCGCCCCCGATGACGATAATGTCGCTCATGTCTGTTGCTCGGTTTTTTCGGCTGCACGGTCCAGCGCGCGTTGGTAGGCGGCGCGCGCTTCGAGCTTTTCCAGAAAACCCATCAGCTTGGGATAGTCTTTTGCATACCCAAGGCGCCTGGCGATCTCTGCCGGGAAGCTCATCATAATGTCCACGGCCGATAGCTGATCCAGCACGAAGTGCCCGGAGGGTCTGACAAGCCCTTCCATGTAGTCAAAGTGGTTCTGAAGTTCGGACTGAATGCGCGGGTGGAGCGGTGCGCCAGCATCGCCCAGACGGCCGACATAGAGGTTCAGCAGAATGGGTGTCATCGCCGACCCTTCCGCAAAATGCATCAGCTCCAGGTGACGAATATACGCGTCGCTGCTGACATCTGGGATCATCGCCGGTGCGAACCGCTGACAAAGCACTTCGACGATGGCAGCACTTTCGGTGATCAGACGGCCGTCAAGCGTGATCATGGGCGATTTACCCAGTGGGTGAACATCGCGCAATGCAGCGGGTGCCAGGTTTGTCTTCGCATCGCGCTGATAGCGGCTGATGTCGTAGGGGTGCCCAAGCTCTTCCAAAAGCCACAAAATGCGCAAGGCGCGTGATCGATTGAGGTAGTGGAGATGGATCATAACGACCGCTTTCTTTTGCAGCTCGTCGTAGTGTACCCATCAGATCAAAGAAGAAAAGCCGCGATGGTTTGCGCGGCCCAGGATCGGGAGCCAGCAAAGCATCAGACCTTAGAGCTGGTACGCCTTGCCCCACCCGACTTGGCGCCGCCCCGATGGGCGGACCGGCGTGGCCCAAAAGAACCCGTTGGGCAAGACGGTCATAGGGAGCGGGTTGTTTGAGGTTTAAGCTCGCAAGCTCTAGTCAATGCAAGCTCAGTATCACCTGAATGTCTTCCTCGGTCAGCTTGTCCAAAAGCGCCTTTTCCTCGGCAAACAGATCCGCGTCTTTTGCGCCGTAGGTCTTGATCAGGCCGGCGATCTCGCGCGTTGAGCGGTAATAGAAATCAGGGGCGGACCGGCTAAGCTCGTTTAACAGTCGCTGAAGCAGCTTCTTCTGCTTCTCTGCTTCAAGGTCTTTGCGTTTCTCTTCTAACATATTGCAGCACCTCTTTCCTCCCTGAAAAAATAGGGCGGAACCAAGCGCCAGCAAACATTTCGGACAGCAAAAAGCCCCGGTAGAACCAGGGCTTTCCACAGCATTTTGCGTGCTTTACTGAGGGATATCCCCGACCAACCCCTCGACGTAAAAATTCATGCCCGCGAGCGTTCCATCATCTGCCGTCTCTCCGGCGGCCAGGAATGGCGATCCGTCTTGTTTGTTCAGCGGACCAGTAAACGCGTGATACGACCCATCCGCCAGCGATGCCTTTAACGCCAGCGCTTCTGCTTTCACATCGGCGGGAACGGCATCGGAAATCTCGCCAATTGCCACCATGCCAGCACCGATCCCGTCCCAGGTGTCTGTGCTCTCCCAGGTGCCGTCGATCACCGCTTGGGTCCGTGCGATGTAATAAGGTGCCCAATCATCGATGATGGATGAAACACGCGGAAACGGGGCGTACTGGCCCATGTCCGATGCCTGACCGAAAGTAATCACCTTGCCAGCTTCCTGCGCTGCTGCTTGGGGTGCGGTGGAATCCGTGTGCTGCAGAACGACATCCGCGCCCTGTTCGATCAGCACATTTGCGGCGTCCGCCTCTTTAGCGGGGTCAAACCACGTGTAGACCCAGACGATTTTGAATTCGACGTCCGGGTTTGCTTTGCGCGCATGGATGAACGCAGAGTTGATGCCGCGGATCACCTCTGGGATTGGATAAGAGCCGATGTAACCGATGACATTTGACTTGGTCATCTTGCCCGCAATGTGACCTTGGATCGCGCGGCCCTCATAAAACCGTGCAGAATAGGTCGCGACATTGTCCGCGCGCTTGTAGCCTGTGGCATGTTCGAACTTCACATCGGGAAATTGCTTGGCCACATTGATCGTCGCATCCATGTAGCCGAATGACGTGGTGAAGATCAGATCAGCGCCGTTCAACGCCATCTCGGTCATCACCCGCTCTGCATCAGGCCCTTCCGCCACGCTTTCGACATAGACAGTCTCGACCTGGTCGCCCAAAGCCGCTTCGACGGCCAGTCTTCCTTTGTCATGCTCATAGGTCCATCCGCCGTCACCGATGGGGCCGACGTAAACAAAGCCGACCTTGGTTTTCTCATGACCGTCTGCGGCAGCAGCACCCGCAAGACCCAACGCAAGCGCGGCACCGGCCAGTAAAGAAGTAAGTCTCATGTATTTCCCCAATGTGATGCGCGTCATGCGCGTTTGCAGAACGTCCCCTAGGAAGAGGCGCTAAAGCTGCGGCCCAGACACGCTGGCGCGTTCCCCCTGTCCGCAGAAAGGATCACCAAAACAACGATGGTGATGACATAGGGCGACATTGCCAGATACTCGACCGGAATGGCAACGCCCGCCCCCTGTAGATTGAGTTGCAGTTGCGTGATACCGCCGAAAAGATAGGCACCGATCAGCAGCCGCCAGGGTTTCCAGCTGGCAAAGACAACCAGAGCGAGCGCGATCCAGCCGATGCCTGCTGTCATTCCTTCGGTCCACTGAGGGACGCGGATCAACGAAAGGTACGCGCCGCCAAGCCCGGCGCAAGCGCCGCCGAATAGGATCGCCAGCGTTCGAATGCGCACCACCTTGTACCCCAGCGCGTGCGCCGCATCGTGGTTTTCGCCCACCGCCCGCAGGATCAACCCGGCTCTAGTGTAGCGCAACACCGCCCAGGTTGCCGCGATCAGTGCGATACCGAGGTACAGGATGATGTCGTGCGAGAATAGGATTGGCCCAAGAACTGGTATGTCTGCGAGCGAGCCCCAGTTTACCTCGGGCAGACGCGGCGGTTTGATCCCGATGTAGGATTGCCCCAGCAGCGCCGACAGGCCCAGCCCGAAAAGGGTGAGCGCAAGCCCCGAGGCAACCTGATTGGCCAGCGTGATCTGGGTGAGAAACGCAAACAAGAGGCTCAGCATCGCACCGCCCAACGCCGCCGCTGCAAAACCCAACAGCGGCGATCCCGTCTCAACCGCTGTTGCAAACCCGCAGATTGCGCCGGTGATCATCATGCCTTCGACGCCTAAATTCAGAACGCCTGATTTTTCGGCGACCAACTCTCCAACGGCGGCGAAAATCAACGGTGTCGCCGCGACGAGAAAGCCCGCGATAAAGAGCACCGGGTTGATCGCCGAAAGATCCATCAGATGGCCTTGGCGCGCGCAAACCGCAGCCGGTACTGCGTGAGCAAATCGAACGACAGTAAGAAAAATAACAGCATTCCTTGAAAGACCTGTATCGCTGCTGCCGGCAGGCCGAGCCGTGATTGCGCGATATCCCCGCCAATGTAGGTGAGCGCCATCAGAAGACCGGCGAGCAGAATACCCAGCGGATGCAATCTGCCCAGAAAGGCGACGATGATTGCGGTAAAGCCGTAGCCGACATTAAAATCAATGGTGATCTGACCGGCTGGTCCCGCCACTTCGAACAGGCCCGCAAGCCCCGCCAAGGCACCAGAAGTGCCCAGGCAAAACAAGATCAAACGGCCAGCGTTGACCCCGGCAAAACGTGCGGCGCGCGGTGCTTCCCCGGTGATGCGAATGGCAAAGCCCAGACGGTGCCTGCTTAGCAGCGCATAGGCAAAGATCACTGCGATCATTGCGCTCACAACGCCCCAATGCATGCCCGTGCCTGCGATCAGCTCTGCGTTATGCGCGCCTGGGTACTGCTGTAGATTGCGCGACCCAGGAAAACCAAATCCTTCCGGATTGCGCAGCAACCCCAGTGCCATGGAGGCGAGCAATTGCTCTGCAACATAGACCAACATGAGCGATACGAGTATTTCGTTGGTGCCAAATCTGACCTTCAAGACGGCCGGGATCATTGCCCAGCCCCAGCCGCCTAGCGCACCGGCCATCACCATCAGTGGAAAGATATACCATGCTTCAAACGGGTAGAACGCCAGGCCCACGCCTGCGCCGATCAATGCCCCGATGATATACTGCCCTTCTGCGCCGATGTTCCAAATGCCTGCTTTGAAACCCAGGCTAAGGCCGATGGCGATCAGCACCAAAGGCGCCCCTTTGATCAACAATTGAGGGCGGTAAAAGAAGGCGAATTCGCCAAACAACGGATCAAAGAAAATTGTGCGGATCGCCTCGCTATCAAACACCATGCGCAGCCCGTTTTGCCCGGCGCTGAGCTGATCGGCGCGCAACACTCCGAATAGAAAACCGCCGATGATGAGCGTTGCCAACACCGCTAAAATGGGTGTTAGCACTGAAAAGACATGGCTTGCCTCGGCCCGTTTTTCCAGCCGGATCACAGGTGTCTCTCTTTCGGCGCTGATCTAAGCATGCTCAATCGGGCGTGTCTGCGCGCCCCCCAGCATGAGGCCAACCTGCTCAACGCTGAGCTCTTGCGTGCGCCGCGGCTCAGAGAGGCGACCCGCTGTGAGCGCGGCGAAGCGGTCTGAAATTTCCATCAATTCGTCCAGGTCCTGCGAAATCACGATCAGCGCGGTGCCCGCCGCCGAAAGATCCAACAGCGCTTGCCGGATCGCGCTCGCGGCAGAGGCGTCCACGCCCCAGGTCGGTTGGTTAACCACCAGCACATCGGGGCGCTGCAAAATCTCGCGCCCGATCACGAACTTCTGCAGGTTGCCGCCCGACAGCGCGCGTGCGGCACTGCGCGTGCCTGGCGTGCGCACATCAAAACCCGCAATGATCTTTTCGGCAAAGCGCCGCGCCGCCGACCAGTTTAAAAGACCTGCGCGGTCCATTCTTTCGCGTTGCGCCGCCGTGAGCATGGCGTTCTCAGTCAAAGACAGGTTGGGAACCGCGGCATGGCCCAACCTCTCTTCTGGCGCGCTGAGCACCGCGAGGCGCCGCCGCGCGACAGGCCCAAGACTGGAAATGTCCTGCCCGCCCAATTTTATCATGCCGGGCTTTGTCCGTGCCTCGCCCGACAGCGCCGCCAGCAACGCGTCTTGACCGTTTCCAGCGACCCCGCCGATGCCCAAAATCTCCCCGCGTGCCAGGCTGAGCGAGATGTCGTGCAAGCCGACATCGGTTGCACGGGCCGGTGGCGTCGACAGTCCGTCCAACGTCAGGACGGTGCCCCCCTGCGGTTGCGCGGCGCGTTTGGGGGCGCTCAGTGCTTGGCCCACCATCATTTCAGCCATCTTCTGGGCGGATGTCTGGGCCGGGATGCAGGTGCCGACGACCTTGCCCATCCTGAGGATCGTTGCTGCGTGGCAGAGCTTTCTGATTTCTTCCAGCTTGTGCGAGATGTAAAGGATTGCCGTGCCTTCTGCGCTGAGTTTGCGCAGCGTTTCAAACAAGATCTCGACCTCTTGAGGCGTCAGCACGGACGTGGGTTCATCCATGATCAAGAGCTTTGGATCTTGCAAAAGACAGCGAATAATCTCGACCCGCTGACGTTCCCCTGCGGAAAGGTCATCAATCGTTCGATCGGGCGAAAGCGGCAGGCCATAGGCCTCAGACACCTGTTTGATCCGCGCACTCAACGCTGTCAGCCTTGGGGCTTTTTCCATGCCAAGCGCGATGTTTTCTGCGACAGTGAGTGCTTCAAACAGGGAAAAATGTTGAAACACCATGCCAACCCCCGCCGCGCGGGCGGCCCTCGGCTCGGTGGGTGCAAAACGCGCCGCATTCATCTGCATGGCCCCGGCATCCGGTTTGACCAGCCCGTAGATAATTTTGACCAATGTCGATTTTCCCGCCCCATTCTCACCGAGCAAGGCGTGGATCTCACCCGGGAAGATGTCTAGCGAGACGGCGTCATTTGCCACGACACCGGGATAGGATTTTGACATGCCGCTGAGGCGTAAAAGAGGTGTCTGCGTCATGGACCTAGCGCTGATTGCTGCCGCAGTTTTTGTCTTGCCCGCGGCAAAACGCAAGAGGCTGAACGCGTGACCTGGATGATCTGACGGTCGCCGCAACCGATTGCGGGTAAATTGAGCGTTTTGGGGGCGCTGCCCCCGCGGCCTTCGGCCGCTCCCCCGAAGTATTTGACGCCAAAAGAGGCAGAGTGCTGGCAGTAAAGCACGGGTGCGATTAGAGTGCCGGCATGCAGCAATCAGCCAAATTCATCCATCTGCGGACCCATTCAGAATATTCTTTATTGGAGGGCGCGCTGCGCCTCAAGAAACTGCCCGCGATGTGCGTTGCGGCCGATATGCCCGCCCTGGCGCTGACGGATACCAACAACATGTTTGCGGCGCTGGAATTTTCTGTCGCGATGGCCGATGCAGGCGTGCAGCCGATCATGGGCTGTCAGATTGATCTGCAATTCCTGCCCGGGCGGCCAGGAGAGCGGGCCAAAGACCCCGCGCCGCTGGTCCTTTTGGCGCAAAGTGAGCGCGGCTACGAAAACCTGATGAAGCTGAATTCGTGCCTTTATCTGACAAAACAGGGCATGAAACCGCAGATTACGCTGCAGGAACTGAGCGTGCATGCAGCGGATGTGATCTGTCTGACAGGCGGCGCACCGGGTCCTGTGGGGCAGCTTTTGCGCACCGCGCAGCGCCCGGCGGCAGAGGCATTGATGTCGGAGCTCGCCGCGATCTTTCAAGATCGCCTGTATGTCGAACTGCAGCGTCACCCGGGAGAGGATGGGCTGCCAGAAGCTGAGCGCCTGACTGAACGGGCGTTTGTGGAGATGGCCTATGCCATGGCGCTGCCACTGGTCGCGACAAATGATGTCTATTTCCAAGATGCGCAGATGTATGAGGCGCATGATGCGCTTTTGTGCATCGCTGACGGGGCTTATGTTGATCAGCAGGAAGAGCGGCGGCGGCTGACGGCACAGCACTACTTTAAGACATCTGCAGAAATGGTTACGCTTTTCGCTGATCTGCCCGAGGCTGTCGAAAACACGGTGGAAATCGCCCAGCGCTGCGCCTTTATGGCGTATCGTCGCGATCCGATCCTGCCGCGATTTGCCGATGATGAGGTCGCGGAACTGCGGCGGCAAGCGCAGGACGGGCTGCGCCAGCGCCTGGCGATCATTGCGCTGTCTGCACCTGTTGAGGCCTATGAGAAGCGGCTCGACTACGAACTGGGTGTGATCGAGAGCATGGGCTTTCCCGGGTATTTTCTGATCGTCGCTGATTTTATCAAATGGGCGAAAGGTCAGGGCATCCCCGTGGGTCCCGGCCGCGGGTCTGGTGCGGGGTCGCTGGTTGCCTATGCGCTGTTGATCACGGATCTTGATCCGCTGCGCTACAATCTGTTGTTCGAGCGCTTCTTGAACCCCGACCGCGTCTCCATGCCGGATTTCGACATCGATTTCTGCATGGATCGCCGCGAGGAGGTGATCCAATACGTGCAGCAGAAATATGGCCGTGACCGGGTGGGGCAAATCATTACCTTTGGGGCGCTGTTGTCCAAGGCGGCGGTGCGCGACATCGGGCGGGTTTTGCAAATGCCTTATGGGCAAGTGGATCGGTTGTCGAAGATGATCCCGGTGGAAGGGGTCAAACCCGTCTCTATCGAAAAAGCGCTTGCCGATGAGCCGCGGCTGCGGGATGCGGCAAAAGCGGAAGAGGTGGTGGCGCGTTTGCTAAGCTACGGCCAACAGGTCGAAGGGTTGCTGCGCAATGCCTCGACCCACGCGGCCGGCGTGGTGATCGGGGATCGCCCGTTGGACACGCTTGTACCGCTTTATCAAGATCCGCGCGCGACCATGCCCGCTACGCAGTTCAACATGAAATGGGTAGAGCAAGCGGGGCTGGTCAAGTTTGACTTCCTCGGGCTCAAGACGCTGACGGTGATCCAGAACGCCGTTGATCTGATCAAAGCCTCCGGTCGGCGTCTGCATGTTGCGCCAGACGGGCGCACGCTGTTCACGCCGCCTGAGGGATTGGTCGATGACATTTCGGCGATCCCGCTCGATGATGAAAAGGCGTATCAGCTCTATGCTTCGGCAAAGACCGTGGCGGTGTTTCAGGTGGAGAGCTCGGGCATGATGGACGCCCTCAAGCGCATGAAACCCACCTGCATCGAAGACATCGTTGCGTTGGTGGCGCTCTATCGACCGGGGCCGATGGAGAATATCCCGGCCTATTGTGAGGTGAAAAACGGTCTGCGCGAGCGGGCCTCTATTCATCCGCTGATCGATGATATCTTGGAAGAGACGCAGGGCATCATCGTCTATCAGGAACAGGTAATGCAGATCGCTCAGATCATGGCGGGCTATTCTCTTGGGGGTGCCGATCTATTGCGCCGCGCGATGGGAAAGAAGATCAAAGAGGCGATGGATGCCGAACGCCCCAAATTTGAAAGAGGCGCGGCTGAAAAAGGTGTCGACAAGAAAAAGGCGACAGAGGTTTTTGATCTGTTGGAGAAATTCGCCAACTACGGTTTCAATAAATCGCATGCGGCTGCCTACGCTGTGGTCAGCTATCAGACCGCCTGGCTGAAAGCGAACCATCCCGTCGAGTTTATGGCCGGCGTGATGAACTGCGATATACACCTGACAGAGAAGCTTGCCGTTTACTTTGACGAGGTACGCAATCAACTGTCATTGCCCTGGGGACCGCCCTGCATAAACTGCTCGGGTGCGACCTTCAAAGTCGCTGAGGGCACATTGCTTTACGCACTGGGGGCTTTGAAAAACGTTGGTGTGGACGCGATGCGTCTGATCGAGGACGCGCGCGGGGCCGAAAACCGGCCTTTTGCCACAGTTTTTGATTTTGCCCGCCGCGTCGATCTGAAACGTGTGGGGAAACGCCCGTTGGAGATGCTGGCGCGTGCAGGCGCGTTTGACCAGCTTGACCCGAACCGCCGTCGGATCTTTCAGGCGCTGGACGCGCTGATCGCCTATTCTGCGGCGATCCATGATCAGAAGGCGTCAAATCAAGTGTCATTGTTCGGCGAGGCGGGAGAGGATTTGCCGGAACCCCGCGTGATGTCTTGCGAGGATTGGCCCTTGGCCGAGCGATTGACAGAGGAATTTGCGGCGGTTGGCTTTTACCTCTCTGGACATCCGTTGGACGATTACATGACCGTTCTGAAGCGCAAGAGCGCGCAGGACATCGGCATGCCGCTTCTCACGATTGACGCCTTAACGCAGAAGGTCGCAGAACGCGGAGCGATGAATGCCCGTGTCGCGGGTGTGGTTTCAGCGCGGCAGGAGCGCAAATCGGCGCGTGGCAATCGTTTTGCCTTTGTGCAGCTGTCTGACCCGACGGGTGCCTATGAGGTGACGATGTTTTCAGATACGCTTGAAGCGGCGCGCGATCATTTGGAGGTGGGCTCAAAGCTGATCGCCTCGGTAGAAGCAACGATGGAGGCGGAGCAACTCAAACTCCTGTGCCGGTCGGTCACGCCGATTGACGGCTCTTTGGTAGATGTGAGCGACGTTGGTTTGCGGATCTTCATAGATGCACCGCAAGCGGTCATCGCCGTGTCAGAAGTGTTGGAGGGTGCCCGTCAGGCGGCACAGCGCAGCGGCAAAGGGCCGATACAGCTGTGTTTGATGGATCCCTCTTTGCCGGGTGAAGTGGATGTCGATCTGGGGCAGGTGTTCCCCGTCAACCCACAGATAAAGGGCGCGATCCGTTCTCTTACGGGGGTGATCGACGTCGAGGACATCTGATTTTTTCCTTCACCTACAGCTTTTCGAGTTTAACTTGAGCCATCATTTATCACTTTTCGCGTTCGACCGCAGGGAGAGGCAGCGAACAAGTGATCCAGGTTTAACTCGAAATGCTTTAGAACCGCCTTGAAACGGGGTGATCTGATGTCTACGCAGGTTTCAACCATGCATCGCGCCTGCTGCCAACGGCTTCGCTCACATGCTCAAAATGATCGCGGACAAGCAAGCGGTCGAGACCTTCAGCGATCTGCGTGATCCTGGACATGCCACCAAAGACCAGCGCGGTGTAAAGCTGCACGGCCTGGGCGCCAGCGCAAATTTTTGCATAGGCTTGTTCGGGCGACCCAACGCCGCCCACGCCGATCAGCGGAATATCCGTCAATGTCGACAGGCGCGCCAAAACGCGTGTGGATTTGTCAAACAGCGGTGCGCCGGACAAGCCGCCCCTTTCATCTTTCTGGGCGCTGCGCAGACCGACGCGGTCAAGGGTCGTATTCGTGGCGATGATCGCGGCAACCTGGGTTTGCATGGCCACCTCTGCGATGTCGGCAAGCTCCGCCTCGGTCAGGTCGGGCGCGATTTTGAGAAACACTGGCGTCACCCCGCGGACAGACATCACACCCTCTAACAGCGCGCGCAGCGCGTCTTTGCCCTGCAGGTCTCGCAGTTTTTCGGTGTTGGGGGAGGAGACATTGACGGTCGCGAAATCAACGTGGTCTCTGGCAGCACGCATCACCTGCGCAAAATCACGCGCCCGGTCATCGCTGGTCTTGTTTGCGCCCAGGTTGAGGCCGACCGGCACATGTGACGTGCGTTGAGCGAGCCGCGCGCAGATGGCGTCGGCCCCGTCGTTGTTAAAGCCAAAACGGTTGATCGCCGCCAGATCCTCGGACAGACGAAAGAGGCGCGGTTTAGGGTTGCCCGGCTGGGGGTGCGGTGTGGCTGCACCGACTTCGAGAAAGCCAAAGCCTGCGCGTGAGAGTGGCGCAATCGCCTGCGCGTTCTTGTCAAACCCGGCAGCTAATCCAACGGGGTTCGGCAGTTCGATGCCTGCAATCTTCGTTTGCAGCCGCGCGGTGGTGAATGCCCCGGGGGCGGGTGTTAAGCCCATCTGCACAGCACGCAGAGCGAGAGTATGCGCCGCCTCGGGTTCCAGCCTTTGCAAGGCGCTCAGCCCCAGTTTTTCGAGCATCGCCGTCACGCGAAGTGATCCGTCAGATCACGCCCCTGACAGCGTATCAATCGGGAGGTTTTGACCGCCGCCTGACGGTGTACGACCGCTTTTTGATACGCCGGATCAGAGATCATGGCGAGGAACGCATGCGCCGTAGGGTAGCGCGCGATAAACATCGCATCCCACGTCTCATCATGTGGGCCGATGAGCATCGTCTCAAAAGTGGCGCGCCAAATGATGCTCCCCCCCACCTTGGCCAGAATAGGACCTGTTTCAATGCCGTAGTTAAGGTAGGCGTCCGCGCCACTGAGCCCTTGTGTCGCAAGGGGATGCCCTTCTCCGTAGGCGGCAGCGGCTCGAAACTGCACCAGGTTGAGCATGTTGAGTTCAGCGTCGCGGTCGAGCGCTTTGAACGCCTCAAACTGCGCACGATCCGGGTCAACGTAAAAGGTCATTTGAGCTCTCTTTCATGCGGTCAGGTAGAATATGCGCGCCGTCGCGAAGCGGCATTGCTGCATGCCATGCGACATCTTCCAACGTCATTTTCCGATAGAGATGTGGAAACAAGGCGCCGCCGCGCGATACCTCCCATTTCAATGCTGTGCCTAGGGTGGTGGCATCTACCGCGATCAGGAAAAGAGTGTCGATCCCGGCAAAGTGCTTGGCGGCTGTCTCAGCGGTTTGTTCTGCGGTGGAGAAATGAATGTATCCGTCGGCGACATCGATGGGGGCGCCGGCTGTCACGCCCTTTTTTTGCAGCGTTTCCCACTCTTCTAGTCGAAAAATCTTGAATATCATCATGCCCGTCTGATGCCTGCGCACGCCGAACGGGTCAAGATCGGGCGGCGTTTGAAAGCTGATTTGCCGCTTTATACTGCTGCAACAAAGTGACTTCATTAGTCACCGCATCTTTCGCTTTGGCGCTTTGACAACGGCCGATCAAATCGACAGGATACGCAGAAACAATCCAAGGGAGTCACCGATGAAACGAGTTCTAACAGGTGCTGCGGCACTGGCGATTATGGCGGGTGCTGCGTCAGCGGATACCAGTCTGACCATTCTTCACACGAATGATTTTCACGACCGTTTTGAACCCATCAGTCGCTTTGATTCCACCTGCGGCGCTGAGGACAATGCAGAAGGCAAGTGCTTTGGCGGGATCGCTCGCATGATCACGGCAATCGGTGATGCGCGTGAGCGGGTCGGGGACAACGTTTTGTTGCTGGACGCCGGGGATCAATTTCAAGGATCGCTGTTCTATACGCAATATGGCGGCGCGCTGGCGGCGGAGTTCATGACGCTGCTCGACTATGACGCCATGGCGGTGGGCAATCACGAGTTCGATGACGGACCTGAGGGGCTCGCAGAGTTCTTGGATCAGGTGAGCTTACCCGTCATTTCGGCAAATATTGATGTCAGTCAGAACAATTTACTGGCGGGTAAGGTGCAAAAATCAGCCGTGCTGGAAGTCGCGGGAACGCAGATTGGCGTCGTGTCAGTGCTCGCAGAGGACACGGTTGAAACCTCGTCTCCCGGGGATACGGTGATTTTCTCCTCCACAGTCGATGCGGCGCAGGCCGAAATCGACCGGCTGACGGCGGACGGGATCAATAAGATTGTTCTGCTCACCCACGTTGGTCTGCCCGAGGATATGCGCCTGGCGCGCGAATTGACCGGCGTTGACATGATCATCGGCGGGCATAGTCACACGCTTTTGTCCAACACTGAGGAACGCGCCGAGGGACCATATCCCACGGTTGAGAATGGTGTGCCGATTTTTCAAGCCTACGCCTACGGCAAGTATCTGGGTGAGATAAACGTGACCTTTGACGACGTCGGTGCGGTGACAGAAATTTCAGGGAACCCGATCCTATTGGATGCCTCTGTCGCAGAGGATCCTGCTGCCGTGGCGCGCATGCAGGAACTGGCAAAGCCGCTGGATGAATTGCGCAATCGGGTTGTCGCGGAAAGTGCCGCGGTGATCGAAGGCGCGCGCGAAGTGTGTCGGGCGATGGAATGCGCGATGGGCAATCTCGTCGCGGATGCGATGCTTGCGCGGGTTGCAGATCAGGGCATTGAGATTGCCATCCAGAATGGTGGTGGTCTGCGTGCCTCTATCGACGCAGGCGAGGTGACGATGGGAGAGGTGTTGACCGTGCTGCCGTTCCAAAACACGTTGTCGACCTTCCAAGTGACGGGGGAAACCATGGTGGCGGCCTTGGAAAACGGTGTCAGCCAGATCGAGGATGGCGCAGGCAGGTTCCCGCAGGTCGCTGGAATGTCATACACCTTTGACGCCAGCGCAGCGCCTGGAAGCCGGATCAGCAACGTTATGGTTGGCGGCGCCCCGATTGAGATGGATCGGATCTATGGCGTTGTCTCAAACAATTACGTCCGCAATGGTGGCGATGGGTATGGGATGTTCCGCGATGCGATGAATGCCTATGATTTCGGCCCCGACTTGGCGGATGTGACAGCGGAATACATCGCTGCAAACGCACCGTACCGGCCCTACACCGACGGTCGGATCACAGCGAAATAATTCGCTTACCGCCTTGAGCGACACAGAGCGATGCAGGGGCGTGCCAGAAGTGGTGCGCCCCTTCTCCCCAAAGCATCCTGCCTTTAACCTAGTACACCCCGCCCAAACCGACTTAGCGCCGCCCCGTGGGGGCGGAACGACGCGGCTCAACAGTGCCTGTTGGGCGAGTGAGCGACAGGGACCGGGTTCTATCAGGTTTAAGACCGGATGCGTTAAGGCAGTTTGTGCGTGGTCTTCTGCGCGATGCTCATCTATCTCCAAAACCGAAGGGAGAGGTTTTCATGTGCGGACGCATGGTGATGACAACGCCGCAAGACGAAATGGCGCAGCTTTTTGAGGCGGTGCCCGCAAATGATCTGCCGATCACCCCCAATTTTAACGTGTGCCCAACCAATGACGTGGCTGTCTTGACCAGCCTCGGCGGGTTGCGGCGGCTGAGCCCCATGCGCTGGGGCTTTCTACCAAGATGGTATAAAACGCCCAGCGACGGGCCGCTGTTGATCAACGCGCGATCAGAGACCATCGCCGAAAAGCCCGCCTTTCGTGAAGCAGCGCGCAGCAGGCGCGGCATCGTTTTGGCGGATGGGTTCTATGAATGGACGAAAGACGCAGCAGGCGCACGCGACCCTTGGTTTGTCTATCGCGGTGACGGCGCTCCCATGGCCTTGGCGGCGGTTTGGCAATCCTGGGCGCCACCGGGCGAGGATCCCGTTGCCACCTGCGCCATTGTGACAGCGCCGGCGCCCGCGTCTTTGCAAGCGTTGCATCACCGTGTCCCGGTGATCCTGTCGCCGCGCGATTGGCCGCTCTGGTTGGGCGAAGCAGGAAAAGGTGCAGCAGTTTTAATGCGCAGTTGCGCTGACGATCTTTTGAAGTGGCACCGCGTCGACCGGGCCGTGAACTCAAATCGCGCGAGCGGCGCGGCGCTGATCACACCAATTGGCGGTTTGGTTTAGCCTCGCGCCGCTTTAGATGGGCGAGGCGCTGTTTTGAGGGGCCAGGATCGGGTGGCGTCCTGAACCTAAAGTACCTGGCCTTAAAGCTGATACACCCCGTCCCTTTCGCCCATCCGCTCACCAGCTTCTGTTGAGCGGCGCCGCTCCGCCCCCGTTTTGCCGGATGCAAACCTTTGGTTTGACGGGCGGCGCAATTGCGCCACCCCTCGGACCGGCGCTGAGACGGTTTGGGCATGGTGTATCAGGTTTAAATCCGAAGGCTTTAAGGCAATTTCGCCTCTAGCTGTGCCAGCACATTTTCCTTTACCTCTTGCATATGCGCCGCATCTCTCTTCTGTTCCTCGTTCTCGACGTAGACATGACCGGTTGTCCCCCAAAGCTGTTTGCAAAACGGCTCATCGGGCCCAGCGTAGATCCATCCGCGAAAGTGCTGGGGAACAAAATAATGCGCTGGATGAACGGTGAGGTGCTTCGCAAGATCGGGGTTTCGGTGAAAGAACTTGCGCAATCGAAAGTTTCCGCTGCCTTTCCAGGGCCTCGGAAGTGCTTTGATCGGCGTGTTGGTCGCAATTTCTGATATGAGGCGATCGAGCACATAGTGCCCCTGCGGACTTGCTAAAATCGGACACATAAGCCCTTTTTTCCGAGACATCCCAAGATCGTCGCAAACCTCTGGGTCGATCTCATAGCATGTGAAAGGATAGGGGGATGCGCATAGCTCGTCTATTGGTCGCATGCAGATACTGTCTGCTTCTGGAATGAAACCCCCATGCTCCAGCAAGATTTCATAGCGCATCAAGTCTGCGACGCCGGCATATTCTCCCTGACGGAAATACTCGGTGATTACCGCTTGAGTGCGAAACCTTCGCGAAACAAGGTAGTCATTGTCATAGAGTGTATAGTCCCAATCTGGGTGGTGATCTTTCCAGCTTTGCATCCAGGTTCTGAGGGGTGCAAAGGGCCGATCCATACGTGAGCAAGTTTTTTCGGTATCACAGTTAATCCCTACGCGACGATCCTAGGAACGTGTTCTGCATGCTTCAGTCTTCTGCTTCTAACTAAAACCATTGGGCTTTGGGAAGGATCAAATTTGATCTCTTGCGGCTTGCGATAGTTGCTGCGCGATCCAGTCGCGAAAGGCTCTTAGCGCGGCACTTTCGTCAGGTTGCGACGGCCACACTAAATAGTAGTTGCCGATGCTTTGCGTGCTTTGCGTTGATGCAGGTGCCAGTTTGCCTGTCGTTAGATAGGGTTGCGCGAAGAATGTCGGCAACAGGGCGACGCCGAGGCCGTGAATGGCGGCCTGCGCCATCGTGGCGAATTGATCAAAGATCATGCCTGCAGGCGGGCTTGCCTCCACCGCGACGGAAGCGAACCAGCGAGTCCAGGCTTTCGGCCGGGTTTCCAGGTGGAGGAGCGGATACTGCAGGATATCCCGAGGGTCGGCGAGTGGGGTTTGGGTCAACGTCGGTGCGCAGACCGGGATCACCGTTTCCGGCATCAGCGGCAGATAGTGGACCCCGGGCCAATCTTCATGACCAAAGTGAATTGCGGCGTCAAAACCACTTTCGCTCAGGTCAAATCGCGTGAGCCGTGTGCTCAGATTGACCGTCACTTCAGGATGGCGCTGCGCGAAATCTCGCAACCTTGGGGCCAGCCAATGCATGCCAAAGGCGGGAAGGATAGCCAGGGTCAAATTGCCCCCGGTTGGATTGGTCCGGGCAGAGATCGAGGCCCGCCCGAGATGGGTCAGCACGCTGCGGATCTCGACGACGTAGGATTGGCCAGTCGGCGTGAGGGTCAGATGCCGCCCTTTGCGCTGCAGCAAGGCCACGCCCAACTGGTCTTCCAATGTCTTGAGCTGCCGGCTCACGGCGCTTTGGGTGAGCGCGAGTTCTTGACCCGCAGCAGTGGCGCTGCCCAGGCGGGCAACCGCCTCAAACGCCAGAAGCGCAGACACGGATGGCAGGAAACGACGCGGTGCAATCATATGACTTTTTCTCATGCATCAGACCAAAAGCACCGGTAGTCTTTTCGCCGCGCATTTGCAATATAGGGCGCAGAGTGATGCTGATGGAGATGGGTAATGAACGCTGAGGCCCCAATTTTACGTGCGAAGGATGCCCCGGACTTGGGCGGATTTGACTGGTCTGATCCTTTCCGGCTGGACGGCCAATTGACGCAAGAAGAACGCATGATCCGCGACAGCGCGCGTACCTACGCGCAAGAAAAGCTGCAGCCCCGGGTCATCGATGCCTATGCGCATGAGCAAACAGATCCGTCGATTTTTCGCGAGATGGGAGAGATGGGTCTTTTGGGGACCACGATCCCAGAAGAATACGGCGGTTTGGGCGGCAGTTATGTTTCCTACGGCTTGGTCGCGCGGGAGGTCGAGCGGGTCGATTCAGGCTATCGGTCGATGATGTCGGTGCAGTCGAGTTTGGTGATGTATCCGATTTACGCCTACGGTTCAGAAGCGCAGCGCAAGAAATATCTGCCCAAACTCGCCTCAGGCGAGTGGATCGGGTGTTTCGGTCTGACAGAGCCCGACGCAGGATCCGACCCTGCCGGTATGAAAACACGGGCGGAAAAGACCCAAAACGGCTACCGATTGACGGGGTCGAAGATGTGGATCTCCAACGCGCCGATCGCGGATGTCTTTGTGGTCTGGGCGAAATCAGAGGCCCACGGCGGCCAGATCCGCGGTTTCCTGCTTGAAAAGGGGATGTCGGGTCTGAGCGCGCCAAAGCTGGGCAATAAGCTCTCGCTGCGTGCCTCTATCACGGGGGAGATCGTCATGGACGGTGTTGCGGTGGGCGAGGACGCGCTGTTGCCGCATGTGGCTGGCTTGAAAGGCCCGTTCGGCTGTTTGAACCGTGCCCGATACGGCATCAGCTGGGGGGCGATGGGGGCAGCGGAGTTCTGCTGGCATGCCGCGCGGCAATACGGGCTGGACCGCAAGCAGTTTGGCAAACCCTTGGCGCAGACGCAGCTCTTTCAGAAAAAGCTGGCCGATATGATGACTGAGATTGCTCTGGGTCTGCAGGGGTCCTTGCAGGTGGGCCGGCTGATGGACAGCGCCGAGGCGGCGCCTGAGATGATCTCGATCGTGAAGCGAAACAATTGTGGCAAAGCGCTGGATGTGGCGCGAAACGCCCGAGACATGCACGGCGGCAACGGGATTTCGGGGGAGTTTCAAGTGATCCGGCACATGATGAACCTGGAGACGGTGAACACCTACGAAGGCACCCATGACGTGCATGCGTTGATTTTGGGACGCGCGCAAACAGGATTGCAGGCGTTTTTCTAAAGCGGGATGGGGGCGCTGCCCCCGCCCTGCGGGCTCCCCCGGAGTTTATTGGCAAGATGAAATGGAAAGGGTGTCACGGGGTGCGCCCTTTCTCTGCGAGGAGAGCCGGGCATGGACCGGGTTCAGATTGTGCATGAGAATTTTCTGCGGCGCGTCGGTGCCGCGGATTTTCCGAAAGGACATCCGCCTGCGGGTCTGACGGCGGACGTCGCCCGATCGCTTTACAGGTCGCAAGTGCTGTCTCGTGCGCTCGACATCGAAAGTCGGGCGATGCAGCGGCGAGGGGAAGGGTTTTACACCATCGGCTCCTCTGGGCATGAAGGCATGGCGGCGCTTGGTCATGTGCTGCGCGTGGACGACATCGCCTTTCTGCATTACCGCGATGCGGCGTTCCAGATTGCCCGCGCGGCAAATGCGGGGCTCGATGGCATGATACGCGACATGTTGTTGAGCTTTGCCTGCGCTGCCGAAGATCCGACGAGCGGTGGGCGGCACAAGGTGCTGGGCTCTCGCGCTTTGATGATCCCGCCGCAGACATCGACGATTGCCAGTCATCTGCCCAAAGCGGTGGGGGCCGCACATAGCATCACGCTTGCCCGGCGGGCGCGGCCCACCCATGCGATTTTGCCGCGTGACGGCATCGTAATGTGTGCGTTTGGCGACGCTTCGTTGAACCATTCCACAGCGCAGGGGGCGATCAATGCGGCGGGATGGACGGCGGTGCAAGGGGTCCCTTTGCCACTGCTGTTTGTCTGCGAGGACAATGGCATCGGCATTTCCACCAAGACGCCGCGCGGCTGGGTAAAAGCTTCGGTCGCGCATCGGCCTGGGCTGCGATATTTTGAGGCGGATGGCCTGGATGTCTACGCTGCTGTTGCTGCTGTGCAGGCGGCGGCGGATTGGGTCCGCGTGCAGCGCAAGCCGGCTTTTCTGCATTTTCGGATGATCCGGCTTTATGGGCATGCGGGACCGGATGTGGTCACGTCTTATTTGCCAACGGCCGAGGTGGAGGCGGAGGAAGCGCAGGATCCGTTACTGCACACGGCGCGCGGATTGGTGCAATCAGGCGCTGCGACACCGGCGGAGGTGCTTGAGATCTACACCGATACGCTTGCCGAAGTTGCCCAGGCAGCGCAGGACATCGCCACCGTCCCGCGGCTGCGGACGGCAGAGGAGGTGATGGCCACACTTATCCCGCCCAAGCGTTTTTGCCCCCCCAGCAACGAACCCAGCGCCGCGCGTCGGGCAGAGATCTTCGGCAGCGAACTCGACCAGATGGCGCAACCTCAACCGATGTCGCGGCTGATCAACTGGGCATTGCACGATGTGATGTTGGCCCATGAAGAGACCATTCTCATGGGGGAAGATGTGGGGCGCAAAGGTGGCAACTATGGCGTTACGCAAAAGCTGCACGCGCGGTTCGGTCCGGCACGGGTGATTGACACATTGCTGGACGAGCAGAGCATTTTGGGCCTCGCGATCGGTATGGCGCACAACGGTTTCGTGCCCATGCCGGAGATCCAGTTTCTTGCCTATCTGCACAATGCTGAAGATCAGCTGCGCGGTGAGGCAGCGACCCTGCCCTTTTTCAGCAGGGGGCAATGGGCCAATCCGATGGTGGTGCGGATCTCAGCCTTGGGGTATCAAAAGGGCTTTGGGGGACATTTTCATAACGACAATTCGCTCGCGGTGCTGCGCGATATTCCTGGGTTGATTATTGCGTGCCCCTCAACTGGCGATGAAGCGGCGATGATGCTGAGAGAAGCGCATCGGCTGGCGCGCGAAGAGCAGCGGGTCGTGATCTTCCTTGAACCGATTGCCTTGTATCCCATGCGCGATTTGCTGTTGCCGGGAGATGCGGCGTGGATGCGCCGGTATCCCGCGCCTGATGAGCGGATCGGCCTGGGCAGCGTCGGCGTTCACGGTGCAGGCGAGGATCTGGCGATTGTCACCTACGGCAACGGGCATTATCTGAGCCGGCAGGCGCAGCATGATTTGGCGGCGAAGGATGTGCACGCGCGCGTGATTGACCTGCGTTGGCTGGCGCCGCTGCCCGAGACCGCTTTACTGGAGGCTGTCGGCGGGCGTGCGGTTCTCATCGTCGATGAATGTCGCAGGACGGGCGGCCAAGCGGAAGGGCTCATGGCGCTGCTACAGGAGGCGGGCCTAAAGCGGATCACCCGGTTGACGGCGCAAGACAGCTTCATCGCGACAGGCCCCGCTTATGGGGCAACGTTGCCGTCGCGCGCGGATATCGTGGCGGCGGCACTCGGGCTGTGCAAGACGACACAAAAACGGGCGAATCACCCGCGCCAGTGATGCAGCCCGCGCTGTTTGAAAGGGAGAGTAGCGGTGTATCCTGAAATTACTGAACCTGTCTGAGGCGTCATTTGATTTTCCCGTTCCCCGTGCCTGCAGCGCCAGTCGCGCGCTAAGCCGGTGCCTAAAGCCTTGAAAGCAAGCGGGGTTTTGCCTTGGTCACGGCAGTTGTATAAATTTTGCACACGTGTGCAAAAATCTCTTGAAAGCGGGGGCAACTTCACTCACCGTTGCTGTGACGCCGCGTGCGGCAACACCAGGGGGATGCCATGGCCGAAATTCAACTGCGCAATGTAAACAAGCGCTGGGGCAGCTTCGTGGGGGTGGATAATTTTGATCTGACCATCGCGGATGAGGAGTTTTTGGTGCTTTTGGGCCCGTCGGGCTGCGGTAAGACCACCACGATGCGCATGATTGCTGGGCTGGAAGACATCACCGAAGGTCAAATCGTCATTGACGGGACCGTGGTGAACGATCTGGATCCGAAAGATCGAGATGTCGCCATGGTGTTTCAATCCTACGGCCTGTACCCGCACATGAATGTCTATGAGAACATTCGCTTCCCCTTGAAGGTACGCAAGATAGATCCGGCCAGCCACGACGAAAAGGTGCGTCGCGCTTCTGCGATGGTGGAACTTGATGCGTTTTTGCACCGCAAACCCGCTGAATTATCGGGCGGGCAGCGTCAGCGTGTGGCTTTGGCCCGCGCCATCGTGCGAGAGCCCAACGTTTTCCTGATGGATGAGCCGCTGTCAAATTTGGACGCGAAACTGCGCGTCTCGACCCGCGCTCAAATCAAAAATCTGAGCCATGAATTGAAGGTGACAACCGTCTATGTGACCCACGACCAGATCGAGGCCATGACGCTGGCCGATCGGGTGGTGGTGATGAAGCAGGGTAAAATCCAACAGGTCGGGACGCCGACGGAGATCTACGACAATCCGGCGAATACCTTTGTGGCAAGCTTTATCGGGTCTCCTGCGATGAACCTGATGGACGGGACACTGAAAGGGGGCGTCTTTGAAGGAAAGAATGTACGGATCGAAGGGCTGTCTGCGGCGGATGGTGAGGTGACGCTTGGCTTCCGTGCAGAGGATGCTGCAGTTGCCGATGCTGCAAACGCGCAGATAACGGCGCCGATCTACACAATCGAACTTTTGGGAGATGCCGTCATGCTTTCCGTTCGGGCGGGCGGCCAGATGATATCGGTAAAGGCCGGTAAAGACTATCGCGCTGAGATTGGCGATCCGGTCTCTTTCGCTGTGCCAAGCAGCATTTGTCATGTTTTTGACCGCGCTTCCGGGGAACGGTTGAGCGTCGGTTAACGAAAGGATCCCCTCAATGGGGTGAACCGGGTGCAGGCTTGCAAGATGCACCCCTCGAATAGCAACAGGGAGTTTGCACTATGATGTTGAAGAAACTGGCACTTGCAGGCGCGGTGAGCCTTTTGGGCACCAGCGCGTTTGCCGCGTGCTCATACGAGAACACCACCGAGGTCAAGATGCTCTCGGCCGGGTTCGAGGCTTGGAAAGCTGTCACTGACGCGATGGCTGAGTGCGGTAATCTTCAGGCGGAATTGGATCAGGAGTTCCGGACGAAACAGCCTGCCGCATTTGAAGCTAACCCATCGCTTTATCATCTTGGCGGTGTTTCGAACGGCACGATCACCCCATTGCTCAACGCAGGTACTATCCGCCCGTTGGATGACCTTATTGAGAAATACGGCCAAAATCTGTCACCAAACCAGTTGATCCGCGTGGACGGTAAAATCATGGCGGTGGCGATGATGGTGAACACGCAGCACCTGATGTATCGCGAAGATATCTTGGCGGATCTGGGCATCGCGACGCCAACATCCTGGGACGAGGTGCTAGAGGCTGCAGAAACGATCAAGCAAGCGGGCGTGGTGGATTATCCGCTGGGCGCGACTATGAAATCTGGTTGGAACCTGGCGCAAGAGTTTGTGAACATGTATCCTGGCGTGGGGGGTGCGTTTTTTAACGATGACAACACCACCGCCGTGAACGGGCCGGCAGGCGAAAAAGCGCTGGCCAACCTGAAGGCGATCATGGCCTATACCGACCCAGAGGTTTTGGTCTCAGACTCGACTTATGTTCAGCAGCAGTTCCAGCAGGGCAAAATCGCCATGGCGAACCTCTGGGCATCTCGCGCAGCGGCAATGAACGATGCGGCAGAGAGCCAAGTCGTCGGCAAGGTCAAAATGGCCGCAGCCCCCACGGCGATGGCGGGTGGTGCACCGGCAACGACCCTTTGGTGGGACGGCATTGTTGTCGCTGCAAACATCACGGACGAAGAAGCCGATGCGGCGTTTCGTTTGGCGATGGAAGGGATCGACACCGACATGGTGACAGCGAATAACGACGCGGCCATATGGCTGGTGAACGGGTATCAGCCCGGGCCATTGTCTGAGGGTGCCGTGGCAACGGCGACAGCCACGCCAGCGCCGCCCCCCTATCCGTCAACAACGCAGATGGGTTTGCTGCACACCGCTTTGGGCAATGAGATCCCGGCATTTTTGACCGGGGAACGGGACGCTGCCGCGACGCTGGCCGCGATTGAAGAAGCCTATACGACCGCGGCAAAAGAAGCCGGCGTGTTGGAGTAAAACACTTCGGGTTGGCCGCGTCTGGCGGCCAGCCCACATCGGGCAGTGTCAGCCCAACGCTGGCCAGGCTGACAAGATCACAAGGGGATCGCGATGAGGTTTAACACATTCTTTGCTTTCGTGGCACCATCCGTTTTCATGATGGTGTTGTTTATCGCGCTTCCGCTGATTTCGGTGTTCATCCAGTCTTTTCAGATCACACAACCCGTCATGCAGCAGATGGAGGTGGAGACATGCACCCCGGGCTTTCTCACGCAGACCTGCGTGACGGAAACCAAAACCATCCCCGTGATCGGTGAGAATGGCAAGGTCATGACGACCACCGAATGGGTTGGCTTTCAAAGCTACCAGAACGTCCTGCAGATGGACAAAGTCTGGGAGGCGATCGGCACAGGCCAGATCAGTGACATCTGGCAGATCGACTTCTGGAAAGCGTTGCGTTTCACGCTCATGTTCACGTTGGTCACGCTGCCGCTCGTCATCGGGGTCGGTCTTTTGATCGCGCTCACGGTGAACAATGCGGCACGCGCGGTGCGCGGTCCGATCATTTTTGTCTCTCTCCTGCCCTTTATCATCACGCCGGTGATTGGCTCCTTATCGATCTACTGGCTGTTTGTTGGGGACGGCATTTTGACGACCATGATGGAGCGATGGTCCGGTGAAAATA
Organism: Pseudomonadota bacterium; assembly: GCA_039208585.1. Classification (GTDB taxonomy): domain Bacteria; phylum Pseudomonadota; class Alphaproteobacteria; order Rhodobacterales; family Rhodobacteraceae; genus Sulfitobacter. The sequence continues at coordinate 129,978 of JBCCQX010000004.1, read as the reverse complement.
TCTCCATGTTCGCACAGGCTTGGACCATCGAACTCCTGATGTATTTCTACCGCGTGTGGCACGTGGCCCCCTTTGCCTTCGTCATCTTCTACGCGGGCCTGCAGACGGTGAACATGGATACGCTGGAAAGCGCGGTTATCGACGGGGCCTCCCGCTGGGAAAGGCTGCGCCACGTGGTCATCCCGCATTTGATGCCGCTGATCATCTTCATCGCCCTCATCCACCTGATGGACAGCTACCGTGTCTTCGAGGAAATCGTGGGTTTCCGCAGCCAAGCGCATGTGATCTCCCTGCAATGGCTGACCTTTGATTTTCTCACGCCCGACGACGCAGGCAACCGCGCCATCGCCCGCGCTTCGGCCTCGGCCATGCTGACGATGATCGGGATCGTGTTCCTGTTGATCTTACCCCTGCGTCGCACGTGGCGCGATCACAAAGGAGGCGCGCACTGATGTCGACACCCAAGGCCATGCAGCAGGGCATCGCTCTGCGTCTCTCCTCAAGCGCGTTCCTCGTGTTTTGGTGCGTGATTGCGGCATTCCCGATCTTCTGGATTGCTGTGATGAGCTTCAAATCACCCGTGGATGCTTTTGCAGACAGCCCGCTCGACGTGATTTTCGGCCCCAACACATTGGACCGCGGCGACGGCCTGTCGATCATCGATATCGCTCTGGGCTTGATCGTGCTCTTTTTGGCGGTCCGCTGGATGTTTACCAAATTGCCCGATCTGGTGGGCAGATACACGCCACCGGGCTGGACCGTGATCGGTTGGCTGGTGGGTGCAGCCGCCTATGCCCTCGTGTTTCTTCTGGTCTTCTTTGGCGTTCTTCCGCTTTTGTTGAGCGCATTGAACAGCATTCTTGGGCCTCTGGGGCAACCGGTGCTGGGGCTGACCACGCAGCATTATATCGCTGTGTGGGCAGAGAATGAGTTTTACCGCAACTTCATGAATTCCATGCTCGTAACCGCAGGCGTCGTGACCATTTCGCTCACCGTCGGCACGCTCGCCGGATATGGCTTGGCCCGCTCGGGCTCCGACCTGGCATTTTGGTTGCTCATCTTGGCGCTGATCTTCCGCGCCCTCCCGCATTCCGTGCTGGTGGCGGGCTACCTTCCCTGGTTCATCAATTCCGCCGAAATTCTGCGCCCCATTTTTGGTGAGATTTCGCCAACGCTCTACGGTCAACCCTGGGCGGTGATCGCCGTCCTTGTTTCTATAAACCAACCGTTCACGATCTGGATGCTGCGGTCGTTTTTCCAAAACATCCCGGCTGAACTCGACGAAGCGGCGCGGGTGGACGGATGTTCGCATTTCCAAGCCTTCCGCCGGGTGATTATGCCTGTCATGTGGCCCGGGGTGATCACGACCGGCTTGTTCAGCTTTTTGCTCGGATACAATGACTTTCTGGTCACAGCGCTCCTGCTTGACGCACAGAACCAAACCATGGTCCCGGCGATCGCGGGCTATTTCAACCGCGAAACGACGACCACCGACCAAGTAGAAGCCGTGGCCGCTGCGGTGTCCATCACCGCCCCGCTCTTTCTTTTGGTGATGGTGTTCCAGCGCCAGATCGTCAGCGGGCTTACCGCTGGGGCGGTCAAAGGATGACAGCTCTTCTTCATCTTGCCCTGTAAACTCCGGGGTCCGGGGCTGGCCCCGGACCCGCACTCTCAAAAAGGACCACCATGAAAGGCTCAAGACCTGAGCAGGCCGCGCTCACCCGGGACACCGATATGCGCAAAACCGAAGCGACGCGCGCCGTGATCGAAAATATGGTCGACGGTCTCAACGACCATACGATCGACGGCATCGGCGCGTTCTTTCATGACAACTTCCGCTGGCTCGGCAACACCGGCTGCGGCACGAAAACCGGCCTGAAAGAGTTCCAAGACAATTGGCAGCGCCCGTTCCAGGCGGCATTCTCCGACAAGGTCTGTGTTGATGAAGCGCGCCTTTACATGGGCGAATGGGCCGCCGCCTTTGGCCGACAAGAGGCCACGCATTCCGGCACCTTCATGGGCGTTGCGCCAACCGGCAAGCGCATTGAGATCCGGTATATGGATTTCTGGAAGGTCACCGAAGGCAAGATCGCGGACAATTGGGTGATGGTCGATTTCCCCCATGTCCTCGCCCAGCTTGGTGTCGATGTATTCAACGGGGAAGGCTGGGAAGCCTTTGATCGTGGTGAAAAAATGCCACCGCGTCCGGCAGCATGATGCGCGGTTTCGCGGTAAAAGCACTGGGCGAGATTGCCATTCGCTGCAGTGACGTGAGCACGATGATGGCGTTCTATCGCGACATCATTGGGCTCGACGTTCTGTCGGGTGATAACGCGTCGGACATCGTCTTTTTCAAGATCTCGGAAGGCTATGACGGGCATACCTGCGTGCTGGCGCTGTTTGCCCATGACGCAGGACGGCCCGAGATACATCCGCGCAGCGATAAAGGTCCCGCAACAGGTGCGGGATCGTCGTTGCATCACATCGCCCTGACCGTCGATTTCACCGCTCAGGAGGCGGCGATGGCCTGGTACGATCAAAACAACATCGACTACAGCGTCCAGCAGTTCGGCTGGATTGGCTGGCGGGGTATTTTCACCCGCGACCCCGAGGGGAACACAGTGGAACTTGTGGCCTATGACGCGTCGCTGCAGGACACCGCTGCGGCTTGAAAACACATGAGAGGAACGAAATGACGATCACCTATCTGAAGCGCGGCAAATCTGAGGCGGAGCGCAGCGACGAAGATGCCAAGACACGTGATGCCGTTGAAGCCACCCTGAAAGACATCGAGGCGCGGGGCGATGCGGCAGTGCGGGAATTGTCTGAGAAGTTTGACAAATACTCCCCGCCGTCTTTCAAGCTGAACCAATCTGAAATCGACGCGCTGATGGCCAAAGTCACCCCGCGTGAGATGGAAGACCTGAAATTCGCCCAGGACAACGTGCGCCGATTTGCGCAAGCGCAGCGGGAAGCGATGCTGGATATCGAGGTCGAGATGCAGCCGGGGGTGATCCTGGGGCACAAGAACATCCCCGTGCAATCGGTGGGGTGTTATGTGCCGGGCGGTAAATTCCCGATGGTGGCGTCAGCCCACATGTCGGTGGCCACCGCCTCGGTCGCGGGGGTGCCGCGCATCATTGCCTGCACGCCGCCGTTCCAGGGCGAGCCAAACCCCGCGGTCATCGCCGCCATGCATCTGGGGGGCGCGCATGAGATCTATGTTCTTGGCGGCATTCAAGCCGTCGGTGCCATGGCCATCGGGACCGAGACGATCGACCCCGTGCATCTGTTGGTGGGCCCTGGAAACGCTTTTGTCGCCGAGGCAAAGCGGCAGCTTTTCGGGCGCGTAGGGATCGATCTTTTCGCCGGTCCCACCGAAACGATGGTGATCGCTGATGAGACGGTAGACGCCGAAATCTGCGCGACCGATCTGTTGGGTCAGGCCGAACACGGCTATAACAGCCCCTGCGTGTTGCTGACCAATTCAGAAAGGCTCGCCCGCGACACCATGGGTGAGATTGATCGCCTGCTCGACATTCTGCCGACTGCTGATACGGCCCGGGCCTCGTGGCGGGATTACGGCGAGGTGATCCTGTGCGACACCTATGAAGAGATGCTGCGGGTCGCCGATGACATCGCGTCAGAGCACGTGCAGGTCATGACCGATCGGGACGATTGGTTTTTGGAGAATATGACCTGCTATGGCGCGCTGTTTTTGGGGGCGCGGACCAATGTGGCCAATGGGGATAAGGTGATCGGCACCAACCACACGCTGCCGACCAAGAAGGCGGGGCGCTACACGGGCGGTCTGTGGGTCGGTAAATACCTTAAAACCCATTCCTATCAGAAGATCACCACCGATGAAGCAGCGGCAGAGATGGGGGCCTATGGCTCTCGGCTGTGCATGTTGGAGGGGTTTGTCGGTCACGCAGAGCAATGCAATGTTCGGGTGCGCCGCTACGGCGGCGTGAATGTGCCTTACGGAGAAGGGGCGCCAGCGCGAGAGGCAGCGGAATAGGGCGACTCGCGGGCCCCATCGAGGGGCCCTTGAGCCGACGAGAGGCGCTGCCTCTCGTGCTCTCCGGAGTTTATGGGCAAGATGAAAATGGATCTACACAGCCGACATAAAGCACTGATCGCACCAATCCAGGCGGCGATGTATGATTTTGAGTTGCGTGATCTGCGCGCGCGCTTGCAGGCGCTTTGCGCGGCTGACGTGGTGTTTCGGCTGTCTTTTCCGTTTGAAACGATCGACGGGGTCGATGCCTATGTCGATGCAGCCTATGCGCCCTTGCAGCGCGCGGTACCGGATTTGGAACGGCGCGATTACATCGTGATGGCGGGGCCGACGGCAGAGGGGGCAGATTGGGTCGGCTGCGGCGGATATTACACCGGCACATTCGCAGCCCCCTGGCTCGACATTCCTCCGACGGGTCACATGGTGCACATGCGCTTTCACGAGTTCTATCGATTTGTAGAGGGCAAAATCGTTGAGATGCAGGCGCTGTGGGATATCCCTGAGGTCATGATGCAAGCGGGCGCCTGGCCGCTGCAGCCGAGCCTTGGGCGCGAGTGGCATGTGCCGGGACCCGCTAGCAATGATGGCATCGTATCGGGCCCCTATGATGCGGCGTCGGGGCAGGCGACCTGCCAACACATTGTCGACATGTTAGAGTATCTTAAGAAGCATCCCAGCCAAGGGGGCCCCGAGGTGATGGAAATGCCGCGGTTTTGGCATCCGCGGATGAGTTGGTACGGACCCGCAGGCATTGGTACGGGACGTGGCATTGCGGGCTTTCGCAACTGGCATCAGATCCCGTTTTTGAACGGCATGCCAGACAGGGGACAATATGTAGAGGACATCACCTATCATTTCTTTGGAGATCGGAACTATGCGGCGGTCACCGGTTGGCCTGATATGTATCAGACCATTACCCATGACGGTTGGTTGGGGATACCACCGCTCAACAAAAAGATCGAAATGCGCAGCTTGGATTTCTGGCGGGTCGAGCACGGGCTGATCCGCGAGAACTGGGTGCTTGTCGACATGTTGCAGATGTATGATCAGATCGGCGTGGACGTGTTGGCGCGCATGCGCGAATTTAACAAGGCGCGCCAGGGATTTGATGCTGAGACGGGTGTGGCGTTGTGAGCGCGCTGCCGCGCACCCCATCGTTTGATCTGAGCGGGAAGCGCGCGCTGGTGACAGGTGCTTCATCGGGGATCGGTTTGGCCTGCGCCGTGGCTTTGGCAGAGGCAGGGGCCGATGTCGTGTTGGCGGCCCGGCGCATCGACGTTTTGGAAGACACTGTCGCGCGGATGACCGGGGTCGGTTGGTCTGCCCGGGCGTTGGCCTTTGATCAAAGTGACATGAGCGCGATTGACGCGGCCTTTGAGGTGCCTTTTGACATCGTGTTGAACTCAGCCGGATTGGCCCGGCACGGCCCGGCCATCGAAACCGTCCCGGCAGATTTCGATGCGGTCATCGCTTTGAACCTTAAAGGCGCTTACTTTCTGTCGACCCGGGCAGCGCGGGCCATGATGGCGGCAGGTCGGGCCGGGTCGATCATCCATATCTCAAGTCAGATGGGTCACGTTGGCGGCATTGAGCGGGCGGTTTACTGCGCCACAAAGCACGGGGTTGAGGGCATGGTGAAAGCCATGGCCGTGGAATGGGGTAAAGCGGGGATCAGGATCAATACGATCTGTCCCACATTTGTGCGTACCGCCTTGACCCAGGCCAGTTTCGACAATCCAGATCGGCTGCGGTGGATCATGGAAAAGATCAAGCTGCCGCGCGTTGCAGAAGTAGAGGATATCATGGGAGCGGCGTTGTTTTTGGCCAGCGATGCCTCGGCGATGGTGACGGGCACAGCCATGATGATAGACGGGGGATGGACGGCGGACTGATGCCCGGCAAGGTGACATCCTCGGAGGTGGCGGAGCGGGCGGGCGTAAGCCGGTCCGCCGTGAGCCGTGTTTTCACGCCTGGCGCCTCGGTAAGCGCGCAAACAGCGGATAAAGTGCGCATCGCCGCGCAAGAGCTCGGCTACCGGCCCAATGTGCTTGCGCGCAGCCTGATCACCGGGCGCAGTCGGATCATTGGCCTGGTGGTCGCGTATCTTGAAAACCAATTCTATCCCGAGGCCATCGAAAAGCTCTCCAAAGCGCTGCAGCGCCGCGGATATCACGCATTGGTTTTTATGGCGGGCAACGATACTGCCGCGACCCAGCGGGTCATGGAGGAATTGCTCGACTATCAGGTGGACGGGATCATCGTGGCCTCTGTCGGTGTGTCGAACGATTTGACGCGCCGATGCGAGGATGCGGGCATTCCCATCGTTCTTTTCAACCGGGATCAGTTTGACGAGCGGCTGTCCAGCGTGACCTCTGACAATGTTGCGGGCGGTCGCAAACTGGCGGAGTTCTTGCTGCAGGGTGGTCATCAACGGATCGGCCACATCGCCGGGTGGGAGGGGGCGTCGACCCAGATCGACCGGGAAGCGGGCTTTCTCGCCGGGCTTGCCGCGGCAGACATGGCGCTTTGCGCGCGCGAGATAGGGAACTTCAATTTCGAGGGGGCGAAAGCGGCGGCACGGCGCATACTGGGTCGCGATGCACCGCCCGATGCCATCTTTGTGGCGAATGATCACATGGCCTTTGCCGTGATGGATGTCGCGCGGTTTGAGTTTACCCTCCGCATCCCGGATGACCTCTCGATTGTCGGATATGACGATGTGGCTTTGGCGGCTTGGCCCAGCTACCACCTAACCACGGTACGCCAACGGGCCAACCAGATGGTAGCGGAAGCGGTGGATTTGATCATGAGCCGCATTGATGACCACGCGGCCCCGCCAAGGCGGGTGCGCATTGACGGGCCGCTGATTGTGCGCCGGTCGGCCAGATTACCTTCAGGACAGTAAAATGCACGGTTTCTCTAACAAGTTCAAAGATTTCCCCGACTACATCATCGGCATCACCAAAGAGATTTGGGAAGATCGTGGGATCTCCACGCTGCATCATTATTACGCTGATGACATTGTTGTGCGCTCCCCCGGATCGGTGGTGATCGGCAATCAAAGCGTGATCGGTGCGACGATGGCCACCTTGGCGGAGTTTCCAGATCGGGCGCTTTTGGGTGAAGATGTCATCTGGTCTGGCACACCGGAAGAGGGCATGCTGTCCTCCCACCGTATCATCAGTACCGCGACGCATGCACACGACGGGATGTATGGTGCTGCAACTGGCAAAAAGCTCCGCTACCGGATTCTGGCGGATTGCCACGCGATCAACAATCAAATCAATGACGAGTGGCTGATCCGCGATCAAGGCGCGATTGTGCGGCAGATGGGCTGGGACCCGAAACAATATGCGGCCGATTTGATTGCCCGTGAGGGCGGGGCAGAGCATTGCGTAAAGCCGTTGACCCCGGCGAATGATCAAGAAGGTCCTTACAAGGGGCGCGGCAATGACAATCCCTGGGGCCAGAAATACGCCGACATCCTAACCGGGCTGATGGGGGCGAATATGGCGTTGATCCCCTCCGAGTATGATCGTGCTGTGCAGACCGAGTATCCCGGCGGGGTGACAGGGCACGGGGTCGGCACGGTGGACCAGTTCTGGATGGGACTGCGTGCCGCGCTGCCCAATGCTGAATTCAAGATCGCGCATGTGATCGGTCGAGAGGATCCTATGATGCCGCCGCGCGCCGCGGTCCGCTGGTCGCTGCACGGCACGCATGACGGCTGGGGACGATTTGGCACGCCGACGGGTGCCGATGTCTATGTGCTGGGGATCAGTCATGCAGAGTTCGGGCCCTGGGGTCTGCGCCGCGAATACACGCTTTTTGATGAGGCGATGATCTGGAAACAGATCCTGCTTCAGACCGGCTGAAGCCCGGGGTTGAGTTAGATGTTGACAGTCACAAACCGGACCCGTGCGTAAAGCACCGCCTTTGAGCAAAGAGGAAAGATCAGATGACACCGCAAGAGATGGAAACCCGCATCGTGCGCTACGGCGATTTGCAGCCCTGCAAAACGGCGTTTATCGACGCGCATACCCCCGGGAGCGATCAGAAAGAAAACTTCACGATCATCGGCGGCGGCGTGTCGGAAAGCCCCGATCAACACGTGCACATCTCTCTGCCGCATGGGTTCAACATCGGCGCCGCAGGCCAGCCACCGAAGTGCCGCAACTCCATGCACAATCACCGCACGGCGGAGGTGTTTTTCGTGCTTTCCGGTCGCTGGAGGTTCTTTTGGGGTGAAAAGGGGGACGCCGGAGAGGTGATCCTTGAAGAGGGAGACATTTTTAACATCCCCACCAACATTTTCCGCGGATTTGAGAATATCGGTACAGATTACGGGATGATCATGGCCATTCTGGGCGGTGATGATGCTGGCGGGGGCGTTGTGTGGGCCCCGCATGTGATCCAGGACGCCCAAGCCCACGGCTTGGTCCTGGGCGAGAATGGCAAGCTCTACGACACGAAAAAGGGTGAAAACCTGCCAAGCGATGTCAAACCGATGCCATTGCTGAGCGCTGATGAATTGGCGCAAGTCGACTGTCCCAGCACGATGGAGGTGATTGGCGGTTATGTGCGAAGGTATCTGGACATGTACGCGCTGGCGGAAAGCGGCACACCCTGCAAGGTGATCGGTGAGGCGGGCATCATCCGAGATAAACCCGGGTTTGAGGTGGATTTTATGACCCGTGCCAGCGCCTCAGAAACCATGCAACACTTTGATCGCCCGTCCGTTATGATGCCGGTCAAGGGCCACTGGCGTTTGGCGTGGGACACCGGCAGTGCCACCCTTTCACCCGGCGATACGATGTCCGTGCCGGCACATTTATCACATACCATCGTGCCATCCATGACGGGGGAGGCCGCGCTTTACCGCGTTGTCGGCACCGCAGATCCAGCGGGCGCAACCTGGCGGTCGCGCTAAAGCCCTTGGCCTTTACCCTGATCCGACCCGTCCCGCGCCCACGGGGCGGGGCAAAGTCGGTTTGGCCAAGGTGTCTTAGGCGTAAGGCCGGATGCGCTAGGATCTCGCCCCGCGAGGAGTGACAGCGCATCGCCGCTGTCCAGAGGACAGGGGCGAAAGCGAAAGACTGTCGTGGCGAAGGATGTTACACACTGCGGGGGTGGGCGCGAGATTTCGGCCTAAATCAGCGCCCATTCAGTTGATAATCGCCAAGAAACTGCTGTAGCTCTTCCCGCGCGCGCGCACGGGGCGCCGCGGGAGAACGGAGTTCAAGGAAGCGAGACAAATGACAGTTCTGACCACGCACACCGGTTCATTGCCGCGCAGCCAACAGGTCGTTGATTTCATCTTTGCACGTGAAAGAGGAGAGGCGTTTGACACTGCCGCCTTTGATGCGGCAATGACCCGCGCGGTTGACGCCACCGTCGCGGCGCAAGTCAAAGCCGGTATCGACATCGTGAGTGATGGAGAGACCTCCAAGATCTCTTACGCCACCTATGTCAAAGATCGCTACACCGGTTTTTCCGGCGATAGCCCGCGCAACGCACCAGCGGATCTAAAGCTCTTCCCCAGTTTCCTCAAACGCCTGGCGGAGGGAGGCGGTACGCCGCAATACGCAAGACCCATGTGCACCGGTGCCGTGCGATCCAAGGGGCAGGGTGAGCTACAAAAAGACATCGACAACCTCAAAGCGGCTATGGCGGCGCATGGGGTGCAGCGCGGCTTTATGAATGCTGCCTCTCCTGGAGTGATCTCTCTGTTTTTGCAAAACGACTTTTATAAAACCCGAGACGCCTATCTCGCCGCGCTGGCGGAGGCGATGAAAGAGGAATACGAGACCATTGTCGGGGCGGGCCTTGACCTGCAATTGGATTGCCCGGATCTCGCCCTGTCGCGTCACATGCTGTTCCAGGATCTGTCAGATGCTGAATTTGTGAAGATCGCACAAAGTCATGTCGAGGCGCTCAATCACGCCCTGCAGGACGTGCCGCAGGACAAGGTGCGCGTGCATATCTGCTGGGGCAATTACGAAGGCCCGCATGTCTGTGACATCGGCATGGCGCAGGTGTTTGACACGCTGATGTCAGCCAAGGCCCGATACGTTCTGTTTGAGACGTCGAACCCGCGTCATGCACATGAATGGACCGTCTTCCGCGATCGTAAAGCCGACATTCCAGAGGATAAGGTCCTGGTCCCCGGTGTGGTGGATACGACGACCAACTTTGTGGAGCATCCCGAGGTTGTCGCCCAGCGTGTTGAACGCTTTGTCGATATCGTCGGTGCAGACCGCGTGATTGCCGGTTCTGACTGCGGGTTTGGCACCTTCGCCGGTTTTGGCGCGGTGGATCCCGAGATTGCCTATGCCAAGCTGTCTGCGCTTTGCGAGGGCACCAAACGCATAGGAGTGCGCGCATGACCGAGGGGCTGCTGCATCTGCTCAAGCGCGTTGATACGCCCACCGTTTGCAATGCCATCGAAGTGGCTCAGGGGCAGCGCGGATTTGACGGCTTCACGCGCGGGAGCATGCTGTGTTCTGTGCCGGGGGACGTGGTGGTCGGCTATGCCCGCACCGCGCGCATTCGGGCGGTGCATCCGCCGCAGGAACCTGCGGAGGTGATCAAAGCGCGGCGCATGGCCTACTATAAATACATGTCCGAGGGCGCGCGCCCAGCGGTTGCGGTGGTGCAGGATTTGGATGGCGCCGAGGCGATCGGCGCCTTTTGGGGCGAGATCAATACCAATGTGCATAAAGCCTTCGGCCTGTCTGGCGCGCTGACCGACGGTGTGATGCGTGACCTGGGCGATCTGCCGGATGGATTTCCGGTTGTGGCGGGGTCTATCGGTCCCAGCCACGGCTTTGTACATGTGATCGATTTTGACCAACCGGTTATGATCAGAGGGATGGACGTTGTTCCCGGTGATCTGATCCATGCAGATCGGCACGGGGCCGTGGTGATACCCAGGTCAGTTGTTGTCGGGTTAGAGGCCGCAATCGCGCAGCTTTTCGCGTCAGAAAAGATCATTTTGTCCGCAACCAAAGGGCAGCGCATCGATTTTGAGACGTTCAAGATCGCGTGGAGCGCTTTCGAGGCGTCGCGCACATAGCCCGTTGCGGGGGCCGGAAATTTTCAAAATTTCCGGCCGCTTTCTTTGAAAGAAAGCGGCCACATCGCGTGGGTCAGTCTCTTGGTGCTGGCGCACCGCCTTCGAAATTATTCCCATCGACGTAATTGCAAGGATCGTCCTGCATCTGCAGATGCAGCCCCTCACCGGTATAGGGATGCGCCCGCGCGAGCGCTTCATCGACGTCGATCCCCAGTCCGGGGCCGCTGGGCGCGGGAATGAACCCATCTTCCACGCGGATCGAGCCTTTGATCAATTGATCGTGGAAAGCCGTTTCAATCGTCTCCACCATCAGCAGATTTGGGATCGACACGGCCAGATGCACGTTTGCGGCCCATTCGATTGGACCCGCATAGAGATGCGGTGCCATCTGCGCATTGTAGACCTCGGCCAGAGCGGCGACTTTCTTCATCTCCCAGATCCCGCCCGCGCGTCCCAGTGCGGGTTGCAAGATCGCCGCGGCGCCCGTGCGCAGCACGGCGGCAAACTCGGCCTTTGTCGTCAGCCTTTCGCCAGTTGCCACGGGGATGCGCACCGCGCGGGCCACTTTGGCCATCTCGGCCACCGTGTCAGGCGGAATGGGTTCTTCAAACCACAGCGGTGCGTAGGGTTCCAGTGCCTGCCCCAACCGGATTGCCCCCGCAGTGGTAAACTGGCCGTGCGTGCCAAACAGCAGATCTGCCCGGTCGCCAACGGCATCCCGGATGGCGCGGCAAAACGCCACCGACTGGGTGATATCCGACATCGCGGGCATATGGCCACCGCGCATCGTATAGGGACCGGCAGGGTCGAACTTCACCGCAGTGTATCCGCGGGCAACGCATGCTGCGGCGGCTTCAGCGGCCATGTCCGGCGCCGTCCAGAAATCGGTCAGCGGATGATGCGCCAGCGGATAGAGATAGGTATAGGCCCGCACGCGTTCATTCATCGCACCGCCCAGCAAAGCGTAGACGGGCCGATCGCGATCCTTGCCAAGAATGTCCCAGCAGGCGATCTCCAGCCCTGAAAACGCGCCCATCACGGTCAGGTCTGGCCGTTGAGTGAACCCGCTCGAATAGGCGCGCCGGAACATCCTCTCGATGTTTTCGGGGTTTTCGCCTTGCAGGTAGCGGGTGAAGACATCCTCAATCACAGCGCGCATGGCGGTCGGACCAACGGAGGAGGCATAGCATTCTCCCCACCCGACAACGCCGGTATCGGTGGTGAGCTTGACCAGGATCCAATAGCGCCCACCCCAACCCGGTGCCGGTGGCGCGGTGACGATGACATCTAGATCTTGCAGCTTCATCTTTTGTTCCTTTTCAAGCCCGGCACGGTTAATACGGTGCTTTCGCGTTGCCTATGCCGCCGACATCCTTTTGGGGCGCCACAGGAAAGTGATCAGCGCGATCACGCTTAACACGAGGCCCGCCAAGAAAGGCGCTCCTGGCAGGTAAATCGGGGCCCCCTCAGCCGTGAAATAGGCGAATGTTGAGGTCATCGCGATGGGAGAGAGGATCATCGCGAGCGACACGGTAGACGTGAGCACGCCCTGCAGTTCGCCTTGCGCGTTGTCCGCCACCTCTTTCGACATCAGACCTTGCAGCGCAGGGGAGATGACGCCCGCGAGCGCGGCAAGCGGTGTCAAGATCAGCGCGAGCGAGCCTGAGACGACGATGCCCAACGAAAGATACGCCGCAATGGCGAAAAGATGGCCAAAGATCACGGTGCCACGCTCCCCAAAATTGTTGAGCGCCAATCGGATGATACCTCCCTGCACCAAGGCCATCATCACCCCGAAAAGCCCGAGTGAAAGCCCTACCATTCCCGGGGACCAGGCAAAGCGTTCTTGGCCAAAATAGGTCCAGACCGAAGGGTAGACCGCGAAGGCGAGATTGTAGAGAAAATAGATCGTCAACAGCCGCCAGACCCCAGGCAGTTTTCCCAATTGCTGCAGCGCGCCCAGGGGGTTCGCCCGGCGCCACTCAAACCGTCGGGCTTTGGCGCGGGTGACAGTCTCTTTCAGGACGATGAAGCCTAGGACCGTGTTTGCCGCGCACAGACCCGCCGCCACCCAAAAGGGCGCGCGGGTGCCGTATTCTGCAAGCACACCGCCCAGAAGCGGGCCCAGGACAAAGCCAAGACCAAAGGCCGCGCCGATCAATCCGAAGTTCTTAGTGCGATCCTTTGGGGCCGAGATATCGGCCATATAGGCATAGGCCGTCGCCTGGGTGGCGGCGGTGATCCCGCCGACAACGCGGCCAGCTAGAAGCAGCCAGATTGTGTTTGCCAGCGCCATGACAACGTAGTCAGCCGCCATCACCGCGAGGGAGATCAGGAGCACGGGGCGACGCCCAAACCGGTCCGATAGGCCGCCCAGCATTGGACCGAAAAGAAATTGCATCAGCGCGAAAGTGGTGCTGAGCACGCCGCCCCAAAGGGCCGCTTGGCCCAGGCTGCCGCCGTTTACCTCGCGGATCAGATCGGGCATCACCGGCACCATGAGGCCGATCCCCATCGCATCGATCATCACGGTGAAAAGCACGAAAACCACGCCAAGTTTCATTGATCAAAGCTCCCTGACACGTTTGACAAACGCCGCTGCCTGCTGGGGCGCTTGGCCCAGACCTTTGACCGGGTCAAAAACCTGCCCGCCCAGCGCGGGATAAAGGCCCCGCGCCAGTTTTTCCAGCGGGATCCGGCTTTCCATCGCTTCAAGACACAGCGCCTTGGCCTTTTGCTGTGCTTCCGGCCGTGGCATCAGTTCGGCAAGCGCAAAGCTCAACGCCTCTGCGTGGATCAACCCCAGATGAGTGTCGAGCGTGGCGCGCATTTGCACCGGGCGCGGGCGCATGTTTTGGGCCAGTGCCTTGGCATGCTGCAGGGCAGATGCGGCGCAAAGCACCATTTGTGGGATCACCAGCCACTCGGCAAACCATGCCGCGCCGTCGCGTTGATGTTGATGGGTGGCGGCGGTTTGAAATGTGCCGCGCAGCCCTGCAAAATGCGCTGACAAAGCCGCCAAAGCCGATGGGCCGACCGGGTTTTGTTTTTGCGGCATCGTTGAAGAGGCACCGGCGATCCCCAGGCTCACCTCGGCCACTTCGGTGGTGCAAAGCCCGATGAGCGTTTGCCCCATGTGCCCAAGCGCGATCATCACGTGACCCAGCCAATCGGCAATGCGGATGAGTGGGCCGCGATCTGTGTGCCAAGATCGCCCGGGGTCGTTCAGGCCCAGCGCGGCGGCCAGCGCAGCGCGCGTCTGATCGCCGTGATCTCCGAATGCGGCGGACGTGCCTGCCGCGCCTGATAAGGAGACCCACAAGGCGTTCTGTCGAAGCCCGTCGAGGCTTTTCACTGCCTCTAGCAGCGGCATGCCAAACTGTGCCAGCACAGCGCCCCAGGACGTCGGCGTTGCCTGCTGACCGTAGGTGCGCGCGGCCATCGGAAGCGTGGCATGCGCCTCTGCCTCTGCCGCTAGTGATTTAAGGATGCCCCGCAAATCTGCCTCTGCAAGGGCAAGCGATTGGCGCAGGCGCAGCATCAAGCCCGTGTCGATGATGTCTTGCGAGGTGGCGCCCCAGTGGACGTATTGCGCATGCTCCGGCGCGTTCATCTCTGCCCGAAAGGCAGCGACGAGGCCGGGAATGGGAACGCCGTTTTGGCCTGTCTCAGCCGCGATGGCCCCTGGATCAATCTGGATTTCCATGCTTGCCCGATGGATCGCTGCCGCGCTCAATTCGGGGATCACGCCCAGCTCGCCTTGAACCTTTGCCAATGCGCCTTCCACCAGCAGCATCGCGCGTATCGCAGCGGTATCGGAAAAGAGCCGGGCTGCCTCGCCCGCATGGAACAATCTGGCATACAGCGGGCTGTCGAATACAGATGCGGTCAAGCGCTTGGCTCCTCGGCCCAGACCCGTTTCGCGATTCTGATCGCGTGGTTGGCTTTGGGCACCCCGCAATAGATCGCGACATGTTGAAAAGCCTCCATCACATCGCTTTTGCTGGCCCCGGTGCGCGCGCAGGCGCGGACGTGCATTTCGACTTCATCGAAATTACCCATCGCCGCCAGCAGCGCCAGGGTCAGCATTGAGCGTTCTCGCAGGCTGATGGCATCAGATGCCCAGACGGTGCCCCAGGCTGCCTCTGTGATCAGCGTCTGAAACGGTTCATCATCTGCCGTCTGCGCCTGCGCTGCGCGGTCGACATGGGCATCGCCCAGAACGGCGCGTCGCGTCTTCATGCCTTGCGCGTGCCGATCAGACATGGCCGATCTCATGCAGGAAGTTGGTCAATACGCGGGCGTATTCTTCGGGTTGTTCGACGCAGGGCAGGTGGCCCGCCTTTCGGATCAGGTGAAATTTGGACCCTGGGATCAGATCAATCGTCTCGCGCACCAGATCGGGCGGGGTGGACCCGTCTTCCAATCCTGCGATCCCCAGCGCGGGCAGGCGCAAGCCGCTGGTCACGCTGTAAAGATCCGCCCCTGAAATCGCGGCCGAACACCCCAGATAGCCTTCATCTTCGCCGCGCACGAGCATGTTGCGCCACAGTTCAAGTTCTGCGGTTTTGCGGAAATCATCCGAGAACCAGCGCGTCATTACGGCATCGGCAAGCGCCTCAATCCCGCCTGCCTGCACCGCGGCGATGCGCTCATCCCAGACATTCGGTGTGCCGATCTTAGCCCCCGTGTTCGACAGTACCAGCGCCCGCACGAGATCCAGCCGCTTTGCCGCAAGACCCTGCGCTGTCATCCCGCCGATCGACAGCCCCACAAAGACGGCGTTTTCGACCTCGAGATGATCCATCAGCCGTTCCACATCAGAGACCAGCGCCCCCATCGAATACGGCGCATCGGGGCAGGAGGACAGCCCGTGGCCGCGTTTGTCATACCGGATGATGCGCAACCCCGCGGGAAGATGCGGCAGGACCAGATCCCACAGCCGCATGTCGGTGCCCAGTGAGTTTGAAAAAACCACCGGCGCGCCTTCTGCGGGCCCATCCACGCGGTAGTGCAGGCGCACCGCGCCCGTGTCAAACATCCTCATCGCGTCTCCTCCTTTTTCACGTCGATTGCCCCCATGATGTCCAGCGGTCCCACGCCAGCGTGTGATACGGCGCCGCCAGGTCGCTGGCATCGATCAAATGAGTGTTCAGACCGCTGAAATAGCGCGTCTCACCGATGTGATTTGACCAAATGAGCATGACGCGATGCGTCGGTAAGATATGGTTGATACCCTCACAAGCCCCGTGGACACTGGTGATCTTGATCGGGGTCATGCGGGCAAAGAGAGCGCTTTGACAAAAAGGCCCGGGTCCACATTGCCCCCTGAAAGGGTCACGATAACGTCATCACCTTCTATCTGATCGCGCCGAAACAGCGCCGCCGCCAGCGCTGCGGCACCACCTGGTTCGGCCACCACCTTCAGCCGCGCCCAGGCATGCTGCATGGCGCGCAGCGCTTCAGTCTCTGAGATCACCAAACCGGGGCCGAGCAGGCGTTTCATGATCGGCCATGTGATCTCTCCGGGTTGCGGGGTGATGATCGCATCGCAGATATTACCGGCTGTCTGCGCGTTGCGCTCGACCGTGCCAGAGCGCAGGGAGCGGGCCACGTCGTCAAAGCCCTCCGGCTCTGCGGGGCGCACCCGCAGGTGAGGCGCATCGGCCTCTAGCGCTAGGGCGATGCCAGAGGTAAAGCCACCACCGCCACAACACACGATCACATCGGCATTCTTGATGCCTTCTGCGTGGGCCTGCTTGGCAATCTCAAGCCCGCAAGTGCCTTGCCCCGCGATCACCTCGGGCGCGTCGAAGGGTTTGATCAGCGTCAGGCCGCGCTCTTGGCTTAGCTGTGCGCCGATGACGTCACGATCTTCTGATGCGCGGTCATATGTGACAACCTCGGCCCCATAGGCCCGGGTATTGTCAAGCTTCATCTGTGGGCTGTCAGAGGGCATCACGATGACGGCAGGAACACGGTGTAGTTTCGCCGCCAGGGCGATGCCCTGCGCGTGGTTGCCGCTTGAAAAGGCGATGACCCCCCGCGCCCTGACATCGGGGTCAAGTGCGGAAAGCGCCGACCAGGCACCGCGAAACTTAAAGCTGCCGGTGTGCTGCAGACATTCCGCCTTGATCCATACCCGCCGTCCGGCAAGCGCGTCGATGAAAGAGGAGTTAAGCAGCGGTGTTTGTCGCGCGTGCCCGGCAAGTCGTGCCGCCGCCGCGCGGATCATATCGATGTTCACGCAATCTTCTCCAACCAGGCGCGCAGGGCTGCAACCGCTTCTGGTTCATCAAGAAAAGGGACATGCCCGCGCCCGGGCACCCTGCCCAGGATCAAATCGGGTCTGCGCCGCTGCATTTCAGTGACGGTATCGTCACGCAGGAGAGATGAGCTTGCCCCGTGTATCAGCGCCAGGGGCAGCCCCTCTAGCGCGTCAAAAAAGGGCCAAAGATCAATCTCATCCTGTGCCATGGCGGCTTCCACAGCGTCGCGCAGGTGGGGATCATAGGTAATCTGCAAGCCCTGCGCCGTTTGCACGAAGTTCTTTTGCGCCTCGCGCAGCCAGCGTTCGGGGGGCACATCCTCAAACTCTGGAAAGACAAACGCCAAAGCCGCTGCAGCCTCGGCGTGGGTCTTTGCAGCCGGATTGCGACCGAGGTAGGTCATGATAACCGCCAGTCCTTTGGGGTCGAGCACCGGCCCCACGTCGTTGAGCGCCACGCCCAACAGCCGGTCTTTTGCACTGGCCGCCAAGCCCATGGCGTTCATGCCCCCGCGCGAGGTGCCGAGGATGGCAACCTGCGCCACGCTCAGATGATCCAGCAATTCCAACACGTCGCGGCATTCGACGGGCAGCGTGTAATTTTGCCAGTTCGGGTCAAAATCGGATTGGCCGCGGCCGCGGTAATCCATTTTGATCAACCTGTGCCCGGCAAGATGTGGGGTCACATCGTCAAAATCCGCTGTTGTCCGTGTCAAACCCGCGAGGCAGAGAATGGGCAGCCCTTCGCCTTCATCAGAGTAGTAGAGCGAGAGACTGTCAGAAGTGGTGAAATGCGCCATCAAAGCCCCGCATGTTCAGGGATGGAGGTCAAATCCGTCAATGTATACGCAGGCGTCCAGGGCAATCTATCCATGGGTTCGCCGGTCCGGTTGACCCATACGGTGGTAAAGCCATAGCCTGTTGCCGCCGCGGCGTCCCAGCCGTTTGACGACACGAAAAGCACCTCTTCAGTCGCGCAGCCAAAATGCTGCCCAACCAGGTCGTAGACCCGTGCATCCGGTTTGAAGACCCCGACGCTTTGCACCGACAGGCAGACATCCACATCACTGCTCAGGCCCGCAGAACCGACCGCCCCGGCGAGCATCTCCGGCGATCCATTCGACAGGATCGCAGTGTTTCGCCCCCCTTCCTTCAAGGCGCGCAGCATCGCGGGGACTTCCGGGTAGGCTTGCAGTTCCCAATACAGCGCCAAGAGACGCGCGCGCAGGGCTGCATCCTCGGCATGACCGGTTTTTTCGAGCGCCCAGTCGAGCCCGTTCTGCGTCACCTCCCAAAAATCCACATGGGCCTCGGTGATGGCGCGCAGCCATGAATATTGCAGCTGCTTGAGCCGCCAGTGCTCTGCCAACAGGGGCCAATCGTCCTTGATAGCGGCAAAGTCGGGCTCTTGCGCGGCCTGACGCGCAGCGGCTGCGACGTCAAACAACGTGCCATAGGCATCAAAGACACAAGTTGTGATCGGCATGGCGGTCCTTTCTCTGGTACAGTGTCATGGGATCGCCGGCGGGGGAAGGTCTCAAATTGTATCGACGATGTTCGGCATGTATCACGCGCTGGAAGAAACGAGGTGAGATACGGCATGACCGCGCCAGACCCTTTTGAGATTTTTCTGGTCTGCCCGCCAGGTTTGGAACATCTGCTGTGCGCGGAGGCTGCGGAAAAAGGTTTTCAGGACCCACGCGTGCTTCCCGGCGGTGTCGCTGTGAGGGGCGGTTGGCCTGACGTGTGGCGTGCCAATCTGGACCTGCGGGGTGCCGTGCGGGTGCTGGCGCGCATCGGCAGCTTCATGGCATTTCATCTGGCGCAATTGGACAAGCGCGCGCGCAAATTCCCCTGGCATCAGGTGCTGCGATCAGAGGTTCCCGTGCGGGTAGAGGTGCGTTGCCATGCTTCGCGCATTTATCACGCAGGTGCGGCTCAGCAGCGTATCGCGCGGGCCCTGCAGGAGTGCCACGGCATCCGCGTTCAAGATGACGCCGCATGCATTATCAAGGCGCGCATCGACGACAATCGCGTGGTTCTGAGTGTCGATACGTCAGGCGTGGCTTTGCACAAACGCGGACACAAGACAGCCGTGGGCAAGGCGCCCCTGCGCGAGACTCTCGCGGCGCTGTTTTTGCGTGCCTGTGGATATGATGGGCGGGAACCTGTGCTGGATCCGATGTGCGGCTCGGGCACCTTTTTGATTGAAGCGGCAGAAATCGCGGCAGGGTTGGCGCCGGGACGAGCGCGGTCTTTTGCTTTTGAGACGCTGGCGTCCTTTGATGCAGCAGCCTGGCAAAAGCTGCGCGACCGACCCCGGCAGGCAGTCGGTGAGGCGCGGTTTTTTGGGTCTGATCGCGATCAAGGCGCGGTGCAGATGGCGGCGGCCAATGCTGCGCGGGCCGGGGTTGGCGACAGAATAAGTGTCAATTGTTTGCCGATCGCAGCTTTGATGCCGCCTCAGGATATCGGCCTCGGTCTTGTGATGGTCAACCCGCCCTACGGCGGCCGGATCGGCAGCAAAAAACTGCTCTATGGGCTCTATGCCGCTTTCGGCGAGGTCATGCGGAGCCGGTTTCAGGGATGGCGCGTGGGGATGGTGACCAGCGAGCCGGGTTTGGCAAAGGCCACTGGGCTCGACTGGGTCTCTCAATCCCCTCGGTTAGATCACGGCGGTCTCAAGATCGCGCTTTGGCGGACGGCTGTTTTGTCCCGGACGTGATCCGGGACCTCTTCTAACGGCGGCGGTCCTGGATCAGGTCTGGAACCGTGACGGCGCCAATGCCCGGAAAGGGTTCTGCGCGGGGTATGGCGTGGGGGGCCAGCCCCCAGGTCGCGCGCCGCGCGACCTCCCCCCGGAGTTTTCAGGCAAGATGAAAAAGAGCTCAAGCGTTTCGAGAAGCGTTGAGATAAAATGAATGCAAGACCCTGAGAGCGCCAAAGGCGCGGCAGAGTATGGGTCTTTAAATTTTTTCTCGAGACACTTTAAGGTCGAGACCCTGGTCCCGTGTCATCAGTTCAATTGGTTTTGTTCTGGACCAGGGGAATTTGAGCAGGCATCGTGGGTCTTTTTTGATCAAATGTGCCGCATCTTGGGGGGCAAAAAGGCGGGGCCGCTGAGGGGATGGGGTGCATGGGTTCTGGCCTTAGAGGTTTTGCTGTTGTGGCATGCCCAGCACGTGAAAACCACCGTCTACGCGAATGACCTCTCCCGTGGTGCAGGCGCCTGCCTCTGAGGCCAGATAGACCGCTGTGCCGCCGACGGCCGCCAGGGTCGCATTGGCGCGCAGGGGGGCGTTTTGATCGGCATGTTTGTAAGTGCGCCTGGCGCCGCCGATGGCAGCCCCCGCGAGGGTTTTCATGGGGCCGGGTGATATCGCGTTCACGCGGATGCCATCTGGCCCAAGATCATTTGCGAGATAGCGCGTGGCACTTTCCAGTGCAGCTTTGGCCACGCCCATGACATTGTAGTTGGGCACGACACGATTTGAGCCTTGGTATGTCAGCGTGAGCAGCGTACCGCCGTTTTCAACCATCATCGGATGGGCCCGGCGCGCAATCTCGATAAAGCTGTAGGCTGAGATATCGAGTGAATGTTTGAAATTGGCGCGGCTGGTATTCAGGAAGCGGCCGGTGAGCTCAGATTTGTCTGAAAAGGCGATGGCGTGGACCACGAAGTCAATCGTGGGCCAGCGATGTGCCAAACTGTCAAAGGCTTTATCGAGCGATGTGTCGTCGGTCACATCCGCATCGACCATGAAATCGGCGCCGATCCGCTCTGCCAGCGGTTTCAGGCGTGCGCCGAAAGCATCGCCTTGATAGGTGAACGCCAGTTCCGCCCCTGCTTCCGCCATGGCGTTGGCGATGCCCCAGGCGATGGACCGTTCATTCGCTACGCCCATGATGAGCCCGCGTTTCCCTTTCAGCACTCCCGACATATGCCCGTTCTACCCCGTGAATTTGGAAAGGATCATCGACCCGTTCGTACCGCCGAACCCAAAAGAGTTGGTCATCACTGAATCGAGCCCAGCGTTGTCAACGCGCTGCGTTGCGATCTCGGCCGCGTCAAGCGCAGGGTCCAGCCTATCCACGTTGATGGAAGGTGCGATGAAGTCATGCTCCAGCATCAGCAGGCAAAAGATCGCCTCCATCGCGCCAGCGGCCCCCTGACCATGACCTGTGAGCGACTTGGTCGAGCTCACCGGGGGCGTATCACCCGCACCAAAGACGTGGCGCACCGCCTCGATCTCGGGGACGTCGCCCACGGGCGTTGAGGTGCCATGGGCATTGATGTAACTTACTTTGCGCCCCTCGGGCAGCGTGCCAAGCGCCAGTTGCATCGCCCGCGCACCGCCTTCGCCAGAAGGGGCCACCATGTCATGTCCGTCAGAGGTTGCTGCGAAGCCGGTGATCTCAGCATAGATTTTCGCCCCCCGGGCGCGGGCGTGATCAAGGCTTTCCAGAACGACCATGCCGCCGCCGCCGGTGATCACAAACCCATCACGGTCTGCGTCAAAAGCGCGGCTGGCGCGTTGCGGCGTGTCGTTGAATTTGCTGCTCATGGCGCCCATCGCGTCGAAGAGACAGCTCAGCGTCCAGTCCAGTTCTTCGCCACCGCCCGCAAACATCACGTCTTGTTTGCCCAACATGATCTGCTCGGCCGCATTGCCGATGCAGTGGAGCGACGTCGAACAGGCAGAGGTGATGGAATAGTTGATGCCCTTCACCTTGAAGGCGGTCGCGAGATTCGCGCTGATTGTCGACGACATGCATTTGGGTACTGCGAAGGGACCGATGCGTTTGGTAGCACCGGTGCGATCAACGATGTCGTGGGCCGCTTTCATCGCCGAGGTGGACGGCCCGCCGGAGCCCGCCACCAATCCGGTACGCGAATGGCTGACAAGCGCGTCGCTCAACCCCGCATCGGCGATGGCCTGCTGCAACGCGATGTGAGAATAGGCGGCGCCCGGCCCCATGAAGCGCAAGCTGCGTTTGTCGATGTGTTCGGTGACATCGATTTTGAGGGTGCCCGCGACCTGGCTACGAAATCCATGGGCGGCCATCTCATCGCTGGCTTCGATACCGCTCTGCCCCAGGCGCAGCGCGTTCACCACCTCTGCCGCGTTGTTCCCGATGGATGAGACGATGCCCAAGCCTGTGACGACGACGCGACGCATGCGCAGCACTCCTTTAATGCACAGCGCCTATGTAGGGTATCCGGGCGCAGGGGCGCAAGACGATTGGTTTGGGCGCCTTTTCGGCGGAGCCGCGGTTCTTTTCATCGCGTGACGGTGGTGCGACTGCTTGATACCGATGCTGCTGTGTTCGACGGATTGATCTCATGCGTATTGCATCTTGTGTGGGCGCTGCGCGTGTTCTGGTGGTGCGAAGCGGTCGCGATGCGCCACACGACCTTTCCGCTTGATGTCCCGGCGCGGCTGGGCATCCTCTGTCGATGAGAATCAATGCTCACAAAGCCTAAGGGGAGGCACTTATGACTAAATTGACTGGTTTGCTCACGGTCGCTGCGCTGTTGTCAACGACGGCGCTGGCAAATGCCGAGACGCTGCGATGGGCGCGCGCGGGTGACGCGCTGACGCTCGATCCGCATGCACAAAACGAAGGGCCGACGCATACGATCCGCCACCAAATGTATGAACCGCTGATCATCCGCGATACGACCGGTGCTTTTGAGCCTGCCTTGGCCACAGATTGGGCACCCAGCGCGGATGATCCAAATGTCTGGGTCTTCAACCTGCGCCAAGGGGTGACATTCCATGACGGTGCCGAATTCACCGCGGCGGACGTCGTGTTTAGCTTTGAACGGGCAAAACAACCAAATTCGGACATGAAGGAATTGATCGGTTCAATCACCGAGGTGCGCGCGGTTGACGATTTCACCATCGAGATGGTGACCGACGGGCCCAACCCGATTTTGCCATCGAATTTGACCAATCTGTTCATCATGGATCAGGGCTGGACCGAGGCGAATGACACGGTGAACGTGCAAGATTTCGAAGGCGGCGAGATTACCTTTGCCACGACCAATGCCAATGGGACAGGGCCGTATAAACTGGTGAGCCGTGAGCCAGATGTGCGTACCGTGATGGAGCGTAACGAGGAGTATTGGGGGCGCGATCAATTCCCGATGGAGGTGACGGAAATCATCTACACCCCGATCCAAAATGCGGCGACACGCGTTGCGGCCTTGTTGTCGGGCGAGGTGAACTTTTTGCAAGACATGCCCGTGCAAGACTTGCAGCGCGTTGACGCGGCGGACGGTTTGGTCGTCAAAAAGGCGCCTCAGAACCGGGTGATCTTTTTCGGCATGAACCAGGGCCCGGATGACATCGAGGCAGACAATGTCGACGGTGCCAACCCGCTCGCGGATGTGCGGGTGCGCAAGGCAATGTCCATGGCGATCAACCGCGATGCTATCCAGCAAGTCGTGATGCGGGGTCAGTCTGAGCCTGCCGGCATGATCGCGCCGCCCTTCGTGAACGGTTGGACCGCTGAGATGGACGCTGAGAGCAGCACGGACATCGATGCCGCCAAGGCGCTGATGACCGAGGCAGGCTATGGCGATGGGTTCTCGATCCGATTGGACTGCCCAAATGATCGCTACATCAATGACGAGGCGATTTGCCAGGCGGCCGTGGGCATGCTGGGTCAGATCGGCATCACAGTGAACCTTGATGCCATCCCGAAAGCGCAGCATTTCCCGAAGATCACCAATGGGGCAACTGATTTCTACATGCTGGGTTGGGGCGTGCCGACATACGATTCGGAATATGTGTTCAACTTCCTGGTGCATGGCCGCGAAAGCGACATCGGCACGTGGAACGGAACCGGTTTTGACAACGATGATCTTGACGCCAAGATCAAATCACTGGCGTCCAACACCGACCTTGATGCGCGCAACGCAGATATCGCAGCGATCTGGCGCGTGGTGCAGGATGAAGCGCTTTACATCCCGATCCACCACCAAGTTCTGAACTGGGGCATGGCGGACGGTGTCGGCATCGAGGTTGATCCTGAAGATCAGCCAAAGGTGAAATATTTCACGATGAACTAAGATATTTGGGCGGCGCGCGACATGCGCCGCCCTCTTTGCATGAATTTTTGATTTAAATGTATGATCCCTCGAAGCACTATTTCGAACCAATCGCGCATTACAATGAGATACACAGGGAAACCCATCGTCGTGTGTATCCGTGGCTAGCCGGGCCACTTTTAGGCAGGCATATCTCGTTCGTTCCAAGCGAAGAACTTGAAAATTCGAAAGACAAAGTTTTAAAAAGTATTGTCGCTTTTCAAAATTTACTAAAGGCTTGTGACCCTTCCTGTCTAAGCGACAACACGCAGGATAGGTGGATTTTCGATGCCAACCCAGATTTGTCGCTTCCAGCAAGCAATAACAATAAATTAGGGGATCGACCAGCGCATTTGCGCATTTCAAAGCCGTATCTTTCGCATCCCGTCCCGATCCCCTTTGGCAAGGACGGCGCGCCGATAAAATACAATGAAAACGATGCTTTGCCGCCAGAGCATCGCTGCGACCACCTGCCTACCGATCAGGATGCATATCATCTGCGTCTGCTTTTACGCGGCGATATCTTCGGTGAATACATGACGATGACGCAAATCATCGAATTACCTTTTAACACAGATATGTTCTATCGGCTCGGTTATAACTCAGAGATTGCATCGAAGCTTCAGTATCTTATGGGTGTGCGCGATGTGCCTCACCTTAAACCAGCGCCAGAGGATAACGCATGCCTGCGTAAGATACTGTTTGAAGAAATTTGGGAGAAAGTTGATGCATCTTTACATAAGCAAAGCCACAGCGGTGGTGGCGCCTCTGCTTTATTGGCTCCTGTGTCCAGAAAAGCTTCGCTGCAGTATTTTGGCGATTTTCGCCTCGTGTCGCCTCAGCATCCAAAAGCTAAATTCCCAAAAGTTGAATTACAGACCGTTGATGAGCCGTCAGAAGAAGCAGGCCAGCGTCAAAAAGACAACCGGCACAAATTTCATTATCAACGTGCAAAGTTGCCTGGCATTGAAGCAATAGCTCGTGGGTCAGCATCTCAAAAGAGTCTGTTTGCGGATGAGTTTGTTGCGAACGAGCTTAGTAAGTATCGACCTATATGGGCCAATGCGCGTCACGACGAAGGTAAATCTGAAATTGTTGCGGCAACGTTCTTAAATCAATCTGTGCTATACGTATCCTCTCTGGGATTTGAAGCGGTTGAAAACACGGGTGAAACACGAAATCCCCTCACGCTGATGAAGGCGTCGAGTCTGACGGACCCTTGGCAGCTGAGCCGTCTACTTTTTCGTCTGTTTTCGCTCGGTACCTTAAGATTGATGGCAGTACGGCAGCTTCCGAGACTATATCATGCAAAATATGAAATGGAGGAACTTGAAAAAGAGACGATTGCAGCACTCGATTCCCCCAGAGGCGCTTTGAAACTTGCCCAGAATTATAGAGAACTTTCTGCGAAACTTCGCAAAATAGAGGAGACTGGTTTTGCAGATGAGGAGGTCTTTAACGCGATATACGGCGACCCTGACAGCGAACAGCGCAAAAATGGGAAGAGAATGCTTGTTGGGGGACTACAATACCGGATCGCTCGATCCACTTACTACGCCCGCTCTTATCGAGAGCGGATCGGTGACTTAAACGAAGGGAAAATACCGGGTTATCAGTCATATCAAGAGCTCATGAGACGAAGGCTATACGCAACATTTGCCTTCGTGGAAGGGCAGTCAGTTTTCATTCAACGCATTAATGGAAGGCTCGAGAGTCTTGCATCGGAGATAAGGCGTCAGCAGATTAAATTTACAAATTGGGTTCTGGTTCTAGCAACCGTTTTGGGGGTCGTGTTGGGAACTTTAACGTTTGCCTGTGATAAATCCCGTTGGGCAAGCTCTTCTATGTGCGCTTTAGCTGAAGAGGAAGAGCAAACAGTTCGTCCAAATGAAGAGATCCCGCAGACGGCTGGGGAAAATAGAATAACGCGCAGAAAAAGATGATGCGAGGGTTATTTGTGAATTGGCAATATCAAGTGTATTGAAAAAAGACTTAATTAAACCTGTATGCGAATGCGCGCATTGATGAGTTGCTACCGATGATCCACTCTGAGATCGACGCGGTGAAGCGCCAGGCGATGTACGATGCCGCGAAGATCCTACAGGGAAAGGTCGCCTCGTGACGCTCTACGTGCAACCTCTGGTGTGTGGTGCGTGCTTGAGTACCAATATGGTGCAGCGACCCGATAACTTCTTTATCTTACGGTGTGTCACGATAGACTGCGGTAAACCTAAGCGAGACCCGTCCCGGGCGTGACCCGGGACCTCTTGGGCGGCCGGGAGGCCCCGGGTCAAGCCCGGGGCTGCGCAGGCACTGAAAAGGAGGCGCCATGCTGTCATTCATCATTCGGCGGATCGGCCAGTCCGTGCTCGTGTTGTTGATCGTGGGGGCGGTGGCGTTTTCGATGTTTCGCTTTGTGGGCGATCCCATTGATAACATGCTCGGTCAAGAGCGCACCATAGAAGATGTGGAGCGCTTGCGCGTTCAACTCGGCCTCGATCAGCCGTTTCCAGTTCAGTATTTCCGCTTTCTACAGGGCGCTATCGAGGGGAATTTCGGCGTTAGCTACCGTCAGGGGCGCGAGGTGTCCGAAATCATTTTGGAACGGGCACCCGCCACCCTGGAACTCGCCGCCGTTTCAGCCGTCTTTGCCGTGGTCCTGGGCATTGCTTTGGGTGTCTTCACAGCCATTCGGCGCGACGGGTTTGTTGCCAATCTCATCATGTCGGTTTCCTTGATTGGCGTGTCTCTGCCCACGTTTCTGATCGGCATTCTGCTGATCTACGTCTTTGCCGTCGAATTAGGGTGGTTGCGCAGCTTTGGGCGCGGTGATCTGGTTGACATTGGCGGTTGGAGCACGGGTTTGCTGACGCAAAGTGGCTTGAAAGCTCTGGTGCTGCCGTCGATCACCCTGGGCCTGTATCAGATGACGCTGATTATGCGTCTGGTGCGGTCCGAAATGCTGGAGGTATTGCGCCAAGACTACATCCGTTTCGCGCGCGCGCGCGGGTTAAGCGACCGGGTGATCAACTTTCGCCACGCGCTCAAGAACACGATGATCCCCGTTATCACCATCATCGGGCTGCAGTTGGGCGCGATCATTGCTTTCGCCATCATCACAGAGACGGTTTTTCAGTGGCCAGGGTTGGGCCTGTTGTTTATCAACGCGATTCAATTCGTGGATATACCGGTGATGGCTGCCTATCTGATGCTGATTTCGGTGATGTTCGTGCTGATCAATTTGCTGGTGGATATTCTCTATGCCTTCATTGATCCAAGATTGCGGGTGACGCGACCATGACGGACCAACCCGTTCCGCAAACCCCCATGGTGGAAGAGGGACACAAGATGCCGTCCACGCTTCGGCGGGCGCTAGACAGCGATGTGTTTTATGCGTTTCGCCGATCCCCCGTTGCCCTCATCTCTGCCGGGGTGGCGGCATTGCTGGTATTCTCGGCTATTTTGGCACCGTTGATTGCGCCGACGAACCCATTCGATCCGGCCAGCTTGAACTTGATGAACGGGTTCACTCCCCCCATGGCGCCCAACGCCTTCACGGGGGAGATTTTTCTGTTCGGCACAGATGATCAAGGGCGTGACGTGTTTTCGACCATTCTCTACGGCATGCGCATATCGCTGTTTGTTGGCGTGGCGGCGGTGCTGTTTGCGATGGTGCTGGGCATCATCCTCGGGCTGCTGGCGGGATACATCGGCGGCTGGACCGAAACCATCATTATGCGTGCGGCAGACGTGCAGTTGACCTTCCCCTCCATCTTGGTTGCCATGCTGATCTTCGGCATCGCCAAAGGCATCACGCCGGTTGAATACCGCGATCAAATGGCGATTTGGGTGCTGATCCTGGCCATCGGGCTGTCTGACTGGGTGCAGTTTGCCCGCGTCGTGCGCGGGGCGACGCTGGTCGAAAAGAGCAAAGATTATGTCGCCGCCGCTCAACTCATCGGGCGCAGACCCTTGGCGATCATGGTGCGCCACATTCTGCCCAATGTGCTGTCTCCGGTGCTGGTGATCGCCACGATTTCCCTCGCGCTGGCGATCATTGCAGAGGCAACGCTGAGCTTTCTGGGCGTGGGCGCGCCGCCCACCCAGCCCTCGTTGGGCACATTGATCCGCATCGGCCAGGGTTTTCTGTTTTCAGGCGAGTGGTGGATCTTGTTTTTCCCCGCCTGCACTTTGCTGGCGTTGGCACTGTCGGTGAACCTACTGGGCGACTGGCTGCGCGATGCGCTGAACCCCAGGTTAAGATGAGGTCGGCCTCGTCAGGATTTGGCGCGCTTGCCGTGCTTTTGTTGTGTCTGGCTGCCTTCATCGTTTTGGTGGAGTATCGCGGCGCCATGACCGCATTCGCGACCACTTACGCGTCCGATCTTATCCGTGTGAGCGGCTATATCGTGGCGTTGATCGGGGCAGTTATGCTCTGGAACCTGCGCATCACCTGGGAGAAGCGCAGAGAAGATGAGCGTCGTCATGCGCGCCAACGCCGGTTGCTGGTGGCAATTCGGGCCGAGATTTCGATGCAGCTTGAAAATTACATCGCTCAATTTGAGGGTGGCACGGCGGCAACGCGCAAGCAGGCTTTGATCGCTGGCGTTGAAAATGCAAAACGCGCAGAGCATTCGATGCCAATCGGCGTGGTTGCGAAAGAGAATGACGTCTTTGACCATATCAAGGACGAATTGGCGGATCTGCCGGAAGATGTAATCGCGCCTGTGATCAAGTATTATCAAGCGGATGAATACGTGGTTGAACTGATCAAAGCGTTTACCGCTGGGCTGTTTGAGAAAAAGGACATCTCAAAGCGAAAACAGGTCATTGAAGCGTATTTTGAAGAGGGCAAGAGAGCCACTTATGCTGCCCGTTGCGCACTTGAGGCTTTGGACCGGTCGATCGCTCTTGCCAAGTGCGATGCGCCGTAACAGTGCTCAGTTATACGATAACGATGGGCGGAAACGACGTTTTCATGGGCGCACCTGCTGCTTTTCTCTGCCTCTTCTGACATAACTAGCTCGACATAGTTTATCAAGGTTGAAATACAGCGAACGATGACACATCCCGTCCTCTCTATTCGTGATCTGACCGTTGAAATACCAACGCGGCACGGTCTTGTTAGGCCCGTGCAAGACGTCAGCTATGAAATCCGTCCTGGGGAAATCCGGGGCGTCGTGGGGGAATCCGGGGCGGGCAAATCGATGACGGGCAATGCGGTGATCGGCCTGCTGGACCCGCCCGCGCGCATTGCTCAGGGCGAGGTGTGGCTGAGCGGACGCCGGATTGACCACCTGAGTGCCGAAGAGAAACGGCGGCTTCGCGGCAAAGAGATCGCGATGATCTTTCAGGACCCGCTGACCTCTCTCAACCCTCTGTTTACGGTGGGCGAGCAATTGGTTGAGACGATCCAACTGCATCTAAGTGTCAGCGCGGCCGAGGCAAAAGAGCGCGCGATTGCCTTGCTGGACCGCGTGTCGATCCCCAATCCGACAGAACGGTTCAATCAGTACCCGCATCAGTTTTCTGGCGGCATGCGGCAACGGGTGGTGATCGCGCTGGCGCTGTGCTCGGAACCCTCGGTGATCGTCGCAGACGAACCAACGACCGCGCTTGACGTCTCAATCCAGGCGCAGGTGCTTGACCTGATCAAAGAACTCGCGGTCGAGCGACAGGTGGGGGTGATCCTTGTGACCCATGACATGGGGGTGATCGCCGATACGACAGAGCAGGTGACGGTGATGTATGCGGGCCAAGTTGTGGAAAGTGGCACCACCGCGCAGATCCTCGGTGCGCCCACCCATGCGTATACGCGGTCCCTGATCGCCGCCGTGCCGCGGCCCCACCGAAAGGTCGCGCGGTTCCCGCAGGTCAGCTATGGCGGGCGGGATACGATTTTCAAAATCGAAGATCTGGCGCGCAACTGGGATCAAACCAAACGGTCGAAAAGTGGGACGCTGGTTGAGGTCCGGGGGATCTCCAAGCGCTTCATTGAAAAGTCCTCTCTCCTACCATCGCAAAGGCGCTATTTCACCGCGGTGGACGATGTCTCTTTCCACATCCGGGACGGCGAGGTTTTTGGCTTGGTGGGCGAAAGCGGGTCTGGCAAGTCGACCGTGGCGCGCATGATCGCCACTCTTCACCAGGTGGACGCGGGGCAGATTTTCTTTGACGAAGAAGACGTAACCAAGATGGACACTCGCGGCCTTGCGCGCTACCGCCGTCAAATTCAGATGATCTTTCAGGATCCCTTCTCAAGCCTCAACCCGCGCATGAAGGTGGGTGATATCGTGGCTGAACCGCTGCTCCATCACAAACTGCTGGCGCGCGTAGAGGTTGCGCCGCGCGTGCGCGAGTTGCTGGACAGGGTGGGCTTGGCCAAGGATGCCTGGCAAAAATTCCCGCATGAATTTTCCGGTGGTCAACGTCAGCGTATCTCGATCGCGCGGGCTTTGGCGACGCAGCCGCGGTTTTTGATCTGCGATGAGCCGACCAGCGCGCTTGACGTCTCAATCCAGGCGCAGATCCTGAATATTCTGAAAGATCTGCAAGAGCATCTGGGTCTTACCATGCTGTTCATCAGCCACGATTTGCCCGTGGTGCGCCAGATGTGCGACCGCGTCGGTGTCATGCGGCAAGGCCAATTGGTCGAAGTGCAGGAAACCGAGCATTTATTCACCGACCCTCAGCATCCTTACACGTCCCAACTGCTTGAGTTGATGCCCAAGCTCTCTCAGTTGCGCGGTTAAAGTGTGCGGCCTTTGGGCTGTCGCGCGAATATCTAGAGCTGCTTTAGGGATGCGCAGAGCATCGACGTCGAGGGAGACGCCGCTGGAAACGCTGGCGGGTTAATGCATCCGGTCTTGAACCCAAGATCCCTTGCCCAAACCGACTTAGCGCCGCCCCGTGGGGGCGGAACGGCGCGGCCCAGCGTAAGCTGTTGGGCAGGACGCTCATAGAGTCGGAGTGTACCAGCTTTAAGGGCGAAGGTGTTAGCTTTCGCTCAGCGCGACCTTCATGTCTTTGACTTGGTAGATGATTTCGCCGTCAGCTTCCACGATCCCGTCGGCGACACCCAAGGTCAAACGCCGTGTCTGGATCGCCTTGGTAAAATCGATCTTATAGGTCACTAACTTGCGATCTGGGCGCACCATCCCGGTCAGCTTCACCTCTCCTACGCCAAGCGCGTATCCGCGCCCCCGCCACCCGCGCCAGCCCAGGTTAAAGCCTGTCAACTGCCAAAGGCCATCCAGCCCCAAACATCCCGGCATGATCGGGTTGCCAAGGAAATGACAGTCGAAAAACCACAGATCGGGTGAGATGTCGAACTCCGCCACGATGTGACCTTTGCCATGCGCGCCCCCGTCGGCGGAAACATCGGTGATCCGGTCCATCATCAGCATGGGCGGTGCGGGCAGCTGCGCATTGCCGGGGCCGAAAAGTTCGCCGCGCGCGCATTTTAGCAACCCCTCTTTGTCAAACTGCGTTGGGTAATCGGCCATGCGTGCGCGCTCCTGCTCGGGCTTTTAGCGTTTCAGGCGGTCTATCATCGCGTTCCCCAGCGCTGCAAGAGCGATGAAAACGCTTTGCCAATTGAAAACAGGTCGCAAAAGGGCTTATATAGCGGTAGGGACGTAGATGGAGCGATCGATGAATCAGTTGCACGTGGAAAATGGCACCAGGTGGTTGGTAGATGGCGGTGTGCGCCCGACCCGCCAGCGCGTGACCTTGGCAAGCTTGCTCATCGGGGACGGCAAACATCGGCATGTGACTGCTGAAAGCCTGTTTGAATCAGCAAAAGGGCATGGGGAGGCGGTATCCCTCGCCACCGTTTACAACACCTTGCGCGCTTTCTGTGACGCCGGTCTGTTGCAAGAGGTGACGGTGGATGGCTCCAAAAGTTACTTTGACACGAACACCCATGATCACCCCCACTTCTTTTGGGAGGATGAGGGCAAGCTGACGGATGCCCCGTCAGACGAATTGGTGATTGCTGCATTGCCCGACGCGCCCGACGGTGCGGAAATCGCCTCCGTCGATGTGGTGATCAGGTTGCGCCGCGTATAACGCGAATAACCACCAGTGTCGCCCGGCTTGATGGTGCGGATGATCTTTTCGTTCACGAAGCAAACGTGCTGATGACGGCTCGGGAATTATGTGGCTTGTGGGCTCTGACTAGAGCTTTCGGCCCGAAACCTGATGCAGCCGGTTCCCTCTCACCCACCCGCTCAACAGCTTCTGTTGAGCCGCGCTTGTCCGCCCCCGTTTTGCCGAAGGCAAACCCTGGGTTTGACGGGCGGCGCGATTGCGCCACCCCTCGGACTGGCGCTACGTCGTTTTGGGCAAGGGATCCTGGATTTAAACTCACAGGTTTAAAACCACTGTCCCGGTTCGATCAGCCCGAGATCAAGCAGCTGTTTTGAGTCCCAAGAAAACGGGGTCGAATTGTGCCAGTTGAAGCTCTCGATATCGAAGGTGCTTCCAGGGTTGGTTTTCAGCGCCTTGGCCGTGCGGAAAGAGCAGATCGCCGCCGTGATATTGTGATGCCAAGGGCACGCATAGGTGTTGTATTCTTCGTCGTCAAAGGTGTGATCCCAGCGCAGCTGCAACCCTTTTCGGGCGCGGAATAGGGCGATACGATCGATTTTGCGGCGGTTTTTGGGGACATGTTCCTCAAACCGCCACCTGAGCCCCCCGAAGAAATCAAGCTGTCGTTCTTTTGGGTCGCCCCCGCGTTTTTCGTCGCGGCGGGCAAGCGCGTAATACCCCGACCGATCCATCGTCGCCTGGTCGAGTGAGACAGCATTTGGAAAGCGATGAAGATCATCCGCATAAAGGTCAACGACATAGCACAGCATCGCATCGCGCCGCTCTTCCTCATGAAACGCAAGCATTTCGATCACGTTGCGCGTTTCGCAAAACGGGTAGAAGAGATATTCAGCGTTATAGCAGTAAAAGACCCATTCGTTTCGCAACGCGGGCATCAGCGTGTTGATGGCGGTCTCCGCCGCTTTTTGCCGCGACATGTTGTAATGTATCCGGTGGATACGCGCCGTCAGATCGCTCGGCAGATCAAAGACGGGCGGCATGAGGGCAATGACGCTGCGAAATCCCAGTCCTAAATGGTGACGCAACGTGCTTTCGATTTCTACCGCGTCTTCCACCAGAACAATGGCAATCGGGCCTTTCAGCGGGGCGCTGGCCTGCGCTTGGATAAAACTCTTGATGCTGGCGTGTTGCATGATGCGGCAAGGGCTAGTTTGTTGTGCCTGCGAAGCTCTGTCAAATTCGGTCGCATTGCAAGAGATCCTGCGCGCTGCTACAGCTTTTGCCAATGCACAACAGCTTGTTTATCGCCATGTCCGCACCCAAAAAACTCTACATCAAAACCTATGGCTGTCAGATGAATGTCTACGACAGTGAGCGTATGGCCGAGGCAATGGGCGGCGAGGGCTATGTGGAGACGCAGGATCCAAAGGACGCTGATATGATCCTGCTGAACACCTGCCACATTCGAGAACGCGCGGCGGAAAAGATCTATTCCGAGCTTGGCCGCTTGAAGCTGATCAAAGATGCCAAACCGGATTTGAAAATCGGCGTTGCGGGATGTGTGGCGCAGGCAGAGGGGCAAGAGATTGTGCGCCGCCAGCCCGCCGTGGATCTTGTGGTTGGGCCACAATCATATCATCGTTTGCCCGAAATGACACGTCAGGTGCGCAGCGGCACCCGCGCGCTCGACACGGATTTCCCCCTTGAGGATAAATTTAACCACCTCAAAGCACGCCCTAAGGCACGCCGCGCGCCCGCGGCTTTTCTGACGGTCCAGGAAGGGTGCGATAAATTTTGCGCTTTCTGCGTGGTGCCCTACACCCGAGGGGCTGAGGTAAGCCGCCCGGCGCATCAGGTGCTGTCAGAAGCGCGCGATTTGGTCGAGCGCGGTGTGAGGGAAATTACGCTGTTGGGCCAGAACGTGAACGCTTATCACGGGCAGGATGAGACGGGTGACATGTCGCTGGCGGCGCTGATCAAAGCGCTGGCAAAAATCGACGGGCTTGACCGGATCCGTTACACCACCAGTCACCCCAATGACATGGATGATGATCTGATCGCGGCGCATGGCGAGGTGGAAAAACTGATGCCTTATCTGCATCTTCCGGTGCAGTCCGGCTCTGATCGCATTCTCAAACGGATGAACCGGCGTCACACGGCGGAAAGCTATTTGCGGCTGATTGAACGCATTCGTGCCGCGCGCCCCGACATCGTGATGTCAGGCGATTTCATCGTGGGTTTCCCCGAGGAAAGCGACGCAGATTTTGAGGCTACGATGGCCTTGGTCGAGGAGGTGAAATACGGCTATGCCTATTCCTTCAAGTATTCCACCCGCCCAGGCACCCCCGCCGCTGAGCGTCCTCTGGTCGATGCCGCGGTGGCGGATGAGCGGTTGCAGCGTCTGCAGAAATTGATCACGCATCACCAACGTCAAATACAAGACAGCATGGTAGGCCGCGATGTGTCAGTCTTGGTTGAGCGCAAAGGGCGTGAACCTGGGCAAATGCTGGGGAAATCAGAGTATTTGCACGCCGTCCACATTGACGCTGCGACCTCGCAGGTGGGTGATTTGGTGACCGTCAGCATTATCGATGCGAAGGCAAATTCACTCCAAGCGCGAGAGACGAGCGCGTGTGCGACAAAAATGTAACTGTTTCAGGTTGATCATGGAACGATTTGCTATGATACTTGAATTTAGTCTCAAATGAGATTGATCAGAAAAGAGAAATCGTAATATTAAGAGTTTTGAAAGAAACCGCGCTGCACACTGGCCTGGGGGGCTACGTAGGAGTTGTTATCGTGGTGAGTAATTTTAAGGCGAACTGCAGTGCCTTGACGGCATTTGCGCTCGCCCTGTTTGTGTTAAGCAGTTCAGGTGTACATGCGCAAGGTCGGGGCAACAGCTCGATAAACGCAAATTTGCCTGATGAGGTGACGAACCCCAACACGCCCTCGCAGCGGGTGCGTGACGGGGGGCAGTACATCCCGACGATCTGGGTTGATCCTGACGGATGCGAGCATTGGGTGATGGATGACGGTGAGGAGGGTTTCATGACCCCGCACGTCAATCGTCACGGCATCCCCGTATGTCGGGAGCCGAATGCATGCGGATCACTGTCCGCCGATCAGTATTTTGCGACCGACAAGTTTGACATATCGCCCCAGCGTCGCGAGGCGCTGATCGCATTCTTCAATGCAAATCCGGCGCGTGGATACATTATCACGGGTCACACCGACAGCCGTGCGTCTGACGCATACAACATAACACTTAGCCTGAACCGGGCGAACGCCGTGGCCCGTGTGGCTGCTGCCGCGGGTGCGAACGTTATTGACATCCGTGGATTTGGCGAACGCCAACCCATAGCTTCTAATGCGACCGTCGAGGGTAGGGCCCAAAATCGCCGCGTTGACATTCTTTGCGTGCGATAGGAGGGCATCATGCGTACAAAGCACATTTTTGCGGGTTTGATGCTGCTCGGCATGGCAGCGTGTGGCCCAGAAGGTTATCGCGGGTTGCCGTCCGATAAAACCATCGACCGTGGTTTTGATCGCAAGCCGCTAAACGAGTTGCAGGCGGGGATATGGGTTGATCCAAATGGCTGCGATCATTGGATCATCGACGACGGTATTGAGGGATATCTCTCTGCACGCCTCGACCGGAAGACAGGTCGGCCTGTCTGTTCTGGGATCGCCCCACCGACGCAGACCGTGGGCGATTTCAAGCGTGGCTCTCGGTTCGGCGATCCCAACTGATTTCACATCTTTTGCGTAACACAAGACGGGTCGGCAGTGC
The DNA here is from genome assembly GCA_039208585.1 of Pseudomonadota bacterium. Lineage (GTDB taxonomy): Bacteria > Pseudomonadota > Alphaproteobacteria > Rhodobacterales > Rhodobacteraceae > Sulfitobacter. The sequence goes on along the minus strand of JBCCQX010000004.1, from coordinate 93,673 downwards.
GTATTGCCGGCCCGTTTGGTTTTTGGAAGAAAAGCAGCGATGAGATTTGATCGGTTGCGCGGGCGAGATAAGTCGCCATTATGTGAATGAACACCGACACGGCATCAAAAGGCCCACTGCTCAGTTGATTATTGAATTTCCCGACAATCGTCTTTTGATCGATCTTTGCGGTGCGTATGACGCGCATTTGGCGGCCATCGAAAAGGCGTTGGATGTCCAGATCCTGCGTCGCGGCAATCAGCTTCGCGTGATGGGTGAGACGGATGCGGAGACCCAGACCGCCACGATCTTGAATGCGCTCTATGCCCGTCTTGAAAGTGGCCGATCGGTTGAACAGGCGGATGTTGAGAGCATGCTGCGCATGGGCGGTCCCGGACCGGAGACGGGGGTACGCAGTGGCGATCAAATCGAAATGGCCATCGGCGAAACGGTAGAGATCCACACCCGCAAAAAGCGGGTGGAGCCCCGCACGGAGGCGCAAAAAGCCTACGTCAAAGCGCTGTTTGATCATGAACTGGCTTTTGGGATTGGGCCTGCAGGCACGGGGAAAACGTATCTGGCGGTGGCTGTCGGTGTCTCCATGTTTATTGGCGGACATGTTGACCGGATCATTCTGAGCCGTCCAGCCGTCGAAGCCGGTGAAAAGCTGGGCTTTCTGCCTGGGACGCAGGATGAAAAGGTCGATCCCTACATGCAGCCGCTCTATGACGCGCTGAACGATTTCTTGCCCGGCAAACAGGTGACGAAGCTGCGCGAGGAAAAGCGGATTGAGATCGCGCCCTTGGCCTTCATGCGCGGGCGAACGCTTTCAAACGCCTTTGTAGTGTTGGATGAGGCGCAGAATGCCACCACGATGCAGATGAAAATGTTCCTGACACGGCTGGGCGAAGGGTCTCGCATGGTGATTACAGGGGACCGGACGCAGATTGATTTGCCGCGGGGAATTTCGTCGGGTTTGGCCGATGCGGAGCGGTTGCTAAGCGCCATCCCAAAGATCAGCTTCAACTATTTCACCTCTAAAGACGTGGTTCGGCATCCATTAGTCGCTGCGATTATTGAGGCTTACGAGGCCGATGTTGGCCAGACCTAACCGCCTGGGTGCCGTTTGGAGAATGTAGCGATCAATATCGCCGACTCCCGTTGGGAGGCGCTGGATATTGATGGGTTGGCCAAAGCCGCCATCGCCCAAACCCTTAATAAGATGAACATTGATGCAACTCTTGCAGAGATTTCCGTGCTGGCCTGCGATGACGCGCGCATCGCCGCTCTGAACGCGGAGTTCCGTGGAAAACCCCAGCCCACCAATGTGTTGAGCTGGCCCGCGCAAGAATGGGCCCTGGCGCAGCCGGGCGATGTTCCGCCGCTGCCCGCGCCCGATTTTGAAGGGGTTATCGCGTTGGGTGACATTGCCATCAGCTATGAGACATGTACCCGGGAGGCCGCGGAGGCGAACAGATCGGTTCAGCATCACGCAAGCCATCTATTGGTCCATGGGATGTTGCACCTGTTGGGGTATGATCACATAAATGACGCAGATGCAGCCCTGATGGAGGGGTTGGAGATCGAAATACTTGGCAAACTGGGCGTAGATAATCCATATTAGTGTGCATCAAGCGGTTCAGGATCGCATTTCACAAGACAGGATCACATGGGCGACAAGGAAGAAGCATCCGGCGGATCATCTGACGCAGCGCGGGGCGCGCTGTTTGATGAACCAGAGCCGGGTGAGCACGAGACGGCCGCGCGCAATGGCGGCTTTTTCTCGCGGGTAATCGGGGCGCTCAGCGCTTCGGACGCCGACACGGTAGATGACAGTCACTTGACACCTGCAGATGATGTGAGCCCGCCGGGCATGCTCAACCTCAGGCGGATGCGGGTTGATGATGTTTCAATCCCAACGGCGGATATTGTTGCGGTGCCTGTGACCGCCGACATGGACGAGTTGGTCAAGACATTCAAAGACAGTGGTTTGACGCGTTTGCCGGTTTACGATGGGACGCTCGATACGCCCATCGGCATGGCGCATCTGAAGGATTTGGCATTGCAGTACGGGTTCAATGGCGCGCCCAAAGACTTTGATCTTGCCGATCTGGTGCGCCCGCTGCTGTTTGTCCCGCCCAGCATGAGCATCGGCGTTCTGCTGACCAAGATGCAGGCGGAGCGTCGGCACATGGCGCTGGTGATCGATGAATATGGCGGCGTCGACGGTCTTGTCACCATCGAGGATCTAATCGAACAGGTGGTTGGTGAGATCGAAGATGAACACGACATTGACGAAGGCATCTATTGGACTGTCGAGAAGCCGGGCACGTATCTCGCGCTCTCAAAAACGCCGTTGAAAGACTTCGAGGCCGAGATCGGTCATTCCCTGACAGATCACGATGCCGTGGACGAAGAAGAGATTGATACGCTCGGTGGTTTGGTCTTTATGCTTTCAGGCCGTGTCCCCGCCCGGGGGGAGGTGGTGCTGCACCCTGACGGACCTGAATTTGAGGTGATTGATGCCGATCCTCGACGGATAAAGCGCCTGCGCGTCCGCACCATCGGGGCTGCGGGATGATCTTGCGCGCCGCGACCTGGCGACGGGTTGCGGGGGCAGGCGCGCTCGGCGCAATCGCCGGGTTCGGGCAAGAACCCTACGGCTATCCCATCGTCCTTTTCGCCGCCCTGATCGTGGTCTTCAGGCTGTTTGCCTCGCAGCGTAGCGTGAACGAGGCGGCGGTTTTTGGCTGGGCTTTCGGTGCCGGTTTTTTCGCTCATGTACTGCAGTGGATCGTTTCCCCGTTTATGGTGGATGTGGCCCGCCACGGTTGGATGGCTCCTTTTGCGCTGGTCCTGATGGCGGGCGGCCTGGCCCTGTTCTGGGCGCTGGCCTTTGCGCTGGCACGCCGATTGGCAGAGCGGGGGTGCGGGCCGCTCGTCTTCTTTTGGACCTCGGCTGAGCTTTTGCGCGCCTACATGTTCACGGGGTTCCCCTGGGCGATGCCAGCGCAAGCTTTGGTCGACACAGTGCTGGGGCAGACCTTGTCCTGGGTCGGACCCTATGTGCTCAACGCCATGACCTTTGCCGCCGCGGCGGCCTTGTCCATCGTGTTGCGGGATGCGCGGTGGCGTTTTGCCCAGGTGGTTTTGTTGACCACGGTCCTGGCCGCGTTGCTGATGCCCCCCCTGGTGCCGCCGCCGCAGCTCACCGCGCACAGCGTGCGGCTGGTGCAACCCAACGCCGCGCAGCGCGACCGGATGGATCCCGCGAAGGACATGTTGTTTTTTGACCGTCAACTCGCATTTACCGCTACACCGCCGGGGACGGGCGATGCCCCGCCTGACCTGGTGATCTGGCCCGAGGTGGCGGTGCCTTGGCCGCTGCGCAGCGCGCCTGCCGCCCTGGCAGAGATTGCCGCCGCGTCAGAGGGGAGCCCGGTCGTGCTGGGGGCGATCCGGTTGGAGGCGGGGCAGGTCTACAATGCGATGGCGGTGGTCGGACCCGGCGGAGAGGTGCAGCAAACCTATGACAAGCACCACCTGGTCCCTTTTGGAGAATACGTGCCCTTCAGTTCGGTGATGGACCGGCTGGGGATTTTTGGTCTCTCCAGCCAAGCCTGGCGCGGCCTTTCTGCAGGACCGGGGGCGCGGCTGATCGATTTGGGGCCTTTGGGTCAGGCTTTGCCGCTGATCTGCTACGAGGTGGTCTTTGCCCATGACGTGAACGCTGCCCCCGCGCGCCCGCAGTTTCTGATGCAGCTTACCAATGACGCTTGGTTTGGCAGATCTGCTGGGCCGCGCCAGCATCTGGCCCAGGCGCGCATGCGCGCTATCGAACAGGGGCTGCCGCTTGCCCGATCGGCAAACACCGGGATCTCTGCGATGATCGATCCCTGGGGCCGCGTCACCCGCGCCTTGCCCTTGAACCAGGCCGGTTTTCTGGATGCACCGCTGCCCCATCCGCGCGCGCCGACGCTCTACAGCAGAACGGGGGACGTTCCCTTGATCGCGCTCGTTTTAATGGGATTGACTGCTTTCTCTTGGCGGATCATCCGCAATAGGCGTTGACCCGCTTTCACGCGGTCTTTAAGCCGAAGAAGCTGTGCCACAACGGCTTCCTGACGTGGCATCAATTCTCTAGTGGAGCGCTCATGTCCCGTCAAAACTATGTATTCACCTCTGAGTCGGTTTCAGAGGGTCATCCCGATAAGCTCTGTGATCGGATCTCAGACGCTGTGCTTGATGCGTTTTTGAGCGAGGAGCCAGAGGCCCGCGTGGCGGCAGAGACATTCGCCACGACCAACCGCGTCGTCATCGGTGGAGAGGTCGGGTTGAGTGACAAAGATAAACTTCACGCCTACATGGGCCGGATCGAGGGTATTGCGCGCGCCTGCATCAAAGATATCGGCTATGAGCAGAGCCAGTTTCACCACGCGACCTGCAAGATAACCAATCTGCTGCACGAACAATCCGCCCACATAGCGCAGGGCGTGAATGCAGCATATGACAAAGACGAGGGGGCGGGGGATCAAGGCATCATGTTCGGCTTTGCCACCGATGAAACGCCCGAGTTGATGCCTGCGCCGATCCACTACGCGCATGCGATCCTTCGCCGTTTAGCGGATGCGCGAAAAGACGGATCAGAGCCCACGCTGCGCCCCGACGCGAAAAGCCAACTATCGGTGCGATACGAAGCTGGCCGGCCGATGGGCGTCACCTCCATCGTGCTGTCCACGCAGCATGCGGATGAAAATCAAACCAGCGCCGATATTCGCGCCATCGTGGAACCCTACATTCGGGAGGTCCTGCCCGAAGGCTGGATTTCGGATCAGACGGAGTGGTGGGTAAACCCCACGGGCACTTTTGTGATCGGCGGGCCTGATGGGGATGCCGGTTTGACCGGACGCAAGATCATTGTCGACACCTATGGGGGCGCGGCCCCCCACGGGGGCGGTGCATTTTCCGGCAAAGACCCGACCAAAGTGGATCGCTCGGCCGCCTATGCGGCGCGGTATCTGGCCAAAAACGTGGTCGCGGCGGGTATGGCACGAAAATGCACCATCCAGTTGAGCTATGCCATCGGGGTCAGCAAACCCCTGTCGATTTATTGCGATACTTTCGGCACTGGCCAGGTCGACGGCGCGGCGATTGAGCGGGCGATCAGCACCACGATGGACTTAACCCCGCGCGGCATCAGAGAGCATCTGCAACTGAACAAACCGATCTATCAGCGCACGGCGGCCTACGGCCATTTCGGCCGCGCGCCCGAGGCGGACGGCGGCTTTTCCTGGGAGAAGACGGATTTGGTCGATCCCCTGAAAGCGGCGGTTTAAGATGACACGCTCCGCGGTTTTTCGGTGGGCCGTCGCTGTGTGCGCGGTGCTGGCGCTTCCTTTGATGGCGCAGGCAGAGGAGCAGCGGTTTAAGATCACGGGAACTGAGCTTTTCTATGCGTCGGACGTTGTGGAGCCAGGGTTTTCGGATGACATTACCTTTGAGGATCGGGACCGCTTGCGTGCGTTGCTGCGCGCCCATGATCACGTTGAAAAGCTCGTCTTCAATTCCAGCGGTGGCGGGTTTTACGCCGCCAATGCGATCGCTGATCTGGTGATTGACTTTGCGCTGGATACCCAGGTGCAGGATCGCTGCGAAAGCTCTTGCGTGACGATCTTTCTGGCGGGCCAAAACCGCACGATGGCGCCGGGTGGCCGCATTGGTTTTCACCAAGTGCGGTGGAGCGCGTCAAGCATCGAAGAATATTTCGCCGCCAATCAGGAAGAGGAAAATTGGGAAACCCCCTTTGATTTCGCCGCCTGGATGTATTTGGACACGCAGACCGAGACCTATACCAGGCTGATGTACATGCTGTCGCGCGGTGTGGACCCGGCATTTGCGATCCGCACCATTCGCAAACCCGACACCGGCATGTGGTATCCAAATCGCGCCGTGCTGTTGTCTGCGGGCGTGCTGACCCAATAGGCGCGCGCGGCGTTGCTCAATGCGTCCGCGCGCGGTAAGCCCTGCGCATGTCTAAGCGTCCGCATCGTAATTTTTACGGCCGAATGAAGGGCAAACCGCTCAAGGCGTCGCATCAGACCTATGTGGCGCAGGATCTGGCGCGGCTGTCGCTTGGGCAGGTGCCCTGGGCAGAGAACCCCGCCCGCGAGCCCCTGGACCTGGATGCTGTTTTCGCCGGGCGCAGTGTCTGGTTGGAAATCGGATTTGGATCTGGAGAGCATCTGGTGCATCAAGCGGTTTTGCATCCGGAGGTGGGGATGATCGGGTGCGAGCCTTATCTGAATGGCGTGGCCACACTCTTGGGCAAAATCAGGCGCGCCGGTGTTGACACGATCCGGATCCATCCCGGTGACGTGCGCGATCTTTTCGATGTGTTGCCGGAGGGGGTGATTGAGCGCGCTTTCTTGCTTTATCCAGACCCCTGGCCAAAGGCGCGTCACCATCGACGCCGCTTTGTGACGCCGGAGCATCTGGCACCCTTGGCGCGCGTACTGCGCCCCGGCGCGACGTTTCAGGTCGCGACCGACATCGGTGACTATGTGCGGCAGACTTTGGAACAGGTGCCGCGGTTTGGCTTTGTCTGGGAGGCATGTTGCGCGCGAGATTGGCGCGTTCCCTGGCCGGATTGGCGCGCCACGCGTTACGAAGAAAAAGCGCTGCGGGCGGGTCGCGTCCCCACCTACCTGACCTTTCGCCGCCTGTGATCCAATGGAGCGGGCTTTGCCCGCATGCGATCTGAAGGGGATGAGGGACGCTGTCCCTCAAACTCCCTGAAGTATTTGGGCCAAAAGAGACAGGGCATGGACGCGCGCGCAGCGCTCGGGTAGAGCAGTCGTGTTGAGGAGGGGCCCATGTCACATCAGGCAGAACCGATACCGATGTCCGCCCAGGCAGCGGGCGCCCTTTCAGGGGTTGCGCGGGTGCCGGGGGATAAATCAATCTCGCATCGGTCGCTCATTCTGGGGGCCATGGCGGTCGGTGAGACACGGATTGAGGGGCTGTTGGAAGGGCAAGACGTGCTGGACACCGCTGCGGCGATGCGTGCCTTTGGCGCAGAGGTTGACCAGCTTGGCGACGGGCGATGGTCGGTGCATGGCGTCGGGGTCGGCGGTTTTGCCGAACCCGACCGGGTGATTGACTGCGGTAATTCTGGCACCGGGGTACGGTTGTTGATGGGCGCTATGGCGACCTGCCCGATCACCGCCACCTTTACTGGAGATGCCAGTTTGAATAGTCGTCCGATGGCGCGTGTCACGGCCCCTTTGAGGCAGTTTGGCTGCCAGTCTTTCGGACGCTCTGGGGGCCGTTTGCCGATGACTTTGGTGGGTGCGCGCGATCCGGTGCCGGTGAGCTATGACGTGCCGGTGCCCTCCGCCCAGGTCAAATCGGCCGTGCTGCTTGCCGGGCTCAATGCGCCGGGTCGGACCGTGGTGCGCGAGCAAGAGGCGACACGCGACCATACCGAGCGCATGCTCGCGGGTTTTGGGGCTGAGATCGAGGTCACGCAGACCAATGAGGCGCGTGTGATCACGCTGGCCGGTCAGCCGGAGCTGCGTCCCCAGCACATTGTCGTCCCCCGCGATCCGAGTTCTGCGGCCTTTCCGGTTTGCGCGGCGGTGATCGTGCCTGGGTCTGACGTTCTGGTGCCTGGGATTGGGCTGAACCCCACGCGTGCGGGGCTTTTCACCACGCTGCGCGAGATGGGGGCCGCTTTGGCGTATGAAAACGCGCGGGTCGAGGGCGGTGAGCCTGTGGCCGACCTGAGAGCGCGGTTTTCCCCCCATCTCAAAGGGGTGGCGGTGCCGCCCAGCCGGGCGGCCTCGATGATTGACGAATATCCCGTGCTTTCCGTCGTCGCGGCCTGCGCGCAAGGCAAGACGGTGATACGGGGCGTCAAGGAACTGCGGTTGAAAGAGAGTGACCGGATCGCAGCGATGGCGGCGGGGCTGAGGGCCAACGGTGTCGAGGTGGAGGAAGGACCTGATTGGTGGATTGTCTCGGGATGCGGTCCCGGCCAGGTGCCCGGCGGCGGGCGCTGCGCGACGCATCTGGATCACCGCATCGCGATGTCCTTTCTGATCTTGGGGATGGCGGCGCAGCGGCCTGTCGCGATCGATGATGCGGGTCCGATTGCCACGTCTTTTCCAATTTTCGAACCGTTGATGACCGCGCTGGGCGCCAACCTGACGCGAGAGACGGCGTGAGCGCGATTTGGTGGATGTTGCTGGGGGCGGCGGGCATCGTCTTTGCCGCGTTGCTGGTGCTGTCGGGCGGGTGGATCGCCCCATCCGAGCAGCCCATTTTTGACGTGCGGCTTGCCGGGTATGACACCGCGGCTGCGCAGGCCTTTGTCGATGCGTTGAGCGCAGAGCAGCGACGGCTCTATCTCGGCGTGTTTCGCACGCTTGATACCGCGTTTCCGGTTTTGCTGGCGGCGACGCTGCTTTTTGGGCTGTGGATCTTGGCGGGTGCTGGCTGGCGGTTTTCGCAGATCTGTGCGGCGTTTTTTGCCGCCGCGTATCTGGTGGCTGATCTGTGGGAAAATGCGCTGGTCGCTGAGATATTGCGCAGCACGGCCACAGTGGATGCCGATCTGGTGGCGCGGGCCAGTGCGTTGACGGTGAGCAAATGGGTCACGCTTGGCCTGGGGCTGTATTTGACCGGTGCGGCGTGGCTGCGTGGGCCAGGTTGGACGCGGTGATGCCCCAAGGGTTTACCGTTGCGATTGATGGGCCTGCCGCCTCGGGGAAGGGCACCATTGCCAAAGCGGTCGCCGATCATTTCGGCTTTGCGCATTTGGACACGGGGTTGCTCTACCGTGCGGTTGGCGCTCAGGTGTTGCGCGGGGCCGACGCAGTTGCTGCGGCACAGGCGGTCGAAGACGTGGATCTGACGCAGGCGAACCTGCGGACGCCCGAGGTTGCGGATGCCGCCAGCAGGGTGGCGGCGGTGCCTCAGGTCCGCGCGGCATTGGTGGCGTTTCAGCGCCGCTTTGCTGCGCGTCCCGGCGGGGCGGTGTTGGATGGCCGCGACATTGGCACGGTGATCTGCCCTGCCGCTCCGGTCAAGCTGTTCGTTGTGGCGCATCCGCGCGTCCGGGCTGCACGAAGATTGGCGGAACTTTCTGAGAAAGGGATCCACACCTCTTTTGAAGATGTGCTTGGCGATGTGATGGCGCGGGACACGCGCGATCGAACGCGTGCGGACGCGCCCATGGCACCTGCGCCTGACGCGGTCGAGATCGATACGTCCAGCCTGTCGATTATGGATGCGATTGCGGCCGCTGTGGCGGTGATCGATGCCAAGCGGCTGGAAGCCCGGTAGACTGTGTGACCTTTCGGTCGGTTGGATCAAAAGAAGCGGCGCCGCCCCTGGCGGGGTGGTCCTATCTGTGGCCGGGATCTGCCGGCATGCGCGGTACACAGAGGCTCTGTCACCAGAGCGAAGACCGTGGATGCTGCGCGCGTCACCACGCAGCTGGTTAACCGAGGCAGAGACATAGGCATGACACGTTAAGAAACTGCGTGTTGACCGCGCGGTGTTCACCCAAAGGTGTCTCGCATTACACCCCATTCGGGTTAAGCTTGGTGCAGAAGGGAGATTTTCATGTCAAAATTTGTTTGGTTGATCTTACTTTTGCTGCCGCTGCAGGTCTCAGCGCAAGAGAGCCCAGCACCCGCGCCCGTTCCGGAGGTTTCGGACGTCGGATCTGAACCGCCCATGACGATGCGCCGGTTGGCGATGATTGTGCAGGCTTTAGACCCGGATGTGATCGCCCGCGGATCCGCATTGGAGTTCACCTTGGACGATGTGCCCGTGATCGTTATCGCCGATCCACGGGCGGATCGCATGCGGGCGATGGTGCCCATCGCCAGTGCCGAGGGACTGGAACCGGGCGATCTGATGCGGATGATGCAGGCCAATTTCGATGCTGCACTTGATGCGCGCTATGCCGTGGCTCAGGGGCGGCTTTGGGGGGTGTTCATTCATCCGCTGTCCCCGCTGGAGAAAGACCAATTCATTTCAGGTTTGGTGCAAACAGTGACCGTGGCAAAGACCTATGGGTCGGGCTATACCGGCGGTGCTGCGATTTTTGGCGGTGGCGATAGCAATCAGATCTATCAGGACCTGCTCGAAGAACTGCGCAAGAAGGGCGAAGCGCTTTAAGCGCAGCCTTGGCGCGGGCGGTAGACCCCCGGGGCGCTGCCCCGGACCCCGGAGTTTTCTGGCAAGATGAAAGCGTTTGAGCGATGTGGCGGCGCCGTATCGACACCGGCGGTGGGCGCGCTAGTTCTCCGCGAAACGATGGGAGGAATATTTGATGTCACAGGTTTCGATTTCACGGCGGCAGGCGCTGTTGACGGGGGCGGGGTTGCCGTTTGCGGCGGCGCTTGGCGGGTCGAGCGCATTGCAGGCAGGCGGCCATGCGGCGCCGACAAATGCCATTCACAACAGCTTTGCATTGAACGAATTTCAGGTCTCGACGCTTTTGGCGGGCACGCGCACGGTCGGTGACATACAAACGATTTTCGGGATGAACGTGTCAGCCGAGGAGTTTGCTCGGGTGAGCGCGGAGAATTTCATCCCCGCTGATAGATCGCAGTTCTTCTTTACACCAACTGTGGTGCGAACCGGGTCTGATATTGTGCTGTTCGATACTGGCCTCTCCGCTGCAGGGACGCTTGCCGCGCTCACTGCCAGTGGCGTGAGCGCGCAGGATGTAACCGTCGTGGTGCTGACCCATATGCACGGCGATCACATCGGCGGGTTGACCGATGATGCGGGCGCGGCCACCTATCCCAATGCGCGCTATGTCACGGGGCAGGTGGAGTATGACCATTGGGCTGCCGCGGGCAATGAGCGGTTTGACGGAAAAGTACGCCCCTTCGCGGATCAGATGAGCTTTCTGAAGGACGGCGACAGCGTTGTGCCCGGTGTGACCGCGATGGCCGCGTTTGGCCATACGCCGGGGCACATGGTGTACATGATTGAAGCAGGCGGTCAGCAGGTTCTGTTGATGGCGGATATGGCCAATCACTATGTGTGGTCACTGGCCTATCCCGAGTGGGAAGTGCGTTTTGACATGGACAAGGCGGCCGCTGCGGCAACGCGCAAGCGGGTGTTAAGCATGCTCGCCGCGGATCGCATCCCGCTGATCGGGTATCACATGCCGTTCCCGGGCATGGGCTTTGTGGAAGAGGTAACGGCAGGCCGCTTCCGCTATGTGCCTGTCACTTACCAGATGATGCTGTAGCGGCGGGCGTTTTAGACGGTATGACCGCGTATCAACCTGGTCCTGCGCGGAACGGGGGCGGCAAACGTTCGACGAACCGAGGTCGTTTTGCGATCACTCTTTGACGGAGGCGGCGTTTCAGGCGCTGCCGAACCTTCGTTCTGCGAGCAGGACGATAAAACCGTAGCCCCAGGTGCCCAAAACCGGCAGTTTGCTTTGATCTTCCGGTGCGGCCGCCCCTTGGTCTTTATATCCGCGCAGCAGCCTGCATCCCGGGCTGGCGGCCCGATCCAGGCGGCGGGGGATGGCATCTTCCGGTAAGGGGCAGCAGTCCGTGATCTGAGCGCCAAGATGGGTGATGGTTTTGACATGCGCCTTACCGATCTCACAGATCGGGACGCCCCTCAGGTCATCTTTCACGGGCGGGGAGACATTCGACCAGTCCATGAGGCCCGCGAGAAACCCGCGCTGATCGGAGAACCCATGGTTTTGTGCGGTTTGCAGAACGCGCCCGCAAGCGAACCGACCGGAGGAGAGTTCGATTGGCCAAAATTGCCCGGGCAGCAGATACCGCGTCGATTTGGGGGTGAACGGATAGCGCATGAAACCTGCGATGTCCTCTTCTGATTGGGCCTTACATTTGGCGCAGTGGCTTTTCGCGGATCTTCCCGAGGAGATGGAACAGCGCGCCTTTGCACTATGCAGGCGTGACTGCCGTCTTGCAACGGGGACACAGTTCCCCTATAGCGGCGCTGTCTAAGGGGCGATGACAGCACCGGGCACAGTTTGTGAGCAGGGTCGGACCATACCGGCCCTTCTTCTTTTGCGGACCGGCGGCCTTTGGACCAAAGCATGCGCAAGACCGGCGGAGACAACCGCGCGGCCGGATACACATTGATAAGGATACACAACGCTACATGGCGAATTTGATGGATGAGTTTGAAGCGCTCTTGAATGAAAGCTTCGAGATGGACACGCCCGAGGAGGGCTCTGTTGTTAAAGGCAAGGTGATCGCCATCGAGGCGGGCCAAGCCATCATTGATGTCGGCTACAAAATGGAAGGCCGCGTTGAGTTAAAAGAATTTGCGGAACCTGGTGAAGCCCCCAAAGTTGACGTGGGCGACGAGGTGGAAGTGTTCCTGCGTCAGGTCGAGAATTCAAAGGGTGAAGCGGTGATCAGCCGCGAAATGGCCCGCCGCGAAGAGGCGTGGGACCGTCTTGAGAAAGCCTATGCCGCGGAAGAGCGTGTGGAAGGCGCGATCTTTGGGCGGGTGAAGGGGGGCTTTACCGTTGATCTTGGGGGGGCCGTCGCCTTTCTGCCCGGATCTCAGGTGGATGTGCGTCCGGTGCGGGATGCAGGCCCTTTGATGGGTCTCAAACAGCCTTTCCAAGTTCTTAAGATGGATCGCCGTCGGGGCAATATCGTGGTGTCGCGTCGCGCGATCCTTGAGGAATCGCGTGCTGAACAGAGGGCCGAGGTGATTGGCAACCTCTCTGAAGGGCAATCGGTGGACGGCGTGGTCAAGAACATCACCGAATACGGTGCATTCGTCGACCTTGGCGGTGTCGACGGGCTGCTGCACGTGACAGACATGGCGTGGCGGCGTGTAAATCATCCGTCAGAAATTTTGACCATCGGTGAGACCATCAAGGTCCAGGTGATCAAGATCAACAAAGAAACCCACCGCATCAGCCTAGGCATGAAGCAGTTGCAAGAAGATCCTTGGGATCTTGTCGCTGCGAAATATCCGCTTGAATCGTCGCATATGGGGCGCGTGACCAACATCACGGACTACGGTGCCTTTGTTGAGTTGGAGCCGGGTGTTGAAGGGCTTGTGCACGTCTCAGAGATGTCTTGGACCAAGAATAACGTGCATCCGGGTAAGATCGTATCGACCTCTCAGGAGGTGGAGGTGATGGTGCTGGAAATTGACGGCACGAAGCGCCGCGTCTCTCTGGGATTGAAACAAACGATGCGCAATCCATGGGAGGTTTTTGCAGAGACCCATCCAGAGGGCACAGAGGTTGAGGGCGAAGTGAAAAACATCACCGAGTTCGGCCTGTTTGTCGGTTTGCCAGGGGACATCGACGGCATGGTGCATCTGAGCGACATCAGTTGGGATCAACGCGGGGAAGAGGCGATCCAGGACTATCGCAAAGGCGATCTGGTACAGGCCGTCGTGTCCGAGGTGGATGTCGAGAAAGAACGCATCAGCCTGTCGATCAAAGGTGTCGGCGGTGACAAGTTCGCTGCCGCCGTGGGCGGTGTTAAACGCGGATCTGTTGTCACCGTGACTGTCACCGCCATCGAAGACGGCGGGATCGAAGTGGAATATGAAGGCATGAAGTCTTTCATTCGCCGGTCGGATTTGTCGCGTGACCGCGCTGAGCAGCGGCCTGAGCGTTTCTCTATCGGGGATAAGGTAGACGTGCGCATCACCAATGTGGATACGAAGGCGCATCGCTTGGGCGTGTCGATCAAGGCGCGAGAGATTGCAGAAGAGAAGGAAGCGGTTGAGCAATATGGTTCATCTGATTCCGGTGCCTCTCTGGGCGACATTTTGGGCGCCGCGCTCAAAGGCGATGACTGATACTCTACGCGCATGAATGTGAGAGGCCCCGGATCAAGTCCGGGGCCTTTTTTGTCAACCCCGCTTTGCCTACGCGTAAAGCGCGAATCAGCGGCACCCATCCGGCAGAGCTAGGGTACGGGCGCGTCTTTGCTTTGCGGCATCAGAAAATAGCTGCAAAAAATGTCACGAACGGGTCTGTGGCACCGGAAAATCTCCATGTTGCGTAGCTCGCTCACTTCACGCCTGAGATCTTTGTTTCTATAGTCGCGCTACAAAACAAGAAATGTATGACGTCTCAGGGGGATAGCGCGATGATACGGTCCGAACTCATCCAAAAGATTTCAGATGAAAATCCGCATCTCTATCAACGTGACGTCGAGCGGATCGTAAACACGATTTTCGATGAGATTACAGGTGCCATGTCGAATGGTGATCGCGTCGAACTGCGCGGTTTCGGGGCCTTCTCGGTCAAAAAGCGCGACGCGCGCATCGGTCGCAACCCGCGCACCGGCGAAACGGTGCATGTGGATGAAAAACACGTGCCGTTTTTCAAGACTGGAAAGCTGTTGCGCGATCGGCTGAACGGCAAGGGCTGATGCGCTATCTTCGTTACGGTTGCATTTTGGTTTTCGCGTTCACCCTCATCGCCATCGCCTTGGCGAACCGAGACGCCGTGTCGTTGCAACTGCTGCCCGGTGAAATCGCGGGGTGGTTTGCGTTGAATCCCACGATCACGCTGCCCCTGTTCGTTGTGATTTTGGGGAGCATCATCGCGGGTCTATTGGTCGGGTTCATATGGGAATGGATCCGTGAATATGGTCAACGCGCGGCCGCGGCGCGCCAAGCGCGTGAGATGCGCCGCTTAGAACGCGAGATTGCCCGGCTGAGAGGGGAAAAGACAGCGGGCCAGGATGATATTCTGGCGCTGCTGGATGAGGCCCGCTGACGCAAGATGCCGCGGGATCTGCAGATTAAGATATGCGGTCTGACCGCTGCGCAGGATATCGATGCGGCGGCGGCTGCCGGGGCGCACTACGTTGGATTTGTGTTCTTTGAAAAATCACCGCGCTACGTTGCGCCGGCGACCGCTGCGACGCTCGCGCAGAAGGTGCCGGCAAACATTCGTAAAGTGGGTCTTGTCGTTGATCCCAGCGATCAATTCCTAGCAGAACTGATGGGGCAGGTTCCACTGGATATGGTCCAATTGCACGGTGAAGAGACACCGCATCGGGTGGAGGCTGTGAAATCCATCTCGGGTCGGCCTGTCATGAAAGCGGTCGGCGTGTCCGGCGCATCAGATGTGGCGCGACTTAAGGCGTATTTTGGGGTGGCGGATCAGATTTTGGTGGACGCTAAGCCGCCCGAGGGGTCTGATCTGCCCGGGGGCAATGGATTGACGTTTGACTGGCAGCTCATCGCGCGCCGCGATTGGCCCATTCCCTGGATGCTGGCGGGTGGGCTGACAGCGGCGAATGTTGCGCAGGCGGTGCAGCTGACGGGCGCCCCTCAGGTAGATGTGTCAAGCGCGGTGGAAAGCGCGCCCGGTGTCAAGGACCCGGCGCGTATCGCGACCTTTTGCGCCGCGGCGCTTTCTGAATGAGCCGCTGAAGCGGCACGTCATGCTCTGCTGGGGGCGCTGCCCCCAGGCCCCCGAAGTATTTTCCGCCAAAAGATCTGCGGCGCAGTGAAAAGAGGCGGGGTGCGGTTCATGTGAAGCAATCGACTGGCGCGCGATGAGAGTGTTTTGGCTTTCGCTTGAGCTATCACGCATCTCTTTTCGCGTAGGGCTGAAGGGAGAGCCAGCGGGCAAGTGTTTCAGGTTTCGGTGGAAAATCGCTAGATTTTCTGATCGTAGGCTCCGACATTGGGTTCTGACTGGATCACCGCGTCGATGTCTTCAAAGATGGCCCGCATCTCAGCCTCGGAATGGGGGCTTTCACAGACCACGACGAGGTTGGGCGTATTTGAGGAGGCGCGCACCAGCCCCCAGCCACCATTCTCGAGCATCACGCGTGCGCCATTTACCGTGACGATGTCTTTGATTTTGCGCCCGCCGATGTGCTCTTTCGCTGATTTCTTGGCCTGCAGCTTATCCGTGATCCGCGCCAGCATGTCGTATTTTTCGGTATCCGCCGCGAAAGGGGACATGGTGGGCGTTGCCCAGGTGCGCGGCAGCGCGCGGCGCAGATCCGCCATGCTGTTGCCTGGGTTGCGATCCATCAGTTTGCAGATTTCAACGGCCACCCGCAGGCCGCAATCATAGCCATGGCCCAGCGGGGCGGCGAAAAAGTAGTGTCCGGATTTTTCAAAACCGGCCAAGGCACCGATCTCTTGAACGCGGCGCTTCATGTGGCTGTGTCCGGTTTTCCAGTAGTCCGCTTTGATGCCGTGGTGTTGCAGCACCGGATCGGTTGCGAAAAGCCCTGTGGATTTCACGTCAGCAACGAATGTTGCGCCTGGATAGAGTTTGGCCAGATCTCGGGCGAGGATCACGCCCATTTTGTCGGCAAAGATCTCTTCCCCTTCGTTATCGACAACACCGCAGCGGTCACCATCTCCGTCAAATCCCAGCGCGAGGTCGGCATCATGTGCTTTGACCTGAGCGCTCATGTCGTGCAGCATTTCGAGTGCTTCGGGGTTTGGGTTGTAATGCGGAAAGGTGTAATCCAGCGTCGTGTGGCGGTTGATGACCTCGACCCCGAGCCGCTCAAACAGCATGGGCGCAAGCGCAGAGGCGGTCCCATTGCCGGTGGCGCAGACCACTTTGAGCGGGCGGGTCATTTTGAAATCCCCTACCAAATCGTCGAGATAGGCGTCTTTTATGCCTGGGATGAAACGATATGCACCGCCCGGGCGTGGGATGCCAGCGCCGTTCAGGACAATGTCGCGCAAGCTGCTCATGTCCTCCGGGCCGTGGGTGAGCGGGGCATGAAAGCCCATTTTCACCCCGGTCCAGCCATTTGGGTTGTGAGAGGCCGTCACCATGGCCACTGCGATATCGCCAAGATGACGTTGGGCAAAATAGGCCATAGGGCTGAGCGCCGGCCCGATGTCTTTCACGGCGATACCCGCCTGCATCAGCCCCAGCGTGAGTGCGTTTTTAATTTCTAAAGCGTAGGCGCGATAATCATTTCCGACGACAATTTCGGGTTTGACCCCGGCCCGGTGCATTTGCGTTCCCAACCCCAGGCCCAGCGCAGTGACGCCGGGCAGATTGATGTCTTCAGGGTATCGCCATCGGGCGTCATATTCGCGAAAGCCGGTTGGGTTGATCATCGGGTCGCGTAGAAAGGCCCAGGTGTTTTGGCGCACTGTTGTGGCGGGTTTGGTCACGGTGAAGCCCATCGGTTTAAAGTGTGATCGGATGTTGTTTGGCCAGCGTATCAAAGCGCATCAGCGTCTCAATGAGCGCGGGCATGTCGTCGAGATAGATCATGTTAGGACCGTCGCAGGGCGCGTTTTCCGGATCTTGGTGGGTTTCGATGAAAATCGCACTCACACCGATGGCGGCGGCCGCGCGCGCCATGACGGGGGCAAATTCGCGCTGCCCCCCTGAAGAGCCGCCGCGCCCACCCGGCTGTTGAACTGAATGCGTTGCGTCCATGACCACCGGGTAGCCAGTACGCGCCATCTGCGGCAGGCTGCGCATGTCGACGACCAGCGTGTTGTAACCGAAGGATGTGCCACGCTCTGTCAGCAGGATCCGCTTGTTTCCCGTGGATTCGATCTTTTCCACGATGTTAGTCATCTCCCACGGGGCGAGGAACTGGCCTTTCTTGACATTGATCGCAGCCCCCGTAGCCCCGGCAGCCAGCAGCATGTCTGTCTGACGGCACAAAAACGCGGGGATCTGCAGCACATCGACCGCTTCTGCCGCTGTGGCGCATTGCGCCTCTGAGTGCACATCGGTAAGCACCGGCACGCCAACAGACTGCCCCACGTCGCGCAGCACCTGTAGACCCGCATCAATCCCCAGCCCGCGTTTGCCGGTCAAAGATGTGCGATTTGCCTTGTCATAGCTTGCCTTGAATATGAATTGAGCGCCTGCCTTCGCGCAGGCCTCATGCAGGGTGCCGGCGATCATCTGCGCGTGATCCAAGCTTTCCAACTGGCAGGGGCCGGCGATGATGGTGAGCGGGTGGTCGCCGCCGATCATCACCGATCCGACTGTTACATCGGTCATGAGGCGACTTGTTCGCGCAGAATGGACGCGGTCAAAGACAGCATCAGATAGATCCCTGTGAAGACCAAGAAAGCCATGATGGTGTTTTCGAACTTGCGCGGATAGGTCGGCTCTTGCGGCGGCACCGGAGAGACGGCCACGGTTAGATATCGCACCTGTCTGTTCGCCTCTGTCTGCGCTTGTTCCATCGATGTTTGCGAGCTTTGCAGCATCAGATCCGCGTTTGCCAGGTCTGCCTGAGCGAGTTGAATGGCCACTGCCCGCTGCGCAAGTGAATTTTCGCCCGCTGTGGCTGAATTGAGCCGTTCGTTCAACTTTTGAAGCTGTTCGTTGAGACGGCGGATATCGCCTCTTGCGCCGTCAACTTTCGCGGCATTCGGGCGCGCATTGTCCAGCAACGCCGACAGTTCAATTTCCTTTTCAATGATTTGGGTGTCGACATTGGTGATCTGGCTGCGCAATGCCGCGATTTCCGCTTCCGGGTCCACGCCATTCTCCACCTGCAGTGTGATCAGCTTTTCCTGAGAGCGCCGCCGGTTTTCTTGCGCTTTTTCAAATCCAATCCGCGCGTCACGCATCGCGTCTTCCCGTTTCTGCAGCGAGAGTTCATTGACCCGCTCTTCCGCGTAGGTCAGCAGTTTCCGGGAAAATTCCGCCGAAACCTCGGGGTCGGCCGCGACAACCTCCATGCGAATGACGCCTTCGGTGGGATCATATCCTATCTTCACGTTGCGTTTGTAAATTTTATACGTCGCTTCGTTGGTGGCATCAGGCTCGAGACGTTGTAGCGGGTCGATTGACGTGTCGGAAAAGTGATCTTTGAACCCGCGATCCGCATCCAGTCTTAGCATGGCGTCCTTGGACTGCAGATATGCTTGCGTGGCAATGCTGTCTGCTGAATTGGCAAACTGCGTTGGTAAAAGGCTGCCGAAGGCACTGCCGCCGCCACCGCCTTCGTTCTGAATGATAAGAAATTGGCTGGTAGTCGCATACATCGGCGTCGCGAGCGAATAGAAGTAATACCCCAAAGCCGCCGTTGGTAGGAAAACAAAAAACGCCAAGCGCACGAGCAAAAGCCCCAGCTTGCGCTGGCGTCTGCGCAAAATCTCACGCTGGATCTTGGCAATCTCTTGCTGTCGCTGCGCCACGGGGCTGAGCTCTGTATTCTGTGGCGCGGTCACATCGGACGAGGGGATGGTTTGCGGAAGCTGTATCCGGCTTAGTGCTTCGCCCTTTGGCGGATGTGGTGCCCGTGTGTCCCCTTCTGGTGGCACAACCAGCTCCAGCATGTTGGCCCGCTGGAATGGATCAATGCCTTTGGCCCGCAGCAAATGAACGGCCTCGAAATCAGATTGGGGGGCCAGCCCGTTTTTTTGAGCGACCCGTCTTGCCATGCGCAATTGCCGTCCTGTCAGCCCCTCGCGACGGACGGCTTCGATGGCGTCTTGCGAGGTCTGCGGCGGCGTGCCTTTCGCTGATGTCATCGATGGCGTCGTCGGCGTGGGCGCGCCCGACATCTGGTTTGTCGGCGCGGGCTGCGCGATGTGTTGTTGCGCCTTTCTGTTGGGTGACGCTGCGCCTGCCGACCGCCTCAGGCGAAACCGTCTAGACTTTGGTTCGGTAGTCATAGAGTTGCCTTGCTTCTTCCAATGTGTCGAATACGTAAAGCTGCCCGTTCAATAATACTGCCGCAGTTCGGGCAAACTTTTCAACGATATCTGGACTGTGAGAAACGATAATGATCGTTGTGGTGCTCAAACGCTCTTCTAGGATGAACCCTGCTCGCTTGCTGAATTCAACATCCATCGCTGCGGGCATCCCCTCATCGATGAGGTAGATGTCAAAATCCAAGGCCAGTAAAAGAGAGAAACTGAACTTTGCTTGCATCCCAGAAGAGTAGATGGCCAACGGTTGGTCGAAGTACTCTCCGATATCACACAGCCACCGGCAAAAGCTTTCGATGTAATCCGGGTCCATCCCATACAACCGCGCGATGTAGCGGGCATTCTCCATCGCGGAGAGTTTGTTCACCACGCCCCCCATGAAACCGAGCGGGAACGAGATGTTGCATCCTCTGCGAATTTCCCCTTCGTCCGGCTTTTCAAGACCGGCCATCATTTTGATCAGGGTGGTTTTCCCGGTGCCATTGGGTGCGAGAATGCCCATGGAATTTCCAAGCGTGACGCGGAAAGACACTTGGTCCAGAATGACCTTCCGATCAAATCCGGTCCAAAAAGACTTTGAGACATTTTCGAACTCTAGCATCCGTCTCCGCCAGGCCATTCATTCGCTGCGCGTAAAAATTTAGGGCGCAACATGCAATTACCGCATGTTACGCCCGATTCGTATGTAAATCTACAACGACAATCCAGCGGCTAGGGTCCGTGACCTAAGACGTTTCGACGTTCACTTGAAATATCACGCATCACGTTTCGCGTCGGGCCGAAGGAAGCGGCAACAAACAAGGGTTTCAGGTTTGAGGCCCATGGCTTTAGGCGATCATCTGCCAAAGGCTGCCAGCAATTAAGGCGCCAGTCATGGCAAACCCCAGATAGGCCGCAAAAATGCGCGGTTTTACCAAAGCCCAGACTGCGATGGCTGCCGGGATGCTACTGACACCGCCTGCGATGACAAAGGACATGGCCGCGCCTTGTGCCATCCCTTGCGAGAGCAAAGCGTCGATCAGAGGGACGGCGGCATAACCATTCAAATAGGCAGGTGCACCCACAAGAGCGCCGAGCAGGATCGGCAGAAACCCATCGCCACCCAGGACCATCGCGATGGTCTCTGCCGGGATGTGGCGCAGCATCAAGGCTTCGATCACATAGGCCAGCGTCAACCATTTTAGCAGGAAAAGCGCGTTTTCCACGCCTGTGTTGATGAAGGTCTTGCGGCGCTCCTCATGTGACCAAAAGACCCACACCGGTTGACCTGAGAACGGCTTTTTCGCACCGCAGCACCCGCCGATGGCGGGTCGTTCGCGCAGCGGATCAGCAAACAGCGCTGTTTGAGACGCAAGCAGCACGCCGAACCCGCCAAATAAGCCAAGACCAACCGCCGCGATGGTTTTTGCGATCGCAAACTCCCATCCCAGCGCGCCTGAGGTGATGGCGAACATTGCCGGGTCCATCAGCGGGGAGGACAGCCAGAAGGCCATGACAGCGCCCAGTGGCGCACCCACCGCCAGAAGTGCTGCGATAAAGGGGATTACCTCGCACGAACAAAAAGGCGACATACCACCGAGCAAGGCAGCCATCACGATCATGCGCGCGGGGTTGCCTTCAAAGGCGCGTGCGAGCAGATTTTCGGCCCCCGTCGCTTTTAGATAGGCAACGGCAAAAACAGCGAAAGCAATGAAGGGTGCAGTGCCCGTCAGGGCGCGCGCCGTAAACGACAGCGTCTCGCCAAGTGCAGCAGGTTCAAAGACCGCCACCGCCGCGATCAATGCCGCGATGACACCCCATGCGCCGGGATTCCAGCGCTTGAATGTGCCTTGAGGTTGGGAAAGGTCAGTCATTGTCGTGTCCCTCGCATGCGTGTTGTGCATCCGCGCAGCATTCTGTCAGTAAAAACCGCGCGAGTGCTTGGATCTCTTCATAGGCAACTGCCGCGCAAATCGTGCTGCGGCCGTCTCTTTTCTGTTTCACCAATCCGGTCGCGGTAAGCAGTTTGAGGTGGTGCGTGAGTGTCGATCCGGTCACGCCTGTGCGCGCGCCAAGATCGCCGATGCTCAAACCATCGCTGCCCGCGCGCACAAGCGTGCGTAACACGCTCAGGCGTTGTTCAGAACCAAGGGCGGCAAAGCTTGCCGCAGCAAGCGTAAGGGGCGGGGTGGGGTTTGTCTGTGTTTTCATATTTCTAGAAATATAGAAATAAAAGCAGAAGGCAAGCTTCATTTCGAAAAATGTCGAAATAAATCTGCCTGCGCCGAAAAATCGCGGACGCCATGCTTGGCCCCGGCTTCTTTTGGCGTATTTCCGCAGCATGGAAGATGTCCGCGAAAGTTTGACCACCTGTCGATTGTGTGCCGACCGCTTTGCCGCCACCGCGACAGCCCACGAACCGCGCCCCGTGGTTTGGTTCGCACCGGGCGCGCGCATCCTGATCGCGTCTCAGGCACCGGGCTTGCGCGTGCATCAGGCGGGCACGCCGTTCTGGGACAATTCGGGCACGCGGCTGCGGCGCTGGTTGGGAATGGATGAGGCGACATTCTATGATCGCACTCAGGTTGCGATCATTCCGATGGGCTTTTGCTTTCCCGGCTATGACGACAAAGGGAGCGATTTGCCGCCGCCGCCGCTTTGCGCGCGCACCTGGCGAGCAGCGGCGTTGCGCATGGTGCCGGATGTTCGGCTCACGGTGTTGATCGGTGGTTATGCCATGCGCTATCACCTGCCGCAGTTTCGCTCCGTCACCGCCTCGGTCGCTGCCTGGCGCGAGCATCCGCCGGGTATTTTTGCGTTGCCGCATCCCTCTTGGCGCAACACGGCGTGGCTCAAAAGGCACCCCTGGTTTGAGGCCGAGGTGATCCCACGTTTGCAACGCGCGGTGAAAGAGGTGCTGAATGACTGAGCAAACCCCGCTTGATCTGGCCCATGCCACGATGACCCAAGCGCCCGAGGACGATACGGCGCGCCTGCGCTTTTACGAACGGGTCGCTGATGTGGAGCTTTACCTGCTGCTGGAAGCCGAGCCCGACGGGGATCAAGTGACGCCAAAGTTGTTTCAAGAGACCTATGTCACCGTCTTTGACCGGACGGAGCGTTTGGCCGCATACGTGGGCGCTCCGGCGCCTTATGTGGCGCTTTCTGGTCGTGCCATCGCCGGCATGCTGGAGGGCCAGGATCTGGGGATGGCCGTGAACATCGGCGTGGCGCCATCTGAAATCCTATTGCCAGCGGGCGCGATGGCCTGGCTGCGCGAGACGCTCGCGCATCAACCCGGCGCCGTTGAGGCGCGCATTGAACGGGTGGTGCCCCCCGCAGGATTGCCGGAAACCCTGATTGCCGCGATTGACGCGAAACTTGCCACCGCAACCGCGATGGCCGCGGGCGCGTTTCTGGTGGGCGTTGTCTATGACGGCGGGGGGCGCGGGCATCTTTTGGCCTTTGTCGGCGCGATCGAGCGCGCGCAAGATGCGCTCGTCCGCGCGGCGTCAGAAGCGTTGACCTTTTCTGGCATTGATGCTGGGGCAATGGACGTGGGGTTTTTCGCGCCCGATGATCCTGTTGTTACAAAACTGGCAAAGGTCGGATTGCGTTTTGACCTGCCCCAGGGTGAGGCGTTGCAACATACCCCCCGGTTGCCACCGGGCGCGGACCCTTCAAAACCCCCCATTTTGAAATAATTGCGCCGTTCTCTGCAGCATTCGGTTGCTGCGTGTCACGAGGGCGCGAGGTCACGCGCTCGTGGGGTGCAGCACCCGGCGCACTCTTCTACATCCTTTTCCATGTCACACGAAAAAGGAGAGCATCGTGAACCGCTTTACCTCAACAATGGCCGCAGCCGCCACTGCGCTCACATTTGCCACACAGGCTTTCGCGGGCGAGCAATACATCGACAGCACGGGATTTGCCGTCTCGGGCTATGACGTGGTCGCATATTTTGATCTTCCGCAAGCTGCCGTGGGCAGTGCACAGCCCGAGGGGGTCAAAGGACGCACATCCATCACCGCAGATTACAATGGGGCAACATTCGCCTTTTCCTCTGAGGAGAACCGCGCCAAGTTCCTTGCCAATCCAGCGCAATACGCCCCGCAATATGACGGGCACTGCGCCTATGGCGTGTCGAAAGGTGGCAAGGTGCCTGGCAACCCCAACCTCTGGCGGATCGTTGATGACAAGCTCTATCTCAACATCACAGAGAATGTGGTGAGTTTCTGGGAAGAGGACATTCCCGGAAACATCACGTTGGCTGAAAATAATTGGGTCTCTATTGAGGATGATCCGGGCTCAACGCGCGTGATCCCGAAGTTCACCTCAAGTGCCCCGATTAGCGAGTGAGCGCAAACAAGCTGTCAGATAATGGTCCGCGCTTTTCCGCGTCGCAGCATATGCGGCGCGGATTGATCGTTGGTGCAGTGGCTTTCACGGCCATAGGGGCGGTCGGCACGGCCCAGTGGAGCGCGCAACGCGGTCAAGTCGGCACGATGAAGATGACCGTTCAAGAGGTATATCGCGCCGCGCGCGCGGGCGACCTGCTGCTGATTGATATCCGCCGCCCCGACGAATGGTCCCGCACCGGGGTGGGGCAGGGCGCGATCCCCATCGACATGCGCCGCGATGATTTTATGCGTGCGCTACAGGCGCATGCTGCGCAGCGCCAGGATGTGCCGATCGCTTTGATCTGCGCGCGCGGCGTACGATCCGCGCGTTTGGCAAACCGCCTTGAAGCGGCGGGATTCTCACAGATCATAGATGTGCCGGAAGGCATGCTGGGATCGCAGGCAGGCCCGGGTTGGCTCGCGCAAAACCTGCCGGTGCGACCGATGTAGTACGGCTGCTTTCCTGGCGTGGGTGAGCGGCGTTTCGGCTTTCATGTGCAGCGTTGATCGCGGCGCGATCTTGCCTGAAGGGTCATGGGCACCCGCCGTTTTGCGCTTTTCCCCCTCGATGACGCCCCAAAAGCTTGCGCGTTTAAATCTGAGAACCTGTCCCTGTCACTCACCCGCCCAACAGATCCTGTTGGGCCGCTCCGTTCCGCCCCCTCGGACCCGCGCTAAGTTGGTTTGGGCAAGCTGTCTAAGGTTTAAGGCCGATGGCGTTCAGAGCACCCGCGCCTTCTTTCGATGCTGGGTATTCTGGATGCAGCGGCATAACAGAAACTGCGAAACGCTATGAGGCACGCACATCACTCTGCGATCAGCAGATGTGCGCGCAGCTTTTCTCGCGCGGCTTTCGCCTGTTGCATAATGGGTGGGGTGCGCAGCGTGTGCGGGCTGTCCAAGCGCAGGCCGCGCGGCGTGCCCGGACCAATGCGAACCGCAGAGACGGCTGACAAGGGCACTGCGAACACTAGGCTAAGACCGATGGGAAGCAACCAAAGCGATACCAGCCCGCTGACCATGCCCGCGCACAGCAGTGCCCCCAGCAGCGTCTCTAACCAGTGAAAACGCACCAGCACAGCCAGCGGATAGACCCGGTATCGTCTCTGCTGCGGGGTCCAAGGCTCCGACCGGCTGACGAGTGCGCGAGCCACTGCTTTGGTCTGCTGGATCATGAGCATTGGCGCATAGGCGACAGACAGCATCACCTCCACCGTGAATGCGCTTAGAAAAGCCAGATGACCGCCAAATACCCGCACCGCAGAGGGCCGCACGGCGATCAGCACGGCGCCTGCAATCTTTGGTGTCAGCAGCATCAGATACATGATGCCTAAAAACATCGCAGAATCGATGTGGCTCATCGCTGGCGGCCAGTCGGGAAACAGCGGGTTGGCTTCATTGAAGTACCGCACGACATTCGCGTCCTGATCTTTGCCCAAGAGCGCCCACATGACGAGCAGGAAAAACCAAGCGGGAGAGAGCAGATAGCTCATCGCACCCTGAAAAAGATGAAAGCGCGACACGGGATGCAGCCCCGCTGTTCCCAACAGTCGCAGATGCTGCAGGTTTCCCCGGCACCAACGCCTGTCGCGTTTGACATAGTCGATTACCGTGTGCGGTGTCTCTTCAAAACTGCCTGTGATGTGCGGCAAGAAACGGACGCGCCAGCCCGCACGACGCAAGAGCCCCGCTTCGACGAAGTCGTGGCTCAGGATCAGGCTCTGACGGCGACCAAGATAGGGTAATCCGGCGCTTTGGGCAAAGGCACGCGTGCGGATGATGGCATTGTGCCCCCAGTAGTTGCCTTCCGCCCGCGACCATAGGGCGAAGCCCTCGGCCAAAAGCCACCCGTATGCCACGTTCGAGAATTGTTGCATGCGGGCGAAAAGGCTGTGCGCCTCGATCAGCATGGGAAAGCTCTGGATCAGGCCAGCCTGCGGGTCGGCTGCAAGCTCTTCTGACAGTTGCTCAATCGCGCGGCCCGTCATCAGGCTGTCAGCGTCAAGGACCAGCATCGCATCGTAATCCGCCCCCCAACCCGTAATCCAGTCCACCAGATTGCCGACCTTTTTGTCTTTGTTGCTGGTGCGACGTCGGTAATAGATGGCGCTTTGGCCGCTCTGCTCCGCGCTCAGGCGCTGAAAACTGCGCCATTCCTGCGCTGCGATCTCGGTGGTTTGCGTGTCCGACAGGATGAACAGTGAATAGCGATGGCGCCCCTTTAGATCCGCCAGATCGTTGAGCATCGCCGCGGCATTGCCAAGGACATCCCATGGGCTCTCTTCGTAGATCGGCATCAGCAACGCCACCTGCAGCGCATCGCCTTGTTCGTGCTGCTGCGCAGCCAGATGCGGGCGGGCACAGCGGCTGAAGAGCGCCATCCCGACGGTGCTCACCGAAAGCGCTGCCCAAATCACCATCGCGCCTATCAAGATTAGAAGCGCCCACTCCAGCCCGGTCATCCCAGCAGATGAGAGCCAACCGTGTAGGCTGTAGACCAAGGCACCCGTGCCAAGCAGCGCGGGAACAAAGACGCCGATCCGCCACAACACAGACTGCCGTGCTGATGTTGGCTGGCGCTGGCCCAAGGGTGCCTGGCGTAAATTCTGCGGCCGCATCGCCAGGGGTGCGGGCGCTGGCATGGCCATCTGCTGTGCTACGCCGTCCATCGATAAAGCCAAACTTCGCTCAAGGGCGCGGTGCCGAGCCTTAGCTGCGCGCGAAATTCAGCCAGTTCCGCATCGCCCGGATAAAACGTGAACGCCAAGCGTGGTCCGCCCGTATCAGGATTGCGCTGAACGATGCCTTCGCTCACCTCTCCCGCAGAGGACCTGACGAGTATGTCGAGCGCGCTCAGATCGTCTGGGACCTGATCAGAGGCTGTAAAATCAATCGCGATGATTTGGCCACCTTCCGGCCGTCCGCCGATGGCGGTGTTCAGCACTTGCAGCGGCATGTCAGCCGAGGCTGCCACCGGATCGGCACCCCAATCCAGGCGATAGCGCATCTGGTGCTGTGACCCTGCGGGGATCGGTGCGGCAGGCCGCCAATAGGTGACAATGTTGTCATAGATTTCGCGATCGGCAGGGATTTCCACCAGCGTGACCGCTCCTGGTCCCCAATCGTCTTGCGGCGTGATCCACACGGCCGGCCGCTGATGATAGAGCGCCTCAAGATCGTTGAAGTCAGAAAATCGCCGTTTGCGCTGGCACAGTCCAAACCCACGCGGGTTCTGATCTGCGAAAGCACTGATCTGGAGCTTTCGCGGATTGGAGAGCGGCCGCCAAATGACCTCGCCCGCGCCGTTGTGGATGAGCAGCCCATCGCTGTCATGCACCGCCGGTCGAAAATCCGAGAACCGATCACGCATCTTTGCGTCGTATAAAAACATCGAGGTTAAGGGCGCGATGCCGACGTGCCGCATTTCGGTGCGCGCAAAAAGCGTTGCGTCGACCTGCATTTCCAGAACCGGCCCATGCGTGATCTCAAATTTGTAGGCGCCTGTGCAGGACGGGCTGTCAAGCAAGGCGTGCAACACCACCGTAGCGGACCCAGGCGCGGGCGCCTCAATCCAAAAAGCGGTGAAATCGGGGAACTCTTCGCCCGCCGGGTCGCCGGTTTTCAGCGCGAGGCCGCGTGCGGAAAGGCCGTAGATATCGCCCGTCCCGATCCCGCGGAAATAGCTTGCGCCTTGGAACACGGTGTATTCTTGGAAGATGCCCTGCTGCGCCAGTTCTGCCCGCAGCCTGAGGCCGGAATAGCCAAGCGTCTCGTCAAGCGCGACCGGCGGGAACTTATCCGTTGTGTCAAACACACCCATGTCAAAGTGGATCGCGCGCGACTGCCCGCGTTCGACAGCGTGCAGCGCCACGGCCTGTGGGAAATAGAGGCCGGGTGGGAAAACATCCACGCGCTGCGGTTTGTCAGAACCGGTCCAAAGCGCGTTGCGGCTGTCAAACCAGATTTTGCGGTATTGGTCATAGCTCAACGTACGCCAGCTTTCCGGGATCAGCGGGCGCGGCACGAATTTTCGTTGGGCCAAATCGCGGGCGCGGTTTGTCACAGTGTCGGCGTTGAAAGGCACGGGGGCATCGCTCAGCTGCAGCCCCGGCTCTTCCGCCAAAGTGGCGGTGGGCACCGCCGCAAAAGCCATCAGGGATTTCAGCACGTCGCGGCGGATCATGCGGTCGCCCTTTTCTGCCGCCACGGCTGGCCCTTGAACCAGCCAGCGCCATAGGCGGTCGCAATCAAGACGCAAGCGCCAGCAAGGTTGACCATCAAAGATGTCGCTGTGTCGCGCCCGAGCACGTCCATCGCAAAGCCCATGACACGCGCAGTGAACATGCTGACCACGAAAACAGCCAAGCTTTGTTGCCCAACTTTCAGGATGATCGCCAACACCCCATCCCAAGCGCGCGACAGCAGCCCGACCCCGCGCGACAGCAAGCGCGCACCCTTATCCCCCGCAGCGACCCACACCAGATACGCGAGGGCCAGAAAATGCACGTATCTCAGGATGCCAAAGTCTGATTTGTCGATGAGCGGTTTGTACTCATTGCGCCATCCGCGTGCCCAGTCAAAGCCCAGCTCTCTGATCCCGATGTTGCTGAACGGAATATTGGCGATGACCACGACGGCAGCGAGCAGAAGCAAACTGGGCGCGACAGGTGGTTTTGGAAGCCAACCGCGCATGAAAGCAAAGCCCGTGAAAAAGATCAGTTGCCAGCCAAAGGGGTTAAAAAACCAGGTTCGGTCCGTCCAAGGTTCGGCCGAGAATTCAAAGTGCAGATGACCGAGGCCAAATTGGTTCAGCAGCGCGGTTTGTCCCATGATCCACACGCCGATGACAAAAGCGGCGACAAGCCGAAGATCGATCCGTGACAGGGCGATGACCACTGGCATCATCAGCAGCACGATCATGTACATCGGCAGAATGTCGAAATAATTCGGGACATAGCGCAGCGTCATGAAGCTCAGCAGGATGTTTGAATTGTCCCATTTGTCGCTTTCAACGAACATCATCCAGAGGTTCAGTTGACCCCAATAGTTCCGCCCGGTGATGTCCAATTCGGTGAGGTAAACCGTCATGGCGAGCGTGGCGAAAAACAATCCGACATGCGCCCAGTAGACCTGCCAAACCCGAAACAGCACGCGGGCCGATCCCAATCGCCAGCCCGCACGATCGTAGGTTCCGCCAAAGGCGATGGCGCTTGCCATGCCAGAGCAAAAGACAAAGATCTCTGTCGCGTCAGAAAAGCCCCAACGCGCCGGGATCCAAGAGGTCAGGAAATTGCCGGGCGTATGCGCAATCAAAATGATGAACATCGCGATCCCACGAAAGAAATCCAACCGTAAATCGCGGATCCGCGGTGCAGCTTGCGCCGCCACCGCAGCAGCGCTGGGAGAGGGTGGGGTGGTGACATCGGCGAGCGTCATGAGGTCTTCCCGTTCACTCTACTGCGCGGGGATACGCCGCGCCTGCGCAAGCTGGTGAAACCTGGTAGCTGCAAAGCGATCCTGATTGCCGCCGCGCAGGGCAAGCCGTTCCAGCAATATCTTTTCTGCGCCTTCGACATGACCTGCACGCAGTCCGGCGTCAATGGTCATCCGTTCAAAGACATCGCGCTGGGCGTGGCTGCCGCCGATGGTGTGCATGTTGCCGCGTGCCTGGCACAGATGCTTGAACGCCGCGCCATATCGCCCTTCCGAAAAAGCATTTAGGCCCGCCATTGCCGCCAAGCCGGGGTCCGCCGTGCGTGCCGCCATGTCTCCCGGTTGCAATGCATCCCGCGCGAACCGCTGCGACATGGCCGCAATCGCCTCGGTGTTTGCAGTGCCCGCGAGGGCCAGTTGATAGTGAAGATCGGCAAACACGACGCAGCTATCGTCGATGCGGGCTGCCGCGAAGATGCTCAGTTCTTCCCATCGGTCGCCCACCGCTACACCTTCTAACTCAAGCCGCATCAGCAGCGACGTGGCATTGGCGATGTCGCGGTAATCGTCGGTTTTTTCGGCGCGGATTTGGTCGTCATAGAGCGCAAGCGCGACGTCGAATTCGCCACGGTCAAGATGCAGCAGCGCCTTGTGCCACCAAACATGGTAGCGGAAGTTGTTCGCGCCGTCCCAAGCATCTCGGTTCTGTTCGATCAATGAAATGCCGCAATCGGGCCGCGCGCACATGTCATAAACATGGGCCACAGCATGTAGCCCCCAGGCGTCATCGCGGGTTAGCTCGAGCCCTTGCAACCCCACCTGCTCGGCGCGTGCATAGTCTCCGGTTTCTTCCAGGGTGAAGGCGTAGCACCCCAAAAGATATCCGCGCAGCGGGTGGTCTGGCCCGTGGGCCGGTAGCATCCGTTCAACCGACCGGCGCATGCCCGCAGCATCGCCCAGGATAAAGCGAATGGCGTGAATGACCTTAACCGTCAGCGTGTCTTGCGGGCAGGCGTTCAACACGTTTTCAAGGGCAGCAACCGACCCTGTCGGATCATCGACAAGCCAGCGATCAAGCGCGTCAATCCATCCTCGCTCGCGCTGGTTGGCGCCGGCTTCTTTCGCCGCATGATGTGCCGCGCGACAGGCACTTTCGGCCAGGGGCCACATCTCTGCGCGCCCCAACATCAGCGAAAACAGACCGCGTGCAGCATGGCCCATCGCAAACATCGGCGCGTCTTCCAAGGCAGCACTCAAATGATGGGGTGTTTGTTTGCCATGCGCGAGAAAGGCGCGGATCACCCCATTCCAATGCGCGCGCGCCGTGCGATCGGGTAACGAGACTGGTGCACCGCAGATGTCATATTCCATGCCAACGCTTTCTTCTCTTGCTTGATCTTAGATACCTCAGTTTTATCAGGCGCGTAGCCGCCAACATGTCACTCACACGCCAAAGTGAAGTGCGGCGTCGCTTTCGTGACGGAATGTGTCAGCGGTTGATGGAAATTGTCGCGACGCGTGGTGCTGACGCCGTCCCGGGCATGACCCGGGACCTTTCCCTTCGCGGCAACAGAGATGCTGCTGCCGAGATGTTTGGGACGTTCTATCGCTGCTTCAAAGCATCTGACTTAGACCTTATACCATGGGTTCACTCTCACCGTTGCGCCCAAAAGTACCTGTTGGGAAGCGCCGTTCCGCGCCCATGGGGCGACGCTAAGTCAGTTGAGGCAAGGGTGAGGTCGAAGGCTTTAGTTGGTTTAAGATGCAGGTCCCCAGATCGCCAGCACCTCTTCGGTGTCCTGCCCAAATCTTGGCGGGGGGCGATCATAGCGCACTGGAGTTGCAGACAGCTTCAGGGGATTTCCCAACAAGCGCAGGCGATCATCGACAACCCCGCTGCAAGCCATCTCAATCACGGCGCCTCGTGCCCGCGCCTGATCAGAACTCAGCGCCTCCGCTACAGTGTGGATTGGACCGCAGGGCACTTGAACCGCCCTGAGTTTCGCCAAAAGCGCACCCTTCTCAAATCGCTTCAATGCTGGATGCAGAACAGCCATCAGAGCCTCGCGGTGTTCGATCCGCCCCAGATTGGTTTTGAACCGCGCATCTTCCGACAGAGCAGCCCGTCCAATGACATCGCAGAACCGCGCGAACTGCGCATCATTGCCGACTGCAAGCAGTATGTGACCATCCGCGCAGTCAAATGCGTCGTAGGGCACGATGTTGGGATGAGCGTTGCCGCGCCGCTGAGGCAACTGCCCTGAGCTGAGAAAATTCGTGCCTTCGTTGATGAGCCAAGCCATCGATGCATCGACCAGCGACAGATCAATGTGCTGGCCTTCGCCGGTTTGGTCGCGATGCCGAAGCGCCGCGAGGATACCGATGGTGGCATACATGCCGCACATCACGTCAGCGATGCCCACCCCCACTTTCATCGGCGCGCCTTCGGGATCGCCGGTAAGCGACATGATCCCGCCATAGCCCTGGGCCATCAGATCGTAGCCTGGCTGCGCGCGGTTTGGCCCGGTCTGACCAAATCCCGAGATAGAGCAATAGACCAGCCCAGGATACGCCTTGCACAGTGTTTCATGATCAAGCCCAAATTTCGTCAGCCCGCCCGGTTTAAAGTTCTCGATCACCACGTCGGCCCGCGCTGCGAGGTGACGCAGCAGATCTTGCCCGTCCTGTGTCGAAAGATCTGCGCTCAACGATCGCTTATTGCGGTTCGCCGCCATGAAATATGCGGAAAGATCTGTTGCACGCCCCGACCCATCCTGCGCATAATTGGGGCCCCAGCTGCGCGTGTCATCGCCGCCTGTTTTGGGGTTTTCGACCTTGATCACAGTCGCGCCCAGATCGCCCAAAAGTTGGGTGCACGTCGGACCGGCCAGGATCCGGCTCAGGTCCAACACGAATAGACCGCTCAACGCGCCTTTAGATGCGGCCATCGTAGGCTCCCCGCTCAATCTCTGCTGCGATGACGGTGAAAACATCTGCCGTCATCGCCTCTTTCAGCGCGCTCTCCAGGCTGGCACGATCACGCACCGTGATGCCGCGCCCTCCCAATGCGCGTCCCATCGCGGCAAAATCATGCGTGGCGAAATCGACGCCCAGGTTGGTCATCTGCCGCTCTCGCTGCTTTTTCTCGATCAACGCCAGTGAGGCGTCGACAAAAACGACGAAAATGGGCGCGATCTTTAATTCTGCCGCCGTTGCGAGTTCGCCCAGAACCATCAGGAAGCCCGCGTCACCCGCGAAACAGACGACATCGCGATCAGGACTGGCCCATTTTGCGCCGATGGCCAGTGGCACAGCGCAGCCCATCGTACACAGCGCAGAGGATTGCATCAGCGCGCGCGGGGCATAGCAGCGCCACATCTGGCTCAATAAAATGCGATGCGCCCCACTGTCTGCTGTTGCCAGTGCGTCGCGCGGCAATATTCGACGGCAGGTGTCAATAACGGCGGCGGGCCCCCAGGCGTCTTCTGTCGGAAAGGCGGCGCTCAGCGCCTCCCTGGTGAGGTCAATTTGTCCGTTAACCCAGGTGGCGCGCGGCGTGACATCCGCGCTCAAAGCATTGAGCGTTGCCGCGCAATCTGCGACGAAATTCAAGGTCCCTTGATGCATGAAATGATGGTTGGGTTCAGCGCTGATATCCACCACCCTTTGGGTCGCAGGATCCCACACATCGCGCCAGCCGGGCCGCATTTCTACTGGATCATAGCCCACGCAGATGATCAGATCTGCTTCCCGAATGAACGGCAGCAAATGCCGATCCGCCAGGGGGGAAAGCCCGGCGCCACCCAGCGACAGCGGGTGATCTTCGCGCAGCATGCCTTTGGCCTTGTAGCTGCTGATCACCGGGATTTGAAATTGCTCTGCAAACTGCGTGATCTCTGCCGCTGCGTTTTGGTTCATGGCGCCGACGCCGATGATCATTACGGGGCGTTCCGCCTGTGCCAACCAGCGTTGCGCGCTGTTCAAATCCGCACCCGTCGGCGCGACAGGCGACGCGACCGCGCGGGGGCGCGGTGCTGCTGCGGCAACACGCGCGTCAGCCACGCCGATGAGGACATCAATGTGCACGGGCCCCATGTGCCCCTCGGTTGCGATACTCACCGCCTTATCCGCGATGATATGCGCGGCCCCCGCGCTCAACCGAAAGCTCGCTTTGGTGATCGGCTTTAAAACGCCTTGCTGGTCGATGACTTGGTGCGTGTAGCGTTGGCCTTCATCGGCATCCACACAGCCTGAAAGTACGATCAGCGGCACCTGATCCTGCAACGCATTGGCGATGGTGTTGACCCCGTTCATGATGCCTGGCCCAATCGTCCCGACCAGGATGCCAGGCGCGTGGTCGCGGTGATGCACCCCCTCTGCCAGAAATCCTGCGGCATTTTCGTGCTTTGCCAGAATAAATCGGATCCCCGCGCTCTCTAACGCATCGATTAACGTCAACACCTCGCCGCCCGGCATGCCGAATGCGACGCGACATCCGGCCTGATAGAGACGTCTCGCCAAAGCGTCTGCTGCGCGAATGGTATCAGCCATCAGTGCCTCGATCTTTCCTCGGGCCATCAATCACGGCCGCGGGCAAAGCGCAATTCACCGTTTGTTTACTCTTGATTACAGCGCGATCGCTTCTGCGCTGAGCTTGGAAGTGCTTCCAGCGACGCTCAAAACGATGTGTAGCACTGTTATCGACGCCGATCTCGGCGCGATGACATCGGTTGAAAGGCCACACCGACATGTGCCTCGCAGTAAGGTTTACCCTGTTGAACCGGCAAACCGCAAAACCAGAAATCGTCGGTCGCAGGGTCTCCGACCGGCCATTTGCAGGTGCGTTCGGTCAATTCCATCAAGCTGATCTTGCGCGCCTTCTTCTCAACCTCATTCACCTTTGCCAGCGCTTCCGGCGAAATCTCATTGGCGGAAGGTTGCGGGGGCAGGGGTTGACCGGCCGGAATGATTTGTTTGCGCGCAGGTAATGTAGATTTCGGTGGGTTCGCCGGTTCTGTCTTCATCTCCGGTGCGGTGGATTGGGCAGGTGCCTTGGTTTTCGCTTCCGTTTTGGCGGCTGGTTTTCCCTTTGCGTCGGGTTTGTTGGTCGTGCTGGTGGCGCGATTAGACAATCCCAGTCGGTGCACCTTGCCGATGACCGCATTGCGCGTCACACCGCCCAGCTCTTTGGCGATCTGACTGGCCGATTGCCCCTCACCCCAAAGCTTCTTGAGTATCTCCACACGCTCTTCTGTCCAGGACATCACCGACTTCCTCAGGTAAAAAGCGGCCCAGGATCGGACCGCTTTTGCAAAACATCCCTCTAGTTTAGTCGCTCTGCGTCTGCGTGCAAGGAATATGCATCAAAGCATCCGGCTTTAAACTTGATAGAGCCCGTTCCCGCTTATCCACCTGCCCCACCGTTTCTGTTGGGCCGCGCCGATCCGCGCCCACGGGCCGGCGCTAAGCTGGTTGGAGCTAGATTAAGCCCGGGTGTCTTAAAGCCGCTGGTTATGCGGTTGATGCGTTGGCCTTGGGCGGCCTTCTCGTAGTGCCAACATCACAGCGCCAGCGACAATGATGCCCGCGCCCAAAAGGCTGATCGCATCTGGTAGAAATCCGTAAAACACGACGTCATAGAGCGCCGCAAAGATCAATGTCGCATAGCTGAAAGGCGCCACAAAGCTGGCATCGGCCCGTGCCATCCCATTGATGAAACAGGCTTGCGCAATGGCCATGCACAGACCCAAGGCGATCAAGAGCAGCCATTGCATGCTGTTGGGTGCCTGCCAAACGAAAATCACCGCGATGCTGGCGATCACCAGGCCCAGGAAATTATTGACCAAAAGCACCTGAAAGGGGTTTTCGCGGCTCGCCAGTTTTTTGATGAAGCTCAGCTCAAGCCCCATGATCATCGCCGCGCCCAACGCCAAAAGCGCGGCCGGTTGAAAGCTCTCCGGCGTCGGTCGTAGCAAAATCAATGCCCCGCTGAGTGCCAGCAGCGCTGCCGCCCAACGGATGCGACCCACGCGCTCGCCCAGCAGCGGGATCGCCAAGATCATGCCAAAGACGGGATTGAGAAAAGAAATGGCCGTGGCATCCGCCAGGGGGATGAAAGCCACAGAGGCAAACATCAGGGTCGATCCCGCCCACCCGCAGGCTGTGCGTGCCACATGTAGATCCCAGTGCGGCATCGATATTCTTGGCCGAACCACTGCTGCCGCAGCAGCGATCCCCAGAAAAGCGAACGCAAACCGCCCATGGCTGATTTGCAAAGGATGCAGCGGTGTACCAACGGTTGCATCGCTCAGCGCCTTGGCAAATAGCATTGTCGCGGCAATAAACGCGGTGGCAATCACGATCAACAGTGCGGCCAAGGCGTTATTTTGTGCTTTCGCTTCAAACATCCTGCGTCTTTGCCCCCGCGCTGATGTCAACGCAAGCGGAGAAAACGCTTGGCAAACGCTCGCGTTGCCGCTAAGCGAACGATATGAGACGAGTTAAAAAAATCTCTGTCCGACGACGTTAGCCCATTTGCGGTGCGATCAAACAGGTCGCGCGTGCGTTAACATCGCGTTTTCCCAAACAGCCTTGACGCTTCACACCGCCCATGCCTTTTTGGCATTCTCGCGGTTTTATAAAGGATGATCCAGATGATCCCTTCCGTTTTGCCGACTTACACACGTGCGCCGATGAGCTTTGTCGCCGGCGCTGGATCCTGGCTGACCGAGGCGGATGGCCGACGCTTCCTCGATCTCGGCGCGGGGATCGCGGTGAATGCCCTGGGCCATGCGCATCCCGCGTTGGTTGAGGCGTTGACGCGTCAAGCGGGCCAACTTTGGCATACCTCAAACCTCTACCACATCCCGCAGCAGCAAGCGCTTGCAGACAGGCTCGTCGCGCTGAGTTTCGCAGACACGGTGTTTTTCACCAACTCCGGCACGGAAAGTTGCGAGCTTGCGGTGAAAATGGCGCGCAAATATTTCTACGAAAAGGCAGAGCCTGAGCGGGTGGAGATCATCACATTTGAAGGGTCCTTTCATGGCCGTTCATCCGCCGGGATCGCGGCAGCAGGGTCGGAAAAAATGACCAAGGGTTTCGGCCCGCTCTTGCCCGGTTTCGTGCATGTCCTGTTCGATGATCTCGCCGCGGTCGAAGCGGCGATAACCGAAAAAACCTGCGCGATCATGGTCGAACCCCTGCAAGGCGAAGGCGGCATACGTCTCCTCCCAGATCAAACGCTCAAAGGCTTGCGCGCGCTCTGCGACGCGCGTGATCTATTGTTGATCTTGGATGAGGTGCAATGCGGCGTGGGCCGCACCGGGCGATTGTTCGCGCATGAATGGGCGGGCATCGCCCCGGACATCATGATGGTGGCCAAAGGCATCGGGGGCGGCTTCCCGCTCGGCGCAGTCTTGGCATCAGAGAGAGCGGCAAAAGGCATGACGCCTGGGACCCATGGATCGACCTACGGCGGCAACCCGTTGGGCTGCGCGGTGGGCTGCGCGGTGCTCGACATCGTGGCAGAGCCCGGTTTTCTGGCCGAGGTGAACCGCAAGGCCGGTCTGCTGCGTCAGCGCCTGGAAGGGCTCGTTGCCAATCACCCGGCCGTCTTCGAAGCGGTCCGGGGGTCGGGCCTGATGCTCGGGCTCAAGTGCAAGATACCGCCAGGGGAAATGGTCAAAGCGGGCTACGCCGAGGGCGTTATCACCGTGCCAGCGGCCGATCATGTCGTGCGTATCCTGCCACCACTCAACATCAGCGATGAGGAGATCGCCGAGGCGGTTCATCGTCTTGACGCCGCTGCGGGGGCACTCACCCCATAGCGCTTTTGGCTTGAAATACTTTCCGGGGGTCTGGGGGTGGAAAACCCCCAGCGCTCTCTATCAAGAGACAGTGATGACGCATTTTATCGACATTGACCAAACGCCCAAACCCGCCTTGCGCCAGATCATTGATCAAGCACTCAACATGAAGGCCGCGCGCCAGGGGCGCCCCAAAGGGGCCCCCGATGATGAACAGCCCCTCAAAGACCACATGGTGGCGCTGATATTCGAGAAACCCTCGACCCGCACCCGGGTCAGTTTTGACGTCGGCGTGCGCCAGATGGGGGGGCAGACCATGGTGCTTTCTGGCACGGATATGCAATTGGGCCACGGCGAGACGATCGCAGATACCGCCCGCGTTCTCAGCCGCTATGTTGACCTTATCATGATCCGCACGTTCGAGGAACAGACATTGCTTGAGATGGCCGAATACGCCAGTGTGCCGGTGATCAATGGTCTGACCAACCGCACTCATCCCTGCCAGATCATGGCGGATATCATGACCTTCGAAGAACACAACGGACCCATCAAAGGCAAAAAGGTGGTCTGGTCTGGGGACGGCAACAATGTATTCGCCAGTTTCGCCCATGCGGCACGGCAATTTGATTTTGACCTGACATTCACGGGCCCACCCCCGCTTGATCCCGAACCTGCGCTACAGGGGCTCTACCGCATCGAAAGAAATCCTGAGACGGCGGTGCGCGACGCCGATCTTGTGGTCACGGACACCTGGGTGTCGATGCATGATCCGCAATCGGCGCGCGAACGACGGCACAACCAGTTGCGCGGCTATCAGGTCAATGATGCGCTGATGGCCCGTGCCAAGCAGGACGCGCTCTTCATGCATTGCCTTCCCGCGCATCGCGAGGATGAGGCGACCAGCTCAGTCATGGATGGAAAGCATTCCGTGATCTTTGACGAGGCAGAGAACCGGCTTCACGCGCAAAAGGCCATCATGCGCCACTGCCTGGGCCGCTAGCGCTTCGCCCCGCCAGGTGTTGTGCCGGCGCCTTGCTGGCTGCTGACCAGCAGCCCATCGCCCGCAGATGGATGGTGGGGGAGATTGGTGGGTTTACCGCACGTTTCCTTGCAGGACTTGGCGTCAAAAGCGCGTTCGACCATGGGAAGATGCAGCACTTTGGTTTCAGGTTAAAGCACGCGGCCTTAAACCTGAGACAACCCGTCCCTATCGGCGTCTCGCCCAACCGGCCCTGTTGAGTTGCGCCGTTCCACCCCTACAGCTTTTCGAGTTTAACTTGAGCCATCATTTATCACTTTTCGCGTTTGACCGTAGGGAGAGGCAGCGAACAAGTGATCCAGGTTTAACTCGAAATGCTTTAGCGCTTCCGCCTTTACCGCTTACGCGGACGCGGTATCGACACGCTGTTCTTCGCTGAGACGCAGCAGTGGCATCGATGCAACCTCTGCCTTCCCCTCTAGTGCGGCCGAAAGATCCGCGCGGTAGAGCGCCTCGTCCTGATCGTTATCTCCTGGGGGCGGCAACGTCTCTTGCACGGCAGCAGCGGCGCGCAGATGTTCGAAGTCATCCTGACGATCTTGATGCGTTTCATCGGTCATTTGCTGGTTCGTTTGCGTTACCAGCCGCGATATCTCTTGCTCAGCCTCTTCTGATTTTTCCTGATCAGCAGCGGGCTCCGTCTGAATGGCGGCGTTGTCAGCAGATGCCTTTTGCGCGGGCTTGGAAGCGCCGGCGACGGGCTTTTTTGAAAAGCCAAAGTCAATGGTCGGCCGGGCAAGCTCAAGATAAGGCTGCACTTTCGGTGGTTTGCGCAACGCAGTCTTCTGCCGCGCGGCTTTTGCAGCCGCAGCGCTTGCCGACGCGGACGAGGCTGCTTGATCTGAGGGCGGTGTTTCCGCCGTTGCCTGCTGATCATTGCCCGCGCTTTGTTGAGGCGGCGCAAACGGTTTGCTGGGCACATCCTCAAAGATATTCTCGATCACGTCTGTTTCATCGTCCATCGCTTCAGCCAGGGCGCGTGCTTTGGCGATCACATCCGGTGGCACGTCGTCGAGTTTTACCTCGGCATCCCCTTCTGGCTGCTCGGCGGTGCCCGCGTCATTGTCCGCCACGGCACTGCGAATGCGCGCCAGCTTTTCTTCGAGCGTCGCCTCTGGTTGGCGCGCAGTTTCTGATGCGGTAGCCGGTGTTTCTGGATCTGCTGTCGTGGGGGCGCCTTGCGCAGGGTTCGGCGGTTCCGCGTCATTGCTGCTGCCCGCGAAAAATGCCTCAACCTCGGCATCTAACTGCCCCGCGACGATCGTGGTCTGCCGCTCGACTGGCGTGCGCGCGTTCTCGGTCTGCGTTTCAGGCTCTGCAGCTTCCGGCGCATCTGTTTGCGCGACCGCCGGATCCGATGCGTTGCGCGCCGTTAACACCAATTCGCCGTTTTTCTCTTGCAGCGTGATGTCTTTCTTCTCTTCCTCTTGGACCACCTTGGATAGGGATCCTTGATCTGGTTTTTGCGGCTCGGACGCGAAATATTGATCGCGTGCGCTGAGCTCACGAAAATACTCCGTGACGACTTTGAGCGCTTCAATAGGTTCGTCAAACCCTTCAAGCGTACAGGAAAATGCGCCGTAAGACACTGTCAGAACTTTGCGGTCTTGCCCGTCTTCTTTCATCCGACTGATCCCCCAACCAGCATTTCCATCCTGTAGGTAGCATGGCCTTTCGTAGAAATTTAGTCCATCTGTTTCGCATGCTTATCCTCGTGCATGCCATTTATTTCACCGTTTCCCACCTGGGTGCCCGGCGATGACGGCGTGCGTTTTTGCAACCCAGGTGCCAGTGACGCTGATCGGTGGGGGACCCGTGTCAGAGGGTGATCTTCAGGCCGCAAGCGCGGTTGCGCCAGCTTATGTGGCGGCAGACGGTGGTGCGAATTTCGCGCATGCGCGCAATGTTCCCGTCGAAGCGGTCATTGGTGATTTTGACTCCATTTCAGACGTTGCGCGGCAAAGCATTCCGACCTCGCGTCAGCATCCGGTCACAGAACAATTCTCCACTGATTTTGAGAAGGCACTCAGAGGGATCGACACGCCACTGGTGATCGGAATTGGCTTTTTAGGCGGGCGTGTTGATCATCAGCTTGCCGCACTGCACACGCTGCTTGCTTTTCCGCATCAGCCTTGCGTGCTTCTGGGTGTGTCAGAGATCGTTTTTCTTGCGCCTCCCAGCATTCAGTTTGATGCCAGAGCAGGGGATGTGGTGTCGCTTTTCCCGATGGGTCGCTGCGCGGGGCATAGCACCGGGATCGCTTGGCCGATTAACGGATTGGCCTTTCAGCCAGGGACAAAGATCGGAACATCGAATATCGCCCAAGGGCCGGTGCAGCTTCAGATGGATCGCCCCAATATGTTGGTCATCTTGCCGCGTCGCTATCTGGCGCGTATTGCGGCGCAATTGCTTGAGCCGGGCGCCGAGAAATGGCCTGCTCCCGCATGAGAATGTAAAGCCCTGCCGAGATGATCAGCATGATGCCGAGGCTCGCGAGGGCATCGGGCAGATCCTGAAAGATCACCAGCCCCAAAAGGGTGGCAACCG
The DNA here is from genome assembly GCA_039208585.1 of Pseudomonadota bacterium. GTDB lineage: Bacteria > Pseudomonadota > Alphaproteobacteria > Rhodobacterales > Rhodobacteraceae > Sulfitobacter. Next base: position 52,817 of record JBCCQX010000004.1, on the reverse strand, counting down.
GGATTTCCAAATACTGCATCGGTGCCAGCGTGGTTGAGGGGGCATAGCGCAAAGACCATGTCATCATGAGATGCGCCAGCGTGCCGATGATGCCCAGGGCAATCAACAGCGCCCACTCGTTCTGGGTTGGCCAGATTGATGAGACGAGAGGCGCGTCCACCCAGGTGCCGATCACCAAAAGCGGGGCGAGAATAAGCATCGCCATCATCCCGCTTATCGCTTGCTGAGCAATCGGATCAGATGCCTTTGCAATGTGGCGCGTCAGCAGCATGTAAAACGCGAAGAGCAAGGCAACCAGCACTGGCAGCAGCGCTGGCCAGCCCACGGTGATAAAGCTCGGCTGGATCACCAAAAGCGCGCCCAAAAAACCGACGATGCAGGCGGATAGGCGTTTCAGACCGACCTGCTCATTCAAAAAGGTCCTGCCCAAAAGCAGCAAGAAAAAGGGCATGACAAAGACAATCGCGACAGCATCGGCCAGTTCCAGATAGGTAAGCGCAGTCAGCATCGTCCATATCGCTGCGATGTGCACCACCGTGCGCAGAAGCAAAACGCGCCGCACTCGGGCGGGGGTCAGCCAGATGCGTCCCGTACTCCAGACCAGTGGAGCGAGGATCAGCACCTGAAGCGCAAAGCGAATGAACACAACCTCCGCGATTGGCACACGGTTGCTTAGAAGCTTTGCAATCGCATCCGCCATGGGGGCCAGAATGCAAAAACCAAGCATGAGGAGGATACCCAATACGGGTTTGTCATGTGTCATGGGCGCAGCCTAAAGCGACGGAACGGGAATTACAACTTATGGTAAAGTGATGCCGTCAATCATCTATGATGCGGTGTGCAAAACGATGCGCCAAGCGCCCGATCTTTTACGCGAAGCCTCGCTTGGCGGCTATATTCTGGGAATGGGAAGGCGCGTGTTGGTTTCCTTCGCTTCAAGCTTGTGACTTTAAACCTGATACACCCCTTTCCCTCTCACCGTCACGCCGAACCGTTTCGGTTGGGCCGCACCGGTCCGCTCTCACGGGGCTCAGTCCGTCCGGGCGAGGTGTCTTGGCCTTACGACCTAAGTCTTTAGGGTGAAGATGACCGACGCCCTTGCGGGCTGGACCCATTAAAGCATCCGGCCTTAAACCTGATACAAACCGCTCCCCATCACCGCCTCGCCTAACAGGCACTGTTGGGCCGCGCCGTTCCGCCCCCGTTTTGCCGCAGGCAAACCTTCGGTTTGACGGGCGGCGCGATCGCGTACCCCCTCGGACCGGCGCTACGTCGGTTGGGACGACGTATGTCGGGTTTAAGGTCGGATGCTTTAATCCTGCGTCATCAGCGCTGTTATCACAAAGCCCACTGGTCTGAGGCGCAGATCATCGTGGCGCTCTGCTCAAGCGGGCTGAAACGACGAAGTCACGTCAGATCAGCCCCTAAGGCTTCGCCTGTTTCACCTTTAAGCTGCGTGACACTTGATGGGCATGAAGCCGCTGGTTCCGCCCGGGTGATCCTTTTCAGGAACACCAATAGACAAACTGACGGGCAGGACGGATGGCCCCCGGCCCTAAGCGGCTGGCCGATCAAGCGTCACTTGATTGCGGCCTTTGCCCTTCGCGGCGTAAAGCGCTTTATCCGCGCGGGCAAGCATCGCTGTAGCCGTTTCCGAAACCGCTTCATCCCCCAAAAGTCTGCTGATCGCCATGCCAATGCTCGTTGTTACAGTGATGGGCTTCAGGCTGCCCGGCACAGAAAACGGCACGGATGAAATTTCCTGACAAATGCGCAGCGCGACCTTTTTTGCTTCGACCTCCTGCGTGCTTGGCATCACGATCATGAACTCCTCCCCGCCGATGCGGGCGACCATGTCACTGCTGCGAAGGATGCGCCGCAGCCGATTGGCCACTTCGATCAGCACAGCATCACCCGAGGCGTGACCATATGCATCGTTCACCCGTTTGAAATAGTCGAGGTCGGCCACCAGAACGGCAAAACTGCGATGCGCGTTGCGCGCATGATCGACGATCCGGTCAAGGTGCGGCATCGCGTAGCGACGATTGTAAAGACCGGTGAGCGGGTCAAACACCGCCGCTTGCAACCCGGTACGGACGGTCGCGCGCAGTTGAGCGGCCATCTTTTTGCGTCTGATCACTGATGTGATGCGCAGCGCAAGCTCGGTCGCGTCAAACCCATCCGACATCAGATCGTCAGCTCCCAGATCTAGCGCATGTGCACCCAGGGCGGGATTGGGCTGCCGTTGCAGAACCAGCACACCCGCATGTTGGGTCTGCGGGCTGGTTTTGAGCGCCGATAGAAGATGCAGGTCTTCCTGCGCGGCTATTGGATCGGCTGGGGGCATCAGCACATAGACATCCGCCAGCGCGTCGACCGGTGCCTGCGACAATAGATCAGCGGTGCTGGCCAGTGTAAGTTCAGCGCTTAGCGCTTTCTTTAACTGCCTGGCAAACACCAGAAGCGACTGTCGATCTTTTGACACCAGCACGCAGTGGGGCTTTCCGGAGAAATCGCTGGTTTCTTCCGAAAAACCCAAAGCGCGGCTGGTATCCTCCCGCAATTGCCATTCCAGATCTGCGCTATGCGCTCGGATCAGGCTGCGCACCCGGCTGAGGAGGAGCGTGTCGTCGATGGGCTTTGACAAGACATCTTGAACGCCCGCTTTCAGCGCTTTGATCCGCTTCTCTTCGACGGGATGATTGGCAATGGCCATCACCGGGATCCGCGCGGTATGCGATGTGCCCTGAAGGTGTTTCGACAGGTCTGCCGCGTCGCCATCGGGCAGGGACAGCGCCGTAATGACGAGGTTGGGCAGATGCGCGCCCGCCAGATCGACACCTTCAGCGACAGTGGCCGCTTGAACGACGGTATAGAACGCGGTGCCGAGCTTTACCTTCAGCATGATGCGATTGGTGGCAATTGCGTCAACGATCAGGATTTTTCCCTGCACAATCATGCCCTCATGCGGTGATCTCAAATGCTTGATGCCGCAGTCTTTGGTGATATTGGTTAACAAAGCGTTGCGATGAGCGGAGAAAGGACACCCCAGTGGACCTGGCGCGAGGTGACTTTGCAGAAACGCTGGCGCTGCAGGCGCTGGGCTGGCTGGCCGGTCAAGAAGATCTTCTTCCCGCATTCATGGCGCACACCGGTGCATCCGAGGGTGATTTGAAAGACCTTGCGGCAGACAGTGTCTTTTTAGCGGCCGTGCTTGATTTTCTGATGATGGAAGATGCCTGGCTTGTCGCGTTTTGCGACCACGCTGGCGTTGCCTATGACACGGTCGCAGCCGCGCGCACTGCGCTTCCGGGTGGTGATATCGTGCATTGGACATAGTGATGATCCAAGGCATTGTTTTCGACAAAGACGGCACGCTGTTTGATTTCGCAGCCACCTGGGAGCGATGGGCCGAGGCATTGCTCATGCGGTTGGCCGAAGATGATCTTGCCCATGCGAAACAGGCGGGTCACGCGATTGGTTTTGACATGGAAACGCACGCCTTTGCGCCGGACAGTGTTGCCATCGCGGGCACGCCCGAGGCGCTTGTTGAAAGGCTGCAGCCTGCCTTTCCAACGCTTTCCTCGGCGCATCTTGATAGGCTCATCAATGAAGAGGCAGAGAAAGCACGCCAGCATCCTGTGGTGCCTCTGATCCCCCTGCTCTCTGGGTTGCGCGCCCAGAGCTACGCGCTCGGGGTTGCGACCAATGACGCAGAAAGGCCCGCGCGGGCGCATTTGGATCAGGCGGGTGTGACAGAAATGTTTGATTTCATCGCCGGATACGATTCTGGTTTCGGGAGCAAACCGGCTCCGGGCCAGTTGCTGGCGTTCTGCAAAGCCGTTGGGCTGCACCCTGAACAGGTCGCCATGGTGGGGGACAGCACGCATGATTTGCATGCCGGACGCGCTGCGGGAATGTTGACGGTGGCGGTTCTTACCGGGCTTGCACCAAAAGCGGTGTTGGCACCACTTGCCGATGTTGTTCTGCCAGACATTGGGCATCTTGATGCGTGGCTGAAAAAACGCTCTTGAAACCTCGGAGGTGAGCTTTGAAAGCGACAGATTTGGTCGCGAATAGAACGGATCAGCCCCAAAGCCTTCGGCCTTCTAAGAAAAATTCTGGAGAAGACATGGGACAGCCAACCAAACGCAAAGGCAGGGGCGGGGGGCGTGCTGGCGCCAAAGAAAGACGCGGCGCTGCGGTGATCGAACAGATGCCGTGGCATCCGCCCGTTAACATCGACAAACCCACCGAGCCGCTGAGCCCCGAAGGTGTTGCCGCAATCCATGACGGCGCGATGCGCATTCTTGAAGATATCGGCGTGGCATTTCTGAACCCTGAGGCATGCGATATCTTGCGCAAAGCAGGCTGCATCGTTGAGGGAGAGACCGTCCGGATGGGCCGTGATTTGGTGATGGAATGGATATCCAAGGCACCCTCTGAGTTCACCTTGACCCCTCGCAATCCAGCGCGTCAGATCACGGTGGGCGGCAAAAACCTGCTGTTTGGCAACGTCTCATCCCCACCAAACTACTGGGACATGGCGATCGGCAAGAAGGTCGCGGGCGATCGCGAGATGTGTCGCAATCTTCTCCGGCTGACGCAGTATTTCAACTGCATCCATTTTGCGGGGGGCTACCCGGTTGAGCCTGTGGATGTACACGCATCTGTCCGGCATCTTGACGTGCTGTTTGATAAGCTCACGCTGACCGATAAGGTGATGCACGCCTATTCGCTGGGTGCCGAGCGCGTTGAAGATGTTATGGAGATGGTGCGCATCGCGGGCGGTTTAAGCCACGACGAATTTGAGGCTGCACCGCGCATGTATACCAATATCAACTCAACCTCACCGTTGAAGCATGACTTTCCGATGTTGGACGGGTGGATGCGCTTGGCGCGACGGGGGCAGGGCCTGGTCGTGACCCCGTTCACTCTGGCGGGCGCGATGGCGCCCGTCACCATGTCGGGGGCCGTTGCGCAATCACTGGCCGAAGCGCTGTGTGCTGTGGTGCTGGCGCAGGTGATCCGCCCCGGTGCGCCTGTCGCGATCGGAACCTTCACCTCAAATGTAGACATGAAGTCTGGCGCGCCCGCGTTTGGCACGCCGGAATATATGCGCGCCACCCAGATGACCGGGCAATTGGCGCGCTTTTACAAATTGCCCATGCGGTCTTCGGGGGTTTGCGCGGCGAATGTGCCTGATGGACAAGCGATGTGGGAAACCTCCAACTCGCTTTGGGCTGCGGTGCAATCAGGGACAAATCTGGTCTATCACGCCGCCGGTTGGTTGGAGGGTGGGCTTATTGCATCCCCCGAGAAATTCATCATGGATTGCGAAATATTGCAGCACATCCAGCGCTATATGGACCCGTCGTTATGCGCCACGGGACCTGATGAGATTGCCCTCGACGCGATCAAGTCGGTCGGCCATGAAGGGCACTTTTTTGGCATTCAACACACGCAAGATCGCTACACCACCGCTTTTTATCAGCCCTTCTTGTCGGACTGGAAGAACTTTGAGGGGTGGGAAGCCGCGGGCGGTACTTGGACACCCGAGCGTGCGCATCACATGTTCAAGGAAATCATCGCGAGTTTTGAGCCGCCCCCCATGGATGCCGCCATTCACGATGAGCTGGCCGATTTCGTGGCGCGCCGCAAGGCAGAGGGCGGTGCGCCGACAGATTTCTAATGAGAGCTTTTCGACGTCAACTCAAGATATCAGGCACCCCTTTTCGCAGTCGACCGAAGGGAGAGGCAGCAAACAAGTGATCTAGATTTAAGTCGAAATGCTTGGGTCTTTTTCAGCCGCGTCAGGCATATGTTAACCTGTTGCCTTCAAATCCCGTCAGTGGTGACAGGGGAAGGCCCAGATGCACGGTTTGGTCAATCGAAGTATTCAAAGGTACATTTGCGACAGCCACGGGCTTGTCCCCTGGTCGGAAATCACGCGTGAAGCGGGGATGGATTTCACCAACTTTGAAGGCATGTTGACCTACAAGCATGTGTATACACCAAAAATTTTGGATGCTGCGTCGCGGATCTTGAAGCGGTCTCGTGCCGAAATTTTAGAAGATTTCGGCACCTACTTGGTGTCACATCCAGATTTCGAAAATATCCGTCGATTGCTCCGCTTTGGCGGGGTTGATTTCGTTGACTTCCTGCATTCGCTTGACGAGCTGCCTGATCGCGCGCGCCTGGCCGTGGCCGATTTGATATTGCCAAAAATTGAACTGCACGCGCACAGTGAAGAACATTACCGCCTTGTTTGCGATGCGCAGATCGAGGGGTATGGATTTGTCTTGATGGGCATTCTGCGGGTGATGGCGGATGACTATGGCGCCCTGGTGGTGCTGGATCATGAAGGGAATATTGCCGGTGTAGAGACAATTTCGATCACACTTGTGCTGAGCGATTTTGCCGAAGGCCGAAGTTTTGAGCTGAGCAGAGCAGCGACATGAGCGCGCTCTGCGATGAAAACGCCCTGGATGTGCTGTGTCCGATGCATCTGATTTTGGACGCAGCCGGGGGGATCGTCCATGCTGGGCCGACATTGAAAAAGATGCTGGGGCATCGCCGGCTGATCGGCACGCAGTTCTTTGATCTATTTCAGGTCAAACGCCCGCGGGCGATAGACACATTGGAAGACCTGCGCGGCGTATGCGGGGTTAAGCTGCGTTTGGCGTTGGTACATACCCCAGAAACGACGTTGAAGGGTATCGTTGTTGCTGCGACGGCTGTGCCCGACCGGCTGATTCTTAACCTGAGTTTCGGCATCTCTCTGATTGATGCAGTACGCGACTATCAGTTGAACAATGCCGACTTTGCAGCAACCGACCTCGCGATTGAGATGCTCTATCTCGTCGAAGCAAAGACCGCCGCGATGGAAGCGTCGCGCCACCTTAATCTGCGGTTGCAAGGGGCCAAGATAACCGCCGAGGAGCAGGCCTTTACCGATACGCTTACCGGGCTGAAAAACCGCCGCGCCTTAGAGCGGGTGCTCTCACGCTTGATCGAAGGTCGCAGACCCTTCGCGGTGATGCAGATCGATCTCGATTTCTTCAAAGCTGTCAATGATACCATGGGGCATGCGGCAGGTGATCATGTGCTTCAGACCGTTGCACAGATCATGATCGAAGAAACCCGCTCTGCCGACACTGTCGCGCGCATGGGGGGTGATGAATTTGCCGTCGTTCTACCAGATGTCCGCAGCGAGAAAATCTTGCGCCAGGTGGGCCGACGCGTCATCGACCGAATTGAAAAACCGATCGCCTTTCAAGACGATCTGTGCCGGATCTCAGCCAGTATCGGCACCGTGTGGATCCAGTCGGACCAACGCCCCAGCATCGAGCAATTGCTTTCTGACGCTGACGTGGCGCTTTACGCGTCAAAACATGCCGGTCGTGCGCGCCACACGCTTTACACGTCCGACTTGCGCCGTGTCGCGAACAAGACCGTGCCGCCGTTGACCAAACAGCGAAACAGCTGACATTTTAATTGTATACATTTTGTATTTTATGATACCCACCGATACAGTGCGACGGTGGAGCGTCTTTGAATGGCCTCAAAGCCCAACAAGACAAAGGTCTATGAGTATCTAAAGCATGCCATATTGACGCTCGCGTTGCCCCCAGGACACGACCTGGATGAGGCGAAATTATGCCTTTCGCATCAGGTGTCTCGCACGCCGCTCCGAGATGTTTTCAGACGTCTCGCGGGGGAAGGATATGTTGCGATCAGGGAAAATCGCGGCGCGCGCGTGGCAGAGATGGGGCATCAAACGCTGCGCGATTTCTTCCTTGCTGCGCCGATGATCTATTCCGCGATCTTGCGGTTGGCGGCGGCACAGGCAACGCGCCTGCAGATCGACGCTCTGAAAAGATCACAGGCTGACTTTAAAGCTGCCCTGCAAGCCGATGATGTCGCCGCGCGCGCATTGGCCAACACGCAGTTTCATGAAATTACCGGGCAGATGGCGGGAAACGTCTATCTAATCCCCAGTTTTCAGCGTTTGCTGATTGATCACACGCGCATCTCAATGACATTCTTCAAAGCAAACGACCCTGATCGGGACGGCAGGCTTGACGCAGCCAGCAGGCAGCATGACGCGATGATCGCGGCAATCGAAACGGCCGACCAGCGCGCGGCTGCCGATCTTGCGATGCAGCACTGGGATCTTTCCCGTCACAGTATCGCGCAATTCGTGATGCCAGACCCGCTTGAGATGCCGCTTGGCGATCTGCTTGAGATTGCAGGGGGATAGACCGTGTTCAACCCGATTTTTCGCTTTGAGGGGATATATACACCCATCATCACGCCGCTTTGGCCTGACGGTCGGTTCAACACCGATGCGCTTGCCGATCAGATAGAGCATCTTATCGCGGCAGGCGTGCACGGTATCATTTCAGGGGGCTCGACCGGAGAGAACTATGCGCAGTCCGTGCAACAGCGCTTAACGCTCGCGCGGTTTGCGCGGGATCGGATCGGGACGCGGCTGCCTTTAATCGTCGGCACCGGCACGATGAGAACTGAGGATTCCATCGCGTTGGCCAAAGGGGCGCGTGAGATCGGGGCGGACGCAATTCTGCTCGGCACACCGCCTTATGCGGTACCGACAGAGCGGGAGAACGCGCTAAACGCCTTAGCCATTGACCGCGCCGCGGATCTTCCGGTGATGTTATACAACTACCCGGGGCGGATGGGTGTGAACATGGGTGAAGAATTTCTCGACCGTGTTGGCCGGTCCCGCAACATCTGCGCCATCAAGGAAAGTTCTGGTGATATCAACCGGGTTCATCTGCTCGCGCGTGACTACCCTCACATACAGATGTCCTGCGGGATGGATGATCAAGCGCTCGAATTCTTTGCCTGGGGCGCGCGATCCTGGGTGTGTGCCGGGTCAAACTTTCTGCCCAAAGAACATGTTGCGCTTTATCGCGCATGCGCTGTCGAAGGGGATTTCGAGAAAGGACGCCGCATAATGTCAGCAATGATGCCGTTGATGCGTGTGCTCGAACAAGGCGGTAAGTTCGTGCAATGCGTCAAACACGGCGTAACGATGGCGGGCATCAATGCTGGCGGGATGCTGCCCCCTCTCAAGCCCCTGAACAAGGACGATAAGCGTGCGCTAGAGCAGGTCATTCGGGTGCTGAAAACAACCGTCGCTCAGATCGTAGAGGGGTGAAACATGAGCCTTCTGACCAAAGAAGAATATGATGCGCTGGCCAAGAAGATCGCGTTTCCCAGCAATGCCTTTATCGACGGTGGCTATCGTCCTGCGATCTCTGGGCATCGTTTCTCTTCCATCAACCCCGCAACGGGCGAGGCTTTGACGGAAATTGCAGCTTGTGATCATCGTGACGTCGATTTCGCGGTTCTGAAGGCGCGAGAAGCGTTTGAAGATGGCCGCTGGTCACGATTGCACCCATCAAATCGCAAAGACGTTCTGATCCGCCTTGCCAAGTTGATCACACGTCACGCGCGCCAGCTGGCGGTGATGGAAAGCCTCGACAGTGGAAAGACCATCTATGACTGCGAAACGGTTGATTTGCCTGAGACGATCCATTGCCTGAAGTGGCATGCCGAGGCGATTGACAAGATCTACGACGCTGTTGCGCCTGCCTCAGACGACCACATCGCGATGATTGTGCGGGAACCCATCGGTGTCGTCGGTTTGGTTTTGCCTTGGAACTTCCCCTTGTTGATGCTGGCCTGGAAGATCGCCCCGGCGTTGGCTGCTGGCTGCTCTGTGATTGTAAAGCCGGCGGAGGAAACGTCGCTCACCGCGCTGCGGGTTGCAGAACTTGCGCATGAAGCGGGCGTGCCGCGCGGGGTGCTGAACGTGCTGCCGGGTGCTGGGCCAGAGGTCGGAGAACCTTTGGGGCGTCATTCTGATGTCGACATGGTCAGCTTTACCGGTTCAACCCGCACCGGTAAGCGGTTCCTCAGCTTCTCTGGCGAAAGCAACGCCAAAGAAGTGGTTCTGGAAATGGGCGGCAAAAACCCCTGCATCGTCATGGAAGACGCGGAAAATTTGGATCGCGTCGCGGCGCATGTCGTCAATGGTGCGTTTTGGAACATGGGTGAAAACTGCTCTGCAATCAGTCGTCTGATTGTCCATCGCGCCATAAAATCAGAGCTGTTGGAGAAGATTGAGGCGCATGCGCGCGAGTGGCCATTGGGGGATCCGCTTGATCCGGCAACGCGGTTGGGCGCGATGGTGTCTAAAGCGCATTTTGAAAAAGTCGCTGGATATCTAAGCCAGGCACCCAAAGCGCTGATCGGTGGCAATACACAGGCAGGCGCATTTGTGCAGGCCACCGTCTTGGAGGTGCCCAGCAATAACCACACGCTTGCCCAAGACGAGATCTTTGGGCCAATCCTTACCGTCATCGAAATCGCGTCTTTTGATGAAGCGATCCGGGTCGCCAATGATACTGACTACGGGCTTTGCGCGTCTCTTTTCACGTCACATGCAAAGCGGGCGCTGCGCGGTGCGCGCGCGTTACAGGCGGGGACGGTAACGGTGAACAGCTATGGGGAGGGCGATATCTCAACCCCTTTCGGCGGGTACAAGCAATCCGGGTTCGGCGGTCGCGACAACTCCATTTACGCCCATGACCAATATACGCAGCGCAAAACCATCTGGCTTGATCTGAGCGATGACGCAGACGAGGCGGTTTCGTAATGCGCGTTGGGTTTTTGGGCACGGGAGAGATTGCAACTCTCAACGCGCTTCGACCAAGGTTGCGGTTGTGAGGTATACCGCGCAGCGTACCCCAAGGTTTACCAGCCCGGCCGCCTGGGCTGAGATCATCGGGGGCTATCCTGATATCACCCCGCTGGCGGGTGACTGCACCGCTGATGTGGTGATCGTCGGTGCCGGGTTCGCCGGGCTGTCTGCTGCGCGGCGCTTGACGCAACTTGATGCTTCACTGAACATCATCCTGCTCGACGCCCTTCGTGTGGCCGAGGGGAGCGCGGGACGCAACTCGGGTTTTATGATTGATCTGCCGCATGATCTTTCCTCGGATCATTACGCGGGGGGCGCAGACGATAGGCAGATGATAGACCTTAATCGCCGGGCCATCCGCTTTGCGCAAGAGGCGGTCGCCGACTATCAGATCAACCCCGCCTACGCCGATCCAGCAGGCAAAATCAATGGTGCGGCCAGCGCGGCGGGCGCGCGTCACAATCAGAACTATGCCAAGCATCTTGCCTCACTCGGTGAAGCATCTGAGGTCTTGGATGCGCAGTCCATGCGCCAGGTGACGGGAAGTGCCTACTACCTCTCGGGTCTGTATACACCGGGAACACTCATGTTGCAGCCCGCGGGCTATGTTCAGGGCTTGGCCTCCGGGTTGCGGCGGATGGGCGTGAAGATCCATGAACGCACACCCGTTCTGGGTTTTGAGCGTCGCGGACCAGATTGGGCACTATCCACGCCAAATGGCGATATCACTGCGCCAAAGATCATTTTGGCGACAAATGGGCATCTAGAGAGCTTTGGCATCGCGCGGGGTCAACTGCTTCACCTCTTTCTCTACGCATCCATGACGCCAGAGCTGTCGGATCAAGACATCGCGGCAATTGGCGGGCAGGGGCGCTGGGGCGTTATTCCGGCAGATCCCATGGGAACAACCATGCGTCGTATCGATACGCTGCAGGGCGGCAACCGGATCATCACGCGCACCTGCGCGACTGTCAGGCCCAGCATGGAAGCACGCAGCGGCGACATGCGCCGCGCCGCGAAAGTGCAGGCGCGTAAATTTGGGGCGCGGTTCCCGGCATTGGCTGGGATACCGATGGCCTATGAATGGGCGGGGCACCTGTGTCTGACGCGCAATGGCGTGTCTGTCGTGCAAGAGATCGAACAGGGCGTGTTTACAGCCTGTGTCCAAAATGGCCTGGGTGCCGCGCGCGGGACGTTGACCGGCATCGCGGCTGCTGAACAGGCGCTGCATGCAACATCAGCCATCGCAAAATATTTCTCGGCATCGCCGGCGCCGAAACCGTTGCCACCGCGTACTTTCTCAACCTGGGGTGCGAACGCCTATTTGCGATGGAAAGAGGCGCAAGCGGCGGCAGAGTGATAGATCGGCCTGCGGTGTGCATCTCATTTTCGCTTTAGTGTCTGTTCCGAGTGCGATATTCTCGCAATCTAGGAAGAGATCACACTTCGCAGGATGATGAAAAAGCTACGCAGTCACACCGTTGGCATAGACAGCAATGATGTCGTGTTGTTTTCTGACTATGAAAACGGCGGTGATATGTGGACTGGCGAAGGGCACCGCCAAAGACGCCGCTGTGTGAAGTTTAGCGAGACCTTCAAATCGCCACCCACGGTGCATCTGTCGCCGTCGTTGTGGGACTTTGATACCAATACCACCATGCGGGCCGATATCTCAGCGACGGCGGTTACGAAGACGGGCTTTGAAATCGTGCTCAGCACCTGGGGCGATACGCGGATCGCGCGCATGCGTGTCGCTTGGATGGCCATTGGCGAAATCGTCGATCCTGGCGACTGGGACGTTCTTTAAGATTTCAGGGATTTGCCAGATCTTCCCAGAAAAGTACAGCTGCCGCAGCCCGCGCCTTCCCGGACTTGATCCGGGACCTTTCTCATAGCCGTGCGTGCTTTGCCACCCTCACCAGCCAAAGTTCACATCACACCGTTAAGATAACGACACGCTCCCCAATAAGAAATCGGCACACGACCCATTCAATGGGTTCGATACATCCCATCGTAAATCGGGCCGAGCGTATCTGCCTCAAAAAGCGAAGATACCGAGGTGCCGTTCCAAATGTTCAAGATCGCCTGTGCAAATATCGGCGCGATAGGCACAATCCGGATGTTCGCCGCTTTCTTAATCTCTTCAGAAGGTGCGATACTGTCGGTGATGACCAAAGACTTCATCACCGATGTCGTCACGCGCTCCACCGCCGGCTCTGACATCACCCCGTGGCTGATGTAGGAATGTACTTCCCGTGCCCCTTGATCAAGCAGCACCTCCGCTGCTTTGCACAGCGTGCCTGCGGTATCGCAAATGTCATCGACAATCAGACAGGTCTTGTCTGAAACATCGCCAATGATCGTCATCTCTGCGACTTCTCCGGGTTTCTCGCGCCGTTTGTCGACAATCGCCAAGGGCGAGTTGATCCGCTTGGCCAACTCGCGCGCACGGGCCACGCCCCCCACGTCGGGAGAGACCACCACGAGCTCATCCATCCGCCCCTCAAACTGATTGATGATGTCCAGCGCAAACACCGGGGAAGCATAGAGATTGTCGACCGGGATGTCGAAAAACCCCTGGATCTGCGCCGCATGCAAATCCATCGTGAGCACCCGCTCGATCCCGGTGCCCACCAGCATATTGGCAACCAGCTTGGCGGTGATCGGCGTGCGTGCTTTCGTGCGGCGGTCCTGACGCGCGTAGCCAAAATACGGCAGCACCGCCGTGACCCGAGACGCGGACGACCGGCGCAGCGCATCGGCCATGATCAGCAGTTCCATAAGGTTGTCGTTGGCCGGGTTCGAGGTGGATTGAATGACGAACATGTCTTCACCGCGCACATTCTCGAACACTTCGACAAAGATCTCGCCGTCATTGAACCGCTCAACCCGCGCATCTACCAGACCGACATGAACACCGCGATGCAGCGACATCCGGCGCGCGATGGCTTGTGCCAGCGGCATGTTTGCGTTTCCAGAGATCAGCTTTGGCTCGGCAGTGCGTATCATGTGGCTTCCTAGCTTTGCCCATCGGCAGATTCGGCTTGTGCCTTGGGATTAGCATGGTCATACCCATGGGCAAACAAAAGGAGCTTAAATTGGCTGAGATCGACTATTTTTTCGCTACTCTGTCCCCCTACTGCTACCTCGCAGGTCAGCGGCTTGAAGCGGTGGCGAAAAAGCATGGCGCGCGCATCAATTACAAGCCCTTTGACATCGTTGCCGCCTTTGCCAGAACCGGTGGCACGGCCCCCAAAGACAGACATGTCAGCCGCCTCGAATATCGCGCTCAAGAGCTGGTGCGACAGGCAAGAAAGCATGCGCTGGCGTTCAACCTCAATCCTGCGCATTGGCCGACCAATGGGGCACCTGCCGCTTATGCTTTTATCGCTGCACAGAATGCCGGGGGCGGTGATCTGGGGCTGCTCGCGCATGCGATCTGTCGCGCCGTATGGGCGGAGGAGAAAGACATCGCGCAAGACGCCGTGATCAGGGACTGTCTCACAGAAGCTGGCTTCCCCGCTGATCTGGCCGACAGCGGCCTGCTGGAAGGGGCCGAGACCTATGCCCGCAACCTCGAAGAAGCCGTCGAACGCGGTGTTTTCGGCGCGCCCTTTTACATCGTCGATCAAGAGCGTTTCTGGGGTCAGGATCGGATCGACGACCTGGACCTGCATTTGTCCTCCCTCGCATGAGCGCACAACCGGATTTTCACGCCAATCTCATGACCTTTGGGACCGGTGCGCGCCGGATCCTTGCGCTGCATTGTACGATGGCTTTTGGCGGTGCCTGGGCAGCCTTGGCAAAACACCTTGGACCGAATGTAGCGATTGTTGCCCCTGACATGCCCAGCCACGGTCGGAGCGTTGATTGGGACGAGCACAGTGATTTCGGCGAGACCGCGTATCAGAGCGCTGTTGCCTCGCTGGATCCCGACCCCATGGATGTCGTCGGCCATTCCTTCGGCGCTGTTATCGCGTTGCGCATGGCCCTTCGCCATCCACAGCGTGTGCGCAGTCTGACCTTGATCGAGCCTGTATTCTTTGCAGTGGCTTTGCACGATGCGCCGCATGTGATGGATGATCATGATGCGCGCGCGCGCCCGTTCACAGAAGCGATCGCGCGCGGTGATAAGATGGAGGCTGCACGCGCTTTCAATCGCATGTGGGGTGATACCGGTGCTGATTGGGAAATGTTGCCGGAAAGTACGCGCGCCGCCATGGCGCGTGCGATCCATGTCGTGCCCGATACCTACGGCCTGCTCTACGATGACACCTCGGGCATGCTTACCCCCGGCACGCTCGAGGCGTGTCAGATGCCTTGCCTCATCATGCGCGGTGAAAATGCACATCCCGCTGTCGTGGTCACAAATGACGGGTTGGCGAAAAGGATCGTTGGTGCACGACAGGCTGTGATCGCAAAAGCAGGTCACATGGCGCCGATCAGCCATCCGGCTTCCGTTGCCGCCGAACTCACCGCATTTTTCGCTTCCGGCGCGCCCGTGTGAGATTATCTTGGCCCAGGACCGCAACAGATCTGTTCAAAACCGCGCTAAAAAAAGCTTAGAAACTGGTCGATGCGCTCTTGCTCGATTGACCAATCACAGACCAATCTGGCGGCAAGAGGTTCCTCCTCGGGGCCGTCAAGCGCCCCATCGATGAGGTAATATCGGGCACCCGCAGCGTGCAGCGCGCGGTGTATCGCGCGTGGAAAACGTGTGAAAATCATGTTCGCGTCAGGCGGATACAGGAACTCTGCCCCCGCCGCGCGCAGGCCGTCGGCCAGATAGGCTGCCCGGGCGTTCGCAGCGCGGGCGATGTCGATCCAGGCGTTGTCTGTCAGATATCCCGCCATCTGGGCTGACAAATACCGGTGCTTTGAAAACAAATGCGCGCCGCGTTTGCGACGAAGCTCAAACTCCCACGCTTTTTGTGGATCAAAGAAAATAACCGCTTCGACCCCCAGGCAGCCATTTTTCGTGCCGCCAAAGCTGACGACATCGATGCCCGCCTTCCACGACATCTGAGCCGCCGTGCAATCGAGCTTAGCGCAGGCATTGGCAAAACGCGCACCGTCCAAGTGAACAGGCAATGCATGCTCTCGTGCGATGCTTGTCAGCGCGCGCAGTTCCTTAAGTTTGTAGACGGTGCCGCGCTCTGTAATCTGGGTCACGGAAACGGTCCCCGGTTGGGCACCATGTACGACCCCTTTGGGATGGGCTTTGATCGCTGCCGTCAGATCTGCTGGGGTCAATTTGTTGTCTGTGTCAATCAGACTGAGCTTTGCGCCTGCCGTGTAAAATTCAGGCGCATTACACTCGTCTTGTTCGATGTGCGCCGGTCGGGCGCAGAAAACCGTTTGCCAAGGATCGGTGTAGCAGGCCAGCGCAAGCGCATTGGCGGCCGTTCCGGTTGCAACCAAGTAGACAGCAGCATCAGGGGCTTCAAACACTGCTCTGGCTTTTTCACGCACCTCTTCCATCAGCTTATCGTTGCCGTAGGGCATCTCGTGACCGATATTGGCCGCGAGCACACGGTTCATCACGCGCGGATGCGCCGGCCCCGCGTTATCTGAGGCGAAAAACATCAGATCGGCTCCTCGATGATATGGTCTTCCCATTCTTCGAAGGGGGTATCGAACTCAGAAACGGTGATCCCTTGAACCGAAATGCCGCGATCGTGCACGCTTTGCGCTGTGCCTGACAGCAGCGGGTGCCAAATCGGGAGCGGGTCGCCTTGCCACAATAGGCGGTAAGCGCATGTTTTGGGCAGCCAATAGGCATGTTGATCCAAGTTATCGGGCCTCAAGGTGATGCAATCCGGCACAAAGTGTCGGCGTTTGTCATAATGCGTGCAGCGGCATGTTGCATCATCCAAAAGACGGCAAGCGACGCGGGTCAGCGCGACAGCGCCGCTGTCCTCATCCTCCAGCTTGTTCAGGCAGCATTTGCCACAGCCATCGCACAGCGCTTCCCATTCCTCTCGGCTCATCTCGCGCAGGCTTTTACGTTCCCAAAAGCGGGGTGCAAAGCCATGTCGGTTTATGGGATCATGACGGGTCATAGCGCAGCAAGAATGCGCCGCGCCGCCGCGCTGTCCGCGTCCATCTGCGCAATCAAAGCGTCAACACTGTCGAATTTCGCTTCGCCCCGCAGGTGTTCAACTAGTCCAACTGAGAGGGATGCCCCGTATAGATCGCCGCGAAAATCAAACAGGAAAGTCTCCAGATTTGCTGTGTTGTTTTCCCCAAACATCGGTCTTACCCCCAAGCTAGAGACGCCGTGATAGCTGCCCTGATGCGGCCCGTCACGCACGTCAACCAGCACCGCGTATACACCCAGCGCTGGCTGATGCAGCCCGTCAATTGACATATTCGCTGTGGGATACCCCATTTCACGTCCGCGCTGTTCGCCAGAGATGACCGGCCCGTCAATGCGGTGCCAGTGGCCCAGCATCTCGGCCGCGGCGCGCGGGTTTCCTGCGGTCAACGCCGACCGGATGGCGGTGGACGAAACTGTTTGCGCCCCCTGTGCCATCAAGGGGGCGATGGTGACGCCAAAGCCCATCTCGGCACCGAACGCCATCAGGTCTTGAGCTGTGCCCGCGCGGGCTTTGCCAAAGCAGAAATCAGCACCGACGACCACGTGGCTTAGACCAAGACCTTCGTGCAGCACGTCGTGCGCGAATGCCTCTGGGCTCAAACTGGCGAGGGTGGATGTGAAATTGAGCTCGTAGAGTGTATCGACACCGATCTTTTCAAGCCGATTGGCGCGCGCGGCAGCGCTCATCAATCGAAATGCTGGCGCTTGGGTGGCAAAGAACTCTCTTGGGTGCGGTTCAAACGTCAAGACACCAAGAGGTGCCTGCGGTGCAACACTGCGTGCGCATTCGATAACGCTCAAATGCCCTTTGTGCACGCCGTCGAAATTGCCGATAGCGGCGGTGGCACCGCGATCAGATGGCGCGACAAAATGATAGTCCCTGATAATCCGCATAGCGGCTGCCTAGCGATAGAGGCACGCCGTGGCAAGCGCTGTGGTGATGTCGCGGGTTAATCGAATTTACGTGAAGGCGCTAGCACGGTTGCTTCACCCACCAGCACTTTTTTTCCATCTACCGCGCAGTGACAATCCATTTTGACCCGTCGCTTCGAAAACTCGATGTCGGTGACTGTCACCTCTGCGTGTACCAGATCACCCGGACGGACCGGTGCAAGAAACTTTAGCGTCTGCCCCATGTAAACGGTGCCATGCCCGGGAAGCTGCTCTCCGATCACTGCTGAGATCAGCCCGGCCGTGAGCATCCCGTGCGCAATCCGACCTTCAAAGATCGTGTCGCGGGCATAGTCATCGTCCAAATGAACCGGATTTCTGTCTGTGGATACCTGCGAGAACATTTCGATGTCTGCGTCGCTCACGACCTTCTGAAGGTATCGCGTCATGCCTATTTCGATGTCTTCGATGCAGATTGTGCCGCGCGGGAGGTTGTCCAACATGTCGTTTCCTTAAGTAATAAAAGACTGCATAGAGCAGAAATATTGAAACTTAATTACTTTGCAAATGCAGAAAAGCAAGCTCAAAATGCCTAGCGAAGAAAGCCAATCGCATAGGTCGGATGCATGTTTTCCGTTTGTAAATAGCCGTTTAGGGCATTTTTATCGGGCTGAATTTTTGTTCGCGTCTCATGGGCCGCGAGGCCGCCAGAGATAAAAAGAGAATCAATGTCTTCCCCCATCGCGCCTTTAATATCGGTGAGAATGCCATCTCCGATGCATAAGATCCGATAATCCGGGATGTCTGTTCCCAGCGATAACAGCCTGCGCCTGGCCAGATCATAAATGGCTGGATGCGGTTTGCCGAAATACAAGCTTTCGCCGCCGATGTCGATATAAAGCTGCGCCAAGGCACCAGCGCACCATTCACGCACCTGCCCGCGATCAACAATAATGTCGGGGTTTGCGCAAAGCAGCTTGAGCCCTTTTTGTTTTGCAAAAAGAAATTCCGGACGCATCACATCTGGGGATGCCAGCGGATCTGGCGGGCCGATGCACACGATCCCCTCAGCGTCTTTCAGCGCGACACGCTCAATCAGAACCGGATCGGTGATAAGCTCCATTGGATCAAAAAAGCTGAGATCTGTCGGTTGGCCAATGAACCAGACTTTCTGTCCAACCGCACCCTGAAACATGGCGGCCCGTGCAGAATCGCCAGATGTCGCGATCCGGTCCCAGGCATCATCGGGTACGCCCAAACGTGCGAGTTGCGCTGCGACATCGGCGTGTGGGCGGGGGGCGTTGGTCAGCAGCACCACCTTACCGCCGGTTGCACGGAACGCCTGCAGCGCCGCCACAGCCGCTGGAAACGCCTGCAAACCATTGTGCACGCATCCCCAAAGATCGACAAAAAGCGCGTCATAGCGTGAAGAAATCTCAGACAGCTGCGTGATGATGTGGGTCATGTGACGCACCCTTTCATCCGTAAGTCAGGTTGGCGTTGGATTGATCGAAGCGCCGAGCAGGTTGCCGTGAAGCTTACCCAGCAGCCTGACACCCTTCACAGCTTTAGTGCGGGAATAATCTGCTTTTTCCTGCTCATCACGCCGGGCAAAACCACGTGATCGCTGTTTACCGTCACCTGAAAACTCTTCTCAGCGATGGCTTTTACGGTGTCGTTGGGCACGAGCAAGGTGGCTTCCTCTTTCACAATGTCGACGATGAACAAAAGGACCTCGGCAGCGCCGTCTTCCCGTGCGACCGTCGGCATGGCCTGCATCAGGTCTTGCTTGCGCGCCAAGAGGGGTTTGGGCGCTGTCGTTTCCAAGACCGAAACGCGCAGAGCACGATCACCAAGGGTGAATTCCTTGCTGTCCATGCGCAGCAGCTCCGCTTCAGAGAACGCAGAGACATCGGATTTTGCCGCAAACATCTGATCGGCATAGGCGTTTATGTCGATGTCCAATTCCTCTGCGATGGCACAGGCGATCGCCTTATCCTCTTGCGTGGTCGTTGGGCTGCGAAACGCGAGCGTGTCGGACAAAATGCAAGACAAAGCCGCGCCTTTGATCTGGCGCGGTGCTTGTGCCCAATCCTTGCCGATTTTTTTCCACATGATCGTCGCGGTGCAGGCCAAGGGCTGGATATCAATTTCAATCGGTCCCCGAGTTTCCAGGCCCGCAACCAGCCGATGATGATCAATGATACCTTGAATATCCGCCTCATTGATATTTTCCGGCAACTCGCCCGGGTTATTGGTGTCGACGATGACCACGGGCGTGTCCGCCGCCAAGGTGGTGAGGATCTGAGGTTTCTCTAACCGCCAGTGATCCAGGACGAACAACGCCTCGGTGTTGGGGTCACCCAGCAAAACGGCTTTTGCGTCGATCCCCTTTATCTGCTTGAGATACCAGGCCCAGATGATCGGGCTCCCCGTGCTGTCTGTATCTGGGGATTTGTGGCCGAAAACGAGTGTCGTCATCGCGGGCGTCCTTGCAACCGATGGTCAAACTGGGCGCCTTATAGGAGGCTGATTTCAGATTGTCACGCGGTCCGTCACAGCCCTAAATTCGCGCGTTTCTTATGCGAAAGCCCCGCGACAACCATGTCATAGGACGCTGAGATGTGATCTTTGAGACTTTGATCGGACAACCCCGGTGGGCCAAAATGTTGGATCCATTTCAATCCGCGCGATGCCATGTATGGCGCCGGTCGTAGGCCGGGGCTATCAGATAAAACCTCGAAAGCGATATCAGAGGCTTTGAATGAAACCGTTGCGCCGGTTTCACCCGTCCCCACGATGGCAAAGACTTTGCCAGCAACCTTGTAGACGTCTGCATGTCCCCATTGCACGACATGTGTTGTTTGCGGCAGCCTTGCGCAAAACTGGCAAATTTCATCTCGCGTCATGCTCAATCTTCTAAAGCCTTGGAGCAGCAATGCAAATCGGGCAGGGTATTGTGCATGAGTGCGAAAGCCGAAAAGCCTAAAGAGGCTGATCTTTATCCACCCCTCAAAATCTTTTTGGAGGATCAGGGGTACGTTGTGAAATCTGAGGTTGGCGCAACTGATGTCGTTGCGATGCGCGCAGCAGAACCGCCGGTCTTGATTGAGCTAAAGCTGAGTTTTTCGCTCGCGCTTGTTCATCAGTGCGTTGCGCGTTTGAAGCTAAGCGATGATGTCTACATGGCGGTTGCGCATGCGCCGGGGAAACGGTTTCTCAACATGCTCAAGCAGAATAAGCTGCTGGCGCGCCGCCTGGGTCTGGGCCTTATCACAGTGCGGCTCAGTGATGGGTTGGTTGCGATCCATTGTGATCCTGGCCCCTATCAAGCGCGCAAATCGCCAAAGCGACAGCGCGCGCTGTTGCGCGAATTTGCCCGCAGGCAAGGTGATCCCAACCAAGGGGGTCAGACGCGTGCTGGTTTGGTGACGGCATATCGGCAGGACGCCCTTAAGATCGCGCTGTATTTGTTTGAGGTTGGCGCGAGCAAAGGGGCCGATGTTGCCAAAGAAACCGGGATCGCGTCGGCAACCCGCATGATGCGGGATAATCACTATGCTTGGTTTGAGCGCGTCGATAAGGGGATTTACGGCCTAACACCCAACGGAGCCAGTGCAGTCGCGTCGGCCGGTCGCATGCTCGGGGCGGGATAACCGCAGCGAGACGGATTTTTCTTCGAATTTTTCGATGAGCGCGGTTGACAGTTTTTGTCACTCTCCCTACCTGCGCCGCATTAGCACTCGATCAAACTGAGTGCTAATGTCGCTGATGTGCTTCATTGGCGGCTTCGATAACATTTATGCGTTAAGGAGCGACAAAGATGGCCTTCAAACCACTTCATGACCGCGTGTTGGTTCGCCGTGTCGAGAGCGAAGAGAAAACTGCGGGTGGGTTGATCATTCCTGACTCTGCAAAAGAGAAGCCCTCTGAGGGTGAAGTCATCGCGTGCGGCGAAGGCGCCCGCAAAGACAGCGGTGAATTGATCGAGATGGCTGTGAAAGCCGGCGATAAAATTCTGTTCGGCAAATGGTCTGGAACAGAGGTGACCATCGACGGTGAAGAGCTGTTGATCATGAAAGAAAGCGATATCCTGGGGATCATCGAAGACACGGCTGCTGCGAAAGCCGCCTGAAAGCCCCAGATCGTTTAAAGCACAAGTTACGCTTATAATTTACGGAGAAGATACATGGCAGCGAAGGACGTAAAGTTCGACACAGATGCCCGCAATAAAATGCTGAAGGGTGTGAACATTCTTGCAGATGCGGTAAAGGTCACGTTGGGGCCAAAAGGCCGCAACGTTGTCTTGGACAAGTCATTTGGTGCGCCGCGCATCACCAAAGACGGTGTTTCTGTGGCCAAAGAGATTGAGCTTGAGGACAAGTTCGAAAATATGGGCGCCCAGATGGTCAAAGAGGTCGCCAGCCGCACGAATGACGAAGCGGGCGACGGGACGACAACCGCTACAGTTCTTGCCCAAGCGATTGTCAAAGAGGGCATGAAGTCCGTTGCAGCGGGCATGAACCCAATGGACCTAAAGCGCGGGATCGACATGGCAACCGGGAAGGTCGTCGAAGCGATCAAAAACGCAGCACGCGACGTGTCAGACAGTGACGAAGTCGCGCAGGTTGGCACAATCTCATCCAACGGTGAAGCTGAAATCGGGCGTCAAATCGCAGATGCGATGCAGAAAGTTGGCAACGAGGGTGTGATCACCGTCGAAGAAAATAAGGGGTTGGAGACCGAGACTGACGTTGTCGAAGGCATGCAGTTCGACCGTGGCTATCTGTCACCGTACTTTGTCACCAACTCAGACAAAATGACCGTCGAGCTGGAAGACGCAATCGTGCTGCTGCACGAGAAGAAACTGTCTTCATTGCAGCCCATGGTCCCGCTGTTGGAGCAGGTCATTCAGTCTCAGAAGCCTTTGTTGATCATCGCGGAAGATGTCGAAGGCGAAGCGCTGGCAACCCTCGTTGTGAACAAGCTGCGCGGCGGTCTGAAGATCGCGGCAGTCAAAGCGCCCGGCTTTGGCGATCGTCGCAAGGCGATGTTGCAAGACCTCGCGATTTTGACGGGTGGTCAAGTGATCTCAGAAGATCTGGGCATGAAGCTTGAGTCCGTGACGATGGACATGCTGGGTTCCGCGAAGAAAGTGTCTATCACCAAAGACGAAACCACCGTGGTTGACGGCGCAGGTGACAGCGCTGAGATCGAAGCACGCGTGGCGCAGATCCGTACGCAGATCGAGGAGACGACCTCTGACTACGACCGTGAGAAGCTGCAAGAGCGGGTGGCGAAGCTCGCTGGCGGTGTTGCGGTGATCCGCGTGGGCGGCATGACCGAGGTCGAAGTGAAAGAGCGTAAGGACCGCGTGGATGACGCATTGAACGCGACACGCGCTGCCGTGCAAGAAGGCATCGTTGTTGGCGGCGGTGTTGCGCTGGTGCAGGCGGCAAAGCAGCTGGAAGGCTTGTCCGGCGAAAACAACGATCAGAATGTCGGTATCGGCATCGTTCGCAAGGCGTTGGAAGCACCGCTGCGCCAGATCGCAGAAAACGCCGGTGTGGATGGCTCCGTGGTTGCGGGCAAAATCCGTGAAAGCGATGATCTGACCTTCGGTTTCAACGCGCAGACAGAAGAATATGGCGACATGTTCAAGTTCGGTGTGATCGACCCGGCAAAGGTGGTGCGTACCGCTCTGCAGGATGCGGCTTCCGTGGCGGCACTGTTGATCACAACAGAGGCGATGGTTGCAGACCGTCCCGCCAAAGAAGGCGCTGCCGGCGGCGGTATGGGCGGCGGCATGCCAGACATGGGCGGCATGGGCGGCATGATGTAAGTCGCTTCGCTGACTGGAATTTACGCAAAGGGCTCCGCGAGGGGCCCTTTGTTTTTGGCGCGCTGCAATGCCGTTTGCCGCATCTGATCCGGCAGCGATTGGTTCCGAAAAATCGAGGCTGTTTGCATGTCACGGTGGATCATTCAAGCTTAAACCCGATACATCTTGCCCAACCGACGTAGCGCCGCCTCTCGGACCAGCGCGACCCGAAAGATTATGGTGAGTGGATGGGTGGTAAAGACGGGGTGTTCCAGGTTTACGGCCGCATGTTTTAATGCGGTAGCTCAACGATCCGTGCGTAGGTATCCAGCATGTCCAAAGCCTCTGCAAAGGTTTTTGAGGGGTTTTCCTTGATGACATAGCCCGCCACGTTGTGCGCATAGGCCTGTTGAACATCCTTCGGTATGTCCGAGGTGGTGAAGACGAAGACCACGATCTTTGAGAGCGCCGGATCAGCCCGTACTTCGTCCAGAAACTCCAAACCGCCCATGCGCGGCATGTTCAGATCAAGCGTCACGACATAGGGCGGCAAAGATCCCTCATTTTTCGTCTCTTCGGCTAAGAATTCCAGCGCCTGCTGCCCGTCACTGCAGACATGGGTTTCATTGACGATCTTGAGTTTGCGCATCGCGCGCTGCATGGCCATGACGCTGATCTGATCGTCGTCGACAATCAGGAACTTCGCGGCGCGTATTTGATGTTGCATTGACCTCTTTCTCGACATTAGGCAGCGTCAGGCATCCACGTTTCCTGCCGCTTTTCAGCAAGCGGAAGCGTGATTTCAAACCGTGTGCCGCGTTGTTTTGTTGGATCAGACTGAAGGATGATCGTTCCCTTCTGCGCATCCACCACTTTTCGTACGATGGACAGGCCAATGCCGCTTCCTTCGGTGGTGTCCTGCGATTGCAGCGTTTGAAACAGCTCAAAAATCCGTCGCTGGTATTTTAGGTCGATCCCGGGCCCGTCATCGGCAACACAGAGGGTCAGCGCTTTTGACGACACTTTTGCCGAAACTGAAATACGCCCGCGGTGTTTGTCATGATGCCGCACGGCATTGGACAAAAGATTGCTAAGGATCTGCTGCAGAGGTGTCAGCGCCAGCGTTATTTCGTGATCTTTTCCGATGTACTGAATGCGGTATGACCCCTGTGGATCAATGCACTCTGCTTGTTCCTTGACGAAATGCGCCAGTGCGATGGTTTGCGGCTTTGGATTTTGCGTGCCTACCCTCGCAAAACACAGAAGATCCCTGAGGAGACGGTCCATCCGGGTCGCGCGTTCCTGTAGCAGTTTCAGGTAGGTACGGCTGTCCGCGGGCAGTTGATCTTGCGCGTCTTCAAGCGTCCAATTGGCGAGATCATGGATCGCCCGCAGCGGCGCCCGCAAGTCATGCGCAGCGACATAGGCGAATTTCTCAAGCTGCAGATTAGAGGTCTGCAAATGCTCTGCATTTTGCTTGAAAACCCTCAGAGCGGTTGCCATGTCGCCCAGTTCATCCTTTCCTGAAACCGGAATGGGTTGTTCGAGGTCGCCAGCCGCGATGGCCCGGACGGCGCTGTTTATTTCCTGTATGCGGGATCGAAACTGTTTTTCGACGATCCAACGGTTGGCCAAAAATACGAGCCCGGCTGAAAAGGCAAAAGCCCCTGTCAACACGCAAACCAACGCAGAAATCGCCTGTGTGAGATGCTGTGAGGCACGGTTTACCTTTTGCTCTGAGTGAGCGATCATCGCGTTTATAGGCGTTTCCATGCCCGCCATCAGAGCGTTATAGGTCACGCGATGCTGCGCGATATCCTGCTGCAACGCGTATTGGCGATGTTGCAAACTCAAAAGGCCATCCCGACCGTGCAGCACCTGCTGCAGTTCAGATAGCTGCGTAACGATCAAAGCGCGTGCCGCTTCATCGATGATCAGTGACCGTTGTTGTACCCGCCAAAGAAGGTGGTTGATCGCGTTTGACGTGTTTGTTGCGTCAGGCTCGGAACCACCTCGCGTTCCGATGGCTTGTGACGCGGCCAGGATCAGCGCCAAGGATGTGGTGAGCGGCGTCAGCGCTTCGTCAAATTGCGGGGACGCGTTCAGCGGGGAAGCCCCGGTGCGGGCAACAGGGTCCACGACGCTGTGATGCGGCAGAACTTCCCGAGCCACGGGCCAAGAAAAAGGGGCTGTCGACAGCTTTGTCAGCGTTTCTTTCAGATCATGCGTGAGATTTTTAGCGTTTTGCAACGCATGGGCGGTCTGACGTTCGCCCGCTAAAAAGCTTTGGCTATCCTCCAGTATGGCTAGGGTGAGCGTGCGGGCGGTGCTCAGCGATGTGTCCAGTGTTTGAACGACGTCCGCCGGTACATCGAAGCTTTCCAGGCGCGACAGCAGATCCTGTTTTCTGGCGGCATGATCTTGAACGGTGTTCTTTCCCAGGCGCGCTGAGGTTTCGACCGCCTGTTGGGGCAGGTCATTCAGCAACAAATCAAACTGCGTTAACTCGGCTTCAAGCTGTCTGACGAGCGATAGAAGCGGCGTTGCATGATGATTGAGCTCTTGATGCGCTGCGATGATGTTTCGGGCCTGCATAAGGCCCAGGCCGGTCGCGATGCTTACTGTTAAGGCAACCGCCATCAGCGCCAGGCGCAGCCGCACGGTGATTGCCGTGGTCGCGTTTTTCAGACGGTTTCGAATGAGATCTTGCTTGATCATCCCCGCTGAGTAGCGCGCCAGGCTTAAGGAATGATCAACTCTGCTGCGGCACGGGCGCTCGCGCTCATTTGTGCTATTGGACCGTCCTTAACCCTTCCGCAAGCGGCATATCCTATGGCTCGGCGAAACTGCGAGGATGACAAAGCATGCTTGACCCTGCTGGCGATGTTGGTGGCACTCGATGTCAAGAGATGGAGGATTTTGTCTACTTGATCAGCCATGATTTGCGTGGCTCGGTACGGGCGCTTACCGAATTGCCTGAATGGATCATCGAAGATCTGCGTGAGGCTGAGATCACGATTGATGAACGCCTGGGCGCCTCAATTGACATGATGCGCACCCACATGCGCCGGTTAGATCGCATGCTCGTGGACCTTTTGACCTTTTCGAGGATCGGTCGGATGCAGAATGTGCACGCTGTGGAACTGTCGTCTGCATTGGCCTCCGTCGTAGGGTCGCTCGATATCCCAGAAAGCTTCAAGATTTCTTCGCGTTTCGACTGCTCCACGCTTTGGATCGGCGAACGCGATATTCTCACGTTGCTCTCAGCGCTTTTGGAGAATGCGATTAAGCATCATGATGCATGCACAGGTCACGTTGAGCTTTGCTCAAGGATTGAAAACCAGATGGTCGTGTTGGAGGTGGCTGACGACGGACCAGGGATCCCACCGCGTTTTCAAGAGAGGGTGTTTGCCCCAATGGTGACATTGCGCCCGCGTGATGAGGTGGAAGCGTCGGGCATGGGTCTTGCCAATGTGCGCAAGATCGCGACGTTCTACGGCGGTTCGGCGCAGCTTCTTCCCGTGGAGAAGGGCTGCAGGATCAGCGTTCGACTGCCGATCAAGAAAGCACTCCCTTAGAGCAGGCTACCCGACTGACGCTGAGACAAGGAAGGACATTCGAATGTATCAAAGATCTGAAATGCCCGCATTTTCGGGATTGCCGCTGCCCAGTAGCGCCCCAATCCGGGCGCTTTTGCTGGATGACAGCAGCTTTGATCGTCAACGCATTCGGCGCATGAGCCTCAAAATTGACTTTGAGATGAAACTTGATGAAATTGACAGCCTTGCACAGTTGGACAAGGCCGTGGCCGACGCTGAATATGACCTTGTCTTGATCGACTACCGACTGCCCATCGGTGACGGCATGCAAGCACTGTCACGTCTTGATCAGCATGCGGGCAGCCGGCAGCTTGCCAAAATCATGATTACGGGTGATGCGGCAACAGACACCGTCATCCGCGCGATGCGCGGGGGATGTCACGACTTTCTCACCAAGGACACGATGACATCGGCGGATCTGCAACAGGCAATTATCAATGCCCTTATCATGGTAGAGCGGCAGCAACGTGATTTTTCCTTGGATCAACGTCGTGAAGACCTGCGCGCGGGGCTTATCTCTGCACTGCAAGATCCAGAAGTGCTTGCGCGTTTCTTATCGCTGATGCAAGCGCAGTTTCCGGGCACATCGGGGCTTCAGCATGACACTCAGGCGTTTCTACAAGATGCGGAGGCATTGCTTACCGCTTCCGATGACGAGGACGTCTTTATCTTTCATTGACGGTGCATTGAACGCCAACCTGCGCGGTTGATTTCCACGATCCGGATGATGCCCTGGGCAGGCTGATCAATCCCCGGCGGAACACAGGTGCAAGCACGGTGTTGGCGTCGCTTTATCCTTCGGATATCTCCGCGGGTATGCGACTTGTCTTTCTTCTGATGCTCACGATGACTGCCTTTGCGGCAAATTCCTTGCTGACAAGGCTCGCGGTGAGTGAAGGGCACAGCGAACCCGCGACATTCGCCATGATCCGCGTGCTTTCCGGTGCGGGCGTTCTGATCGTCCTGGTTGCCCTGCGCGATCGGGATGCGCTGACGCTCTCACGCATGGCATGGCCCGGCGCGTTCAGCCTGACGATTTACATGCTGGGATTTTCACTTGCCTACAGCACGCTTGACGCTGGGTTGGGCGCGCTCATTCTATTCGGGGTCGTGCAACTCGTGATGTTTGCGCATGCGGCTTTGGGACCTCAGCGACCTAACACGGGCCAGATCGCAGGATCATTCATCGCATTTGCGGGGCTGATCGTGCTTTTGTGGCCCGAAACGGCGCGCGCAGTTGATCCGCTGGGCGCGGCACTGATGGGTATCGCCGGGGTTGGCTGGGCCGCGTATACCATCATCGGGCAGCGGGCGATTGACCCTTTGGCGGCGACCATGCGCAGCTTTGTCTTGTGTTTCCCGATGACGTTCATCTTGTTTATCGGAATGGGCGTGGCGGCGAATAGCTACGGGGTGCTGCTGGCGGTCATATGCGGTGCAGCGACATCGGCTTTGGGATATGCTTTGTGGTATGCCATCTTGCCAGGGATCAGCGGACCCACGGCCGCCGTATCGCAGCTTAGCGTGCCTGTCATCACCCTTTTTGCGGGGGTGCTGCTACTGGGCGAGAGCTTGACCTTAAAAATGGTGTTGGCGGCGGTGCTGGTGTTGAGCGGCGTCGGCGGGGCCATTCGCGCGAAAGCCGCGGTTTAATGTGAAGGTCTGCTTTTGCTTAGCTCTCGGTTCGCGTTATGTGCGCCAGATGCGCGCGATGTGCCATCAAAGGTGATGTGAGAAAGAGCCAGTCGTATGCCCGATCTTGATCTTGTTGGAGCGCAAGTGTTGCGACCCGGTGGCCTTGTCGCCGAGCGTTTGTCGTTTGCCCAGGGCCGGTTGGTTGGTGAAACAGTCGGTCACCGTGTTAATCTTGAAGGTTTTTTGATTTTGCCGGGGATCGTGGACCCGCATGGCGATGGATTTGAGCGCCACATAGCCCAGCGGCGTGGTGCGATGAAGCAGTTGGACGCGGGGCTGATCGCCTGCGAGGCAGAGTTGGCGGCAAACGGGATCACCACCGCAATCTTGGCACAATTTGTCAGCTGGGAAGGGGGCATGCGGGGCGTTGATTTCGCGGATCGGGTTTTCCATGCGATCCAAGACGCGGCGGATCAGGTCACGACTGATTTGCGTGGGCAAGTTCGGTTTGAAACGCATCTGCTTGAACTCTATGACACATTGCCAGAACAGCTGCAGTCATGGGGCATCGACTACATCGTTTTCAACGATCACATCCCGCATGACCGCCTGGCTGCTGGCAAGCCGCCGCGTCGGCTCATGGGGCAAGCGTTGAAGGCGGGGCGCAGCCCGGAGAAGCATCACGATTACATGAAAGAACTGCACGCACGGCGCGATGAGGTGCCGGCCGCGCTTGATACGCTTTGTTCAAAATTGCGCCTGCAGGCGTTGCGTATGGGCAGCCATGATGATGCGGACGCGGGAAGGCGCGCAGAATGGCGTGCGCGCGGCGTTACGATTTCGGAATTTCCCGAAACGCTTGAGGCGGCTGAGGCTGCTTTCTTGGCGGATGATCAGGTTCTGATGGGGGCACCGAATGTGGTGCGCGGTGGATCACACAACGGGAACCTGTCTGCGGTCGATCTCATTGTGATGGGATATTGTCACGCCTTGGCCTCGGATTATCACTATCCCTCGCCGCGTCGGGCGGCGCTCATGCTCGCAGAGGCGGGTGTTTGCGACTTGGCTGCAGCATGGTCACTGATCTCTGCCGGGCCCGCAGCCATGCTCGGCCTAAAGGATCGCGGCACCCTTGAGGTCGGCAAACGGGCGGATTTCGTCGTGCTGGACGCGCGGCAAAAGCGTGTTGCCGCCACATTTACAGGTGGGCGAGTGTCATACATGGCGGGTGAGATCGCAGAGCGATTTACCGCGCGGTGAGCGTCTTTGTCACCGGATAATCCGATTGATATGGCCCATCTTCCGACCCGGCTTCACCTCGGCCTTGCCGTATAGGTGGACTGCCGTGTTTCGCTCTGCTGCAAGGCGGGGGACCTCAGCAATGTCATCACCGATGAGATTTTGCATCACGACATCTGCATGTCGTTCCCCATCACCAAGCGGCCATCCCGTGATGGCCCGAATGTGTTGTTCAAACTGGTCTACCGCACAACCGTTCTGTGTCCAATGACCAGAGTTATGAACGCGCGGCGCGATTTCGTTGATCAAAAGCCCCGCTTCTGTCACGAAAAGCTCTACGCCCAACACGCCAACGTACTCCAACGCGTTCAGTATTTTGGCTGCAATCAGGACGGCATCACTGCGCTGTGTGGCTGACAAGCGGGCCGGGACGGTCGTGGTGCGCAGGATACCATCCTCATGCACGTTCTCGCCCGGATCAAAGCAGGCCACATCACCGGCTATCCCACGCGCGGCGATGACCGAAATCTCTCGCGTGAAATTGACCACGCCCTCCAATATCATCGGCGCGGGGTCAAGCGCGTCAAACGCGCGATGGGCGTCATCAGGCTGGCGGATCCATATCTGCCCTTTTCCGTCGTATCCAAAGCGACGGGTCTTGAGGATAGAGGGCACACCGATTTTCGCTATCGCCTGAACAAGCGTGTCGCGGTCTGGCACGTCTAGAAAAGGCGCGACGTTCAGGTTCTGGTTCTGCAAGAATTGCTTTTCGAAAAGTCGATCTTGAGAGATGCGCAAGGCTTCGCGGCCCGGCCGAAGGGGCACATGTGCGGTGATGCAGGTCAACGCATCTGTGGGCACATTCTCAAACTCATATGTCACGACAGCGCAACTTTGAGCGAAAGACCGCAATGCGTCATGATCGTTGTAATCGGCCCTAGTGGTTTTCAGCGCCACATCTGCCGCGGGTGGATCGCTTTCAGGTGCGAAGATATGCACCTTAAAGCCCAGCCGCGCGGCAGCCACCGCCAGCATTCTGCCCAGTTGCCCGCCGCCGAGAATGCCAACCGTGCTCCCCGAGGGCAGTTTTTCAGTCATCTTCGGGATGCTCTGGTATCGACGCGCTTAACGCAGCGCGCCAGGTTTCAAGACGGGCGGCAATCGCGGGATCTTTCAAGGCCAAGATGCCTGCCGCCAACAGTGCGGCATTCGCTGCGCCCGCTGAACCGATGGCCATTGTCGCCACAGGAAAGCCCTTGGGCATCTGCACAATCGAGTAAAGTGAATCCACACCAGAGAGCGCTTTGGTCTGAACGGGCACACCGATGACAGGTATGCGTGTTTTGGATGCCATCATTCCGGGTAAATGGGCCGCGCCGCCAGCGCCCGCGACGATCACCTGAAGGCCGCGTTCGACTGCAGATGTCCCGTAGGCCCACAATCGATCCGGCGTGCGATGCGCGGACACGATGCGCGTTTCATACTCAATCTCAAGCGCATCGAGAAGCGTTGCCGCCTCTGACATCGTGGCCCAGTCTGATTGAGAACCCATGATGATCCCAACGGGGGGAGTGGTCATGCTAAGATCACCTTTTCACCTTCGATTGTGCGATATATCAGCCGCCGGCTTCTGGCAATCCTGCTTCGTCAGGCGATGATATCGGGCGTTAGCCGGTCCTCGATCTGCGTGATCTGATCTTTCAACCTCAGTTTTCGCTTTTTGAAACGCTGTATGCTCAGTTGGTCTGCGGTAGCGCGTTCACTCATGGCTTGGATCGCCTCGTCTAAATCGTGATGTTCCCGCTTTAAAACCTCAAGCTTCAGGCGCAACACATCTTCCGATTTCATCGAGACGTCGTTCACGGCGTTCATCGGTTCTGTCTCCTCTACCTGAACCACTTCATATAGCGCTGGCGGGTCTTTCCGCCTAGACCTTGCAGCGCTGGCCTCTCATCCCATATTCATATCAGTGGTTGCCAAAAAATGGGGCCGCTTTTGACTGTCGCTTGATCTGGTAAGGACGTGTCGCATGACAAAAATGACCTTTGGCTCTTATCCACATATGTTGGGGTTTGAGCAGTTAGAGCGTGTGCTTGAGCGCACCGCCAAAGCTGGAAATGAAGGCTATCCGCCTTTCAACATCGAACAAACCTCTGATTACAGTTACCGAATAACGCTCGCAGTCGCCGGTTTTGCTGAGGATGATATGACGATCACGGTGGAGGATCGTCAGCTTGTGATCCGCGGACGTCAGCAAGATGATGGCGCAGAGCGGCTGTTCCTGCATCGCGGTATCGCTGCACGTCAGTTCCAACGATCTTTTGTGCTGGCCGACGGTGTTGAGGTGGGCGAGGCGTTGATGGAGAACGGTCTGCTACACGTCGACCTGACCCGCGCCAAACCTGAGACAATTGTTCAAACCATCAAAATTAAGAAAGGGTAAGAGATGGAAAATACACATGCCCAAGACGGGGATCGCACGGTCTATGTCAAATCGATTTTGGTGACCGATCTGCCGAAAGAAGTGCGCGCGCAGGCCCAAGGGCTCGATCAGATTTACGCTGTGCATGATGCAACGGGACAGCAGCTTGCCCTTGTGGGCGATCGCAAACTTGCCTTTAGTCTCGCGCGCAAGCATGACTACGCGCCTGTCATGGTTCATTAACCCATCTAGTTGTAGCGAGCCGCAGCATGGTGCAATGGCCGGTTATGACAAGGCATTTGATCTTGAGATTGACACGTGGTCTTCGAATTTGATTGGGTCGACGCGTTTACAAACGTCCCATTCGGCGGCAATGGCTGCGCTGTCGTGCATGGCGGCGCCGTTCTTTCAGACGCTCTGTTCACCAACTAAGTGAAAGAAACAGGGCTGGTTGAATGTACATTCACGCAGCCCTCAAGCGTCGCGGATCTCAAGGTCAAATACTACTTGGCTAGCGGCGCCTGTGATCAAAGATCGCCAAAGCAACCAGCTTAAAGCATCCGGCCTTAAAATTGATACAAACCGTTCCCATCACCGTCTTGCCCAACAGGTTCTGTCAGGCCGCGCCGTTCGGCCCCCAGCGGGGCGGCACGATTGCGCCACGCCCCGGACCGGCGCTAAGTCGGTTATTGCTAAGTGTGTCAGGTTAAAGGTCGGATGCTTTAATACGGTCGGTCCCTATCACTCACCCGATCAACAGGGCCTGTTGGTCTGCGCCCGACCGCCCCCGTGGTTTTGCCTCCCGTGTGATCGAGGTGTATGAGGTTTAAGCTGGCTGCGTTAGCCCGCGATGAGACCCATGTTTTCCAGCTTTAACAGAACTTGATGCGCGCAGTGATCAACCTCAACATTCTCTGTGTCAATGGCGAGCTCGGGAGCCTCAGGCACGTCATAGGGGTCTGAGATGCCCGTGAACTCTTTGATTTTGCCCGCGCGCGCAAGCTTGTAGAGCCCTTTACGATCTCTTCTTTCGCATTCTTCAATACTGGTTGCCACGTGCACTTCCACGAAGGCACCGAAGGCCTCAATGTCTTGACGGACGGCGCGTCGGGTTGCGGCGTAGGGCGCGATCGGCGCACAGATTGCGATGCCGCCGTTCTTGGTGATTTCACTGGCCACAAATCCAATGCGACGGATGTTCAGATCACGGTGCGCCTTGCTAAACCCCAACTCAGAACTGAGATTTTTGCGAACGATGTCCCCGTCCAAAAGCGTTACGGGCCTGCCGCCCATCTCCATCAGCTTGATCAACAGCGCATTCGCGATGGTTGATTTGCCGGAACCGGAAAAGCCGGTGAAGAAAACGGTAAAGCCTTGTTGGCTGCGCGGCGGACGCGTGCGCCGAAGTTCGGTCACGACCTCAGGAAACGAGAACCAGTCAGGTATTTCCAACCCTTCTTGTAGACGCCGCCGCAGTTCCGTGCCTGATATGTCGAGGATGGTAACGGCGTCTCTGTCGTGGATTTCGTCTGCGGGTTCATATTGTGCGCGTTCTTGGACATAGACCATCTGCTTAAAGTCAACCATTTCGATCCCCATCTCTTCTTGATGGATGCGAAACAGCTCTTGCGCGTCATAGGGGCCGTAAAAAGCCTCGCCCGCAGAATTTGCGCCGGGTCCCGCATGATCACGCCCCACAATGAAATGGGTGCAGCCATGGTTTTTGCGGATCAGGCCGTGCCACACCGCCTCTCGCGGGCCGGCCATGCGCATTGCCAAATTCAGCAAAGACATATTGGTCGTCGCGGCGGGGTACTTATCCAAAACGGCTTCGTAGCATCGCACCCTGGTAAAGTGATCAATGTCGCCCGGCTTGGTCATTCCGACCACCGGGTGGATCAACAGATTTGCCTGAGCCTCTCGCGCGGCGCGAAAAGTGAGCTCTTGATGCGCGCGATGAAGGGGGTTGCGCGTTTGAAAAGCAACGACTTTCCGCCATCCCAATTTGCGGAAATAGGCGCGTAATTCATTGGGCGTGTCGCGGCGCGCGCGAAAGTCATAGTGAACCGGTTGCTGAATGCCAATAACAGGCCCGCCAAGATACACAGAACCTGCCGTGTTGTGCAGATAATCCACGGCAGGATGTGCGGTGTCATCTGCCCCAAAAACGGACCGCGCCTCCCGTGTTTTGTCGGGCCTCCAACGATCGGTTACGGTCATGGTCGCCAGAATAACGCCTTCCTGATCACGCAGTGCGATATCCTGGCCAAGCACCAAACCCGCGGCAAATTCCTCCGTCACATCCAACGTGATGGGCATGGGCCACAGCGTGCCGTCAGCCAGCCGCATGTCATCGACGACCCGGTTGTAATCCGCCTCTGTCAGGAACCCTTTCAGCGGATGAAAACCGCCGTTCATGAGCAGTTCAAGATCGCATATCTGACGCGGACTCAGATCATAACTGACGAGCTGCGCAGCATCAGACTTCAATTTCTGCGCCGAGTCCGCCGAGACGAAAAGCTCAGGGATCGGCGATAGGTTTGGTGGGGTCATAGCGGATAGATCTTCGGGAACGTTGGCAAGGGCAAGTGATGATCCTCTATCCCTTTAGCTGTTCCATGGGCAAGCGGCAGATTTATCCGCTCACGCGCCAAGCCCACGCATCAGATCGTCAATCTGCGACCTCAATACCTCGGGCGTTGACTTGCTTTGTCTCATCGCCTCCAGCGCTTTGACAAAATCTTCCTGCAGAACAGACCCTGCGTTCTCAAACGCGCGAAGCCCTCTATTTCGGGTAAGAATGACCAAAATGCTCCTCATGACGACAACGTCATGCCCATTAGAAAAGTCCGTAGCCTCCATCAGGTCCTTAAGATGTCTGAGGCAAGCGTCTGATCGGCAATCCTTAAGTTCACTCCCCAGCCTGTCTTGAACTGGGGTTCCGCGAATATAAGCAGTTTCAATCATTTGTTTTATTGATTGCACTCTTGGTCGATCTTCTGCGCGTCTTTTCTCAGACACCGCCGCTTCTTCATTTGCGACAACATCCGCAAAGGACCGCGCGAGCTCTCGTGTCCACTGGCCGGCAATTTTCAGCTCCTCCACGAACTGGGGCCGCCGCTCTTTCTCCATCTGCGTGTATTGAACCGTTTTTTCTTTGACGAAGTCCGCGTCGCGATCAAGGTAGGTCGCAACGCCGAGGCCCAGGCCGATGGTCGCCAGCACCACCCCGATGATCGCAGTAACGTTTCCGGCCAAAGTGCTGCCCAGCCCGTTTCGCTGGTGCGCTGGACGCCGCGTGCCCTCACTCATACCATAGCATCACATCATACGAGAGCTTCTGCCAGAAACCGCTCTGCCTCCAGCGCCGCCATGCATCCCATGCCTGCAGAGGTTACAGCTTGCCGATACTTGTGATCTGTCAGATCCCCCGCGGCGAAAACACCGGGAATAGAGGTTTCCGTGCTGTCAGGCTTTGTGACCACATAGCCGCCCATGTGAGTTTCTAAGACGTCTTTCACCAATTCATTTGCAGGCGCATGACCGATCGCAACAAAAACGCCTTTCGCCGGAATTTCAGTTATCGCGCCGGTTTTGGTGTGCTTCAGCTTCACGCTCTCAACGCTGAGCGGGTTTTGTGTGCCACAGACCTCCGCGAGTTCATGAAACCAGAGCGGTTCAATTTTGGGATTGTTCATCAGCCGATTGACGAGAATTTTCTCTGCGCGCAACGTGTCGCGTCGATGCACCAACGTGACCTTGGAGGCGAAATTTGTCAAAAATAGCGCCTCTTCCACGGCGGTATTGCCGCCGCCCACCACGACGATCTCTTGCCCCCGGAAAAAGAACCCGTCGCAAGTAGCGCAGGCCGAGACGCCGTGCCCTTTAAAGCGTTCCTCACTTTCCAAACCCAACCACTTTGCCCGCGCACCAGTGGCTAAGATCACCGCATCAGCGATGTAAGTTGTCCCGCTGTCACCGATCGCGTGAAAAGGGCGGCGCGACAGATCAATCGACCTGATGATGTCGCTTATGATGTCCGTCTCCATCGCCTTGGCATGCGCCTCCATCCGGACCATCAAATCCGGGCCTTGTACCTCGGTGTCGCCCGGCCAATTCTCGACCTCGGTCGTGGTGGTCAACTGCCCACCTGGCTCAAGGCCCTGTACCAAAATCGGTTTCAGCATCGCGCGGCTGGCATAGACGGCAGCAGTGTATCCCGCTGGACCAGAGCCAACGATCAGCACTTTTGTTTTACGCGTTTCAGCCATTTCATCGCCCTCGGTAAATCCACTTGTGGATGGATATAACGGCGCAGATAGGGTTCTTAAACCCCCGGCTTTCCGCCTTCGCGTGCTCATCTTTGCAGCAGTTTTTCCAACCTCTGCGTTAATATCAGAAACAATATTGCGCCAATGCGAAACATTATTGCGCTCATAAAAGTCACTGCTATAAGAATCGAAAAGAATGGGGGCATTTCATGGCGGGGACAAGGCTCGATCCGATTGATCGGAGAATTCTGGCTGAACTGCAGGCGGATGGCCGCATGACGAATGTCGAGTTGGCAAAACGCGTCGGCATCTCAGCACCGCCCTGTTTGCGGCGCGTTCGGACGTTGGAAGAACAAGGCTTCATCAAAGGATACCATGCCGATATCGACGCGCGCGAATTAGGCTTTGAGGTCCAAGTTTTTGCCATGGTTGGTTTGGCCAGCCAGGCACAGAACGATTTGAGTGCTTTTGAAGAGAAATGCCGGGAATGGCCCCTGGTGCGTGAGTGCCACATGCTGAATGGCGAGGTGGACTTTATATTGAAATGTGTGGCGCCTGATCTGTCGTCTTTTCAAGTTTTCTTGACTGATCAGCTGTTGGCGACACCCAACGTGGAAAGCGTCAAAACGAGCTTGGTGATCAGAGGTGCCAAAGACGACCCGGGCGTGCCTTTTGAGATATTGGAAGACCGTCTAAGACGCGAAGCTTAATCGGAACGTCATTGCAAAATGACCGAGATGAGGCGGCCATAGTCCGCGTCTTTGGCGTGTGTCGAGCGCCGATACGAATAAAAGCGTTCAGCATCGGTGAAGGTACACCGCTTTATCCACGCGCTTTTGCCAACACCCGCGCGTCTTAATCGGTCGAGCCCGAAAGCGGGCAGGTCAAAGTGGCGCCTATCGGCGGTGCCCTGCCGGAAGAAACGTTCGTTTGTCGGATCATCCGCGAGGAATTGTTCAACGAACTCCGGCCCCACCTCATAGGCATTTTGGCTGATGCAGGGTCCGATCACTGCAGCGATGTCGTCGCGTTTGGCGCCCAGCGTTACCATCGCCTCTACCGTGTTTTCCAGCACGCCATTCAACGTACCGCGCCAGCCAGCATGGGCCGCACCAATGATGCCAGCAGTTTGGTCAGCGAGCAGAACAGGTTGACAATCTGCCGTTAACACAGATAGCGCGATACCGCGTTCCTTGCAGACCATGGCATCTGCAATCGGGCGTTCTGCCATGGGCGTCGAAACTTCGATAACGTGATGCGTATGGGCTTGATGCACACCGGTCAATTGGGCGGGCATCACGCCCATCGCCGCAGCAACACGGCTGCGGTTGATCTGAACGATCTCCGCTTGATCGCCACTGCCCAAGCCGCAGTTGAGACCATGAAAAACGCCGGAAGATGCTCCGCCGCGCCGCGTGAAAAAGCCGTGTTTTACGTTTTTCAATTGATCTGCGGTCAAGATCTCAAGCGTCATCTGATCGCGCTTCCCCTGAATAGTTGATCAGCGTTGGTCGAAAGCGTCGATTTTTCTGAGCAGGTCGTCAAGCATGGATCCGTTCTGAGACGCTTTAGCATGCGCGCCTAATGCGAAAGCCCTCATCCTGTAGTGTTTTTCACATGTGCTGCATTCTGCTACGTTGGATCAGAACTATGCCGATGATTATCATTGGCAGGCAGAGGATTTGCCCCATCGTTAACCCATACCCACCGATCTGCCAGGCAAGACCCAGAGGATTGCCCGGCGTGATGAATTGTGCATCCGGCTGTCTGAAAAACTCCACGCAGAAGCGGGCGATCCCGTAACCGGATAAGAATGTCCCCACCAAAAGACCGTCCTTTTTGAGAGCTTCCCGCTGCCATGCCAGCCAAAAAAGCAGTGCGCCCAACAACACCCCTTCCAGCACTGCTTCATACAGTTGGGAGGGATGCCGGGCGCAGGGACCATTCACGCCGGGGCAGTCTTGCGCAGCAGCAGAGGGAAAGACGACGCCCCAAGGCATTTCGGTTGACCTGCCCCAGAGTTCTGCATTGATGAAATTCGCGAGCCGGCCCAGGAAAAGCCCCGGGGTCAGACCAAGCGTGACCATATCTCCGATGGGAAGCAGAGGTAAGCCGTGCTTGCGGGCACAGAAAACCGCAGCAAGAACCACGCCAATCACCCCGCCGTGAAACGCCATGCCGCCTTCCCACAGAAAAAGAACGCGGATGGGATCAGCCAAGTAAACGCTTGGCTGGTAAAAGATGACGTATCCCAGCCGCCCCCCCAGTATGACGCCCAGGATGATCCAGAACAGCAGATCCTCGACCTGGTCATATGTCATTACCGGTTTTTCATTCTTCCAAAGGCGCGGTGTGCGCAACGCACGCAGCACAATCCGCCAGCCGATGAGAATGCCAATGATGTAGGACAATGCGTACCAGCGCAGCGCAAAATTCACTCCGAAAAGGCTCACGGAAAAGACATCAGGTCCGATATTCGGGAAGGGGATCATCGCGGTCATGGTGCTGTTTGGGCCCGTTGTTCTGAATAAGTCAACCTTGTCGGAGCATTGTGGAAGCGCCATATACCAAGCGAGGATAAGCAGCGGAGATCGGCATGCAAAAGCGTAGTAAACTCTTTGACGATGTCTCTCAGTTAATGACGAACGCCATGGGGGTTGCACAGGGCGCGAGAGAAGAGGCAGAGACCGCAATGAAAGGGGTCATCGATCGCTGGTTGGCGGATCGTGATTTCGTCACCCGGGAAGAATTTGATGCTGTTCGCGCGATGGCGCAGAAGGCCAGAGAAGAGAACGAGGCCCTCAAGGCGCGCCTCGATGCACTTGACCCCTCCAAAAAAGACTAGCGTCGGTTTCCCACGATCCCGGTTGCAGGACGGGGATCGGGGACAACAAAGCGCGTTTGATCGCGATCACGCGTAACCGGTCGGTGCCCCAAGACGCCGATCTGCGGGGAATTTCAGCCAAATTTGGACTATTACGCCCGAAGCATCAGAAAAGGGTTGCCAGAACAGCCTGCCGCCCGCACCATATGTAGTAGAGGCGAAGCAGTGTTCACCGCCTTGTTGTGCAGGCATCCATCCTTGGTGTTTTCAAAGCAGCGAGCATGGAGAAAATAAGAGGCATCAAAATGACCTTGTCCGAGCAGTACGTAGAAGAAGACATCCATCCAATCGACATTGTTGAGAGTTTGGCCACGTATCATGAATGGGATTTTGACCGTATCGCAGATGATCAGATTGCCATGGCCGTAGCGGGGCAATGGCGAACGTATTCTTTGACGCTGGCTTGGTCCGCATTCGATGAAACGCTTCGGTTGATCTGCACGTTCGAGATGGAGCCACCTGAGGACAAGCTGCCGAACTTGTATGAGCTTTTGAACGCGATCAATGATCAATGCTGGGCGGGCGCCTTCACGCATTGGGGCGAACAGAATCTCATGGTGTATCGCTACGGTCTGGTATTGGCGGGCGGGCAAGAGGCAAGCGCAGAGCAGATCAATACGATGATTGACGCTGCCGTGATGTCGGCAGAGCGGTATTATCCCGCGATGCAGCTGCTGGTTTGGGGCGACAAAACGCCCCGCGAAGCGCTCCAAGTCGCCATTGCAGAGGCTTACGGTCACGCCTAGCGCTTTTGTTGCAGACAAGGATAACGCATGAAGGACGGTAGAATTTCCACGCGCGGCCTGGTGCTACTGGGCTGCGGTAAGATGGGGTCGGCGATGTTGTCAGGCTGGCTCAAGCAGGGGTTGCCGGCCTCCTCCGTTTGGGTGATGGACCCAAATCCTTCAGACTGGGTCCGACGGCAGAATGTCCATCTAAACGCGGCACTGCCTGCGTTCCCCGCGATCGTGTTGGTTGCGGTCAAGCCCCAGATCATGGCCAGCGCCTTGCCATCGCTGCAGCATCTAGGAGAGGGAGACACCGTGTTTCTCAGCGTGGCTGCAGGCATTCCCATGCGTTACTTTGAAGAAAAGCTCGGGGCGAAGACCCCCATTGTACGCGCCATGCCCAATACGCCCGCGGCGATATCGCAGGGGGTTACCGCCATCATTGGCAATGAACATGCAGATGCGCGTATTCTCGCCGAGGCAAAAGAGCTTTTGAGCGCTGTGGGTCAGGTCGTGTCATTGCAGTCTGAAGATCAGATGGACGCGGTGACAGGCGTGAGCGGGTCGGGCCCTGCCTATGTCTTTCATTTGATTGAGACGTTGGCGGCCGCAGGTCAAGCCGAGGGGCTGTCGCCAGATTTGGCGATGACATTGGCCAAAGCAACGGTGGCGGGTGCGGGCGCGCTCGCGATAAACTCACCTGAAACACCGACGCAGCTGCGTGAAAATGTGACGAGCCCCAATGGGACGACTCAAGCCGCGTTGGAGGTTCTAATGGACCCCCAAACTGGGTTTCCTGATTTATTACAACGCGCAGTGAAAGCAGCGCGCGCGCGTTCTGCGGCTTTGTCAAATGGCTGACATTTCTTTTGACGATTTTCTGGCCGTCGATATCCGGGTGGGAACGGTTTTCAAGGCAGAGCCATTCCCAGAGGCGCGTAAAGCAGCAATAAAACTCTGGATCGATTTTGGCGCTGAAATCGGCAAACGCAAAACCTCTGCTCAGATCACGGAAAACTACGCAGTTGGCGATTTGGTGGGGCGTCAGGTGGTCGCCGTGGTGAACTTCCCTGCGCGGCAGATTGGGCCGTTCATGTCAGAAGTGCTGGTTTTGGGCGTGCCCGACATCAAGGGGGCGGTAACGTTGCTGCAGCCCGATCAAGAGGTTCCTGACGGCGGGCGCATGCACTGATCGCATGACAAGACGTCGAAGGCGATGCGCGCTTCAGCTCTTAACAGCAGCATGATCGACTGCGCCGTCGCCCATCGCTTCCCGCCAGTGACGGCGGCAAAGAGAGACATATGTTTCGTTCCCACCGATTTGGACCTGCGCTCCGTCGCGCAGCACTTCTCCGTCCGGGCCAAGGCGGATCACCATGGTTGCCTTCTTGCCGCAATGACAGATTGTGCGAACCTCCCGCATTTCATCCGCAAGTGCCAACAGCGTCGCAGAGCCGGGAAAAAGCATGCCTCGGAAGTCAACTCTTAAGCCAAAACACATCACAGGCACTTGCAGATCATCAACAACACGTGCCAGTTGCCAAACCTGCTCTGGTTGCAGAAACTGCGCTTCATCTATGAAGATACATGCGCAAGATCCTGTCAATAAACGGTTTTGTATCTTCCCGAACAAATCCTCATGATTTGCGAAGGTATCTGCTGCTTCTCCAATTCCGATGCGCGAGGCAATGCGGCCGTCCCCCGCGCGATTGTCAAATTGAGCCGTCATCAAATAGACCTGCATGCCCCGTTCGACATAGTTGTGGGCGGCTTGCAGCAAGACGGTGGATTTGCCAGCATTCATTGTCGAGTAGTGGAAGTAGAGCTTTGCCATGTCGCTCTGTTACGCCATCCGCCTTGCGCCAATCAAGCGCCCGCCGTTTCATTCAGGAATGACATTTCTGATCGACAGGCGTAAGGCGAACAAAGGTATAGAATGAGGTCTTTGGTCATGTCTGATACGCTGCCCGCCCTAAATCCCGCTGTGCTCCCTGAGATTGATACCACCGCTTTGCGCGCTTTGAATGATCCGGGTCACAAGCCGCGGATCTTGCTTTTATACGGTTCCCTTCGGGACGTAAGCTATTCTCGGAAAGCGGTTGAGGAAGCAGGGCGCATCTTGCGCGCCTTGGGCTGCGAGACGAAGATCTTTGATCCGACCGGTTTGCCATTGCCCGGAGGAGCGGAGGCCGATCATCCCAAGGTCGCTGAATTGCGCGCGCTGGCGATTTGGTCGGAGGGGATGGTTTGGTCAAGTCCTGAAAGACATGGCGCGATGACGGGCATTATGAAATGTCAGATCGATTGGATCCCGCTGTCAGTGAAAGGTGGTATCCGCCCCACGCAGGGGAAAACGCTGGCCGTCATGCAGGTCAGCGGTGGATCACAATCATTCAACGCGGTAAATCAAATGCGGATCCTAGGGCGCTGGATGCGCATGGTGACAATCCCAAATCAGTCAAGCATTCCAAAAGCTTGGCTGGAGTTTGACCAGGGGGAGCGTTTGCCTGATGGTCCCTTTTATCGACGCATCGTCGATGTGATGGAGGAATTGGTTAAATTCACGTGGCTGGTGCGCGGACGCAAAGACTATTTGGTGGATCGATATTCTGAAAGGATGGAAAGCGACGAGCAAGTTCATCAACGTGTTTCGGTAAAGGACATGTGAAGCGCTGCTCAGTCATGCTTTTCCACGATGATCGATCCGACAGAATAGCCTGCGCCAAAAGAACAGATA
This sequence comes from Pseudomonadota bacterium, assembly GCA_039208585.1. Classification (GTDB taxonomy): domain Bacteria; phylum Pseudomonadota; class Alphaproteobacteria; order Rhodobacterales; family Rhodobacteraceae; genus Sulfitobacter. The sequence continues at coordinate 9,758 of JBCCQX010000004.1, read as the reverse complement.
ATGCCAAGCTCACCTTCTTGGAAATCATCGGAATAGTTCGAAAAGGCGATGATCGACCCCGCTGATGAGGTATTCGCGTAATCTTGGAGAATGTTCGGTTGCTCGCATGGTTGCGGTGCGCGCCCCAACACTCTTTTACCGATGAAGTCGTTCATTGATTTATTCGCTTGATGCAGCCACAGGCGTTTGAGATCGCGCGATGTGATATCGCAGCTCGTCATGTGAGAAGCGATGTGATCTGACACCATCGGCACCACCTCTTTGAATACCCGTCGTCCATTCTGCATGAATTGCATGTCGCGCCGGTCCGCCAAACCATCTGGACGTGAGCGGCGCAAAAAGCCGTTGTTATTGCGGATGTTGTTTGAAAACTCTGTCGCACAACGCGTTGATTTTACTTCAAAGTGTGCTCCTGTATCTGCTTCGCGTCGCTCCAATACAACGGCTGTTGCAACATCGCCGAATATGAAATGACAGTCTCGGTCACGCCACTCCAGATGGGCAGAACAGATTTCCGGGTTCACCACCAATGCAGACCGAATGGACCCCGCGCGGATCATGTCAGCAGCCGCTTGAATGCCGAAGGTAGCCGAGGAACAAGCGACATTCATGTCAAAGGCAAAGCCGTTGATATCTAGCAAGTTCTGTATTTCGATTGCGACCGCTGGATACGCACGTTCGAGATTGGAGGCGGCACAGATGACCGCGTCGATATCTTCGCCCGCCTTGCCTGCCTGCGCCAGGGCCTTGTGCGCCGCGTCTAACGCCATTTCAGCCATGAGGCTCGGTTCATCGTCTGAGCGTTGGCGCAGCAGCGGATGCATCACCTCAGGGTCCAAGATCCCTGATTTATCGATGACGTGGCGTTGTTCGATGCCGCTGGCTTTCAAGATGAAGCTCTCCGAGGAATACTCTTTCGCCAGCATCTTTCCTGCTTTGATCGCGGTCGCGTTCTCTGCGTTGTAGAGATCTACATAGGCGTTGAAAGCAGTGACGAGTTCCGCGTTGCTGATCGTCTCTGCTGGTGTGAATACCCCGGTTCCTGTGATCGCAGGTGTGTACATCTTTATTCCCTATTCTGCTGCCGCACCTTAGTCCCGCAGGCTCATGTGGACAAGTTGCGAAAGGGCGCCACGATTTCAGCAGAGGGCGCGACGCTGGGTCGCCCATCAGAAGGCAGTCGATGACAGGTCGCGAAAGACGCATACGCTCGCCCTTCGAAAAGCCCCGAAGATATGAGGGGCTAAGTCTGACAAACAAAAGAAACCGCGTCTGCCTGAAGATTAAAGCCTTCGGCTTTGACAACTGGTTCATGATATGCGCAGGTGCAAGCTTTGGTCCGACAGACCTCTTTGCTGTATTTAAGTGGATCGCTGCGTCGCCGCTCACATTAAGATGGGTAATTTGTACTGGAGGCTCTAGCGACATACTGTCCAAAACCCAGATCCCGGGTCGGAGGCTACAGAATGTTGCTTGCGGTTTTTAAGCATTTTTTTTGCCTCGGCAGGACCTAAGATCGCAGTTGTGGAGCGAGCGACACGCCCGCCAATTTGCAATACGACGGAAGATCGCTGGTACAACCCAAGAGATACCTACCGACACTTCACATAAATCGGTGACACGCCACCGTCACGAAGCCCCGTCGTAAAAAGTTAATGGTACGCATGAAAACTTGGGCCAACTGCGCGTCGGCCCAAGTTCACGCCTTTCAAAGGCTTAGAAGAAACCCATTGGGTTTTCGTCATAGCTGACGAGCAGGTTCTTGGTATTGCGATAATGGTCCAGCATCATTTTGTGGTTTTCACGACCGATCCCGGACTTTTTGTAGCCACCGAAGGCCGCATGTGCCGGATAATGATGGTAGCAGTTGGTCCAAACGCGCCCGGCCTGAATAGCGCGCCCCATACGGAACGCGACATTGCCGTTTCGCGTCCAGACGCCAGCGCCCAACCCGTAGGTCGTGTCATTGGCGATCGCAATTGCCTCGGCTTCGTCTTTGAACGTGGTCACCGATAGCACTGGGCCGAAAATCTCCTCTTGGAAAATCCGCATGGAGTTGTCGCCACGGAAGACTGTCGGCTGTATGTAATAGCCATCGTTCAACCCATCGCCGAGAGAGGCGGTATCGCCACCCACCAACACTTTTGCGCCTTCCTCTTTGCCGAGCTTAAGATACCCTGTGATTTTCTCCATTTGCTCGGTTGACGCTTGGCCGCCCACCATTGTCTCCATCTGCAGTGGATTACCCTGCACGATCTTTTTCACGCGCTCTACGGCACGTTCCAGGAATGCTTCCGCGATGCTCTCATGGACAAGCGCACGCGAGGGGCATGTGCACACCTCCCCCTGGTTGAGGGCAAACATGGCAAAACCTTCCATGCACTTATCAAGGAAGGTGTCATCAGCATCCATCACGTCAGCAAAGAAGATGTTGGGCGATTTGCCGCCAAGCTCAAGCGTTACTGGGATCAGGTTTTCTGAAGCCGCTTTCATAATCGTCTTGCCGGTGGTCGTCTCACCCGTGAAGGCAAGCTTGGCGATCCGGGTCGAGGTTGACAGCGCGGCACCCGCTTCCTCGCCGTATCCATTCACGACATTGATCACGCCGTCGGGGACCAGATCACCGATCAACTCCATCAGTACCATGATGGAGGCGGGTGTTTGCTCAGCCGGTTTCAACACCACCGCATTGCCAGCGGCAAGCGCCGGCGCCAGTTTCCAAACCGCCATCAAGATCGGGAAATTCCAAGGGATGATTTGACCAACCACGCCAAGCGGCTCGTGGAAGTGATACGCGTAAGTATTGGCGTCAATCTCGGCGATTGACCCTTCGTCAGCACGAATAACACCGCCGAAGTAGCGGAAATGGTCGATGGCCAGGGCCAGATCGGCATTGACCGACTCGCGGATTGGCTTCCCATTGTCGAGTGTTTCCGCAACCGCCAACTTCATGAGATTTTGTTCAATGCGGTCCGCGATGCGGAAGAGCATTGTGGAACGCTCAGTCAATGACGTTTGACCGAAAGCAGGCGCCGCAGCATGTGCCGCGTCCAGCGCTTTTTCGATGTCGGCTGCGTTTGACCGCGCGACTTCGCAGATGCCTTCGCCGGTGATCGGTGTGACATTTTCAAACCATTGCCCGGATGCAGGGTCAACAAAGGCGCCGCCGATGTAATTTCCGTAACGTGATTTGAATGGAAAATCCACGCCAAGGTGGCTGGCATCCAACGCGGCGCTGGGGCCTGAAGTGCTTGTATGTACGTTCATTTCTTTCCTCCCATAATAGTAAGATATCTTCCAAACATGTTGGAAGGTCAGCGTTGACTGTTTTTCTTGAGACTTTGCTGCACCGAATTTGAGTATTGCAGACCGCACGATTCTTGCAAGGCTTTTGGCTGACAGCGCGTCACGTGACCCCATTTCCCCGAGTAGACATGTAAAGTGAAATCCTCTCTTTAATCACCGCCCCGCCCAACAGCCGCTGTCGGGCCGCGTCGGTCCGCGCCCACGGCGCGTCGCGTTGCGCCTCCCCTCGGACTGGCGCAAGGTCGGAGGTGATTAGTCTTAGCCTTGCAGGGCTTTAACGCCGATGTCGTCTTCTGCCTGGGCTTTGATCGCTAACGCCGCGGCATAGGCACCTGCGGCTGTCGTGTAGTAGGGGATTTTGTCGTAGAGGGCGATGGCGCGGATGGATTTGCTGTCTTCGACCGCCTGCGCCCCCTCGGTGGTGTTCATGACCAGATGCACGGCACCGTCTTTCATCATGTCGGTGATGTCGGGGCGGCCCTCATAAACTTTGTTCACTGTTTGAGCTGCAATGCCGTTTTCTACCAGCCAGGCGGCGGTGCCACGGGTCGCGACGAGGGTGAAACCCTGCATCGTGAGAAGCTGTGCCGTCTCTAGCATCTGGGGCGTCTTGTCCATGTCCTTGATCGACAGGAAGGCACAACCGGCGTCGGGCAGGGCGGTGCCCGCGCCCATCTGCGCCTTTAGAAAGGCGCGGGGGAAGTCGCGGTCCCATCCCATGACTTCGCCTGTCGATCTCATTTCCGGCCCCAGGATCGTGTCCACGCCAGGGAAGCGGGCGAAGGGCATGACGGCTTCCTTGACGGAGAACCATGGCATGTTGGGATCCGCCAGGGTCATCGGATCGCCGAGCGGTAAGATATCAGAATAAGACGTCTGCTCAGGGTAGGGTGCGCGCTGGGCAAACGCAGAAAGCGGTTCCCCGGCCATGATGCGGGCGGCGATAGAGGCAATTGCTGAATCAGTCGCTTTGGCAACGAAAGGCACCGTGCGAGAGGCGCGGGGGTTCACCTCAATGAGGTAGACGGCATCGTCTTTGATCGCGAATTGAATGTTCATCAGACCTACGACATTGAGCGCTTTAGCCAACGCATGGGTCTGGCGTGTGACCTCGGCGATGATCTTTTCGGGCAGAGAGTAGGGCGGGAGCGAGCATGCGCTGTCGCCTGAATGCACTCCAGCCTCTTCAATATGTTGCATAATCCCGGCGACGTGAACGGTGTTGCCATCGCTTAACGCATCCACGTCAAGTTCCACCGCCCCCGAAAGATAGCTGTCGAGCAGGACGGGGCTGTCACCAGAAACAACGACGGCTTCGCGAATGTAGCGTTCCAGGCTCGGCATGTCGCGCACGATCTCCATCGCGCGGCCCCCCAGGACATATGAGGGGCGGATCACAAGCGGGAAACCAATGTCTTGAGCGATCTGCAACGCTTCGGTGTCCGAATGAGCGATGCCATTTCTCGGTTGTTTCAGGCCCAAGGACTGCACCAACTTCTGGAAGCGCTCGCGGTCCTCGGCCAGATCAATGGCATCGGGTGTTGTGCCAAGGATGGGAATGCCAGCCTCATGCAGTGCGTTGGCCAGCTTGAGAGGTGTCTGACCACCGAATTGCACGATGACGCCGTGCAATGAACCATTCTCTTGTTCGACGCGCAGTATCTCCATCACATGTTCGAAGGTAAGCGGCTCGAAATAGAGCCGATCAGATGTGTCGTAATCGGTGGAAACCGTCTCTGGATTGCAATTGATCATGATGGTTTCATAGCCCGCCTCTGTCAGCGCATAGCAGGCGTGACAACAGCAGTAGTCAAATTCGATCCCTTGGCCGATCCGGTTTGGACCCCCGCCGAGAATGACGATTTTCTTGCGGTCCGAAGGGCGCGCTTCGCATTCCACATCGCCCATCATCGGCGCTTCATATGTTGAATACATATAGGGCGTTCGTGCTTCGAATTCTGCAGCGCATGTGTCGATCCGCTTGAAGGCAGCTTTGACCCCGGTCTTGAGCCGTTGAAGGCGAATTTGAGTCTCGGTCACGCCGGTAAGATGGGCCAGACGCGCATCAGTGAAACCCATGATCTTGAGGTGGCGCAGCGATCCCACATCCTCGGGCAAGCCATGCGCTTGCACATCTGCCTCCGCCTCGATGATCTCGCGAATACGGTCGAGAAACCAAGGGTCAAAGCGTGTCGCACCTTGGATTTCATCGTTCGTCATCCCGTGACGCATCGCTTGGGCAATGGTGCGGAGCCGATCTGGCGTGGGCTGTGCGATGGCCCGTCTGATCGCTTGAAATTCATCGGGAGCGAGCCACCAGCTTGGCGATCCTTCCGCGCGTCGTGGCCAGTGACGCCGCCCCTGAGCGTCGGGAGTTGATTGCGGCGCTGCGCGTGCGTCGGGTCTGACCCCTTCGATGGCTATTTCATCGAACCCCGTTAACCCCGCCTCCATCGATGCAAGCGCTTTTTGCAGGCTTTCGTGTATGGTGCGGCCGATGGACATGGCTTCGCCAACCGACTTCATCGCCGTGGTCAAAGTAGGCTGCGCGCCGGGAAATTTCTCAAAAGCAAACTTGGGGATTTTCGTGACGATATAATCGATCGTCGGCTCGAAAGACGCAGGGGTGACACCGGTGATGTCATTGTCAAGCTCGTCCAGCGTGAGCCCAACGGCAAGCTTTGCGGCAATCTTTGCAATCGGAAAACCTGTGGCTTTCGACGCCAAAGCAGATGAGCGTGACACGCGCGGGTTCATCTCGATCACGACCATGCGCCCGTCGGCTGGATTAACGGCCCATTGCACATTTGACCCGCCGGTTTCCACCCCGATCTCACGCAAGACAGCGATGGAATGGTTGCGCATGATCTGGTATTCTTTGTCCGTCAGCGTGAGTGCGGGCGCGACGGTGATGCTATCGCCGGTATGCACGCCCATCGGATCGACGTTTTCGATCGAACAGACGATAATGGCATTGTCAGCCGTATCACGCACGACTTCCATCTCGAATTCTTTCCAACCCAGCAGAGATTCATCGATGAGGATTTGCCCCATCGGAGAGGCATCCATCCCAGATCGGCAGATGGCTTCATAATCATCCCGGTTGTAGGCCACTCCACCGCCGGTGCCCCCCATGGTGAAGGCAGGGCGAATAATGGCGGGAAGGCCGATTTCTTCGAGCGCTTCAAGAGCAAGTGCAACCCCTGCCGCCAAGTCCTTTTTGCCATCAACCTGAGGGGCGGTGCAGATTGTGGCGCGGGGATTTTCAATGCCGAGCCGGTCCATTGCTTCACGAAAGAGCTTGCGATCTTCAGCCATTTCTATCGCTTCGCGTTTGGCGCCGATCATTTCGACATTGAATTTTGCCAACACACCCATTTCTTCAAGCGCCAGAGAGGTATTTAGGCCGGTCTGCCCCCCCATCGTTGGCAAAAGCGCATCTGGACGTTCTTTTTCGATGATCTTCGCCACGATTTCCGGGGTGATTGGCTCGATGTAGGTAGCATCCGCCAAACCGGGATCGGTCATGATGGTGGCCGGGTTTGAGTTGACCAGAATGACCCGGTAGCCTTCTTCCTTTAGCGCCTTACACGCCTGCGCACCGGAGTAGTCGAATTCGCATGCTTGACCGATAATGATAGGTCCCGCACCGATGATCATGATCGACTGAATGTCGGTGCGCTTAGGCATGGATCAGGCCCCCGTTTGCAAATTGTTTGCGTTATAGGGATGGGGTCACAGGTGGCAAGGGCGGATCGCTGCTTTGCTAGATCAACCCGGTGTTTCGTCGCAAAAGAAGGCGGCGTAGATACGAATGAACGATACATCTCGCCCCGCTATTTGTTTGAAGCATCTCTGGGACCGGAAGTGAACCTGTAAAGAGGGTCTCCCCGGTTGGCGGCAGTTATTTTTGTTGTACTCTATCCATTCAAGAAGACGCGTAATGTCGCTTCAAATTCCTGAGGCTTTTCAGCGTGTAGCCAATGGCCAGTGCCCGGCAGCTTAGCAAAATGCGCGTGCGGGAAAAGCGCGCGGATCTTTGGCCGGTGTGTGGGCAAGATGTAGTCAGAGGTACCGCCCGCCAGAAACAGCGTGGGCGCATGGAAGGCGCCCCCAAGCTCTATTGGCCAGCCCATTATCTTGGGCATTTCTGCTTCTAACACCTCAAGGTTGAGCAGCCACTGTTTGGTTCGCATGTTGAGTGACTGGCTGAGAAAGCTCAGTACACCGGGGTCTACACCCTGCGCCGCAAGCTGTGTTTCGACATCCGCGCGACGTGTCACCGCGTTCAGATCCACTGCGCGCATGGCACGAACATACTTGAGCTGGCTGTGGGGATAGGCGACGGGGGCGATATCAGCGACCACCAGCCGACGCAGCAATGTCGGATGCGACAGTGCCAGGGCCATGGCAGCTTTACCACCCATGGAGTGACCGCAAAGATCAACCGGTGCGCCGATCTGGTCTATGACCTCGGCCAAATCCTGCGCCATATCATGGTAGCTTTGCGTGGGTAATTGCGGGCTTTCCCCGTGATTGCGCATGTCCACAGTGACGACCCGACGATCGTTTGATAGCTGCCTGGCGATCTGACGCCAGTTGCGTGCCGCGCCGAAAAGACCGTGCGCGATGATCAGCGTGGGTTGGATTGCTTCAGACCCGTTTTCGCCGAATGTGGTATACGCTAGCATTGTCTTGCTTTAGCGTTCTTGATCGCGAGAGCGAAGCAAATAAGCGATCACATGGCCGATATGAAAGAAATAGCATCCCAGTCAAAGGCTGTATGCGCTTTGCTGCGCCGTAAGTTCGGCGTACCCATCGACGACTTGACCCAAGCCCAAAGCCGACTGGGGCGTCGCCTTCCGCGTCGGGTGCGCGTCCATCTGGAGGGCATCATCGATGCGGAGCGTTTGAGCACCCACCCAAAGCTGCGCCGGCAGGTCGACATGGCGGCCGTGCAGCGCAGCCACCAACAGATCCTGCGATATCTTAAGACAGTCGATCCAGCCGATCGGCGGCGCGGTCAACTGCTAGCGCTCGCCGGTGCTGTGGCATTCAACCTCTTATTCATCATTGCAGCCTTCATCACCTGGCTTTGGTGGCGGGGTTATCTTTAAAGCATTTGGAGTCAAACCTGCATCACTTGTTCGCTGCCTCTCCCTGCGGTCGAACGCGAGAAGTGATAAATGATGGCTCAAGTTAAACTCGAAAAGCTGTAGCGTTCGAAAGCGCTCGGTGAATTGTGCTGCATATCTGGGGTAAGTTCCGAAAAGCGTTCAAGTGTCGCGAAGCTTACCGGATGATCGTTACCTCGGTTCCGTACAAGCAACGCGGGAAAAACGGGTAGGTGTCTGTGGCAAAATACATGTATTGCCCCTCAATCACGCCGCCGTTGCATTCATCCAGATTTCCTGCGCCGGCAACATATGTCCAATCTTGGTTGTACGTTCCGTCATGTGCGCCGCCGGGCGCGCTATCGCGGTCGCCAGGGAGCAGCATGTAACTTGAGCGGGCTGCACTCCCGATATGGTGAATTTCAAACCCGTCGGCGGCCCAACCGACAAGCGTATCACCCCCCGTGCTAACCAAGGCGGGGGGCATTCCGTGATAGTGGTATTCACCGCGCGGCCCCACATGGGCATTTTGGCTATCTAGGCCCAGCATCTCGCGCGCGCCCATACCGTCAAGGTTCCAGCCAGACGCGCTGTCGCGCGAATGACCGTGCGGACTTGACGCGTCATAGTAGTCAGCGGTGCCCGGGCGGATCTGGACACCATTCACCGCTATGCCGGTGACGCGCACCGGCTGCGCTGTTGAGCCGCGCTCAGGGCTCGCTGTCACACAGACATTCACCGCCTGGGCAGAAATGGCGTGGGGGTTGTTGCGATTGGGGAAGCTTCCTGTGGCGTGATCGGGCAGACCGTCACCCGTGAGACAGATCTGATCCGTCGTCTGTGAAACATTCACCGCGGCCGTTGCCAGTGCAGCGAAGGCACCAAGGCTCAGCGATGTCAGGCCAGCAAAGAGGAGGGGGAGAGATGAGCGATACATGTGTTTTCTTTCTATTGTTTCATGATCGCCTAAACGCTTGGCGCTGATGTTTCCGTCGCGAGGATTTCGGCCCGGGCCATGAAGCGACAAAGATCAGATGTATCAAGCTGCTTGGTCAATCAAACGCGGCGCGTGGCGTTGATCGATAGATGAGCTTTCCGCAAGCGTGTCATGCCGTTTTCCACCGTCACACCTACTGAAGATCATTCTCACGTTAAAGCACGTGGTGTTTCACTTAGGTCAAAAGACGCAGCATCCCCTTTAGGCGGCGTCTGCATTTAACTGATCCACGCCATGGCGCATGCGAGGTCTACGAAGGCTTTAAAAGAGCTGATTGTTTTCTCGCACCGCAGGGCGATCCTGCGGAAGCGTTTGATCCTGTTGAAGAAACATTCGACGAG
>JBCCQX010000003.1:0-230005 GCA_039208585.1 Pseudomonadota bacterium | reverse complement strand
CTTGCCCGGAACCAAGGGCGCGATCACCGCCCATTGTCTGTCGGTCAAAGTTCGCCTGCTCAAAATCGCCTCCCGTTTTTGATCTTGAATCAAACGAAAGGCGATTTGAGAAGCCCCTAAATGCAGAAGCCGCCTAAAGCATCCGGCGTTAAACCTGATACAAGCCGTCCCTATCACCACCCGCACAACAGATCCTGTTGGGCCGCGCCGGTCCGCCCGCTTTTTCCAGAGGCAAACCTTGGGTTTAACCAGCGGCGCTGAGCCCTTTGGTCAAGGTGAACCAGGTTCAAGGCCGGTTGCTTTAAAACAAAGCAACGCTTTATGGATCGAGAGCGGGTGACCTTGGAATACGCTACAGCACACGCTTGCGAGTCGATCTAGCTCTGAAAACAGACGGCGAAAGTATTAAGGAGGTTGTGGTTGCGGGAGTAGGATTTGAACCTACGACCTTCAGGTTATGAGCCTGACGAGCTACCGGGCTGCTCCATCCCGCGTCAACCGACTGTGGGTGTATACTTGGTACTCACAAGGTTCAACACCCCGGGCGAGATAAAACACAGATTGTTTTCGCTCACCCACCAAAAAGCCGCTGACGCCATGTAAGCTGATACGGCAAATCGATGCTGCCACCGTCGACAATCGTTACCGTTTTCGTATCCTTCAACCTGCCGCGATCATAAACGCGAAGCGACATCACTTCGTCCTGACGCCCGGTTTCAGGAAATGAAATCGAGATATCTTGGCCCGCATCGACTGGATAAGCGTACCATCCGCCGATCCAAGTCATTTTATCAGGATCGGGTTTGCCTTCAGGCAGAGGCACACCGCAGACCGCGATAGCGATCTGGGCGTCAATTGGCGTTTCAAACGCTTGCGGCACAATCGCTTGATGCGCCATCATCGACAGCGCGTCGAAATGAACATTTTGCCCGCCAATGTTGAACGCTACTTTTTGAGCGAGTACATCAGCGTCTTCGAAAGTGCCTTTCGCCAACGTGTCAAAAACGATTTCACCGTTTGCATTGGTTAAGCCCGGGACCCGGTGTCCGAACAGCGGTGCGACCTCTGTGAAAGGCATGCGAAAATAGATCGCAACGGCATCCCCTTCGCGCGACACGATCATCTCACCCGCCTGCAGGGGTAGGCTTATCGCTATGCTCAATGACGCGAAAGCGGCTATTTTTCGTAACGAATGCATGTCACTAATATAGCGTATCAGCCTCGCAATCAAAGTCCTGGCCACGATGATGTTACCCAAATCTGCAGGACACGAAAAGGAGACCGATCTGAAGCCACTCGTCATCAAAGACGCTCCCTCAGCGTGTTGGTGAAACCAGAGCGTCGGTCTGCGCGTAAAGCTCTTTATGCCATCAGCGCCCAGAGTTCTTCACAAGCCGGTTCTATCGTTGTCTCAATCGCTTGCATGGCGTCGACAATCATATCTTCACGCCAGCGACGCCCAATAATCTGCACACCGATTGGCTGTTTGCCCATGGGAAGCTCGGCGATGTGAGTAGGCAGGTTGCCCGCAGGCAAACCCGTAAAGTTCGCCACAAATGACCAATGCGCAGAGCCTAGTGCCTCTTGTACGCCGTCAGGCCCTTCGGCATCTCGACCTGCGGTAAAGAAAGGCTTTAACAAAAATGGGCTCAGGATCAGCGGGTATTCTTCCAGGAAAAGCGACCACTGCCGCGCATAATGCGTACGTTGGCCAATCATGCGCAATTGCTCCACAGCGTCGAAGGGCGGAAACTGCGCGTAGTACTGATCGAAAATCGCGTGTAGCTCTGCCGATCCATAGGTACGAATGTCTTCACCCATGAGAGCTTTGACTTCGCTCAAAAGCGCCCGGTAGCCTACCTCGGCGGTTTCTTGAACCAAGGGCGGGGTCGCTTCGATCACGTCATAGCCAGCCTTTGACAGCGCCGCCGCCGCTTTATCCATCGCGGTAGCGACATCTGGATGGATCCCAAAGCCAAAATCCTCGCGCGATACTGCGACCCGAATAGGTTGATCGCTGGCATCCCCGCGCCAGGATACTGGGGCATGGAAAGGGTCGTGGGGGTCGGGCGCGATCAGTGATGGCATTGCCAAGTGTAAATCACCGGCGGTTCGCGCAATCAGCCCCTGCACCGACATTGACTGCGCAAGCAAGCCCCGCTCTGCCTTTTGACTGGGGTTCCAAGCAGGGACACGGCCCAGCCCGGGTTTCACGGTTACCGCACCATTTGCCGATGCGGGGAAACGCAAAGAGCCACCTATGTCGTTGCCATGTGCAAGCGCGCCAATCCCAGCCATGACGGCAGATCCCGCACCGCCTGAAGATCCTCCGGCGGATAAATGCCGTCCCCAAGGATTATAGGTTCTGCCGTAAAGCGGATTGTCCGTATCGGCGCGAAACGAAAACTCAGGCGTGTTTGTTCGACCGATGATAACGGCGCCTGCAGCTTTCAGGTTTCGGACGAGTGGTGCGTCATCGGGCGCGATCAAGTCCTTGAAGGCTGGCACACCGTTGGTGGTCGCGTGCCCTTTTTGATCAACGTTCACCTTTATGGTGATGGGGACGCCGTGCAGAGGACCTTTTGGTGCTGTTTGCGCATCAAGGCGCGCAGCATCTGATCGCGCCTCCTCGGCAAGACTTTCGATAACCGCATTGAGCGAGGGATTGACATCCTCCATGCGTGCCAAGGCGGCATCGGTCGCCTCTCTGGCGGAAATATCGCCGTTCGCGGTGGCGGCAGAGATTTTACGTGCGGACCATTGCCATATCGGTGCTTCCTTCATTTCGGCCCTTTCCCTTTTTGATCAAACGAGGGCGGCATTCGATGCGTTCAGATCGGCATGTTAACATCCGAGTGTCGCAAATCTGCCCAAAACGACCCAGCACACATCTGGCCGTTGTGAAACCAGAGACGCTGGTCAAGCCGCCAATGGCAGGCGCATCATCATCTCGGCCATGTCGTCCAGGTCTGTTTCTTTCACCAAGCAGGCAGAGTTTCTTGCCATCCCGATATTCGCTTTCGACTTCATTTCAGCGGCCAAGGCGGTGATTGATACGTCGGCGCATTCCGCGGGTAACTGCGGGGAAATGTTGCAGGATCGCATGAGAGCGGCCAATGCGTCTGGTAGCGCTGTTGCCTTCGCTTCACGACCTAGGGCTTGCGCCGCCAATGCGTAATTCTCTGAACCCTCTGGGCGATCGACAAGCCATGGCAAGCTAACCTCAAGTGCGAGACCCGTCGCTAAGCCGTGGTGGATGCGTGCGAGCGATCCTAGGGCATGGCTGATGTTGTGCCCCATGTGCGTGTTGCAGTTGTGCAGGGCAAGACCGGCAACAGTGCTGGCCCAAAGCACACGACTGCGGGCCTCGATATCAGTGCCTTCAGCGACGGCTTTGGGCAGAGCGTCTTTGAGGATGCGAAGCGCCTCCAAGCCAAAAAGTAGACCCGCTGGGTTCGTATTGCGTGCGGTTGATCCTTCCAAAGCATGCGCGACCGCATCAATTCCGGTCCATGCGGTGAGATGAGGCGGCAAACTCAGCGTCAGCTCCGGGTCTAAAATCGCCTGAGCAAACATCAGTTCTTCACCGAAATACCAGTTCTTAAAGCCCTCGGGCGTGGAGACGATTGAGGTGCGGGTGACTTCAGAGCCGGTACCGGCCGTTGTCGGGATCGCGATTGCGGGCAACCCATCGTTCGGTAAAGGCTGCGCCGCCAGCGCAAAGTTGCGGGTGGGCGTATTACTTTTTGCAATCGCTGCAACGAGCTTTGCCGCATCCATCGCGGCGCCGCCGCCTAGGGCAATGATGACCTTTGCCTGCGTATCGCGCGCCAAACCGCAGAGGTCATCCACCAAGGTATCCTTGGGCTCACCTGAAATCTGCGCCGCGATCGTCGTCCTGATCTCCTTCTGCGCCAGCATATCGGACAGTTTCTGTGTTACGCCCAGATCGGCAAGGATCTGATCGGCGATGACCAAGACATGTTCGCCGCCCAATTGCTCTGCGATGTCAGGCACTTTCGAGATGCGACCTGGCCCAAAGGTCATGGGTGGCACTCGCCCCACGTTAAACATATGCGTCTTCCCATCTATTCGGTCTGACCGACAGCATTCTGTTTTCTTGGCGTATCGCAAGTGCAAACTTGCAGAATGAGCCGTTTCAATTTCGCAGTGCTTTACCTTCTCGCGTGCCTGATCTTTCGTCACTTTCGTGCCTAAGGTTTGTCAAATCATACGCACCGTGACAGAACCAGGATTGAATTGACTGAAAGATAGGGGACAGAGGATGTCCGAACGCGATTATGAGCCTATGACGAAAGCCGAAGTCGTTGCTGCGCAGCGCGCCTGGGCGAAGTATGTGACCGAGCAAGACGTGGAAAACCTGCTTGATCTCTATGATTTTGGCGCACCGGATGAGCCATTGCTTTTCAAGCCAACGCTGGCCGATGTGATCCGCTTGGATCGAGAGGGGGCAAAGTCATATTTTATAGGCACCAACCCAAGTTACCCACAGGATCAAGGCTTTCTGAACCGTGGTTGGAAGCGTGTCGAATTTCAGAGTGCTGTAGGCCCCATCTTGAAGGCCGGCGGGCTGGGCTACAAAGACATGGGGCACTACACGTTTGTCGATGGCGAAGGAAATGCCACGCGCGCCGATTACACGTTTGCCTATCATAAATTGGGTGGTCGCGTTCTGATCTCGCTCCATCATTCTTCGCTGACGTGGTTTCCGCCTGTCGACAAGACCTAGAGAAATCTCGCCGCCTCGGTATGGCTGATTGCACCGATATCTTGACCGGTGCGACGCAAAAACCCTCTGATATTACTTGTCTTTTGTAATTGTATAACATACCAATCCGCAATGGATTGGAGGCGCTATGGGAAAAAGAGGTGATACTTGGCAGGCTGCCGTGTTGGAGATCTTGCGCGCACGTTCTGAGCCGCTTTCTGCGTATGGCGTGATCGAGGCTCTACACGGGGTGAAAGGCAGGATTGCCCCGCCGACGGTCTATCGTGCGCTGGCTGCACTTCAAAGCCGTGGTCTTATTCACCGGCTTGAATCGCTGAATGCTTACGTCGCTTGCGCCTGTGATGAGCACAATCACCCGCCGATCCTATCTATCTGCGATGACTGCGGAAACGTTGAAGAAAACATTGAGCCCGACCTTGTTGCGCAGCTTACCTCCCTGTTGGACAAAACTGGGTTTGAGGCACAGCGGCACGTGATTGAGGTGCATGGCGTGTGCGCCGCCTGCGTGCCTGGACAAGCATCAAGATGAAATCAAGAACGCAAGGCTTCCGTTTGCTTCTTGCAGGAGCGGTGCCACGGCTGCTTATTTCTATTGCAATCATCGCAGTGCTTTGGGCGGGTTTTTTCTGGGCGACCGCAACGTCGGGAGCGTTTTGATGGAGACCATTGCGTTCAAAAACCTGACGCTTGGGTATGACCACCACCCGGCGGTACAGCAGCTCAAGACAGAAATCGCATCGGGCAGCCTAACTGCGGTTGTCGGCCCCAATGGTGCGGGTAAATCCACCTTGCTCAAAGGGATGACCGGTGCGTTGACCCCGCTGGAGGGATCCATTGAGATTAGCGGTTTTGTGGGTGATGACATCGCTTATTTGCCGCAGCAGTCCAAGATCGACCGCAGCTTTCCGCTTTGCGTTATTGACCTGGTCGCGATGGGTCTTTGGCAAGAGATTGGCGCGTTTGGGAGGCTTACCCGGCGGGGGCGCGACCGCGTTGAACATGCAATCGCCGCTGTCGGGCTCACCGGTTTTGAAAAGCGGCCCATTGGATCACTTTCGGGTGGTCAGATGCAGCGTGCCTTATTCGCGCGGCTTTTGCTGCAGGATGCGCGTTTGGTGCTGCTGGATGAGCCCTTTACGGCGATTGACGCAAAGACGATGTCAGATCTGATAGGCATCATTAACCGTTGGCATGAGGAGGGGCGAACCGTTCTTGCCGTGCTGCACGATTATGAGATGGTAAACGCCCATTTTCCTGAAACGCTGATGCTGGCACGTGAGCTTGTCGCTCATGGCGCGACGCGCGAGGTGTTGACCGCTGAAAACCAGTTTCGTGCACGTCAGATGTGTGAAGCTTGCGCCAGCACGCCGCATGTTTGCGGAAGGGATGCCGCATGATCTGGGATCTCTTGATCGCGCCCTTTGCTGAGTTCGGCTTCATGCGGCGGGCGCTGCTTGGCTGCATTGCCGTTGCAATCGGGGCAACACCGGTTGGCGTTTTTCTGATGCTGCGGCACATGAGCTTAACGGGTGATGCCATGGCGCATGCCATTTTACCAGGCGCTGCAATCGGATATCTCATATCGGGTCTGTCGCTGGGCGCGATGACCCTGGGTGGTTTGATCGCGGGCATGGTGGTGGCGCTCGCCTCTGGCTTTGTTGCGCGCGTGACCGCGTTGCGGGAAGATGCGAGCCTGGCGGCGTTCTATCTGATCTCGCTGGCGCTTGGCGTGCTCATTGTGTCGACGCGTGGCAGCAACGTCGATTTGATGCATGTTTTATTCGGCACGGTTCTCGCGCTGGACGATGCAGCGCTCATTTTGTTGTGTTCGTTTGCAAGCATTTCCGTTCTCTCACTGGCTTTGCTGTTTCGACCGCTCGTTTTGGAATGCGCTGATCCGCAGTTTTTGCGATCTGTCAGCAAGCTTAGCGCTGTGACGCATTTCGCTTTTCTCACTTTGGTCGTTCTCAACCTCGTCGGTGGATTTCACGCGCTTGGCACCTTAATGGCCGTGGGCATGATGATCCTGCCCGCCGCTGCCGCGCGCTTTTGGAGCTCTGGGATTGGCGGGCTTATCGCCGTCTCTGCGGTGGTTGCCATTTTATCGAGCCTGATCGGCCTATTGCTGTCATTTCATTACGGCCTGCCGTCCGGCCCCGCGATCATTCTGGTGGCTGGCGTGGGGTACGGCATGTCTGTGTTTTTCGGACCGGTAGGGGGGCTGATCGTTCAGAGCCTACCGGGACGCAACTTTGAAACCTGAAAGGAACATCATGATCTCTCGTCGATCTCTACTCGCCTCTGCAGCGACAATTGCATCAATCTCAATGACCTTGCCAACTACGGTTTGGTCGGAAGAGCCAATCCCCGTCGTTGCCACCTTCTCTATCCTCGGCGACATGGTCCAGCGCATTGGAGGAGAACACATCGCGCTGACGACGCTGGTGGGCCCTGATGGCGATGCACATGTCTACCAGCCCACCCCTCAAGACGCCCGGGCGGTCAGTGAGGCAGAGATCCTTTTTATGAACGGTCTAGAGTTTGAAGGCTGGCTGGAGCGTTTGGCGGAATCCGCTTCTTTTGACGGTAAAATGGTGGTCGCCACGACAGGTGTGACACCGATCGCCTTCGATGAGCATGACGAGGAAGGCCATCACGATGACGAGCATGGCGCGCATGACGATCATGGGGATGATCACGCAGCGAAAGAAGATCATGACGACCACGGCGATGAGCATGCAGAACACGATGATCATGGCGAGGATCACGCGGGACATGATGACCATGGTGAAGATCATGCCGGGCATGATCATGGCCACGATCACGGAGCCTTTGATCCACACGCGTGGCAAAGCCTGGACGCCGCTGTGATTTACGTCGACAATATCACCGCTGCTCTGTCAGTCGCTGATCCAGATAACGCCAATGAGTACTACGCAAATCGTGCGACATACGTCGCTGAAATTGAAGCGCTCGAGGAGGAAATCCACGAGTTGATGGATGCCCTGCCCGAAGATAAACGCACTTTTGTGACGTCACATGATGCCTTTGGATATTTCGCAGCGGCCTATGATTTGACTTTCAAGGCGCCTCAGGGGCTGAGCACCGAAAGTGAGGCATCTGCGGCAGATGTAGCGAGCCTGATCACGCAAATACGCGAGGAAGGTATCTCAGCGGTGTTTGTTGAATCAATCACGGACAATCGCCTTATGGAACAAATCGCGAATGAAACGGGTGCCACGATTGGCGGAACGCTCTATTCCGATGCTTTGTCCGGGGAAGATGGCCCCGCGTCCACCTATCTTGACATGATGCGCCATAACGCGACGACAATGTCTCAAGCAATTGGTGGTTGACGGGATCACATCCCAAACCCCGGGAGGTTTTGTAGAACTGCTTGCCGGGGATTTGTCTGTGAGTTTGTGTTGAGCGTGCGTTTCGAGCCTCGGGGAAACTGCTTTTGGTAGGGGGCGGCAATTGGTGACGTATAAAAATCCAAAGCCTCGGCGTGGCAATTGAGAATAACGATGAACGATGTTTTGAAAAGCCGAAGCAAAGCTGTTTCGTCGGGCCGCAACCGAGGGAACACCAGCCTCAGATGTCGAAAGCGCAGGGGGAACCCGATGCGCGACTATGATGACCTTCCCGTGGAGTTGCGCGCCTGGATTGCAGAGGCAAAGCTGCCGTGGGGGCCCAAGTCTGTGTATCGCCGTTTCAGCCGTGCCTTGACGCAAACGGGTGACATTCGCGAAGCGCTGGCGGAACTTGACCGACTTCAGCAAAAGCTGATTGCCAAAGACGCGACACACATTTGGGGTCATCATTATCCTGACGCAGGTGAAGAACGCGCAGGGTAGGTCCGAGATTTTGCGAGCGACTTCTGTCTCGATCTCCACCGAGCAAGTCCAGCGCTTGCACGTTGATCCGGCCTCCCACCTCGCTTTATGTTTAAGTGCTTTTGGCGGTTTGGAACATCAGAAGACAAGCGGCTAATCAGCCGGTGAACGGTATGTCCTCTTTGCCGTTTTGCCGTGTCTTCTTCCCTTGACTTCCGCGGGTTCCAGCGGTGTATCTGCTGCGGCTGAACACCTCTCTGATTTTACCCGCTGAAGGGACGAAAAATGCACATTTACCGCACGCACACCTGCGCCGAGCTTAACCTGTCACATCAAGGCGATCAGGTGCGTCTTTCGGGATGGGTTCATCGGGTGAGAGACCACGGCGGCGTACTTTTCATCGATCTTCGCGATCACTATGGGATGACACAGGTTCTGTGTGATCCTGATAGCCCGGTGTTTTCGGAGGTGGAAAAGCTTCGGTCGGAATGGTGCATCCGCATCGATGGTGAGGTGAAAGCGCGGGATGAGAGCCTCGTTAACCCTAAAATTGCCACGGGCGAAATTGAGGTTTTCATCCGCGATATGGAGGTGCTGGGCCAAGCTGCTGAATTGCCGCTGATGGTGTTTGGAGAGCAGGAATACCCCGAGGAGACACGTCTGCGATACCGATATCTCGATCTGCGTCGCGAGAAGATGCAGCGAAACATGACGTTGCGGTCTGACATCGTGAGCGCCATACGTCGGCGCATGTGGGATCAGGGCTTCAAGGAATTCCAGACGCCGATCATCACGGCTTCTTCGCCCGAGGGTGCGCGGGATTTCTTGGTGCCGTCGCGTCTGCATCCGGGAAAATTCTATGCGTTGCCTCAAGCGCCTCAGCAATTCAAACAACTTTTGATGGTTTCTGGCTTTGACAAGTATTTTCAGATCGCGCCGTGTTTTCGCGATGAAGACCCACGGGCAGATCGGTCCCCCACTGACTTCTACCAACTTGATATGGAGATGTCCTTTGTCACGCAGCAAGACGTGTTTGATACGATACAGCCGGTCCTGACAGGCATCTTTGAAGAGTTTGGTGGTAGTCGCAAGGTAGATCAGGAATGGCCGCAGATATCCTACAAGGATGCCGCCCTGTGGTATGGTTCTGATAAGCCCGACCTACGCAACCCTTTGAAAATGGAAGTGGTCTCCGACCACTTTCGTGACTCTGGCTTTGCGATATTCGCAAAGCTGTTGGAGCAGGAGGGTACTGAGATACGCGCCATACCGGCGCCCACCGGGGGCAGCCGAAAATTTTGCGATCGCATGAACGCCTACGCGCAAAAGGAAGGATTGCCCGGAATGGGATACATCTTTTGGCGCGATCAAGGGCAGGGGATGGAGGCAGCAGGGCCGCTGGCGAAGAACATTGGCCCGGACCGAACCGAGGCTATTCGTCAGCAGCTGGGGCTGAGCACGGGTGATGCGGTATTTTTCCTGGGCGGGAAGCCGAAGACTTTTGAAGCGATCGCTGGACGCGCGCGCAATGTCATAGGGGAAGAGTTGGGTTTAATTGAGAAAGACCGTTTCGCCTTTACCTGGATCGTTGATTTCCCAATCTATGAGAAAGACGAGGAGACGGGTCAGATTGACTTTGAACACAACCCTTTTTCAATGCCGCAAGGTGGCATGGAGGCGTTGGCCGGGGATCCTTTGAAGGTTCTGGGCTATCAGTACGATCTAGCCTGCAACGGCTATGAGCTTGTGTCCGGGGCCATTCGAAATCACAAGCCGGACATCATGTTCAAAGCATTTGAGATCGCTGGATATGGTGAGGAAGAGGTGCGCAAACGCTTCGGCGGGATGGTCAACGCGTTTCAATATGGTGCCCCTCCCCACGGAGGTTGCGCGGCAGGAATTGACCGCATTGTCATGCTTCTTGCTGATGAGCAGAATATCAGAGAGGTCATTCTGTTCCCAATGAATCAGCGTGCCGAGGACTTGATGATGAACGCGCCGAGCGACCCTAGTTCTGATCAACTCATGGAACTTGGACTGAGAGTGGTGCCGCAAGGCTGACGCAGGGCGCTGGATCGCCTTTAAAGCATCCGACCTTAAATCTGATACAAGCCGTTCCCCATTATCGCCTTGCCCAACAGGCACTGTTGGACCGCGCCGTTCCGCCCCCGTTTTGCCGGAGGCAAACCTTCGGTTTGACGGGCGGCGCGATTGCGCCTCCCCTCGGACCGGCGCTATCTCGGTCAGGGCTGCGTAAGTCAGGTTTAAGGCCGGATGCTTTGGGCTGGCGCAGAGACCTCAAGCATCCGACCCTGAAACCCAACACCCCTTGCCCAGACTGACTTAGCGCCCGTAGGGGTGGAACGGCGCGGCCGAATGGAAGCTGTCGGGCGGATGGGTGACAGGGAACGGGGTGTCTCAGGTTGAACGCCGGATGCTTTAGCGGTTCTTTAATGTCAGTATACGCCAGAATTTTCTTTCTTGTGCGATGATCAGCGACTTTCCAAAGCGCTGGAAGAGCGTCTGATCCACCTGACCTTTGCGAACGTCCAGGATGATCGCATTTTTAACTCTGTTTGTCAGAAACGTGTCATAGGTCGCGACAGGGTAATGAAACCCGCAAGAGATGAAGCTGCAGGCGACGTCGACATCGGGCAGGTCCTCTTGCAGCGTCTGCTTTGGATTAAAGGTAGCGATAGCGTTTGTTGAGACACCATTGCTGACAAGAAAATCTCGTGCCTTATTGAGGCTCGCATAGCCTGAGCCCGTTTCTTTATCAAAGCCGAAGTAGATGTCTGCCGTTTCTTCTATGTCGATCAATACCAGGGCTGCCTGTGTGTCGTCATAGATCATTAGATCAATGAAACTTTGCCCGCAGCCAATATCGGCAACGCTGTTTGGGTTTAATGCCGCCAAGCTGCCGCGCACCGTCAGATAGTTGGAGCGTATTTCGTTCCATATGCTTTCAAGTATGTCTTCGCGCGCCTCATCTACGCGTTTTGCATAGATATCACGCCAATTGTCTGGGTGCTTGCGCCTTGGCGGTAGTATCCCCGCCAGGCTAGAGGAGCGCTGCAGCGCTAAATTGACCAGGTCGCCGGTGTCAAGCATCGTGAAATCGACGTCTTTGTATTCTCTGACCTGCACGCCGATACCTCTTGATATGTGAAACACTGCGTCGCGTTATGAGACCGGTGTGTGCCAAAGACGGGGTAATTGCAATTTGAAAAGAGCCGCATGAAAAGGTGCGATCGCTCACCCATTTGATCAACTTGCTTGGATTGGCATGCGGTGTTGGCTAAGCTGCGCGCATGTCGTCAAGTTCTTCTCAAACGTCTCTTTTTGGTGCGCCGGTGCCGCATTGGCGACCGCCCGTCGTTCCTGAGGGTGCAGCGCTTTCTGGGCAATATTCCTTCATGGTGCCGCTGTCCGCGCCCGCGCATGCGGTGTCCCTGTATCAGGCGTATGAAGGCCAAGATCACGTTTGGGACTATCTGCCGTACGGCCCCTATCCATCAGTAGCGCAATACGAAGGTTGGGTGCGCGAGAATGCCGGTCGTCCTGATCCGTTCTTTTATGCCATTCAAAATCGCGAAAGCGACCGATGGGAGGGTGTGGCGAGCTATCTACGTGTCGCTCCTGCGGCGGGGTCAATAGAGGTTGGTCACATTAATTATAGTCCTGCGCTGCAGCAGACGCGTGCAGGCACAGAAGCGATGTATTTGATGATGCGCTGGGCGTTTGAAGCAGGCTATCGTCGGTATGAATGGAAATGTAATGCGTTAAACATCCCATCCCGTCGCGCGGCACAGCGACTTGGTTTCAGTTTTGAAGGGGTTTTTCGTCAAGCCGACGTTGTGAAGGGGCGCAACAGAGATACTGCGTGGTTTGCAGCGATTGATGCAGAGTGGCCGGCGCTGAAATCTGCCTTTGAAACATGGCTCGCACCGCAGAACTTTGACAAGGCTGGACGGCAGGTCAAACGGTTAGGAGACCTTACCGCCCCGGCGCGGGTCGCGAGTGATCCCGTACTGACGTGAGCCCCCGAAACGGCGGGCGAGCCAAAACGCTTTGCAAGCCGCTGCTTTCATCAAATCGCCATAGGGCGGGACAAGCGCGTTTTGATCATATCTGCAATCAACGCGGTTTCAGAAAGTGTCGTTTCGCCTTGGGCAAGGCGTTTTGCGAGCGCAAGCGCTGCTTTTTCCAGCGGAACATCGGCGGCTGACTTCGCGACACCGCCGATAAACTGTGCGATATAGTCAAGCGTGCGGCCGTTGTGTCCGCTTTCCAACAGTCCAGCGACATGCGCGATGTCGTCTTGATAGGCCAGAATATCTGGGGTCACTTCTGTCGTATCGATCGTTCGCGGCCCTTTTGGGCGCCGTTCTGCAGGCAAGAGCGTTAGCACGCGATCTTGAAATGCGGCGATGCTCGTAATTGGCTTGGCAAGGAAACCGTCTGCGCCTGCCGCGATTGCCGCCGCTTCAAGGTGGGTATCCCCGGACATGGCAATCAACGCCTCGACGCGTGACTGGGCGTCTGTCAACTCATCAATTAATTCAAGGCCACTCCCATCCGGCAGACCCAAATCAACGATCAAAACCGTCGGGCGATACACTTGGAGATGTCGGCGCGCTGATTTCAGACAATCTGCACGTCTGATGCGCGCGCCAGATCGCAGACACAGCAGGCGCAATGCCTCGCAAGCAAATCGGCTGTCCTCAACCACCAAGACGGTCAGGCCCAACAGTGGGCGAGCGGCCGTCGGTGGGGGCAGATGCGCCGCCAGTGGGTCCGTGGTGTCCATGATCGCCTCCTTCATCTTGTCGACTCAAAAGGTATCGATTGGTGACTAATGATGCGTTAACGCGTGCCATTGCTCTTAACGCTTGCGATGGCATATACCCGGGCAACAGCAGCAAGGAGAGCGCGATGATTGGACGGTTGAACCACGTAGCAATTGCTGTGCCAGACCTGGAAGCCGCAGCGCAACAGTACCGCCAGGCGCTGGGCGCACAAGTTGGCATGCCACAGGATGAGCCAGACCACGGCGTAACCGTCATTTTTATCGAGCTTCCGAATACAAAGATCGAACTTTTGTATCCTCTGGGCGATGACAGCCCAATAAAGGGTTTCCTTGAAAAAAATCCCGCAGGCGGCATTCACCACATTTGCTACGAGGTCGAGGATATCATTGCAGCGCGCGACCATCTAAAGGCAACAGGCGCGCGCGTGCTGGGGACCGGCGAGCCTAAGATCGGTGCGCATGGCAAGCCCGTGTTGTTTCTACATCCCAAGGATTTCAACGGCGCGTTGGTCGAGCTCGAGCAGGTGTAGCCGATGGGGGTGACATCCGCGCTGGTTCTATTCGCCGTTATCTGGTCGATGACATTTCTCATCGTTCTTCCTATCCGTGTGCAAACCCAGGGTGATCTAAAAGATGTTGTGCCTGGCACGCATGCTGGCGCACCTGAGCATCACCATCTGCGCAAGAAAGCCTTGTGGACCACCCTGATCGCGCTCATTCTTTGGGCAATTGTCGCGTCGATCATCCTTTCCGGGCGCATCAGCGTGGATGCGGTGGAGAGCTGGTTTGACGTCCACTCTCTACCAGGCCGTGATAAAGGTGAGTGAACGTCGCCGCCCCCAAGATTGGAATAATGAGATTAATCAAAGGCACTGACAGCGGGACCGTCATCAATATACCCGCCAACCAGATGACCGAACTGTGTTTCTTGCGAAGACGTTTCACTTCGTCCGCGTTATGGCGCCGCATGGCGGTCATCGTGAAGTATTCCCGCCCCAGAAGATACCCATTTAGACCCCAGAAAATGAAGATCGCGGCGGGTGAGAAAATGACGTAAAAGATGATCGCGATCGCATTTGCAACAATGATAACGCCCAAGAAATTGACGGTGTCGCGCAACCCCTCCCCGAAAGAGACGCTGCGTGCCCTAGAGGCGGCAGGGTAATGTCTGTCTTCAACCGAGGTGGCCACATCTTCCAAGAATAGTGATGTGATGGCCGAAGCCACGGGCACCATTAGAAAGATCGATAACAGGATCAAAAGAAAGAAAGCGCCCCAGGACACCAGGTCTTTGACGGCGCTGACTTCACCCAACACGGGCAACCAGACATCCTCTGGTGTGATCCAATTGATCAGCAGTAAGACGCCCGCTGTCACGCCGAGCAGCAGGGCAAGTGTCAGCAAAATGCCGATAAACAAGACACGTTGGAACCGTTGGTCGGACAACTGCCAAAGTGCCTTCAGAAAAGACTGTAGAATCAGTCCGACAGCCATGAAGTAATGCTTTCGATGTTGGGGCGCGGGCGCTCGGGGGGCTTGGCACGTTCGCTGCCAATATGGACGATGCCCGCCACTCTTTCATGATCGGCCAGACCCAAAGCATCGCGCACGAATGAACGGTCATGTGAGGGCCAGCCAGACAGCCAATTCGCCCCCCAACCAGAGGCAAGAGCCGCATTGAGCAGCGACAAACACACCGCCCCCGCAGAGTAGGTCTGCTCAATCGCTGGTATCTTCTCAGACGGTTTTTGAACCTCAACGACAATCACTGCGAGATGACCATCGTCGAATTGACTGCGTGCTTTGGCGATCTGACCCGCATCGAGCCCGAGTTTTGCACTGTGCTCTTCCACTGCCGATGCAAGCCGGGTCATCGCAGGCTTTTCAACGACGATGAAGCGCCAAGGCTCGAGTTTGCCATGATCCGGCGTGCGCGCTGCGGCGGTGAGAATTGGCATTAACTCCGCGCGGCTGGGCACCGGGGTCGTCAGCGTTTTGGCGGGTCGTGATCGACGTGTCTGAAGGAAATGTAGCGCTTCGGTATGTGCAACAGGCATAATGCTCTCATAGATTGAAGTTTCTGGCGAGCTGATCCAGGGAGCCACGCAGAAATGCGTCAAAGTCGGGAGCGGGCTGTCGATGGTGAAAGGCATGCGCCATCGGGTCGGGCGCTGTGATTGTACTGCCGGATAATGCGGTTATCGTCGCATGACCGCAAAAGGGGACATAAGCCTCAGAATAGCCGCCTTCATGAACCAAGACGAGCCGACCTTCACAAAGCATTTCAGCGGCATCTTTCACACGAAGTGTCATCTCGGCAAAGGTTTCTGCCGTTGCCTGCATGCAGGAGAGCGGGTCAACCACAGCGGCGTCGTATCCACATGCTACAATGATCATGTCAGGCTTAAATACGTGCAAGGAGGGCAAAACAATCGTGTCCATCGCGTGCAAATAGGCGGTATGCCCGCTTCCCGCGTGCATAGGAACGTTGATGTTGTATCCTTCGCCCGGCCCGGCACCGCGATCCTCGACAGCGCCGCTGTGCATTGGATAGTTGCCAGCCTGATGTAGAGAGACGGTGAGCACATCTTCGCGATCGTAGAAAATACTCTCGGTGCCGTTGCCGTGGTGAACGTCCCAGTCCACGACCGCGATGCGCTGCACGAGATTTTCTGCTTTGGCTGCTTCAATCGCGATGGCGATATTCGCCATCAGGCAAAATCCTTGGGGTCCATCGGCAGTGCAATGATGCCCCGGAGGTCTGCTGAGCGCATAGGCATTTGCAAGCTCTCCCTTCGCGACAGTTGACACTGCACCAACGGCAAGCCCCGCCGATTGCGCTGCAATGTCGTATCCATCCTGTGCAAAGGGCGCATGATGACCCAGTTCTCCGCCCCCTCGGTCTGACAGCTCATTAAAGGCGTCCAAGTATTTCGGCGGATGTACGCGCTCCAACGCCTCTCGGGTGGCGGCTGGGGCGCTACGGCAGTCAAGTTCACCAAGCAGGCCAGTTATTTCCAAAAGGTTTTTTAACCGTCTTTTGGTTTCTGGATTTTCGGGAAGACCGCCCGCCGCGAGAGGCTGCACCAATCCGCCCAAAGGAAGCGTCAAGGCATAGTTTCCCCCAGCATGCCAAAAGCATCTTTCATCGCTAAAAAAACCTGTCGTCATCAGACCCCCCTAACGGCAAACTATCGGTAAGCGCAACGCGTGCCAAGGCGGGCAATGAGCGGCCTTTGGTTTCTTGGAAGAGCAGACAAAAATGGTTCAGCACGCACCCCCTTTAGGAAACGAGGCCGATAATCTCATAAGTGCGCTGCAGAATTGGCACGGTGATCGCGCGCGCTTGCGCGGCACCTTTTGCCAGCAAGCGGTCAAGCTCTGCAGGGTCATTCATGAGCCGAGACATCTCTGATGAGATCGGGGCAAGTTTGGCAACTGCGAGTTCTGCGAGCATGGGTTTGAACGTCGCAAATTGCTGTCCTCCGACCTCGGCCAGCGCAGCCTTCACCGATTGATCGTTCAAGGCGGCGAAGATATTCACCAGATTGCGCGCCTCCGCCCGGTCTGCAAGGCCCGCCACTTCAGAGGGTAAGGCGTCTGGATCTGTCTTGGCCTTGCGGATTTTTTTGGCGATTGTGTCGGCATCATCGGTCATATTGATGCGACTTGCATCGGAGGGGTCCGACTTTGACATTTTCTTTGACCCGTCGCGCAAAGACATGACGCGTGTTGCCGCCCCCTCAATAACAGGTTCGGTCAACGGAAAAAAATCGACGCCGTAGTCGTGATTGAACTTGGTTGCAATGTCGCGCGTCAGTTCAAGGTGCTGTTTTTGGTCTTCACCCACTGGCACATGCGTCGCGTGGTAGACCAAGATATCCGCCGCCATCAATGCTGGATAGCCAAATAAACCTAGCGATACATTCTGCGTGTTTTTGCCGGCCTTGTCCTTGAATTGTGTCATCCGGCTCATCCAACCCATGCGGGCAACACAGCTGAAGATCCATCCAAGCTGCGCATGTTCTGGCACCTGACTTTGATTAACCAAAATCGATTTTTCCGGGCTGATACCCGAAGCAATAAACCCCGCAGCGAGTTCCCTGGTATTATGCGCTAGGTCTTTTGGATTCTGCCAAGTCGTGATCGCGTGCAGATCTACCATGCAATAGATCGTCTCGAACCTGTCATTTTGCATGCTGACAAAGCGCTTTATGGCACCCAAGTAGTTGCCCAGGGTCAGTCCGCCCGAAGGTTGAATGCCTGAAAATACGCGTGGCGTAAACTTTGTCTCGGACATGTTCAGACCTCGAGGCTGGATTTGAGATGTCGCAGGGATTACTGGTGAGGTGGTGCAGCGTCAAGGAGCGGACATGCAAGATCCCGATCTTCAATCGCCAGTCAATTCACTGCCTCGAAGCGTTGTTTTGGTTTTTCTTGCTTTGGCTGGTATCGAGACAGGATTGTCGCTGGGTGAGGCCAGTGTGATTGCCGGCCCCGGTGCAGTCGGTTGGCGTTTGGGGTTGGTTCGCGACTATGGCTTCTCTGGTCAGATCTTCGACTGGATGATGGCGAATAATCGCTGGCCTTTCAGTGAGGTGTCCCGCGCGTTCAGCTATCCTTTCGTGCATCTTAGTTTCTCCCATGCGCTGTTTGCGATAGTGTTGCTTTTGGCGCTGGGCAAGATGGTCGCCGAGGTGTTGGGGGAAGGCGTCTTTGTGCTTTTGTTCTTTCTGTCAGGCTTCGGCGCGGCTGTTATCTACGCGCTTTTGCTTGACGATCCAGCTTGGCTGGTTGGATCCTATCCCAGCGTGTACGGTCTGATTGGCGGTTATTCTTTTATCATCTGGCGTCAACTCGCTGGGACAGGTGCGCAACAGTATCGCGCCTTTACGCTGATCGGCATTTTGATGGCGATCCAATTGTTTTGGGGCATATTCTTTGATGTCGGCACACAGTGGGTTGCTGAATTAGCAGGCTTTGTGTGCGGCTTTGCGCTCTGTTTTCTTTGCGCGCCCGGTGTTTGGGCAAAGATCCTCGCGGGGCTGCGGCGACGTTGACGTACCTCTATGAAGAGCTTTGAGGGAGCGACATGCGATGCGCTTAACGATCCTGGCGGCGTAGCGCGGTTCGAAATTCTGAGAAACGCACCGCGCCGATTAGCTGGCCAATGATGAAATAGCTTATCGCACCCAGCGTCAGTAACCCGATCAGCCCAAAAACGCGCCACCATGCAAGCTCAAGAAGTGGTGCCAGCGCGAGCGCACCCAGCCAAAGTGTGCCGCCCATGAGAGCAGAGGCGAGAATAATGCGCCAAATGCGCTGGTGGAACCGGGCATCAAATTGCGCTGCTGTGCCATAGCGCCTTGCGCCGATGGCCAAACAGACCAGCATCGCCCAACCCGCCAAGGTGGTTGCAACAGCCGGCGCGATCCAGCCGATCCAAGCCGAAAGACCAACGGCTGCGCAGGCATTGACCACCATCGCTACCAAAGCAAACTGAAAGGGACGTTTTGTATCTTCACGCGCAAAATAGACCGGTTGCAGAACTTTCTGCAGCACAAATGCGGGCAATCCCAAAGCATAAATCGCAACTGCTGTGGCAATTGCCTGGGTATCTGACGCATCTGCAGCGCCCCGTTCAAACAGGACAGAGACGAGCGGTGCCGGGATCACGATCAAAGCAACCGCGCTCGGCAATGTGAGCGCGAGTGAGGTTTCTGCCGCACGGCTCAGCGCTTGATGCGCGCCAAGTTCGTCTTGATCTTGCAGGCGGCGTGCGAGATCCGGTAGCAGGACGATGCCCACCGCAATGCCGACAACCCCAAGCGGAAGCTGATAAAGCCTATCCGCAGCAAACAGCCACGAGACTGCGTTTTCATAGTGGCTCGCCACAAGCTGTCCCACCACCAGGTTGATTTGCATCACGCCAGATGCAAAAGCGGCAGGCAAAGCAATGACGATCATTGCGCGCATATCTGGCGTCCAGCGGGGCAATTTGGGGCGCAATGAGAAACCAGCCTGTCGCGCCGCGCGCCACGTCAGCGAAAGCTGCGCCACGCCGGCCAGAGGGATTGCCCATATCAACCATGTGATGACTGCGTCCCCCATAAAAGCGCCCGCGGCCATGGCCAGAATAGTAAAGATATTGAGCAGAACAGGTGCTGCAGCAGCCACTGCAAAGCGTCCAGTGGCATTTAAGATGCCCGAGAAAAGCGCCGCAAGCGACATGCACAGGATGTAGGGAAAGACGATCCTCCCATAGGCGATCGTCAAATCGAACCGTGCATCCCCCGTGAACCCCTCTGCCGTGAGCCAAACGAGCGCTGGCATAAAGATCATTGCAAGCGCCACGAGGAGCAGCACGACAAAGCTTAGTCCGGCGAATGCGTCTTGCGCGAATTCGCGCGCGTTTTCCTTGTCCTCAAGTTTTTTAGCAAACATCGGGACGAAGGCTGCATTAAACGCGCCTTCTGCAAAAAAGCGCCGAAACATATTCGGGAGCCGAAACGCAGCCACAAAAGCATCCATCACCGGGCCAGGCCCGATCAGCGCAATCAACATGGCTTCGCGGATGAAGCCCAACACGCGGCTCAACAGGGTCCAGGCCCCGACGGTGACAAAACCTGACATCAGGCGGATGGGTCTCATGGCCTGCCTTTACTGCGCATCTGCGTGCCTAACTTGCGCGCAGGTGTCGCGCAATGGCAAGCGTTGCGCGCGTTGTCCGGTGTGGGTGCATGCCGCACGCCAACACGTTCAACGCCGGGCGTCAGCGTGCACTTTCGGCGCGTTCAGCGCCCTCGGCAATCGCCTCTCGCAGACGCTTTTCCAGCGTCCGCTGTTTGCTTTCTGAATGATACTTTAACCCAAACATGTCTTTGACATAGAAGGTGTCGACCACCTGTTCCCCATAGGTGGCAATCACGGCGTTGGCGATGTAGACGTTCAAATCGGCCAATGCGCGCGCCAAATCGTACAACAGACCGGGCCGATCACGCGTGTCAACCTCGATAATGGTGTAGATTTCAGAGCCTTCATTGTCGAATGTGATATGCGTCGGCACCTGAAACGCTTTCTCACGTTTCTTGACTTTGTCACGTGACTTCAGGGCGTCGCGGGCCACGACCTCTCCCTTGAGTGTTTTTTCAATCATCTGTCTCAGGCGGGGCAAACGGTTCGCCTCGTATGCGTTGCCCTCTGCATCCTGTATCCAAAAGGCATCCGTCACAAAGCCATCTTTGGTCGTGTAACTGCGCGCATCTACAACGTTGGCCCCCACCAATGCCAACGCCCCTGCAAGGCGCGCAAAGATGCCGTGATGATCTGGCATGGCAAAGCAGACGCGCGTTGCGTCGCGGTCCTCATCTGGGTGCAGGTTGATGCGAATTTTGCCGGTGTCGCTATCGCGGAACAGATGGGCGAAAGCCACATGCGCAGTAACATGCAAACCTTGCCAATAGGGCTCATAATGACGCGCCGTTTCAAGCTGTACCGCCTTACGAGGCCAATCCGACAACGCAGCACGCAATGCCTTTTTCGCCTCGGCCCCCCGATTTGCCCGATTGAGATCCTCAAGACCGGTTTCCAGAGCGCGTCGTGTCTGCCGGTAAAGTGCGCGGATCAACACCGCTTTCCAATTGTTCCAAGTGTTCGGTCCCACACCTCGAATATCGCAAACGGTCAGCACGCAAAGCAAATCCAGCCTTTTAACAGTTTGGACCGCTTTGGCGAAATCACGCACCGTTCGAGGATCCGCGATATCTCGTTTCTGTGCCATGTCTGACATCAGCAGGTGGTAGCGCACCAACCATTCAACCGTGTCCACATCATCTTGTTTGAGACCTAATCGCGGGGCCACTTTTCGTACGATACGCGCGCCGAGGATCGAATGATCTTCCGATCTGCCTTTGCCGATGTCATGCAAAAGCAGGGCGATGTAGAGTACCCGGCGATTAACGCCCCCTTTCAGAATTGAAGAGACGACGGGCAGTTCTTCCTCAAGCTCATTCTTTTCGATCCGCGCGAGGTTCGCGATGCACTGTATGGTGTGTTCGTCCACAGTGTAGGCGTGATACATATTAAACTGCATCATCGCGACGATTGGCTCAAATTCGGGAATGAACGCTGCGAGAACCCCCAACTCGTTCATGCGGCGCAGCGCGCGCTCGGGGTTTCCGTGCTTGAGCAAAAGATCCTGAAAAATGCGCTGCGCTTCTGGGTCCTGGCGCATCTCATCATCGATGAGGTGCAAATTTGACTTAATCAACCGCATGGCATCCGGATGGATCAAAGTGCCCGTGCGCAGCGCTTCTTCGAAAAGGCGTAAAATGTTGAGCTTATCATCCAGAAAGGTGTCAGATGATTTAACCGCGATGCGATTGTGCACGAGTTCATAGGCACCTTTGATTTTTGGACGTCGTCGAAAAATGCGCTCCAGCAGCGGCTCTGCCTTAAGATGGATCGCCTCCAGGTTTGTCAGGAAAATGCGGGTTAAATCGCCAACTGCTGTCGCATGGCGAAAAAACACCTGCATGAAGACTTCGACACCGCGTTGATCGGCTGTGTCTTCATATCCCATCGCCGCCGCGACTTGCACCTGCATGTCAAAGGTCAACTGCTCGGTCGCGCGTCCTGTCAGCAGATGCAAATGACCACGCACCGCCCACAGAAAATCCTCCGCCGCTTTGAAGGTCACATATTCCTCCGTCAGAAAAACCTCTTGATCCACCAGTTCCGAAATGTGTTCTACGTTGTAGATGAACTTTGCGATCCAAAATAATGAATGCAGATCGCGCAGACCGCCCTTTCCCTCTTTCACGTTAGGCTCAACGACATAGCGTTGGCCTTGTCGCTCATGGCGTCTGTCACGCTCTTCAAGCTTTGCTTCGATAAAGTCGCGTCCGCTTCCAAAAAAAAGCTCTTGGCTCAAGGCTTGCTGCAGGTCTTTCTCTAACTCAGGATCTCCATCAATGTAGCGATGTTCAAGAAGCGCAGTCTTGATCGTCACATCCTGTTCACCCAGCCTGATGCAGTCTCGGACACTACGGGTCGCGTGACCTACCTTCAGTTTTAGATCCCAAAGAATATAGAGCATGCTTTCAACCACGCTCTCGCACCACGCGTTTGTCTTGTAGGGGATCAGAAACAGCAAATCGACGTCAGAGAATGGCGCCATCTCTCCGCGTCCGTATCCGCCTACGCCAATTACTGACAAACGCTCGTTTTTTGTCGGTGTGGGGTTGGGATGCATGTACTTTGTTGCGACGAAAAGCGAGGCACTCACCAGGCTATCGGCGAGATAGCTGTAAGAGCGGGTCATGGCGCGGGCGTCAAAAGGCGCTTGGGCAAAGCTCTTTTTGATCGTCTCTCGCGCTTCGGTTTGGGCGCGCCGCAGAATTTCAACGCTGACCGCGCGCTGATCCAAGACCTCAAGCCCAAGGCAGGCATCCGCGATGCTTTGCAAGATCGCGTCCCTGTCAAAGATATCACGCGCTGGGCAAATCAAGCGTGGCGGGATCGATAGTGCGGCTGACCGCGGGTCGCTTGTCAAAAGGTCGGTCAACTCAGAAACCAAAGCCGCCGAATGACTGCGGTGCATTTTCCAGAATGACGACTTCGCGATTTTCAACCGTTGCCACGGCCAAGCCTCGCTCGTTTAGGCCATCTGCGCTGAGCCGAAAAATGCCGCTTGCGCCCCGAAATCCTGCACTCTGTGTCAACGAATTGCCGGTGAGCGCGGCAGTATCACCGGAACCGACCAGCGCCCCCACCGCGGCAATGCCGTCAAAAGCAAGCCCGGCCAAGGGGTGCGGCGGGCCTCCGTAAGCGGTAGCGTACTGCGCTGCAAACGCTTCCGACGCGACGGGATCGGGCAGCGCAAACCATCCGCCTTGAACGCCTGGCAAGTCCAGGGTTTGCCGCGGAATATCCCATCGGGTGAGCCCGATGAATTGGGTTTCATCCGCGCGCACGCCGCCCTCTGGCAACATCTGTGAGAACAGCGGCAAGGCACTGGCTGAAGAGCTTGTCAAAAAAAGGGCATTCGCCCCGGTCTGATCGACCATGGCGCGCACGCGCGGCACAGCCGTGATGACCGCTGATTGACTCGGGGCATAGTCGACCCTCCCAGAAAATGTCGCGCCATTGGCGGCGATGGCGTTCTGAACCGCTTGAAGGCCAAGCTGACCCGCCACGTCATTGGCGTGTAGCACCACGATCTGGTCTTTTCCGTCACGCTTTGCAAAGCCAACCATGCGGTTGGCGGTATTCTGAAACGTCGGGCCCAAAATGAAGACGTTCCCGCCTGCAATCGTCGGATTGTTAGAGAACGACAGGACATTCACGCCGCGTGACGCCACAGCTAAGCCAGCGGCATTCGCGGCCTCACCATACACCGGCCCGAGTATGATCTTCGCCCCTTCTTGGACGGCCTGACCGGCAACTGCTGCCGCTGTGTTTGCGTTTCCGCCCGTTGCATAGACCCTCAGGTCGATGCTCACGCCGTCTAGATCACGCATCGCAAGCCGTGCGGCGTTTTCCAGATTTTGTGCCAGAACATCGTCGCCCGAGGTGCCCCCCCGGGGCACCAACAGCGCCACAGGCACAGGTGCGGTGGTGTTGATCCGAGGTCCCCCCGCGCCAAAGGCCGACGGGTCGCAGGCAGCGATAAGAAAGGCGGCCGCAAAAGCAACCACATAGCGGAGTTTCAAAGGCGCGGCGCGCAGGAAAGAAAACATTTTTAACGCACACTCCCAGTGATATGTCGACGCAAAGCTGCTTTTGCGTGGCTGCGATCATAAAGCGTGCGAAAGGCGGGTCCAGCGTGAATTATCAAAAGATGTCGCTAACGGCCGGATTGTACTTCGTCGGTGTGCCGATCGGCACCGCGCGCGATATCACCCTGAGGGCTTTGGATGTCTTAGCATCCGCAGATGTATTGGCTGCAGAAGACACGCGAAGCCTCCGCCGCTTGCTTGATATCCACGGTATTGCACTGGCGGGACGGCGCCTTGTGTCGCTGCATGATCATAGCGCTGAGGCTGCGCGCACAGCGCTGGTGCGGTCCGTCAGCGCGGGCCAATCTGTTGCATATGCGGCAGAGGCAGGCATGCCTTTGATTGCCGACCCGGGGTTTGAACTTGCACGTGACATGGTTAAGGCCGCGCTGCCCGTCACTTGTGCGCCAGGACCGTCTGCTCTGACAACGGCGCTTGCCTTGGGCGGGCTGCCGACAGATGCGTTTTTCTTTGCGGGTTTTCTGCCTGGTGCATCCAGGGCACGGCGCAGCGCTTTAGAAGAATTGCGCGCAGTGCCAGGCACGCTGATACTTTATGAGGCACCAAAACGGATTGCTGCAATGCTTGAAGATGCCGCATTGAGTTTGGGTGCCACGCGCGCTGCAGCGATCTGTCGGGAAATGACAAAACGATTTGAAGAGGTGAGACGCGGCACGCTCGCGGATTTGGCCAGCTATGCAGCGGCTGAACCCCTCAAGGGAGAGATTGTGGTTTTGATCGATCGTGATCGTTTACCAACTGTTAACCAAATCGACATATCCTCAATTTTAAGTGAAATGATGGGGGACATGTCGATGCGCGATGCGGTTGATGCCGTATCCGCTGCCCATGACCTCCCACGCAGAGAAGTGTATCAAGCCGCTTTGGCGCTTAAGAGAGGTGACAATGCTTAGAACGCAGCGGATGCGAGGTCAGACCAACGCCCTGGCGGGTCTCTCTGCAGAGGCTTGCGTCGCCAAAACGTATGAACGCCGAGGATGCGATATTTCCAACAGAAGATGGCGCGGCGCAGAGGGTGAAATTGATCTGGTTGCGCGCGACGGTCCAGAACTCATTTTCGTTGAAGTCAAAAAAAGTCGCGATTTTGCGCAGGCGGCCCAGCGGCTTTCACAGCGTCAAATGCAACGGATTTACGCCTCCGCAGAGGAATATCTGGCCGGAGAGCCGCGTGGGGAACTGACCCCCGCCCGGTTCGACGTCGCATTGGTAAATGAAAAAGGGGCTGTTGAAATCGTTGAAAATGCTTTTGGGCATGGCTAGCCCATTGCGCAGCTGAACCCGCTGGGTCATCAAGTGACCCAGAAAAAGGATCAGCCGCATGAAAATAGCTTTCCAGATGGACCCGATCATCGCGGTCGACATCAATGCCGACAGTAGCTTCCGCTTGGCGGAGGAAGCCCAGGCGCGCGGCCACTCGTTGTTTTTCTACACCCCGGATCACCTGTCTTATCAAGAAGGGCGGATCACGGCGCGCGGTCACGATTTTACTGTGCAGCGTCAGCAAGGGGATCACGTCACCCTGCACGAAATGCGAGAGGTCGATCTTTCCGATTTTGACGTGGTTTGGCTGCGTCAGGACCCCCCTTTTGACATGCATTATATCACGTCGACGCATCTGCTGGACCGGGTGAGAGAAACGACGCTGGTGGTCAACGATCCTTTCTGGGTGCGGAATTACCCTGAAAAGCTGCTGGTGCTCTCTTTCCCGGAGCTGACGCCGCCGACGACAATCGCGCGCGATTTGGACACGCTCAGAGCGTTTAAGGCCAGATATGGCGACGTGATTGTAAAGCCTCTTTACGGGAACGGCGGTGCTGGGGTGTTCCGTTTGACCGCCGAGGATCGCAATCTCAGCTCGCTTCACGAGCTTTTCAGCACGTTTTCCCGTGAGCCGCTCATCATACAACAATTCTTATCGGATGTGTCGAAGGGTGATAAACGCGTGATTTTGGTAAACGGTGAGGCGGTAGGTGCCATAAACCGAGTACCGGCCAAGGGTGAGATACGCTCAAATATTCATGTTGGGGGGCGTCCGGAGAAGATCGCGCTTAGCCCACGTGACTTGGAAATCTGTGAAAGGATTGGGCCCTTGCTGCGTGACAAAGGTCAGGTGTTTGTCGGGATTGATGTCATCGGTGACTACCTCACCGAAATCAACGTCACGTCGCCCACGGGGATACAGGAGTTAGAGCGTTTTGACGGCGTCAACGTGGCCGAGAAGATATGGCGGGTGTTGGAAGACAAGCGCAGTTGATCGATCTGCTTCGAATGGCACTTTTCCACAGGTCTGACGTTCCGGTAAGGGGGATGCGTTGCGCGTCTGTCAGGGGATTTGCAATATACGCCTGAGAAAGAGCACCTCCCCCTTGGGGACGACGTGCTGTCTTTGACATGGCCATCTCTGACATTTTGCGACCAGCGCTTTTTTACATTAACAGAATGCGTCGATTTCGCATTTTGGTTGTTGCGCGGGTACGGCTGGGCTGTGTCCGCCAGATCACCCCTCTGATAATCAACTAAAGCGTCCAGCCTTAAACCGGATATACCCCCGTTTTATATCACCGTTGCGCTTAACAGATTCTGTTGAGCCGCGCCGGTCCGCCCCCGTTTTGCCGCAGGCAAACCTTAGGTTTGACGGGCGGCGCGATTTCGCCACCCCTCGGACCGGCGCTACGTCGGTTTGGGAAGGTGTATCAGGTTCAAGGCTGGATGCTTCAGTGGATCCGACACTTTATTTGACGGCAGCCCCCCTTCTCAGCGAAAGGAGACAACTATCCAAGAGCTACATTTCCCTTCTCCATGCCCTTTTCCTTTCTGATGACCGCGGACATGACGGGTATGACTAGCGCTTAGATGATCTTGAGCGCCCGAGCCTCAACCCGAGGGGCCGATATCCCGCCACGACACTTCGACTTAATCCTGGATCACTTGTTGAATGCCTCTCCCCTCAGCCCTGCGTGATGTGTGACCCCTCAAGGTGCAGTCGAAATGCTCTAGGTCCCCGGCATGCTCCTATCAAACCATGCGTCAAGTGAAGGGCAGGGCGTGTTGGTGCCTGGCTCAGACGGCAGATGGGCCCGTTACACGAAAGCTGATGGCTTCTGCGACATGGGTTCTGCTGACTGTATCTGCGCCTTCCAAATCTGCGATTGTGCGGGCCACGCGGATCACGCGATGATATCCGCGCGCGGATAAAGCAAAGCATTCTGCAGCCTTGCTCAAAAGCGCCTTTGCTGCTGGATCGGGGGAGCTGATCTTAGCCAGCATGTCGCCCTCGACATCTGCATTGACCCGCACACCCGGATCAGAGGCGTACCGCGTTTTCTGAAAATTCCTGGCTTGCGTCACGCGCTGGGCAACGGTTCGCGATGTTTCACCGGTGGCGGGCAGATCAAGGTCCGTGTAGGCCACTGGCGGCACGTCAACACGCAGATCGAAACGATCCATCAAGGGACCCGAAATGCGACCAAGGTAGTCTTCGCCGCAGCGCGGTCCCTTCGTGCAGATGCCAGAGGGATCTTCCAAATGCCCGCATTTGCAGGGGTTTGCGGCGGCTACGAGCATGAATTTGCACGGATATCTCACATGCGCATTGGCGCGGGCAATCATCACGTGCCCGGTTTCCAGCGGTTGCCTGAGCGTTTCGAGCACGGTGCGGGGAAATTCTGGAAATTCATCCATGAAAAGTACGCCGTTATGGGCAAGGCTCACTTCGCCTGGTGCGGCTTGTCGCCCTCCGCCGATGATCGCGGCCATCGAGGCGGTGTGATGTGGCTCTCGAAACGGGCGGCTGCGTGAAATCCCGCCTTCGTTGAGCAAGCCCGCCAGGGATTGGATCATGGATGTCTCCAATGCTTCTGCGGCGGTTAAAGGGGGAAGGATTGAGGGCAAACGCGCTGCGAGCATGCTTTTCCCTGACCCAGGAGTGCCGACAAACATGACATGATGCCGCCCGGCAGCTGCGATTTCGAGCGCGCGTTTCGCGCGTTCCTGTCCCTTGACATCGCGCAGATCTTTCAGATGCGGTGCTTCTGTGACCTCTCCAGGTTCTGCCGGTGATAAAGGGGTTTGCCCCGTATAGTGGGCGATGACCTCTCCTAGGCTGGTCGCTGCGATCACCTGCGTCTTGCCGACCCACGCCGCCTCCGCGCCCGACCCGGCAGGGCACAGCAGACTGCGGTTCTCCTCCGCGGCGGTCATAGCAGCGGGCAACGCCCCGATCACAGGCACCAAAGTGCCGTCGAGCGAAAGCTCTCCTAAAGCTACCACGCTTTCGATGATGTCTTTGGGCAAGATATCGAGCGCCGACAAGAGCGCTAAAGCAAGGGGTAGATCGAAATGACTGCCTTCCTTCGGCAGATCAGCAGGGCTTAAATTTATGGTTATCCGTTTCGATGGGAGCGCGATGGCGAGCGAGTTGAGCGCTGTACGCACCCGATCTCGCGCTTCTGACACCGCTTTATCCGGCAAGCCAACGATCGAAAAGGCGGGCAAACCAGGGGTGACAGCGCATTGCACCTCAACGGTGCGCGCCTCCACCCCTTGGAAAGCGACTGTATACGCGCGAGATACCATCGTAACCCCCAGGTTATTTATTAAGGGATAGGCAGGCTTTGTTGACGAAACGTTAATTGCGTGACCTCAAGGTTGCCTGGCTAAGGCGTGGATATTTCGCCGAGGTCATGAAACGGTCGCGGGCGATTTTCGTGCAATGAGCCGGTGTGTCGTGCGGTGAATGCGTTCTCCTGCAGCGTGGTCTTGCAATGTCTGCGCACAGTTGCTGAGACTGACAGGTCATTTCCTTTGGATGCAGTTTGGCAAGCGTCTCACCCGTGTAGGTTCCGACTGGGATTTGCCTAACAGTCACCAACGGCGCTTGCGGTAGCGGCGCGAGATTACCTTCGCAAAGCAAACCACATTTCTGCTGCAGGGAAGTTGAAGGTTTTAGCATGAGCGAGGCGCGCAGCGACCAGCTTTAAAAATGCGGCTCGCGATGAAGAACTCGCATGTCATTCGATGATCCAAAGCTGCCGATTGTTGATGCGCGCTTGCGCTTATTCAAGCAGGCATTTTCCCATAAACATGGCTTCCATCTAAGGACGGTGGTTAATCACCTTCACATCCCATTTTCCCTGGTGATGCGCCAAAGTTGTGACGGACAAATTGTCAATTTTATGCGCCAAGACGTCAGCCGCGCTCACCTCGAGGGCGCGTTGAACTTGCGTGAGAATGATACCAAAATGCGCCACGGCGATGATGTGATCATCGGGGTAAGCTTCATTCATTTTGTCAACCACGCGCTGGGCCCGAGCGGCGGCTTGGTTCCAGCTTTCACCCTCGGGGGCAACCACGTCACCCGGTTCTTCCCAGTATGCGCGCGAGAGAACCGGATCGCGTGCTGAGACATCGGCAAAATGCAGCCCGTCCCACGCGCCGAAATTAAACTCGCGCAGGTCGGGATGGTGAGGCAGACGTCTGTGGCGTGCTTGTGTCAGGGCATCCGCAGTGGCGATCGAACGTTTCAGATCGGAAGAGATCACCAAAGCCTCGCTCGGCAGGTGCGCGATCAATCGCGCAATACGCGCGGTATCTGACAGATCTGCGGGGACATCGCGCCAACCCACGAATGTTTTTTCATGCGTCGGGCCATGTCTGATCCAATGCCAGATGGTCACGGTAACATTCCCTTCAGCACTTGCGGAAGCCCCGCAATGACCTGAACAACAAGATCCGCCTGTGTCGCCAATGCAATATTGAGACGCCCTTGCGCTTCTCTAAATCGGCGCGCAAGACGATTGTCAGGCACGATGCCTTGCCCCACTTCGTTAGAGACAACGAGCACCGGCGCGCGGCATCTATCCAATGCGATGATCAGCTTTTGTTGGGCCTGCTCCAGATCGTTCTCGGCGAGCATATGATTGCTTAGCCATATGGTTGCGCAATCCACCAGGCAAACCTCACCCGCGTCAACGTCAAAAAGGGCTTGGTCCAAAGCAAGCGGTGCCTCCTTTGTTTGCCAAGTGCTGTCGCGCCGGTTTCGGTGGATTTTTATCTTTTTTGTCATTTCATCATCGAAAGCTTGGCCGGTTGCGATGTAAACTGTTGGTTTTCCGTAAACTTTTGTAAAGTCCTCTGCCCATGAAGATTTCCCTGATGCCGCACCGCCAAGGATCAGAACACGTCTTGGTAACATTTTTTTAATCTCATTTCGGAACCTAAGCCGCGGGTCATGCGTACCGAGAATACAAGGGTCGTACAAGGCACCGCCAAGATCAGGGAATACGTAAGATGACACTCCAAACCGCCCGCGAATTTTCTTTAACCCGGACAGCCATGAAAGCAGAGCTGCTTGACGCAGACACTGAGTTGGCGCTGGCCTATGCATGGCGGGATGAGAGAGATGAGAAGGCGCTTCATCGGTTGATCACCGCCTACATGCGCTTAGCGATCTCTATGGCGGGCAAGTTCAAGCGGTATGGTGCGCCCATGAACGACCTGATCCAAGAAGCCGGTCTAGGCCTTATGAAGGCGGCTGACAAATTTGATCCTGACCGTGGTGTGCGGTTTTCTACCTACGCTGTATGGTGGATCAAGGCGAGCATCCAGGACCATGTGATGCGTAATTGGTCCATGGTGCGTACCGGATCGACCTCTTCTCAAAAGTCTTTGTTCTTTAACATGCGTCGCGTTCAAGCGCGGCTGGAGCGTGAGGCTGCGGCAGTTGGGGAGACCTTGGATAGACATCAGCTTCATCAGATGATTTCGACCGAGATTGGCGTGCCGCTGCACGATGTGGAGATGATGGAGGGGCGTCTTTCAGGCTCTGACTACTCATTAAATGCGACGCAATCCGTTGACGATGAGGGTCGCGAGTGGATTGACGCGTTGGTGGACGAGTCGGACCAGGCGGCCGAGCAGGTAGAAGATAGCCACGACACCGCCCAGTTGCGCGCATGGCTCCTCAATGCGATGCAAGAATTGAACGAGCGCGAGCGCTTCATCGTGAGAGAGCGCAAACTGCGCGACGATCCTCGCACGCTTGAGAGTTTGGGCGAAGAGCTTCGGTTGTCGAAAGAGCGGGTGCGTCAGCTGGAAGCCGCAGCTTTCCAGAAAATGCGCAAGTCGCTTGAGAACCAATCTCGCGAAGTGATGCATTTCCTGAATTAATTTGTCGCGCGCGCGGGGCTGGTCGCGCGCGCCATCGGCGAGTATGGTGGATCTTACGCGAGTTAGGTAAGGTCCCATGCTACTGGAAAAAAAGCACATTCTGCTGATCGTGAGTGGCGGCATCGCTGCGTACAAGTCATTGGAGCTTGTCCGTCGGTTAAGAGAGCGTGGTGCCGTGGTCACGCCGGTTATGACGAAAGCTGCTGAGCAGTTTGTCACACCTCTCTCCCTCTCAGCACTTGCGGGTCAAAAAGTGTATCGAGACTTGTTTGATTTGGGCGATGAGGCCGAAATGGGTCACATCCAGTTAAGTCGGATCGCAGATTTAGTGCTTGTAGCTCCCGCAACGGCAGATCTGATGGCCAAAATGGCGCAAGGTCATGCAGACGATCTTGCCTCCACACTGCTTCTGGCAACCGATACACCGGTGATGATTGCCCCGGCGATGAACGTGCGCATGTGGGATCACCCGGCGACACAGCGCAATCTGGCTGTTTTGCAAGGCGATGCGATCAAGGTTGTCGGACCAAATTCAGGCGATATGGCCTGCGGCGAATATGGACCCGGTCGCATGGCGGAACCGCCGGAGATTATCGCGGAGATCGAGGCACATTTCTCAGTTGGGCCGCTGAATGGAAAGCGCGTGCTGGTTACGTCGGGGCCAACTCATGAACCGATTGATCCGGTGCGCTACATCGCCAATCGGTCCTCTGGCACGCAGGGGACGGCCATTGCAGACGCGCTGATCGCTTTGGGTGCTGACGTGATGTTCGTGACCGGGCCCTCGGAAGTGGCGCCACCAAAGGGGGCTGAGGTGTTCCAAGTGCAGACAGCGCAGGATATGCTTCAGGCTGCCCAAGACGCTCTACCCGTATCTGCCGCTGTCTTCGCGGCGGCGGTTGCAGATTGGCGCATTACAACGCCCGCAGATCGCAAGCTCAAAAAATCGCAACAGGGCCTGCCGCAGCTCCACTTCTCTGAAAATCCCGACATTTTGAAAACCATCAGCCATTTGACGTCTGATCGACCGCAATTGGTCATTGGGTTTGCTGCAGAAACCGACGATGTCGTGAAAAACGCGACAGAGAAACGGCTGCGCAAAGGATGTGATTGGATCGTCGCGAACGATGTTTCGCCGACGACGGGTCACATGGGTGGCAGCGAAAACACGGTGACCGTCATCGATGAAAAAGGCAGTGAAGCCTGGCCGCGCATGTCGAAGACAGCGGTGGCGCAGCGGCTGGCTCAGCGCATGGCGGATGCACTTGCATGAAGGCGTTGATCCGATGCGCCTGGGAAAAGGGCGCGGATAGCTCTTTCGGATTGCCGCAGTATGAAACGGCGGGATCAGCGGGCGCAGATTTGCGCGCGCAGGTGCCCGACGGAACGATCACCCTCGCACCCGGTGCCTGCGAATTGATCTCGACCGGTCTGCACATGCAGATACCCGATGGATACGAAGGACAGATCCGACCGCGATCTGGTCTCGCGTTAAAATACAGTATCC
This sequence comes from Pseudomonadota bacterium, assembly GCA_039208585.1. Lineage (GTDB taxonomy): Bacteria > Pseudomonadota > Alphaproteobacteria > Rhodobacterales > Rhodobacteraceae > Sulfitobacter. Next base: position 197,136 of record JBCCQX010000003.1, on the reverse strand, counting down.
TATTGCCGAATGCCCCAGGCACCATCGATAGCGATTATCGCGGGGTGATCGGGGTTATTCTGCTGAACGCGGGCCGGCGTGATTTTCAGATCGTGCACGGCATGCGCATCGCGCAGATCGTGATTGCGCCGGTGCGTCAGGCGGATTTCACCGTGGGCGAGACGCTTGAAACCACCCCGCGTGGACGGGGTGGCTTTGGGTCAACCGGAGTGGGGGCATGATCCTTGTCATTCTGATCGGATTGGTGATCTGGGTCGGCGGCGGTTTTCTCGGTGCGCCCCGGGATGTGCGCGGTCTTTTGCTGGGTCTGTTATACGTGGCCGTTCTTGGCATCCAGATTGGTTTTCCAGAGACTCACCCCTTGCGATTGGTAACAGGTGGCAGCGCGGCCTTTTGGTTGATCCTGGGTAGCTTTTTCGCTGTTTTTCTCGGGTACCGCCAAGTTATCTTGGCACTGCGGCGCAAGGCGAGCCCGTTGCAAATGCATCCTCCGGAAACAGCATTGCGCAAACTTTCAGAGACCGAATTGAACCGCTATGCGCGCCACATCGTTCTTCGAGAGATCGGAGGCGCGGGCCAGCGCGCTTTGAAAGATGCGCGTGTGCTGGTGATTGGAGCTGGCGGTTTAGGCTCTCCTGCGATGCAATATTTGGCGGGTGCGGGCGTCGGCACAATCGGTGTGATTGATGATGACAGGGTAGAAAATGCGAACTTGCAGCGCCAGATCATCCACAATGATGCTGCGATCGGCATGCCCAAAGTGTTTTCAGCCCAACACCAGCTTGAGGCGCAAAACCCTTTTGTTCAGATCAAGCCATACAACCGCCGCCTTACCGCAGACATCGCAGAGGATTTGATCGAAGAGTATGACGTTGTGCTGGATGGCAGCGATAACTTTGACACGCGCTACCTGGTGAACGCTTGCTGTGTGTCACAGCGCAAACCGCTCGTTTCAGGTGCTCTGAGTTCGTGGGAAGGGCAGCTTTCAGTCTTTGATCCGGCCCGGGGAGCGCCATGCTATGCCTGTGTCTTTCCAAAAAGACCCGCTGCGCATTTGGCGCCAAGCTGCGCGGAAGCAGGTGTCTTGGGCCCACTGCCGGGTGTCATCGGAACGATGATGGCGGTAGAAACGATAAAGCTCATCACCCAGGCAGGGGTGCCCGCGCAGGGCAGCTTGATTATCTTCGACGCGCTGAACGGAGAAACGCGCAAGATCTCAATCACGCGTCGTCGTGATTGCCCCGTCTGCGGCGGCGCATAAGCCCTGATTGCCGGGGGACTAAAGGCGCTCTATCTCCGCTAAAAAGGAGTCCACCATGACCAACATACTGCAGCAGGACTGGGACACGCCGTTTGGACTTGCCCCGTTCGATCAGATCTCAGACGCTGATTTTGCCCCCGCGGTTGAGCAAGCGCTTGCAACGCATCGCTCGGAAATTGATGAGATTGCACATCAATCAGAGGCACCGACTTTTGCTAACGTGATCGAGGCGCTTGAGGCGGCAGGGCAAGATTTGGACAGGGTTTTGAGCGTCTTCTATACGCTGGTCGGTACAGAGAGCACGCCTGAGCGAGAGGCGTTGCAACGCGATTTTTCGCCGAAGTTGGCCGCGCATTTTTCGGAGATTTCAAGTAACAAAGCCCTTTTCAGCCGGATTGCCGCCGTCTGGGAACAGCGCGCGTCACTCGCCTTAACAGACGAACAGCAGCGGGTATTGATGTTGACACATCGCGGCTTTACCCGCGCGGGGGCGGCGCTTGAAGGCGCGGCAGAGGCGCGAATGAAAGAAATCAAGTCCCGCTTAGCTGTGTTGGGCACGTCTTTTACACAAAATCTGTTGGCGGATGAACGTGACTGGTTCATGCCCTTGGCCGAGACAGATCTCGAAGGGCTCCCAGATTTTGTGGTTGAGGCGGCACGTGCGGCGGGGGAAGAGAAGCGTGCCGACGGTCCTGTTGTGACGCTATCTCGATCATTGATTGTCCCGTTCCTGCAATTTTCGGCCCGCCGTGATCTGCGAAGGCAGGCGTTTCTTGCCTGGGAAGCGCGCGGCGCGAATGGCGGTGCGACCGATAACCGCGCGATCGCTGCCGAGATCCTCTCTCTGCGGGAGGAGCGTGCACAGCTGTTGGGCTATCCAAATTTTGCCGGCTATAAGCTTGAGACTGAGATGGCGAAGACACCCGAGGCGGTGCGCAAGCTCTTGATGGCTGTATGGGTTCCCGCCAAACGCCAAGCCGATGCCGATGCGCAGGTCCTGACCGCCTTGATGCGCGCTGACGGTATCAACGACGACTTGGCACCCTGGGATTGGCGGTATTACGCTGAGAAACGGCGGGCTGCGGAACATGACTTGGACGAGGCCGCGTTGAAACCTTACTTCCAGTTGGACCGGATGATTGACGCGGTCTTTGCCTGCGCCACCCGTCTCTTCGGTCTGCAGTTTTCGCCACTCGACGTGCCACTTTATCACGCGGATTGTCGCGCGTGGGAGGTGACGCGGGATGGTGAGCATGTTGCCGTTTTCATCGGGGATTATTTTGCCCGCAGCTCAAAGCGATCCGGCGCTTGGTGTTCGGCGCTTCGATCGCAGGCAAAGTATCCGACCACGCGCACACCTGTGGTGATCAATGTGTGTAATTTCGCAAAGGCCGATCCCGCTCTTTTGTCTTATGATGATGCACGCACTCTGTTTCACGAGTTCGGACACGCGTTGCACCAGATGCTGTCAAACGTGACCTATGAGAGCATTAGCGGCACCTCTGTCGCGCGTGATTTTGTTGAATTGCCCAGCCAGCTGTTCGAACATTGGTTGGATGTGCCCGACGTTCTGGCCGAGTTCGCTGTTCACGCAGAGACCGGGGAGGCAATGCCGCTGGACCTGCTTGAAAATCTCCTCGGAGCCGCGACTTTCGACATGGGCTTCCAAACGGTGGAATATGTTGCATCCGCGCTGGTTGATCTGTCCTTCCATGACAGTGCCGCGCCCAAAGATCCAATGGCCAAACAGGCAGCGGTTCTGGCCGAGATCGAGATGCCGGAGGCTATCCGCATGCGACATGCCACGCCTCAGTTCGCGCATGTCTTTGCAGGGGATGGATATTCAAGCGGTTACTACAGTTACATGTGGTCAGAGGTGATGGATGCCGACGCCTTTGACGCGTTTACCCAGGCGGGCGGCCCTTTTGATGCTCAGAAAGCTGCGGCGCTGGAAAAGCACATCCTCTCCACCGGCGGCAGCGAGGATGCTGAAAAGTTGTATATCGCGTTTCGCGGTCGATTGCCTGGCGTTGACGCCTTGCTGCGGGGTCGTGGTCTGGCGGCATAGCGGTTTTGATCCTTAAAGCATCCGGCCTTAAACCTGAAACGCTCGGTTCCCTATCACCCATGCTCTCAGCAGACCCTGTTGAGCCGCGCGGGCCCGAGGGGCAGCGCTCAGGCGGTTTGGGCAAGATGTCTTGGGTTTAGGTAGAGGGCTTTAATAGCCACGCCGAACGTCGACCAGATGCAGAAGAGGCTCATTTGCCTCGCCGCGCCGTATGTTTTCTGCGATGACCGTTGCCGCTGTGACCGGCCGCGTCTCTGCCGCGATGTGAGGCGTGACAGTGATTTTGGCATGGGTCCAGTAAGGGTGGTCTGATGGCAAGGGTTCAACGCGAAAGACATCGAGTGTCGCATGGGCAACTTTCCCAGCATCCAACGCATCTAGTAAAGCGGCATCGTCAATTAACGCGCCGCGACCCGGATTGATGAGGAAGGCACCTGAGGGCATGCGTGCCAGTGTGCGCGCGTTCAGGGTATTCTCTGTCGCGGGCGTATCTGGCAATAACAATACCGCAATCTCTGCACGCGACAGCGCGGTATCAAGGCCGTCTTGCCCGTGAACGCACGAGATACCCTCTATCGTTTTCGGTGATCGCGACCAGCCCGTTACATCAAAGTCAAGGTCACGTAGCGCGCGCGCGACCGCACCGCCCAAAGCCCCAATGCCCAGAATGACCACTGACCTTTCTTGAGCGAGTGGCAGCAGGCGCGGTGCCCACACCGGCTTCGTCCTTAAAACGTCCGTGTCTAGCCCAAGGTGATATCTAAGAACATGGGCCGTCACCCATTCAACCATGCCTTTGGTAAGTCCAGGGTCAACCATGCGCGCCAGGGGTAAGCTTAACGTCGGGTTCGAAACGATCTGTTCGACACCTGCCCAAAGGTTCAAAACCGCTTTGGCGTGCGTGAAGGGTTTGAAATCCTGCAAGGGACTGTTGGGCGCGTATATGATGTAATCAACCCTTTCGGGGTCGATGTCTTGTGCCAGATGCACAGACATTGGGAGTATGTCAAAAGCCGCGCGCAATGGTGCTTCATAGATCGCCCAGCGTTCCGGGCGCGCCGCGAAAAGGACGTTGACGGCCATGTCTACCTCGGTCGGTGCACATGTGCCGATTGCACAAGCCCGAAGGCCAGCAACAGGACAAGCATTGCCGACCCACCGTAGCTGACCAAGGGCAGGGGTACCCCGACAACGGGCGCGAGCCCCATCACCATTGACATGTTCACAGCGAAAAAGAGGAAGAAATTCAGCGCGATGCCCAGAGTGAGCAGTGAGGAAAAGCGATCTTTATTCGCCAAGGCGGTCGCGACGCAGAAAATGATGATGAGCGCATAGAGTGACAGCAAAGAAATGGCGCCGATAAAGCCAAATTCCTCTGCGAGCGTGGTGAAGATAAAGTCGGTGTGCTTTTCTGGGAGAAAGTTCAGACGTGACTGTGTGCCCTGCATGAAGCCACGTCCCGTCCAACCGCCTGATCCCAGCGCGATCTTTGATTGCGTGATGTGATATCCTGCGCCCAGCGGATCAGCGCTTGGATCAAGGAAGGTATCGATGCGCCTGTATTGATAGTCATTCAGCAATTGCCAGCTTGTGCCGCGCGATTGAAATACGGCTGTGACCAAACCGATGCCAGAGCCAATGACACCAGCGAAATAGACCCAATGAACGCCCGCAAGGAACATCAACCCACCGCCGGCAGCCAACAGAAGTAATGAGGTTCCCAGGTCGGGCTGTTGCATCACCAATACCGTGGGCACCAAGATGATAATCACCGGCAACAAAACCCAAAGTGGTTTGGAAACCCTCTTTGCCGGCAGCCAATCGTAGTATGCGGCCAAGAACATCACTAAGCTTATCTTCATGAGCTCTGAGGGCTGCAAATCCATCACGCCGAGATCGAGCCAGCGTTGAGATCCTTTGCGTTCTACCCCGATGAACGCCACGGCGACCAACAACAGCAGGGATACACAATACGCTAGCCCTGATAGGTTGCGCCAAAACCATATCGGGACAAAAGACACGATCATCATGAGCAAAAGGCCCAAACCGAAGCGTCTCATCTGCGGCTCCGCCCAGGGGGAAAAAGACCCGCCTGCGACAGAATAGAGCATAAGAAAGCCGATGCCGCACACGCTGGCCAGCAACAACAGCAAAGGCCAATTTAGAAATAGCACCTTTCGAAACCCCGTGGGGACCGTTTTGACAGTGTACTCAAGATAGCTCATGCCTGATCATTCCGAGCGATAGCGGCGCGTGGCTGCACATCGCGCAGGCGCCGTTGCTGCGCGTCAATGCGCGGGCGATCCGGTGCGGGATAGGCTTCCAACGGCGGCTCTCCTCCTGCGAGCGCTTGCAGCATGATATCCCGGGCAATGGGCGCTGCTGCGGTGGAGCCACCGCCGCCGTGCTCGACCAGCACGGATACCGCGTAGCGTGGTGCGTCATAAGGGGCGAAGCTGACGAAAAGCGCATGATCCCGGCGCTCCCAGGGTAAATCTTCGTTGCGCTTCACGCCTTGTTCACGTTCCTCTGCCGTGATGTTCCGTACTTGGCTGGTGCCTGTCTTGCCCGCCATGCGCATGTCATCCGCGATAATCCGGCTGCGAAACGCAGTGCCTCGACGATCATTGACCACCCGGTACATCGCGCGTCGCATCTTGCGCAGGTTGTTTTCGTTCATATTGAGCGATGTGCCTGCGCCTGAGGGTTGTTCAATCCCGTCGATTGATTTGATCAAGCGCGGGCGCACATCCCTGCCCGTGGCGAGCCGAGCGCTCATCACGGCAAGCTGCAAGGGGGAAGCCAATGTAAAGCCCTGCCCAATGGATGCGTTTACCGTATCACCAATGACCCAGTCGCTGCCGCGCACCCGTTTTTTCCATTCTCGGGTAGGTGCGAGCCCTTGATTGACTGATGACAGCGCAAGATCATGGCGCACGCCAAGGCCAAATCGCTTTGCCATTGCCGAGATTTTTTCAATCCCAACCTTCAGGGCAAGATCATAGTAATAAACATCGCAAGACTCTTTCAGCGACGCTTCAAGATCGACGGAGCCGTGACCCGCGCGTTTCCAGCAGTGGAAACGACGATCCGCAACCTCAAGATGCCCGGGACAGCTGACGGTGTCATCTGGACCGATAATCCCTTCTTCCAATGCTGCCATCGCGGTGATCATCTTGAAGGTTGATCCCGGCGGGTAGACGCCTTGAACCGTCTTGTTCACGAGGGGGCGATATTTTGATTCCAGCAAGGGATTATATTCGGCCGCAGAAATGCCACCGATAAACATGTTCGGATCGTATGTTGGAGAGGAGGCGCAGGCGACCAGATCGCCATTTTCACAATCGATCACAACCGCTGCTGCGCTTTCTTCGCCGAGCCTTGCTTGAACATAGCCTTGCAGTCCGGCGTCGATGGTGAGCTGTATGTCCGCGCCGGAGTTTCCTTCGCGTCGCTCAAGCTCTCGCATTACGCGCCCCGCGGCGTTTACCTCCACTTGCTTTGTACCGGCTTTGCCGCGCAGCAGCTCTTCAGCGCGCGCCTCTACATTGAGTTTGCCAATCTGAAATCTCGGGATGCGCAAAAGCTGATCAGGTTCTTCCAAAGCATCAAGGTCTTTTTGGCTAACCCGCCCAACGCGGCCTACAACATGGGCGAAATCCGAACCACGCGGATACACACGGGTAAGCCCAACCTCAGGCGCGACCCCCGGAAGCGCTGGCGCATTTACGCTGACCTTACTCACATCGTGCCATGTCACATCGTCCACGATTGTGACCGGTAGAAAGGGGGCGGCGCGTTTGACTTCCATCGCGGCGCGGGCGCGTTCGTCATCCGTTATGGGGATGAGATTTGCCAGTTGCGCGATGACGCGGTCCACATCGCCTGCGTCTTCCCGTACCATGACGATCCGGTAGGAGGGGATATTCTCCGCTAAACGAAGTCCGTTGCGGTCAAATATCTCTCCTCTTGCCGGAGGAATGAGACGTATGTTGATGCGGTTCTCCTCGGCCAACAGCCGAAATTGATCAGCTTGATCAATCTGAAGCTGGCGCATGCGAACGGCCAATCCTCCTACAAACAGCAACTGCATGCCGCCCAGCAGCGCAGCGCGGCGGGTCATTTTACTATGAGTGGCATCGTTTTCAGCGCGATTTCGACGCATTCCTGTCCCTTCAAACGCTTTTTTGGCCCAGGGCCTCGAGGTCGCCGGGTGCGATTTTTCGCACGCCCATCACGCCATGCGTAACGGCAACGACCAGAGGGTAGAATAGCAGTGTCATGCCCAGTTCGGAAAGGGTGAGTGTCAACTTTGGAAGCGGCATCAGCGCAATTCCCATGATGATGCGATTGGCAAAGCTCATCGCGATCAAAATCAAGCCGACTGTCATCCATTCTGCGAGAAAGCTCGCGTCACGCAGCGATCGACCTCTGAGCTTGAGGTTTTCGCACGCAAGCAGTGCCAGCAAAGACCACAGACCCGGGGCGCGCTGTAAAAGAAAGTCAGCCATAAGGAAGATAGCAAAAAGGGAAAGAGCGGGTACAAGTTCTGGCCGTCGGACACTCCATGCAAAAGCGAGGCAAAGGATGAGGTCCGGCCCCGCCCAACTTCGTGGCGCAGTATCAAGGGGCAGAAGCTGATAGAATAAAATGGCCAGCGCAGTTGACAGAAAGAAACAGCGCATCAGCCATTGCCGGGTGAGCGATCGATCGCTCACTCTGTCACCTCGGCACTGGCTTGGGTGTTGGCTTGGAGATTTGGCTCAACGATGCGCGTCGTGTCAGATACGCTTTCTGTCCCGTGATGCCGCAAAACTCTCAGGAACTCTAACCTTTCATAGTCGGCTGACAATCGCACGCGCAGACGCCCGTTCGGGTCTGCCGCCACTTGCCCAATGAGAAGGCCCGCTGGAAAGACGCCGCCGTCCCCAGAACTGACGACACGGTCGCCGGGCCGGACGAGGTCGGGATTTTCAAGAAAATCAATCGGCGGCGCGGCGGAATTGTCCCCGGCTATAATCGCCCGTTGACCGGAAGGTTGGATCACTGCGGGGATCCGGCTCGATGCGTCGGTCAGCAAAATCACCCGCGAGGTGTTTTCAGCCACGCCTGATATGCGCCCGACAAGGCCGATCCCGTCCATTGTCGCCCAGCCATCGAGCAATCCGTCACGTGCCCCAACGTTCAGCAGGACTGATTGTCGAAACGGTGAACCGCTGTCAGCCAGCACAACTCCCGTGATGTAGGTGAGCCGCGGATCCAGACGCACGTTGTTCAAGTCAAGCAGGCGCGCATTCTCTTGCTCAAGCTGAAGCGCCGCCTCTTTCCAGGCTTGCATCTGACGCAGTTCGTTTCGCAATTCTCTGTTTTGTTCCACCAGCCGCTGATAGCTTTGAAAGTCTCGAAAGAGCTTTACCGTGCCCGTCACCGGCGCCATCGCCCAATCCAGGTTGGGCACCAATCTGTCGATGATTTGAACGCGAAAGCGTTCAACCCGCGGGCTGTCTATGCGCCACAACAAAAATACGCCGGCCAGGATCAGTATGAGGACTGCGAGCAGCAGACGCCGCAGCGGGCCGCTGTAATCATTCGCATTCGATGCATCCTTGGCCATAAGCGTGTGTCCCTGCCTGCCTAAGGTAAAAGAGCGATGCCGCTTAGACGCTGCGCGATGCGCCCCCTCTAAATCAAGCGCAAAGAAGCCTAACTCTCATAATCGATCGCATGACGGAGCTGTTTTTCGTACTCCAAAGCTTTGCCAGTGCCCAGCGCAACGCAGTTGAGCGACTCGTCTGCGATGGAAACGGCAAGACCTGTTTGTTCGCGCAACGCCAGGTCAAGATCACCCAAAAGGGCGCCGCCACCGGTCAGCATCACGCCGCGGTCAACGATATCGGCCGCAAGGTCCGGCGGCGTAGTCTCAAGCGCTGTCATCACGGCCTCGCAAATTTGCTGGACGGGTTCCGCCAAAGCTTCTGCGATTTGCGCCTGTGTAACCTCAGTTTCTTTCGGCACGCCATTCAGCAGATCGCGTCCGCGGATCTGCATGGAGGTGCCGCGCCCATCATCAGGCATGCGCGCTGTCCCGATTGACGTCTTGATGCGCTCTGCCGTCGTTTCGCCGACCAGTAGGTTCTGCTGCCGCCGCAAATAGCTGATAATCGCCTCGTCCATCCGGTCTCCACCGACCCGCACGGACCGGGCGTAGACAATGTCACCCAGTGACAGCACCGCCACCTCGGTCGTGCCGCCCCCGATGTCGACGACCATATTGCCGGTTGGATCGGTGATCGGCATGCCAGCGCCGATAGCTGCGGCGATTGGCTCAGCAATCAGACCTGCGCGGCGGGCACCCGCAGACAGCACGGACTGACGAATAGCGCGCTTTTCAACGGGTGTGGCACCATGCGGTACGCAAACGATGATCTTAGGCTTAGAGAACGTGGAGCGTTTGTGCACTTTCCGGATGAAGTGCTTGATCATTTCTTCGGCGGTGTCGAAATCGGCGATAACACCCTCGCGCATGGGGCGGATCGCCTCAATGCTGCCGGGTGTACGGCCCAGCATCAATTTAGCATCTTCGCCCACGGCTAGCACTTTTTTGACCCCGTCTTTCACGTGGTAGGCTACGACGGAAGGCTCTGAAAGGATCACCCCTCTGCCTTTGACATAGACCAACGTGTTTGCTGTGCCCAGGTCGATTGCCATGTCTGACGAGAACAACCCGCCCAGGTTCCCAAAGAAGTCCATCCGCTCTTGCGCCTTTTCACCAGCTTTGGCCCGCGACTCTTATCTTGAGGCAGGCCCCTGTCTTATAGAGATCGCGCGATCCATGTAAAAGAGGGCTCCGCGAAAGGGGCAGCATGTTGCCGCCGCCTTTCAGCTTTTCTGAGAGTGTTAAGTGTGAAAGAGCGTCGTGCACGCAGTTTGGGATGCGTTTGAAGGTGTTTGCCCCATTCATCCCGCGCAGTTTTCCGCATGATCAAGCGATGAAGACCGCCCTATACGCTCAGTCCACATCTTTGTAGCTTACTGCGGGTTTATCGCTTCCCCCTTTTGCCCGACGCACAAGCAGACGGTTGAGAGCATGGATATACGCCCGCGCTGACGCGACCACCGTGTCTGTGTCTGCCGATTGCCCTGTCACAATGCGATTGTTCTCTTCCAACCTGACAGAGACCGTCGCCTGCGCATCCGTCCCCTCTGTCACTGCGTGCACTTGGTAGAGCTGCAATCGCGCTTGATGTGAAACCAACGCTTTAACGCAATTGAATGCAGCGTCCACCGGACCTGCCCCCGCCCGCTCCACATCATAGGTATCGCCATCTATGCTGAGCGTCATCCGCGCTTGATTGGGGCCTTCCGTACCGCAGACGACGTGCATAGACACAAGCTTGATGCGGTCTTCTTCCGGGTCTGTGGTTGTGCGCATCAAGGCGATCAGGTCATCTTCATAGATTTCCTTTTTGCGATCGGCGAGTTCTTTGAAGCGCACGAAGACGTCTTTGAGCTGATTGTCCCCAAGTTCAAATCCAAGCTCCTCCAATTTGGAACGCAGCGCAGCGCGCCCAGAATGCTTGCCCATCACGATGTTTGTTTCGGAAAGCCCCACGTCCTCCGGGCGCATGATCTCAAATGTCTCAGCGTTTTTGAGCATGCCATCTTGGTGGATGCCACTTTCATGCGCAAAGGCGTTCTTGCCCACGATCGCTTTGTTGAATTGGACCGAGAAACCGGACACCGCCGCAACGCGGCGAGAGATATTCATGATTTTCGTGCTGTCGACACCGGTACGGTATGGCATGATGTCGTTGCGCACCTTCATCGCCATCACGACCTCTTCCAGTGCCGTATTCCCGGCCCTTTCACCCAGGCCGTTGATGGTACACTCAATTTGCCGTGCGCCCGCTTCCACAGCCGCCAGGGAGTTTGCGGTCGCCATGCCCAGATCGTTGTGGCAGTGCGTGGCGAAGGTGATCTCATCCGCGCCCGGCACGTTGTCCAATAGTTTGGCAATCAGATCGGCGCTTTCGCGCGGCGCGGTGTACCCGACGGTATCTGGAATATTGATCGTCGTTGCACCCGCTTTGATCGCAATTTCAACCACGCGATACAAATACTCGATCTCCGTTCGTGTGGCATCCATTGGGGACCACTGGACGTTTTCACAGAGATTTCTTGCGTGTGTTACCGTCTCATGAATGCGATCTGCCATTTCGTCCTGCGTCAAATTGGGGATCGCGCGATGCAGCGGGGATGTGCCGATAAACGTGTGAATGCGCGGCTGTTTTGCGTGTTTCACCGCCTCCCAGCACCGATCAATGTCGGGCAACTGGGCGCGTGCCAAACCGCAGATCACGGCGTGTTGCGCGTTCTTCGCGATCTCTTTGACGGCGGCGAAATCACCCTCGGAGGCGATGGGAAAGCCCGCCTCGATGATATCGACGCCCATCTCATCCAGCAGGCCGGCGATTTCCAGCTTTTCTGCGTGGGTCATCGTGGCACCCGGGCTTTGTTCGCCGTCGCGCAATGTCGTGTCGAAAATCAACACGCTGTCTTGGTCGATCTGTGTCATTTGAAGTGTCTTTCTGTTCTGCTGATCATTTGGGTGCGGTCACATTCCCCTGAGCGGACGCACCGAATGGCACGCTCAGAGGCGGGTTAGGAGCAGCAGTGTTTGGCGCAGGTGAACGGCCAAACGGATTTGCACAGCAGAGATGTCTTCCACGCGTGTCATAGCGCCTTTATAGGCGCGCGTTGTGAAATGAAAAGAGAAGAGTTTATCCCGCCCGGCCGCGACGTTTGCAACCTTCCGATTGAAGCGAAAAGAGTGACTGCTATCCTTCTCATCATGACAAATACTTTAATTATCGGAGCCTCTGGTGGCATTGGCGCGGCGCTCCACGACGCATGTCAACAGCGCGGAGAGCGCGTGACCGCACTGTCCCGGCGCGTGGACGGTTTCGATATAACCGATCCTGTATCTGTTTCGATCCATCTCAATGCGTTGCAGGATCAATTTGACCGCGTGGTTGTCGCAACGGGTGCGCTGGAAATCGCGGGTGCCTCCCCCGAAAAGACAATCAAATCTGTCGAGAAATCCGCGATGCTTGATCAATTCTTGCTAAATGCGGTCGGGCCCGCCTTAGTGCTGTCCCAAGCCCATCGATTATTGCCGCGTGACCGACATGCGGTGTTCGCGGTCCTATCTGCTCGGGTGGGGTCGATCGGTGACAACCAGATCGGCGGGTGGGTAAGCTATCGATCCGCAAAGGCGGCGGTAAATCAGGTGGTTCGCACGGCATCGATCGAGTTGGCGCGCAGCCACAAACAAAGTGTTTGTGTTTGCTTGCACCCTGGTACCGTCGCAACGGCATTCACCGCGAAATACCTCGGTCGACACCCGGCTGTGCCACCCGATGAGGCGGCGCAGAACCTGCTGAATGTGATGGACAAGCTGTCGCCCGATCAGACCGGTCAGTTTTTTGATTGGGCGGGAAAAGCGGTTCCTTGGTAGCCTCGGCCCGCTTCGGGTGTCGGGTGGTGGTATGGTGAGGTGATGAACCCGCCTGATCTTTCTAAAGCACCCCGCATCCAGTCTGATGCACCCCGTTTCCTATCAGCGTCCCGCTCAACCGCCTCTATTGAACCGCGCCGTTCCACCTCTCGGAGCGGCGCTAAGTCGATGTCGGCCAGGCGCATCGGATTTAAGGGCGACGGCTTTCATCATCATGGTGATCCAGGCGCCGCCGTTGTGCACTTCACCGCAGCATATTTTTGCTTTTGTTGAGGATGGGGCGCTTTCGTGTTATCGTGATCGGCGAGGGGCTTTCACGGTTGTCCCGCATCAAGTCAATACGCGGAAGCTTAGAGGTGACCCGCCGCCTGCAAAAGATCAAGAGCATAGCGAAGATGCTGCACGCTGAAAGAATGGCCGCCCGGGAAGAGACAGAAGACCAAAATGTTGCCAGTGGCGTTGCGCCGATTTTCGCAGCTTAAGTTGCGATGTGTCGTGTCTGAGACGGCTTTGAAAGCACCCAAATCCCCGTAGAATGCCAACGCCTCTGAAACGATGCCTTGCTTGGTGTCTGCAATTGCGCGACCGTTCAGCGGTACAGTGCGATCTTGATCACCATGTATATGAATGACATTGGAAATGGGCGGCGCGCATTGCACGGGCGGCTTCAGCCAGAAAGTGCCTGAAAACGGGATAAACCCGGCAAAGCGGTTGGCGCGCGCGCAGATTAAGTTCCACACCATCATGCCGCCTGCTGAAAAACCCGACGCGACGATGCGGTTGGGATCGATAGCAAAACGCGAAACCGCATCATCGATCACCGCATCGAAATAGGCAAACTCTGCCGCACCGGTGCTGTTGAACGTGCGGGGTCCGTAGGGAAGGTCCCAGGTGCCATTGATCCCTTGAACGGCGATCAGTGCGAGACCTGCATCCGATGCCATTTTTCGAAGCGCGGTGTTGCGCATGACGCCAGCCGCGCTCCCGCGATAGCCATGCGCCCAGATGAGCGCGCCAACAGATGTGGTGCTGTCATACCCCTGGGGCAGGTCAATGCGGTAGTGTCGATCACCAATCGTGCAGTTTGTGTCAGCGCCGCAGGCGTACAGCGTCGTGCTCAAAAAACTGCAAATCAATCCGACCAAGCTGCAAAGCAGGACGTATCTGGATCGACGGCAAGTGGCATTTGCGCTCATCAAGCTGTACCCATCAGGACGGATCGCGCCATCTGTTGACGATGGGATATCGCCGATCAAGCCAAAACGCACCCTTTGTCAGCCGCGCACCCGGCGCCGATTGAAACCGCTTGTACTCTGATACATAAATCAGATGTTCGACCCGCTGGGCCATCTCACGTTCGAAGCCCGCTGCGACGCAGTCTGCAATTGATCCGTTGTTATCCACGAGTATCTCTAAGATTGCATCCAATATAGGGTAGTCAGGCAAGCTGTCGCTGTCTTTCTGATCAGCACGCAATTCCGCGGTCGGAGGCTTGGTAATGATATTTTCCGGTATGATCGCACCGGCTGGCCCCAGCATCCAGTCGCGATGATGCGCGTTTCGCCACCGGCAGGTGTCAAATACGCGCGTTTTATACATGTCCTTGATCGGGTTGTAGCCACCCGACATGTCCCCGTAGATGGTTGCATAACCGACAGCGACTTCAGACTTGTTGCCCGTGGTAAGCAGCATCTCACCAAATTTGTTTGATAGCGCCATCAACAGCAGGCCACGCAGCCGCGATTGGAGGTTCTCTTCCGCGAGACCCGGCGGTGTGCCGTCAAAGAAAGGTGCAAGTGTTTCCGTGATCGCCGCACGCCCCCTCGAGATCGGGAGAAAATCGTAATGACAGCCAAGCGCAGTGGCGAGTGCTTTCGCATCGTTCAAAGACGTTTGCGATGTATATTCGGACGGTAGCATCACGCAGCGCACCTTGTCTGCGCCCAGCGCATCAACGGCGATCGTCGCCACAAGTGCGGAGTCCACGCCACCTGACAGCCCAAGTAGCACTTTTTCAAATCCGGTTTTGGCCATGTAGTCCCGAAGGCTTTGGACACAGACCCGGTAGTCTTGTTCCCATGGATCGGGTTGAGAGGACAGCGGCTGCGGCACGATGCGCCAGCCTTCCACGTCACGCGCCAGGTCGATGTGGGCGACAGTCTCTTCAAAACTGGGCAACTGCACGGCAAGATGGCCGCCTGGGTTTAAGGCAAATGAGGCGCCATCAAAGACCTGATCATCCTGCCCGCCCACCATATTGAGGTAGATCAGCGGTAGGCCCGTTTCGACGACCCGCGCAACCATGACATTCATGCGCGTTGCCATTTTCCCCCGGTAGTAGGGAGAGCCATTGGGCACCAACAGAAATTCGGCCCCGGTTTCCGCCAGCGTTTCAGCGACATCTGGGTGCCAGGCATCTTCGCAAATCGGAGACCCGACCCGCGTGTTGCCAACGGAATATGGACCCCCAAGCGGACCCGCGTCAAAGACACGCATTTCGTCAAAGACGGTTTCATTCGGCAACTCGTGTTTAAGCACTTTGCTTGCGATCTTGCCCTTTTTGAGGATGAGGTAGGCATTGAACAACTCACCTTCCTCGGTCCAGGGGGTGCCGATGGCAAGCGCGGGGCCATCAGCGCATGCCTCGGCCAGCGCATGAATATGGCGCTGTGCATCAAGCTGAAACGCGTTTTTCATCACCAGGTCTTGCGCATTGTACCCGGTGAGAAACATCTCAGGTAACGCGACAAGATCTGCCCCCGCCTCTTTCCCTTTGTGCCAGGTGTCGCGTGCCAGAGAGGCATTTCCGGCTAAGTCACCAACCGTTGGATTCAATTGACCTAAAGTGATGCGAAAGCGGTCCGTCATGTCTAAAGCCTTTGCAACAACACGTGTCGAGTACTTAGCAGAATAGCGCGTTGGGGAAAGGTCCCCGACCAAAATGATCCAGCCATTTGGGTCTGGCTGACGTCACCAGTTTCGCGACGGAGTGCTTTCTTGAAAGACAGATCCAATCGCAGCGCAACAAGGGTTGGTTCACCCTCATCGTGGAAACGCGGTATTTCCGTCCAGCGATGCCGAAAGCCGTTGCTCCACCCTGCTTCAACGCTTAGATTTTTACTGATCCGATGAACCGACCCAGGAACGGTATTTTATGTCGACACGCGCTTTTGCTTTTTGCTTGCTGATCCCGCCAATGACCGCCTTCGCGCAAGAAGGGGAGATTTTGACAAAGCAGTACGATGATGGGGGGATCTATGAAGGCACCTTTAAGGCAGGGCTTCAACATGGGCAGGGGACCTATAAACTTCCCAATGGGTATGAATATAGCGGCACCTGGGTTGAGGGAGAGATCAAGGGCGAAGGGGTCGCCCGCTTTCCCAACGGGTCCGTGTACGAAGGCAATTTTGAACGCGGTAAACCCGATGGCTCTGGTAAAATTACTTTCGCGGATGGCGGTACGTATGAGGGTGACTGGGACGCAGGGTCGATCACAGGGCAGGGTGTTGCGGTCTATGCCAACGGTGTGCGGTATCAAGGACAATTCCTGAATGCCAAGCATCACGGGAAAGGCGTGATGCAAAGCCCCGGGGGATATGAGTACAGCGGAGAGTGGGTTGAAGGGATCAAACACGGCCGGGGCGTGATCACCTATCCTGATGGCGCTGTTTATGATGGTGAAATCAGCGCAGGGAAGCGCAATGGGGAAGGGCAGCTAACGATGCCCGACGGGCTGACCTACGTTGGACTTTGGAAGGACGGCCAGATTGACGGTGCCGGCAGATTGAACCAGCCTAACGGCGACGTCTACGAGGGGGAGCTTGTCAGCGGCCGCCGAGAGGGGAACGGCAAAGTTATCTACGAAAATGGTGACGTTTACGAAGGCGGCTTTCAAGATGATCTGCGCCATGGCCAAGGGACGTTCACCGGAATCGACGGCTATGTCTACACCGGTTCATGGGTCGCTGGAAAGATCGAGGGAGAGGGAACGGTCACATACCCCGACGGTTCAATTTACGTTGGGGAGTTTCGGGATGATCTATCCGACGGACAAGGCAAGATCACCTACCCTGACGGCGCAACCTACGAAGGATCCTGGGTGGCCGGTGTTATCCAAGGCCGCGGGCGCGCCACATATCCGAATGGCGTCGTTTATGAGGGGGACTTTGTCAACGCCCGCAACGAGGGACAGGGTGTCATGACCTATGCCGATGGATACAGATACGAAGGCAGCTGGAAGAACGGTCAGCGCAATGGTGAAGGGCGCGCTACATTTCCCGATGGCACCGTCTACGAAGGCGAATTCGTCAATGGGGAGCGTGAGGGACAAGGGAAAATAACGATGTCCAGCGGCTTTACCTATGTTGGCCAGTGGGAGGGCGGTCAGATCAACGGCCTGGGCGTCGCCACCTATGCAAATGGGGACGTTTACGAAGGCTATTTCGAAGCGGGAAAACGCCAGGGATCAGGGACCATGCGATACACCACGGGTGAGCAGGCGTCTGGTGTCTGGCAAAATGGAGCCTTAACGGACGGTGGCTAGAGCCGTTGCGGCATGTCTGAGGTTCGCTTTTCTTCATTAGCTTTTCCTTTTCAGGCGCAAAAACAGACGAAGCGCGGGCGAAGAATGAAAGGGTCTCGACCCTGACAGCAGATCATATTTTACATCAACTGGACAACAAGCCTGCGCTGTGACAACTGCAGTTCAGAGCAGGAGAGCCAAATGCCAGACAAGACCATCACGCGTTTCGCCCCATCACCCACGGGCTATATCCACGTTGGCAACCTGCGCACTGCTTTAATGAACTTCCTGATCGCGCGCAAAGCGGGCGGCACTTTCGTCCTCCGGATAGATGATACAGACCCAGAGCGCTCAAAAGAGCACTACGTCGATGCAATCAAAGAAGACCTCGATTGGCTTGGCCTTCACTGGGATCGCGTGGAGCGGCAGTCAGAGCGTTTTGATCAATATCAGGCGGCGGCTGATGAACTGCGGGCAAAAGATCGTTTCTACGAAGCGTTCGAAACCCCCACGGAGCTAGATCTTAAGCGCAAGAAGCAGCTGAATATGGGCAAACCTCCGGTCTATGATCGGTCTGCGCTCAAGCTTGGTTCAGAGCAAAAGGAAGCTCTTCGAGCAGAACGGGGCAATGGCGTCTGGCGTTTCAAACTCGATCACGCCCGCATAGAGTGGCGGGACGGTATTTTGGGCGACATCTCAATCGACGCAGCCTCTGTCTCGGATCCGGTGTTGATCCGCGGGGATGGGCAAATGCTCTATACGCTCGCCTCGGTGGTTGATGACACAGAGATGGGCGTAACCCATGTCGTGCGCGGATCGGATCACGTTACGAATACGGCTACGCAAATTCAGATCATGAACGCTCTGGGGTATGCGAAAGTGCCTTCTTTCGCACATCATTCGCTGCTCGTCGGCCCTCAGGGAGAGGCGCTGTCCAAAAGGTTGGGCACGCTTGCCCTGCGTGATTTGCGCGCAAACGGCGTTGAACCCTTTGCGCTGCTGAGCCTGATGGCGCGCCTGGGGTCGTCTGATCCGGTGGAGTTGCGGACAGATATGGCGGAGTTGATCGATGGGTTCGACCTGAACCGCTTTGGAAGCGCGCCGACCAAGTTTGACCCGGACGATTTGTTTCCTTTGACGGGTCGTTACCTGCAAACCCTGCCAGTTTCGGCCGTCGCTCCTGCAATGGCCGATCTGGGTGTTCCCCCCGCGCAGGCCGAACAGTTTTGGGCGGTGGCAAAGGGCAATATTGCGACCATGGCCGATTTGAAGCATTGGTGGCATCTTTGCCGCGACGGTGCAGATCCTGTGATTGACCCGGCGGATGCTGACTTTGTCGCGCAGGCGGTGACGCTTTTACCACCGACACCTTTCGATGAAGGAACGTGGAACGCATGGACAAATGCGGTAAAGCAGGTGACGGGCCGAAAGGGCCGGGCTCTATTCCGTCCGCTGCGGCTTGCCTTGACAGGCCAAGAGCATGGCCCCGAAATGGCCGCGTTGATGCCGCTTTTGCAAGTCGTCAAGGTGCGTTCTTGAACCGCCCTCCCGGTTTTGTGACGCTCTGACGTGGCGCGCGCGATAGGGGGCTGACATGGCCGAAGCGAAATTTTTGACAGGCAGTCTCTTCCGTCACGTGACGGTGATGTCATTGACCGCTTCGGTCGGCCTCATGGCGGTTTTCTTTGTCGATTTCGTCGACCTGATCTTTATCTCGATGTTGGGAAAGGCTGAACTTGCTGCCGCGGTAGGCTATGCGGGCGCGATCCTATTTTTCACGACCTCTTTTGGCATCGGCATGGCCATCTCTGCAGGCGCATTGGTGGCGCGGGCACTGGGTGCGGATGACACGCTGCTGGCACGCGAACGCACCACACATGCGCTTGCCTACGGTGCAATCTTCGCTTGCGTGCTCACCCTGGTTGTTTGGATCTTCCTGGATCCTCTTGTCGCGCTTTTGGGCGCGCGGGGGGAAACGGCGACATTGTCGTCGGAATACATGCGCATCGTGCTCCCCTCGACGCCTGTTTTCATCCTGGGCATGATGGGCGGGGCAGTTCTGCGCGCCCATGGCGACGCACGCAGAGCCATGATGGCAACAATCGCGGGCGGCGTCATCAACGCGGCGGTTGCGCCGATCTTGATTTTTGCGCTGAGCCTGGAACTTGCGGGCGCCGCCATCGCCTCGGTCATTGCGCGGTTTGTCATTTGCGCTCTTGCTCTTGCCCCGCTCGCGCGGATCTATGGGGGCATTACCCGTCCGCATATATCGGGCATGTCACGCGATCTGCGACCGATACTTGGGATTGCCGTGCCAGCCATTTTGGCGCAGATCGCAACACCTGTTGGCCAGGCTTTTGTGACCCGTGCGATGGCGGCTTACGGGGAAGAGGCGGTAGCCGGGATGGCCATTGTTGGCCGTCTCATACCGGTGGCATTTGGCGTTGTTTTTGCCCTTTCCGGGGCGATCGGACCGATCATTGGCCAGAATTACGGTGCTGGAAATTTGGATAGGGTACGTCGCGGTTTCAACGCAGCAATCATCTTTGTCACAATCGTGACCCTGCTGATTTCAGCAGTTTTGTTCGCACTGAGAGTTTTCATCGCTGACATTTTTGACGCTTATGGGCTGACGAGGGAGCTTATCTATCTCTTTTGTGGTCCGCTTTCGCTCACCTTTTTCTTTCTGGGCATTCTGTTTGTGGCGAATGCAGCCTTCAACAATCTTGGTCAGCCCTTTCTGTCGACGTTCACAAATTGGGGGCGCAATGCTGTTGCCTTGATCCCCTTTGTCTGGCTTGGAGCCTGGATATACGGTGCGCAAGGGGTTCTGATTGGCCAAGCGCTGGCCGGTGTTCTTTTTGGCGGCATCGCTTGGGTGTTAGCCCTTCGCGTCATCCAGCAAGCCGGTAGTCAGGATCCCCCAAAGCAAGAGATCTTCGGTCGTGAAGGCAGATTAATGACCCTTTTCCACGCGCGCCGATAGTTGGTCCAGATGCCAATCAACGAGCGCGGTTTCTTTCTGGGTCAGCATCTGATGGCGTGGATACACCGGCTTTGTGCGGTCATCGCGCACCGGGATCTCCCATCCGCTGGTGGTCAAGAAAAAGTCTGTCACACCCTGTTCACCAAACTCGTGCAAAAATCCCTGTACGACAACGTCGAGGTAGCTCAGCAAGATGTGAGGATGCTGCACAATGCCGGTGTCTGAGTGATGCACCGCATAATGCGCAACGGGCGTGTCCAGTGCGAGGGGGTGATCAACGGCAGCACCTGAGGATTGACGGCGATACCCGGTCTCTCGGGCATCAAGAGCTGTCCAATCTGCCCCCGGGACCGCTGCGATCAGGCCCTTGATATCGGTTTTTGCGTCTGTCGTGACGCTCAGAAAAACCCGGTCATGCCTCATGGATGGCACCCACGCTCGCCGCCATCCGCGCAAGGTTGCGTGATGCGCATCTGGATAGTTGTGGGTACGCCTGTTCACCAAGCTGCCATAGCCAAAGAAATAGGGTGTCGATGTCATGAGCGGCATTTCCTAACCTTTATTTGTCCCATGCGGGTCATCTTTTAGATCAAGCAGGAAATGAAACACCTTGCGAAGCTTGTTCCACGTCATTCGATCTGGCGCGACAAGCAGGTAGCCGCGATGCCGTGCAGCGGAATATGCGCCACCATCCAACATTTCAACATGCGCCCCCGCTTGCTGACAAATCAGCGCTCCTGCAGCGTGATCCCAAGGCCACAGCGACTCGGTCAGCACGAAATCGGAAAACCCCTGTGCCACCATGCGATATTCATGCGCAGAACATCGCAAAGAGGTGACGTTGTAAAAGCTTGGAAGCGTCGCCGCCAATCTGCGTCTTTTGTCACCCGTAAACATGTAAAGCGGGAGGTGCCCAGTGAGTTTTTCAATTGGTTTGCCCATCGCCGTTTTCAAAGGCGCAATGGCTCCGGTCGCACTGATAAGTTGCGCCGGGCCATCTGGTTGAGCAACTGCCCAATTGTCGGCGAGCGGGTCGTAGATAACCCCCATAACAGGTTTCCCATATTGCGTGACCGCGAGGATGATGCCGAACATGCCAAAGCCGTGGGCGAAGTTCCAAGTACCGTCCACAGGATCGATAATGAATGCCAAAGGGGCATCGGCAATCTTGTCAAGCAGTGTGGGATCCGCCGATGCGGCTTCTTCGCCCATGACAAGCGCATCAGGAAAACGCTGATGCAAGGCGCGCGTGATCATGTGTTCCGCCGCGATGTCCGCAGCGGTGACAAGATCATCCGCCCGTTTTTTGATGCTCACGTCCGATTTGCTGAGATTGTGAAACCGGGGCAGAATTTCGGCCTGCGCCGCCCGCCTCAGGATGTTGACGACGAACTCTTGATGCGTGGGGTTCAATCCTTCAGCCATGGCACCGCTTTGTCATTCACGCGCGCGCAATATTTGCGCGGGCCGCGCATTCAATGCCCGAAGCGCAAAGCTAAGCCCAGCTAGGATGGTGGCGATGATACCGCCCAAAACGATGAGCAGCGCAGAGGACCATATCACAGAGAAACTGGTATCAAGGATGTACCGACTGACGGCCCAGCCACCCAGGATACCGGCAAGCAGGGCAACCGCCCCCGCGAAAAGCCCCAGAAACGCTGCCCGCAAAAGAAAGCTCGCCGCGATGCTGCGTCTGGACGCGCCGAGAGTTTTCAGGACTGCCGCCTCAAAAGTGCGCGCATCCGTACCGGCCGCAGCGGCGCCGATGAGGACGATAAAGCCCGTCACAAGCGTGGTCAAAGCGCCATAAGAGGTGGCGGCCGCCAGCCCCGCGATGACATCCGCGACCCGATCGATCGCGTCTCGCACACGGACTGCAGTGATATTTGGATAGGCGTTTGCCAGATCTCTTAGGATTGCTGCCTCTGCCGCCTCTTCTGCGTAGACTGTTGAAATGAACGTATGCGGTGCGCCACGCAGGGCGCTTGGGTTCATGGAAAGGATAAAGCCGATGCCAGCGGTTGAAAAATCAACCTCTCTGAATGACGTGACGGTGCCCGTGATGTCCCGCCCCAAGACATTGATCGTTAGCTCATCTCCTAACTCAAGTCCCATCTCTGCAGCTTCCTCTGCTGCAAAGCTGATTTGGGTCGGACCTTCGTACCCTTTTGGCCACCATTCGCCAGCGGTGATGACGGTGCTCTCATCAGGCGTTTCCGCATATGTCACGCCGCGGTCGCCTTGCAGCACCCAGTGATCGCCCGCCGTCTCTGACGCCGGTCTGTTGTTGATCTGAGTGATGACACCGCGCAGCATTGGCGCGCTGTCAACTCTTGAGACTGCGGGATCTTCTGTCAATCGTTGCGTGTAGCCCTCCATTTGATCTTTCTGAATGTCGACAAAGAAATAAGACGGGGCAACATCTGGCAAATTCCCCGAGATTGCCTGCCGCAGGTTGCCGTCAATTTGCCCAACAGCCGCCAGGACCGAGAGACCAAGGCCCAAGGAAAGCACGACTGAAGCCGCCCCTTCATGGCTGCCTGAAATGGCGGCCAGCGCCCATCGCAGCCTGGGATAGCCGCGTGCGCGTTTTGCGAGTTTTCGCGCGGCAAAACGAACGAGCAACGCTGCGCAAGCAAGCAAGAGCAAAGCGCCCGCGATGCCGCCCAGCGTCCAGAGCGTGAGCCACCAAGAACCGTTAAACCATCCGGCCAATACGACCAACATCACCGCAAGAGTGGAGATGAGTGCCAAATATCGCGCGGCTGGAAGTTGCTTTGCGCCTTGCCAAGCATCGCGGAACAACGTCGCCGCGCGCACATCCTCGCTTCGCGCCAAAGGCCAAAGGGTAAATATCAGCGCCGTCAACAGCCCGTAAAGCGCCGCTTCGAAAAGAGGCGCGGGATATATCGAAAACGTCGCGGGCACCGGCAATCTGGCCTCACTCACCGAGGCGAGCAGCACGGGCAAAGCTGCTCCTAAAAGCAGGCCAAGGGTCACGCCGAGCAGTGAAAGCGCGCCGATCTGGAAAAAATATGTCTGAAAGATCGTAGCACGGGTTGCGCCCAGCGCCCGCAGCGTGGCGATCACCTCGGTTTTCCGGGACAGATACGTTCGAACTGCTGCGGCAACCCCGACCCCACCGACGGCAAGGCCGGAAAGGCCGACCAGCACAAGAAAGGCGCTTAATCGATCAACGAATTCAGACACTCCAGGAGCGCCGTTTCGCGCATCAGTCCAGCGCATTCCACTTGTCGCAAACCGCGCCTCAGCCTCTCGTTGAAGCGTGGCAAGATCTGTTTGCGGTGGCAACGCTAATCGGTATTTGCTGTTGAAAAGCGTGCCCGGAGTGAGAAGACCCGAACCCTCTAAAGCGTCTTTGCGCAAAATCGTGCGCGGTCCAAGGGCGAACCCGCTCGCTGCAGCATCAGGTTCTCGCAAAATTAGCGCTGTGAGTTGAAATGTCTTGGTACCTAAATTGAAGGTCTCTCCTATTTTCAGGTCCAATCGATCCGCCAGCGCGCGTTCCATGACCGCGCCGGGCCCCTGTGATGTCTCCGCAAGTGCGTCAGTAATCGCGATATCTGGGGACAGCGCCAGCGTGCCAACAAGAGGATAGCGCGCGTCCACCCCTTTGACTTGCGTCAGTGCGCGATCTTCGCTGACCACGGCCATCGATCTGAATTCAACGATTTCGGAAAGCTCAAGGGCTTGGCGGCGCATCCACGCCTGCTCATCGGGGTCGGCAAAGCGATAGGTAAAATCAAGTTCGGCGTCCCCGCCGAGAAGGGTTGCGCCTTCCCGTTGAAGCCCTGCTTCGATTGCGGCGCGTACCGACCCTACCGCGGCAATTGCGGCAACGCCAAGCGTCAAACAGGCCAGAAACAGCCGGAAGCCGCGTAAGCCGCCGCGCATTTCTCTCCGCGCGAAACGAGCCGCGTTAGCCACTGTCATGCGATGCGTCCGTCGGCAAGCGAGATGGTACGGTCACATCGGTTTGCCAGATGCAAGTCATGCGTGACCAAGACCAGCGTTGCGCCATGCATGTCGCGCAGCCCAAAGAGTAAATCCATGATCGCGGCTCCATTCGCGCTATCGAGGTTTCCGGTCGGTTCATCGGCCAGGAGTATTTGAGGTTGCGGTGCGCAAGCACGTGCCAAAGCGACGCGCTGCTGTTCGCCCCCAGACATCTGCGCAGGATAATGGCCTGTACGATGGCCTAGTCCCACAGTCTCTAAGGCAGCGCTGGCTTTTGAAAAAGCGTCAGTCGCGCCCGCGAGTTCAAGCGGGGTGGCAACATTCTCAAGCGCTGTCATCGTGGGGATAAGATGGAAAGACTGGAACACAATCCCCATGCGTCCCTGGCGGAAACGCGCCAGTTCATCCTCGTCCATCTCATTGAGATCTTCGCCCAAAGCGTGGATCCTGCCTCCGCTGGCGCGCTCAAGCCCGCCCATGACCATCAAGAGTGAAGATTTGCCAGACCCTGAGGGCCCCGTAAGGGCAAGGGTTTCTCCAAACGCGACTTCAAAGGAAATGCCGCGTAAGATATCGACGTCGCCCGCATTGCCCTTGAGCGAAAGCATCACATCTTGAAGCTGAAAGACGGGGGCTGGCACGACAACCTCTTGTATGCGTTAGGGAGGATATGGAGCGGTGATAGAAATGCGCAAGTCGTGTTTTGCAGTAAGCTTTTGCTTCACTTTGGCATTCCCTACAGGGCTGTTATCCCAAGAGATTGTGATCGCCGCATTGGGTGACAGCTTGACCCAGGGGTTTGGTCTTCCCGTGAATGATGGGTTTGTTCCGCAACTGCAAAGCTGGCTTGATGATGCGGGGGCGGATGTCCGTTTGATCAATGCTGGTGTGTCGGGTGACACCACGGCCGGTGGCTTGGCACGCGTGGGCTGGACGCTTACCTCAGACGTGGATGGGATGATTGTGGCACTCGGTGGTAACGACTTGCTGCGCGGTCTGCCACCCGAAGAGGCACGGACCAATTTAACCGGTATTTTGCAGGCTGCTGCCCAAGCGGATGTCGAGATACTGTTGATTGGTATGGAAGCCCCCAGCAATTTCGGCCCCGCATATAAAGCTGCGTTTGATGCAATTTATCCTGATTTGGCGGCGGCATATGATACACTGTTTTTAGACAGCTTTTTCGCCGGCTTGATGAATGATGGGGAACGCCCCGATCTGTCTGAACTGCGCGCCTTCTTTCAGCCGGATGGCATACACCCCAATGCAGCGGGCGTTTCCAAGATCGTGGATCGAATTGGGCCGGAAGTTTTAAAGCTCGTTCAGCAGATCAATACCGATTAGCCAAAATGCCAGGCCGGTTTTTTCTGACGCATGACATGACTGATGTGGCACCAGTTTTGGATGTTGAAGCAGACAACGTGTTGGCGCAGCGGCCAAGACATAACATTTCGCCCGGGCAAGAGATTGTGACCTTTACGGCAGACGGATTTTCACTGATGCGGTGGGGCATCATTCCGGTAGGGCGTGTAAACGCCCGGGGACGCCCCGTGATGGAGACGTTGATTAACGCAAGATCAGAGACTTTGTTTGAAAAGTCGGCTTATCAAGGTGTTGGCCGCGCCGTGGTGCCTGCGACGGGCTGGTACGAATGGACGGGGGAGCGCCGACGCAAAAAGCCCTGGCGGCTTTCTGCGAAGGATGGCGCCCCTTTGTTTTTCGCGGCTGTCACTGATGTTTGGGCTGGGCCGGGTGACTTGCGGGTGCCGCAGGTGGCTATTTTGACCTGCGCACCCAGCCAAGATGTTGCGCCGATCCATCACCGCATGGGGGTCCTGCTGGAGCCGAGCAACGTGAGGGTATGGCTTGCCGCAGAAACGGAGCAGGCACAGTCGATGTTCAAGCCTTGGCCCAATGGCCGTCTCTCGATCAAAGAGGCGAAGAACGTGGATTGGAACGGTCCATAGGCTTTGACCTGCCCCGCAACTTCCCCCATTCTGATGTCGCGTTCGATCAGCTTCCTGCGGATGCAAAGGAGTTTGCCGCTCGGCTTTCGCTTCCAAAACATCCGACCTTAACCTGATGCACCCAGTTCCCTATCACCGTCCCGCCCACAGATTCTGTTGGCACGCGTCGGTCGACTTCCAAGGCAAGGGGCGATTTGGCCTCCCCCAAGGACCGGCGCTAAGTCGCTTTGGGCAAGGCGTCTTGGTTTAAGTCTGCAAGCTTTAGCTTTCTGCGCTGCAACTTTACTTCAAGGCGATATTCGCAGCGCTTTCGCGACCGTCGCGGCCAGCCTCGATCTCAAAACTCACCTTTTGATTGTCGGATAGCCCGGTAAGCCCCGCACGCTCCACAGCGGAAATGTGGACAAAGACATCCTTCCCCCCGTCATCTGGTGCGATAAAGCCGTATCCTTTGGTGGCGTTAAACCACTTCACGGTTCCCGTTGTCATGCTGCCTGTCCTTTCGATATCGCAGTGCACATGCAGCATTCAGACGAAAAAAACTCAGTGGGCTCGTGCTGAACAGTACACAAATTGTAGCATGACCTGTCTTCGACCAAAAGCAAGTTGATTGCGCGTCAAAACGATAATGTGACAGGTTTATGTTGAAAGTTTCACCGCTTGAGACCCCCCGCATTCTTCGATTTGATCTGAAAGAGGTGCCTGATCCAGCTACTGAAGCAGGCACCTTCACCGCAAGTTAAACCTTCTAATCGTCAGTCACGTTTCAGAAATGGTGATGTCGGGATGGGATCGGGCATCTCAACTTCTGGCAGGTTGTTTCCGAAAAGCGTTGCCGACGGATCTTCCTGTGCTTGTGCGTTGATGACAGAGCCGGGTGTCGCATCCTGTGGCCTGGAAATTGTCGCACCCGCGCGGGCGCGCATGAAGGCCACGGTATCACCCTGCCGACTGTTGCTGGATCCGGTGCCCGACCCGCCGAAGTTAGAAGTATCTTTGGTATCGCGTGCTTGTTGTACTGTTGTGACCGGTATTCCGGGCGCATCCACGCTGATATCCTGCGCCGCCGTCCCCTGAGGAGGAGGGGCAGCTACAGGGTTGCTCAACAAAATAGAACTCATTTTACGCTCCAATCTTATCAATGGAGCCCACCACCCAAACTGCCTTAGCGGTACGAAGGTTAAGCTTGAGTTACCGTGGTGCCAAAAATGAGCTTGGAATCAGAGTTATTTCATTTGCAGAACGCCGAGCCTATCAGAGCACTGTGACCACAGTACCAATGGGTACGCGTTCATAAAGATCTTTGACATGATCGTTCAGCATCCGAATACAGCCGTTAGACACCGAGCGACCGATGCTTCTGGGCTGCGTCGTGCCATGAATTCGGAAATATGTGTCACGCCCATTTTGGAATAGATACAGAGCGCGTGCGCCAAGCGGGTTTCCCGGACCGCCGGGTTGCGCATCTGTGTTGCCGATGAAACGCTCGTAAAGATGCGGTTCGCGCTCGATCATCTCATCCGTTGGGCGCCACGTCGGCCATTTCTTTTTGACGTCAATCGTCGCGGTTCCGGTGAATTCAAGCCCAGCCCGGCCCACACCCACACCATATCGCAACGCTTTTCCAGGTGCCGTCACAAAATATAGATAGTGATTGCGCGGCAGCACGAGCAGCTCGCCCGCTTGATACTGCGCCCGAACCGGCACTTCTTGGGGTGTGGGGTCATAGGTTGCGCGCGCAGACAATATCTGAGGGGAGAAAATCGCGGCGGTTGCGCTTGCGATAAAAGTACGACGTTTCATGGTGCCCCCTGTGAATCATGACCCCTCTTATAAGCGCTCGTGGGCGTTGGTCGATCAAGTATAGACACCAAATATTCGGGTGCTTGTTGCTCTTAAGTCGATAAAATTCTTGTGTTTTCCCCGTGAAATTGAATTGAGATCCTTCGAATTAAACCAAAGATTGTAGTAACGATTGTGAAGGATCGCCCGTTGCCGGGACACCGATACTTCTTTGGTATTCTTTAATCGCATCGCGGCTTTTGGGGCCGATAACGCCGTCTGCGCCATCGGTGTTAAAGCCTCTCTGCGTCAGACGTCTTTGCAAAAGTTGCCTTTCGGCTTTGGTGAGCCCGTATTGGTCTGGGGGAAAGCTGCCCTTCAGTGGTCCTGCTCCGGCTATGCGATCGGACAAATGCCCCACGCTGAGCGCATAGCTATCAGAATTGTTGTAGCGTTTGAGCGCGTTGAAATTGCTGGTGACAGAAAAACGCGGGCCACCTGGCTGCGGCTGTATTTGCGTCCCCGCTGGGGCATTGTCGCCGATCTCACCTCCCCATTTGACACCGGCTGTCCAACCGTTCCGAGCGAGATAGGCCGCCGTCGAAGCTAGGGAGTCGGTCGGATCTTCAGACCAAATGTCTCGTCTCCCGTCGCCATCAAAATCAACGGCGAAGGCTGCGTAAGACGTTGGGATGAACTGTGTGTGGCCCATCGCGCCTGCCCAAGATCCTTTTAGGTTGGCTGCGCTGACATCCCCGCTCTGAAGTATTTTGAGCGCCTCGATAAGCTGTTTTTCGAAGAAAGTACCGCGCCGCCCATCGAACGCGAGCGTGGAGGTGGCTGAAATAACCGAGATGTCGCCCCGTCTCTCTCCATAAGAGCTTTCCAGGCCCCAGATGGCCGTGACAATTTCAGGGGCAACCCCATAACGCGCCTCGACTGCATTTAACGTCGCCTGGTGTTTTGCAAAAGCAGCGCGGCCTTTGCGAATGCGTTCGTCAGACGCGGCAATCGACAAATAATCCTCAAACGTTCGAGAGAATTCGACTTGATTGCGATCTCGCTTCACTGCGCCCGGCAAATACCCAGCGTCTTGAAAGGCTAGTGTGAGCGTTTGCGCAGAAATTCCCTGCGCAAGCGCGCGCGTTTTGAATTGCGCGACCCATGCCTCATACGCTGCATTGGGCGTGGGCCTTAGGTCACCGGGAACGTTCGATTGACGAGGTGGCCCACTTGAGTTGCGCACTGGGGCCGAGGCGCAAGCACCGAGCGCCAAGGCACCACACCCCAGGAGAAATAATCGTCTGTCATTTTTCATAAATACAACCTGCTCTTTTCCTGAAAATCTATCGGATTGTTGAAAAATCGAAAAGACAGTTGTCAGTCGGCAAAGGGGACGAGCAGAAGGTCGCTGTGCAAAAAGCAAAGCGCAAGCCGCGAAAATGCGACATTGCGCCCAGCTTGCGAAGGACAAAAAAAGAACATATCACGAACGCATGAGCAAAATGTCTTTGAAAGAGAAATTGGCGTTGCTAAGCGATGCAGCCAAATATGATGCCTCCTGCGCGTCCTCCGGCACCAGCAAGCGGCATAGCCGCGATGGCAAAGGGCTGGGCAGCACAGAGGGATCTGGCATTTGTCACGCCTATGCCCCCGACGGTCGCTGCATTTCGCTGCTTAAAATCCTGATGACAAATTTTTGCATCTTCGATTGCGCTTATTGCATCAACAGGGTTTCTTCAAACGTGGCTCGCGCAAGATTTTCAGTGGAAGAGGTGGTGTATCTTACCACCGAGTTCTATCGACGGAACTACATTGAGGGTCTGTTTTTGTCTTCTGGGATCATCCGGTCCCCAGATGACACGATGGGCGATATGGTTCGGATCGCCCGCAAGCTGCGAGAGGAGCATAATTTTCGCGGCTATATCCACCTAAAGACCATTCCAGATGCGTCGCCTGAATTGATCGAAGAGGCCGGTTTGCTTGCTGATCGGCTGTCCATGAACATTGAATTACCCACAGACGCCAGTTTGAAAGCCTACGCGCCCGAGAAAAACCCGAAAGAGATCAGACGCGCGATGGGGAATGTGCGGTTGCGCAAAGAAGAACTGTCCACGCCGACACTGCGTGGTCGGCAGGGTCCAAAATTCGTTCCGGCAGGGCAGTCCACCCAACTCATCGTTGGCGCTGATGGGACCAATGATCAAACCATTTTGCAGAGCTCCACGCGGTTGTACTCATCCTATAAACTCAAGCGGGTCTACTATTCTGCCTTTTCACCCATCCCTGACAGCTCCGCCAAGCTTCCCCTGATCAAACCGCCGCTCTTACGAGAGCATCGGCTGTATCAGGCAGATTGGTTGCTGCGCTTTTACGGGTTCGAAGCGGAAGAGATTACCTCTGATCATCGCGACGGAATGCTTGACTTGGATGTGGATCCAAAGTTGTCATGGGCGCTTTCTAATCGCGCGTTGTTCCCGGTGGACGTGAACAAAGCCGGGCGAGAGATGCTGTTGCGGGTGCCTGGCTTTGGCACAAAAACAGTGAATCGAATTTTGACGGCGCGAAGATCCGGTGCCTTGGGGTATGACGATTTGCGGCGCATCGGCGCGTTGGTGAAAAAGGCCCAGCCCTTTATCATCACAAGGGATTGGCGCCCCGGGGGAT
Source organism: Pseudomonadota bacterium (assembly GCA_039208585.1). GTDB lineage: Bacteria > Pseudomonadota > Alphaproteobacteria > Rhodobacterales > Rhodobacteraceae > Sulfitobacter. Next base: position 166,388 of record JBCCQX010000003.1, on the reverse strand, counting down.
TGACCGATGAAGAGCATTTGCGCGCGCGTTTTGCGCCTCCCCCCGAACAGCTTCGTTTGATCTGATGCAGGTGGTGCACCTGCCGCGTCTCGGGACCTTTGCCGCGTGGCGCGAGGTAGCGCGCGCGCATGCTGAACAAAGCACAGCGCCATCATCTTTGGTGTGGCAATTGTCAGGGGAAGCTCCATCGCTTTTTGATGCCTTCCCAGATCGCGGGTTTTTAGGGTCCAAACGCAAAGTTGTGGTGCCTAAGGCATTTCTTCCCCTTGCCAAGCAGATCTGCGCGCATCGCTCACCCGGGGCATTCGATCTGGCGTATCGTCTGTTGTTGTCCCTTTGTGAGCAGCCCAGCCTGATCACAAACCGCGCAAACCCCGAGATGGCAAAGGCAGAGCGTTTGGCGAAAAATATTCGCCGGGACATGCACAAGATGAAAGCGTTTGTCAGATTTCGCGATGTCACCCCTGCAGGCGCCGCGCGAAGACAGTTTGTATCCTGGTTTGAGCCGGATCATCGCATCGAGGAACTGATAGGAGGATTTTTTACGCGGCGGTTTGGCGACATGGATTGGATCATCATCACCCCCGAGGTGACCATGCGTTTCCAAGCGGGAGAGATTAGCTACGAGGCGGTCAAGAGCGCGAAGCCAGATCTTAGCGATGAAACAGAAGCGCTTTGGCGCACCTACTATGCAAATATTTTCAACCCGGCGCGGCTGAAGATCAAAGCGATGCAGTCTGAGATGCCCAAGAAATATTGGAAGAACCTTCCAGAAGCGTCGCTTATCCCTGATCTTATCGCGCATGCAGAGGAGCAAGTAGCCCAAATGCGCGCGTCAGCACCTACCCTGCCACCTGTTCGCGCGGGGCGGGTCCTGGAACGCCTGCATGCGCCGATCGCAAAAAAGCCGGACGGCGGTTTAGAAGAGCTAAAGTTCGAGTTGCGCGGGTGTCAGCGTTGCCCCCTCGCGGGGCCAGCGACACAGACAGTCCCGGGGGAGGGGCCGACCGAAGCGCAGCTTATGATCGTCGGAGAACAACCTGGGGATCACGAAGATATCGCTGGTCGCCCGTTTGTGGGTCCTGCAGGTCAAATGTTTGATCAGGTGGCAGGGCGCGTGGGGCTAGATCGGCGCGAAGTGTATGTCACCAACGCCGTAAAGCACTTTAAATTCCAGGTCCGCGGCAAGAGACGCATTCATCAAAGCCCAAATGGTGGCGAAGTGCGTCACTGTCGCTGGTGGCTGCAAAAGGAAATCGCCTTGGTGCAACCGTCTTTGATCGTGGCGCTTGGCGCGACCGCTGCCCAGGCACTGACTGGGGACGGAAAGGCGATCACGCAGCGTCGAGGGCGCATCGAAAAAGGGTTGGACGATGTACCAGTGCTGATCACCTGGCACCCCGCCGCGTTGCTTCGTCAAGCCGATCCGAACAAGAAACGTGAGCAGGTGAAGACACTTGAAGAAGACTTGGCTCGCGCGTGCAAATTTATTTCTGAGCGTCGGCAGATCGCTTGATCTTTGTTTTTGATGACTTCAACACAGCCACTAAGAAATGAGCGTTGGGTTGCTGGAACGCTGGCCTTCCATCCAAGGCACGAATGCCCCTTCGTGCCTTCAGCATTCTCAGGCCATGCAGGCAAAGCGGTCTGCGCGCAAAAGCCAGCGCCGCTTCAGATTAGGCTTAGTCTTGGCGGCGGTGACAGGTAAAGAATCCAATTAAAGCTTGTGGCTTTAAACCTGAAGCAACCCTTTTCTATCACCTTCCCGCAACCATGGTGCGACGCTCATTGGCTTTTGCAATGTGTCTTGGGTTTAAGGCCGGGTGCCTTAAGATCATTCAGCTTGATGACCCCAGCGTGTTGCGGGGCGGGGTCACGCATCATTCGAATTTCTGAAATTGCCCAAAGCTGCTGCGTTCGAACAAAAGCCCGGCGGCATTATCAGGTCGATTGCTGGCATGCGTAACTTCACCCACGATGATGGTGTGATCCCCCGCAGGATGTGTCGCGAAGGTGTTGCAGTGAAAGGTCGCCAGCACATCCGAAAGCGTCGGCGCTCCATTGGGGCCAATGGTCCAATCTATGTTATCGAAAGAATGTCCTCGCGCCGCAAAATGATGGGCTAAGCTTTCTTGATTGGCGGCCAAGATGTGAACACAGAACGCCTGCGCCTGCATAAAGGCATCGCTGCGTTCGGACCGATGGGCCACGGACCAGAGCACAAGTGCGGGGTCAAGCGACACTGAAGAAAATGAGTTCGCGGTGATCCCCGTCGGCCCTTGGTCCGTCTGCGTCGTTACAACCGTTACCCCCGTTCCGAAACGGCTGAACGCCCTGCGCAGGGCAGCGCGATCTTCAGATTTCGGGTCAAAGGCACTCAACGTATTTTCCATGGCGCCCGCGGTGCCATGGCTGAAGCAAATTGTCCAGCAGCGCGCTATTCAGCCGCAAGCGGATCGGGCGAGCATCCCGCCCGACCCTCCGATGAAGGCTCAGCGGTTCATCCGGTTCTCGATCAAATCATCCACCACGGCAGGCTCGGCCAAGGTTGAGGTATCCCCCAAGGCACCATAGTCATTCTCGGCGATCTTGCGCAGGATGCGTCGCATGATCTTCCCTGAGCGCGTCTTTGGCAAACCAGGAGCCCATTGGATCAAATCGGGAGAGGCGATCGGCCCGATCTCGCTGCGCACCCAGTTGCGCAACTCTATGCGTAGATCGTCGCTGGGTTCTTCGCCTCCCATCAGGGTGACATAGCAGTAGATGCCTTGACCCTTGATCTGATGCGGATAGCCCACAACCGCGCTTTCGGCCACTTTCGGATGCGCGACAAGCGCGCTTTCCACCTCTGCCGTGCCCATACGGTGGCCGGAAACGTTGATGACATCGTCCACTCTGCCGGTGATCCAGTAATCCCCATCGGCATCTCTTTTGCAGCCGTCACCCGTAAAGTAGTAGCCCGGGTAATCGGCAAAATAAGTTTTTTCAAACCGGGCGTGATCGCCCCAGACGGTGCGCATCTGGCCGGGCCAACTGTCTGCAATGCACAGCACACCTTCTACCGGGTTGCCCTGAAGCTCTTCCGCAGATGTTGGCTCTAACACCACTGGCTTGATACCAAAGAAAGGTTTCATTGCCGCGCCCGGCTTCATCGCATGCGCACCGGGCAGCGGTGTCATGAGGTGACCCCCAGTTTCAGTCTGCCACCAGGTATCCACGATGGGGCAGCGTCCACCGCCGACGATGTCATTGTACCAATTCCACGCTTCCGGATTAATCGGCTCACCCACCGTTCCAAGCACTGTCAGGCTGCTCAGATCGCACTTGGTGACGAAATCATTGCCTTGGCCCATGAGGGCGCGAATAGCTGTGGGCGCGGTGTAGAATTGGTTCACCTTGTGTTTCTCACAGACCTGCCAAAAGCGACTGGCGTCCGGATAGGTTGGCACCCCTTCAAACATCAGCGTTGTCGCCCCATTGGCCAAGGGCCCGTAGACGATGTAGCTGTGTCCCGTGACCCAACCGACGTCCGCCGTGCACCAATAGACGTCGCCGTCATGGTAATCGAACGTCACCTCATGCGTAAGCGCTGCATAGACGAGATATCCGCCGCTCGTGTGAACCACGCCTTTCGGCTGCCCGGTAGAGCCGGAGGTGTAAAGAATGAACAGCGGGTCTTCGGCATTCATCGCGACGGCTGGGCAATCGTCCTCGACCTTTTCAAGCTCTTCATGCAGCCAGAAATCCAGATCCCCGCGCCAGGCGATCTGCTGCCCGGTGCGTTGCACCACGAGGCATTTCACCTCGTCAAAATCGTTCAAAAGCGCCTGATTGACGTTGTCCTTCAGGTTTGTCACGCGTCCCCCGCGTGGAGCGCCGTCGGCAGTGATGACCAATTTGGCGTCGCATCCGTTGACCCGCGCTCCCAATGCATCGGGAGAGAAGCCCGCAAATACGATCGAATGGATGGCGCCGATGCGGGCGCACGCCAACATCGCATAGGCCGCCTCGGGGATCATCGGCAGATAGATCACCACCCGGTCGCCCTTGCCAATGCCAAGCCCTTTCAGAACATTGGCCATCTTGCAGACCTGAGTGTGCAATTCGCGGTAGGTAATGTATTGAGCAGGGTCATTGGGATCATCCGGTTCCCAAATAATCGCTGTCTGATCGGCGCGCGTTTCCAAGTGGCGGTCAACGCAGTTAGCAGACACATTTAGCTGACCGTCTGCATACCAGTTTATGCTGACTTGACCCAAGGTGAAGTCGACATTTTTGACCTGGCTGAAGGGCTTGATCCAGTCAACCCGCGCGCCTTGCTCGCGCCAGAAGGCATCTGGATCCGCCAGCGATGCGGCGTACATTTCGTTGTATCTATCGGCATTTACATGCGCTTTAGCCGATACCTCTGCGGAAGGCGGATATGTTTTCGCGGTGGCCTCTGTCATGAACTCTCTCCCTAAACGCTGCTCTAGCTCGCAAACATTCTGCTGTGCTTTACGGTCTATCACCGGCGTAAGCATAGCGATCAATGAAACGAAAGGAATATGGAACTGGAGCCGTCCAGTTTTGGTGTGAAAGATTTACTGACGGGGCAAACACTTTGTAAATCTTCTGCCCGAGCTTTGGCTTAGTCTTCTCATTCAAAACACATTTTCAGTGAAATCTTATCTTGCATCGCTTCGAGGATCTCTGTCGCTGTTGAAGCATCGTTTGGGGCTCGAATGACCTGCTGGGGATTTCGGAAAGTCCGTGAGCGAGACCTTGGCAACGTGCCCTCACCCTTCGATTATCGTGACGCATCAGGACTTGGCACCAGGGTGCAAGCGGAGTAGCTTACGCCTCAATGGTGCCGAGGAGGGCGCCCAAAGAGGGAGAAAATGAATGACCAATTTGTTGAAAGGCGCCGCGGTTTGCGCGTTGAGCGCTGCCTTCGTCTCGGAGGCTGCAGCGACAGAGTGGAACGTGTCGGTATGGGGAAAGCGTCGCGCATTCACTGAGCACGTTGAGAAGATTGCCGAGCTCGTATCCGAGAAGACGGACGGCGGTTTTACCATGAACATCAGCTACGGGGGCCTGTCCAAGAACCGCGAGAACTTGGATGGCATTTCCATTGGGGCATTCGAAATGGCGCAGTTCTGCGCGGGGTATCACCGGGACAAGAACCGCGTCATCACCGTGCTTGAGCTGCCGTTTCTAGGGGTGGAGAATTTGGAGCAAGAGGTTGCAGTGTCCAAAGCTGTCTACGCCCATCCTGCCGCGACGGAAGAGATGGCGCAGTGGAACGCAAAGCTTCTCATGACATCACCAATGCCACAGTACAACATCGTCGGTACCGGAGAGCCACGCGACGAATTGGCTGATTTTGACGGCATGCGCGTGCGCGCGACAGGCGGCTTGGGAGAGGCTTTTAAAGCCGTGGGCGGCGTGCCAACGTCTGTTACCGCGACAGAGGCTTACCAAGCGATGGAATCCGGCGTCGTTGACACGGTCGCTTTCGCCCAGCACGCGCATCTGTCTTTTGGGACGATCAACCAAGCGGATTGGTGGACGGCGAATTTGAACCCTGGCACGGTGAATTGTCCGGTTGTGGTCAACATCGACGCCTATGAGAGCCTTTCTGATGCCGAGCGTGCAGCGCTCGATAGCTCCGTTGACGAGGCATTGGATCACTATCTCGAAAACTATGCGTCCTTGCTGGAGCGTTGGGATGCTGTGCTGGCTGAAAAGGGTGTGCAGAAGATTGAAATCGCCCCGGAAGTGATTGCCGAGTTCCGCGAAAAGGCCGCTGCACCAATCCGCGATCAGTGGATCAGCGACATGGAAGCGCAGGGGCTGCCTGGTCAAGAACTCTATGACCTCGTCGTCAGCACGTTGGCCGACGCCAAGGGCGGTAGCTGACCCGACTGGCCACCTGATGCTGGCGCGTCGCAGCATGTGAGGCGCTTGGATGCGGCCCCGGGCTTGACCCGGGGCCTCTCCACCTGAGCTCTGATGCCATTGACAAAGGACATCTCATGGCAGGTTCCGCCGCCGTTCTTGAAGATTCCAGCCTGCTGAGCAGATTGGATTGTTTGCTTCTGCCGCTCGAACGAATGTGCGCGTTGCTCAGTGGCTTCGCGATTTTTTCATTGATGTTTTTGGCGGCCTATTCTGTCACAGGCCGCAAATTTTTTGCCTCACCCATGGCGGGCTACGTCGATTACATCGAGGCGGCGATGCCCATCATCGCGATCATGGGCGTCTCCTACGTGCAGCGCGATGGAACACATATCCGCATGGACATGCTCGTGAGCGCACTCAGGGGGCGACTGCTTTGGTTGTTCGAACTCATTTCCGTGCTGCTGATGTTGGTTCTGATTGTCGCCTTAACATGGGGGGCCTGGGAACATTTCGACCGCTCTTTTGACTGCGCAAGGCCGCTTTGCAGCCGTGACAGTTCCATCGATATCGGTATCCCGATATGGCCCAGTAAACTTGTCGTTCCGATCGCTTTTGCGGTGCTGACACTGCGCTTAACGTTGCAAGCCGTGGGATACGGTAGGGCGTTTGTCTTTGGCCTGTCTTCGCCCGTTGCGGTGCCACTCAGCCTCTCCATTGAAGAGCAGGCGCGGCTTGAAGCTGATGCCATGGAAGGGGCTGATTGATGGAGCCCATCGACATCGGCCTTTGGGTGTCAGGCGGACTGCTGTTGATGGTCGTGCTGGGCATGCGGGTTGCTTTTGCGGCCGGTCTCGCTGGGTTTGTCGGGCTGGTTTGGCTGCGTTGGAACGGGTTTGATTACGTACCAGAGCGGTTTTGGAAAGCCGTGGAAATCAGCGTGAAGGTGGCCGGTTTGACGCCCCATTCCAAAGTCTCTGCGCAGGTGCTGAGCTTGATCCCCGTGTTTATCATGATCGGCTACCTGGCCTATTATGCCAAGTTGACAACTGCCTTATTTGAGGCGTGCAAACGCTGGTTTGCCTGGGTGCCCGGTGGGCTGGCGGTTTCAACTGTTTTTGCGACAGCGGGTTTTGCGGCGGTTTCTGGTGCATCGGTGGCGACAGCCGCGGTTTTTGCCCGCATCGCGATCCCTGAGATGTTGAAAGTTGGCTACAACAAGCAGTTTGCAGCGGGCGTGGTCGCGGCAGGGGGCACCCTTGCATCACTTATCCCGCCGTCCGCAATTTTGGTGATCTACGCCATCATTGTAGAACAGGACGTCGGCAAGCTGTTGCTCGCAGGGTTTATTCCCGGGGCATTTTCTGCGGTTGTCTATGCGACGCTGATCATCGGTTTGGCGATCGGCTTTAAGACGGTTGGTCCGCCCGTCACGGGCTTTAGTTGGCGCGAGCGTCTCGTGTCACTGCCGCCGGCACTGCCGATTGTTGCCGTCGTCGTGATTATCATCTTCTTTGTCTACAATCCCTTTGGGGATGCCTGGGGCACACCGACGGAAGGCGGGGCAGTTGGCGCTTTCATCGTTTTCCTCATGGCGATTTACAAAGGCATGCGATGGGGGCAACTCAAAGAAGCACTGCTAGAGACAGCGAAGCTGACCGTGATGATCTTTACCATTATCTGGGGCGTGTTGATCTACGTGCGATTTTTGGGTTTCGCGGAACTTCCTGACGCTTTCGCCGCTTGGATCACATCGCTTGAGATGTCGCCACTGCTGATCCTCATCTGCATTCTTTTGGCCTATGCTGTCTTGGGGATGTTCATGGATGCCATTGGGATGCTGCTCTTAACCTTGCCGGTGGTCTATCCCGCGGTTATGGCGTTGAACGGCGGTGAATTTGTCTCTGCCGCGGATTCGGCCTTTGGCATGTCGGGCCCGATGTGCGCGATTTGGTTTGGCATTCTCGTGGTGAAAATGGCGGAGTTTTGCTTAATCACGCCGCCCATCGGTCTCAACTGTTTCGTTGTCGCTGGGGTCCGCGACGATCTGAACGTTCAAGACGTCTTTAAAGGCGTAACGCCGTTTTTTATCGCTGACGCTGTGACCATCGCCTTGCTGGTATCGTTTCCGGGTATTGTTCTTTGGCTGCCTTCATTGACGGGATAAATGCCGGCGCGACTGGCGTGAGCGGCCGCCAGTGGCCGCGTTGCGATCGCAGCGCCGCCGGGTGATCCGCATTTTGCACTTGTCAGATCAGCGTGATAATGGCGCGCGTCACCTATATTAAGGCTAGCCATGAATACGCGTCTTTCACATGCTGATGTCACGCGGGCCGCGACGCTCAGCGTGGCGCCGATGATGGACTGGACGGACCGGCATTGCCGTTACTTGTATCGTCGGTTGAGCAAAGGCGCATTGCTGTACACAGAAATGATTACCGCAGCGGCATTGGTGCGCGGCGGGGCACTGCACCTGCTCGATCACGATCCCGAGGAAAACCCAGTGGCACTGCAATTGGGCGGGTCAGATCCCATGCAATTGGCGCAAGCGGCACGTCTTGGTGTTGCCGCGGGTTACGACGAAATCAATCTGAATGTCGGCTGCCCCTCAGATCGCGTGCAATCTGGTTGTTTCGGTGCTGTTTTGATGAAGCAGCCCGAGTTGGTGGCCGCCTGCATTGCCGAGATCAAGGCCGCCGTGGATGTTGAAGTGACGGTTAAATGCCGCATCGGTGTAGATGATCAGCAACCGGAAGAGAGCTTGCCAGAGTTTTTGGCGCGGATCGTGGCGGCAGGCTGCACACGTGTGACGATCCACGCGCGCAAAGCTTGGTTGCAAGGTTTAAGTCCAAAGGAAAATCGCGAAATACCACCGCTCAATTACAGCCTCGTGCACCAAATGAAGGGATATTTTCCAAATCTTCATATATCAGTGAATGGCGGGGTGACATCACTCAACGAAGTTGAAGCCTTTTTGGACGCCGGGCTGGACGGCGTGATGATTGGGCGCGCTGCCTACACCACGCCAGGGGACATCCTTTGTACAGCCGATCAACGCATCTTTGGTGGGTGTGAAACACGCCGGGCGGAAGACGCGGTGTTAGAAATGCTCCCCTATATCGAACGCCATCTCAGCGCAGGTGGGCGCTTGAACCAAATCACGCGGCACATGCTGGGGCTTTTTGCCGGGCGTCCTGGTGGGCGTCAGTGGCGGCGTATCCTCTCGGAAGGTGCCGGCAAGACGGGCGCAGGTCCGCAATTGTTGCTTGATGCGCTGGCCGCAGTGCAGCGCGCGCCGCTGTCCCAGGCGTCGTGAAACCAGATCAACGGGTGGAACCGATGCCTGATCCTTATCTATTGCTTCAGACGGCGTTGCTATTGATCGCGATTGGCGGTTTCGCCGGTGTTTTAGCCGGGCTCTTGGGGGTCGGCGGCGGTATCGTTCTCGTGCCCGCCTTCTTTTATGCGTTTCAAACCCTGGGCTACGATGGCCCGCAGCTGATGCAGATGTGTCTGGCCACGTCCCTTGCAACAATCATTGTCACTTCCGTCCGCTCTGTATTGAGCCACAATAAGAAGGGCGCGGTGGATTGGGCTATTTTGCGCAGCTGGGCGCCCGGTATCGTGATTGGTGCGGCGCTTGGTATGGTCGCGGTCGCCCAGCTTCGCTCGGATACGTTACAGGTGATCTTCGGTCTCTTGGCGATGGGGATCGGGCTTTACATGCTGCTTGGCCGCGCAGAGTGGCGGATAGACGCACAGATGCCCAACGGGGTGACACGGGCTGCGCTTTCCCCTGCTGTTGGCTTTCTGTCGGTACTGATGGGCATTGGCGGTGGCAGCTTTGGTGTTCCGTTGATGACGCTTTATAGCGTCGCAATTCATCGCGCAGTTGCCACAGCCGCCGGGTTTGGCGTGCTGATCGCGGTTCCGTCTGTTGCGGGGTTTATGTTCGTTGATTTTGAGGGAGCCGCCCCGCCCTTAACCCTGGGCGCGGTGAATTTTGTGGCCTTCGCGATCATCATCGCGATGACGTTGATCACCACACCGTGGGGTGTAAAGCTCGCCCATGCGATGGACCCCAAACCGTTGAAACGCGTATTTGCCGTTTTCCTCATCCTTGTGGCTTTCAATATGCTTCGGAAGGTCGCCCTGTGATGGATGCGCGGGCTGGCTACCGGGTTTACCCATTGCACCCTGAGACAAAGCGCTGGGCGACAGCCGCACATGAGGTGGCGCTAGACCTGGTGGCTGACCCTGAGAAACGTGTGGCTAACCTGCGTCATGGCGACACGTGGTTTGTTGGCGTTGATGCGCTGCCCAATGCGCCGGATGGTCGTGTGGATAATGTGCCCCTTGCAGGTCCCTGGGCTGATCACATCACGCGACCCCGTCATTGGCACCAGGCGCAATTGTCTATCGTCTATCCGGGATACCCGCAGCAGGACCCCGATGAAAGCGATGCCAACCATCGCTTCCGGATCAAACGTGCCGCCGCGCATGTCGATGGGCTCTTGCCCGTCGGTCCTCAAAGGCGCCGCTATCTGAAAGAACCGCACTCTTTTATCCTGGGCCTGCCGCTGACGCAGACGAGCGCCGCTACCCTGACCGTTTGGCCTGGCAGTCACCACCTATTGGGCGCGGTGTTTCGCCGTGCTTTGGCGGGGGGTACTGCATCCGAAATCGATCTAACCGAGGTATATCAGCAGGCGCGTCATAAATTGTTTGACCGCATTGCGCCGGTGCGCATCGTCGCGGCCCCGGGACAAGCAATTCTGCTGCATCGGCATTTGTTGCATGGCGTATCCCCCTGGCGTGAGGGAGATCATGCGCCACCCGAGGGCCGCATGATCGCTTATTTTCGCCCCCTGTGCAGTGTAGAAGCTTGGCTAGCAGAAGACTGAACGCCGTTGATATTGCTGGCAGAGAGTTGTCACTTCAGCCGATCGACCAAAGCATCCGGGCGTAAACGCGATATAATCCGTCCAACATTACTGCCCGCTTCAACAGCGTCTGTTATGTCGCGCTGATCCGCTCCCAATGGGGCGAAGCTCACTCAGTTTGGGCAAGGGGTATCAGGCGTGAGATGCTATGCTGTAACGTCATCGCTTTGACCCCGATCTGCTTGCGAGATGATAACCCGGCAGGCAGGTTTTCCACTACCGCGTTAACCGCGTGCCAAGCGAGCTGCCCGGCCACCGCGGCGCTGCTTAAGCAGGTGCGTACGGCTGGGAAGCACCGCCATCACGTCCCGCCTTTCCTCTGCAGTCATCCGCGACCAGCCACCGATCTCCTCCAAAGAGCGCAAACAACCGGTGCAAATGCGTGCCTCCGGATGGATTGTGCACAGCTTTACACAGGGGCTCTCCACCTCGACGCGTTTCCAAAGATCATCGCTCATTTAAGGGCCCCGAGTGTTTCAAAAGCTGCGCATACGGTCCAGCGCGCCTTGCAAGATATAGCTCGCCGCGACGTGGTCAATAACCTCTGCGCGACGCTTTCGTGTCGTATCCGCCTCAAGCAACGCCCGCTCGGCTGCGACGGTGGAGAGGCGTTCGTCCCAAAATGTAATTGGCAAGCGACAGATCTGCGAAAAATTCCGCGCGAAGGCGCGGGTTGATTGGCAGCGTGGCCCCTCACTCCCATCCATATTGCGCGGCAGCCCCACGACCATGCCGCCGATCTGACGATTTGCGATGATGTTTTCCAAGGCTTCCGCATCGGTCGTGAACTTTCGTCGCCGGATCGTTTTCAAGGGTGAAGCCACACTGCGCGTCCGATCAGAGACCGCGACCCCAATCGTTTTGTCACCCAGATCGATCGCGATCAAACCCGCAGAGGGTGGCAAGACAGCGGCAAAATCAGCGATGTCTTGCTGTATCATTCGGCCACTCCCGCATCGCTTCCCGCCCGACCGATGATATCGAGAGCGCCGGGATTATCCGCAAAGACCGTCATCGCCTCGTCGAAAACCGCCTTTGCCTGCGCGGGTTGACCGGTGACGGCGAAAGAGGTGATCAAACGTGCCCAATCCTGCGGTGGGCCGCCCTCTGTTGCAAGCCGATCGGCGAGCCCCTGGATCATTGCGCTCACCATCTCCATCCGCTCCGCTGCGCTCAGATCTGCTGCTGCTTCGATATCTGCGGCAGAAGGGCCGCGCGTATCCCCAGGCCCGATGGCAGGCATGGTGTAATTTACCCCCGCAAGCTCCGCCACCGAAATGATCTGCGCTTGGATAGGTGCAATCCAGGGCGCTTCGGGTGGACCTTGGCGCAATAATCTGTCCCAAATCTGGAAAGCGATGTCGGGGCGCCCGGTTTGCACCAACATCAACCCGACGTAATAAAGCGATTTGCTTTCCTGCGGTTGCACAGAAAGGGCGCGTCGGAACGCTGCTTCCGCTTCGGGCGAGACATACCCACCAGCCGCATAGACCAGCAATTCGCCATAATCGGCGATCTCTGCTGCTGTAACGGCGTCTCCTTTCAGTTCGATTACGGCGCGTTGCGCATCAGCAGCAGCACTGAAGTTGCCGATCTGCGCTTCGTATTGTGCAAGGAACGTTTGTCCCTGAAGATCATTTGGCCTTTCAACCACGACGGCACGTAGGCGGGTTAGCAAGCCTGCGAATTCCTCCGAGAGTTCAGGCGGTTGACGAGGTGGGAGGCTTTCCTCGGCGATTTGCTGTGTGGGGCGATTTTGACGCGCTTCTTCGGCCATCGCTTTGCGGTCATTCAGGGCCAAATCGCCGTATCCTGGCGCACCTATCTGCGCGTAAAGCAAGAGACTGCTTGCGATAATCCCCACGATGAGGGCTGCGAGCACGGGCGCGCGGACAGCCGTCCCGCCGCTGTCAGATTTGCGCGCTGCCGTGTCCGCGCTCAGGATCCGGCGTGACACCTCGGTGCGCACCCGTTCGGCATCTTCCTGGGAAAGCACGCCGCGTGCCACATCGCGGTCAATCTCATCCAACTGATCGCGGTAGACCTGCAGGTCAAAATAACGCGCATCTGTTACTTCTTCAGAACGCGCGCGCATCACAGCTTGACCAAGAAAGGTCGCAACCAAGGCCGCCATGGCGGTGATGATTACCCAAAAAGTCACCTGTTCCCTCCGAATGCTGGCAATTTATGCGCTGTGATTGTTGAGCAAAAGCCCTTTCCAAGCGACCGGGGCTGCGGCGATGTCGCAACTGTGTGCAATGTCGCAAATCCGTTAAAGAATGCCGGGCGTGATGCTCTTTTTTTTGACTGAAAAGCCAAAACGAGGGGATTGCGTGGGGCCAAAGCCGCGCTTGAGAAATTTGATGTTACCGGGATATCCGATGTGAAAAAGTACTCAGCTTTCGCGGTCGTCAGGGAAGCATTGCGTCGTCACACAGGCTGGGAGCGTGCTTGGCGTGACGCCGCGCCGAAAAAACGCTATGATGTCATCATTATTGGGGCAGGGGGGCACGGTCTGGCGACGGCCTATTATTTGGGCAAAAATTTCGGCATCACCAATGTTGCTATCCTGGAAAAAGGCTGGCTGGGCGGTGGCAACACAGGTCGCAACACCACGATCATACGTTCGAACTATCTGCAGGATCCATCCGCCGCGATCTATGAAAAGTCGCGATCCCTTTATGAAACGCTAAGCCAAGATCTCAACTACAACGTCATGTTCTCTCCTCGTGGTGTTATCATGCTGGCGCAGACAGAGCATGAGGTGCGGGGATACAAACGCACGGCCCACGCCAACGCCTTACAAGGGGTGCAGACGGAATGGATTGAGGCGCAGCGGGTGAAAGAGCTGTGTCCGATCATGGACATCGACGGGCCACGCTATCCGGTACTGGGTGGTCTGTGGCAGGCACGCGGCGGCACAGCGCGGCATGATGCGGTGGCCTGGGGATACGCGCGGGCCTGCTCTGACATGGGCATGGATTTGATCCAGAAATGTGAAGTCAAGGGCATCACGCGTGAAAATGGCAAAGCGACAGGTGTGACCACCTCAAAGGGTGATATTGCTTGTGACAAGCTCGGCATCGTCGTGGCGGGGCATTCGGGCCATGTGGCCGAGATGGCAGGCTTCCGGCTGCCGATTGAATCCGTGGCTCTGCAAGCGCTGGTGTCAGAGCCAATCAAGCCTTGCATGGATGTGGTTGTGATGGCCAACACCGTGCACGGCTATCTGTCGCAATCCGACAAGGGCGAGATGGTGATCGGCGGCGGCACAGATGGCTACAACAACTACACCCAGCGCGGGTCGTTCCACCATATCGAGGAAACGGTGCGCGCGTTGATCGAGACGTTTCCGATGCTGAGCCGCTTGAAAATGCTGCGCCAATGGGGCGGGATTGTGGACGTGACGGGGGACCGTTCGCCGATCCTGTCGAAAACGCCGGTTGAGGGCGTGTTCATCAACTGCGGCTGGGGGACAGGCGGGTTCAAGGCGATCCCAGGCTCCGGTTGGGCGATGGCTGAGCTGATGGCCAAGGGGCAATCCCCTCTAACGGATGCGTTCGGTCTGAACCGCTTCCAGGAGGGACGGTTCATCGATGAAAGCGTTGCTGCGGGGGTGGCACATTGATGTCGAGTGTACCGCTGAAAGACTTTGTAACAGAAACTTTGAAGAGCATCGCCGTTGGGGTTCGAGAGGCCCAAGAATATTCTCGCGACGAAAAGGGGATACTCATTGGTCTCTTCTCGGTTGGGGGAAAAGCAGTAGATACGGGTGATCAACTGATCCACTTTGAAATTTCTTTACAGGCTGAAAAGACCTTGCATTCCGAAGCAAGTGGTGGGGCGAGTGGCACGCTCATTTCTGTGGTGACAGCCAAGGTTACTGGCTCTGTCGGAGATGAGCACAAGAGCCATAGTACCCACAAAGTGCAGTTTAGTGTGCCTATGCAGTTTCACGCATATTGGCCTGAGACAGAGAAGTAGTCGATGCTCCTAATCACTTGCCCCTATTGCGGTGTGACCGCTGAGGAAACCGAATTTCGCGCCTATGGAGAGGCGCATTTGAAGCGGTTTGGGCCCGGATCCTCAGACCAGGACTTTGAGAACTACCTTTTTCTACGCAACAACCCCAAGGGCGTGCATTTTGAGCGGTGGCGGCATGTCTATGGCTGTGGCAAATGGTTTCATGTGGCGCGCTGCACAGTCACCTTAGAGATCTTCGGCAGCTATTCTGCGCAAACGGTGATGCCCCCTCAGAACATCATCGATATCATCAAAGAACGAAGACCCGATTGGAAGGCGGCGGCATGAGCACGAGACTTGCCACGCCTGGCCGCTTGGTTGACGCGGCCAAACCGATCAATTTCACGTTCAATGGGAAGAAGCTGAAGGGCTATGCGGGTGATACGCTGGCCTCTGCACTTCTGGCCAATGATCAGATGCTGGTGGGGCGGTCATTCAAGTATCACCGACCGCGCGGGGTTGTGGCGTCCGGCGCGGAGGAACCAAATGGCCTCGTCAACTTGGGGCGCGAAGAACGTTTTGAGCCAAACCAGCGCGTCACGACGACAGAGCTTTTCGACGGGTTGGAGGCGACAAGCCAGAACCATTGGCCAAGCTTGGAATTTGACGTGGGCGCGGTCAATTCCAAACTCAGTAAATTTCTGCCTGCCGGCTTCTACTACAAGATGTTCATTCATCCGCGCAGTTTCTGGAAGCACGTTTACGAGCCGTTCATCAGGCAGTCTGCTGGTCTCGGTAAGGCCCCCAAGACGCGGGATGAAGATATCTATGAACATTTCTACGCCTTCTGCGATGTGCTGATTATCGGCGGTGGTGTCGCGGGTTTGCAAGCGGCGCGTACGGCAGGTCTTGCCGGTGCCCGCGTGTTGCTGCTTGAGCAGACGGCCCATTGGGGCGGGCGTGCACCTGTGGATGGCGGCTTGATTGATGGCCAACCGCCGGAAAGCTATGTCGACGCCGTTTTGGCGGAATTGCAGAAGATGCCCAATGTGACCTTGCGCAGCCGCTGCATGGGCGCAGGCGTGTACGATCACGGATATGTTCTGGGATATGAAAGGCTGACCGACCATGCGCCCGGGAATGATGGCCCGAGGCATCGGCTTTGGCGGATACGCGCTGGCCATGTAATCACTGCGACCGGGGCGATTGAACGGCCGTTGAGCTTTGCAGGAAATGACATTCCGGGCGTCATGCTTGCATCTGCCATGCGAGACTATGTGGTGAATTATGGCGTATCGGTCGGTGATCGAACGATCGTTGTGACCAATAATGACGATGCTTATCTGACGGCGATCGCATTGAAGCATGCCGGGTTAAACGTGCCGGCCATCCTGGATGCGCGCAGGTTAAGCCAAGACAGTGCTTTGATCGCCGAGGCGAAAGTGCTCGGCATCCGTGTTCTGATGGGCCACGGTATCGCCAGCGTAAAGGGCGGCAAGCGGGTCACTGGTGTCAGTATTTGCGCGCAGGCTGGTGAGGGCGCCGTGCTGGAAGAGATTGCTTGCGATGCCGTGGCCATGTCGGGCGGATGGTCCCCCGTCGTCCATTTGTGGTCTCATTGCGGGGGTAAATTACGCTGGGATGAGGCAAACGCCTGTTTCAGTCCGGACCCTGATCATCCGCCTACAGGCGTCGACGGTCTTGGGTTTGTCACGGCGGCTGGGGCGGCCGCGGGTGTTTTTGGCCTGGCCGACGTCTTGCAAGACGCGCATTTTGCGGCGGATGGGGTTTTGACATCAATAGGAATGAAGGTTCCCTCACGTGCGGCCGTACCGGAAGCTGCACGCCGAGAGGATGCGCCGATGGCGCCTGTTTGGATGATGCCTCAAGGAGCAGCCGCGAAGCTGCGCGAGAAGTCATGGTTGGACTACCAAAATGACGTGAAAGTCAGCGATGTGCGACTGGCGGCGCAAGAAGGATTCGTGTCAGTCGAACACGCCAAGCGATATACGACGCTGGGGATGGCCACCGATCAGGGCAAATTGAGCAACATAAATGGTCTGGCGACGCTCGCTGATGCCTTGGATGTCGATATTCCGACCGTTGGCACGACGACCTTCCGGCCCCCCTATCACCCTATCTCGCTTGCTGCGATTGCTGGGGATGCGCGCGCGCATGTTTTTCAGCCTTTGCGAATGACGCCCATGCATCGCTGGCACGAAGCAAATGGTGCCGTTTTCGAGCCCGTGGGGCAGTGGCGACGGCCTTATGCGTTTGCGCGCGAGGGTGAAACTACCCATGACGCGGTGATGCGCGAGGTAAAGAACACGCGTGAAAACCTTGGGCTGCTTGATGCCTCGACCCTTGGCAAGATCATTGTCAAAGGGCCGGACGCGGGCAAATTCCTCGACATGATGTACACCAACATGATGTCGACGCTGAAGGTCGGCAAATGCCGCTACGGGCTGATGTGCAATGAAAACGGGTTTTTGATTGATGATGGTGTGGTGGCCCGGATTGATGAGGACACTTGGCTTTGCCACACCACCACCGGCGGGGCAGAGGCGATCTATGAGCACATGGAGGAATGGCTGCAAACCGAGTGGTGGGATTGGAAGGTCTATGTTGCCAATGTGACAGAGCAATATGCGCAAGTCGCCGTCGTCGGCCCGAATGCGCGCAAGGCGCTGGAAAAGCTAGGCGGCATGGATGTGTCCAAAGACGCGCTGGGCTTCATGGAATGGGCGGATGGCACGCTGGGGGGCTTCAAGGTCCGTGTCTATCGCATCTCATTCTCGGGTGAATTGTCTTATGAGATCGCCGTTGACGCATCCCATGGGCAGGCTTTTTGGGATAGGCTTATGGTTGTTGGCGAAGACCTGGGCGTGATGCCTTACGGGACCGAGGCGCTGCATATTCTGCGCGCCGAAAAGGGTTTCATCATGATCGGGGATGAGACTGATGGCACTGTTATCCCACAAGATTTACGCCTGAACTGGGCCATTTCGAAGAAGAAAGAGGATTATTTGGGTAAGCGCGCGCAAGAGCGCAGTCATATGACCGATCCCGACCGCTGGAAGCTCGTGGGGCTTGAAACGGTCGATGGCTCTACCTTGCCAGATGGTGCCTATGCCGTGGGGGAGGGCACCAATGCGAACGGTCAGCGCAATGTGATCGGGCGGGTCACCTCGACCTACCATTCTCCAAATCTGGGGCATGGCATTGCACTGGGGCTGGTCCGTCACGGGCCGGACAGGATGGGCGAGGTGATCACCTTCCCAGGAACAGACGGGAAAGAATACCAAGCCAAGATCGTTGATCCTGTTTTCTATGACAAAGCGGGGGAGAAGCAAAATGTCTGAGCCTGTCTCTGCCTTGGAAGGCGTGGAGGTCACGCAAGGGCTGGTTTCCATGGCGGAGCTTGGACCGTGCGGCATGCTCTCGCTCCGGGGCGATCTGTCTGACGAAAAGGTGAACGCAGCGCTGGAGGCATCGTTGGGGTTGGCGGTGCCAGCACAGCGTCAGGTGACGAGTAACGGGCAAAATGCTGTTGCTTGGATGTCACCAGACGAGTTGCTGCTGATGTGCCCCTATCAAGAGGCAAAGGCGGCGCTGTTGGGGGTACAAGACAGCTTGCAGGGTTTGCACGCGCTTGTCGTGAACGTCTCAGACGCTCGCGTGGTTTTTGAGTTGACAGGCGCCCACGTGCGCGATGTGGTTGCCAAACTGGCGCCTGTAGATATGCATCCGGAGTGTTTTGTCCCTGGAATGTTTCGCCGAAGCCGGTTTTCGCAGATACCAGCGGCCTTTTGGATGCAGGAACAAGATATGTTGCGCGTGATCTGCTTTAGGTCTGTCGCGCGATATATGTTCGATTTGCTCAAAATGGCCGCGCAGCCCGGTTCAGAGGTTCGCTTTCATTAGCGCTTTTACTTGGCATACATCTTGAGCCATGAACCCGCTGGCAAGAGCGGTTTCCGGCGCGGTATCCTCTCTTGAGGGTTGTCCTTTTGCATGGGGTACTAACTCTTGGATAAACATTAATAGAGGATTCTTAATGAAACGTGTATTGCTGACCGCTGCGGCGATCATGGGGTTTGCACTTTCCGCGCAGGCGGCGACTTATGATTGCAAAAGAACGAATGCAGATCGCGGTGGCTGGGTGTCTGAACGGATCATCCTCACATTCGATGCGAAGCGCGGGACAGCCACCGTCTTGGACGGCTTTGTCAACAAAGTACACAAAAAAGCCCATTCCCGCCAGATGGTCGAAGCGGTCTGATACCTCGTCCATCTTCCGTTGGAAAATCGAGGACCTTCCGACCTCCAACGGCGATAGGGTCACCGTGCATTATCGTATTGTTCTTTTTGAAGACCGAAATGCCTTTACCGCTTCTGGTCGATTGGAAGGGTACGACAACTCCCTTGCCGCACAGGGAACTTGCAAGAAAGTGCGTTAGAGACGTTTTAGGCTTTCTTCGAAAACCACACGGCCATGCCGGTCGGATACCTGTTAAGTTTGCCAGGGCAAAGCTAAATGTCGTCTGGACGCATCATGTAGGCCTTGACGAAACCTTAACCCGTCCTTCATTCAGACCAAGAATAATTAAACGCAAGGAGGCCACTGATGGCTTTTGAACTTCCCGACCTTCCCTATGCACATGATGCGTTGGCATCAAAAGGGATGAGCGCTGAAACGTTGGAGTTTCACCACGACAAGCATCACAACGCTTATGTCGTGAACGGTAATAAGGCCATCGAGGGTACAGAATGGGCTGACAAGTCCATGGAAGATATCATCAAGGGTACATATGACGCTTCCGCGGTGGCGCAGAACGGTATCTTCAACAACATTAGCCAGCTTTGGAACCACAACCAGTTTTGGGAAATGATGGGCCCCGGTGAGAGCCAGATGCCGGGTGAGCTTGAAAAGGCAATTGTTGAAAGCTTTGGATCAGTTGACGCGATGAAAGATGCATTCAAAGCGGCGGGTGCCGGGCAGTTTGGCTCCGGTTGGGCTTGGCTGGTGAAAGATGCGGATGGGTCGTTGAAGGTAACGAAAACCGAAAATGGTGTGAACCCGCTGTGTTTTGGGCAAACCGCACTGTTGGGTTGCGACGTTTGGGAGCATTCATACTACATTGATTTCCGCAATGCGCGTCCGGACTATTTGGCGAATTTCTTGGACAATCTGGTCAATTGGGAAAACGTAGCGTCCCGTCTTTGATCGATTGATACAATTTCTAAGGCCGTGTTGGACAGTTCAGCACGGCCTTTGTTTTGGCGGCAGGTGATGCGTTCCCACTCCGCCAAAGCGCAGCACTTTTGTTGCAGTTCTGCAACGCACACCACGGAGGTGTGTTTTCACGGCTCCCTGCCGCCGCGATTAAACCGCTAAGTAATAAACGTACAGTCATAGCGCAGATGATTGCGAGGAGAGCTTTCGTTTGCGAATAAAGCGGTCCGGCCAACGCGATCTGGAAAGGTCACTCCCCGCGACACGCTCGGGGATGTTGGTTACCTTTATTGATCCGACGTCTCGTTGGATTATGCGTCCCAGGAACCCAAATGCTCCACGATTTTTGACATGAGACTGTCTGTGTCAGAAAGCGTCTCGATGAATTCTAACAACCCTGGCTCAGCAAAGCCTTGATCAATCACATGATCCAATAAAGCCAGCAGAGGATTCCAATAACCGGCTGTATTTAAGAGGAAAATAGGTTTTTCATGCAGTCCCAGCTGCCGCCATGTCAGCACCTCGAATAGCTCATCCAGTGATCCTGCGCCGCCAGGAAGCACAACGACAGCGTCGCAATTCATGAACATGACTTTCTTTCGTTCATGCATTGTTTCGGTCACGACGTAGGTGGTTAAGTCTGTCTTTCCCACCTCCAGATCGACCAGATGCTTGGGGATAACGCCGAAAGTCTCGCCTCCGGCCGTCTGCGCTGACCGCGCGACGTGACCCATCAGCCCGATATCGCCAGCACCGTAGATAAGGCGCAGCCCAGATCTCGCCAAAGCTGCGCCGAGGCGTTGGGCATCCTCAACGAACAAGGGATTTTTGCCATCGCGTGATCCGCAGTACACGCAGATAGATTTTCGCATAACGGCGCGCTAACCCAATTTTATAAATGTGACTGTAGGTGTTTTGACCCCTGTTAGCCTGCTTGATAAGAAGGCTCAACTCTTGGGGATGTTTTCGCATGCAGAAGTTTATGGCGTTTCTGGGTGGCAACTCAGGTATGACTGCGGCGGGCGCCATCGGTGTCCTACTGTTGGCGGCTGCGGGCTGGGTCCAATATGAGCGCAATCAAGCCGATTTGGAGCAGTCAACCGCAGCGGTCGTACCCATCGAGGAAGATCAGTCGGACGACAGCTTGGCGGCCCCGTCGACCCGCGAACAATCTGCGGTCCAAGCTGTTGCCCCCTCGGACGCGACGCCCGAGGCGGTTGAGGAGATCGCCGATGCGGTTGCTCAGGTCATCTTTCCTGCGTTCGATGAAGTGCGGCGCGAAAGCGACGGGATGACGGTGATTGCTGGTCGTGCAGCGCCAGATACTGAGATTAGCATTCTCAAGAATGGTACGTCTATCGCCACCGTTACGACCGACGGTCGCGGTAACTTTGCCACGCTCACCGTGATACCGCCTGATGGTCAAGGCCACGTTCTTACTTTGCTACAGACCGTTTCAGGCAAAGACATCCTGTCGAAAGAAGAAGTGATTTTGGCACCGTTGTCTGCACCCATCGCACTGGCGGAGGTTTCGCCTGAAGCTGCTGATCCGGCTGCGGGTCAACCGCCAAGTGAAGCTCCCTTAAGCGACGTCACGGAGAATGGCGTTGCTGCAGAGACGGATGAAGGTGACACTCGATCTGCCGCAGACATTGCAGAGGCATCGGATGATCTGCCGTCGCGAGAAATCGAAGATAGCCAGCCGCCCGCAATTGAAACCGCGTTGCTGGCAGAAGAAACCTCGGTCGCGTCGGGCGTTCAATTGACGGAGAATGCCGATGATGCGCAGGCTGCGGTAACTCCCGCAGCAGAAAGTGAAGACGCAGAAGGTTCTGCGGCCAACGGCTTATCTGTCGACACTGCTGCGTTAGACGCGGCCCTGGATGGTTCGAACCCTCCCGTGGCGTCAAGCGAACCTGAAACACCCGAGACACCCACAGCTAGCGCTATGTCATCAACGGCTGTTTTCCGGGCGACGGACGAGGGTGTTGAACTACTCAATCCGCCCAGCCCTGATGTGATGACGAATGTTGAAATTGACACCATCAGCTATTCCGATCTGGGCGCCGTGCAATTGTCAGGCCGTGCGCAAGAAAGTGCCGCAAGTGTGAGAGTGTATCTGGACAATCAGGCCGTGATCAACCTGCCCGTCGATGAAGACGGTCGCTGGCGTGGTGATCTGCCCGAGGTCGATGAGGGCGTGTACACTTTGCGCGTTGACGAGCTTTCTGCAGATGGAGCTGTATCAAGCCGTGTCGAAACACCCTTTCGACGTGAATCACCTGCGTTGTTGGCAAATGCTGCCGCCCGGCAAACGGGGCCCATCAACGCAATTACCGTGCAAAAGGGTGCGACGCTTTGGGCGATTGCGCGTGACAGATACGGAGAAGGTCAATTATATGTGCGGGTCTTTGACGCAAATCGCGATGCCATCCGCGATCCAGACTTGATCTATCCCGGCCAAGTTTTTTCACTGCCTGACGAATAAGACCGCAGCGGCGATGATGCCCTGCACATTGCAGAGCTAGCATCTGAGCGATAGACCGTTTTCTATTATGTCAGCTGATCCCGCCCCGTCAGACGTCTCGACTGCACGCCCCAATGCGATCCGACATGAAGATGAAGCCGCCTCTGGTTTATTGGTACTGCGTCGCGTTGCCCCCTACCTTTGGCCAAAGAACAGACCCTGGGTAAAGCAGCGGGTAATCTGGGCATTAATCGCGCTGTTCATTTCCAAGCTCATCGCGGTGGCCACACCATTTTTTTATCGAGATACTGTGAACGTTCTGGCGGGCGAGGGCGTCTCTGAGCTCGCTTTGGGGGCCATCGGTTTGACGGTTGCCTATGGTCTTGCGCGCCTGATGAACGTTGGCTTCCAACAACTGCGAGACGCCATTTTTGCCCGCGTCGCGCAGCACGCTTTGCGTCTTTTGGCGTTGCGGACATTTGAGCACATTCACCGACTGTCCTTAAGGTACCACATTACGCGCAAAACAGGTGGACTTAGCCGCATCATCGAACGCGGGGTGAAAGGGGTCGAGTTTCTGCTGCGTTTTCTACTTTTCAGCATCGGCCCCCTGATCCTTGAACTGTTTATGATTGCGGTGATCCTCGCGTTCCAGTTCGACGTGTCCTATCTCGCAGTGGTTGCACTGACCATTGGGATTTACTTTTGGTTTACATTCGCCGTGACCGAATGGCGGGTGAAGTTGCGGCGCCAGATGAATGACCAAGATACCGACGCAAATCAAAAAGCGATCGACAGTCTACTCAATTATGAAACGGTAAAGTATTTTGGCGCAGAAGCGCGCGAGGCAGCGCGGTATGACGCTGCAATGGCCGGCTATCAA
The DNA here is from genome assembly GCA_039208585.1 of Pseudomonadota bacterium. Taxonomy (GTDB): domain Bacteria; phylum Pseudomonadota; class Alphaproteobacteria; order Rhodobacterales; family Rhodobacteraceae; genus Sulfitobacter. The sequence continues at coordinate 143,016 of JBCCQX010000003.1, read as the reverse complement.
GAAGCGGCGATCAAAACCAACTATTCGCTAGCATTCTTAAATTTTGGTCAATCTTTCATCATCACCAGCGGTCTTGTGGTGGTGATGGTGATGGCGGCGGTTGGCGTGCAGAAAGACATTTTGACCGTCGGCGATTTCGTGATGGTCAACGCCTACATGATACAAATCACCGTGCCGTTGAATTTTCTTGGCACTGTCTATCGCGAGATTAGGCAAGCGTTGGTTGACATGGCTCAGATGTTCACTCTGTTAGAACAGCCAGAGGAGATCGCTGATAAACCTGGGGCATCAGACCTGCGTGTGGATGGCGGGCGCGTCGTTTTTGAGAATTTGTGCTTTGGCTATGAGAAAGATCGATTGATCCTCAAAGGCATCAGCCTGGAAGCGCGCCCGGGTAAGACTGTTGCAATCGTCGGCTCGACAGGATCCGGCAAGTCGACGATTGGTCGGCTGCTTTTCCGTTTCTACGATGTGCAGAGCGGTGCCGTGAGGATAGATGATCAAGATCTGCGCGACATCACGCAAGACAGCTTGCACCGAGCGATCGGTGTTGTTCCGCAAGACACGGTCCTGTTTAATGACACTATTCGATACAATATTGCTTACGGTCGCGACGGCGCGACAGAGCATGAGATCGCGGAAGCAGCCAAGGCGGCGCAGATCCATGATTTTATCATGGGGCTTCCTGATGGATATGACACGGCGGTTGGTGAGCGCGGGCTAAAGCTGTCTGGCGGTGAAAAGCAAAGGGTTGGCATCGCGCGAACGCTGTTAAAAGATCCGCCCATCCTGTTGTTGGATGAGGCGACCTCGGCCCTAGACAGTGATACCGAGCGTGAAATTCAAAGCGCACTCATGCGTGTGGGTGAAGGGCGCACGGTGCTGACAATCGCTCACCGGCTCAGCACAGTGGCATCCGCATACCGGATCGTCGTCTTAGAAAAAGGTGTCATTGTTGAGCAGGGCACCCATGACATGCTGCTTGCTCAAGAGGGTCGATATGCGCAGCTTTGGCATCTGCAACAGTCTGAAGAGCTATAGGCACAACGGCTCAGACTGCCCTTTCTCCGCATTCGTTCATGTGATCAAACGACATGACGGATCACGCGGCGGCTTGGTGTGACACGCTGGGGTCACTCCGCGGGCGACATCGGGTGCTTTGGGCTTGTTGAAACACGGGCGTTATCATCATCGATGCCCCAGACAATTTCCCGGGTGTTCATCCGACGTGCGTCTCGCTGCAGTGCCCAATCGCGTGCAGCTTGGCTGGCACGTCCCATGGACATGCGCGCCAAAAGCCTTGCAATCCAGCGCACATAGGTGGTGGCCCAAACACGAACAGCAAGCATTGACGGCGTGACCATCAGCGTCAGGACCGTTGCAACACCCAAACCGAAAACGACCGCAGTTGCCAATTGTTTCCACCAAAGCGCGGTGGGGCTATCGACAGTATATCCTCCCTCCGCGAAGTCGAGGCTGAGCCCGAACATCATCGGTGCCAGCCCAGACATTGTCGTGATCGTGGTCAGCAAGACGGGTCGAATGCGTGCCTGTGCGGTTCTGATGATCGCTTCAATTCGCGGCATGTAGCGCTCGTATTCTTGATAGGTGTCAATCAAGATGATGTTGTTGTTCACCACAATCCCAGCAAGCGCAACAATGCCCGTACCCGTCATGATGATAGAGAATGTCTGATCCATCACCAGCATGCCAATCAGCACCCCGGTGGTCGACAGCACCACCGCGAGCAAAACGAGCACCGAATTGTAGACGGAATTAAACTGCGCCAGCAAAATGATGAACATCAGCCCGAGTGCCGCAGAAAAGGCGGATTGCAAAAATTCTTGGCTTTCGGCTTGTTCTTCCTGATCACCGGTCCACTCATGGCTTACCCCAAAAGGCAGCGGATCGCTGTCAAGCCAGGCGGTTAATTCCCCGATGCGTTCATTGGGGTTGATCGATACCAAACGAAGCTGTCCAGTTTTCAAACCATTCTGAACGTCAATGTCTTGTCCGGCATCGGTGCGCTGCGTCAACTTATACCGCGCGCCGTCAAGTGCAGTTATATCCGCATCTTCACCTGCGGGTCGCAGCGTGGCGATCGTGGTGTTGATGTCTGTCCCGTCGACCCGACGTGTCTCTACCACTTTCATGAGACCCGGTGCCACATCCGCCTTTACATCCAAGAAACGCTTTTGATCAGAGCGGTTGATTTCCGCTAGTTTTGGCACCGGTGTGCGGGTTATAAAATTGCTGAGCGGGATCAAACCATCGGGGGTGCGTACTTTGAGAGTGTCCAAGGTACTAAGTACGCGATCCTCTTCCGGCAAGCGGACGCGGATCTCGATCTCTTCATCAGATGTATCCACACGCATCGTGTCCAGTAGCAGGCCGCGCGTGACGAGTTGCACCATGGCACCGACAGTCACCACGTCCGCGCCGTAGCGCCCAGCCTTTTGAACGTCGACGTCAATTTGCCAATCAATGCCGGGAAGTGGTCTCGTATCCTCGATCAGGGTGAGACCAGGTGTCTTCTCGAACTTCTTGCGCACTGTCTCTGTGGCGGCCATCAGATCCTGAAAACTGTCAGATTTGAGCCGCAGATGCACTGGCTTGCCTGATGCTGGCCCACGCGACAACGATAAGATCTCAACGCCGATGCCTGGGATCTCTCTTAGTTGTTCGGTTAGCTCAGCAATGACAACATCCCCATCATAGGCGATGTCCTGCGTTTGCCGGTTCACATCGAAGTTGAGGAATGGAACAGTGAAAAGCTTTTCCGTCCGCTGTGGTCGATCCTCCCATGGAATGATTTCAATCTGGATCTGACCAATGTTATCTTTCGGCGCCTGCGCGCCGCCCGTGTTGCTGCGCAGACCGCCTTGACCCGCAAAAGCAAAGGCCGTGTCAACGCCGGGATGCTGCAGCACGATCTCCTCCGCCTGTAGCAAAAGCGCGTCTTTCTCCTCCAGCGACAGGTTCCCGCGCGCGAGGACATAGACGATGGCCTGTTCCGTCTCAGACTCCACGAAGAACTCAACGCCTTTGTTATTGTTCGAGAAATAGATCATCACCGTGCCGACAAAGACGAAAACGGTGCCCGCCATCACCAAAGGCATCACCGGGTTCCCCACGATCATCTCGATCACTCGGCCGAAAGCGTTGCGTCTGTAGCCTGCGTAAATGCGATCAGGTGCGCGACGGAACATCCGCATCGCCAGCCACCGACCAATGCGCCCCAGCCGTGTCATCAGCGCGAAGATCGCGATCAAGCCGAACAGAAAACCCGCAATCGCGAGCGAAACGGCGGCTGCGCCAATGACGATCAATCCAAAGACAAACGCAAAGGTCCGCACGACGGAGACCGTATCCAACGTGTCCATCGTAGAGAAAAACAGACCGACCCATTGAAACAGCAGGCCGGGTGCATTTTCCTCCGGTGGCTGCATCAACATCGCGGCCGGTGCGAAAAGAAGTGCGATGCCAAAAAACATCAGCAAATGGAGGTAAAGCGGCAAGCTTGCGACGGTTGACATCTGCGCCGCCATCCAGCTTTCCAAACGCCCTGTGACGCCACCCAAAACGGGCAAGTAGATCAGGGCAACAACGAGGGAGGCTGACAACACAAAAATCAGCGTGACAGGCAGCATGCCCATGAATTCACCGGGTACACCCGGCCAAAACAACATGGGCAAAAACGCGCAAAGCGTCGTCGCCGTGGAAGAGATAATGGGCCAGAACATGCGCTTGGCTGCTTCCACATAGGCTTGCATCGGGCCTTTACCCTCTTGTTGTCGTGCATCTGCATATTCGACAACCACGATTGCACCGTCGACAAGCATCCCGACCGCCAGGATCAATCCAAACATCACAATGTTAGAGACCGAGATGCCCATCAGTGCCAAGAACGCAAAGCACAGCAAGAAAGACGTTGGTATCGCAAAGCCGACCAGCAGCGCCGCTCGGATACCCAGCGCCGCCAAAACCACGATCATGACCAAGGCGATCGCAGTGAAGACGGAGCCCAAAAGTTGCTGAACCATCGCGTCAACCACGCGGCTTTGGTCGTTCGAGGTGCCGACACTCACCGCCGCTTGCAACCCCTCTGGCCAAGCAACGCTTTCCCGTTCTACGATTTCTTTCACGCGACTAGCGGTATCAATCAGGTTGAAACCCTTGCGTTTAACGACCTGAAGGGCGAGCGTTTTCTCCCCGTTAAAGCGCGCCGTGCCTTGGCGATCTTCGAAGGTGAGATTGATTTGGGCCAGATCACCCAGCGTTACAACGCGATCACCGTTTGTCTTGACCGGTAGGTTATAGACGTCGCGTGGATCATCGAACGAAGACGGTATTTTAACCGCGAAGGTGCCTTGGCTACTTTCCACTTCCCCGGCGGCAATCAATTGATTGTTGTTTTGAACAACGTTGATCAATTCGCCTGCGGTTACGTTGTAAGCCTCAAGCCGGAGCGGATCGATCAACACTTCCAGCATTTCGTCGCGATCGCCTGCGATCCCGACCTCCAACACCGCTTCAAGGGCTTCAATTTCATCTTGAAGGTCGCGACCGACGCGCGCCATCGTGCGTTCTGGAACCGGGCCCGCGAGGTTAACGATGATGATGGGAAACTCAGAGAAGTTAAACTCGTTGATCGAGTACTTTTCATAGCCCTCAGGGAATAGCGCCTCGGCGCGCGACATGGCATCGCGCACGTCTGCCGTCACTTGGCCTTTGTCCCACCCGAAATCAAATTCCAGCACGACGCCCGCATAGCCTTCTGCAGCCGTGCTGCCCATGGCGTCCAAACCGTCAAGGTCGGCAAGTTCGGTTTCCATCGGCTTGATCAGCAACGTCTCACTATCGGCGGCAGATATCCCAGGAAACTGGACAGAAACGAAAAGGGCCGGAACCTCAATGTCTGGTTCACCTTCTTTGGGCAGTGTCGAATAGGCATAGCCGCCAACCACAAGGCTCAATAAGATGAACGCTACCACCATGCGGGCGCGGTTCGCTGCCCAGTCTACAATTCCATTCATTGGCTCAATTCCTGCCAGGTTGGCGCGACTTTAACACCGGCGGTGACAAACTCCTGGCCGACCGTGATGATGTCCGCTTCTTCGGGCAAGCCCGTCACCCAAATACCGTCTTTTGTGTCGCGCATGACACTGATGGGTGCAAAGGAAACGACCGCATCTGTGTCAATCAGGCGAACACCCAAAGTGCCCTCATCATCCAGCGTCATCGCGGATTGCGGGATCAGATGCGCTTTAACGCCCGCAGAAGCGATTGCAATCTCAGCAGTCTGCCCGTCTCTGATGCTTAAATCCGCGTTTGGTACTTCGATTTCAACGCGAAACGTGCGTGTCTGAGGGTCTGCAGATCGCGATAGAAACACGACCGTGCCGACCACTTCATTTCCACCTGCGGCAAGACGTGCGCCTGCGCGGGCATTCAGCTCAACTCTGTTTACCTCAGTTTCCGGCACAAACCCCACGAGCTTGATGGGATTTAGCTGGAGGATCGTGGCGCACAAAGCGCCCGGCTGTAATAGACTGCCAAGCTCCGCCGTGTCGCTTTCCAAGATGCCGCTGAACGGCGCTTTGATAACCAATCGCTCTATTTCTTTTTCTGCGCCGGCTACTGCGGCAGTGGCTGCTTCGATCCCCGAAAGCGCCGCGGTTAAACCCGAAGTAGCTGAGGTGACGCCCGCTCGTGCGGCGGCGACCGCAGCGTCGGCAGAGGCGAGACGCGTTTGTGAGGCGAAGCCATCTTTGATCAATTGCGCTGCGGCATTCTGGTTGATCCGCGCTTCTTCTAGTCGCGCGCGTGCCTCTTGCAGGCGGGCTTCCGCTTCTGGGACGCGCGATTGCGCTTCACTCAGCCGTGCCTGTGCTTCTTCAAGTGCCGCGCCGCGCGTGCCAGGATCAAGGACACACATGTCATCCCCGCGAGAGACTTGAGACCCTTTGCGCAGTGGTTCTGATATCACAATGGCGGACGTTTCGGCGCGAACATCCACCTGGCGGGCTGCTTCGGTTTCACCGCGCAAGATGACTGCGCTGTCTACCTGACGGGCGAGCGATTTTTTTACTTGTACTTTGACAAGACGATCCTCGGTCACGGCCGCTGGTTGGCTCAAAGCAGGCGCATCTGCTTGCTCAGCCTCCGCGTCCTCTTCAAAGTCGAAAAAAGCAATGAGCTGTGGTCGCGCGAAAATGGCCATCGCGAGCGCAAGAGAAACAACGATTGCCGCTAAAATTGGGAAGATACGCATGGTCTTGCCTCATTGAATGGCCAACGACAGAACGTCGCTGATTATCCGCGTATTTAGTGTGTGCAAACCAAACTGGCCAGTTTAGAGTGTTATCTTTCTTGGTCATGAGCACCGCTAATGAACACAAAGGCGTATTTTTGAGCTTTTGATCAGGTCTTGGATTGCGCTTTGCCCCGCGCTAAGAGAACTCTGAGTGGGATGAGGAGTGTCGAGAATGAGCGAAACCAACAGCTTTATTGACGAAGTCAATGAAGAGGTCCGCCGTGATCGCGTACTCGGGCTCATGCGCCGCTATGGATGGATTGCGGTTCTGGCAATCTTTGCGGTTGTTGGTGCTGCGGCTTGGAATGAATACCAAAAAGCGCAAGACCGCGCAGCCGCCGAGGAGCTGGGCGATGCCACGCGCGCGGCACTGGCACAGGGCGGGTCTGCAGTTGATGCGCTAGAAGCGATTGAAACGGATGATCCTTTGGAACGCGTCTTCTTGCAGCTTAGCATAGCGGAGCAGTATATCGCGCAGGGCGGAATAAAAGGGGCGCTGACGGCGCTGGACGCGATCTCTCTTTCAGCCGACGCTCCTGAAGTGTATCGCCAACTCGCTCAGTTTCAGGCTCTCACCTTGCGGGCTGATACGATGTCTACGGCAGAGCTTCGTGCGGCATTTGAACCGATGGCGCAGCCAGGACATCGCTTTCGTCTGGTCGCAATTGAACAGCTTGCGCTGCTCGACATCAAAGAAGCGAATGGGATAGCGGCACTCGACCGCTTCCAGTCGATTTTCACAGATGCCGGCGCCACGCCGGAGTTGCGGGACCGCGCAAGGCAGATGATTTTTGCTTTGGGAGGCCGTCTGGAAAGCGAGCGTTTTGAGGATTACGACGCCCTGGTGAATGGTGAATAAGACATGTCGCCCTCACAACCGGCGTGCGGATAAAGCGAGCAACGTTATGAAAACGGGTCGATACTGGGGTTCAGGGCAGGCAGCTGCACTTAGTGTGTTAGCGCTCATTTTGCTCGGTGCGTGTTCCGAACGCGAAGCGATACTCCCCGGCGAGCGAGAGAACGTGCGGTCCGTCTTGCAGACCGCAGCATTGGCTGCCTTGCCCGAAGAAGATATCATACCGGAAAACACTACGCGCCCCATTTCGCTCGGACCACCGCGTGACAACGGGGCGTGGAGTCAATCCTCCGGCACGAGTGCGCAGCGCGTGAGCCATGCTGCGTTTGGGCGCAATCCGCAGCTGCTGTGGAGCGCAAATATCGGACAAGGCGACAGCCGCCGCCTGCGCATCACAGCCGACCCCGTGGTTGCCGATCAGCGTATATTCACACTGGATGCCGGTGCACAGGTGGTGGCAACGTCTGTGGCAGGCGCGCGGCTTTGGGCGAAAGATCTGACGCCGCAGACGGATGCGCCAGGACAAGGGACTGGCGGTGGATTAGCTCTTGAGGGTGACACGCTGTATGTTTCAGTCGGATACGGCGTTCTTTACGCGCTAGAGGCTGCGACCGGTGTCATCAAGTGGCATCAAAATCTCGAAGCCTCAGGTTCTGGCAGGCCAACAGTTTTTGGTGATTTTGTCTACCTTGTTGCAGGGGACAGCAGTGCCTGGGCGGTTAGAAAATCCGACGGCCGTGTTCAGTGGAAAGTGGCCGCTGCACTCGACCGAAACAATGTGTTGGGGGCACCTGCACCCGCGCTCACCGACCAGCTGGCGATTTTTGGGTATGGGTCGGGGCAGATCAAAGCGGTGCTGCGGCGCAGTGGCGTCGCGCGTTGGGGGTCTGACGTGCTGGGCCGTAGACCGGGGCGTGCTTTGGCATCCATCAATGATGTGACAGGATCGCCTGTGGTTGATCGTGATCGCGTATATGCGGGAAATCAGTCAGGCCGCCTGTCCGCGCTCGATCTGACAAGCGCCGCGCCGATTTGGACCGCGCGGGAGGGCGCTTTCGGTGCCGTTTGGCCAGTTGGTGGAAGCGTGTTCCTGATGACCGACTTGAACGAGTTGGTGCGTTTGGATGCCCGTAACGGGCGCCGCATCTGGGGCGTTCCCTTGCCAAATTTTGTCAAGGAACGTCCGCGTAGAAAATCAGAGATTTTCACGCATCACGGGCCTATCGTGGCGGGTGGACGGTTGATTGTGGCCTCAAGCGACGGATTTTTGCGCAGCTTTGATCCGCGCGACGGCACTCTGATCAGCGCGATTGATATTCCGAGTGGTGCGACGACTGCGCCCGTGGTGGCGGGAGGCACGCTTTACGTCGTATCCCGGAACGGTCAATTACACGCTTTCCGATGAGTTCGAAATAATCTACCGCCTGGGATAAGGCTGGCAAAAGCCTCAGGAGCTTCTCAGATGTCTTTCACACTCGCTCTCGTGGGTCGACCCAATGTTGGCAAGTCAACCTTGTTCAATCGGCTAGTGGGGAAGCGGCTTGCATTGGTAGACGATCAGCCTGGAGTGACGCGAGATTTGCGCGAAGGCGCAGCAAGGCTTGCTGATTTGCGCTTCACAGTCATCGACACGGCCGGATTGGAAGAGGTGACAGACGACAGCCTTCAAGGTCGCATGAGGCAGCTGACAGAACGCGCGGTCGATATGGCGGATGTCTGTTTGTTCATGATCGATGCGCGTGTTGGGGTCACGCCATCGGATCAGGTGTTCGCCGATATCCTGCGCAAACGCGCCTCAAACGTCATTTTGGCTGCGAACAAAGCAGAAGGGAAGGCGGCAGAAGCTGGGGTGTTCGATGCCTATGCTCTCGGTCTGGGCGATCCAATCAGCTTGTCCGCGGAGCATGGGGAGGGGTTGAACGACCTTTTTTTGGCCTTGATGCCAATGGCCGATGATATCGTTGAGACAGCTTTAGCCGATGCGCCTGAAACCGACGTGGATGTTGACGATGAAGATGCGGGGGGTTCAAAATCAGCGATCCAATCGGGGCAACAAAAACCGCTTCAGGTGGCGGTTGTTGGGCGACCGAACGCGGGCAAGTCAACGCTTGTCAACCAAATTTTAGGAGAAGATCGACTGCTGACAGGTCCCGAGGCTGGAATAACGCGAGATGCGATTTCATTGCGCGTCGATTGGCAAGATGTTCCGATGCGCATTTTTGACACTGCAGGCATGCGTAAAAAGGCAAAGGTGCAGGAAAAGCTGGAAAAGCTGAGCGTTTCGGACGGGCTACGTGCAGTGAAATTCGCAGAGGTGGTGATCGTTTTGCTTGACGCGCAAACGCCTTTTGAACAGCAAGATCTGCGCATCGCAGACCTGGCGGAGCGTGAGGGCCGTGCCGTGGTCCTGGCCGTGAACAAATGGGACGTTGAACAAAACAAACAGGCAAAACTGACGTCTCTGAAAGAGAGTTTTGAGCGTTTGTTGCCACAATTGCGCGGTGCGCCGCTCATCACACTTTCGGCAAAAACCGGTCGTGGTCTTGATCGATTGCACGCGGCTGTGATCCGGGCGCATGAAGTTTGGAACCGGCGCGTGACAACGGCCGAACTGAACCGCTGGCTGGCGGGCATGATGGAGGCCCATCCGCCCCCCGCGCCGCAGGGAAAGCGGATCAAGCTGCGGTATATGACCCAAGCCAAAACTCGTCCTCCGGGGTTTGTGGTGATGTGCAGCCACCCTGATAAGATCCCCGAAAGCTACACTCGGTATCTGATAAATAACTTGCGTTTAGATTTTGACATGCCGGGGACGCCGATCCGCTTGTGGATGCGCGGGCAGGGCGATGCCAATCCTTACAAAGGTCGTAAAAAGTCAGCGCCATCCAAATTGCGCAAGCACATGAAGGGGCGTAGCAAAAGCTGAAGTCTGGGGCTTTGAAATTGATACAAACCGTTCCCCATCACCGCCCTGCCCAACAGGCACTGTTGGGCTGCGCCATTCCGCTCCCGTTTTGCCGCAGGCAAACCTTCGGTTTGACGGGCGGCGCGATTGCGCCACTCCGCGGACCGGCTCTATGTCGGTTAGGGCGACGTATATCAGGTTTAAAGCCGGATGCTTTAAGTCGGTTTGGGCAAGGTAGCTTAGGTATAAGGTCGGGTGCTATATTGTTCAGCGTCTCAGAGCGCGTGATCATAGAACCGCTAAGACCTGCCTATCTCAAAACTAAAGCATTTCGAGTTAGACCTGGATCACTTGTTCGCTGCCTCTCCCTGCGGTCGAACGCGAAAAGTGATAAATGATGGCTCAAGTTAAACTCGAAAAGCTGTAGATGTTGATGATAACAACGCTGCCGGGGCTGGCGCTGTCGACATTTCCCAAGCTGCACGACTACCCTGAAACGACCCTGTACTCCTATTGATATTCACAGTCCGCAATAATTTCGCGCAAAACGGACAGGCGCTTCGATAAAGCCACACTGCCTTTGCCCTCAGACCTGAGGTGTTCCACGCCATGCTTTGAATGTGGGTAGCATCATGGCCAAGGCACCGCCTCCGGCGAGTGATGCAAGCGTCGGCTCTTTTTGAACGTTTGCCAGCGCGACCGCAAAAAGTGCCCAGGCAACGGCGATACCGTAGCTTGGCGTGCGCTTCAGCGCGGATTGAACAAAAGCGCCAAGCAGTATCGCCACGATAACGAAGCTAAACGCCGCTGTCGTCTCGGTCATCCACCCGTATCCGGCTGCGAGCAGTCCAAGCGCAACACAGGAAGCGGCAGAGAGCCACCCCGCGTAAAGGCCCACCGGCAAAGCAGCCCACGCCTGGTTCGCTGTTGGTGCGCGAAAGAGTGCCACCAGTGCAGAACCCAGCATCACCCAAATTAGAACACTGGCCCAGATCGGGCTCACCGATGCCACCGAAAGCCAAAGCGTACCCACCGCCAAGGATATTGCGAGCGGGACGCGCATCGTATGCCAGCCAAGATCGGCGCTGGCGAAATAAAGCCCCCAGGCTGAGCCTATGATCAGCCAAAGGTAAATCACACCCCAAATTGCAAAGGCGTATCCAGCCGGTTGCACAGGCGGATTGTTTTGTGGAACGGGAAACTGGTTTGGATCAAATCCCGCAAAGGGTGTCACAAATGAAGATGCCGCGAAGGTGAGGCTTAGAACAAAGCACCCCATCGCCAGTAATGTGCGCGCTGAGAGTGTCATGATTTTTGTCCTTTAACCTGCGTGGGACACTGCGGCACGCCGATCACGCCAGTTGACCCGTTGGCGTGATCATCGTTTTCCCGCCCAGATAGTCACCCAGTACCCCTGGCAATGTAACCGAGCCATCTTTTTGTTGACCGTTTTCCAAGACTGCGATCAAACAGCGCCCCACAGCAAGGCCCGATCCATTCAATGTGTGCACAAACTGCGGCTTGCCGCCGTCGGCTGGTTTGAAACGCGCGTTCATGCGCCTGGCTTGGAAGTCTCCCGTGGTGGATACTGAGGAGATTTCCCGATAGCTGTTTTGCCCCGGCACCCACGCTTCAATGTCATAGGTGCGTCGCGCGCCAAACCCCATGTCGCCCGTGCAGAGCACTACCGTGCGATAGGGAATGCCCAGCCGCTCCAGTATATCTTCTGCGCAGCGCAGCATACGCTGCTGTTCTGCATCGCTTTCATCTGGATGCGTGATGCTGACCATCTCTACTTTTTCGAATTGGTGTTGACGCAGCATGCCGGCAGTATCGCGGCCCGCAGACCCAGCCTCTGAGCGAAAGCAGAGGGTATGCGCTGTATACCGTTGCGGCAATTCTGCAGCGTCTACCGTTGTGTTTGCAGCCGTGTAGGTAAGCGGCACTTCAGAGGTTGGCACCAGCCACCAGCCATTTGTCGTCTGATAACTTTCGTCTCCAAATTTCGGCAGCTTATCCGTCCCGTACATTGCTTCATCGCGTACCAGCACTGGCGCGTTCACCTCTTGCAGGCCGTTTCTATCAACATGCGTGTCGATCATAAACTGCGCGAGCGCACGGTGAACGCGAGCGACAGAACCCTTCAGCAGGACAAAGCGGGCGCCCGAGGTTTTCGCAGCAGTCTCAAAATCCATCTGCGCGGCAACGCCTGGGATCTGATAGTGCTCCAATGGTGCAAAATCGAACGCGGGCTTTTCGCCCCAGCGCCTGATTTCGACGTTGTCCTCTTCGTCTTGCCCGTCCGGCACATCCGCTGCGGGTGTATTTGGCAAACGTGCAAGCATATCCGTCAACTGGACATCCAGGTCTTTGGCATCCGCCTGCATCGTGGCAACTTCAGCCTTTTTTTTACCGACGAGGCTGCGCAGCTGTTCGAATGTAACGTTATCACCTGTCGCTTTCGCGGCTCCGACATCTTTCGCCGCTTTATTCTGTTCAGCCTGCGCGCTATCGGCAGCGGCGATTTTTGCACGGCGCGCCGCATCAAGCGCCAGGATCTCGGACGACATGGGTGCCTCTCCGCGCCGCGCAAGGCCAGCGTCGAAAGCCTCGGGATCTTCTCGAATAGCGCGGATATCATGCATCGCCCTGCCTCTTTCGGATGAATCAGTCGCGCGCGTTATGCCGGATTGTGGGCTCAAACGGTAGGGGAGGCGTGCGACACGCGCTCCATGATGAAATCGCGGCTTTGCACCTTGCGCCTGCGGTTTGCCGCGCATAGTTTTCGCTCGTTAAGTTACTGCACGAAGAAGGAAACCTGCATGCAAGGTTTAGAGCAATTTATACCCCTCATTCTGATCTTCGCGATCATGTATTTTTTGCTTATCCGCCCGCAGCAGAAGAAAGTGAAAGAGCATCAAGCGATGGTCGCAGCGCTGCGGCGCGGTGATCAAGTGGTGACGCAAGGGGGTGTCATCGGCAAAGTTGCAAAGGTGAAAGAGGATGGCGAACTTGAGGTAGAGATCGCCGACGGCGTGAAAGTGCGTGTGGTGCAGTCGACCATTGCGAATGTCGTTTCGAAAACCGAGCCTACCAAATAAGATGCGGCCGGGGCAGCGCGTCGCGAAGAACAGAGGCATAGTACATGTTGCAAATTGATCTCTGGGCGCGTTTTGTTATTTCAATCGTCTGCGCCTTGGGCCTGTTCTTTGCAATCCCGAATGCCTTTTACGGACCAGTAGAACAGCATAACGATGCCGTTCAAGCGATTGAAAATCGCGGTCAAAGCACCCCAGAACTTGATGCTCAAAAAGCACTGTGGCCAGATTGGATGCCGTCCAACCTGGTTAATCTGGGTCTCGACCTGCGCGGCGGCGCGCATCTGCTTGCAGAGGTTCGGCTGGATGAGGTGTATGCCAGCCGAATGGAAGCCCAGTGGCCAGAGGTGCGCGATGCCCTCCGCAGCCTCACGCCGGTGCGTCGCCAGCAGTCTCCACCGGATGAATTGTGGGTTCGGCTGAACGACGAAGAAAAGATGCCTGAAGCGCTGCAGATCGTCCGAAATCTGGCGCGGCCTGTCACAACGATTACAGGTGCGGGGGCAACCGATATTGACGTGCGCGGCGACGCAGGAATTTTGATTGTCACCTTGTCAGACGCCGAAAAACAGGCGACTGACGAACGGACGATGCAGCAGTCGCTTGAAATTATTCGGCGCCGCATTGACGAGGTCGGAACGCGCGAGCCAACGATCCAGCGCCAAGGCTCTGAACGTATCTTGATCCAAGTCCCCGGGATCGGTTCCGCCGCTGAACTGAAAGAGATCATCGGCACGACCGCACAGCTGACCTTTAACCCCGTTGTCACCCGAGGCACCGATGCAGAGGCAAGCCCGGGTTTGGGCAATCGTCTGGTCCCGTCGCTGGATGAACCCGGTGTGTTTTATACGATCGAAGCGGCCGCAGTGGTGACGGGGGAGGAACTGGTTGATGCTCAGCCCTCTTTTGACCAGAATGGCGCGCCGGCAGTCAATTTTAGGTTCAATACAAGCGGCGCACGCAAATTTGGTGATTACACGGCTGAAAATATCGGGGCACCGTTCGCGATCGTGCTTGATAACGAAGTTGTCAGCGCGCCAACGATCCGCAGCCATATCCCCGGCGGATCAGGGATCATCACGGGACGGTTCAGCGTGGAGGAATCCACCAATCTTGCCATTCTGTTGCGCGCGGGTGCTTTGCCTGCGGGGCTCGACTTTTTAGAAGAGCGGACCATCGGGCCCGAGTTGGGGCAAGACAGTATCGATGCCGGAAAGGTGGCGACCATCGTCGCATTCGTCGCGGTGCTGTTTTTCATGTTTGCCAGCTACGGTCTTTTCGGTCTTTTCGCCAATGTCGCTTTGATCATAAATGTTGGGATGGTTTTCGGACTGCTCAGCGTGATTGGTGCCACGCTCACGCTGCCGGGGATCGCGGGCATCGTCTTGACAGTTGGCATGGCTGTTGATGCCAATGTTTTGATTTTCGAACGCATCCGCGAAGAGTTAAAAGGCGCGAAGGGGCCCGCACGCGCCATTTCGTTGGGATATGAAAAAGCGCTTTCAGCGATTGTTGATGCAAACATCACCACAATGATCACAGCGGTGATTTTGTTCAGCATGGGGTCGGGACCGGTGCGCGGCTTTGCCATCACCTTGGGCTTTGGGATCCTGACATCTGTCTTTACAGCGATTTTCGTCACGCGCCTGATGATCGTGATCTGGTTTGAGCGTACGCGTCCAAAAATGATTGAGGTCTAATATGCGTCTGCGATTGTTCAAAACGGCGCCAAATTTTGATTTTTTCAAGCGTTGGCAGCTTTGGCTCGGCATCTCTGGCTTCATGATGGTGGTGGCCTTGGTTTCATTCCTTTTGCAAGGGTTGAACTTTGGCATAGACTTTCGCGGCGGCACCACGGTGCGCACCGAAAGTCCCATCGCCGTTGATGTTGCTCAATACCGCGCTGCTTTGGATCCGCTGGGATTGGGGGATATTTCGATCACCGAGGTTTTTGATCCGTCTTTTCGTGCCGATCAGAACGTGGCGATGATCCGCATCCAGGCGCAAGAGGGGCAAGAGGCGGTGACAACCCAGACAATCGAACGTGTGCAGGCTGCGTTGCAAAGCATAAGCCCCGACATCAAATTTACGTCTGTTGAATCAGTGGGGCCAAAAGTATCTGGAGAGCTGATCCAAACGGCGGTGATCGCCGTCGTTTTGGCGATTGGTGCGGTGCTCATTTATATATGGCTCAGGTTTGAATGGCAGTTCGCCGTCGGTGCCGTGCTTGCATTGATCCATGATGTCATTTTGACCATCGGGATATTTTCAGAGCTGCAGATACGTTTTGACCTTGCTATTATTGCGGCCTTGCTGACCATCGTGGGCTATTCGCTCAACGACACGGTGGTGGTTTTTGACCGGGTGCGAGAAAACTTGCGAAAATACAAAAAGCGCCCTTTGAATGAAGTGCTAAACATCTCCATAAACGAAACGATGAGCAGGACTTTCATGACCTCGGTGACAACGCTGTTGGCACTGATCGCGCTGTTCGTTTTGGGCGGCGACGTGATCCGGGGCTTCGTGTTTGCGATGATATGGGGGGTCATCGTTGGAACATATTCGTCAATTTTCGTCGCCTCTGCGATTTTGCTGTATCTCGGTGTTAAGCGTGATTGGTCCAAACCGGACGCGAATGCCGGAAATCAATACGCGAATATCGACGCGTAGGGCGTTTCGACTTTAACTTAAAACGCGCTGGGATCCGTTACGCCTGAACGCTTCCTGCGCTATACCTGGAATCAAATACTCATTCTGGTGACTGAGTGCTTTTGTCTGTGACTATGATGGGTTAGGCCCGGTCACTATGATAACAGTAAAAGAGCTTTCCCTTGCCCGCGGTGGGCTTACACTGCTGAGCGATTTGAGCTTTACGCTCTGTGCAGGGAAAGCTCTTGTTTTGAACGGCCCGAATGGATCAGGCAAAACAACGCTTTTGCGCGCGATTGCTGGGTTGCACCCCGTTCTCTCTGGAAGCATCTCAGCGAGTGAAGATATCCTCGCCTATTCAGGACATGCGGATGGTATCAAATCGATGCTGACTGTTTCCGAAAATTTGCGCTTTTGGGCGCAAGTCTTTGGCACATCTGATATTATTCACGCAGTGTCTTCTTACGGGTTAGAGCCGTTGAAGACCCGGTTGGCGGGCGCGCTATCTGCTGGGCAAAAACGCCGCCTGGGTCTGGCGCGGCTTTTGGTGACAGGACGCCCGCTTTGGATCTTGGACGAGCCGACCGTGTCACTGGATCAAAAGGCAGTCGCCTTGTTTGCTCAAACCATTGAACAGCATCTTGCTGCCGGTGGGGCTGCATTGATTGCCACGCATGTTGATCTTGGGTTCGAAACCGATGTGCTGGACATCGGTGACTATCGTCTGTCTGACAAGACACTCACGGCCGTCTCAGACCGGGCGTTTCTGTGAAAGCGTTGCTGTGGCGCGATCTGCGGCTGGCGTTTCGTGCGGGGGGCGGCATGGGACTGGCGCTGGCGTTTTTCCTCATCGTCGTCGTCCTCGTGCCGCTTAGCGTTGGCCCCGCACCTTCCCTATTGCGCGCGATTGCCCCGGGTGTGCTTTGGTTGGGCGCACTTTTGGCCTGCTTGCTCTCGCTTGATCGGCTTTTCGCCCTTGATTTTGAGGATGGAACGCTGGACGTGCTGGTCACGGCGCCTCTGCCGCTTGAGGCGGTGATTATGGTAAAAGCATTGGCGCATTGGGTAACCACCGCTTTGCCCTTAATTCTCATCGCTCCAGTTTTGGCTATTTTGTTAAATCTGCCCACAAACGGATTTTCCTGGCTGATCGTGTCGCTTGCGGTGGGCACCCCCGGGCTTTCAATGATTGGCGCGTTTGGGGCGGCTTTGACCGTTGGGATAAAGCGTGGTGGCCTTTTGTTGTCGCTGCTTGTGCTGCCCCTCTACGTTCCGACGCTCATCTTCGGGGCTGAGGTTGCGCGCCGCGGTGCGGTTGGCATGGACGCAGACACGCCCCTTTTGCTTCTGGCTGGGACGACACTGGGGGCGATCGCGCTGATGCCTTTCGCGACTGCTGCGGTTTTGCGTGTCGGTCTCAGATAGCTGCGCGACGCATTGCCCATTGAGACCATCAAGCGACGACCTTAAATACCGACTATGTCGATCTGGAGCTACGCCAACCCTGTCAAATTCCTCGCGGTGAGCGCGCGCGTCCAACCCTATCTTTGGTCCGCTGCCGGTGTTTGCGTTTTGGTCGGTTTGTCCTGGGGTTTCTGGGGCACACCGGATGATTTTCGCCAGGGATCGACAGTGAAAATCATCTACCTTCATGTGCCATCGGCTCTCATGGCGATCAACGCTTGGTTCATGATGTTGGTCGCTTCGCTGATCTGGTTGGTGCGGCGTCACCATGTCAGCGCGCTTGCGGCAAAGGCTGCGGCCCCCGTGGGTGCGGTGATGACCATAATGGCACTGGCCACGGGTGCGATCTGGGGCCAGCCGATGTGGGGCACGTGGTGGGTTTGGGATCCACGCCTGACCTCCTTTCTCATCCTGTTTTTGTTTTACCTCGGCTACATCGCTTTGTGGGAAGCTGTCGAGGATCCCGATACAGCCGCGGATTTGACGTCAATCCTTTGCATGGTGGGATCCGTGTTCGCTGTGCTGTCGCGCTATGCGGTTCAATTCTGGAACCAGGGGCTGCATCAAGGTACCTCTATCCCCTTCGCAACGGGAGAGCGCAGCATCTCTGATGTGTTTTTCATTCCGCTGCTGATATCGATGATCGGGTTTGGTCTTTTGTTCTTGGCCATGGTGTTCTACCGCACCGGCACGGAAATCTCGCTGCGCCGCGCGCGCGCGTTGCGCATCCGGTTGGAGCGGCATCTGTGATCCCCGATCTTGGCAAATATGCCTTCGAAGTGCTTTCGGCCTATGCGGTATCGCTGTTGCTGCTGTTTGCCTTGGTGCTGATGACCTTACGTCATGGCAAAGCCGCCCGTGAGACGCTGAGAAAAGCTGAGGCTGAGGCGGGCAAGAATGGCTAACGTAAAACCATTGATGATCGCGCCGCTGCTCATTTTTGCAGGTTTTGTGGCGCTCGCTGGGGTTGGCATGTTTCGCGCAGATCCTGACAATCTGCCATCCGCTTTGATTGGAAAGCCAGCGCCAGGTGTGGCTGAAAAGAGCCTCGCGGGATTTCCCCCAGCCACTGTCGATATGTTCGAGAACGGGGAGATCACGCTGGTGAATTTCTGGGCCAGCTGGTGTCCTCCCTGCCGGGCGGAACATCCCTTTTTGTTGCAAATGGCCAAGGCGGGCATCCCTCTGGTGGGGATGAATTTTAATGATCAGCAAGCGACCGCGGCAAAGTACCTGCGGGACGATGACAATCCCTTCATCGGCATAAGCTTTGATCCAGATGGCCGCACCGCCATTGACTGGGGAGTCACGGCGCCACCTGAGACGTTCATTCTGGACGGTGACGGGATAATTTTGTTTCGCTTCGCCGGCCCGTTGATCGGCGCGGACTGTGAAAATCGGTTTATGCCAGCTTTACGCTCTGCGGCCGAGGTGGCGGGCGGCATGGACAAAGTGTCTGGTATTTCTTGCGATCCATCGACGTGGTGACAGATTACATCAATTCCTCGGGCACCAGGGTCGCTTTGATAACGTCGCGCAGCTGGGGCCCTGTAGTGTAGGGGAACGCCTCTGCTATACGTGCCTCTGCTGCATCCGTGGTAACAGCCCCTTCAGCAAATTCCGGATGCGCCCTCAAAGAATTGCGGGAGACAATGTCGACTGTTCCGCCATCTTTGTGGATCACTTTTTCATATCCGTTTGTGTTGTTGGTTGTGTGCCGTGTGTAGTGGAAAGCCGTGAAGGTCGGGTCGGAAAACACTGGATTGGAATTTCCATAGGCTTTGTGCTGGATCTGAAAGGGTGTCCTGAGATCGCCGGGCGCATTCACCAAAGCGAGACCAATGGCGATGCTGTGCTGTTCGAAGGTGCGATGGATAGCGCGATCGCCTTCGGTATGGCCCAGCACACCCGTTGAGAATGTAACCATCGTTCTGGGTTGCAGTGCTGCCGCGGCGACACGCAACCGCTCAATATACTGGACACACAGCGCGTCATCATCATCCAAGCGGAAATGGACGGAGCCATTGATACTGCTTTCACTCGCCTCATACATGACATCGCGAAGTGCATTCCCAATTTGCGTTTCGCTTGTGCGCAGCACCCTGACATTGCTGAGGTGAGCAACGGCATCATCCAAACGTGCCTGATAAACGTCTGGCATTTCGTTGGATGTTGTGATGACAAACTCAAAATCCACGTCGGTCTGATACTCAATTGACGGGAGTGTGATCTGTTCAAACAGGTGAAATCGCACCGCCATGCGTTCTTTGTTCCAAAGCAAACGCTTCGCATGGTCTAAGCTTTCAACGTCGCGGCCCGTATCCGTTCTGCCGAAATATGAGAACCGACAGTGGCCAAAAATTCTACGACTTTCCTCATCAAATTCATTCATGGCATATGTCTTGGCCCCACACTCATTTACCTGGGCGTTACATGGGTTCAGCGGTTTAGAAAAGGCTTCTCTCTCTGTGGCCCTCTGCGATTTTGGTCGATATGCATGCTTTGAAGATTGCGCGTGGCGGTGAAGCGGTCGGTAGTGCAAAAGCGTAACGCTTCCGCTTTCAGGTTCATCGCAGCATGGTGGCGCTCAGCCCAGCAAGATCCACCTCACAAAGCGGGCTCATAGAAAGTCTTAACACGTCAGACGAGAATCGTGTATAATTCAACTTACGATTATGAGTGTAGGGAGAAGTTTACATGATTCAATTGAGAGTGGTGGGTCTATTTTACAGCACGGAGGTGGAGTACCAGCCTGGAAATACGGTGAAAGATGTCTTGCGCGCGGCCGCGATGCAAAAGGGTACTGGCAAAGATTTTTCATTCGTTCCTGCGACCAACTCCAAGTTTAACTTTGAAGGACCGCGCAGCATGACCGTTAAGTTTGATGCACCCTTCACACGCGGATCAGGGGCTAGGATCAGGCGATATGCTGCTGGAAACTATACCCTGGCCGAAAGCTTTGCCAATCCCGATGGAGCGGACCCCGAGGATAAGGCGCCGTTCTATTCAGTCTGGCAATATTACATCTTTGACATCGTGAACGGAGACCACATCCTGAGAAACTTCAGCAACGCATTCGTTGACTATGATGATAAACAAAATGCTGTTGTTCCGGAGAACGGCAAAGTTGTTTGGCGTTTGGTGAACATCAGACGTAATTCAGATGAGGGCTTAGCCGAACCAGAAACGCCAGATGCTAGCACTCAGAACGCTTAGAGCTAAAAGCAGCCCCTTGCGACAGCGCGGCTTTTAAGCGTGCAGCCTCGCAACAGTGCGAGGGGTTATTCCGCCGCGATCTTGCCGACACCTGCAAGGTCGCGGAGCACGTAGTGCAGCACGCCGCCGTGCTCAATGTACTCTATTTCTATCGCCGTATCGATCCGGCATTTGAGCGTGATGTCTTTAACGCTCCCGTCTCCCATCTCAATCTTGCAAGGAACCTCTTGTAGCGGTTGGATTGAGTCGAGCCCGGTGATTGACACCCGTTCTTCCCCGGTCAACCCCAGCGTCTTGCGCGTCTCTCCTCCTGTGAATTCAAATGGGATAACGCCCATCCCAACAAGGTTCGAGCGGTGAATGCGCTCAAAACTCTCTGCGATCACGGCCTTTACCCCGAGCAAAGCTGTCCCTTTGGCCGCCCAATCCCGTGATGAGCCCGCACCATATTGTTCACCACCAAAGATCACCAAGGGTGTGCCCATGTCTTGATAGGCCATGGCCGCGTCGAAAATAGATGTCTGCCGACCATCGGGACCTTTGGTGTAGCCACCTTCGACCCCGTCCAGCATTTCGTTTTTGATGCGAATATTGGCGAAAGTCCCTCGCATCATGATCTCATGGTTGCCGCGACGGGAACCGTAAGAATTAAACTCGCGCAGCGGCACCTGCCGCTCCATCAGATATTTTCCAGCGGGTGTGTTTTCTTTGAAAGAGCCAGCGGGCGAAATGTGGTCCGTTGTGATCATATCGCCAAGCAGCGCGAGCACGCGGGCCCCTTGGATGTTGGTGATCACCCCTGGTTCTGGCGACATGCCTTGAAAGTAAGGCGGGTTTTGCACGTATGTCGAAGCGGGCGGCCAGTCATAGGTTTTCTGATCGGTTGTTTTCACATTCCGCCATTTTTCATCGCCTTTGAAGACATCGGCGTATTTGGTTTGAAACGCTTCGCGCGTGACTGTCCGCTCGACTAACTCTGCGATTTCCTGGGCGGAAGGCCAGATGTCTTTGAGATAGACATCCAAACCATCAGGGGTTTGGGCGATTGGATCGCTCGCGAGATTGATGTCCATTGTACCCGCCAGAGCGTAGGCGACGACCAGAGGAGGTGACGCCAGGTAGTTGGCCCGGACATCCGGGCTGATCCGCCCTTCAAAGTTGCGATTGCCGGAAAGAACAGAGGTGGCAACCAGATCGCCTTCGCTGATCGCCTGGCTAATCTCGGGCTGAAGCGGGCCCGAATTCCCGATACAAGTGGTGCAGCCGTAGCCGACGAGGTTGAAACCGATCTTGTCTAGATCCGTTTGCAGCCCTGCCGCCTCTAAATAAGCGCTGACAACCTGAGAGCCGGGGGCCAGAGACGTTTTGACCCACGGCTTGCGGTCCAGTCCCAAGGCTGCCGCTTTGCGCGCCACAAGGCCCGCGCCGATCATCACATAGGGGTTCGAGGTATTCGTGCAGGATGTGATAGAGGCGATGACCACTTTGCCGCTCTCCATCGTGTAGTTCTCGCCCGCTACCGCCACTTTGTGGCCCATGGGCCGCTTAAAGGTTTCAAGCATTTCCTTGCGGAAGGCTGCTTTCGCTTCGCTAAGTGCAACGAAGTCTTGCGGGCGTTTCGGGCCTGAGATCGCGGGCACGATGGTGCCCATGTCGAGGCTCAGGGTATCGGTATATATCGGCGCATAGTCTGCATCGTGCCACAGGCCGTTGGCTTTGGCGTAGGTTTCGACCAGGGCGATCCGGCTTTCATCCCGGCCCGTTGTGCGCAAATATCTGAGTGTTTCGCCGTCTATCGGAAAGAAACCGCAGGTGGCACCATACTCCGGTGCCATGTTCGCAATGGTCGCACGGTCCGCAAGCGGGAGCGTGTCTAAGCCGTTACCGTAAAACTCTACGAATTTGCCAACCACGCCTTTTGCGCGCAGCATTTCAACCACCTTCAGCACAAGGTCTGTGCCCGTGGTGCCCTCAATCATCTGTCCAGTGAGCTCAAAACCGATCACCTCGGGGATCAGCATTGATATGGGTTGACCGAGCATCGCAGCCTCAGCCTCAATACCGCCGACACCCCACCCGAGCACGGCCATACCATTCACCATCGTCGTATGACTGTCGGTCCCGACGAGCGTATCGGGATAGGCCACTTCTTCGCCATTTTGGTCTTTGTCAGCCCATATGGTTTGCGCCAGATATTCCAGGTTAACCTGATGACAAATGCCCGTGCCAGGCGGCACCACGCGAAAGTTGTTAAAGGCTGTCTGCCCCCATTTCAGAAAGGTATACCGTTCTAAATTGCGCTCATACTCGCGATCAACGTTCATTTGAAAGGCGCGCGCGTTGCCGAACTCATCAATCATCACCGAATGGTCGATAACCAGATCCACGGGGTTAAGCGGGTTAATCTTTTCTGGATCTCCTCCCAGCGCAACCAAACCATCCCGCATCGCGGCAAGGTCGACCACGGCAGGAACACCCGTGAAGTCTTGCATCAGAACGCGGGCGGGACGATAGGCGATTTCGCGAGGGTTCTTCCCATCGTTTAGAGCCCAGTCAGCAAAGGCTTTGATGTCATCGAGGGTGACGGTTTTGCCGTCTTCAAAGCGCAGCATGTTTTCCAACACCACCTTCAAGGCCGCTGGGAGTTTAGAGAAATCCCCCAAACCTGCTTCTTGGGCCGCAGATATCGAATAGTAGGCAATCGTTTGATCACCCATCGAAAGTGTTTTGCGCGTGTGTGCTGAATCGTGGCCGACTTGGATCGTCATGGGGCATCTCCGTGGGCAATGGGCTAGCGGATCTTCTTTAGATGACACTCTTAAACGCGCTTTTCAACTGAGCGCGCCCAACCAAGAATGAACGATGCCATCGTGTGCCGTTCGTCGGTCGCAAACTCTCAAGAAACCTTGATTGGTTATTTCAAAGGCTTCTGACTAACTGTCTGAGGGTCAAACAGAGTGGGTCTTATGAAATATCTCGGATCGATTATCTTCGCTGCAGCCATTTGCATGTCAGGCGTAGCCACAGCCGAGGATAACCCGGTGGTTGTAGAGCTTTACACCTCGCAAGGGTGTTCGAGCTGCCCCCCGGCTGATGCCTTGCTGCACGAACTCGCGGATCGGGATGACGTGATCGCGCTCGCGCTTCACGTGGATTACTGGGACTACATTGGTTGGCGCGACCCCTTTGGCGATCCAGCGCATGCAGAACGTCAGCGCGCCTATGCGGCGGCTGGAAATCGCAGGACCATTTACACGCCAGAAATGATTGTGAACGGCACCACAGATATTGTTGGCGCAAAGTCGATGGCATTGTCCGAGGCCATCGCCACACATGCGCGTCAACCAGCAAAAGCGAAGCTAACGCTACGCAGAGACGGTGATCAACTGCAGGTCTCAGCGCAAATGCTTGTGCCGAACGATGAACCTTTGACCGTGCATCTTTTGCGTTACACGCCTTTGCACAAAACGGTCATTAAACGCGGTGAAAACGCCGGCCATACCTACGAATACGCCAACGTTGTTGAGGCATGGCAAAGACTAAGCGAATGGGACGGGCAACAAGCACTTGAAATGCGGGTCGCCTTGCAGGGAGATCAGCCAGCGGTGGTGTTGGTGCAGCAGGGTGCCGCAGGCCCGATTGTTGCCGCTGCGCGTCTTCGCGGAGATTAAACTTACCCTGCGGCTTTCGACCCGATAACTTGCGGCCTAAAACTGGGTGCATCCCGTTCACTGCTGCCGGCCCACTCAATAGAGTGTGTTGAGCCACGCCGCTCTACCCCCACGGGGCGGCGCTGAGTCGCTTTGCCACGCTGTCTTAGATCTAGGGTCGAAGTCTTTAAAGTGCTATTTTTCGTGACTGCGCCAGCGACGATGCACCCAAAACCACTGTTCGGGCGTTTCGTCGATACGGTGAGCCAGGCTGTCGTTTAACATCTGCGTCATTTGCGTCGCGTCTTTGTGCGGTATGGGTGCTTCCAGTACCGCTCGAAAGTTTAAACCGTCGGGTTCGCGGATCCCATAAAAGGGGATGAGTGCCGCGCCGTATCGCAAGGCAAGCTCCGCTGCCGAAAGCGCTGTGCGCGCAGGGTGCCCCAGGAAGTTAAGGATAGGGGCGTAAAGCACATGTTGGTCGAAAAGCAAAACAAGCTGCCCCCCGCTTTTCAAATGCCGCACGAAGCCCGAGGTGCCCTTTCGCCCCTGCGGAAAAACGGGGCCCCCGAATGCCTCCATCGTCTTGACGTAATGCGCGTTAAAGTATGGATTTTTCATATCGCGGTAAAGACCGCCGATGTCATATCCGCGGGCGACCAACGCGGCGCGTGCCGCTTCGTAATTCCCAAAGTGACCCGTCACCAAGATAACTGGCGTCCCCTCATTCGACGCCTTTTCCAGCGCGGCAACGCCTGGGCCTTCCAAAGGCGTTTTTGCCATGCGCTGGGTGAATTCGTCGGTTGAGTAGTTTTCGATGAAGCTGCGCCCGATGTTATGCAAACATCGTCTTGCGATGCGCAAGCGTGCTCGCCGCTCTTTTCGCGGCCAGATCAACACAAGATTGCTCAGCGCCCGTGCTCTGTATCCAGCAATCGGGCCAATGACCCAGGCCATCACGTTTCCGAAAAACCGAACTCTCGAGGGGTAGGGTAACAAAAGCGCAAAGCGGATGATGCCAACGACCAACGCGTTTGACAGGAAATCACCAATCCTGCGTCTCGGTTTGCGATGAGGCAAAGCAGGGTTTTTCTCTGAGGGCATTGATTGTCGCACGCGGTATCGAGTGGGCAAGACATATCGCGCACATTAGCTCACAACAAGTCAGCTATTTTCCCTGCTCTTCCTCTTCCTCGTCGACGATCAACAGCAGTTCACCCGTTTGCTCCATTTGTCTGATGACATCAACAACATCTGACATGGCTTGTTCTGCATCTGCTGCTTTGATTTTACCTGCTGCTTCCATGTCCTCGCGTAACTGATCGGCCATCCTACCGGACATATTTTCAAGGATGAAGTCGCGCGTCGCACCCATATTCTGCGCCTCTGCCCCTGCTAGAGCGATCACCAAACGTGCTTGATCCACTTCTCGCAAGATCCTTGGAATATCTCTCGACGCGATGCGACTTGGGATATTTCCGAAGGTAAAGATGGCTTTGCGCACGGCATTCGCAAAACTCTGATCAGTTTCGTCCAATCCCGTGAGCACATCATCTCGGGTAACCGTTTTTGACGAGTTCAGGATCGCACCGACACGTGCCACTGGATCTGAGTCAAAGGCCCGCACAGGTTCCGCATCAAGCTGGCTTGCGAGAGAAATGCCAATGCGCTCGACCGCGTCAGGTGTGACCGAGCTTGTCAACGAGACGGCGTAGGTAATCTTGCGTGCCTTCGCGCCCGGCAGACGCCCCAGAAGCTCTGCGGATAAGGACACCGGCAATTTCGACAACATGACCGCCGCGACCTCGACGCTTTCTTTTTCGAGCACGGGAGCAAGCGCGTCAGCACCCAGTTCTCGCAGGCGCGCCCAGGGATCTCCATATTGCCTGATCCCAGCCTCTTTGCGCAAACGAGCTGCCGTATGTGGGCTGATCTTCCCGTCGAGTGCTTGGATTGCCCCCGCCATACCGGAGGGAAAGGACAGTCCAATTCGTTCAACTTCGTCGACAAATTCCGCGATGACCGCGTCAAGCGTATCCCGATCAACCACGCGCATTTTGCCCATCTGATGGGTTAAATTCTCTTGAAGGTCTTCGGGAAGTTCTTCGAGCGGCAGGTCTGCGCCTTCGTTAAGCAAAAGCCGAACGACAATCGCGGCTTTTGCTTTTTTGGTTAGCGAGGCTTGCTTTGCATCCGCAACAAGGCTCTGTGGCGCTGCAAATGCGTTCATCGCAACCAGATCGTTCATAAGCCTGCCCCTCACTAAGAATAGTCAGTTCTGGCAGACAAGGATGAAGAAAGCTTGAAATCAGTAGCTGTAGGTTTCACCCGTGTCGATCGCGTTGCGCAAAGAAACCTCGGCCCAGGTGCCGCGCCCGTCATATTCCCAGATCGCCCGCAGTTGTTCAATCGCCTCTGGCAATTTGTCCTGCGTGATAAAGCCTTGACCCATGTATGAGCGTGCCAAAATATTGGCGGGATTAACCTCTAACGCACGTTCATAATAAACCATCGCCTTGTCAAAGTCACCCATCTTGCGATTGATAAAGCCCAGATAAGTCAGCGCGCGATCATCGTTTTCAGGCATTTGTGCGATCACTAACTTTGCGTCCTCGTAACGCTCCGCATGGGCCAATTCACGTAAATTTTCGTAAAGTGCGTCGGCGTCCAAGCCGCTGTTACTGCTCGAAACGCAAGTTTTTGAGTTTTTGTCGTAGACTTGCCCGATTTTGCATTTTGGTTTGCTTGGTGCAGTTTCGTTGCCACCCCCTGCAGCAAAGGCTGCACCAGCAGCCAATGGGAGGACCAGTGCGGATGTCAGCAATAGAGATTTCATGAACCATTCCTTCCTTGGTGATCGGCGTCGTGGCGGGAATACCACGTTGTGTTGACACTTAGGTCTGTCGACTGCTGTTAAAATAGTTGCTCAAAGAAAAAGCGCGGCCTCACAAAAGACCGCGCGATACACCATAAACTGGCGTGATTTAAGTGCTTACAGGCATGCAGGTGTTTGTTGCGCTGTCGTAGGTTGTGCCCGCTGCGCAAGACATGGCCTGCTGCTCTTTGTGCCCAGATGAGCAGCCCATCGCCAAGCTGAGAGTTGGAAGAACGGAAATCGCGGCCGCGATCGCAATGGTCTTAAATTTCATGGTCGGTCTCCTTTCATTTACTTGCTAAAGGTACACTCTTACCGCAACATTTCAAAGCTTCACCGCCTCTCTGCGGCAACTTGGCATAAGCTTGCTGGAAAATTACGCGTCTTTGCCGACGTGATCTGCGTCGAACACTCTTTGAAAAATGGTGTCGACATGCTTCGTGTGATAGTCCAAATCGAACTTTTCCTTGATTTCATCAACGCTCAAAACGTGCAGAACGTCGGGATCTGACAAAAGTTCGGACTTAAAGTCCTTGCCTTCCTCCCACACCTTCATCGCATTGCGCTGTACGATTTTGTAGCTGTCTTCCCGGCTTAACCCTGCCTGGGTGAGCGCCAACAAAACTCTCTGAGACATAACGAGCCCGCGAAACCGATCCATATTTGCCCGCATGTTTTCGGGATACACCACCAGTTTATCAATCACGTTTGTGAGCCGGAACAGTGCGAAATCCAGCGTTACTGTTGCGTCAGGGGCGATGTTGCGCTCCACAGAACTATGGGAAATGTCGCGTTCGTGCCAAAGCGCTACGTTCTCCATCGCGGGGATGACCGCCATCCGAACAAGCCGGGCCAAACCGGTTAGGTTCTCTGTCAGAATCGGATTGCGCTTATGCGGCATCGCGGATGATCCTTTCTGACCCGCTGAGAAGAATTCTTCAGCCTCCAAAACCTCAGTGCGTTGCATGTGCCGAATTTCGGTTGCGATGTTTTCGATGGATGACGCAACAACCCCGAGCGTGGCGAAAAAGACTGCATGTCGATCACGCGGGATCACTTGGGTAGAAATGGGTTCGGGGATCAAACCGAGCTTTGCGCAAACATGCGCTTCGACAGATGGATCAATATTCGCGAAGGTCCCTACCGCGCCCGAAATCGCACCGGTTGCAATCTCCATCCGCGCTGTGCGAAGCCGCGCAAGATTTCGGTCCATCTCTGCATAAAAGCGCGCAAATGTGAGACCCATCGTCGTCGGCTCAGCATGTATCCCGTGCGACCGGCCAATGCGAAGGGTGTGTTTGTGTTCATAGGCGCGCCGCTTCAGCGCCAAGAGCAAGCCTTCCAAATCAGCGATCAGAATGTCTGCCGCGCGCGTGAGTTGCACGTTAAAGCAGGTATCCAGCACATCGGATGAGGTCATGCCTTGGTGTACAAATCGCGCCTCCTCGCTTCCGATATGTTCAGCAAGATGCGTCAGGAATGCGATAACATCGTGTTTGGTGATCTTCTCGATCTCTTCAATGCGTTGCACATCAAAGGTTACCTCTTTGGCTTGCCATACGGCATCGGCGTTCTCGCGCGGGATGACGCCTATATCGGCCATGGCATCGCAAGCATGCGCTTCGATTTCATACCAGATGCGGAACTTCGTCTCAGGTGACCAAATGGCGACCATGTGGGGGCGGGAATAGCGTGGGATCATTTTGGGTCATTCTATCTGCTGGCGCTTTTGACGAGGGGATAAACCCAGGCGTGCCTGAGAACAAGCAAGCAGAGGATCAATTGGTCTCGACCCTGATCATGGTTCAGAGATCGCACAAAGCGAAGATTGCGCTGCGCAGAAGCTGTTTGTAGGGAGTTACAATTCAGGACACACAGGAGGCGGTGATGGCCAACCACGCTGAATATCACCCTGCAACGATTGCCGCACAGGCCGCAAGCGCATGTGACCGTGCCACCGGCGGCATCGTTCCCGCCATTCACATGGCCACGACATTCGCGCGTCAGCCGGATTACGCATTGAAAAACACGCAGAATAGCTATCTGCGCGCCGATAGCGAAAACGTTCGCATTGCCGAAAAGGTACTCGCGCAACTCGAATGCGGTGCTGACTGCCTGCTCTTTTCTGCTGGCATGGCCGCTGTCGCCGCGATGCTTCAAACGGTGCCAACAGGGGGCTGCGTGCTCAAGCAAACGCAGATCTACTATGGCACGGGGGTCTGGTTTGAGCGCTTCTGCGCGCGGCGAAACATTCGTTTGATTGAGTTCGACCCAGCAGATTCTGAAAGCCGCGCGCAGTTGATGGTCGACTGCCGCCCAAACCTGGTTTGGATCGAGACGCCTTCAAATCCGTGGCTTCGTGTTACGGACATCGCAGCGAATGCGCGCGATGCGCATGCAGTGCAGGCAATGCTGGTGGTCGACAGCACCACTGCGACCCCGATCATCAGTCAACCGCTGAACCTTGGCGCGGATATCGTGATGCATTCAGCAACGAAAGGCATCAATGGACATTCCGATGTGTTGGCTGGCGCGCTGGTTGCTCGGGCGCCAGAAAGCCCGGTGTGGAAAACCCTGCGTGCAGATCGAGACATGGCGGGTGCGGTGCTTGGGCCGATGGATGCTTGGTTGCTGACCCGCGGCATGCGGACACTGCCGCTGAGAGCACGCAAGATGTCGGAGAATGCCCTGACGCTGGCAAACTATCTTGCGGAACACCCAGCCGTTGAGACGGTATTTTATCCGGGGTTGCCGACGCATCCTCACCATGATCTGGCCAGGGCTCAGATGACCGGCGGTTTCGGTGGGCTTTTGTCATTCATACTAAAGGGTGGTGCCGAGCGGGCCCTGCAAGTTGCCGGGCGTTTGCAACTCTTTCACCGGGCGACCTCGCTGGGCGGGGTTGAAAGCCTCATTGAACATCGGCAAACGATCGAACCGCACTCGGATATTCCTGAAGGTCTGCTTCGGATCTCAGCAGGCATAGAGGACGCGCGCGACTTGCTGAGTGATCTGGACCAAGCCTTAAGAGTGTAGCGGGGGTGCCGCGCGGCGCAACAGTGCCCCGGACTTGATCCGGGGCCTTCAAGCCGATCTCTTCGCCCGAACCTCTACGCGATACGATGCTTGATGGTGGCACCAGGCACGCCTGAAGCGTGGTGGGTATGCGTGCTCTTGAATGAAAGGTAGGCCGTTCTGAGAGATCCCGAATCAAGTCCGGGATAGCGTGACCCTTAATCCCCCATTAGCGCGGGGTCGAAAGGATAGCGCGTGAGATTCTCAAATCCGTCCTCGGTTATGAGCACCTGATCTTCTAGTTTGATCGAGAAATCGCCCCCTTCCGGTTGGATCAGAGCCTCTACGCAAAGCACCATCCCCGCCTGCAAAGGATAGTCATAGGCCCCTGGAACCGCGTGATCCGGGTAGGCTACCAGCGGCCATTCATCACACAGCCCAACCCCGTGCATCAGACAACCGTATTTGCCCTTCTGAAATTGAGCATCCAGCACATGCGTATTCGTTGACAATTCTGGGATCATCACCCCTGGTTTGAGCATTTGCATATTCCTGCGTATGTGCTCCACACCATGTTGCATCGCGTAGATCATGTCGGGCCGCGGTTTCTTATCTCCGATCCACCAACTGCGTGAAATGTCGACGCAGATACCGTAGCTGCCCACCAGATCGGTATCGAACGCAATGATCTCATTTGGTTGGGTGATCCGTGGTCCACATTCTTGAAACCAAGGGTTCGTGCGCGGGCCGGAGGCGAGAAGCCGGGTTTCAATCCACTCCCCACCGCGCTTGACGTTTTCAGCATGCAGGACCGACCAAATCTCATCCTCGGATGTCTGCCCCAATGGCACATGGCTGCGCGCAAACGCCTCCATCGCGGCAACAGCGGTTTCGCAGGCATGGCTGGCGCAGCGCATGGCGAGGATTTCATCTGGTCCCTTAACGGAACGCGATTTTTCAGTAACCTCTTCACCGTCCAATACTTGGAATCCTTGTGTCTCTAACGCGCGCAGCCCGTGCAGCATGATTTTATCCACGGCAAGACGCATCTCTCCGCCGCCATGGGTTTCAATCAAGCAGCGCACCTCGTTTGAAAAGACATCGGCAGCGACGTCTATTTTGTCACCTCTATCAAAATAAAAGAGATCTGCGCCCGAACGCTGTTCTTTGACAAGGGGGTTGAAGGTGCTCAAAAAGGGCGAATTCTTGTAGTCCCAGATCACCATGTAGCCATCCGCACACAGCAACACGGCGCGAAACGGATTGTGCGTGTTCCACAATTGCATGTTGGTGCTGTCAGTGGCGTAACGAATATTGAGCGGGTCAAACATCAACAGACCGCCATAGCCTCGGTCGGTGATGTGCTGGGTTAGCCGCGACCAACGGTAGTGTCGCATCGCGGCCAAGTTGGGTAGGGTCAGACCGGCAGCTTCCCATTCAGCAAAAGCCAGCTGGGTCGGACCGATCTCCACGCGATCATTGTCATTTGGCGTGCCATCTGGCAGGAACCTGCCCTTTGTTGGGTCAATCTTGCGGGTTGCGTTGTAATGCTCGTTCATATCTGGGTCAGATGTCATCGTTCTGCGTACTAGCTTGAAGAAAACTCCACCTATTGAATGCTTGATCGCGACGCTTTTGCGTGTCGTTTTTGCGAAATGAGCAAAGGCAATACCTGATGAAGCCGATATTGCAGCAACGCGTCCCCGCTGAGATGTGTCACGCGCCCCGCCTTCCAGGGGCGGCGCCTTGCGCGCCCGATGATTGGCTGCGCGTAGACGACGTTTATGAACCTCAGATGGAGTATCGCGTCGATCTCATCGCGGCGCATGGTCCAGACGTGCTCTATACGCCACCGCAGACGTTGCCGGTTCAACGCGAGCTGCTTGAGGCGGCAATCATGCAACTGCCACGCCTTGGCTTTTTGATCCGCCCGGATCACGTGATCTGCCCCGACGGTCGCGCCGTGCCGCTTTGCCGCGACGCCCCGTTGTGGACCCTGGGCCATCTCGTTCAAGAAGATCTATGTTTGCTGGAGAAACGGGGGGAAGAGCATGTACTTATCGCAGGTGTCGTCTGTTTCCCAGCAAGCTGGCGATTGCCTGACAAGGCGGGCAAACCGTTGAGCGACATCCATCAGCCGGTCACTGCCTATGACGCGCAGATGGCGCGCCGCGTGCAGCGATTGTTCGATGGCGTGAGGGTGGGGCGCCCCCTGTGGCGCTTTAACAGGTTAGAATATGCGGATGCGGACCTTTACCAACCCGGTCTCAAGATCGAGAATGCGCCTATGCCCTACCTTCGGTCAGAGCGACAGTGCATTTTCAGACTGCCGATATCAGGGGCGGTCGCCTTTTCGATCCACACTTGGGTTACGTTAAACGAGCCGCGCGTTAACGAAAACGCGCAGCTCTGATCTTACCAGGGATGTAGCACCATATGGGCGCGTCCATCGGATGTTTTCAGCGGTGAGCTCCCTTTGGCATTCAATGTTGCGCTGACGTGTTTGCGAAAAGCGCTGAAAAGGCTTGAGGTGACAACGTCAACCTCTTGGTCAAACCGAACGGTGATACGCCAATATCCCCGCGCCGCCTTGCTCGCCGTCTTTACAACGCCCCTGAAGGGCCGACCGAGGTACTCTCCTGACACTCTTTGGCCAGGCGACCAACCGATCTGTGCCGATTTTGCTTGCGCCGACAGCGTGTTCCAATCGCGTACGCCCCATTGATAGGCGATCATCTCAAGTGCCTGCGCATGCGTAAGCGCATGTCCTCTCGCCGCGAGGTTGCTACGCAGCCTTTTTGCATGAATTTTTAGTGTATCGCGTGTGAGTGGTGAGGATTTCGTCATGTCAAACTCTCTTCCTCGCATTGCCGAGGGTGTCCGCGTTGCCAGTCAAACTGCGAGCATGAACGTTCAATCACAAAGGGGAGTTTCACCAAGTGCGGACGGCAGGACCCCAACCCCTAATTGCGCTTATTTGTTCTGAAATGTGAATGCAAGCTCGACGCAGCTTGGCAACGTTATCTCACGCGTCGATCTGCGCCGCCATGAGTGCAATCGCCTGTTGATACACTGTCGCCGCGTTCCACTGTTTGATGACCCGAAAGTTCCGCTGCCCCTCCTGATATCCTCTGCCAGGTCTCCACCCTTTCTTACGCAAGAAATGGGCGGTGGAGGTAAGAGCGTCGGCTTCATTGTAAAAATCAACGCGGCGGTCGCCATTCCCGTCCACGCCGTAGGTCAGTGCGTTGCCGGGGAGAAATTGCGTGTGGCCAAGCTCACCGTGTTTTGCGCCCCGTGTCTCACCTGTGATCGCGCCTTGATCGACGAGCTTCAATGCCCCGATGGCGTGGGGGATGAAAAAGTCAGACCGCCGGCAATCATAAGCGAGTGTGGTGATGGCGGAAACGATGGGAGAATCCCCCATAAAGCCACCAAATCCAGTCTCCATCCCGTGTATCGCGATGATGACACCGGCTGGCACACCGTATTGCTGCTCCAGTGACTGATAAAAGGCAAGATTGCGCGCCTTCCGTTTGCGACCCTGCGCGACGATCGTTGCAGCACCGCGCACTTGCATAAATTTGTCGAGCGTATACCGAAAAGATCTTTGATTTCTGTCGGCGCGGATGGTGCCGGTGGCATATCGCGCGTTGGCCAAAGCACGCAAACCCGCTGAACCGACCCCTGCGGATTTCGCTTCAGCCGAAAAAGCGGTTTTCCATGCGCCAAAGCCGTCCGCTGTGTTGCCACAGGGTGCTGCCGCCACTGCGCTTGCGCATATCATTGACAGCCCAACAAAGATCAGTCTGTTTCTCAGAGCACGCATGAAACACCTTTCTAATGCTGCTTCTACGCTAACGGCGTATTCGCCTGGATCAACCTTTGCTGGCTTTACTTCACGCCATCGACCAGAACTGTGACATTTTATGCGTTTGCGAACATGCAAAAGGCGCCCCGAAAGGCGCCTTCGCGTAACAGTGTCTCAATTAGCAGCTATAATACATTTGGAATTCCATCGGGTGAGGCGTGTGCTCATACGCTTCGATTTCTTCCATCTTCAACTCGATATAGCCGTCGATCTGGTCTTTGGTGAAAACATCCCCTTCGAGAAGGAAGTCCATGTCTGCTTGCAATTCCCCAATCGCTTCTCTCAGGCTGCCGCAAACGGTTGGGATGCCAGCCAACTCTTCGGCGGGCAGGTCGTACAGGTTTTTATCCATCGCTTCGCCCGGATCAATTTTGTTCTTGATGCCGTCTAGACCCGCCATCAGCAGGGCAGCGAAACACAGGTAAGGATTTGCGGAGGGGTCGGGGAAACGCGCCTCAACACGTTTTGCCTTGGGGCTTTCAGTCCACGGGATGCGCACGCAGCCCGACCGGTTGCGTGCAGAGTAAGCCCGCAACACCGGCGCTTCAAAACCGGGTATCAAACGCTTGTAAGAGTTGGTGGAAGGGTTGGTGAAGGCATTCAATGCCTTTGCGTGTTTCAGAATGCCGCCGATGTAGTACAGCGCCTCTTGGCTCAAATCTGCGTATTTGTCACCTGCAAAGAGTGGTTTTCCGTCTTTCCAAATCGACATGTTGCAATGCATCCCGGTGCCATTGTCACCCGCAATGGGCTTTGGCATGAAAGTGGCAGATTTTCCGTAGGCATGGGCCACGTTGTGGATGACATATTTGTACTTTTGGAGTTCATCACCTTGCTTGGTCAAACTGCTAAAAATTAGACCCAACTCGTGCTGGCATGACGCGACCTCATGATGGTGTTTGTCTACCTTCATGCCGAGCCGTTTCATGGTCGATAGCATTTCTGATCTGAGGTCTTGCGCCTCATCCGTTGGATTGACGGGAAAGTACCCTCCTTTCACGCCGGGGCGATGACCCATGTTACCCATTTCATATTCGGTGTCTGTGTTCCAAGACGCGTCTGTCGCGTCCACCTCGTATGATACTTTGTTAATGGACGTCGAAAACCGCACGTCGTCGAATAAGAAAAACTCCGCTTCCGGTCCAAAGTAAGCGACGTCGCCGATCCCAGAGCTCTTTAGATACGCTTCTGCTTTTTCTGCCGTTGATCTCGGATCGCGCTCGTAAGCTTCGCCCGTATCAGGCTCAACGATGGAACAATGCACGCAGAGAGTTTTCTCAGCATAGAACGGATCAATATAAGCGCTCTCAGTATCGGGCATCAATTTCATGTCTGAGGCTTCAATGCTCTTCCAACCCGCGATTGAAGAGCCGTCGAACATGAAACCCTCGTCAAGAAAGTCTTCATCCACCTGGTCCGAGCAAACCGTCACATGCTGAAGTTTGCCGCGTGGATCTGTAAAACGGATGTCAACGTATTCTACGTCTTCATCTTTGATCTTCTTGAGAAAATCACTGGTGCTCATGAGAAGCGTTCCTTTTCTTGCGTTGGTAGGGATACTACAATGCGTCTGAACCGGTTTCTCCGGTGCGGATGCGAATTGTCTGTTCAACAGGAGAGACGAATATTTTTCCGTCCCCAATTTTTTCGGTTTTTGCAGCGGTTACGATTGCATCAATGGCTGCGTCGACTTGATCATCGTCTAGAACGATTTCGACCTTCACTTTCGGGAGAAAATCGACCACATATTCGGCCCCGCGATAGAGTTCTGTATGGCCTTTCTGCCGCCCAAAGCCCTTGACCTCTATGACTGACAAGCCTTGCACGCCGACCTCTTGCAGCGCTTCTTTCACCTCATCAAGCTTGAATGGCTTGATGATTGCTTCCACCTTTTTCATCCGAAGATGCCCCTCCAGTTTTTAAATTTTTTTGGTGATTTCACCTTCGCTTCAGGGAATCCACCTGACGGCAGCACCCCTGTGTCCTCCGCGATGCGATAAGGCCTATGGCGCCTGATTTATCATCGCGCTGACTATAAATTATGCATTTTGGAATCTTGGCCAGATTGGTCGCGAGAGGATCGTTGGGTATGAGCCGCGAAAATCGGACTGGTTTATCGGTATGGCGAAGGGTCCTCTCGCGTGAGAGGGCCTGAAACGTCTTACGTCAACTCGGCACCCCTAAAGCATCTGGCCGTAAATCTGATACCTTCCGTTCCCCATCACCGTTCCGCCTAACGGCTTCTGTTGAGCCGCCCCACTCAGCAGCGCTGGGTCGGTTTGAGTAAGATTTACCGGGTTTACAGCTAGATGCTCGCGGTTTTCAGTTGTGTAGAAACCTCTATGTGCTGGCTGCTTCGCTGACGTTAACGAAGGGTGAACGCAAGTGAGGGTGTATGCTGCGCGCGGCGCAGGTTTGATGAACTGCGGCGAATGTGGCGACATCCAGGCGTTGGTTTCTTTCTCGATGCGGGGCTGTGTCACTTTTTGCCTCGCTTATCTTTTTCGTGTTTGCTAGTGCCTAGCGGGTCTACGGACGGTGCGGGTGTGGCGGAATTGGTAGACGCACCAGATTTAGGTTCTGGCGCCTTTGGCGTGGGGGTTCGAGTCCCTTCACCCGCACCACAAAAGATGTTGTTGTTGTAATCACCCGTTAAGGCCTTGAATAAACTAGCGGTTTTGGGTGTTCTAGGCCCTTCATTTCGGCGGTAGGCGATGTGGTCTGTGAAGGCCAGTTTTAGCACTACCCGGCGCAGGGCAATGAGCGATACGTGAACTGCGTCGCCAGATCGCTCATCGTCTTGCTGCCCTTCAACACCGCCAACGCGACTTTCGCCTTGAATGCAGGGCTCTGGTTCCGTCTTGGTCGTCTTGCCATCTTTACTCCTTCGTTCCAGCACGCCGCCGGACAAGGAGCGGAAAATCCACCTAACTCACCTGTTCACATTCCTCAGGCCACCTGTCTCACGCGCGGTTGCGAAATGGTGATCCATCATCCAATCGTACAAAACCTGCGCCCGGATTGCGGAATAATCCCCGCGTTCCAGGTTTCTCCGATAGCCTGTGGCCAGGTTCCACGGTGTCTCAAACGGCATTTGCAGGAAGTCGTCAAAATAGGTCCCCTCCAACTCCGCCGCCGCAACCAGCGCGGTGTAGAACTGGGCCTTGTGGGTTTGTCTTTCGGATCAAAAATCATGGCATAATCTGTCATTTTGTGACATACTAAAAGAATGAGGACCACAAATGGCCAGCATGAACGTCTCGCTCCCCGGTCAAATGCGGGATTGGGTGGAAGAGCAAACAAAATCAGGGCGGTATGACAACGCCAGTGAATATGTGCGTGATCTGATCAGACATGATTAGGATCGCGCGCGCAAGATTGCGGCGATGCAAACGCTGGTTGATGAGGC
The DNA here is from genome assembly GCA_039208585.1 of Pseudomonadota bacterium. GTDB lineage: Bacteria > Pseudomonadota > Alphaproteobacteria > Rhodobacterales > Rhodobacteraceae > Sulfitobacter. The sequence continues at coordinate 105,692 of JBCCQX010000003.1, read as the reverse complement.
GATGGCAGGCGGGGACAACGACAAATCCCTCGCGGAAATCCGTGCTTTGGCGCGTAAACGTGCCGGGGTGACCGCCGCCTATGGAAAACGCATCGAAACAGCGGAGCGGGAGAAGTTGATTTTGGTCGATCAGATCGACAAAGCGTCCACATCTCGGGGGACTTTTTTGGATGTTCACGAACCGGCCATGGCATTCCTCTCAAACCCTTGGAAACTACGGGAAAGCGGGTCACTCAAGATGCGGAAATTACTGCTGAAATTGGTGTTTCCGAACGCTGTTTCCCATTGTCCAAAACAAGGCGTACAAACCGCCAATTTAACCACCGTTTTCAAATGCTTGAAGAATGATTTTTGAAAATACCGGTATGGTGGAGCATAGCGGGATCGAACCGCTGACCTCCTGCATGCCATGCAGGCGCTCTCCCAGCTGAGCTAATGCCCCATATCTTACATGGTCTATTACTCTTTGCTTAGGACCTAGCAAAACGAGGATCAAGGATAAAATCTGTCACGAAATATCGGGCCTAACTCTCATCCTCGTCAGAGGCGACATCGGCAAGATCGTCAAGCGGAACGGTGTCACTGTCGTCGTCATCGTCATCCAGCAGATCATCATCTAGCTCTACATCCACGTCGTCATCGTCGAGGATTACATCCTCGTCATTCTCATTCTCCTTCGCTTTGACCGTTTCGGCATCCTCTGCGTCCGCTGCGATCATACGAGATTTAGAGGCGTCAACTTCCAACACTTCCCCCGTGTAGGGGCTAACGATGGGATCTTTGTTCAGATCATAGAAACGCTTGCCCGTGGTAGGGCAAAGACGCTTGGTTCCCCATTCTTCTTTTGGCATAAATACCTCTTCCATGCGGGTAATCCAGCGCACATGTCACAGGCACGTGGCGGTGTCAAAGCCTTTGACCAAGGTTTAACAAGAGGAATAAACGTGGCCGAGTTTTTCATACCAGGTGATCCACCCATCCCGGTGTTTTCACGTCGCTCTGGACGCGCGAAGCGCATTTCTTTGCGCATTTCGCAGCTTGATGGCCGCGTTACTTTGACACTCCCACCGCACCTATCCCAGTGTCAGGCGCGGAGCTTCGCGCACAGCAAAGTTGATTGGATCAAAAAACACCTTGCTGCGCGCAATCCTGACGTTTTTGTGCAATGCGGTACACAGGTACCGGTCCTAGGGCAATCCATGCGGATCGTGGCGGGGCAGGGAAAGCAGATTTCCGTGCGAGGTGCGGAAATTGTGGTACCTGGAGCAGAAGAAGATGTCGCGGCGCGGGTGCAGGCTTATCTTAAACATTTGGCGCGTGATCGATTGGCGAAAGCGAGCGATGACTATGCTTCTCAACTTGGGAAAAGCTACACGCGTTTGACCTTGCGCGATACGCGCTCGCGCTGGGGGTCCTGCTCAAGTTCCGGCGCGTTGATGTTCTCTTGGCGCCTCATTATGGCACCGCCCGAGGTCATGGCGTATGTTGCGGCGCATGAAGTTGCGCATTTGTCAGAGATGAACCATTCATCGGCCTTTTGGTCAAAGGTTGAACAACTCTATGGGCCTTATCACAGTGAGCGCACATGGCTTAGAGAGCATGGGGCGACCTTGCATCGATACCGGTTTGAGCGCGCGTAGGCCGCGTTTGCCGGTCGCGTTTTGGATGCCAACCCCGCCGCCTTCGAAGGTGCCGTAGCGGAAATTGCGCAATATCATTTCGCTCTGCTGTTGACCGGAGCGTGTTTTGTGATCACAAAGCGGAATGACCATTACCGCACGCCCTTCAGAGGCCACGCTCGTTGCACATGATCGCGTGTACCGCCATTTGCGCAGCCGGATCATGCATGGAAACTTGGCGCCGGGACAAGCTTTAACGTTGCGCGGGCTGGGTCAAGAGTACGGTGTCTCTATGACCCCTGCTCGAGAGGCAGTGCGCCGCTTAGTGGCTGAGGGCGCGTTGACGATGTCATCATCAGGGCGGGTTTCCACACCAGAGATCAGCAATGAGCGGATCGAAGAGCTTGCTGCGTTGCGGGCGCTTATCGAGGTGGAGCTTGCCAGTCGTGCGTTGCCCCGTGCGCACATGGCGTTGATTGAGCGCATGCAGGCGATCAATGGCGCTATCGCTGAAGCGGTCGCTCAGCGCGATGCGGTGGGCTACATTCGAACAAATCTTGAGTTCCACCGCACGCTATATCTGCGCGCGCAGGCACCGGCAATGCTGGCAATGACGGAAACGGTTTGGTTGCAAATGGGACCGATTATGCGCGCACTTTATGGAAGATTGCGTCGAACCGAGCCGCCTCAGTTTCACAGGCTGATCATTGCGGCGCTACGCGCAGGGGATGAACCCGGCCTGCGCCTTGCCGTGCGATCCGATGTCACACAAGGGCTGCGGATGTTGGCGGGATAAGCTGATGTGGGATTTATTCTTTGGATGGGTATCGGGTTTTGAGCGCGAAGAACCCTGACCTAATACTTGCTCATAGGCAACGCAAGAGGTGTTTAGCAGACCAGAAACACGGCAATGCCCCATCGAAGCAACCGATCAACCTGCTAAGCAGCGAGACCTTTGCGCCCCATCTCCAGATATTTCCGTCGTCTATCGGCAATCAACGCCGCCGCATCTAGACCGTTGATTTCGTCCAACATCGCACGGATCGCACGCCCGACCGAGGCGATGGTTTCCTTCGGGTTTCGATGTGCCCCGCCTCTGGGTTCCGATATGATGCGGTCGATCACCCCAAGCTTTCGCAAATCTTCCGCGGTGAGCCGCATTGCTTCGGCGGCTTCGCGCATTTTCTCTGCGTCTTTCCACAAAATGGACGCACACCCCTCAGGCGTGATCACCGAATACACTGAATGTTCAAGCATGGCGACGCGGTTCGCAGTTGCGAAAGCAACGGCGCCACCCGACCCGCCTTCACCGATGATGACGCTCACCAAGGGGACGCCGATCTGCAGACAGGCTTCTGTTGAGCGGGCGATAGCTTCGGATTGTCCGCGCTCTTCCGCTCCCTTTCCTGGGTATGCGCCAGGCGTGTCGACAAGCGTGATCACAGGCAGGCCGAAGCGACCCGCAAGATGCATCAATCTGACGGCTTTGCGATATCCTTCGGGCCGTGCCATGCCGAAGTTATGCTCGATACGCGATTTGGTATCGTGACCCTTCTCATGACCAATCACCACCACCGGCTGATCGTTAAATCGCGCCAAACCACCCATGACAGCCAGATCATCAGCGAAGTTACGATCACCAGCTAAAGGCGTATATTCTGTGAAAAGCGTTTCCACATAGTCGCGGCAATGCGGGCGTTCGGGGTGCCGCGCCACTTGGCATTTCCGCCATGCGCTGAGTGACTTGTAAAGATCCTCCAGCAAAGCTTCTGCCTTTGCGTCAAGCGCGGCTGCCTCCTGTGTGACGTCCATGTCTTCGCTCGTCCGTCCAAGCGCGCGCAGTTCTTCCGCCTTGCCTTCAATCTCTGCCAGCGGTTTTTCGAAATCGAGATAGTGGGTCATTTTAGGCTCCGCTTCGACGTACAATATATGGCGAGCGCCGGGATGCTTTGCAACGCAGGGCTGAGCCAACGTGCCGGATCACGTGTTTTCTGTTGTTAAACACCAGTGATCTTTTCGCGGCTTCTTTCACACGCCGCCAATCGGGAGGACCAAAACATCCGAAACGATATGCTTGAAGGGTCTGTGGCCTAACCGGCGATCATCTCGGACTGTCGGACAATCACCTCGGCCTGTTTGATGCTGGCGATGTCCACCAACCGCCCCTTGTAGACCGTCGCCCCCTCTCCGTTTGCCTTTGCCGTCTCCATGGCCGCCAGAATTTCGCGCGCCTCAGTCACAGCTTCATCAGAGGGTGTGAAAATCTCGTTTGACAGTGCGACCTGCTTAGGATGGATCGCCCATTTGCCGACCATCCCCAATGTCGCCGACCGACGCGCCTGCGCCCGAAAACCCTCTTCATCCGAAAAGTCACCGAAAGGGCCATCCACGGGTAACACACCGTGTGTGCGACACGCTGCAACAATCGCTGATTGCGCCCAGTGCCAAGGATCAGACCAGTAATTTGCGCCCTCATGGTACATGTAATAGCCCGCCTGAGTGCCACCGATACCCGTCGTTTGCATCCCCATAGACGCTGCGAAATCAGCTGCGCCTAAACTCATCGCTTGTAGCCTAGGCGATGACGCTGCGATTTCTTCGACGTGCGTGATGCCAGCAGCAGATTCGATAATAACCTCAAATCCGACGGGTTTCTCGCGCCCTCGCGCAGCTTCAACCGCCGTGACAAGCGCGTCGACAGCATAGACATCAGCCGCATTGCCAACCTTTGGGATCATGATCTGATCCAAACGCGCGCTGGCGCGCTCAAGCAGATCGACAATGTCACGATACCAATAGGGGCTGTCCAAGCTGTTGATCCGAACAGACAGCGTTTTTTTGCCCCAGTCTATTTCCGATATCGCCTGGATGACATTCTCACGCGCCACGTCCTTATCAGAGGGTGCTACAGAATCTTCCAAATCCAGGTTGATCACATCTGCCGCGGAGCCCGCCATCTTTTCAAAGATCGCTGGGCGAGAGCCTGGGCCGAAAAGTTGGCAACGATTGGGCCGTGCCGGGGCGACAGGCTGAATACGGAATGACATGGCAGAGGTCCTTGCGCGAAAGATTATGTCAAAGCGATACGCGGTTGACCTAATAAACGGCGTGAGCTTACGCAAGTCGGATTTTGCAGCTACAGAATACAGGAGTTGTTGGCGCAAAGAATTTGCGTATTTAGACCTATTTTTAGGGTCATTTTGCGTATAATCGCATTTATGCTGTGATTATAATACCAATTTGAGCTTCAGATCCGTCATCGTTCTGCAGGCCAATGCAAACGGAGGCTTCCCATGATTGAAACACCCTATCTGCTTTTTTTGGGGGACGCGCCTGATCAACTTGCAGCTAAAGTTGCACAGGGCATAAAGGATTGGCGGCCTGAGAACGCTGTTGGGCAATACCGCATGGCCGGCTGTCAAGCTGATGTTGGTCTTACGGATATGACCTTGGCACAAGCGAAAGCGGCCGGCGCCAAAACGCTCGTGATCGGCGTCGCCAACCGTGGCGGTGTCATTTCAGAGGCTTGGAAGAAAGTGCTCATCGAAGCCTTGACGATGGGCTACGATCTTGCCTCTGGGCTGCACAACCTACTGGCGGATGAAAACGATTTGGTTGCCGCCTCTCAGGTCAATGGGTGCACGCTGCATGATGTCCGCGTCCCAAACGTGCAATATCCGATCGCCGACGGGAAAAAGCGGAGCGGCAAGCGGGTATTGGCCGTTGGCACAGATTGTTCAGTTGGGAAGATGTATACTGCCCTCGCTCTGGATGAGGCGATGCGCGCTCAGGGCATGAAAAGTACCTTTCGGGCAACCGGGCAAACTGGCATTCTCATTACGGGGGCCGGTGTGCCATTGGACGCGGTCATCGCGGATTTCATGGCAGGCGCAGTTGAATATCTGACGCCGGATAATGACGCGGATCATTGGGACATTATCGAAGGCCAGGGCAGCTTGTTTCATGTCTCTTATTCTGGGGTCACACTTGCACTCATTCACGGTGGTCAACCCGATGCATTGATCATTTGCCATGAACCGACGCGTGCGCACATGCGCGGTTTGCCGGAATACACGCTGCCGAGCATGAATGCGGTCGGTGATATGGCGCTGTATTTGGCGCGGGTTGCCAATCCGAATTGCAAAGTTGTCGGCATCTCTGTCAACACGCAGAATTTGACTGAGGAGGAGGCCGCGCAGTACCTCGCGCAGGTGGAGGCGGACATGGGCTTGCCCACGGTTGATCCTTTCCGGCACGGTGCTGATCGCTTGGCGCAGGCTTTAGCAAACCTTTGACTGCTTTGGTGAGTGACCAAGTGAGCACGATTTCAGGGTGACAAATAAAAGAGAGTGATAAGAGCGAAATGCGCATCAAGGTGACACATCACGCATTTCCGCTGGCGCAGGTTTTCACAATTGCCAGGGGATCGCGAAGCGAAGCAGATGTTCTGACGGTCGAAATCAGCGAAGGTCGTTTCACGGGACGGGCAGAATGCGTTCCCTACGCGCGGTACAATGAAACGCTGAAAAGTGTGACGGCGCAGATTGAAAGCCTTCCCGAAACACTCACGCGGGAGGGTCTTTATGATCTGTTGCCTGCCGGTGCCGCACGCAATGCAGTTGATTGCGCCCTATGGGACCTGTCGGCAAAGCAACACGGCAAAAGGGTTTGGGAACTGGCTGACCTACCTGAGCCCAAGCCTCAGATAACGGCGTATACGCTGTCCTTGGCTGCGCCTGAAGTCATGCGCGCCCAGGCGGCTGCAGAAGCTCATCGTCCGTTATTGAAGATAAAGTTGGGCACGCCTGATGACATGCCCCGGCTTGAGGCAGTGCGTGCTGGCGCCCCCAAATCAACTATTGTCATCGATGCGAACGAAGGCTGGTCGGCCGAGATCTATGCTGATCTCGCGCCGCATTTGTTGCGTCTCGGCGTTGCGATGGTGGAGCAACCGATGCCTGCCGGGGCAGATGAGGCGCTGTTGGGGTTGGCTCGCCCGGTGCCTGTCTGTGCCGATGAGAGCGCACATGATTGCGCTAGCCTTCCCGCGCTGAAGGGCAAATACGACGTGGTCAACATCAAGATTGATAAGACAGGCGGTCTTACAGAGGCTTTGCGTCTGCGAGCGGCAGCGCGCGCTCAAGGCTATGCCGTGATGGTCGGGTGCATGGTCGGTTCGTCTTTAGCGATGGCACCTGCGACACTTGTTGCGCAAGAAGTAAAGATAGTTGATCTGGACGGCCCTCTATTGCTAGGCGAAGACCGAGACCATGCTTTACACTATGATGCGGAGGGGGTTCATCCACCGACCGCAGAATTATGGGGATGACGATGCGAACAGTCTACGTTAACGGCGCGTATTTGCCGGAGAATGAGGCTAAAATTTCGATTTTTGATCGCGGCTTTCTCATGGCGGATGGCGTGTATGAGGTGACGTCGGTCTTGGATGGAAAGCTGATTGATTTTCAGGGTCATGTCACGCGGCTCGCGCGTTCTTTACGCGAGCTTGAGATGAAAAATCCCATCAGCAATGAGGAGCTGCTGGAAGCACATCGGAAGTTGATTGAACTAAACGACATCGACGAAGGGCTCGTGTACTTGCAAGTGACGCGCGGGTCTGACGGGGATCGCGATTTCGCGTTTCCAGATCCTGAGAGTACCGAGCCAACACTCATCATGTTCACGCAACACAAGCCCGGTCTTGCAAACAGCCCGGCTGCGCAAAGCGGTGCCAGGGTCATCTCGATCGATGACATCCGTTGGGGGCGGCGCGATATAAAAACAGTACAGCTGCTTTATCCATCCATGGGCAAGATGATGGCGAAGAAAGCCGGCTGCGATGACGCGTGGATGGTGCAAGACGGCTTTGTCACCGAGGGCACTTCGAATAATGCCTACATTGTGAAAGGAAACCGGATCATTACTCGGGCGCTTAGCAATGAAATCCTACACGGCATCACGCGAGCTGCGGTGTTGAGGTTTGCACAAGAGGCACAGATGGAAGTCGAAGAGCGCAGTTTTACCATCGAGGAAGCAAAAAACGCGGATGAGGCATTTACCACCTCTGCAAGCGCGTTTGTCATGCCCGTTGTCGAGATCGACGGGGTTGCCCTGGGTGATGGTACGCCAGGCCACGTGGCGCCAAGGCTGCGTGAAATCTATCTTGATGAGATGCGAAAGGCGGCGATTTAGATGAGGCCCGCGGGTAAACACCCGAGTGCGGTTGATGTGCGCTTTGGCCGTTCCAGGGCAAATGGAGCGCTAAGAGCTTTCTACCTTAAATCTGATACACTACGTTCCCTATCACCCATGGTGTTCAACACGAGAGTAGGGCAGTGAGCAAATGGCGCGCCTTTAACCCCAACCGCTTTCTGCGGTCAGTACATATCAGCCCTGTCGGCTCGCCTGTTTTTGTCCCTGACATGCGATGCATTTGGTTGAAACAGACCCACTCATCCTGATCAGACGGCCATTTTCAGCGAGAAAGGAAGAACTGGCGATGTGGCGTCATCGGGTCCAGGCCCTAATCTTTGCCGACGTTTTCTGCAAATGACGTCGCGAAAGCATCCTTTTGAGCAACGCTAGCTTCAGTCTGATAGTTGGCTTTCCACGCGTCCATCGTCATTCCATAGAAAATCTCTCGCGCTTCGTCTTTGCCCATCTCAAGCCCACGATCCTGCGCCGCCTCTTGATACCACCGCGACAAACAGTTGCGACAAAAGCCTGCGAGGTTCATCAAATCAATGTTTTGGACATCAACACGGTCCTCCATCAAGTGCTTTTGCAGACGGCGAAACGCAGCAGCCTGCAATTCGATCTCTTGTTGGGTCGGCACGGATTTCTCCTCTCCTGCATCTGATAAATCGCTTTATGTAGTTCGTTTCGTAGCACAATAGAAGCGAGGGAATACAGCAGCTTCAAACCACATCGTCACCTGATGTGATGAAACATGTCTTCGAGATGAGAGGATCGGTGGTGCCACCGCATCTTGCGTGTTATCCGTCCTTAACGCCAATGAGGTACGAGCCGATGAGACGTCTGCGAAATGTGAAAGTGGTGGCTACGCTTGGCCCTGCTTCCAGCACTTATGAGATGATTGAAACACTGCATGCCGAGGGCGCGGATGTCTTTCGGCTGAACATGAGCCACGGCAGCCACGCAGAGATAGAAGCACGGCACGCAATTATCCGCGAGGTAGAGAAAAACACAGGCAGCACCATCGGTATTCTTGCGGACCTACAAGGCCCAAAGCTGCGGGTGGGGACATTTCAAAACGATCGCGAGCATCTGAGTGAAGGCGCGCATTTTCGCCTTGATCTTGACCCTGCACCGGGAAGTGCCAGCAGAGTTTGTTTGCCCCATCCCGAGATTTTTGCCGCTTTAGAGCCGGGCGCGACGCTCCTGGTGAATGATGGCAAAATCAGATTGAGCGTTGTGGACTGCAGTAACGATCACGCCGATTGCCAGGTGATCGCGGGCGGAACAATTTCAAACCGCAAAGGCGTGAATGTTCCCGATGTCGTGCTTCCGCTGGCAGCGCTGTCTGACAAGGACCGCGCCGATCTGCATTTTGTCTGCGATTTGGGTGTTGACTGGTTGGCCCTCAGCTTTGTCCAGCGGCCAGAGGATGTGGAAGAAGCGCGCCGGCTTGCTGCAGGACGGGCCGCGATCCTATCCAAAATCGAAAAGCCTGCGGCTGTTGATCGGTTTGACGCAATCCTACAGGTCAGTGACGGCGTTATGGTGGCGCGCGGCGATCTGGGCGTTGAGCTACCCGTTCAAAATGTTCCCCCGATACAGAAACGGCTGGTGCGCAGTTGTCGGACGGCGGGCAAACCAGTGATTGTCGCCACGCAGATGCTTGAAAGCATGATTGAAAGCCCGATGCCCACCCGAGCAGAGGTCAGCGACGTTGCTACCGCGATTTACGAAGGTGCCGACGCAGTTATGCTCAGCGCGGAATCGGCCGCGGGGGCCTACCCGGTTGAGGCAGTGCGCACGATGGACAAGGTCGCCACAGAGGTCGAGCGCGATCCAACCTACACGCAGATCATTGAGGCATCGCGCCGGGCTGACAGAATGACCGTGGCTGACGGTATCGTCGCTGCGGCGCGCGAAATCGCAGAGACGACAAATATCAGGGCGATCTGTTGCTTTACGCATTCGGGGACAACAGCGCTTTTGACCGCCAGAGAACGCCCGCGCGTGCCCATCATCGCTTTGACGCCTTTGATTGGAACCGCCCGCCGCTTGGCGTTGAGCTGGGGAACAAACTGTGTCCTGACAAGTGAATTTGACCGGTTCAAGCTGGCCGTTGTTTCAGCCGTGCAGGCAGCACGGGATAGGGGGTTTGCCGGGGCCGATGATCACATCGTTGTCACCGCTGGCGTGCCCTTTAATGTGCCGGGGACAACGAATATCCTGCGCGTCGCGCCCTGTGATGAACGCCTCATTTTTGCGTCAGACCCCGAATGAGTGTGATCTTAACTGTCGGAACGCTGCGATGAATCCGGATACACTGCTGACGATAGGAATCATTACCGGTATGTTCGCAGTGCCCGCCATTGTGTCGGCATTGACCGATTTGCGCAGACCCTACGTCGGCGGCTCCATGTTGCTCAGCGCGGTTTTACTTGTTGTCTACGCGTCGATATCAAAGCCCGAAGGCTACACTTTCGCCGAACTGCCTGAGGTGATGCTGACCGTGATCGCGCGGATCTTGAATTAAAAGGCAACGCCCTTGCCAAGCATCGCTATTCCCCCTATATCGCTGATCCTGCGAAAGCGTATCCGGCCGAGCGGCATGCCGAGCTGCGCGTAAACCGATCTACTTAGGAGACGGAAATGCCCAAAATGAAAACCAAATCGAGCGCAAAGAAGCGCTTCAAAATCTCAGCCACTGGGAAAGTGATCAGCGCTCAAGCTGGCAAACGTCACGGGATGATTAAGCGGAGCAACAAATTTATCCGCAATGCGCGTGGCACAACCACATTGTCAGAGCCCGACGCCCGTATCATCAAGGGCTTCATGCCCTACGATCGCTGAAAAAGGAGAGCTGAGATGTCTCGTGTAAAAGGGGGCACTGTCGCCCACGCCCGCCATAAAAAGATCGTTAAAGCGGCAAAAGGCTACTATGGTCGGCGCAAGAACGTTTTCAAAGTCGCGACGCAAGCTGTCGACAAAGCAAATCAATACGCAACGCGCGATCGGAAAAACCGCAAACGCAATTTCCGCGCACTTTGGATCCAGCGGATCAACGCGGCCGTGCGCAGCCATGATGAGGCGCTGACGTACAGCCGTTTTATCAATGGTTTGACCCTTGCGGGGATCGAAGTCGACCGCAAAGTACTTGCGGACCTTGCCGTGAACGAGCCCGATGCTTTTGGCGCAATCGTCAAAACGGCACAGGACGCGCTCGCCGCGTAAACTGCAGTAGTGCAGTATCAGAGATTTAACAAAAGCCGTTCTCCTGGGCGGCTTTTTTCGCACGCGCAGCGGATGTATCCCCGCAGGTGAAATCATTCTGAACAGCCTGAAGCGCTTCGAGAAAAGACTGAAACACCGATACCCTGCCGCGCCTTTGTCGCTCTCGGGATATCGGTGTTCCTCATGTCTCAACGAACTCTTGAAACATTATAGGTGTCGCGCGCCGTCGTTTTCGACGGTTTTCTTCCGTGGTGTCCTGGGAGGTCCCAGGTCAAGTCTGGGACAGGCAGAGGTTTTGATCTGATCGGAACCGGTTTATGTAGCAACGCATGTTGAGTGCTCAGTCGCAACTTCACGTGTCCCGTTTAGAGCCGTTGGTGCGTCGCTATATTTTTAGCCCACTATGCCTTTTGATGTCTGCTGGGATCGCCACCTTCGTCGCGGTTTTCAATCCCGGCCTTTTGTTAAGCGACATGACGTTGCAGACGCGATTGCTGTTCTCCTATGTCAATCTCGGACTGTTCTTATTGGTCAGCTATGCGGCGATCGCGCGGGTTTTGTTGTGGGCCTATGATCGAGGCTGGCCGGTGTTCTTTGTTCATGTTGCGACCTATGTTCCTCTCGCTGTTGGAAATGCGCTTGTGCTTGAGTGGTTGACCAGCGGCATGGTCACGCTGCCCGGTTCCCTTTGGCGCACCGCGATCATCGTCGCAATGATCACCATCAGTGCAGCATTGGGGCTGGCGCTCTATCAAGCTTTTGCACTGCCGAGTGTGCGGCTTGACCTGACGGCTCGGAAGGCTTTTTGGTTTTCAAAGCATCCTGCATCGCCACTCATGCGTCTGCTGCCGCATCACCTGCGCGCGGCGGTTGTGCGGATTGAAGCGGCCAACCAATACAGCATTGTCTGGACAACGGCAGGGCAGACAATGTTGCGCCTGACGCTCAAGGAGCTAGAAGCTATGGTGCCCGAGGGCAAAGGGCTGCGTGTGCATCGTTCGCATTGGGCCTCCTTCGACTGCATGGCGGGCGTACGCTTCCAAAATGGCAACCCGCGTTTGCTGCTAAAGAATGGCGACGTGATACCGGTGAGCCGGGCGAAACTGCGGTTGATCAAGCCGCATCTGCAATAGCGCGTCGCTATTCTCAACCTCCCCGACGGGTTGTCGGCGCGACGCGCCTTATTTGCGTGCCACTGAAATGTCGCTCGGTGCAGTGTGATCCGCTCTTATTCGATGTGCCTCACTCCACTGCGCTATGTCCTTCGCTTAAAACTGATAGCCTCTATCCAAACGTAGGAGTGACAACATGAGCCGTAGAGCTGCTGCTTTCAACTTAGGTCGATTAACCATCTGCGCTGTCGCATGCGCCATTGCTTCGACTGCAGCGCAGGCGAATGAGCGTTGGAACGAATACATCGCAAAGCGCAATGAGCTCAGCTCAGAGTCCGCAAAATACCAACCCCTGAGCGAATGTTATCCTAAAACTGCGGGCGGTCGCATAGGTGGCGCGCCGGACTGCGTCGCAAAGCGTCGGTCGCGCGACCAGCGCATCAAGCACTTTGATTTGCAAAAACTCAGTAAAGGCGCGTTTGAGAAAGCGTATCGCGCCCTGAGGCCAGATGCGACAGACATAGAAACGCTCTACAAGAGCTGTAATCCAAGTGGAAAGACGACATACGCTGGGTTCTATTCGCCGTTTGGCAATCAGACTGTCGGGCTGGATATGTACCACTGCGACGTCACCCTTGGAATGCTCAGGGTGGAAGATCTGCGGCCATGGGTTTTCGAGAATGCATTGGTTGGCAACGCAACCTGCAATATCCGTCGCGAACGCGTGCGTGCGCGTGCGGATGGCTGTTCGATCCCAGATTGGCTCAACGATCCTGCGTCAGAGCATTTCAAAGGCGTTTTCAAACGCGACTGCGATTATCACGATATCTGCTATTCCACCCCCGGCAGTAAAAAAGAACAGTGTGACACAGAGATGCAGAATGACATGCGCATCACGTGTAAATACGGGAATGACAAATCCCAGTTTGCCCGGCTCTGCGTGACCACCGCTGGCACATGGCATTCTGCTTTGGCGATTTCGTCAGAGAGCAAAGAAAAGTTTAATGAAAACCAGGTATGGGCCAGCAGCAATTGCGGAAAGTGACATCGTGAAGGCGTGGATGGTGCTTTTGGGCGTTGCATTGGCGGGATGCAATGCAACAGGCGAATACGTCTCCAGCTACGAACCACGGCCCGGGCTGATTTTGCACAGCAATTCAGACGATTTGCAAAATACGCTGATCAAAGATCGCGGGGTTCAGACGCAGGTCTGCCTGGAGCCATCCCCTGATGTGGGTTCGGGTGGCGGCACATCGCTCGCCGTTTCTGACCGGTTGGGCGAGACAGCAGATATATCGCAAACCCGGGATGTCGTGCCCTTGGGCGGGCGAACGGAAGTCACTTTGGTCGCGCGCGAGCTGATGTACCGTGCCTGCGAATTGGCCGCCAACCAGAACCTGACGCCGGAACAGACGCTTAAGGTTTATCAGATGTTTTTGCAGTCGCTTTCCCAGGTTGCTGCGCATGTGAGCACGCCGCAGCAAACCACGACATACTATGGCAGCGGAACGGATCCAATTAATCAATAGTGATCGCTCCTGAGTAAGTCGCGGCAAGAGTGAACCGGAACCCTCCGGCCTTGTAATCACATCTCCATCTGGTAGCAGAACACCAACTAAACATGGACGGGGCCGTGATGTACGACCTGAAGCACAAATACCTAAAAGAAATCGCCGAAGCTGCCGATGAAGCCGCGCTGGAAGACATTCGCTTGGCTGCGGTTGGAAAAAAGGGTGAAGTCGCGCTGAAGATGCGCGAACTGGGAAAGATGACACCGGAAGAGCGCCAAGTGGCCGGTCCTGCGTTGAATGCTCTGAAGAACGACATCAATTCGGCCCTGGCGGCCAAGAAAAGTGCGCTGGCGGATGCAGCGTTGGATGAACGGCTCCGCACTGAATGGCTGGATGTCACGCTGCCTGGCCGTTTGCAGCGCAGCGGGACGATCCACCCCGTCAGCCAGGTGACAGAAGAGTTAACGGCGATCTTTGCTGATATGGGTTTTTCGGTTGCCGAGGGACCGCGGATTGATACCGATTGGTATAACTTTGACGCCCTCAATATACCGGGCCACCATCCCGCACGTGCAGAGATGGACACCTTTTATATGCATCGGGCATCAGATGATGAGCGTCCCCCGCATGTGCTGCGCACGCATACGTCTCCTGTTCAAATCAGAACGATGGAGAAGTTAGGCGCGCCATTGCGCATTATATGCCCCGGTGGTGTCTATCGCGCGGATTATGACCAAACCCACACGCCGATGTTCCATCAAGTCGAGGGGCTGGCGATTGACAAAGACATTTCGATGGCGAACTTGAAATGGGTGTTGGAAGAATTCTTTGCCGCGTTTTTTGAAATCGACGGCATCAAAACGCGATTCCGTGCGTCGCATTTCCCTTTCACCGAACCCTCGGCGGAGGTGGACATACAATGCTCTTGGATTGATGGCCAGTTGCGGATTGGCGAGGGCGATGACTGGCTCGAAGTGTTGGGGTCGGGTATGGTACATCCCAAGGTGCTGGCCGCTGGTGGAATTGATCCCGATCAGTGGCAAGGTTTTGCCTTTGGCATGGGGATCGACCGGATTGCGATGCTGAAATACGGTATCCCCGATCTACGCGCCTTTTTCGACAGCGACCTGCGTTGGCTGCGTCACTACGGTTTTGCCAGTCTTGATCAACCCACCCTTCATAGTGGCCTTTCACGGTAGCGCGTTTGCGGCAAAGCATGGAAGGTGATTTGCGATGTGTGGAAAAGGCGAGAAATGCTTTGCCCGCAGTCCTGAGGGCTACGCCAATTCATCAGGTCAACAGGCGGGCGATTATGGTGGGCTATGTCACAAATTGCGGATGTGTAGATACGCGCGCATGTGGCGCTGGTGTACTCCACGCTCCCGCATAAGCTCTTTCCTGGCGTCCTCGTTGCGCCCTATGCTGGTGGTTCTCTTTTTGTTAGCTGCGGCGGGCACGTCATTTGCTTGCGGGGGCAGTGAACCCTGCATCTTGGGGGACAGGTCGTATCATCTGCGCGAACCCGACGATTGGGACCAAAGCACACCCCTTCCCGTACTGTTGCACTTCCATGGTTGGGGAAGGCAGGGTGATCTCATCGTTAACCATCAGCGGATCTCCGGTCACACGCGCCGCCGGGGTGTATTGTTGATCGCACCCAACGGGCTTGACCGGACCTGGAATTTTTGGCGGCCGGATGGATATGATGTACCTTTCGCGCAAGCTGTGATTGAGGATGTGGCGCGGCGGTATCCCATTGACCGCGAGAAAATCTTTGTCTCAGGCTACTCTTATGGGGCGGCAATGGCTTGGCGCTATGCTTGCGAAGCTGGTGACGGTTTGCGCGCTTTGCTGGCGATCGGCGGTACTTTGCGCCAAACAGAGAGCTGCCGGCAAGCACCGCACGAGGTACGCCACGTGCATGGCTTGAAAGACACGGTCATGAGGTTCCCGATGGGCCCTGGGCAGGATGTTACCTATCCCGTAGCACTTTGGCGGGACATATATGGCTGCGGCAATCCGCAGCGCGAAGGATCTTGGCAAGCGGTCCATTGGCTGACGCTTGAGCGCTATGTCTGGTCCTGCGACGGGGGCCGCGTCGTGCTGGACGTTCATCCTGGCGGCCATTTCATCCCGCATGGTTGGATCGGCTGGCAATTAGATCAACTCATGGGGCGTGCGCCTAGATATCCATGATGCGGGTGCCCGCGGCGCGGTGTCTTTGCCTGATCTTATCTCAAGCTCTCCATCCGGGTTCCATTGAACCCAAACGCAATTGCGGCTAACCCGAACCGCGAAAAGAGGCGCAAGGAACAAGTCATGAAATTCACCCTGTCTTGGCTAAAAGATCACCTAGAGACCGACGCTTCGGTGGATGAGATATGTGAGACATTGACCGACCTGGGGCTCGAGGTTGAAAGCGTTGAAGATCGCAGCGCAAGGCTGTCTGAATTTACGTTGGGCTTCGTGCGATCAGCGGAAAAGCATCCCGATGCGGACCGTTTGCGTGTGTGCCAAGTGGACACAGACGACGGTGTAAAACAGATCATCTGCGGGGCGCCAAACGCCCGTGAAGGCATTACTGTTGTCGTCGCCAAACCGGGAGTTTATGTCCCCGGTATCGACACAACCATCGGCGTTGGCAAAATCCGAGGCATCGAGAGCTTTGGAATGATGGCGTCCGAACGCGAGCTTGAATTGTCGGACGAACATGACGGCATTATCGAGCTGCCGAGCGGTGCAGTCGGTCAACGCTTTGTGGACTGGTTGGCAGAGAATGATCCGGCAAAGGTTGATCCGGTCATTGAAATCGCGATCACACCCAATCGCCCTGATGCTTTGGGGGTGCGCGGCATCGCGCGCGACCTTGCCGCAAGAGGTCTGGGAAAGATGAAGAAGCGGGACACAGCGCCGGTACCTGGCGGCTTTCCCTGCCCGATCGCCGTGTCGATTGATCCCGACACTTTGAAGGAGTGCCCTGTGTTTTTCGGGCGTATGATCAAGGGGGTTCGCAACGGCCCATCGCCCGATTGGCTGCAAGACACGCTGCGCGCCATCGGGCTGCGGCCGATTTCCTTTTTGGTCGATGTGACAAACTTCTTCACCTACGATCGCAACCGCCCCTTGCACGTCTTCGACGCTGACAAAATTCACGGGAATTCACTGCGCGTGCACAAGGCAACGGGTGGTGAGCAGTTTGTTGGGCTGGATGAAAAGGAATATGTGCTTTCGGCGGGTATGATCGCCATTTCGGATGCCAACGGTGTTGAGAGCATGGGCGGTATCATGGGGGGGCGTGCCTCAGGCTGTACAGAAGAGACCACGAATGTTTTTATTGAGGCGGCATATTTTGATCCGGTGCGCACTGCCTATACCGGTCGTGCTCTGAAGATCAGCTCGGACGCGCGGTATCGCTTTGAGCGCGGCATTGATCCCGCTTGGACGCCTATCGGTTTGGAACACGCAACGCGGATGATTCTGGATCACGCCGGTGGTGAGGCCTCGGACGTGGTGATTGCCGGGGCGATCCCAAATACCGCCCGCGCCTATGCGCTTGATACGGACCGGGTTCAGTCGCTCGTTGGGATGCGCATTCCTGCCGAAACCCAGCACGCGACCTTGGAAGCGCTGGGGTTTGCCATGGCGGGAAATATGGCCCATGTGCCAAGCTGGCGGCCCGATATCCAAGGCGAAGCTGATTTGGTTGAGGAGGTTGCGCGTGTCGCCTCCCTCACCAAGCTAGAGGGGCGTCCGTTACCGCGGCTGACAAGCGGTGTGGCGGAGCCCATTTTATCCGTCGCCCAGCGGCGCGAAAGCATCGCGCGGCGCATTTGTGCAGCGCTCGGCTATCACGAGTGCATCAGCTACAGTTTCATTGATCAAGCATCCGCTGCTCTGTTCGGGGGCGGGACGGATGCCACCAAGCTGGAAAACCCGATCAGCACTGATATGAGCCACATGCGCCCTGCGCTGCTTCCCGGTCTGCTGCAGGCCGCTGCGCGCAATCAGGCACGGGGTCATGCAAACCTCGCCTTGTTTGAGGTCGGCCCCGCCTTTCACGGGGGAGAGCCGGAAGAGCAACATGTGCTCATTTCAGGGCTGCTTGTCGGTCGCACAGGGCCAAAGGATGTGCATGGTGATGCACGCGCGGTGGATGTTTTTGACGTTAAGTCAGATCTAGAAACGATATTGGAGGAGCTCGGCGCGCCCGCCAAAGCGCAGATTATGCGCGGTGCACGTGAGTGGTGGCACCCGGGCAGGCACGGCAAAATATGCCTTGGCCCCAAGAAGGTGCTGGGAATTTTTGGCGAGCTTCATCCGCGTGTGCTCTCGGCCATGGATGTGAAGGGCCCCGCGATGGCGTTCACCCTGTGGCCGCATGAAATTCCCATGCCGCGCAAAACGGGGGCGACACGTGCAGCGATGCAGGTCAGTGATCTTCAAGCGGTTGAACGAGACTTTGCTTTCGTTGTCGATGCTGATGTCGCCGCTCTGACCCTTGTGAACGCCGCGAAAGGTGCGGACAAAACGCTGATCGAAGACGTGCGCGTGTTCGACCAATTTGTGGGCGGCAGCCTGGGTGAAGGAAAAAAATCGCTCGCGATAACGGTGCGACTACAGCCGCGTGATCAGACACTGAAAGACGCGGACATCGATGCCGTTGGGTCGAAAGTCATCGCCAATGTGAGCAAGGCAACTGGCGGCATGCTTCGCACCTGAGCAAGGGAGAACAAGATGGGTTTGATGGTTTATCTTTCTGGCGAAATTCACACTGATTGGCGGTTGCAAATTACTGAACGGACGCAAGACCTCAACGTGGTTTTCACAAGTCCCGTGACAGATCACGCCGCGAGCGACGATTGCGGCGTATCGATCCTGGGGCCGGAACCAAAAAAGTTTTGGCATGATCGAAAGGGCGCACAGATCAATGCCATCCGGACGCGAAAAGCCATCGAAGATGCTGACGTTGTTATCGTGCGATTTGGTGATCAATATCGGCAGTGGAACGCTGCGTTTGATGCGGGTTACGCCGCTGCCCTGGGCAAATCGCTGATTGTTCTACATGGCGCAGATCACGCTCACGCTCTTAAAGAAATTGACGCCGCCGCGCTTGCCGTGGCGGAGAGCCCGCAACAAGTTGCGTCTATCTTGCGCTATGTTCTTACCGGGAAGCTTCCTGGCTGATCACGCGCAAGATGCCTCTGGGCTGAACCGCAACGAACATCGGTATGCCCGCTGGTTTATCCGCCAACAGCAGGTATTTTCATTCCGGTTTGAACAGCGGGGCGCGCCCGGAAGCGATCAAGATAAGCAACCAAGTTGGTGTGCTGCCCCCACGCGAGCACGTCACGCGCGCCATAGAAATCAAGCGCCCCCAGCCAAGGTGCGATCGCAATGTCGGCAATGGAAAAGTCACCAGTGATCCATTCTTTGCCTTCTAACGATCCATCTAGAACCTGTAACAACCGCTTTGCTTCATCGACGTAGCGCTGTTGAGGTCGTTTATCTTCCCACTGCGATCCTGCAAATTTGTAGAAAAACCCAAGTTGGCCAAACATTGGTCCAAGACCACCCATTTGAAACATAAGCCACTGGATGATATGTGCCCGCTCGGTCCCCGTGCTGCCCAAAAACATGCCCGATTTTTCAGCCAAATAGATTAGGATGGCGCCCGACTCAAACAGCCCTATGGGCTTGTTGTCTGGCCCGTTGGGATCAACAATTGCTGGGATTTTGTTGTTGGGGTTCAGCGACAGAAACTCGGTACTTTTGACATCAGCATCCGCAAGCGTCACCAGGTGCGCTTCATACGGGATCCCCATTTCTTCAAGCGCGATCGATACCTTTACGCCGTTTGGCGTTGGAAAGGAGTACAGCTGAAGGATCTCCGAATTTTTAGCGGACCATTTTTGCGTGATGGGAAAATTTGAAAGGTTGGTCATGGTCTCTCCTGCGATCCAATTGGTCGAAATATAAGGGGTTCTTTGGATCGATTACAGTCTTTTGCTTGTGCGCAAATGTGCTACCCGTTGCGCGCGGGCGAACGATCTGCGCGCAGAAAAGACAAGGACAGAAACATGATAAATGACTTCAGAGACTTCATCGCCAAGGGCAACGTGATGGATATGGCGGTTGGGATCATCATCGGCGCAGCCTTCACGGCAATCGTCAGTTCGCTGGTGAGTGATCTGATCAACCCAGTGATTGGCTTGGTTTCAGGCGGCGTGGACTTCACCAACAATTATGTCGTGTTGGGCGGGGATGTTGCCCCGGGCGCATCACTTTCCGCTGCGCGCGAAGCCGGTGCTTCTATTTTCGCCTATGGTGCCTTTGCAATGGCCGTGATCAACTTCCTGATCATCGCATTCGTCGTCTTTTTATTGGTCAGATCGGTGAACCGCATCAAAGATGCCGCGAAACCTGCCGAGGAGCCCGCGCCAGCAGCACCTAAGGGACCGACCCAGGAAGAGCTACTGGCGGATATCCTTACCGAACTGAAAAAGACATAGGTAAAACCCCAAGAGCTGCATTTTCTCATGGCGTTGCCGGGGGTGTTGCCGACAAACAGTTTTGCGCCCTTGGTCCACTTTGTCTTTGCACAACGGACTTATCTGCTTTACCCAGGTCAGTGGTAGGCATGCACCAAGGCGTCGTGGATCTCCTCAGAGAAAGCTAAAGCTGCCATCCAGCTGATCGGATCTGACCATTTTGTTCAGTGCCGCGTCATTAAGGCCACGACCGATGGCAGCCTATGCGGCATGCGAGGAACATAAGATGTCTAAAGAACCGATACCGCTTCATGTGGTGGATGTGGGACGTTTTACGCGCAGTCTTAGTCTACAGATAAAGACGCTTGGCGCTGCACCGTCCCACGTCAGTTTGCTCAACGGTGTTGCGCGCGCAGCGGGGTTTCGAAATTTCCAGCATCTGCGCGCGTCAAGCGCGGCGCGACAGCGGGTGGAACGGCAAACCGCCTCCGTTGATTTCAAGAAAGTCGAAAGCGTGCTCCAGCATTTTGATGCGACCGGCGCGCTGATGCGCTGGCCAGCCAAACGCCAAGTGCAGGAGCTGTGTCTTTGGGTGATGTGGGCGCAGCTTCCACGTGGCGTCGTGATGGTCGAGCGCGAGGTCAACGCCATTCTGAACCAGGCGCATCTTTTCGCTGACGCGGCTCTTCTCCGCCGCAGCCTGATTGGGATGTCGCTTGTCACCCGCGCCAAGGATGGCACTGATTATCGCCGCATCGAATGCAGCCCCCCGTCCGAGGCAATCTATCTGATCCAAAGCATTGCAGGCCGAGGAAAGACCAGGTGAGCATGCAGCACAAAGGCAGTTGCCTTTGCAAGGCCGTCACCTTCCAGGTCAAAGGTGTGTTGCCGCCGCCGGTGGCGTGTCATTGCACTAGGTGTCGAAAGATCACGGGCCACTATGAGGTGTCTACCGATGTCGTAAAAAGTAGCTTGAGCGTTGCGGGCGCAGATCACGTGGAATGGTTCGCTTCTTCTCCCAAAGTGCGCCGGGGGTTTTGTCGGATCTGCGGATCAACGCTTTTCTTTGACGCGGTTTTTCAGGATTGGATTGGCATCAGCATGGGTGCGTTTGATGGTCCGACGGGCGTTGCGATGTCCCGGCATATCTTCGTGGCCGATAAAGGCGATTACTATGATATCGCTGACGGGCTCCCGCAAAATCAGCACTAGGGACACTGGTTTTGGTCTGATTTCCTAGCAACTGTGATACTATTCCACGATGTGTCGCGATCAGAAGATAAACAAAGGCTTATGGCGCTAGACGACATTGACAAACGCATTCTTGCAGCCATCCAGCGCGATGGGCGCATGTCAAACTCTGATCTGTCAGAGACCGTGCACCTTTCTCCATCGGCGTGCCATCGCCGGGTGCAGAGGATGGAAAAGGAAGGGTATGTGAAAGACTATGTCGCATTGTTGGACGCGCGAAAACTTGGCGTTCCGACAACCGTATTTGTCGAAATCACGCTGCGCGGGCAAACCGACGACATTTTGAACGCTTTTGAAAAATCAGTCGCCCGCATTCCTGACGTTTTAGAGTGTCACTTGATGGCGGGGTCTGCCGATTATTTGCTGAAGGTGGTGGCTGAGGATACTGAAGATTTCGCGCGCATCCATCGTCAATATCTTGCGCGTTTGCCCGGGGTGCAGGGCATGCAATCCAGTTTTGCCTTGCGCACTGTTTTCAAGACAACGGCCTTGCCCGTGTAAGATCTCTGGAAACGGGCGACGCGTTGAACTTCAGTCTTGTGAACCAACCACATCTGTCAGGTCCCAAAGCATCCGACCTTAGACCTGATAAATCTCGTCTCTATCCTCACTTGCTCAACAGTTTCTGTGGGGCGCGCCGTTCCACCTCCACGGGGCGGCGCTGTGCCGTGTGGCGAAAGACGTATCAGGTTTAAGGTCCGGTGCTTTAGGTGTTGTTCACAGCGTGCGCGCTGAGGCGAGGGAGATAACGCGCTTGCAATCAACCTGAAGAGATTGACTGCGACCCAGACAACAATTGCGCTTGTCAACAGAGAGGCTGCACCGCATATCTCGCGCGAGAATGTCTGTCAGACGGCATCGCGACATGACGCGCGAGAGAGAGGTTATGATGCACGGCGAATACAAGGTACCGGGTGGGAAATTGGTGGTTGCAGACGTTCATCTGCAGGGCGACTCGATCAAGGACGTGCAGATTTCAGGTGATTTTTTCTTGGAACCTGAAGAAGCGCTTACGACGATAACGACGGCCTTGACGGGCATGTCGCAAAACAGCTCGGTCAAGGTAATGGCTGCGGCGATTAAAGATGCCTTGCCGGAAGATGCGCTTTTGTTCGGATTTTCGGCAGAGGCCGTGGCAATCGCTGTGCGTCGCGCTCTGGGTGTCGCTAAAACTTGGGAAGATTTTGAATGGCAGGTCGTTGATGCAAAGCCGGTGCCGCCTGTTATGCATGTCGCACTTGATGAAGTTTTGGCAAAGCAAGTGGCGGCTGGACGTCGCGCTCCAACGTTAAGATTTTGGGAATGGGATCGCGCTGCAATAATCATCGGCGCTTTTCAGTCGTTACGCAACGAGGTGGATTTGGCGGCGGCGAAAGAGCTTGATGTAGACGTGATCCGCCGCGCCAGTGGGGGCGGCGCGATGTTCGTTGAGAAGGGCACGGCGATCACCTATTCGCTCTATGCGCCGGTTGAATTGGTCGAAGACATGAGCTTTGCAGCTTCTTATGCATTTCTCGACAACTGGGTGCTGAAAGCGTTCAATGCGATGGGGGTAGAAGCGACGTATCAACCGCTCAATGACATCACGAGCCCGAAAGGCAAAATCGGCGGCGCAGCACAGAAACGTTTTCTGGACAAAACGGTGTTGCATCACGTCACCATGGCCTATGACATGGACGCCGATAAGATGATGCAAGTATTGCGCATAGGACGTGAGAAGCTCTCGGACAAAGGCACCACCAGTGCAGCCAAACGCGTGGACCCCGTGCGCAGCCAAACGGGCATGGAACGCAGGGCTGTGATCGAAGCGATGGGTCAAACGTTTCTTGACCTGAATGGCGGTGTTAGAGGTGATATCACCGAAGAAGAATATGCCATGGCAGAGCAGTTGGTGACCGACAAATATGGCACAGACGCATGGTTGAACAAGCTTCCGTAGCGTTAAGGCATTTGATCTGAAACCGGATATACTCCGTTCTCTATCACTGTTGCGCTCAACAGGCCCTGTTGAGCCGCGCCGTTCCGCGCCCAGGGGCGGCGCTAAGTCGGTTTGGGCAGGGGGTGTTGGGTTTCACGCCGGATGCTTTAAACCGAATGAAAAGACGTAGTGTCTCGCCTCGGTCGAGCATGCCCATCATTCCAATACACCAAATAAAGCTCAAAAGGCCATAAACTAGCAAGATGCCTTGGCGGCTCAGCCTCGTCGAAAGATCGCATCTGGATTGGGTGGGCGAATAAAATTAACCCCCGGTGAGCAACCTCACCGGGGGTTTTGTGAAACCGTGTTTTGATGCGCGCTTACATCATGCCTTCGCGCTGCGCTTTTTTGCGCGCTAGCTTGCGAGCGCGGCGGATCGCTTCTGCCTTCTCTCTCGCCTTCTTTTCAGACGGCTTTTCGAAGTGCTGCTTGAGCTTCATCTCCCGAAAAACACCTTCGCGCTGAAGTTTTTTCTTCAATGCTCTCAGCGCTTGATCGACATTATTGTCGCGAACACTTACCTGCATGTGGTTGTCACCACCTTTCTGATCTAACGTTGCAATGAATTGCAGGAATGCGGTCTGTATCAGCGGTGTTGTCACTTGTCTAGAGCACACGCCCGATGCGAAGGAGTACGCCATGGAAGACCCTAAAATGCAGTTGCTGGACGCGATACTGACGCATGTGCCTTTTGATGGCTGGTCTGAGACAGCGTTTCAAGCGGCGATCCGCGATACAGAGATAGACCCGACGGTAGCGAGAGCCATTTGTCCGCGCGGTGCCGTAGATCTTGCCATAGCCTACCATAAACAGGGGGATGCCCAGATGCGCGCCGCGCTCACCGCTGAAGATCTTTCTGCTTTGCGCTTTCGGGATCGCGTCGCGCGTGCCGTGCGGCTGCGACTGGAAATAGGTGTCGATAAAGAAGCAGTGCGGCGCGGCACCACACTCTTTTCACTGCCGCAATATGCTGCAGATGGCGCAAAGCTCATCTGGGGCACTAGCGATGCGATATGGACCGAGCTTGGGGACACGTCAGACGATCTGAATTGGTATACAAAACGCGCGATCCTAAGCGGTGTTTATTCGTCAAGCGTGCTGTTTTGGTTGGGTGACAGAAGCGAGGAGAATGCAGACACCTGGGCGTTCATCGACCGGCGCATCGAAAATGTGATGCAGTTTGAAAAGGTCAAAGCAAGCGTTCAGAAAAGTCCGACATTGCGCGCGTTGCTGGCTGGGCCAAACTGGCTGGCGCGCCAAGTGAAAGCGCCTAGGCGCTTCAATCAAGGTGATTTTCCAGGATTTTGGACGGCACCGAGGGAATAACGCAGGAGCTCGATTGCGTCCTCCGCCGGGTTCAGGCTACCAAGCTGCGTGTCGATTTAGGAGACCTCTATGACGTCATCTATGCGGGCGATTGAAATCACCCGATCCGGTGGACCTGATGTTTTGAAACTCTGCAGGCGCCCGCGTCCAACACCGGGGCTGGGCCAGGTTTTGCTTGAAGTTGCCTATGCCGGGGTCAATCGGCCTGATGCCCTGCAACGTGCGGGCCTTTATGCGCCGCCCTCAAACGCCAGTGATCTGCCGGGGTTAGAGGCTTCCGGAAAAGTCATCGCTGTCGGCCCAGGGGTCAACACGTTGAAACAAGGCGATCACGTTTGCGCATTGCTGCCGGGCGGTGGATATGCCGACTATGCGCTTACCTCCGCTGCGCATTGTCTTCCCATCCCGAAAGGCATGGGGCTAAAGGAGGCGGCTTGTCTGCCCGAGACTTTCTTTACCGTTTGGTCAAATGTTTTCATGCGCGCCCAACTCAAAGCAGGCGAGCGTTTTCTCGTGCATGGCGGGTCATCCGGGATTGGCACTACAGCGATCCAGCTTGCCCAATGTTTCGGCGCGCGCGTTTTTGCAACGGCTGGCACTGATGAAAAATGCGCGGCGTGTTTGCGCCTGGGCGCGGAGCAGACGGTGAATTACCGGAAAGAGGATTTTGTCGACATGATGCGCCGCGAGGGTGGTGCCGATGTCATCCTCGACATGGTCGGCGGCCCCTATATCGCGCGTAATCTAAAAGCGCTCGCGGACGAGGGACGGTTGGTACAGATCGCGTTTTTACAAGGCGCTGTGGCTGAGGTGAATTTTGCGCAACTCATGATGCGACGATTGACGATCACTGGATCGACGTTGCGACCGCAAAGCGACCTCGCCAAGGCGCGCATTGCCGTTGATCTTGGCGACAAAGTCTGGCCGATGCTCTCTGCTGGGCGTGTCCTGCCTGTGATGGACAGCGTGTATGATCTGACCGAGGCAGCGCAAGCGCACGCAAGGATGGAGAGTGGGGCACATATTGGCAAAATCGTGCTGACGGTAAACGGATAGCAAAGGACGCGCTGCGCGCGACACGATGTTTGGATTTGCGCCTGGCGCAAATCGTGCCTCCGGCGGAAGTATTTTTCGCCAAAAGAGGGTAATATTTTGTTAACGCGAGAAAGGCATTCTGATGTAACGGGACAGGCGGAAGCGCCGATGACCGTGCCAAAAGAGCGCTACGGCGGGCTTGGAAGAGAGATGAGCAAAAGCTCTTCTCTCTTTTTGCGTTATGGCCGTGTGATGCTAACCGTTGATGCTACTTAATCGCCTATTGCGGAAAACATGGCGCGGGACAGTCTGCAGTCGCGGGAAACATCTGCGCCGCAGGGTCTGGGCGAAAGTGATGTCGACAGACAGACGCGCGCCTCTTGTATGTGGTCACCTTTGCAAGTGATCGTGAGCATGTTAGCGGTGAGCGCGGGATTTTCGGCCAGGAACGCCTGTTCAACCACAGCGGCCGGTAAACGCACGTCGGTCTTTAATTGTCGAAAGACCGAGGGTCTGACGATGACTTCATAGGCTTGACGCGACTTTGCGAAATACGCCGCAGCAGGCAGCCCCGTGCAGGTGCCGTGCTTTTTCCATTGATGCCAGGCAAGACCGCTTGACCCCATGATATCCACCATGTCCGCCGTCATCTTTCTGCTTGGGGCGCGATGCGGCGTTTTGCAGTAAGCGGGATATCCTGTCTCATATTGTGGCCAGAGACCGTGCAGTATCCAGCCAAAGGTCTTACCCGTTTCGCATTGTGCCGACTGGATCTGATCCCCCCTTCGCAAACACCAATTGGGGGACCAGCTAAGCGCGAGGACGTAATAGTCGAATTGCCCGGACTGATTGTCTTGAGCGGCTAAGGGCGTCGTTATAACGCACAGGAGTAAACCGACTATGCAAAAAATGCGCTGTTGCATTGGCCCTTTCCATCTGCTGTGCGGCGCAGTATAGAAACATGGCGCTTCCAGACAATGAAGATCGTTCCAGGCTACCGGAACAGCCTTTTCAGGCAGCGGGTTCGGTATGGTTTACAGGAGTACGTGAGATGACAAAACCGATCATGGCGAAAGCGACAGCGGTGTGGTTGGTCGACAATACGACGATCAGTTTCAAGCAAATCGCTGATTTCGTCGGCATGCACGAATTGGAAATACAGGGGATTGCGGATGGCGACGTCGCGCAGGGCGTTAAAGGGTTTGATCCGATTTCCAACAATCAACTCACGCAGGCGGAGATTGACGCGGCTCAGGCGGATCCGCTGCATAAACTGAGCCTGAAGTATAACGCAGCTGCAGAAGGTGAGGAGAAACGACGTGGCCCGCGCTATACGCCCCTTAGCAAGCGTCAAGAGCGCCCGGCAGCAATCTTGTGGCTGGTAAAGTTTCATCCCGAACTCACAGACGGACAAATCGGCAAATTGGTTGGGACGACCAAGCCCACGATACAGTCCATTCGCGATCGGACGCATTGGAACATTTCAAACATTCAACCGGTCGATCCGGTTGCTTTGGGGATGTGTAAACAATCGGAGCTAGACCTTGCCGTGCAGAAGGCGGCCGCTAAAAAACTGAGCGCAGGCAAGGTGATGGATGATGATGCCCGCCGCAAATTGGTCAGCACAGAGCAAAGCTTGAGTATGGAAGCGGAACCCAAGATCCCTAGGGCGATTGAAGGGCTCGAAACATTCACCCTCGCGGGGGAGGGGGCGGAGGACGAGAAGGCCAAAGAAGATGCCTATCTTGACGCAGACAGCTTCTTCTCTCTGCCTGAAAACGCTGATGACGACGGTAAAGAAAGCAAAAGCTAAAGCGTTTTGACGTTAACTTAATAGATCACGCACCCCTTTTCGCGTTCGACCGAAGGGAGATGCAGCGTATAAGTGATCCAAGTTTATGTTGAAACGCTCTCTTGCAGATGATTGAGCGTTGTTATGCGATCTGATCGGTGATCGTGCAGTTTGTGCTTTGGTTTTGCGTATCGTAGGTCAGACAATTCTAAGGCATCCGGCCTTAAACTTGATACAACCGGTTCCCCATTCACCGCTTTGCCCAACAGGCACTGTTGAGCCGCGCTGGTCCACCCCCCACGGGGCATCGCGGTTGCGGCGCCCCTCAGACCGGCGCCAAGTCGGTGTGGGCCAGGTGTCCTGGGGTTAAGCGGGACGCTTTAAGGGTGCCCGAGCACCTTTCTACCCGTGCAATGCTCAACGCGAGGGCAGGGGGATGACGCGCGAAGGTCGAACACAAGTCTGCGGAGGGAGTGTCGCGATCACAGCGTGAAGAGTTTGAACGGCGGAGTCAGGCGTCGTTTTTCGCGCTCGGCCAGAGGGAAAGATGGCGAACGGGTGATGCAGGTTTTCTTCGCGATGCTCCCAAACGCATCCCTTTTTCAGGGAGATCTGTTGAGCAGACTGTCCCGAGAACACCGGGTGCGTTCAAATCTCAGTTTAAAGGGAGGACGATTTAAAGCACGCCGCCCTTAACCTTGAGGCATCGTGCATCACACTTGTCCCGAGAGCGCGAAGTTGGGGGGCATTTGGCTTCTGATTGAGGGCGGGGTGCTTAAAGTGATTTCCGGGCCCGCATCGCTGCACTGATCGTGCCGTCGTCGAGGTAGTCCAACTCGCCTCCGATCGGCACACCTTGAGCGAGCGATGTGAGCTTGACTTTCCCATCGAGTTGATCGGCGATGTAATGCGCGGTGGTCTGCCCGTCGATTGTTGCGTTCAGCGCTAAAATAACTTCGGTGATTTCTTCTTCTGCGACCCGCGTGATCAATCTTGGGATCCGCAATTCCTCCGGTCCGATTGCATCAAGCGCGGAAAGTGTGCCGCCCAGAACGTGATAGCGGCCTTTGAAAACCGCCGCGCGCTCCATCGCCCATAGGTCTGAGACATCCTCGACAACGCAGAGTTCACCGGTGCTGCGTTTTTCAGAGGCGCAGATATCGCATGTGTCAGATGTCCCTATATTACCGCAGATGAGGCATTCGCGTGCGCTTACTGCGACCCGGTGCATCATTTCCGCAAGCGGTGTCAGAAGAAGTGCGCGTTTGCGAACCATCTGAAGCACCGCGCGCCGTGCAGAACGCGGACCAAGGCCAGGCAGTTTGGCCATCATCGCAATGAGGGTATCAATGTCTCGGGTCGAACTCATGCGTTTGGTCTTTCGCGATGCTGATCAAAACTACGACATGAAAAGGGGTGCCAGCATGGGCAGATGATCTGACTTGGTCTTATCAAACGTGGGAGTGAACCGTCATGTTTTGAGGCATCATTCATCACTCTGCGTGGTTGACTAAAGGGCGCGACACAGAAAATGTGATTCAGCTTTAGGCTGAAACACGCCAATCTCTGTAGAATGTAAACCGCGTCAGAACGGGAGCTTCATATCCGCGGGCAAACCCATCCCCTCGGTCAACTTTTGCATCTCTTCTTTCGCGCGTTCGGCGGCTTTGGCCTGAGCGTCTTTAATCGCCGCCAAGATAAGGTCTTCGACAACTTCTTTGTCATCAGCGCTAAAGATCGAAGGGTCAATATCCAGCGATTTCAAGTCCCCTTTCGCAGAACAAACCGCTCTTACCATGCCTGCACCGGCTTCGCCGGTGACGGTGATGGCATGCATGTCGTCCTGCATCTGCGCCATCTTTCCTTGCATCTCTTGCGCTTTTTTCATCATGCCAGCCATGTCGCCCAGCGCACCTAATCCTTTGAGCATTCGTGCCTCCTTTTTGCGTATTCACCTATATGCGGCGCTCTTGAGATTGGATCAACCTTCCTCGAAAGGGTCCCATTCATCCTCAATTTCGGGCAGTGCCTCTTTTTCGGCGCTCTCTTCAATTTCCTTGGAGGTGCGGATGTCCAAAATTTTGGCGTCCGGGAAGCGCTCCAGGATGCTTTGCATCAGGGGATGCGCCAGTGCTTGGGTGCGTAGGTTAAGCACTTCGCTGTCACGTGTCTCGGCAATGGTGGGTGTCTCGGCGTCATTTACGACAGTTACGGCCCATCGATTTCCTGTCCATTGTTGCAACCGATTGCCCAATCGCTGCGCGAGGTCTGAGGGTGCTTCACCTGTTGGTGCAAACTCAATTCGACCGGGCCGATAGGCGGCCAGCCGCAATGTGGTTTCTACTTCTACCAGTAACTTAACGTCACGGTTCGCCCGAATAAGTTCAATGACATGATCAAAAGTTGGAAATCGCGCCAGAGCGGTTTCAACATCTTCCGCTAGAACTGCGGTTTGCCCGCTTGAGGGTGCGGTCAGAGTGTAAGGGTTTTGAACACGGTCGCCTGTCTGATCAACGGGTTTTGAGATGGGTGCGGTTGAACTGCTCCCGACAGCTTGCGTTGCATGACTGACATCTGGCTGCGCCTCAATCTTGCGCAACAATTCCTCTGGGCTGGGAAGGTCCGCGACATGAGTGAGGCGAATGATCGCCATTTCAGCCGCCATCAATGCGTTGGGGGCAATGGCGACCTCTTCAAGCGCCTTCAGGAGCATTTGCCACATCCGGGTCAGAACGCGCATCGGCAACCCCTGGGCCATCTGCAGCCCGCGCGCGCGTATCTCCGCGGAAATCGTGGGATCGT
The DNA here is from genome assembly GCA_039208585.1 of Pseudomonadota bacterium. Taxonomy (GTDB): domain Bacteria; phylum Pseudomonadota; class Alphaproteobacteria; order Rhodobacterales; family Rhodobacteraceae; genus Sulfitobacter. The sequence goes on along the minus strand of JBCCQX010000003.1, from coordinate 75,352 downwards.
TCGCCGCTTCTGGCGTGATTTTCGCAACCGATGTCCAATGGGTGATCTCAGCCAGATCCCTTAGAACGGCCATGGGATCTGCCCCGGTGGCATATTGGTCGGATAATTCGGTTAGGGCTGCAGCGGCATCCCCTTTCAAAATCATTTCGAACAGGTCAACAATGCGCCCACGATCCACCAGGCCAAGCATCGCCCTGACTTGATCTGCCGTTGTTTCGCCAGCACCGTGACTGATTGCTTGATCCAACAATGAGGTCGCATCGCGTGCTGATCCTTCCGCAGCTCTTGTGATCAGAGCAAGTGCTTCATCAGTGATTGCCGCTGCTTCGCTATTTGCGATCTGGCGTAGCATCGCCATCATCGCTTCCGGTTCGATGCGTCTGAGGTCAAAACGCTGACACCGCGAAAGGACCGTAACGGGTACTTTGCGAATTTCGGTCGTTGCGAAGATGAACTTCACATGTTCCGGTGGCTCCTCCAACGTTTTCAACAGCGCGTTGAAAGCGCCGGTGGAGAGCATGTGAACCTCATCAATGATGTAAACTTTGTATCGGGCGGATGCCGCGCGGTAGTGCACGCTGTCGATGATCTCTCGAATATTGGCAACGCCCGTGTTCGAGGCTGCGTCCATTTCTAAAACATCGACGTGTCGGCCTTCGCTGATTGCACGGCAGGGCTCACAAACGCCGCACGGTTCTGTGGTCGGCCCACCCTTAGCATCTTTTCCAATGCAATTCATGCCTTTGGCGATGATACGCGCTGTCGTCGTCTTACCAGTGCCTCTGATCCCCGTCATGATAAACGCCTGCGCGATACGATCCGCGGCAAAGGCGTTTTTCAGCGTCCGCACCATCGCTTCTTGCCCCACCAGATCGGAAAAGGTCTCTGGGCGATACTTGCGCGCAAGAACGCGGTAGGCGGTCGTTTCGGACATTCAATCCTCAAGTTAGATTCGGCGCGGCTTTCAACGTAAAACGCCAGGCGAAAGGCGTAAACCATGCTTGCCCGATACGCAGGGAACTGGTGTCATTGACTGCCGCCCTATCTTGAGAAAATCGCTGAATGCAGTAATTTTCGTTAACTTTTCGATCTTTCGAAGCTCACTACCATGACAGAGTATGAACGCAAATTTGCCGCAGCCACAGCCGAGCTAGCGCAGACAAAGATGTGGCCGGGGGCCTGCATGCCGTTGTCCACTCGGCTGATGCGCCGTCTGGGACTGCCCGTGCGCCCACCGCATTACACAGCTTTTGGCTTCATGGTTCTCAGTGCAGGTCTGCGCTTTGCAGTTGTTTGGGGTGCAATCATGTGGGTTTTGCGTTGGCAACCCCATGGCTTTGCGCCCACCTCAGCCCTTGGCGCGTCGCTCCTGATCGGGTTGATTTTTGGTTTAATTATCGCTTCGATGTATCGCCGTGACCGCCGTCTTTGGCGTTTGAGCGCTTGGCGCTCTCTCTAACGCTTTTAAAAGCGCCTGCACTGGACCACGGTGAGAGATTGATAACGACCCAAGCGGGACCCGTTGCGGCTGCTTCCTTCCGGACCTGACCGGGTTGGCGGGGCGCCTGCCCGCACCAACCTCTCATCCTAAGAAATAACCCCCCACTTCCCAGGGTGCAAGAGGTGTCACTTTACCATCATGCACGTACCTGCCGTGCGCGCTGCTACAGGGTTAGCCGGATGCGCGCAAAGCCTTCTTGGCTCTGTGCAAGAGGTTGAGGCCGAAAATGAGCAATTTCGGGCAAATGGGCGAGCGCTTTCGGCGTCGTCTCCAACACCGCACGAACGGGCTTTCTGCAGCTAAAGCGCCAGGGCAGGTGATCTTCCCAGATCGGCTTCGCGCGGGCCGAAAGGAGACGCCGAATAGCGTCTTCAGTCCGGATATGGGTTTTCAAGAAAAGCCTTGTTTTGTGAAGGGGCGGAAATCCGCCCCCACCCGCAGCGCGAAATTGGTTGGTCGCCAAAAGAAACTCTTGCCCGGTTGAGACAGGCCGACCCTGAAACCGCAGCGCTTTTACCCGGTTGCCAACCGGTTCCGTGGGGTCGATTGTGTAGGTCAAACCATAGATCGTATCGAAGTGAAACGGCGGTATTTCGGGGTCGAGCAAAGGCTGGTTAAGATCATCGGGGTTCAGATGAGTGTAGACCTCAGCCGCATGTTCCAGCCAAAGGCGAAGTGTTTCGGTGTCTACGCGCAGCAACCAAATTGTGTTTGCGTATGGGCACAGCCCACTGAGATGGCGGCGCAGGAGCATCCCCGACGGTATATCCAGATAGTGATCCGGCCCTGCGCGTCCGCCCGCAGTATGCGCCGCAGCTGTCACCAAAAGCGGTAGTTTCGCTTCTGCAAGACCTACCAGCGCTTCGCGGGCGGCGCGCGCTTTCGCACTTGCAACGATAGCACAGGTGCGCGTTGGCACCGCCAAAGAAAAGAAATTGTGCATCGCCCAGGCGATTTGCCCCACCGGTTGTGAGAGCCGGGCGCGCGTTTTCTCGTGCGTTGGGCTGGCGATCGAAACAATGCATGGGTCTGCTTTGACACCGGCCTGGTTTTTCTTCAGCGTGCCTTGATGCTTTGCGACATGCCAACCTTTATCCTTTGTATGCCTGAGGGTGAGATCCAACACGGCGAGATCTGAACCACTGTGCCCCGGCATGATCGCTGGTCGCCCAGCGAGTTGACCGGTAATTGTATCCGCATCCTCTCTGCTGGGATGATTGGTGTTCGGGAAGCGGCGGTGGGTATGTCCCGCGATGATCATGTCAATCTGAGGGGTGCTGGACAGGTGCAGGAGACCCTCCACGCTTTCACTATGGTGGTTTGCATCTTCAATGCTCATGTGTGCCAAAAGAACAATGATATCCGCACCAGCAAGGCGCAGTCGCCGGGCACCCGAACTCAAACTTTCCGAAGGTGTTTCAACGATCGCGTTATCTTCCAGGACGTGATGGTTCCAGACGGCTGTCTGCGCAGGCAGAACCGACAGCACGCCGACACGAAGCTGCGGACGGTCGGCGTTTGTGTGCCCATTGCTTTTCGGGAAAACAATCGCGTTTCGAACAAGACTTGTGTGCGTCGATAGACTTAGATTGCTGCTGATCACGGGGATAGACACGGCATCTGCGAAGGCATTTACATAAGAAAGACCGTAGTCGAGGTCATGATTTCCAAGCCCCACCGCATCATATCTCATATGCCTGAGGGTGGCCGCTGTTGGATGATCAGACGTGACGGGCTGCGTGGCAAGGTAGTCCCCCATTGCGCTGCCCTGCAACAAGTCGCCATTATCAAGCAAGATCGTCGGCATCCCACGCTCGGCCGCTTCCGCACGTGCGGCGGAAATCAGTCGTGACAATCCGGCTAAGCCTGCCACCATTCCTTGCGTATCGCTGACATAGTCGTAGCCAAACAAATTCATATGAATGTCTGTGGTAGCAAGCACGCGAAGGCACGTGGTCTTTAGCTCGCTCTCGACTGTTTGAGAAACAGCAACGTCACGCGGGACCACGAGATCTGTCCTCTTCTTGAATCAACCCCAGATTGTTTGATAACACTGACTTTCCCGCAAATAAAGCCTCGCCATTGCTCAGAGGAGCCGGATGGTGCAAACGGCTAAGGACCCAGCATGAGTGGATTAAGATGCGGAATGCAGAGGCAGTCACTTTCGGCGGATCAGCTCTTGATCGCGCGGGCGATCTGCGAAATGACAAAGAGGCGCTGCAGGCGGCATTGGCGCATCCGGATGCCCGTGGGGTTGTCATGTGGCGCGGCAAACCACTGATCAGCCCGGCACGGCCAGCGCAACTTGTCCGACTTCCTCTCGATCATCCTGTTTTAAGCGAAGCGGTCGATCTGCCCATTCTTCTGGGGCGAGAGAAAGGCGCCTGCTGCTTTGTCTACGACATTTCATCTTGGCGTCCTGAAGACTTGGATGAAACCCAGCTGGGCGGTTTCTTTGACCCCAGCAGTCAGCATCACCCTCTGTTGCCTCAAAACACAGCGTTTCTGGAGTTGCGACGGGTTATGACTTGGCTCACCCCGCGCGACGCAGAACTGGCGGCGACCGCAAAAGCGGTCTTGGGATGGCATGCAACACATGGTTTTTGCGCGCGCTGCGGTGAGAAGACGCACATCGCGCAGGCAGGCTGGCAGCGGATCTGCCCATCATGCGGCGCAAGCCACTTTCCCCGCACTGACCCGGTGGTGATCATGTTGATTACTCAGGGTCATTCAGTCTTGATGGGGCGCTCGCCTGGATGGCCCGAGGGCATGTATTCTTTGCTGGCAGGATTTGTTGAACCGGGCGAGACTTTGGAAGCTGCGGTGCGACGGGAAGTGTTTGAAGAAGCAGGCGTGCGTGTTGGATCTGTCCGTTACCTTTCAAGCCAACCCTGGCCTTTTCCCGCGTCTTTGATGTTTGGCTGCGCCGGGGAGGCCGTCAGTACAGATATCACGATTGATCCGTCGGAAATTGAGGATGCCATGTGGGTGACGAAGGAAGAGATGGCGTCGGCCTTTGCCGGAACGCACACGCGTCTCTTGCCCGCCCGAAAAGGAGCGATTGCGCATTTTCTGCTGGAAAATTGGCTTGCGGATACGCTGGATTGATCGCAAAGACCTATATGCCTTTCAACTACGGCCCGTTGACAAGGAACGGCAATGAAATTTTCAACCAATGAGGACATTGCAGCACCAATCGACGTGGTCTTTCGCGCGCTGTGTGATTTTGAACAGTTCGAACGCGCCGCTCTGCGCAGAGGCGCTGAAATTCGTCGGCTTGATTCTATGGCCGCGCTGGGTGTGGGTATGCGTTGGCAGGCAAACTTTTCCTTGCGTGGCAAAGAAAGGGAAGTGCAGATCGAGCTGACGAGCTTTGATCCGCCCGAACAGCTTCTTTTTGACAGTGTATCGCCAAACATGCTGGGCCACGCTGCACTTGAATTGACCGCATTATCAAAAGACAAGACGCGCCTGAAAGTGGGGTTCGAGGTTAAACCTCTCAATCTCTCCTCGAAGCTCTTGGTACAGTCGTTGCGATTAGCGAAATATACTTTGACCAAGCGATATAAGAAACGTGTTGCTGACTACGCGAGATCGTTGGAAGCGCGGCATCGAGGCGCAACCTGAGATCTATTGATCAGGCATCCGCTCGGCCGGGATGTGCAGGGTATACCCCTAGAATATCCAGAAAGCTGGTGAAATACCTGAGCTCTTCCAGTGCACGCGCGACAGCAGGATCATCCGGATGGCCTTCGATGTCGGCATAGAACTGGGTGGCGGTGAAAGAACCGCCTACCATATAGCTTTCTAGCTTGGTCATATTCACGCCGTTCGTGGCAAACCCACCCATCGCTTTGTAAAGCGCTGCTGGAATGTTGCGGACCTGGAAAACGAAGGTGGTGATCATGTCTTCACCGCGCCGCCCAAGATCAATGTCCGGCGCCATCAGCAGGAACCGAGTGGTATTGTGATCAAGATCTTCGATATCCTCAGCCAGCACAGTCAGACCGTGGATTTCTGCGGCTACGGCACTGGCCAATACGCCTTGGTTGGTTAATTTAGACCCGGCAAGCTCTGCCGCGGCCCCAGCGCTGTCGGCTGCAGCCTCTGATGTGATGCCACGTTCTTCGAGAAAGCGCCGCGCCTGCGGTAACAAGACGAGATGGGCGCGCACATGCTCAATATCCTGGAGTGTCACGCCAGGTCGCGCCATCAGGGCAATGCGTACGCGCACGAATGCTTCTGCGATGATGTGCAATCCGCTCTGTGGAAGTAGACGGTGAATGTCAGCCACCCGGCCGTAGGTTGTGTTTTCAACCGGGAGCATGGCGAGATCAGCGCGTTTCTCTTTAACGGCGCGAATAACGCCTTCAAACGTTGTGCAGGGCACAGGGGTCATCTGTGGATGCGCTTGCAAGCAAGCCTCGTGGCTGTAGGCGCCGAGTGCACCTTGAAAAGCGATGCGCGGTGGAGCTTCAGAAGACATCGCCACAGTCCTTATTATTTATCGCCCATAGGCGTTTCGTCGCGGTAAGTACACCTTGCTTGAACTGATGGAAAGCTCTAGAAAAGAAACAGCCAACAGTATGACATAGCCAGGTTTTCTTATGTTCGACACGATGACCATAACCAAGGTGGGCAGCGGCCTGTGCGGTGCGTTCCTTTTGTTGTTGCTTGGGCAATGGGCCGCGGAGGAGATTTACCACGCTGAACTGCATGGTGAGCAATCGTACGCCATTGCGGTGGAAACAGTTGTTGAGGATGAACCTGAGGAAGAGATTGATTTTGCCGCGCTCATGGTATCCGCGGATCCTTCTAAGGGAGAGGGCGTTTTTCGCAAATGCAGCGCATGTCACAAGGTTGCTGCGGGGGAGAATGGCGTAGGCCCCTACCTGCACGGCGTCGTAGGGCGGGAGATCGCCGCTGTTGATGGCTTTGGGTATTCTGGTGCGCTCGCAAACGCTGGGGGCGCCTGGACGGTCGATGCTTTGAACGCGTTTCTAGAAAACCCAAAGGAATACGCCCCTGGAACAAGTATGGGCTTTGCTGGATTGAGAAAGCCTCAAGACCGTGCCAATCTGATAGCTTATCTTGACGGTCTCGACGACTAGCCTCACGAATATCTAGCTGTGGTGCGACCGCTTAAGGTGGCCGTTCAAGTGTGTTACATGGGATAACATATTCGCCAATTATCTATTGGCACCGTCATTCTTCACCTTACATCTCGCAAGTGCAGACAGATGAAGGGGTTGCGTGGCATGACGTTCGATACCTGCGTTTCAATTTCCAAACACGCTCAGAAAGGCCAGCGTAGCGGGATTATCGCTTGGCTCATCAGTCTGATTGTTTTGACCGGCAGCGTCGCGCACGCCGACGAAGACATCGTAAAGACGCATGGATACAATTTCTACGGGGAGCTAAGCTACCCAGAAGACTTCCCTTACTTGCGATATGTGAACCCCGACGCTCCGAAGGGAGGAGAGGTATCAATCGCATTCGTTGGAACCCTCGATTCAATGAACCCTTACTCAGGAAAGGGGCGCGCGCATCTCTTTTCGATTTTCGGCTACGAGAGCTTGTTGGCGGATGCCCCTTCTGGTGGATCGCTACCAGCCGATGTTTATGCTGAATACTACTGTCTGCTGTGTGAAAGTTTAGAATATCCAACAGATAAGTCGTGGGTCATCTTCAGAATGCGACCCGAGGCGCGTTTTTCAGATGGCAGCCCCGTGACAGCACATGATGTTGCCTTTTCGCATAATTTGTTGCTGGACGAAGGCCTCAAGTCATATGCAGATGCCGTGCGCAAACGTATCCCAGCTGTTGAAGTATTGGATGATCACACCGTCAAATTCTTCTTCGCGGATGGCATCTCGCGCCGCAGCTTGATTGATCAGGTCGGCGGTGTGCCAGTTTGGCCGAAAGACTGGTTTGAAGCGAATAATGCAAGCTTGAAGGACACCTGGGTTGAAACACCGCCGGGATCCGGGGCTTACGTTATAAAGGATGTTGATTTCAGTCGTCGCATCGTATTGGAGCGTGACCCAAATTATTGGGGTAAAGATCTCCCGATAAATGTCGGCCGACACAATTTCGACAGAATTAGGCTTGAGATTTTCAGTGACGACACGGCTGCTTTCGAAGCGTTCAAAGCAGGTGAATACACCTTTAGACGCGAAAGTGATTCAAAGAAGTGGGCGACCGGTTACGACTTTCCCAAGGTGACTAAAGGGTCTGTCGTAAAGAAGGAGTTGCCCGACGGGGCGCCGCCCGCTTCTTCGGGGATCGTGTTTAATCTGGCCTCAGAGCCCTTTCAGGACAAACGCGTGAGAGAAGCTGTCGCGCTTGCGTATAATTTCGAATGGACAAATGAGTCACTCCAGTATGGCTTGTTCAGTCATCGCGCCTCATTTTCACAAGACACGCCACTCATGGCAACAGATTTGCCCCAAGGTGCTGAATACGATTTGTTAAAGAGTCTTGGCGATGTCATCGACCCCGCCATATTCAATACACAGGCACGCATGCCGCACACGTCTCGTGCGGGACGATTGTTGGATCGGCGCAATGCCCGCGCAGCTTCCACGCTTTTGGACGAAGCCGGGTGGACCGTGAACGATGAAGGAAAGCGCGTCAACGCCGACGGACAAACCCTCCGCATCAATTTTCTGTTCAACTCAGCAAGTTCCCCAACCACAACAGCGGTGGTGGAGAATTTCGTCGCCAATTTGCAAGCGTTTGGGATCGATGCTGTGCTCGAAAAGGTCGATAGCTCTCAATTTACAGCGCGTGAAAGAGATCGGGACTACGACCTTATATTTGATCGATATCCGGCCCTTCTGGGCACGGGAACGGGGCTCATGCAGTCTTTTGGATCGGAAGCTGCGGCGTTCTCTCTCTTCAATCCGGCGGGGCTCGCGAGCCCTATGGTCGACGCGATCATCGACGCCTCGCTGAATGCGCAGACGCGCGCAGAGGAAGAAGCAGCAATCACAGCACTGGACAGAGCGCTCCGGCATGAGTTTTTCATCATTCCCGTTTGGTACAACGACAGCCACTGGGTGGCCTATTATGACCAATACGAACATCCTGATGAACAACCACCTCTCGCGCTGGGGTACCTTGATTTTTGGTGGTACAACGAGGACAAAGCCAATGCTTTGATCGAAGCTGGAGCGCTGAGGTAATCAGGGCATGGGCGCTTACATTGCCAGAAGACTGTTGCTGATTATCCCTACCCTGTTAGGCATCATGCTCATCAACTTTGCCCTGGTGCAATTTGTACCGGGTGGACCTGTTGAGCAGGCTATTGCGCGGGCGCAGGGTGGTGGCGACGTCTTTGGCGGTTTTGCTGGAACCAACAACGACGGCGGCGTGGACCCTTTGGACAACGCCTCTGACAGCACTTACATCGGGGCGCGGGGACTGCCGCCGGAATTTATAGCTGAACTCGAACGAGAGTTCGGGTTCGATAAGCCGCCTGTTGAGCGCTTTTTCAACATGCTGTGGAATTACATGAGACTGGATTTTGGTGAGAGTTATTTCCGCTCCATCAGCGTGATAGATCTGGTCAAAGAAAAGCTGCCTGTGTCTATCACCCTGGGCCTCTGGTCGACGCTGATCGCCTATCTGGTTTCCATCCCGCTTGGCATTCGCAAAGCGGTCAAAGACGGCACACGCTTTGATACATGGACGTCGGGCGCGATTATTGCGGCCTATGCGATCCCTGGGTTTTTATTCGCCATCTTGTTGCTCGTGCTTTTCGCAGGTGGATCTTACTATCAGATCTTTCCACTCCGCGGCCTGACGTCAGATAATTTCGAAGATCTGAGCCTTCTGGGGAAAATCGCTGATTACTTCTGGCACATCACGCTACCCGTATTGGCGTCTACGATCGGTGCCTTTGCAACGCTCACGTTGCTTACAAAGAATAGCTTTCTAGATGAGATCAAGAAACACTATGTAATGACTGCCCGCGCGAAGGGTTTGTCAGAGCGCAGCGTGCTTTATGGACATGTTTTCCGGAACGCGATGCTAATCGTGATTGCCGGGTTTCCCGCCGTGTTCATCGGCGTGTTTTTCGGCGGCTCCTTGATCATCGAAACGATTTTCTCGCTCGATGGGCTGGGTCGTTTGGGCTTTGAAGCAGCCGTTGCGCGGGATTATCCCGTTGTTTTCGGAACGCTGTTTATCTTCGGTTTGATCGGCCTACTGGTCGGCATCCTTTCCGACCTCATGTATGTGTTTGTCGACCCTCGCATTGATTTTGAGCGGAGAGAGGGTTGATGGCGCTCTCCCCACTTAATCAACGCAGGTGGCGCAATTTCAAACGCAACAAACGCGCTTATTGGTCTCTTTGGATTTTCTCCATCCTCTTCGGGCTCTCACTCTTCGCTGAGTTTGTGGCCAATGACAAACCGATCCTCGTGCAGTATCGGGGCGAATACTATATGCCGATCTTCAACTTCTATGCCGAAACTGAGTTTGGGGGCGACTTTCAAACCGAGGCGGCCTACCGTGATCCTGAAGTGCAATGCCTGATCGAAAGTGGTGGTCTTATCGAGTGTTTCGATGATCCCGAGGGCATTTTGGCCGGGATTGATGCAGGCACCTTTGGCGAAGGCGTGGAAGACTTTTATCAAGGTTGGACGCTTTGGCCGATTATCCCCTATTCTTACAATACGGCGGTTGACCGTCCCGGCGCTGCGCCTTTGCCGCCTAATGGCGAAAACTGGCTTGGCACCGATGCAACGAAGCGTGACGTTATGGCCCGCGTTGTTCACGGCTTTCGGCTTTCGATCCTTTTCACTATTATTGTCACGGGTTTGGCGAGCATCATTGGCATCATTGCAGGTGCTGTTCAGGGCTTTTTTGGCGGCTGGCTTGACCTCATCTTTCAGCGCATCATCGAGATTTGGTCGGCTACGCCGGGTATCTATGTGATCATCATCATGTTTGCGATATTGGGGCGCAGCTTTTGGCTATTGGTGGCTTTGTCAGTGCTGTTTGGGTGGACCGCCCTAGTCGGGTTGGTACGCGCAGAGTTTTTAAGGGCGCGGAATTTGGAATATGTGCGCGCGGCAAGGGCGCTGGGCGTATCCGACACCACCATTATGTTCCGTCACATGTTGCCGAATGCGATGGTGGCAACGCTAACGATGCTACCCTTCGTTATCACAGCAACGATTTCCTCGCTTGCGGTTCTCGACTTTCTGGGTTTTGGCTTGCCATCCTCTGCACCATCTTTGGGAGAGCTCACACTACAGGCGAAACAGAATCTGCAAGCACCGTGGCTGTCGTTCACGGCGTTCTTCACCTTTGCCATCATGCTTTCGCTGCTCGTGTTCATTTTCGAGGGTGTCCGCGACGCATTCGATCCAAGAAAGACATTCACATGAGTGCGCTTTTAGAGGTCAAAGACCTTTGCGTCTCTTTCAGGCAAGACGGCAAATTAACGAGAGCGGTGAACAGCGTCTCGTTTTCGGTCGAGCGCGGCGAAACAGTTGCGTTGGTAGGGGAATCTGGGTCGGGAAAGTCAGTGTCCGCCTTATCTACGGTGGCACTTCTGGGTGACAATGCAGAGATCGACGGTTCGGTCACTTACGCCGGCCAGCAGATGATTGGCGCGGATGAGCGTCTGCTGCGACAAGTGCGTGGCAACGATATCTCTTTCATCTTTCAAGAGCCAATGACTTCGCTTAATCCTTTGCACACGATTGAAACGCAGTTGAGCGAAAGCCTAGCCTTGCACCAGGGCGTTGCCGGGGAAGCCGCCCGTATTCGGATCATCGAACTTTTAAACAAAGTCGGCATCGTCGATGCGAAAACCCGGTTGGGCGCCTACCCGCATCAATTGTCAGGAGGGCAAAGGCAGCGTGTGATGATCGCGATGGCCCTGGCAAATAAACCCGATGTTTTAATCGCAGACGAACCGACAACCGCGCTTGATGTGACAATCCAAGCTCAGATCCTGGATTTGTTGGCCGATCTCAAACAAAGCGAGGGGATGGGGCTGCTTTTCATCACGCATGATCTGGGGATTGTCCGCAGGATCGCGGACCGCGTTTGTGTCATGCAGAAAGGTGAGATTGTCGAACAAGGACCGACGAAAACGATCTTCGATGCGCCTCAGCATCCCTACACGCGCAAGCTTTTGAGTGCGGAGCCGACAGGCGCGCCCGAACCCGTGAGCGCTCAGGCGGACGAAGTCGTAAAGACAGAACATCTAAAAGTTTGGTTCCCAATCCAGCGAGGTTTGCTGCGTCGAACCGTGGGCCACGTGAAGGCGGTCAATGACACGTCTTTGAGTGTCCGGGCGGGCGAGACACTGGGGATTGTCGGTGAATCAGGATCAGGCAAAACGACACTCGCCCTAGCGATTATGCGTTTGATTGCATCGGAAGGCGGCATCACCTTTATGGGCCGAAACATCCGTCAATGGTCCACGCGTCAGCTTCGGCGTTTGCGCAAAGACATGCAGATTGTGTTCCAAGATCCCTTTGGCTCTCTGTCGCCGCGCATGACCTGTTTTCAGATCATATCAGAGGGTCTGACGATCCACAGCGTAGATGCGCAGCGTGATCCCCGCGCCTTGGTCGAAGAGGTCATGACCGAGGTTGGGCTGGACCCCGAGACGATGGATAGGTATCCGCATGAGTTCTCTGGGGGTCAAAGGCAGCGCATCGCCATCGCGCGCGCCATGGTTTTGCGCCCTCGTTTGCTGGTGTTGGACGAGCCAACCAGTGCGCTTGACATGACGGTCCAGGTGCAAATTGTCGAACTGCTGCGCGGATTGCAGCAAAAGTATGGGCTCGCCTACCTGTTTATTAGTCACGATCTGAAGGTGGTGCGCGCGATGTCGCACAAAGTCATCGTGATGAAGCGTGGTGATGTCGTTGAGTATGGCACCGCAGAAGCGCTTTACGAACACCCCACCTCTGAATACACGCGTACGCTGCTTCAGGCTGCGGTTTGAGATCGCCTTGCAATTTGTTTTTCACTCGGTTTCGCGGTATGTAAAACACATGCAAAAACAGGAAAGTGCCCCAAAAATACGTCGCGCGCGCTTGATTGACGTGAAAGATGCGCTTTCCAAAGGCTTTGGCGATTTTCTATCAGCACCGCTGACGGATCTGTTCTTTGCATCTTTCTTTGTCTTCACAGGCGTGTTGATGGCATGGATCACCTATCAGACGGGCCATACCTTTTGGCTCATCTTAGCTGCGCTTGGTTTTCCACTGATTGGGGCCTTGGCTGCGCTCGGTTTCTATGAGGTCAGCCGCCGCCGAGAGGCACAGGAAGCCTTGAACCTTGGCCACGTTCTTTCCGTGGTATGGGAACATCGCGCGGGCCAGTTACCTTGGCTGGCTACCATCATCATCGTAACCTTCCTGTTCTGGTTTTTCCTGGGTCACATGATTTTTGCGCTGTTTTTGGGCCTGTCACCGATGACCAATGTCTTCAGCTCTTTTGAGGTTTTTCTTACCACTCAAGGGGTCTCGATGTTGTTCTTCGGCTCCCTGGTTGGCGCAGTCTTTGCGATTTTCGTCTTTTCAATCAGCGTTGTTGGGATGCCGATGATCCTGGATCGCGAGGTGGATTTTATGACAGCCATGCTCAAATCAATCGGCACCGTGCAAGAGGCTCCGGCGGTCTATCTCGCCTGGGGGATCTTCATTGCTGTCACGACGTTAGTTGCGATGGTGCCGCTTTTTCTGGGTTTGTTTTTGGTTATGCCGGTGCTTGGTCACGCCACCTGGCATCTTTATAAGGCGGTCAGCGTTTCAGACCCTGTTTGAAGTCGGAACCAATGAACATCCCGGCGATCTAAAGCATCTAGCCTTAAACCTGACATACCTCGTCCCTATCAATGTCCTGCTCAACAGCTTATCTTGAGCCGCGCCGGTCAGCCACTCCGGACCGGCGCTACGTCGGTTTGGGCAGCGTGTATCAGGCTTAAGGTTAGATGCTTTGGGCAGTGCGAGACACTTAAGCATGCACGCCACCACGCTGCGCAATTCAGATGGTATCCAGTTAGACCACACTGACGTATGACATCCTCAAAGGAGTTAGAAAGGCCGCCTGAACCTGCGCCGCGCTCAGAGTTGTGCCCCCAAAACTTTGCGATTTCGCCCCCAGCGCATTGGCGACGAGCGTGACCTGATAACCCAGGTCGCGGGCCGCGCGCGCGGTTGCATCAATGCACAGCTGTGTCGTCGCGCCCACCAAAGTGATCTGAGTGACCCCAGCAGCGTCCAGATGCGCTTCAAGCGCAGTGTTGTGAAAGCTGTTGGGCCGGGTTTTTCTCACCAACAACTCTTCTTGACGTGGTGCGACGCTGGGATGGATCTCTGCCCCTTTCGTGCCAGGCTGAAAAAAGGGAGCATGGGTGCCTACCGCTTCATGATAGACATGAATGATCAAATCGCCGCGTGCCCGCGCGGCAGCAAGCACTTTCGCTGCGTTCTTTGCAACATGCGCCATGTTCTCCACCGGCCAAAGCCCACCATCAAAATAGTCATTTTGGATATCCACCAAGATCAAGGCTTGGGTCATCGCGCGCCTCCTTCGACTTGGTCGACATCCTCGACAGCATATCTGAACCCAAACCAGCGCCAACGGGATTTCTTTGCAGAGGGCAAATCACCCAGTCTTACATGTGGCGCACGCGTTGCTGTCATAAAGGTCTTTGCATAGATCGAAAGCATGTCGGTATCTCCTTTTGTACAAGAGAGACTAAGGGTGGATCAGCTATCATTGCGAGTCATTGAAAATTCCGATATGTAAGCTCTACTTAAGTATGAAATGGCGAAGTCTTCCTCCTCTTTCCGCTTTGCGCGCGTTCGCTGCCTTCTCTCACACAAGGAGTGTGGTTGGCGCAGGTGATGCTCTGGGCGTCAGTCACGCTGCGATCAGTCAACAACTGCGCAGCTTAGAGAACTATCTCGGCGTGGCGCTGCTTGATCGCTCCGAGCGCACGCTAAAGCTGACATCGCAGGGAGAAACCTTCGCTGCCGCGCTGCATGCAAGCTTTGTTACGATGATCGCTGCGGCTGAAGACATCACCGGCGCGCGCGATGACAAGCCACTCCATATCTCGTGCACGCCGACATTCGCAGCGGCTTGGCTCATGCCGCGGCTTAGCGCCTTCCGGAGCGCGCATCCTGAAATCGACATCACGATCAACCCCTCGGCCGAGTTGGTAGAGCTGGGCGTAGACGGTGTAGACCTCGCCATCCGCTATGGCGCTGGCCCTTGGCCTGGGCTTGAAAATGAGATGCTTCTCAGATCCCCGATGGTGGTGGTCGGTGCACCTAAATTGGTCGGGGATGCGCCCTTCACCGATCTTCGTAAACTATCGGAATTCCCCTGGCTGGAGGAGTTCGGCACGACAGAAAGCACCAAGTGGCTGGCGCAACAGGGGGTGTTCAAACCGGTGAGGGGAGGGCTCATGCAAGTGCCCGGCAATCTCTTGCTTGATGGTGCGCGCGATGGTCAGGGCGTCACTGTCACTGTTCGCGACTTTGTCGCCCGTGACATCGCTTCAGGACGATTGCGTGCTTTACACGAAGAACCTGGAGACACCAAAGGTTACCACATTGTCACCCGGGCCGGTGTTGTCATGCGGCCAGCACTCAAGTTGTTCGTCACCTGGCTGCGCCGTGCGCGCAAAATTTAGGGGCCAATCATGAAACAGTTGATTTTGCGAGCGACCAGCCGTCGACATGCAAGGTCTGCGGTTTCACGCGTCATGCCAAGAAAGTTTGCGTCATATCCTTGCGATTTACGCACCACCTTGCGCAAAGAACCTTGCAAGGTCTCAATCTCAGTCAGCGCGGTTGTCACAAGCACCTTCTCTGCTGCTTGTCGATCAGGGTAGCGTCCTACGTTAACCCCCCATTGACGTCCCCCCGAGGTCGACAGTCTCTTCACCACTTCTGGCGTGGCGGCTTTTGGTTCAGCTTTGGGTGGTGCCTCTAAGACCGCTGCGGGGTTCTTCCGTTTCACTTTCTGTGGAGGTCTTAGAGACACTTCAATCACCTTCGCCTTTTCGTTTGCATCAGATTGGTCGGCGCCGCTTGTCTCGGTAGCGGCTTGTAACGCCAAGGCAATGTCTTCATTGCTGACGGGTGCCTCCACCTGCGGGATCAAGGTGTTCGACGCTGTGCCCGGTCGGAGCACGGGGCGTTTAGACGCAGTGACAGCACCCGTGGCGCGAATGGTTGTGCCAATCCCTTTCGTCGTGCCATTTCCCCTGTAAGCCGGTTTGCTGGGCCTTTGCGTTTTTAGCCTGGAAGGTGCTTTCCGAAATCCCAAATCCATCAATTCGGCGACCTTGGCGTTGCGAGATGCTGTCGACTTGCCCCCGAAAACGGTGACGATGATGCGTTCCTGCCTGCGTTTCGCCGAAGCGGTGAGATTGAAACCTGCTGCACGCGTATACCCGGTTTTGATACCATCTGCCCCACGATACGCTTCGAGAAAGCGTCTGTTCGTGTGGTTCACCCGCTGTACCCCGGCGTTCGCTGTAATGCGTGAAAACAGATTGTAGTATTCAGGATAGTCAAACAACAGTTGACGGCCCAACAGCGTCATGTCGCGCGCAGTTGAAAGATGCCCCGACTGGGTCAATCCGTGCATGTTCTTAAAGGTTGTGCGGGTCATGCCGATGGCTTTCGCGGTGCGGTTCATGCGCCGGGCAAATTTAGCCTCTGACCCGGAAATAGCTTCACCAATCGCCGTGGAAGCATCATTCGCAGATTTTACCGCAGCCGCGCGAATAAGATAGCGCAACTTGATCTTCTGGCCCGGACGCAAGCCAAGTTTGCTTGGCGGTTCTGAGGCCGCTTTCTTTGAGATTGTGACTTTCGTATCAAGCGAAATTTCGCCTTGCTCTACCGCTTCAAAAGCGATGTAGAGCGTCATCATCTTTGTCAGCGACGCCGGATGTAAACGCGTCTCTGCGTTCCTCGAATGAAGCACTTTGCCATTTCTGGCATCGACGACATACGCAGCATAGGGCGCCGACATCGCGCCTGATGCGACGATGCTCAGCAATAACAATGCCGCAAACGCGACAAAAGCGCATCGGGCATACATCCACTGCCGTGACTGCATTGTGTTTCGCCTTATCTGCCTCGCGCCGTCGTTCTTGATGTCGACTAGCTGCTGAGACGCTACCACAGGAGATTGAATTAATAAACCCTTTAGAAAAAGGCGCTTGCGAGGCGTTTTTCATTCCAGAAAGCCACATCTTGGTGCGGTCAGCCCCCGCGCTATGACGACTCGAGCGCGGCTGGCATGAACTCTTCATCGGCTGAAAAGCATTTCGTTTAGTCTCTGGGATCTATCGGCGTCATGGGCGTTAAGAAATAAGGTGGCGCAGCCCTTAACACACACACCCTCTTTTCTAAAGTCACCATCGGGTTATATACGATGCCAGCGATTCAAACATTCTCAAGCCGACCGCAGGAGCAGCGATGCGCGTTGATCATTTTATGATGGCGGACCGAACCGACGAGGACGGTCAAGTAGATCTGTTAACAAAGTCGAAACCGAAGACAAAGCGGCCCCCGCTCTATAAGGTGCTCCTTTTAAACGACGACTTTACGCCGATGGAGTTTGTTGTGCATGTATTGGAAAGGTTTTTCGGCTTAAGTCATGCGCAGGCTTTTGAGATAATGCTCACCGTGCACAAGAAAGGCGTCGCCGTCGTCGGCGTTTTTAGTCACGAGATTGCTGAGACAAAAGTTGCCCAGGTGATGGATTTTGCCCGTCGTCATCAGCATCCGCTTCAATGCACCATGGAAAAAGAAGACTAACAGGTGATTGACATGCGGTTGCGGCGCGCGTTCGAAGACGGGCTCGCGTTTCCGGTGACCGGTCGCATCGCTGTGTTTCGACCGCCCGATGACGCCTCCCTTCCCGGCGTGCCCAGGGATCAATGCGACATCATTCACGACTTCAAACCATCGCACACGCTTTGGACAGATCGAGGATATCGCACTTTAACCGCCGCAGAAGATCGCTATGCCGCAGCGATTGTCTGCCTCCCGCGATCCAAAACGGAAGCCCGGGCTTTGATATCGAAGGCCGTCTCGACCACCTCGGGGGTAGTCGTGATCGACGGGCAAAAAACAGACGGCATTGATGCTATTCTCAAGCAAATCC
The DNA here is from genome assembly GCA_039208585.1 of Pseudomonadota bacterium. Taxonomy (GTDB): domain Bacteria; phylum Pseudomonadota; class Alphaproteobacteria; order Rhodobacterales; family Rhodobacteraceae; genus Sulfitobacter. The sequence continues at coordinate 57,681 of JBCCQX010000003.1, read as the reverse complement.
GAACTCGGGTTGCGATAGACGGCACCATCAGTAAAGCGCATGGAAAATTGTTTTTGATCAGCGCAGCGCACCCGGAAACATTCGAAGATTGGGCAGTCCCACCTGCCCGCACCGCCGCTGGCTTTTGGACAGCGCCAGGCGTTTTTTCGGCCGAGAACATTGATCTTGCATCCGCCTTGCTCGTCGATGTGCTGCCTCACACACTGAGCGGGCATGTCGCGGATTTTGGCGCAGGTTGGGGATTTCTATCGGCGCATCTGCTAACCCGGCCAAAAGTCGAACGTGTGCATCTCGTGGAAGCTGGGTTCATGGCGCTGGAATGTGCACGCCGTAACGTTGCCGACCCGCGCGCGATTTTTCACTGGGCCGACGTGCGCAATTGGGCCCCGCCGCGCGCCCTCGACGCGGTGATTATGAACCCCCCATTTCACCAAGGGCGCGCCGCAGAACCGGAACTTGGCGTCGCATTCATAAACGCAGCCTCACAAGTGTTGACCCCGCAAGGTGAACTGTGGATGGTGGCAAATCGGCATTTGCCCTATGAAGCAGCCCTTAAGCAGACGTTTATGATGGTTAAAGAAGTCGGAAAAGACGCGCGTTTCAAACGGTTTCATGCAGCACGCCCGGTCCGGTTGAAACGTTCAAAGCGGTAAGGTTTTTGATCATGTCCTTTTCCGTTCTGGGTAAGACAGCCATCGTCACAGGTGCCGCAAACGGCATTGGTTTATCCATCGCGCGGCATCTGGCGAAAGAGGGCGCCTGTGTGATGTGCGCCGACATCGATGAGAAAAAGCTCGCTGAAGAGTTCGGTGAACAACCTGAAGAGGGAGATATCAGGGTTTTCTCAGGCGACCTACGCGAGCGTTTGACCATCGCTAACCTCATATCCGCCACGCTTGACGCGTTTGATGAGATAGACATTCTCGTGAATGCATCACGTCAGGTGATGACGACAGACGTTCTCGACGTTGATGATGAAAGTGTTCCCACACTGTTGGAACAAAATCTAATGACAGCTTTTCATCTGACACAGCATGTCGCGAAGCGCATGATCAAGCAGGCGGACCGGCGGGAGGAAGGGCAGATCGGATCGATCATCAATATCAGTTCAATCGCGGCCAAACAAATTCAACCAGAGCTTATGGGCTATTCTATTGCGGCGGCAGCGGTGCAGCAGATGACACGCTCTATGGCTTTAACGCTGGCGCCTCATCGGATCCGAGTCAACGCGGTCGCGTTTGGATCGGTGATGAGCGGTTCTCTCAAGGCCACGGTCGATGACAACAAGGCGTGGCGCGATGATATCAGGGACCATACGCCTTTGGGTCGGATTGCAGCACCCGATGAGCTATGTGAAACGGTCCAGTTTTTGGCGGCGGAAAGTTCAGGCTTCATGACGGGAGAGGTCGTCGTGATCGACGGTGGTCGCAGCCTGCTTGACGCGGTATCGGCCCCTGCTCATTGATGTTTGTGCGGATGGTTTAGGACTTGACGCACACAGACACCTCGACTAGCTGCAGGCAACGTGGCGTTATAGCTCAGTTGGTTAGAGCGAACGACTCATAATCGTTAGGTCGGTGGTTCAAGTCCACCTAACGCCACCATTCTGGCATTCATCCTGATGAATTGCACCTAAAGGCTTCCACGAAAAAGACATTTCGGTGTTCGTCGTCAGTGTTGTGCGGATTGCCGAGGCTACTCCGTAGGGGAAGTTGTGGTTCAGTTTTGTTTGAGTTCATGCCGCCCCAGATTGGTGCTGCAAGTGGCGCGTGTGGATTGTGTTCTTTTCTATCTCGTCTCTCATTTTCAGGATCTTTGCGCCTCGACCGTGGCAGACGTTAGAGGGTTTGAGGTGAGCCAGGATGCTGACATTCCAAACCGTGCGCAACTCCTCCACCCGTTCCCGGCGACGAGCAGACCTTAGAGCTGTCGCTTGATGACGTCCTTCAACATCGCCTTGTCCAAAGGCAAATCAGCCAGCAGCCGTTTCAGCCTGGTATTCTCTTCATCAAGCATCTTCAGACGCTTCATCTCCGAAGGCATAAGCCCACCGTACTTCTTACGCCAGTTGTCAAAGGTCGCTTCAGCTATTCCATCCTTCGGACAGACCTCCGACACACTCGTACCATCTTCGGCTTGCTTCAACACAAACGCGATCTGCGCTTCTGTGAGCTTGCTCTTCTCCATCGAATTCTCTTGCTTTCGCCTGCGGGATTATAATTGGAAAATTCCAGGTCAGAACGGTCAAGTTTTCTGGCAGCAGGTCACCGGTAACACTTTTCTTGTTCAAAGGAACAGAGAGGCATCGAACCGATGCTCTAGGTTTAAATCGAAACGCTTTGGGGGAGGGGCGTCAGAAAGCAAAAGGCGCGGTACAAACCGCGCCCTTTCGTATCTAAAGGATGTATCTTAAAGGCTGAGGCCGGCGTATTTGTTCTTAAATTTGGAAACGCGGCCGCCGGTATCCATCAAGCGGCTGCTGCCCCCCGTCCAGGCCGGATGTACCGACGGATCAATGTCAAGGGCGAGCTGATCCCCTTCGCTTCCCCAAGTAGACTTCATCTGCACCACTGTGCCGTCAGTCATTTTGACGTCAATGATGTGATAATCCGGATGTGTATCAGCTTTCATCTCAAATCCCCCTAGGCTTTCTTCGGCTTATAGTGAACGTTTTCAGCAATCCGCGCTGATTTTCCACGACGCGACCGCAGATAGTACAGCTTTGCGCGGCGCACACGGCCGCGGCGCACCACCGTGATGCTGTCGATGTTCGTCGAATGCAAGGGGAACACCCGCTCAACGCCTTCGCCAAAGCTGATTTTCCTCACTGTGAAAGAGCCGGCTATGCCTTGACCATTATTGCGGGCAATGCATACGCCCTCGTAATTCTGCACACGGGTGCGCGTGCCTTCTGTTACCTTAAACCCGACGCGCAGCGTGTCACCTGCGCGAAAGTCCGGAATGTCTTTGCCCAAAGCGGTGATCTGTTCCGCTTCTAGTTCTGCGATCAGGTCTGTCATTTTCTGACCATCTCCTATCATGCCCGTGGTATGCCACGAAGGTGTTTTGCGATCAGAGCTTCGGCCGATATGCCGGGTCCTTCATCAGACCCGCCGAAGGATACATCACCATTGCTATTTCAGTTATCTTGTCATCAGCCTCGGCTTCCCGAGTCAACTTTGCGCTCGTATAGGGGCGGCAGTGGGCCGGATCAAGCGCTTGTTTCTCTCGGTCATTAGACATTTGGCTGATCTATTTCTCCTCCACCTGCTGTTGCCAAAGATCGGGGCGGCGCTCTTTCGTGAGGCGCACTGCTTGCGCCCTGCGCCATTTGGAGATTTCTTGATGGTTTCCAGACGTCAATACGGACGGAATTTCCAACCCTTGCCATACTGCGGGCCGCGTGTACTGCGGATGTTCCAACAGCCCCTGCGCATGGCTTTCCTCGACCAGACTGTCTGCGTTGCCCAAAACCCCAGGCAGCAGTCGTATCGTCGCATCGAGTACCGCCAGCGCTGCAATCTCCCCACCCGTCATTACAAAGTCCCCGAGAGAGACCTCTTGAACATTGTAATGGCTCAATATGCGTTCGTCGACGCCCTCAAAGCGCCCACAAAGTAGGATAGCACCCTGTTCAGCAGATAGTGCCCGCGCCGTCGTTTGATCAAAAGATCGACCGCGCGGCGACATGTAAAGAAGCGGGCAGCCAGACGGCGCTTGGGCCATCGCTGTTTCAATCGCGGGACCCACCACATCGGCGCGCATCACCATGCCTGCGCCGCCGCCCGCGGGAGTGTCATCCACGTTACGGTGTTTACCGATGCCGAAATCACGCAGATTGTGGGTGTGCAATTGCCAAATGCCATCGTGCATGGCTTTACCCGTTACGCTTGTGTCAAGCACACCCGGAAAAAGATCGGGAAACAAGGTGATCACCCGCGCTTGCCAAACATCCTTGTAGGCTGGGCGCGTCTGCATCAAGGCCCGCGGCTTCAGCGTTGCTTTGATGGATTGTCTCGCATGAGATCTGGCTGGTTTCATCGTAGTTGTGCCTTTGCCAAGATGGCGGCTTTCGCGGCGTTGGACGCATTCCTATCGTCAACGTAACGATTTAAATCAAGCGCTGCGTTTGCTTTTCTGTCGCTGAACCGCGCTTCGATAGACGTTCACGCCGTTGCGCAGCCGAAAATCATCACGCGCCAGCGCGGTGTCGTTAGCGTGGCGAGCATCCCGGCAAGGCAACGCTCTTTCCAAGGGCGTAAGCGGATTTCGCCAGTTTGCAAAGCTTGCATGGTGGTAGAGGTGCACCGTAAGGCGTCGTTTTAAAGTGATCGAATTGGCGCGACGCCCCGTCGTTTGGCTGCGCCGTTCCGCCCCCCACGGGGCGGCGCTAAACCGGTTTGGGCAAGATGTCTTACGGTGAAGGTCGAACGCTTTAGTCCCTGATTTGCGAAAGCTCGCCCATGTGACGAGGCATGGCGTCAGGTGTCGTCTGCTTCTGTCAAGATACCCTTTGGCGGATCGGCAATCAGACGTCCTTGCGAAAGATCAACGGTTGGCACGGCAGACTTTGTGAAAGGTAACAAAACCGTGTCGGATTTGCCGGGAAGCTGCACCTCAAGCAAATCGTCTGCGCCATGATTTTGCACCGTCTTTACCGTGCCGACATGCCTTCCGCCCGTATCGTGCACATTCAAGCCAATCAGATCCGCGTGATAGAATTCATCATCCGGCAGCGATGGCAAGCGATCGCGTTCAGCAAAGAGCGTCACGCCGCGCAGTGCGTCCGCCTCCTCCTTGGTCGCAACCTCTGCGGTACGTGCCGCGAAACCGTTCTTGATGGGTCTGAGCAAAGCGAGGTTAAACTGACGCTGCCGATCTTGTGACCACAGGGGAGCGTAGCGCTCAATGTCTTCCGGAATGGCGCAGAAACTTTTTACCCGCAGTTCGCCTCGGACACCGTAGGCGCCGACGATGACGCCAACTTGGATTAGATCATGCATGCGATTGCCTCCCCATCTGACATGAGCGATTTCCACCGCCGAATGATCATGTGTGAGGGTCTTGGGTGACTGGCGTGTCTTTTACAGGTCAGCCCAAACTGAGGGGTCATGCATGCCGATCCTGTTTGAGCAGTCACAGAAAATTCCTCAACGAAGGATCTATTGCAACAGATCTGAGTTTACGCAGATGGTCCCCGTCCAATCGCCCTCTCCACTGTCGCATTCAAGTTGCATCTGAGCGCGGTCATACCACACGCCAAGACCGAACCCGATGACCAAAAATAGCATCGGCAGCAATAAACGTATCATGGAAACAGGGAGCTCATTTTTGTGTTATGCTGTTTAGCAACGCACCATCTCTACTCGCGCATCGAGTGCCTCAAAAGGCCCCGGGCGCTCAATAGGGCGCCCGCGGCTTTTGACGGTGTCACTCCGCCGTCGCATCTTCTGCTGGCTCTGCGGCCGCAGCGGCTTTGTCGGCTTTCTCCTGCGCGCGTTCTTGCGCCTTTTTACCCGGCACGGCTTTCTTTGGGTTGTTACGCTCCGTTTTTGGCAAAGCACCTGCAGCTTCGAGCATGCGTCTGACGCGGTCTGTGGGCTGCGCGCCTTTTCCAAGCCAGGCTTGAACCTTTTCGATATCCATTTTGACGCGCTCTTCGCTGTCTTTCGGCAACAAGGGATTGTATGTGCCCAGCTTTTCGATGAAGCGGCCGTCGCGCGGCATGCGGCTGTCGGCAGCAACAATGCGGTAGAACGGGCGCTTTTTGGAGCCGCCACGGGCGAGCCGAATTTTCATAGCCATGAGTTTATTTCCTTTAGGTTGATGGGTGAACCAACATGCCCACCCTAAGATTGATGTTGTTTGTGGTGCTGAATGACCTCAGCGATGATGAAGTTGAGAAACTTCTTGGCAAACTCCGGGTCGAGATCGGCCCGGTGCGCCAAATCTTCAAGGCGCGCGATCTGGCCTGCTTCGCGGGTCGGATCGGACGGGGGAAGGTCGTGTAGGGCTTTGAGTTTCCCCACTGCCTGGGTGTGTTTGAACCGCTCGCCCAACGTGTAGACGAGGATCGCATCCAACCTGTCGATGGAGGCGCGATGCTCTTTAAGCACTTCAGCAGCACGGGTGGCGGCATCTGTCATAGGTCCTCCTTTGGGTGGCGGTAAACATGGACAGGCTTGTCCAGGAAGATATCCTCGCGTTCAAGCGTTGCCCCTAAGCGGCGGGCCAGCGCGGCGGAGCGGGTGTTCGCGGGATCAATGTAGCTGATCATACCGTTCAGGCTGAGGTTGCATGCAGCGTAGCCGCGCGCGGCATGTGCCGCCTCAAAGGCGATGCCTTTCCCCTCTGCTTCCTCTGTTACAGACCACCCGAGCTCCTCTTCGTGCCAGCCTGGGCCAAAGCTGACCCCGGTGGTGCCAAGATAAGCATCGGTGTCTTTGTTGGCGACATGCCACATGCCATGACCTCTCAAGCTCCACGCGCCAAAGGGTGTGAGAAGTTTGCGATGGGCCTCCAGTGCGGATAGGGGACCGCCGACCATTTCGCTGCGCGGGCTGGCAAAAAACGCGGTTAATGCCTCCAAATCAGCGAGCTTTGGCGCGCGCAGGCGCAAGCGCTCGGTTTCGATCACGGGGATCTGGGCAATCAACGTGCTCACGTTGAGCCCCCCGCCTCGGCATGACGGTATACTTTAAGCGTCCAGCCATCCACGGTTGTGAAATCTCTCTCATACGTTGCGCCAAGACGCTCCGCCAGCGCCTGAGAGCGGCTGTTCTCAGGTGTCATGCAACTGATCGCCGTGGTCCAGCCAAGCGTGCCATAGGCGTAGTTAAGCGCGGCGCGCGCCGCCTCAAAGGCGATACCGCGACCTTCAGCGGTTTCAAAGACGGACCAAGCGATTTCCGGTTCGGGCCAATCGTCGGGATAGAAGCAGCCCACCACACCTAACGGTTCATCGGTGGTCTTATCGGCAACCATCCACCGGCCGTAGCCACGCAGATGCCAATGGCCAATGATCTCTCCCAATTTGTCAAACGCCTCCGTCCGCGTATTCGGCCCGCCCAGATGGATGGCCCGGTCGCTAGCCCGGAAAGCGGCCCATGCGTGAAAATCCCGCATCTCAGGGCAGCGCAGACGCAGACGTTCGGTTTCGATCGTTGGGATGCGGATGTCGACGGTCATGTCGGCCGCTGGTGCCGCCAAACGGCCGTCTCATCCAAGGTTTCCCCCGCGGGCAAAGGCGCTGCATGATCTTGCTTTGCGCCCAGCCGCAGTGCCAGGCGTTCCGAACGTGTATTGCCCGGCGTGATGTAACTCACAACGCTCTCAGCTTGAGAATTGGCCCAATACCAACTGAGCACCGCTGAGGCCGCTTCCGTTGCAAAGCCATGACCTTCTGCTGCCTCTGTCAGCGTCCAGCCAATCTCAGGCTCAGGGAATTTGGGCGGCTGCAGGATGCCGACGTCACCGACAAACCGGTTGGTGTTGGCTTCGATGAGGATCCAACCGCCAAACCCATCAAGTGACCATTGACCAACTAGCTGCATGAAAAGCGCCCAGGCCCGATCGCGATCATAAGGCCCGCCCATGTAGGAGCTACGCGCGCCCGCCAGCACCTCCGCAAACGCGCCAAAGTCCTCGCGACGCGGGCCGCGCAGCACAAGCCTATCGGTGACGAGCCGAGGTGCATTGGATCGATCAGGCATTACTTCTTCTTTCCAAACCCGCTCAAACCCGAAGGCAGTCCCATCCCGCCGCCGCCAAGCCCGGGCAGGCCGCCTTTGCCGCCCATTGCCTTTGCCGCCGCTTCCAACGCTTTGGGGTCCATGCCTTGCGCCATGGCGGCAGGATCCATACCGCCCTTGCCAAACATGCCTTTCATAGCCTGTTTCAGCATGCCGCCCTTGCCCATTCTGCCCATCTTCTTCATCATGTCAGACATCTGACGGTGCATTTTCATCAGTTTGTTAAGGTCCGACACCTCCATGCCAGCGCCCTTGGCAATCCGCTTTTTGCGGCTTGCTTGCAGCAGCTGCGGATTGACGCGCTCCCGCTTGGTCATCGACTGGATCAGCGCGATCTGCTGTTTGAGGACTTTGTCGTCTAATCCTGCACCTTCCATCTGTTTGGCCATTTTGCCCATGCCGGGCATCATGCCCATCATACCTTGCATCCCGCCCATCTTGATCATCTGTTCAAGCTGCGTCTTCAGGTCGATCATATTAAACTGACCCTTGGCCATGCGCTTCATCATGCGCTCGGCCTGTTCGGCTTCGATGGTTTCTTGGGCTTTCTCGACGAGGGCAACAATGTCACCCATGCCCAGGATACGCCCTGCGATCCGCTCTGGCTCGAAGGTTTCAAGCGCGTCCATCTTTTCGCCCAGGCCCACGAATTTGATCGGTCTGCCTGTCACGGCGCGCATCGACAGCGCCGCACCACCACGCCCATCCCCATCCATCCGCGTGAGAACGACGCCGGAAATACCGATGCGCGCGTCAAAATTTTCGGCCGTGTTCACCGCATCCTGGCCGGTTAGGCCGTCCACGACCAAAAGCGTTTCGCGTGGCGTTGAGACATCACGCACGGCTTCGACCTGCGCCATAAGCTCTTCGTCAATCGACAGCCGTCCCGCAGTGTCGAGCATGTAAACGTCATAGCCGCCAAGGCTCGCCTGTGTCTTTGCACGTTTGGCGATGGCAATCGGATCTTCACCTGCAACGATCGGCAGCGTGTCCACGCCTATCTGAACGCCCAGGATAGCGAGTTGCTCCATCGCGGCTGGTCGGTTCACGTCAAGAGACGCCATGAGGACGCGCTTGCCGTCTTTCTCCTTCAGCCGTTTGGCCAGCTTTGCGGTCGTCGTTGTTTTGCCGCCACCTTGCAAGCCCACCATCAGGATCGGGGCGGGCGGATTATCAACCTTCAGCGCGCCGGGCTCGCCTTCGCCCCTGAGCACATCGATCAGCGCATCATGCACGATTTTCACAACCTGCTGACCCGGTGTGACAGATTTTGTAACCGCTTGACCCGTGGCTTGAGTTTGCACCGTTTTGATAAAGTCACGCGCGACAGGCAGCGATACATCCGCTTCCAGAAGGGCCACGCGCACTTCGCGAAGGGCGGTTTTCACATCTTCTTCAGACAGGGCACCCTGCTTGGTTAGCCGGTCAAAGACACCAGACAGGCGTTCGCTCAGGTTTTCAAACATGGGCCTAGCCCTTTCGTTTGTCGGTTGCGTACCCCCAAAGAATAAGGGTCTAAGCATCAATTCACAAATGTTTGCAGATCGCGAACGACCCACAAACGCCGTGTGCCCCCGTGGGCGTAACACGCTGACGGAGGTCGATCCCGATTTCTACATCAGGACCGGAAGTTCACACTACTTCCGGAATGCTGCACCGCTTAAGATTGTGGGATGAGAGAGTCAAGCCGCGGCTCGCGCGTTCCCGTAGCGTTTAAACTCAGGTCTCACAAAGCCCCTCATTTGGTGAGACTGCTTGGTGTTTTCGATGGCTGGACCAGGAAACCGCTTTGGTGTTTTAACGCATCCGGCCTTAAATCTGATACAGACTTTCCCGCCCAACAGCTTCTGTTGGGCCGCGCCGGTCCGCACCCCTCGGACCGGCATTGGGTCGGTTCGGGCAAGGTATCTTAGGCTAAAGGCCGCAGACTTTGGTGCGACGAAGACCGAATGAACGCCCAAAAGGTTTGAGAAACGCAGCGCAAATTTGCGTGACACATTTGACATTGCAATTGCAGAAGAAGCATCGAAACTACGCGTGGTTTTGCTGCAGCGCTAAAGTGATGCGAAGGGAACGCATGGACAGTTGGGACGAGGTAAGGACGGCGTTTCACGTGGCGCGGAATGGTACCGTAAGTGGGGCGGCGGAAGTGCTGGGCGTGCATCACGCGACGGTCATTCGGCACATTGACGCCTTGGAGACGCGCCTGGGGGTAAAATTGTTCCAACGACATGCGCGCGGCTATACCACCACGGAGGCGGGTGAGGATCTGTTGCGTGTCGCGCAAGCGACAGACGATCAGTTCAATCAGCTTTCTGGTCGGATTAAGGGCCGTGGCGCTGATGTGACCGGGGAACTTGTGGTCACGTCATTGGCCTCTCTCGCCCCTCAACTCACGCCGCTTTTGGCGGCATTCCAGCGTGCGCACCCTGGTTTGACGGTAAGATACCTTACCGATGACCGTCTATTTCGGCTGGAATACGGCGAGGCACATATCGCAATTCGCGCTGGCAAAGCGCCCGAGCAGCCTGACAACGTCGTTCAAAAGCTGGTCGAGATGGCGATCGGTGCCTATGCGAGCAGCGCCTATATCGCGGCTTACGGGCTACCCATAACACCGGCGGAATATGTGCACCATCGCTTCATCGGACCCGACACTCAGAACAGCCGTGCGCCTTACTACGCCTGGCTTCGAGAGAACGTCCCGTTGGAAGCCGTGACTTTCCGCTGTTCTGATGCGCGTGTTGCGTATGAGGCGCTTTTGGCGGGGGCTGGGATTGGGTTTCTGTCGCAGGCCGAGGCCGCCAACTGTCCTGATCTTGTTGAGGTTCACGCACCCATCGAAGAATGGGCGGCGACGCTTTGGCTTGTCACGCATGTTGATTTGCACCGAACAACGAAGGTCCAGGCATTTCTGACTTTTATTAAAGACCACGTCCGCCAGGGCGCATTGTGAGCGGCGTCGCGCAGGGCCATGTGGCCATGCTGTTATTTTCCGCGCTGATCGCGGGCTCTTTCTCATTGGGTGCATTGGTGGCCAATGACATTGCGCCAGCGGCATTTAATGCAGTCCGTTTTGGGCTTGCGGCCCTTTTCGTGGGCGCGCTGGTTCTATGGCAAAGGGCATCCTACCGTGCGCTGGTCACTGCGGCCTGGCGTTATCTCATCCTAGGCGGGCTTTTCGGATTTTACTTTGTGATGATGTTCGAAGGGCTCAAAACGGCGCCGCCGGTGAGCACCTCGGCTGTTTTCACGCTGGTTCCTTTGATGTCTGCGGGTGTTGCTGGGGTATTGCTGCAACAGCTTTTGACCAAGCAAATGGGTCTCGCACTGAGCATTGGTGCCTGTGGCGCACTGTGGGTCATTTTCCGCGGCGACCTTACCGCTGTTCGTGCTTTTGATATTGGCCGGGGGGAGGCTGTCTTTCTCATCGGGTGCATCTCTCATGCGATTTATACCCCCATGGTCAAGTGGCTTAACCGGGGGGAATCTGCTGTGATTTCGACGCTTGGCACTGTCCTCGGGGGCTGTTTGGTTTTGGGGCTCTACGCCTTGCCCGATCTTGTTAAGGTGTCATGGACAGATCTCCCGCCGCGCGTTTGGCTGACGCTTCTTTACACCTCTTTCTTTGCCACCGCTGTAACAGTTGTGTTGTTGCAGTTTGCCGCGCTCAGGCTACCCTCAGCCAACGTGATGGCCTACACATACCTCACACCGAGCTGGGTCATTCTTTGGGAACTCGCCTTGGGAAATGGCGCGCCACCCACGGTGATTTTGTGGGGCCTGGCCTTAACCTTGCTCGCGTTGTTGTTGTTGCTGCGCGAGGGCGGTGTCGCGCTGATCTCCCGGTAGCTCCATTTTCAAGAAACGCTCAAAGGCGTCCAAATTCACTGGTTCAAACTGTCCAAAGCCTTGCATCCAGACGGAGGCTTCAGAAAGCGCATCAGGCTCAAGCTTGCACCATTTTACGCGCCCTCGTTTTTCTTGTGAGATCAGACCGGCTTGAGAAAGGACGGCAAGATGCTTGGAAATCGCAGCCAGAGACATGTCAAAAGGTTCAGCAACATCCGTAACGGCCATGTCATCTTCTAACAACATCGCCAAAATGCGCCGACGCGTCGGATCGGCCAAAGCGGCAAACAACTGATCAAGATCGGTTCCCATAGGCAAACCTTAGTATCGCCATGCCCAGATACAAAGCAAAGGACGTGTGGTGTTTACGAAATTGTTCAACCACTTGGTTGAATGATACCGTGTCTATTATGCGCTCTCAAAGCGGTTTACGCGCCCGATGAGAAGATATTTTATAAATTAAATCAGTACTTTGTAAGAATCCTCAATTTGTTGACTCTGCTGCGGCAGCAGAGTAGTTGTCCTTCGAAACGCGCCAAAGGCAAGATCATTGACCACTGAGGACCAACAGCAACGCCTGCAGCAACTCGCCAGCAGGATAGACGCGGCGAAAGCGCGTCAGGCGCCCAGGCCTCGGCTGGACGAACATTATTCTGGCGCGCAGTTGGCTTGGCGTATGGTAATTGAACTGGTGGCTGGGCTCGGCATCGGTTGCGGAATTGGTTACGGGCTCGACGTGCTGTTTGGGACGCTGCCGATTTTTATGTTAATCTTTATGCTGCTCGGCTTTGCGGCGGGCGTGAAAACCATGCTGCGGTCCGCGCAAGAGGTCCAGTCACTTCACTCGACAGAGCAGGCGGGCGATACGCTGGGCGCGCGCATGCAAACAAACAAAGGGGCTTAGAATGGCAACGGAAGCGAAAGCGGATGATGGCGGATTGGTTTTCTATCCAATGGACCAGTTTATCATCAAGCCTTTCTTTGACGAAACGGCGGAGCTTGCTTGGTATACTGTCAGCAATACCACCGTGTGGATGTTCCTGGCCGTCTTGGTGACATTTCTTTTGCTGGTGGTGGGAAACTCCGGGCGCGCGGTCGTGCCCAGCCGCATGCAGTCAGTCGCTGAATTGGCTTATGGCTTTATCCATAAAATGGTCGAAGACATCTGTGGCAAAGAGGGGTTGAAGTTCTTCCCCTACATCATGACCCTTTTCATGTTTATTGTCTGCGCAAACTTTCTTGGCCTCATCCCAACCTCGTTCACACCGACCTCGCATTTCGCTGTCACCATTGTGCTGGCCCTGGCGGTTTTTCTGACAGTGACGATTTTGGGCTTTGTCAAGAACGGCGCGAGTTTTCTCAGCTTGTTTTGGGTGTCATCCGCACCGTTACCCCTGCGGCCTATTCTCGCGATCATTGAGCTGATTTCGTATTTCGTCCGCCCAGTGAGCCACTCAATCCGCCTCGCTGGCAATGTGATGGCCGGCCATGCGGTGATCAAAGTGTTCGCCGGTTTCGCGGCCATCACTGCAATCAGCCCCGTGTCCGTCGTGGCCATCACCGCCATGTACGGGCTTGAAGTGTTGGTGTCTTTTATCCAGGCCTACGTCTTTACCATTCTCACCTGCGTCTATTTGAAAGACGCGCTTCATCCGCATCACTAATGCAAACAGCGCGCCATCCGCGCGCGATAAGCTTAACTTCCAATCGTAAGGAGATTTGACATGGAAGGTGAACTCGCTCACATCGGCGCTGGCTTGGCGGCGATCGGTTCAGGCGCTGCCGCGATCGGTGTTGGCAATGTGGCCGGCAATTACTTGGCTGGCGCTCTGCGCAACCCCTCGGCGGCGGCATCTCAAACAGCAACACTCTTCATCGGCATCGCCTTTGCAGAAGCACTGGGGATTTTCGCGTTCCTCGTGTCCTTGCTGTTGATGTTTGCCGTATAAGAAAGTGTGACGGTATCCTTACGAGCGGGCGGGGCAGCTGCTCCGCCTGCGTGCAAGCACACCGCACTGAAGAGAGGCCGAAATGGCGACTGAAACATCAACGACAGAAGCGGTATCATCACCCGGTATGCCGCAGCTTGATTTCTCTAACTGGGGAAATCAGATTTTCTGGTTGGTTCTGGCATTGATCGCGATTTACGTGATCTTATCCCGCTTTGCCCTGCCACGCATCGCGGAGGTGCTTTCCGAACGATCTGCGACAATCACGAGTGATATCTCTGCCGCTGAAGACCTGAAAGAAAAGGCGGCCGAGGCCGAGAACGTGTATAATAAAGCGCTCGTCGATGCCCGCGCAGAAGCGCAACGCATTATTGACGCGTCCAAGGCTGAGATCAAAGAAGAGCTAGCCGCAGCCATCGCGAAAGCAGATGAAGAGATTTCTGCAAAAGCGAGTGAATCGGAAAAGGCAATCGCCGACATTCGTGCAGGAGCGTTGGAAAGTGTGAAAGCAGTATCAGAAGAGGTCGCGCTCGACATTATTGTCGCTATGGGCGGCAAGGCGGATGTGCAAGCAGTGACGTCTGCCGTTGCCGACCGGATGAAAGGATAAGCGATGCGCATCGTATTTTTGAGCTTCGCAACACTGTTGTTTGCAACGCCTGCCTTGGCCGCGAAGGGCCCTTTCTTTTCCCTCGCCAATACTGATTTCGTTGTTTTGTTGGGCTTCCTGCTGTTCATTGCGGTCTTGGTCTACTTCAAGGTGCCCAGCCTTTTGGCGGGAATGCTGGATCAACGTGCAGAAGGCATCAAAGCGGAGCTGGATGAGGCACGATCACTTCGCGAAGAGGCACAGACACTGCTTGCCAGCTATGAGCGGAAGCATAAGCAAGTTCAGGAACAAGCAGAGCGAATTGTTGCCGCCGCTCAAGATGAAGCTGCGAATGCGGCGGAGCAGGCTAAAATCGACCTGGATAAGTCGGTTGCGCGCAGGCTCGCCGCGGCAGAAGAGCAGATTAGCTCTGCCGAGGCTGCTGCGGTAAAAGAAGTGCGCGATCAAGCTGCTACTGTTGCCGTTGCCGTGGCCCGCGACATCATTGCGAAACAGCTGACGGCGACCCAGGCGAATAAGTTGATTGATGAGGCGATAGCCGAAGTTGAAACGAAGCTGCATTAATCAGGTGAAGATCATTGATCGGCCTGATTAAGCAATCGCAGATGCTCTACCTCTCCATTTCGCGCTTTTCGTGCTGCAAACGTTGTTTCGCGATTTCTTGATTTCGTTCTGATTTTTGCTGCTCTACCAGCGCCTGTTCCACGAAATCGAGATGGGCTTCAACAGCGGCCCTTGCGGCATCGGGTGCGCGTGCCTGCAGTGCTTCATTGATTGTCCGATGCTGCGCGACGATCGCATCTCGGCTTGCGCGCCGCTTGAACATGATCTGGCGATTATAGAACACGCCGCCGCGTAGCAGGTCATACATGGAACGCATCATGTGCAGCATGATGACGTTGTGGCTGGCCTCAATAATCGCCATGTGAAATTGAGCGTCTAGAGCGGCCTCAAGCTCTGCGTTTGGATTTGGTTTTGTCTGCGCCGCCTCCATCTTGCCGAGAATTGTTTGAATGACCTGCAGGTCGATGTCCGAGGCGAAAACTGCAGCGCGTTCGGCGGCCAGCCCCTCCATATCGCGCCGGAAAGAAAGATAGTCGAACACCGCTTCATCGTGACGCGAAAAAAGCGCGATTAAGGCGGTTGAAAAGGCACCTCCCAACACATCGGCAACATAAATGCCGGCGCCTGGTTTGGCCTTCAGCAGCCCGACGTCCTGAAGTGCCGACAGCGCGTCACGCAAAGAGGGGCGAGAGACGTTGAACCGCTCCGCCAGGTCACGCTCCGACGGCAGCCTTTCGCCTGGTCGAAGGATGCCGCGCAAAATCAACAGTTCTATCTGACGGATCACCGCGTGAGAGAGTTTTTCCGCTGCAACTGGATGGAAGGGCATGGGCGTTCCTTATTCTGGTAAGAAGATATTACCAACCATCCCGCGCAGCAATGGAAGACAGGCCATTTCTAAAGGCGTTTGAACCTGCTCCGCGCAGAAGTAGACGTATCATGTCAACATCTTGTGGATAAAGGCTGTCCTTTTGGCACTTTTGGTGGTGGTCGCTTGACAGGCTTTGTTGCTTTTCGACACTGTCAACTGCAGCGGAATCAAACGAGACGGCAAGGAATGCGCTTTTCAAAGCTCAGATTGACCGGCTTTAAGAGCTTTGTTGATCCCACGGATCTATTGATCGCCGAGGGCCTGACCGGTGTTGTCGGGCCAAACGGCTGTGGTAAGTCAAACTTACTTGAGGCTCTGCGTTGGGTAATGGGAGAGAGCCGCCCAAAGGTCATGCGTGGTGGCGGCATGGAAGATGTGATCTTTGCCGGTGCCGCCACGCGGCCTGCACGCAACTTTGCCGAAGTCGCACTGCAGATAGACAATTCTGAGCGTTTGGCACCCGCCGCTTTCAACGACAGTGACGCTTTCGAAATTGTACGCCGCATCACCCGAGACGTTGGCAGCGCTTATCAAGCCGGTGGCAAAGAAGTGCGCGCGCGTGATGTTCAGATGTTGTTTGCAGATGCCTCCACCGGCGCGCATTCCCCCGCGTTGGTCCGCCAGGGTCAGATCGCCGAAGTGATCAATGCAAAACCGAAAAATCGGCGCCGTGTACTGGAAGAAGCAGCGGGCATCTCAGGGCTTTATCAGCGTCGTCATGAAGCAGAACTCAAGCTGAATGCGGCAGAGAGCAATTTGGCGCGTGTGGATGATGTGCTTGAGCAGCTATCAACGCAGCTTGCACAACTGGCACGGCAAGCGCGGCAAGCCGCGCGGTATCGAGAGCTTGGGGTTCAGCTGCGTTGTGCTGAGCGCATGTTGCTTTACCGTCTGTGGCGCGAGGCGGATGATGCCAGAGAGGCCGCAGATGAGGCTCTGCGGCTGCGGGTGACTGCAGCAGCGCAGGCGGAACAAAAGGGGGTGGCGTCACAAAAATCGCGTCACATTGCAGAGCAGGCGTTGCCTCCCCTGCGTGAGGAAGAGGCGGTTGCAAGCGCGGTGTTGCAGCGTCAGTTGGTGGCGCGCGATGCATTGGATGATCAGGAGACACGCGCCGCGCAACTGATCGATACGTTGTCAAACCGCATCGCTCAACTCACCCTAGATCTTGATCGTGAAAACAGCCTAACCCGGGATGCGGGCGAAACAATTGCTGAATTGGAAGCTGAAGCGCAGGATTTGATGCAGGCGGGCGAGGGGCATGAAGACCGCGCCGCCGATGCCGCAAAAGCCGCGCAAGAGGCGGCATCAACGCTGGAGGTGCTGGAAGGTGAATTAACGCAACAAACCGAGGATATGGCGCGGCTGGCTGCCCGTCATGGATCGGCACGCCGCCTTTTTGAAGATAGTCTTGCCCTTCAAAAAACCTCTGAGCAAAAGGCTGCTGCGGCGCGGCAATCAATGATCGACAGTCAACACACCTTTGATCAGGCGGTCGCGCAGGCCGCTGTGAGGAGAGAGGCGCAGCGCGACGCGATCAAGCGTGCAGAAGCGGCTGAAGGCGCGTTGATCGGGGCAGAGGAGGCGCGCGCCGAGACCCAGGCCTTGGAAGCAAAAGCGCGCGCAGAGCGGTCTGAAGCAGAGGGGGAGCTGAATGCGCTGCGCGCCGAGGTCTCTGCGCTGGCAAAGCTCGTCGCGCGTGAAACGGTAGAGGAGGGTCATCTGCTTGATCTGGTGCAGGTGGCGCCTGGTTTTGAAAAAGCTCTGGGCGCTGCTCTTGCGGATGACCTACGCGCGCCCGAGGTTGCAGCAGACGGGCCATCGGGTTGGTTGGCGCTACCAAACTATGCGCCGACACCTTCACTGCCCGAAGGCGTTTTGCCGTTGTCGGACAAGGTATCAGCGCCAGCAGTTTTACAGCGGCGGATGTCGCAAATTGGCCTCGTTGAAGCCCAACATGGATCAGCCTTGCAGCCGGCGCTGTTGCCCGGGCAGCGGCTGGTATCGGTTGAAGGTGACCTGTGGCGTTGGGACGGATATCGCGCCTGGGCGGAAGACGCCCCCTCGGCCGCGGCGCTTCGTTTGCAGCAGTTGAACCGCCTGGAAGTGCTGAAGCAGGCGCTTGAGCAGACCAGCCAGCGGGCAAAGGGCATGCTTGATGCACATGAAAGCCTGTCTAAGCTTTTGAAAAGACATTCGGAGGCTGAAAAAGACGCCCGCGTTGCACGGCGCGCTGCGGATCAGGACGTTGCGGAGGCTGGTCGTGCCTTGAGCCGTGCAGAGGCTGAAAAAGACTTGGCGGAAGCGCGTCTAGAAAGCCTTAACTTTGCGGTAACCCGGCATAAGGACGAGGCGACAGCAGCCAAGGCGCGGGTGGTGGAAGCGCAGGATGCCTTTGAAGAATTGGGTGATCTAGATGCCGCGCGCGCCCAGGTGGACGCGCAGCGTGGCGATGTGGATGCGGTTCGCTCCAAGATGATTTTTCACCGCTCACTGCACGAGGAGTTGCGTCGTGAGCGCGCGGAACGCGATAAACGTGCTCATGATATCGCGAGGGAGATTGCGAGTTGGCATGAGAGGCTAGACACTGCAAGAGCCCGCTTAACTGAATTGCAAACGCGCAAAGCATCTTCTGAGACTGAGCTTGCCGCGGCGCAGGATCTACCAGCGGAGCTTGCAGCGCAGCGAAACGCGCTGGGCGATGCCATTGCCGTGGCACAGTCACGTAAAGCACAGGCGGCTGATGCGCTTGCGGCAGGTGAAGCCGTTTTGCGTGAGGCAACGACCAGGGAACGCGATGCAGAACGCGAAGCGTCCGACGCACGAGAAGCGCGGGCAGGAGCGCAGGCCCGTGCAGAGGCCGCACGAGAGCTTGTTTCCGCAGCGGCAGCCCGGATCGCAGAGGACAATCAACTCACCCCAAACCAACTGCTGACGGCGTTAGAGGTGGTGCCAGATCAGATCCCCACAGTGGGTGCATTGGAAGCGGAAGTTAGTCGGCTCAAGCGTCAGCGTGATGCGCTCGGCGCCGTGAACTTGCGCGCCGAACAAGACGCCGAGGCTGTCAAGTCAGAGCATGATGCGCTGATGACTGAAAAGGTCGATCTTGAACAGGCTGTGAAAGCGCTCAGAACCGGGATTGCAGGTCTTAATCGGGAAGGGCGCGAACGCCTGTTGACAGCGTTCGAGCAGGTGAATGCCAACTTCTCGATGCTTTTCACTCACCTTTTTGGCGGCGGAGAAGCAAATCTGGTCATGGTGGAATCTGATGACCCGCTGGAAGCTGGACTCGAGATTATGTGTCAGCCGCCCGGGAAGAAGCTGAGCACGCTCAGTCTTTTGTCCGGAGGAGAGCAAACGCTGACAGCGATGGCACTGACCTTTGCTGTATTTTTATCGAACCCAGCGCCGATCTGCGTATTGGACGAAGTTGACGCGCCATTGGATGATGCCAATGTCACGCGGTTTTGTGATTTGCTTGACGAAATGTGTCGTCAGACCGACACGCGGTTTTTAATCATCACACATCACGCCGTGACGATGGCGCGCATGGATCGCCTGTTTGGCGTAACAATGGCGGAGCAGGGGGTAAGCCAACTGGTATCCGTCGACCTAAAGAAAGCTGAAACGCTGGTCGCGTAAAGGTTTCTGGCCTATCGCAATGCTTGAGCTAATTCGAAATCGTGCGTTGGATTATTCTCTCTCTTTTATTGTCAACACCTGCTTTGGCATCGGAATTTTCTTTGCTGAATACCGACACCGCTCTGAGCCGTGAGGAGGTGTCTCAACTCACGCGAAACCAAATGATCGAATTCTACGAAGGCGGGCAGGCGCGGTACTCTGTCGGTGGGTCCTACAGCTATACCTATCAGGGTGGCGGCACCGCATTCGGACAGTTTAACGTGGCGCAAGACGGTGTGGTCTGCATCACGTTCCAAAATGGGCGCAGCCGTTGCGATCAGTTCGTCTATAGTCATGGTCGGCTCGTGATGATCACCGAAAAAGGGGAGCGTTTCCCGATCAGACCTTGAGCTTTTAGAGTTTCGACAACAGTTCGGGTGTTGGCCATCCATCAACTGGCATCTGTAGGCGAGATTGTTCGGCACGCACCGCGCCGCGCGTGCGGGCGCCAAGAATACCGTCGACATCACCCACATCGTGACCGCGCGCCTGAAGACGTCGCTGCAGCACTTTCATCTGATCGCCAGAAAGACCGGGGTCGGGTGCGCCCGCGTCAAAAATCTGCGCGCCGCGCAGCCGGGTCGCGAAATAGGCAGCCGTCATGACATACGTGAAGCTCTGGTTCCATTCAAAGTAGACGCGAAAGTTTGGGTACCCGATGAACGCCGGACCTTTGTGACCCTGGGGGATCAGCAGGGACGCATCAAGATCGCTTCTCAATGGGCCATTTCGTGGAACAACCCCCAAAGATTGCCATTCGGAAACGGGCTTTGTGACCTGCAGACCGGTGAGCGACCAATCGAAATTCTGGGGAAGGTCGACCTCGTCCAGCCAAGGCTCTCCGGCGCGCCAACCCAAGTGCTGAAGCATTTTACCACCCGAGGTGAGCGCGTCGGGCGCTGACGTCTTGAGCGAAACCTCTCCGTCCCCATCGGCATCCACGCCATTTTCAAGGATATCCCGGGGCAACATTTGCACCATGCCAATCTCACCTGCCCAGGCTCCGGTGGTGGTGGCTGGATCAAATTCACCGCGATCAAACAGCGTCATCGCGGCAAGCACTTGTGGGCGAAACAGTTCAGGTCGCCGGCAATCATGCGCCAGCGTCGCCAAGGCATTGGCGGTGTTAAAATCCCCTTGAAATGCGCCGTAGTCAGTTTCAAATGCCCAGAATGCCAACAGCACGCCACGATCGACCCCATAGGTCGCTTCGATCTGATCGAAGATTGCGCTGTACTTTTGCGCATTGCTACGCCCGCGATTGATCCGATCAGCGGAAATCAAACGGCGCGAAAACTCCACAAACGGGAGTTGAAAAACGCCTTGCCGCCGATCTGCGCGCAACACGGCTGGATCTTGGCGCACCGTTCTGAAAAATGCATTTGCTGTATCTGGGGGGATACCAGCCGCGACAGCCTCTGACTTCAGGCCCTGTATAAACGCGTCAAAAGATCCTCCGCAGGGGACCTGTGCCGCCACCGTCATGGGCGCCACGGCAAAAGCGATGAGTGACAGTAGTTTTTTCATCAGACCCCTTTAAGATCGATTTTCGATGCGTCCCCAAACCTGCAAAACTCTAGGAACAATGCAAGTATTTTAGCGCGACATCTCATTTGAGCGATGGCAGAGATGAAAGCGTCACCAGAGCCGTCAGCGCGGTGATGCTCAACATCAAGATCCAGGCGGACCACAGGTGTCGCAGGGCCGCATCAATGTCGCGAGCGCTGAGCTCCTTTCGTCCTGCTTGGTTTATCCATGCAAAAGCACGCTCAACACCTTCATAGGTGCGCGGCCCGGAGAGCGCTACGTTCAGCGCGCGCGCCATCGCCGCCTCGGGCCAACCAGCATTGGGAGATGTATGCTGTCTTGCGTCCGTCCTTATCTCGCCCAGCTGCGGCCAAAGCCCGGCCTTGGTAAGGATCAACGCAGCCGTAAGCCGGGCCGGGATCAAATTAAGCAGATCATCCAGGCGCGCACTGGCCCAGCCATATTCGGCGTATTGCGCGTTGCGATAGCCGACCATGCTGTCCGCTGTGTTGATGAGTTTGTAAACGATCAAGCCGGGAAGCCCCGCGACCAAGAACCAGAACGCAGGTGCGATCACGCCGTCGCTCAGGTTTTCAGCGGCACTTTCGATGGCCGAACGTGCGATGTCAGAACGGTTCATCCCACGCGTGTCGCGGCTGACAATGCGCGCAACTGATCTGCGGCCCTGCGCCAGGGAAAGCCGCAAACCGTCCGAGACAGCTTTAACATGATCGATTAAGGAACGATGCGCCAATAAGATCGCCGCAAGCAAAATCTCAGCGGCGGGACCAAGGCGGCTGATCAACACACCAAGGGCGATGCCCAGAACAACAAGACCCAGGGCAAAAGCGCACCCCTTTGCCTTTTTCGCGTTGTTCCGATTGAGGGCGCGGGTGAGACTGTCGATCAATCGACCCATCAAGACGACGAGGTGGGGCAGCCGCTGCCAAAGCCAGCGCGGCTCCCCGAACAGGGCATCAATGACCAGGGCGATGCTCAACAAGGCTGGCAATGTCACCGAAAAATCCTTTGACTTGGCGGGTATTCTGGGTCGTGGCGAAATTCTCTATCAGAACGGACCGGCCGTAAAACTGCCCTCGCCCTGGGCGTATTAACCATTTCCACGCCGCGTTAACAATTTGTTAATGTTTTCGACGAAAGTGATAACGGGGGTGAAGCTCTAAGCTTGTGGGAGTGATCATGCGGGTGCTGATCGTGCAAAGTCGGCCTGTCCTGGCCGAGGATTGGCAAAGGTGTTTTGCTAAGGCAGGCGCTTTATCTGTCACTGCCGATACACAGCAACAAGCGACCTCAATTCTGGCGTCACGACCGATTGACGTGATCCTACTGGATCTGATCCTGCGAGAGGGTGCAGCGTTTGCCGTTGCTGACTACGCGCAGTATCGCCAACCGCACGCGCAGATCATCGTGGCAACAGACAGTCCATTCTTTGCCGACGGCTCAATCTTTAGCTACGTGCCGAATGCGCGGGCCTTCGTCCCGCTTCGTACCCCGCCCGAGGATTTGCTCGCGATGGCCGAACACTTCGCTTCAGTTGATCACGATCTCCTCACTCTCGACCATGTGGCGCGGTGAAATCCAGAAGCGGATTTATTGGCACGATCCGATGTGGATTTATCGTGTCGTGGCTGAAGTGATAGTGTCGCACGATATGGTCAAAGTTCACCGTCTCAGCGACGCCGGGCCATTGATAAAGCGCGCGGGTGTAGGCCCATAGATGAGGATAGTCGATAAGGCGCTTGCGATTGCATTTGAAATGCAAATGGTACACGGGATCAAACCGCACGAGCGTTGTGAAAAGCCGCCAGTCAGCCTCTGTGATCTGATCGCCCACGAGGTATTTGTTGTGTGACAAACGTTCATCCAGCCAGTCAAGCGTCTCGAACAAGGGTCCAACTGACGCGTCATAGGCAGCCTGTGTGGTTGCAAAGCCGCATTTATACACGCCGTTGTTGACGGTGTCGTATATGCGGGTGTTCAGCCGCTCAATCTCATCCCGTGCATCTAGGGGCCAGTAATCCGTGGTGTCGCCCGTGATGTCATCAAAGGCGCTGTTGAACATGCGAATGATTTCAGAGCTTTCGTTAGAAACGATGGTGTTGCGTTCTTTGTCCCAAAGAACTGGCACGGTAACGCGCCCTGTAAATTTAGCATCTGCTTTCAAATAGAGGTCGCGCGCGAAGTGATAACCAAACAACCTGTCCCCGGTGGCCCCTTCAACTGTGTCTTCGAAGGTCCAGCCGTCATGCAGCATGTCAGGGTGTACGACCGAGACGCCGATGTGATCAGTCAGCTTCTTGATCTGTCGAAAGATCAACGCCCGATGCGCCCATGGGCATGCAAAGCTGACGTAAAGGTGATAGCGTCCAGAGGCTGCGGCAAAGCCCCCATCACCGCTGGGTCCCGCGCTCCCATCGGCTGTTACCCAATTGCGAAAAGAAGAGATCGTTCGCTTGAATTTCCCATCAGTCGCTTTGGTGTCGTACCATTGATCGCGCCATTCCCCATCAACCAATAAACCCATCGCTCTCTCCTTCTTTGAGTGAGGGGAGAGTAGCCTGTGCAGCCAGCACTGCCCAGTTCAACCGTTGCGCATAAAACGTGCAAATTTGAACAGACCCACCCTTGCCCGGTTGACTTGATTTCATCAGGTGATGTGACATCTCACGTGTCGAGGGGAGGGATGGACGAGATGTTGAGCAAAAGCCTTCAAGCCGAGCTAAACGCCGCGCGCCACCTGTCGAAGCGCGGCCAACCCGCGTTCAGAATTGATGTTGGTGGCCAATACCATCCCGTGTTGCGGTTTTGGAAGACAGGCTTTTCCGTTGCTACGGAGGATGTACCGCCTCTGCGCGGTCTTGTTGATATCTACAAAGGCACTCAACACCTCTTTCAATGTCTGATCATCGCTGGTGAGGCGGATGCGGGTGAGATGCGGTATGAATTCAAACGCGCCACGCCCGTGTCGGATCGCGCAGCGCTCGATTTTGTTCAGCACGCCGATGCGCCGGTGGCCTTACTTGTCGACGACAGGTCGGGGTAAATTATCCACAGTCCTGGCATGGGTGCGGCCCACTTTGCATAACTTCGGCGGGCGTTTTGTTGTATCTAATAAATCTTTCGGCCTTAAACCCGATACACCCGTTCTCTCGCACCGTCCTGCTCAACAGCATCTGTTAAGCAGCGCAGTTCCGCCCCAAGGGGCGGCGCTAAGACGGTTGGGGCGAGGTCGCTCAGGTCTAAGTCGAAACGCTTTAGGCAGTGATTGGAGAACGCCATGTCAGTTGTGACATTGAATGATACCATAACGATCGCCTTAACGGTGAAAGACAGGCGGGCGAGTGCCGCCTGGTACAAGACCATGCTGGGCTTTGAGATTGTGTTTCAGGTAGATGAAGCTGGCTGGACGGAGCTTTCAACCAATGTGAACGGCGTTACCCTGGGGCTGGGCGAAGGCGATCCGGCAGCGCATGTCAGCGCGGTACCCGTTTTCGGTGTCGGTGATCTGGACAGTGCCCGGCACGCTTTGGAAGCTGCGGGTGTTGTTTTCGAAGGGGAGACACTGCACGTCGAGGGGATGGTGAAACTGGCCACCTTCTTAGATCCCGACCAAAACGCGCTGACGCTCGCGCAAGATCTCTCGCCGTAAACGGCGCTCAAGCTTTCGTTATTGTATGTCGCTAAATGCGTCTGCGAGCCGCGTGCAAGCTTCCTCTACCCGGGCGCGGGGAGTTGCGATGTTAAACCGCAAAAACGTCTCGCCTCCCTTTCCGAAGGTGGGGCCGTGATTGACCGCAATCTGGGCGGACTGTTCGACCCTTTGAGTGAACGCCTCTCGCGGCATGCCAAGATCGCCAAAATCCACCCAGGCCAGATATGTCGCTTCCAAAGCCATTGAGCGAAGACCGGGAATAGCGTTCACCGCCTTGTCAAAAAGCTGCCGATTGCCGTCCAGATAGAAGACCAGATCATCCACCCAGGCAGCGCCCTCGGGTGAGTAGGCTGCGGTTGCCATGAAAAGACCAAAGGAATTGGGGGACATTCCCAGCGCCGCCATGCGCGCGCCAAACCTTGCTCTTAGATTAGGGTTCTCGATGATGACGTTGCCAGAATGGCTTCCTGCGATGTTGAACGTTTTGGTGGTCGCCGTCATCATCACCAGCCGGTCGCTGATCCCCGGTATTTTTGCCATTGGGATATGTGATTGTCCTGGCATGACGAGGTCATGGTGGATTTCATCAGAGACGAGGATCAGGTCGTGCCGCTTGGCGAAATCAGCGACACCCAGCAATTCGCTTTTGGTCCAAACACGGCCACCAGGGTTATGTGGCGAACACAGGATCAACATGCGCTCAGCCCCCGTCATCTGGGCATCCCAGGCAGCGAAATCCATTTCATATCTGCCGTGAGTGTTGACCATTTCGCATTCTACAACGCGCCGGCCGGCCGCCGTGATGACCTTCGCAAAGGCGTGATACACCGGCGTAAACAAAACCACGCCATCGCCAGGTGCTGTGAAAGCGTCGACACACATGGCGGTTCCGTTGACCAGCCCGTGGGTGGTGAAAATCCAGTCTGGTTCGACATGCCAATCATGGCGTTCCTGCATCCACCATTGGATCGCGGCAAGATACTTGCTGTCATCGCCAAAATATCCGTAGACCCCGTGGTCAAGTTGCGCCCTCACAGCGTACTGCACTACCTGCGGTGGCCGGAAGTCCATGTCCGCCACCCACATCGCGATCCCCGCGTCACGTGGCACGCCATAGAGCGGCTCCATCTTGTCCCACTTGGCGCAATGGGTGCCGCGCCGCTCGATGATCTCGTCAAAACTCATGTGGTGTTCCCCGTTTTGCAAAGCACCCTAACGGCGCCTGTCGCTACCGCAAGCCCCAGCTTGCACAGGGCATATGGCTGGCCTACATCTCTGGCATGAAGCGTTCCATACTTTTGCACCCCGATCCCCGCTTGAAGACGGCCTCAAAGCCGATTGAGGACGTGACAGACCGGTTACGTGCGCTTGCCGATGATATGCTGTCAACGATGTATGATGCTCCAGGGATCGGCTTGGCGGCCCCTCAGATCGGCGTGCTTGAGCGTGTGGTTGTGATGGACTGCGTCAAAGAAAAAGGTGAGGCACCGCGGCCCATCGCGATGTTTAACCCCGAGATTGTCGCCGCATCCGATGAAATGAACACCTATGAAGAGGGATGTCTCTCTCTTCCCGAGCAATTTGCAGATGTAACGCGCCCCGCCGTGGTCGATGTGACCTGGATTGACCAAGCAGGAGAGGCGCAACAAGAGACCTTTGACGGCCTATGGGCCACCTGCATCCAGCATGAGATAGACCATTTGGATGGCAAGCTTTTCATTGACTACTTGAAACCGCTGAAACGTCAGTTGATCACGCGGAAAATGGTAAAGATGAAGCGCGAACTGGCGCGCGGTTAAGCATGCCCAGGCATATTTGATGAGCATACGGGCGTTCATTCCCTGGCCTGACCCAAGGCTTCGAACACCCGCGGCGCCAGTGGCGGCGGTGACAGAGGACATCCACGGCATATGGGGCGATATGATCAAGACCATGGACGCGATGCCCGGCATCGGTCTGGCCGCACCGCAGATCGGTATCATGCAGCAACTCGCCGTCGTTGATGTGTCCACCCATCGCAACCAACGCATTCGCATCGCCAACCCGGTCATTTTGGAACGCTCGGCCGAAACTCAGGTGCGTGAAGAGGCAAGCCCAAACCTGCCCGGTGTTTCAGCAAAGATCTGTCGCCCAAATGCGATTAGCCTGCGATATCTCGATCCCGACGGCATGATCGTACGGCGTGATTTCGTAGGCTTGGAAGCAACCAGCGTGCAGCATCAAATTGATCACCTGAACGGTCGGATGTTTTTCGACCATTTGAGCAAAACAAAACGTGACATGCTGCTGCGGCGGGCCCGCAAGCAGCGCAGGGGGTGAGCAACCGATGCGTTTGATCTTTATGGGAACGCCTGCTTTTTCAGTGCCTGCGCTGGAGGCGTTGAGAGAGGCGGGCCATGAGATCCTGGCGGTGTATTGTCAGCCCCCGCGCCCTGCGGGACGCGGTAAGAAAGTTCAGATAAGCCCCGTGCAACAGCGCGCTCAAGAGCTTGGTCTGGCGGTGCGCCATCCTGTCACCCTCAAATCTCAGGAAGCGCAGACCGCGTTTAACGAGCTTTCTGCGGATGCCGCTGTGATTGTGGCTTATGGCTTGTTGCTGCCTCAGCCTGTGCTCGATGCGCCTGAACATGGGTGTCTGAACATACATGCCAGCCTGCTTCCGCGCTGGCGCGGTGCCGCGCCTATTCAGCGGGCGATTATGGCGGGGGATACGCAGACAGGCATATGTATCATGCGCATGAAGGCGGGTTTGGACACGGGCCCGGTGATTTTGCAGCAGACGACCGATATCGGCGTGTCAGAGACAGCCGGACAGCTTCATGACCGTCTGAGTGAGATCGGCGCTGCCGCTATCGTGGAAGCCTTGGCAAAGCTGCCTGATTTGGTGCCACAGACCCAATCAGATGTCGGGGTAAGCTACGCGCATAAGATTGACAAAGCAGAAGCGCAGATCGACTGGCGGCGCTCTGCCTCCGAAGTTGACCGCCTGATCCGGGGGATGTCGCCCAGCCCAGGCGCGTGGTTTGAAAGGGACGGTGCACGTATCAAAGTGCTTGGCGCGTCGGTCAATGCACAAGGGGGGGCACCGGGTACTGTGCTGAACGATCATCTTTTGATTGCCTGCGGATCCGGCTCTGTGCAGCTAACGCGGCTTCAGCGGTCAGGCAAATCGCCCCAACCCGTTGAGGTTTTTCAGCGCGGCATGCACATTCCTGCGGGTGAAATGCTCAAAGGGAGGCGTTGATGTTTCCATCACTCATCGGCACCGTGGTCATCGCTGGCATCGTCGGATACCTATCGGAAAAGACCGGGTGGACGCGAAACGGTATTTTGCCATCGATCATCATCTGCGTCGGCGGTGCTTTCATTTTCTATTTTGTGACGCTGATGTTTGGGTTTGGCTTTGCTTCCCCCGGTTTGAATGCCATTTTCGCATCAATCGGCGCATTGATCATCGTCCCTTTCCATTGGCGGCCCTGACGCATCAGTCTTTTCTGGGTTTAAATGGTGCCATCCCGGATCGCGCTAAAGCATCGGCACGCTCATTTTCAGGATGTCCGGCGTGCCCTTTGACCCATTCCCATGTTACCCTGTGCCTAGCGTTTTCCGTGTCCAGTTGCTGCCAAAGCTCCGCATTTTTCACCGGTTTTTTTGAAGCGCTCTTCCAGCCGTTCTTTTTCCACCCATGGATCCAAGTAGTGATCCCGTTCTTCACATAGTTGCTGTCGGTTACAACGGTGATATCGCTGGGACGTTCCAGCGCTTGCAAGGCGTTGATTGCAGCCAAAAGCTCCATCCGGTTGTTGGTGGTTTCTGCCTCACCGCCGCTTAACGCGCGTTCTTTGATGATATCCGACCCTTCTTTGGCAGTCAGCAGGACACCCCAACCACCCGGCCCAGGATTTCCGGAACAAGCGCCGTCAGTATAGGCATAGAGCTTAGCCAAGGGGCAACCGCATGATATGGGTTCTACGCCGGCCGTTGGGCAGCGTTTCGGCGTGACACTGCAAAAGGCTAGGAATTTTCATGTGAAGATCCCGATGCAGAGGCATGCCAACACGATCAGCGTCAAGAACACGCGAAGGCGCATCCACCATGAGGGCGCCAAACCCCACGTTTGGTAGGTGTAATCCAGAAGAAGGAGACCGATAAACCCTGTTCCCAAATTTATCAGGGCGCTGGTGACGCCAGCGCCTGGCATGAAGAACCACCAAAGTGCAGGAAGCACTGATAGACTGTAGGCCATCATCGCTTTCGCGCCATGCGCTTTGGTGGCGAAACCCCACAGCACACCTGACATAAAGGGCAGGATGATCCCGCCATATCGGATCATGATCAGGCGCCCCTCGCCTGTCAGCACCGCGGGTAGGATCGGTGCGGCGCGGTTCCCCAGCCCGAGTATCAAAAGCGCGGCCCAAATGAACGGGATAAGCCCCGCTGTGCCAAGCAGAAACGCGCTGTAGGGTATCCGCATCACCGCAGTGCTCGCAATCGCGGGGCAACTTTCCACGATGTGATCGGGGAATTTGAGGGCGTTGTGCGCATCACTCGCTACTGCTTGGTCAAGCTTGTCTTCACATCAGCCATAAGGCGCTGCCCCATCAAGCGCTAGTCGTTTTGATGAGGGTCATCGTCGCGGGGTGGGCGGCCAATGACGTCGCGCAGATCGTCCAACTCGATAAAATTATCGACCTGCCGGCGCAACTCGTCTGAGATCATTGGTGGCTGGCTTCGAATAGTAGAAACAGCCGACACGCGCACACCCTGGCGCTGCAGGCTTTCTACCAGGGGCCGAAAGTCACCATCGCCTGAAAACAATACGATGTGATCGATGCGCGGTGCAAGTTCCATAGCGTCGACGGCAAGTTCAATGTCCATGTTGCCTACTACTTTCCGACGACCAACGCTGTCGACGTACTCCTTCGCGGGTTTGGTGACCATCGTGAACCCGTTGTAGTTGAGCCAATCAACCAACGGTCTGATCGGAGAATATTCTTCATTCTCAAGAAGCGCTGTGTAATAGAACGCGCGCAACAGCTTGCCGCGCCGCATAAACTCCTGTCTCAGAAGCTTGTAGTCGATGTCAAAGCCGAGTGTTTTCGCCGCTGCATATAAATTGGCGCCGTCGATGAACAGCGCGAGACGTTCGTCTTTGTAAAACATCGAAAAGTCCTTTGAAGATGACCTCGGGTCTGGCCGCGTCGACTAAAGTGTACCCACCGCTTGAGCAAAAGTACGAATTCAGATTTACTTAAATTTTTTTCAGTCTGACACAAGGCGTTTAAACAGTGGGTTAGAAATATGTCCAGTTCAAATGAGGCGAACGTGCTTCTCGCCCTCGGTGGGAATATCCCATCGAAGGCGGGGCAGCCCATCGACACCGTGAACGCCGCACTTGCGTTGCTGCCCGATTACGGCTTTCGCGTTTGCGCGATCAGCAGCTTCTATCAAACCCCTGCATTTCCCTCGGGTTCGGGCCCTGAGTATGTCAACGCAGCGGCGCGTGTTCAAACCTCGGTTTCTGTGAACGATGTATTGGAGCGGTTGCATCTGCTAGAGGCAGCATTTGACAGAGCGCGGGCGAAGCGCTGGGGTCAACGTACCTTGGATATTGACCTGTTGGCTTACGACGACCTAGTGATCCCAAGTGTTGAGACGCAAACCGCTTGGCGTCTTTTGGCGCCAGATGCGCAACTGGCGAGAACACCTGACGCGTTGATCTTGCCGCATCCCAGGCTTCAGGATCGCGGTTTTGTTTTGGTGCCATTGGCTGAGATCGTTCCGGATTGGATTCATCCGGTGCTTGAACGCAATGCGCGCGATTTGCGCGATGCGCTGCCGCAATCCACGCTTGACGAGGTGCAGGTTTTACCGCGGCGATCCGAATAATCTCTTGTATATCTTGGTAAATCCACCTAACTACTCATTTCGTCCACCACTTTATGAAAGATGTCGTATGGCCCGTGTCACTGTCGAAGATTGCGTTGACAAAGTCCCTAATCGCTTTGACTTGGTAATGCTTGCAGCCCATCGCGCGCGGGAAATCTCTGCCGGTTCTGCCGTCACCGTGGATCGCGACAACGACAAAAATCCGGTCGTCTCGCTGCGGGAGATTGCAGAGGAAACGCAATCCGCCGCAGATCTGAAAGAGCGGCTGATCGAGAGTAATCAGAACCAGATAGAAGTGGATGAGCCAGAGGAAGACGCGATGGCGCTTCTCATGGGGGCCGAGCAAGATAAGCCAGACGAGGATAGCATGTCGGAAGAGATGCTGCTGCGTCAACTGATGGCTGCACAGGGTCCAGGTTAACGGCATTTGCTGCGCGGCGGCGCGAAACGCTGCGCGGAAAGGCAGACGGCATGCAAATCGCCCAGATCACTGCCGACAGTCTATCATCCGTCATTCGCGGTTATAATCCAAAGACAAATGCGGCGTTATTGTCTGCTGCGTTTGACTATGCGGATAAGATGCACGGCGGACAGTATCGACACTCAGGCGAACCCTACATCACTCACCCCGTTGCCGTTGCGGGCATTCTTGCCGAGCAGCAGTTGGACGATGCAACCATCGCGACTGCATTGCTTCACGACACCATTGAAGACACGCGCGCCTCATTCGCAGAGGTGGAAAAACTGTTTGGTGCTGAGATTGCCAGCTTGGTCGATGGCGTCACGAAGCTTACCAATCTGCAGCTAAATTCCAAAGAGACAAAGCAAGCAGAGAATTTCCGTAAATTGTTTATGGCGGTGTCCAAAGATCCGCGCGTGATTTTGGTCAAGTTGGCGGACCGATTGCATAACATGCGCACCATCAAAGCAATGCACCCGGAAAAGCAGTCTCAAAAAGCGCGCGAGACGATGGATATCTACGCGCCGCTCGCGGGTCGCATGGGGATGCAATGGATGCGTGAAGAATTGGAGGACCTCGCGTTCCGTGTTCTAAACCCCGAGGCCCGGGCCAGCATCATCCGCCGGTTTATCAAGATGCAGAAAGAAACGGGCGATGTGATGCAGCAGATCACAGATGATATGCGCGGGGAACTGGACAAAGCTGGGATCACAGCAGAGGTTTTTGGGCGCGCCAAGAAGCCCTATGCGATTTGGCGCAAAATGGCTGAAAAAGAGCAGAGCTTCGGGCGGCTATCTGACATCTATGGTTTCAGGGTGATCACACAAGATGAGCAAGACTGCTACCGCACGCTGGGCGCTATTCATAGCAGGTGGCGCGCGGTGCCTGGGCGGTTCAAAGACTACATCAGTCAACCAAAGTCCAACGGATACCGATCAATCCAAACGACCGTTTCAGGGCGCGATGGAAAGCGGGTCGAAGTCCAAATCCGCACTCAACAGATGCATGATGTGGCTGAAACTGGTGTCGCGGCCCATTGGTCTTATCGCGACGGCGTGCGCTCTGAAAATCCATTTGCAGTAGATCCCGCGAAATGGATTTCGCAACTGACAGAGCAGTTTGGCGCGGAAGACGATCATGAGGATTTCCTCGAAGCCGTGAAGCTTGAGATGTACGCCGACCAGGTCTTTTGTTTTACCCCAAAAGGGGACGTTGTAAAACTTCCCCGGGGGGCAACGCCAATTGACTTTGCCTATGCGATACATACCCGTATTGGAAATGCCTGTGTGGGGGCAAAGATTGACGGCATGCGCGTGCCGCTTTGGACGCGCGTCAAGAATGGTCAGTCGATTGAGATAACAACTGCCGAGGGGCAAACGCCTCAGCCCAGTTGGCTTGACATTGCGACAACAGGAAAGGCGAAATCGGCAATACGGCGGTCGCTGCGCGAGCTTGATCGCGCACGCTTTGTGAAACTGGGGGAGGAGCTTGCACGCTCTGCTTTCGCTCGCGTGGGCAAGACGGCTACGGAAAAGGCGCTTCGCACCGCCTGCAAGCAGATGCGTGTAGACACTGTCGAAGAGCTTTTGGCCCGACTAGGCAGTTCTGAGATCACGGGACAAGAGATTGTGCAGTCCGTCTATCCTGATCTTGTCCCACGGGGCGGCGAACAAATTGATGCTGCCCGGGCCGTGGTTGGCTTGGAACCGGGCCAGTCTTTCGACCGCGGTAGCTGTTGCAACCCGCTACCAGGGGAACGGATCGTGGGTATCACCTTTCGCGGTGAAGGCGTGGCGGTACATGCAATCGATTGCGAGCGTCTTTCAGAGTATGAAGACCAGACAGAGCGATGGCTTGATCTGCGTTGGCACGATGGAAATCACCCAGCCGCTTACGAGGCCGCGCTTGACGTGACAGTTGGGAATGGCGCGGGCGTGCTTGGCCGCGTGTGTACCTTGATCGGGGAAACCGCTGCGAATATTTCCGATCTGCAGTTTTTGGAACGTAAACCTGACTTTTATCGACTGCTGATCTATGTGACGGTGCGAGATATAACCCATCTGCACTCAATCATGTCGACATTGGAAGCAGAGAGTGATGTGGCCGATGTCGTCAGACATCGAAACTTTAAAGCGCGCAACACAACGAGGTAGTCGAAAAATCATGTCGCGTGGGCAGCAATATTTCACAGGCTCTTGGAGAAAGGACAGGTGATCTTTAAGCGTCGTGATCCCAAACCTATGCTACGCGCGGCTGCCGAATTTTTGTGGCCACGCGGCGGGTGGAGGCGTGCCTTTCACTACGTCCGGCATCGGATGAAGCGTTTGCCCGACAGTCCCGAGCGCATCGCGCGGGGGATCGCCGCAGGTGTCTTCACAGCTTTCACACCCTTTTATGGGCTGCATTTTCTGATTGCGGCACTCTTGGCGCGGTTGATGAATGGCAACATCCTTGCGGCATTGATGGGGACGTTTTTTGGGAACCCTTTAACCTATGTCCCCATCGGGATCGCGGCTTTGCAGACGGGTCACTGGTTGCAGGGGACAACCATGGGAGAGGGGGTCAATCGTTCCTTTGGAGGAAAATTCTTGGATGCCGGTCGCGACCTCTGGCACAACTTCAAGGCGATTTTCACCGATGCTGAAGCGGATTGGTCTGGCTGGGTTGTTTTCGCGGATGAGATTTTCTATCCGTATCTGATCGGGGGTATCATCCCCGGGCTGATATGCGCTGTGCTTTGCTATTACCCTGTGGTGCCTTTGCTGCGTGCCTACCAAAAACGCCGGAAGGGATTGATTAAGTCAAAGTTCAAAGCCCTTAAAGACAGTGCAATCGCAAAAGCTGAGGCAAAGCGCAGAACAGAATGAGCTTTGTGTCAAAGGCAGAGGAACACAGCATGTTACCCGATCAAAAGCTGCGCCTAGGTGTAAATATCGACCATGTTGCAACCGTGCGTAACGCCCGTGGTGGTGCGTCGCCCGATCCGCTGCGTGCGGCAAAGATCGCGGAAGAGGCAGGTGCGGATGGCATCACCGCGCATCTTCGAGAGGACCGCCGTCACATCTCAGATGCTGATATCGAAGGATTGATGGAGGTGCTTTCGGTCCCGCTCAACTTCGAAATGGCCGCAACCGAAGAGATGCAAAAGATTGCGTTGCGTCACAAACCGCATGCCGTATGCATTGTTCCCGAGAAAAGGGAGGAACGCACGACCGAAGGCGGTCTTGACGTTGCCAAGGAAGAAAACCGTCTTGCGCATTTTATTGCGCCGTTGCGGGAAGCCGGCAGTCGGGTGTCTATTTTCGTTGCCGCCGATCTTCGCCAGATTGAAGCGGCCAACCGGATTGGGGCAGAGGTGATCGAGCTTCACACCGGCGCTTATTGCGATGCATTTCACGAAGGTCAGGCAGCGGAAGCCGACAAAGAGGTCGCAAAACTGCGAGAGATGTCAGCCTTTGCTCATTCCCTAGGGCTTGAGGTGCATGCAGGCCACGGCCTCACATATCAGACAGTGTCACCTATCGCTGCTTTTCAAGAGGTTCGTGAGCTTAACATCGGGCATTTCCTTATCGGCGAGGCCATATTTCGAGGATTGATTCCGGCGATAGCGGAAATGCGGCGGCTGATGGACGCGGCCCGCAGTTGACGCGATGATTTTAGGCGTTGGAACCGATCTGGCTAACATCGAACGTATACAGGCCACACTGGACCGTTTTGGCAATCGTTTTAGAGATCGCGTTTTCACAGATATCGAACAAGCGAAGGCGGAGCGGCGTCAAGACATTGCCGGAACCTATGCCAAACGGTGGGCGGCGAAGGAGGCATGTTCAAAAGCGTTAGGCACAGGTCTGCGGATGGGGATCAGTTGGCGCGACATGTCGGTCAGCAATTTAGAGACAGGTCAGCCGGTGATGCACGTGACAGGTTGGGCAGCCGAACGACTTGAGAGCATGACACCTGCTGGTCATGAAGCGGTGATCCACGTCACACTGACGGATGATCATCCATGGGCGCAGGCTTTTGTCGTGATTGAAGCGCGGCTGTCGCAGGTGTGAAGACCGAACTAAACGCGGTCCTGCTCCCGGGTTCTTTGCGCCACCTTGACAGTCTCGCAAGCCAGTCGCATGTACGGCATCAAAGAGCGTCAGAGGTGCCGCATGGCAAAGAAAGAAAAAAGCGGGAACGCTTTTGTCGAAACGATAAAGACGATTGTATATGCGCTGCTTATCGCCGGGGTGTTTCGCACGATTTTCTTTCAGCCTTTTTGGATCCCCTCAGGCTCTATGAAGCAGACATTGCTGATCGGTGACTTTCTTTTCGTCAATAAAATGGCATACGGTTATTCTTACGCGTCATGCCCGAGTTTGATGTTGCCCAACATCGGGATTGAAATTGATGCCAAAGATATTTGTGGCATTTTCGACGGTGATAACACACGGCTTTGGGGCAGCGAGCCTGAACGCGGCGATGTAGTCGTGTTTCGCCATCCCGTGTCGGGGCGTGATTATATCAAACGGTTGATTGGCATGCCGGGCGACACTGTGCAGATGCGTGCGGGCGTGGTGCACTTAAACGGCGCACCGGTCGCGCTTGAAGATGATGGCGCATTTGAAGAAGTGATGGGTCCACAGGGACCGCGCGGTTTGCGACCGCGTTGTGAAAATGGCGCCGTGGGTGACGGTGGCCGGTGCCTGAAAGGGCGCCAGATCGAAACGCTGCCAAATGGCGTGTCTCATGCCATCTTGAACATCGGCAACCAGCAATCAGATCGGACAGGCATTTATACTGTTCCCGATGGTCACTACTTCTTCATCGGCGATAACCGTGACAACTCTGCCGACAGCCGCCTGGCACAGCTCGCCGGTGGCGTTGGTTTTGTGCCGTATGAAAATCTGATTGGTCGTGCAGATCGCATCATGTTCAGTTCGGCGGGGCGCTCGATGCTCTTTTTCTGGACCTGGCGCAGCGATCGTTTCTTTAAAGCGGTTGAATGAAGCTCAGCAGTGATCTTAGGGGTTTTGAAGACCGGATTGGGCATCGGTTTACCAAATCAGAGTTGCTCATCCGCGCTGTCACTCATTCTTCCATGTCGTCAGGCAGCCGACACGACAATCAACGGTTGGAGTTCTTGGGCGATCGCGTGTTAGGCTTGGTGATGGCGGAAGCGCTTTTGGAGGTCGACCCGAACGCCACAGAGGGCCAGCTGGCACCACGGTTCAACGCGTTGGTCCGCAAAGAAGCTTGCGCCTCTGTCGCGCGCGAGATTGATCTGGGTCGGGTCATGCGGCTGGGACGGTCTGAAATGATATCTGGCGGCCGGCGTAAGCAAGCTTTGCTGGGCGATGGGATCGAAGCGGTGATTGCCGCTGTCTATCTCGACGGTGGTTTTGCAGCGGCGAAATCTATGATCCTGCGTCTTTGGGGTAAACGGATATATCAGGTTGAAAAGGACGCGCGTGATGCGAAAACCGCGCTGCAAGAATGGGCGCAAGCGCGCAAACTTGCGCCGCCAAGCTACGATCAAATTGATCGAAGTGGCCCTGATCACGCGCCAATCTTTACGATTGTCGCGCGGCTAGAGAACGGCAAAGAGGCCGCCGCGACCGCACCGTCCAAGCGCGCCGCAGAGCAGGCCGCCGCAACATTGTTGCTGGAAGTGTTGGAGACCAAAGCGTGAGCACGCGCGCGGGCTTCATTGCTTTGATCGGTGAGCCAAACGCTGGCAAATCGACATTGCTCAATCGCATGGTTGGCGCGAAAGTGTCGATTGTCACGCACAAGGTACAGACAACACGGGCGCGGATCCGCGGCGTCACGATTGAGCAGCAGTCGCAGTTGATTTTTGTGGATACGCCGGGTTTATTTCAACCGCGCCGCCGCTTGGACCGCGCCATGGTGGCGGCAGCCTGGGGCGGCGCTGCAGATGCCGACATCGTGGTGCTGATGATTGAGGCGCATCGCGGCATGACCGACGGGGTGCAGCGGATACTCGATGGTTTGCACGACATCGGGCCGACACTCCGGGTCGCATTGGCGATCAACAAAATCGACAAGGTCGAAGCACCCTCTCTCTTGGGGCTGACTGAGGCTTTGAATGCCCGCTACAGTTTTGACGAGACATTTATGATTTCTGCCGAACGTGGTCATGGGGTTGAGACGTTGCGGCTTTGGCTTGGCAAAAAGGTGCCTGAAGGGCCTTGGCTCTACCCCGAGGATCAGATTGCCGACCTCCCCTTGCGGATGATCGCCGCCGAGATGACCCGAGAAAAGTTGACGCTGCGCCTGCATCAAGAACTGCCTTACCAACTGACAGTGGAAACGGAGCGCTGGGAGGATCGCAAAGACGGATCAGTGCGGATTGACCAGCAGATTTACGTCGTGCGCGAAGGACACAAGGGCATTGTCTTGGGTCATAGGGGTGAGACAATCAAAGCCGTCAGCAAGGCAGCCCGCGCTGAGATAGAACAGTTTTTAGACCGGCGCGTGCACCTTTTTTTGCAGGTGAAGGTGCGTTCCAACTGGCTTGAAGAGGCGGAACGCTATGCTGAGATGGGATTGGAATTCAAAGATGGAAACGCCTGATCGCGTTTCTGGGCGGGTGTTGGACGGATGCTGAGCGTAGCTCTCAAGATCAACTGCGGCAAACGCGGTGGTTTTGATTGTCTTTTACAGGTACGCACATATCGCCCGAGTAAAACGGCTCGCGGATGACGCGTCTCACGGCAAGGTTTTGGGTTGACGCTTATCTCACGCGTCTTCGCTTAAGCGATATCCCCGCTTTCGTGGTATCGCATGGAGATGACGTCGGCGGGGCAGTGTTGGTAAAGCTTTCGACCTTGGATACAAACGCGCAGCTTTTCCAGCGCACGTTTGATCTGACCACTGGAGAGCGGCTTTGGGCACTGCTTCTGCAAGGTGCAGAGGCAGAGATTGATCGCGTTATTCTCCGTCAGCGTCAAAATGATCCAGATCTTTGGGTAATCGAAGTTGAGGATCGTGCCGGACGCCATCTTTTGGATCAGGACGGGTTCACCTGATGGAGTGGCGCGATCAAGGCATCCTACTCAGCAGCCGCCGTCATGGAGAAAGCGCTGCAATTATCGAGGTGTTCACACCACAGCACGGTCGCCACCTGGGGGTGGTGCGTGGCGGTGCGAGTCGCAAGATCGCCCCCACTTTGCAGCCTGGCGCACAGCTTGATCTGGCATGGCGCGCCCGTTTGGAGACGCACATTGGCAATTTCACCGTTGAGCTTATCCAGGGTCGCGCGGCGACAGCGATGCAAAGCCGTCTTTCGCTCGCAGGATTAAACTCAGTCACTGGTTTGTTATCCTTCTGCTTGCCAGAGCGGCAGCCGCACGCCGATCTCTACCTCCGAACGCACGCTTTATTGGATCTGATGGACCAGCCGACACTTTGGCCGCTTGCCTATCTGCACTGGGAACTGCAGCTGCTGGAAGACATGGGATACGCGCTGGATCTTACCGCCTGTGCGGTAACAGGAGCGACAGAGACGCTCGCATATGTATCCCCCAAATCGGGCCGCGCGGTTTCGGCAGCGGGTGCTGGCGATTGGGCCGACCGGCTGTTGCCGTTGCCTGATGTTTTGCGCGGTATCGGATCGGGATCTGATGCCGAGATCGCTCAGGGTTTCGTTACCACCGGCTATTTCCTCTCGATGCATTTAGCAAGAGATCTGGGGGAGCAGCCGCTGCCCGAAGCGCGTGCTCGATTTGTTGAAACGTTTACGCGTCAGCTTTGAAAACAAGCAGCACGCTTTCTGCATTCGACAGGATCAATGTATCGCCAAAAACCTCTGACAAGGTGGCCTGCTGCAAGGTTCTCACATAGTCAATTTCTAATTTGCTTTCTGGGCAGGATCGTTTTCCAGCTTTTAGGTTTTCCAATGCGAACCATGGGTAGGGAACGCGCATTCTCGCGGTGTATGAGGTGCAAGGTCCATTGCTGTGAAGCCGCCCGAGGCTGCGGAAAGACAGTGTGACCTGCTGCGCCACCGGCATCGTGTTGAGCTCCACCAAGCGCCATTTTTTGTCAGCAGCACCGTAAGCGCGTATCGTTTCATCCGGTACGGGGACAGATTGGAAGGCAAAAAAACCCATCAGAAAAAGAACCGCCATCATGCGCTAAAACCCTTGGCCGTGAACCTGATCCACCCCGTTTCCCATTTCTGTTCCGCCTAGCAGCCTCTGTTGAGCTGCGCCGTTCGCCCCCTCGGGCCAGCGCCAAGGCGGATTGGGCAAGGTGTATCCGGTCTTACGCCGGATGCCTTAGCGGGACAGCGCGCAGACCGTATCGACCAGCGTATCGAAAGGGGCGGCATGATCTGCATCCTCATGTGGGGTAAGCTGTGGGAGGCCAATGAGCGCCGCCTGAAGAGCGCGGGCAAAATCGGGGTTCGACAGCCCCAATTGCGCCAGCAAGCGTGTGAGATATTTGCGACGTTCTGCGTCTATCTCCGATAGGATCTGCGCCACGCGTGGGTCGGTACGCGCCCATATCCGCAGGTTCGCCTCAACCGGATCGTTAAGGATGCTGCGACCGAAGCGGCGCAGACGCTGATCGGGTTCCTCCTGCTGTTGCAAAAGCGTGACGACGTTTGAAAGCGCCGCCTTGCGCCATTCGTTCAGCAATGCATCCTGGTAGCTGGGCACGTCTTTGAAGTGCCAGTAAAAAGAACCCTTGGTGGTGCCAAGAGCCCGCGCCAAGGGTTCCGCCGCAAGCGCTTGCGGCCCCAAAGACTGCAACGCCTCAAAGCCAGCCTTAAGCCATTTTTCCGGTGTCAAACGTGTGGAGGGCATAGCTCACTACTATGCCCTCAGTGATAGCGAGACAAGATTTGCTGTCCCTTATCCTAACCCAAAAGACGTCTCGCGATCACCTGTGCTTGAATTTCAGCCGCCCCTTCGAAAATATTCAGGATGCGCGCAT
Organism: Pseudomonadota bacterium; assembly: GCA_039208585.1. Lineage (GTDB taxonomy): Bacteria > Pseudomonadota > Alphaproteobacteria > Rhodobacterales > Rhodobacteraceae > Sulfitobacter. Next base: position 17,905 of record JBCCQX010000003.1, on the reverse strand, counting down.
CGCACAAAACGCGACTGATCTTATATTCTAGGGCAAAACCGTTGCCGCCGTGGATCTGCAGGCCGTTGTCAGCGGCCGCCCAGGCCACGCGCGCGCCAAGCAGCTTCGCCATCCCCGCCTCCACATCGCAGCGCCGCCCCTCGTCTTTCTCAACAGCCGAGAAATAGGTGAGCTGACGCGCCACCATGATTTCGACCGCCATCATCGCGAGTTTCGAGGACACCCGTGGGAAATTAATCAGCGATTTACCAAACTGCTTCCGATCAATCGCATATTGCATTGAGATATCGAGGGCGGATTGTGCGACGCCGATTGCCCGCGCCGCTGTTTGAATGCGTGCGGATTCAAATGTTTCCATGAGCTGTTTGAAGCCCTTGCCTTCTTCACCGCCAAGCAGGTTCTCACCTTTCACATGGAAATTATCAAAGGCAATCTCGTATTCCTTCATGCCCCGGTAGCCGAGCACCTCAATTTCGCCGCCTGTCATCCCCTCTGTCGGGAAAGGTGCTTCATCGGTGCCCGGTGTCTTTTCAGCCAGGAACATCGACAGACCTTTGTAATCCGTGCTTGCCGGATCTGTTCGGGCAAGAAGCGTCATCATGTGTGTGCGCGACGCATGGGTGATCCACGTTTTGTTGCCAGTCACCTTGTAGTCGTCACCGTCCTTCACGGCCCGTGTCCGAAGTGCGCCAAGGTCCGAGCCGGTGTTGGGTTCTGTGAATACGGCAGTGGGGAGGGTTTCTGCCGACGCCAGGCGCGGCAACCACTTTTCCTTCTGCTCTTGCGTGCCGCCAGCGATGATCAATTCAGCGGCAATTTCGGATCGCGTTCCCAAAGATCCCACGCCGATATAGCCGCGCGACAGTTCTTCTGAAACGACGCACATGGACGCTTTAGACAGACCGAACCCGCCAAATTCTTCTGGGATCGTTAAGCCGAACACGCCCATTTCGGCCAGTTCCTCGATCACCTCCATCGGGATCAATTCATCGTTCAGGTGCCATTCATGCGCGTGCGGTTCCACTTTATCCACCGCGTAGCGCCGGAATTGCTCTCGGATCATTTCAAGCTCGTCATCCAAGCCGGTTGCACCGATGGTGATGTTGGCTGATTGTTCTTGCATCAAATCAACCAAACGGCTGCGCGCCGCCTGGGTGTTCCCGGCTTGCGTGAGGGTCATCACAGAAGGTTCCATGAGAACGCTCATGTCGCTCTGATCAAGGCCAAGATCTTGCAAGCGCAGGATCTCGCTTTGGTTCATCTGGATGCCGCCGTATATCTGCCAGAGGTATTCGCCGAAAGCGATCTGATGAATAAGCTGCTCGACTTCGCCGAAGGTGCCCTCCTTATCCAATGCTTCCGCCCAACGCTGCATTTCTCTGAGCGATTGTGCATAGGTAGCAAGCCACGCGAGACCATGTGCAGCGGTTTGGTGCTCTTCTATCAAGGTGGCTGAAACGCGGCCGCCACTGCTTACCAACGCCCGGACACTCTCTTTCGCCTTGGTCAAGATCTTGTCGACGGGCGGTACCGCCGCTGCTGTCAGTTCCAACAAATTGTCCAAAATGACTGGCGCTTTCATCAGCGCCATATCTTGACCGTCATGTGCCATGCTGTGCGTTCCTTTGTTTGGTTGACCGCGGATAGTCTTTTCGCGGGCGCAGCACAATAAAAATACGTTTCGCTGCGGCAATCTGTTCGAAAATTGCGCGACCAAATTCAGCATGCGCCATTTTCGAAAGGTGGTATGTAGCGCTATGGACGCGCTTTTTCCTCTGTTGAGCCCGGTTTCTTTCTTTCTCGCCTGCTTTATCGCGCTTTGTGCCGGATTCGTCAAAGGCGTGGTGGGCTTCGCGATGCCCCTCGTCTTTGTTTCTGGACTGACGCTTTTTATGTCGCCGGAGCTTGCTTTGGCCGGTCTCATCCTCCCGACGCTCGTCACCAACTTATTTCAGTCGCTCCGGCAAGGTGTCGCTGCCGCTTGGGGATCGGTGCAGAGCTTTTGGATATTCCTGGTGACAGGGGGCGTCATGCTGTTTGTCACCGCCCAATTTGTCCGGCAATTGCCGAAGTATGTGCTTGAACTCGCCATCGGCTTGCCCGTGGTCACATTCGTCACGCTGCAGCTTTTGGGCGTAAGGCTCACTTTGCCCTCGCGCACGGCCGTGACCGAGGTGCTCGCCGGACTCGTGGGCGGTTTTATGGGCGGGATCGCCGCGATTTGGGGGCCGCCGACGGTGATGTATTTGACGGCGGTCAACACGTCGAAGCGGGATCAAATGCGGATCCAAGGGGTGATCTACAGCGCTGGCGCTGTCGTGTTGCTGATCGCACATCTCGGATCAGGGGTGTTGCGGGCAGAGACGATACCGTTTTCGCTCGCATTGATCTTACCCGCCTTGGCGGGCATGTATGCCGGGACGCGCATTGCAGATCGGATTGATCAACAGATGTTTCGCCGCGCGACGCTCCTTGTGCTGTTCATCGCAGGATTAAACTTGGTGCGTCGGGGCCTTATGTAGAGCGCTTCAATAAGTGATAGGCGTTCGTCCCGGTGAATGGCGCAAACGCCTTAGCGTTTAGCGACTGTCTTGCCCGACACGTCTTCAATAAATGTAACGATGCGGGATTTGATCGCCTCATCATGGATCGAAGCCAACGCACTTACGATCTCAAGCCCAGTATCCTTTTTGGGCGCGGCGTTTTCATTGTCGTGCAGGCCCTCAAAGAAGTAGGACGGTGCCACATCTAGGATCTGCGCCAGTTCAAACAATCTGCTGGCGGAAACCCGGTTGGACCCGATCTCGTATTTCTGGACCTGCTGAAATGACAGGTTCAGTTTGCGTGCCACATCAGTTTGCGACATGCGGCGCAGCGTTCTGAGCTGCTTAATTTTCTGCCCGACGTGAATATCGACTGGGTGAGCCATCACAAGAACCTCCGGTTGCGTTGCCTTAACAAGCGATTTTTCTCTGGCTCTTACAATTGATGACCTATGATTTGTTTCGGTGCGCAAATACCCGCTTTGAGTGCATAAATCTTCGATCAGTGGATGATTTTTGTTGCTATAATGGATGATTTATATACCATTGAGCCATGCAATACGATGACACAGTAGAGAAGAACGCAACTCGACAGGCGTTGGTGCCTGATCCCAAACCAGCGACTGTCGTGCCCCCGCTTCTGTTTGAAATGCTTAGATCGTTTGTAGCGTTAGCAGCAACATTAAACTTAAGCCATGCGGTGAAGGAGCTAAACAGTACCCGACAAACGCTCCGACGGCATATCGCTGCGTTGGAAGATCTGAAGGGCGGCGCATTGTTTGCTGTGAACGAGCGGCGATATGCTCTGACCCCACTTGGAGTGGAGATTCTTCCGCAAGCGCAGAAAATTTTCTTTGAAACCGAAGCTTGGGCGACCGGCCGATTAAGGCTGGTTAAGGGGCTGCAGCATCTTCACTACAGAGGTACTGATGGCTGGTTTTTCTACTTACAGCAACATCCCATAAGCCGCGCTTTTTCATCAAAAGGTGGGATGTTGAGCCGAGCGATTGCATCATGGGCAAACGCATCTGGCAATCTTGGAGATCCAAGAATGGCGGAGTTGAGGTCGGTTGCGAACGTCTTTCGCCGTCTTAAGGAGGATTGGGTGATCGCAGAGGTTGGTGAGAAAAGCTCTTATGTTTCATGGTTTGGGAAAGACATTGCGCAATCAAGCATAGGGACCACTTTCCAGGATATGCCTGGGGGGAGCCGTTTCGGTTATTTGGTCAATGAGGCTTATCATGAAATTGAAAATACGCAGTCTATGCGAGTAGATCACATTTATACTCTGCTTCCGCGCGGAGAGGCGAAAAAGCCCACACCCGCCTCTTACGAGCGTTTGATGCTCGGTGCACAATTTCCTGATGGTAGTCCCGCGATAATTTCAATCGCACGCCGGACACATGACCTTCAAATCGAGGGCATCGATGAGGTCGCTTTAAAAAGTATGCCTGTTGAGTTGTTGATGGAGTAATGCCAGCGTTCAACGGAAGAAAAAAAATAACCAGAGGTGGAAGCTTGAGTTACACTCTCCTTGCTCACGATTAGGGGAGAAACAAATGGCGGTTTTGGGTGCCGACTTCTCAAGACAAATTCACGCTATCGAGCGTCAAATGCTTGACAAATTCGGGGTGAGTTTGACTACGGGACATGACTTTGATGACTATCAGTCGTTCTTGAGGACGGCGCGACCGCAGCACAAGTTGGGCGATCCGTTCTCACCTGATCTTCACGACATAAAAGTTGGTGAACTGATGTGGGCCATAGGTCGCGATAGACTTGGGCAGATCGTTCTCTGTCAGGCCTTTCGTTTGCTCCCTACCGGTGATGCGAGCATAGCAGACTACTACAAACAGAATTTTCGCTATTTTTCCCCTTCAGAGATTGATGTCGATTTTGAACGATCAACATATTGCCCCGGTCCCTGCGCAAGAAAGATATGGGGTCGCATTGTTTACTCGGGCGAAACTTGGATCTCAGACGAAACAAATAAATATCGTGGTACTGGCTTTTCAGCCTTGCTAGGCCGGTATGTGTTTTTGATGTCACTGCACAAGTTTAACGCGGACTACCTTCTTGGTTTTATGACTGGTCCCGTTGCCGAAAAGGGCTTCTCAATTCGTTTTGGCTTTGCACATGCCGAACCTATGGCTTTGACCTGGTACTCAAAAGACGGCGTTGACCCTGTGCAGGTTTTCATGGTGTACAACAGTAAGGAAGACATGAAATTCTACTTAGGGTTACCCATCCATGAAGTGGATGTATTGGCTGCCTGAATCCGAACAAACGACCACCAAATTACATCATCTCACCTAATCGCCGCCGCCTTTACGTCTTCGTCGATAAACGGGACGTATTGGGCGAAGTTGTCTGAAAACATCGTGACCAGCTTAACCGCTTGGCGGTCATAGGCTGCGGGATCGTCCCAGGTGCGTCGGGGATCTAGCAAGATGTCCGGCACCCCGGTCACAGCGACCGGCACCTCAAACCCAAAGTTGGGGTCCTTGCGATAGTCAACGTCGGCCAGCGCGCCCTCAAGTGCCGCCGTCAGCAAGGCGCGGGTTGCCTTGATCGGCATGCGGCTGCCCGTGCCATAGGCACCGCCCGTCCAGCCCGTATTCACCAGCCAGCAGGTGGCACCATGTTGCGCGATCTTTTCGCGCAGAAGATTGCCGTAGACCTCTGGCCGCCGCGGCATGAAAGGCGCGCCAAAGCACGTCGAGAACGTAGGTTCAGGTTCTGTTACGCCGCGCTCTGTCCCCGCCACTTTGGACGTGAAGCCTGACAGGAAGTGATACATTGCCTGCGCCGGGGTCAATCGTGCGATTGGCGGCAGCACCCCAAAGGCATCACAGGTCAGCATGATGATGTTTTTGGGATGTCCTCCCAACGCCGTTTCAGACGCGTTTGAGATGTAGTGCAAGGGATAGGCGCAGCGCATATTCGCCGTTAGGCTGCCATCGTCAAAATCGAGCGCCTTCGTCTCGGCATCGAACACCATATTCTCGATCACCGTCCCAAACTTGGTCGTGGTCGCAAAGATCTCGGGCTCCGCCTCAGCGCTCAAATGAATGGTCTTGGCATAGCAGCCGCCTTCAAAATTGAACGTGCCGTGGTCAGACCATCCATGTTCATCATCGCCAATCAGCGTGCGCTGCGGGTCCGCGGAAAGCGTGGTTTTTCCCGTGCCTGACAGGCCGAAAAAGACAGCTGTATCCACAGGGTTGCCTGGCGCATGATTGGCGGAGCAATGCATCGGCATAATCCCCTGCTCGGGCAGGAGGTAGTTCAGCAAGGTGAACACAGATTTTTTGTTCTCACCCGCATATTCTGTGCCCCCGATCAGGATCATTTTGCGATCAAAATTCATCGCAATCACTGTTTCAGACCGGCAATCATGGCGCGACGGATCAGCCTGAAAGCTGGGGCAGTTAATCACCGTGAAATCGGCGGTGAACGTGTCTAAATCCGCGCGCTCCGGGCGTCGCAGCATGTGACGGATAAACAGCCCATGCCAGGCGAGTTCTGTCACCATCCGCACATTGACGGCATGTCGTTTGTCCGCGCCCGCAACCAGATCTTGCACGAAATAGTCTTTTCCCTGCATGTGCGCGCGCATATCGGCATAGAGCGTGTCAAACCCTTCAGGTGACATTTCCGCGTTGTTTTCCCACCAGATTGTCTTGGCCACATTGGTGGTCTTCACAACGTGTTTGTCCTTTGGGGAACGGCCAGTGAATTTGCCCGTCGTCACCAAAAAGGCGCCGCCTTCACCCAGAGTGCCTTCACCGCGCTTGAGCGCACTCTCAATCAGCGCGGGATCCATCAGGTTGTAATAGACATTGCCCAAACCGTCGATCTTTTGATCTTCAAGGCGGAATGTCGGGTTCACCCGTCCAAATGTCATCCTGTCTCTCCTACTCACGCGCGCTTGCTGCGTTGGTCTATACCCGCGCTGGGCCACATCTCGCCAGGCCTCATAACATGGTGGTTTGAAAGTTGAACAGGTGCCGATGGTATCGTTAGCGCCATCATGGCGAAGTTTGGCCCGCCCACACGGTCTCTCCTTCGTCGCATCATGCGTTTTACAGGATAGAGGCCCATGATTGGTGTAATTCAGCCATCTCTAACGAAAATATGGCTGAAATGTGGGCAGACGACCGGGTGATTCGCAGTTCAAGATTGCTTTGTGCGCAGAACTCGTGGTCAATGCGAAAAAAAATTGAGCGGTATAGAGGATCAGGCAATGTCAAAAATTGCTCTGGTGGACGACGACAGAAACATGCTGACGTCGGTCACAATGACACTTGAGGCGGAGGGCTTTGAAGTAGACACGTATCATGACGGGCATGAGGCTTTGCAGGCTTTTGGTCACGCTTTACCCGACATGGCGGTTCTCGACATCAAAATGCCTCGCATGGACGGCATGGAACTGCTTCAAAAGCTCAGACAGAAAAGCAGCCTACCGGTGATTTTTCTGACGTCGAAGGAAGATGAAATAGACGAGGTGTTAGGGCTTCGCATGGGGGCGGATGACTATGTCAAAAAGCCCTTCAGCCAGCGTCTTTTGGTTGAGCGCATTCGCGCGATCCTCCGCCGCCGTGAATTGATGCAAGCCGAGACGCACAGCGACACGACCTCGGACAGCCTGTTAGAGCGCGGACATTTGCGCATGGACCCGTTGCGCCATGCAGTAAGCTGGAAGGGTCAAGATGTGGCGCTGACCGTCACGGAATTCTTGCTGTTGCAGGCGCTGGCACAGCGCCCAGGGTACGTCAAATCGCGCAATCAACTGATGGATGTGGCCTATGATGATCAAGTCTATGTCGATGATCGGACAATCGACAGCCACATAAAGCGGTTGCGTAAAAAGATGCGCGCCGTGGATGATGAGTTCGCATCCATCGAAACACTTTATGGCGTGGGCTATCGATACAACGAGGCATAACCAGGCAGAGCGTTAGCGCGGGGAATAGGGTGATGCGCGACTTTCAGGATATAACGCGGAACGACGGCATGGTCATTGACCAAGACTGGTCTGGATCGCTGTTGCACATGCGCCCGGCGTTCCAAGAAAACACCGCCACCGCCAATCCATCCACGCTGCGCTATTCTCCTCTCGCGCGGCGCATTAGCATTTTCAACCTCATCGCTTTGAGCATCCTCGCAGCAGGCATTCTGCTGTTGAAGCCGACGCGCGATACGCTGTTAGACCAGCATGCAGCCTTGATGCGGTCCGAAGTCGCGCTGATTGCCAACGCTTTGGAAGTAACATCGACTGCGTTTTCACCCTTGCAGGCTGGTGAAGAGCGCGCCGCACAGGTCGTGCAAAGACTGAACGCATTGGATTTGAGACCTGGTTTAACGGTGTTCGTTTTCGGGGCCTCATCGCAACTCAGCGCTTTTGCGCAAAGTGCTGAACCTGCAGCGCAGGTCCGGCCAGCGACGCCCTTCGTCGATGCCTTGAACTGGGTTTGGACGCGCGTATTTGCCCCGCCGCATAATGAGAAAGCCGCCGTTTCGGAAACACTTTCCGACCGGATTGCAGCTTTCATCCGTCAAAATCGTTCGACCGACGCTCGAATTGACTGGTTGGCTGGACCTCAAGGCAGTGATGTCATGGTGGCCTTGGCGCCCATTAGTTTATCCGACCCGCTCATTGCGCAGGTGGTCCTTGCCTCGGCAACGGAAGAGATCGATGCCTTGGTCGCTGTCGAGCGCGAGCGTGTTTTGCAGATGTTTGTGATCGCTATCGTCGTCTCTGTCGGTCTTAGCTTGAGCTTGTCTGCAACCATCGCCAACCCGCTGTCCGCGCTGGCTGCGGCGGCCGAGACCGGGCGCGGACACCGGGCCGATCCGACCAAGCAACGTCGCATTCGCATCCCAGATTTCTCAGACCGGCCGGATGAGATCGGCCGTTTGTCTGGCGCACTTCGTGGCATGGTCGCGGCGCTGTACCGCCGGACGGATGCAACCGAACAGTTTGCGGCGGATGTTGCGCATGAAATCAAAAACCCACTCGCCTCGCTGCGATCCGCAGTTGATGCGTTAGACATTGTGCAAAATGATGCGCAGCGCGCACAGCTGGTTGGTGTGATGACGCGTGACATTCAGCGGCTTGACCGCCTGGTGACAGATATCTCAAACGCCTCTCGCTTGGATGCCGAACTTGTCAAAGATGCGCGCTGCGATTTTGATGTGCTCAAGACCGTCAGCGCCGTCGCCACCCATTTTGAGAAAGAGGCGCGTGCGAAAGACGTTTTGTTAACCACCGACTTTCCTGCAGAGGCGATATTCATACAGGGGTTCGAGGCGCGCTTAGCGCAGGTTTTTGTGAATTTGATCACAAATGCTCTTTCTTTCTGTGAAGAAGGGGATGCCATCCGCATTTGGGTGCGTCGGCGCGAGAACCGCGTTCTGGTCGTGGTCGAAGATACAGGGCCCGGGATCCCGGAGGAGGCGCTGTCAAAAGTTTTCGAACGCTTTTATTCCCATCGTCCCCAAGAAAGCTTTGGCCAGCACTCTGGGCTGGGATTGGCCATTTCAAAACAGATTGTCGAAGCGCACCAGGGGGTCATATGGGCCGAAAACATCGAACCCACCTCGGCTGATATCACGTCCTCGCCGCTTGGCGCGCGCTTCGTTGTCGGATTGCCTGTCTGAATTCGCGATGGGTCGGCAGAAAGCGTCAGAAACGGAAAGCAGCTGTCGGGTGCATGGGACAAGTGTGGCCATGGCGGATCGGGCCGTGCTGCTCTTGGGACCTTCGGGCGCGGGTAAGTCGGCACTCGCGCTGCGTCTAATTAGTTTCGGGGCGCAACTTGTCGCGGACGATCAAACCATTTTGCGCAAGCAGGATGAACACCTGATCGCTGAAGCGCCTCAACCACTGTTGGGTATGATCGAGGCGCGGGGTATCGGCATTCTGAAAACAACGCCCGCGCCGCCCACTCGGGTGTTCTTTGCCGTGGATCTCTCTGTCTTGGAAACGCAGCGACTGCCCCATGCGCATGTCTATCAAATGCTTGGGGTTGAGGTGCCGTGTCTGCATCGCATCGCTCATCCGCATTTTGCTGACACGATCTTGTTTTGCCTGCGCGAAGGTATAATTCCTGGCGCATGATCGCATCAAAGGGTACTTCCCCAGCCACTCAAGAAAGCGGGCAGCGGCGGTTTGTGCTTGTGACAGGGCCCTCTGGCGCTGGCCGATCTTCTACGCTCAAAATTCTGGAAGACTTGGGTTTCGAGGCAATTGATAATTTACCCTTGCGATTGCTTGATGATCTGCTTGCAGACCCTGATCACGGACGATCACTGGCGTTGGGCATTGACCTGCGGAACCGTGATTTTTCTGCACAAGCGATCACAGCGCGATTGGCAAAAGTAAAAGCAGATCCTAATTGGCGCGTGGATTTCTTATACCTCGATTGTTCGGTTGAAACGCTGTTGCGTCGCTTCTCTGAGACACGCAGACGCCACCCCTTGGCGCAAAATGGGCGTCCTGAAGCCGGGATTAGGCGCGAATTGGCGATGCTTGACATGCTGCGCACGCAAGCTGATCTGCTGGTCGATACCTCCCAGCTTACGGTTCATGATCTGCGCGCTGAGGTCGAAAAGTGGTTCGCACCAGATGGCAAGCATCCTTTAGCGGTGTCGGTGCAATCATTCTCGTACAAACGTGGCTTGCCGATGTCGGTGGATACGGTCTTTGATTGCCGGTTTCTACGCAATCCTTTCTGGCAAGCCGATTTGCGGGACAGCAACGGCACGCAGCCTGACGTGGCTGCCTTTGTTTCCCGGGACCCAAATTATGAGAGTTTCACCGATAAGGTGTTCGCATTGAGTGCCTTTTTGCTACCCGCCTACCAGAATGAGGGCAAATCGCATGTGTCGATTGCGTTTGGGTGTACGGGCGGGCAACACAGATCGGTGGCCGTTGCGCAGGATCACGCGTCGCGCCTTGAAAAACTGGGCTGGCAGGTGTCAATTAGACATCGGGAATTGGATCGGCAGCAGTCATCCACAAGGGTTTTTTCGTGATCGGCATTGTCATTGTTGCACATGGACAGCTTGCGCAAGAGTATCTGGCGGCTATTGAACATGTGGTTGGCATGCAACCTGGCATTCGGGCCATCTCTATCCAAGTTGACCATGACCGCACGGCGAAGGAAGCCGAAATTTGTGCTGCCGCTGACGACGTGGATCAAGGTGCAGGGGTCGTTTTGGTCACTGATCTTTTTGGCGGTTCACCCTCTAATTTGTCGATGCTGGCGTGTCGGAGTGCGAACCGGCGCATCCTTTATGGGGCAAATCTGCCGATGTTGATTAAGCTTGCTAAATCGCGTGATAAAGGCGTGCCAGCCGCCGTGAATGCCGCGCTTGAGGCGGGCAAAAAATACATCGACAGCCAGAATGTGAGCACAAGTTGACCGCACACTTGGATAAAATCGAACTGTCGCTTGAGATTATCAACGAAAAAGGCTTGCACGCCCGCGCCTCAGCGAAACTGGTTGAGGTTGTTGAGCAGTTTGACGCACGTGCCGAGGTTTCCCGGGATGGGATGTCGGCGTCAGGTGACAGCATCATGGGACTTTTGATGTTGGCAGCGGCCAAAGGAACCACTATTGACGTGCAAATATCTGGGGTGGATGCACACGCGCTTGCTGCGGCATTAACAGCGCTTGTTGCGGATCGGTTCGGCGAAGATTACTGATGTATTTCGGCGGTCATAACAGAAGTGAGCACGCATCGTGGATGACGCACGGCAGCTGATGAATGACCAAACAGCGGACGAGCCCGCTGTCACTTTCATCAAATATGACCGACGCAGCTTATCATATGCGTCGACCTTCGACGATCCCGTTAAATCGCGCGTTATCAGCCTTATCGAATGGATGACCGGCAAATTGACCATCCTTCGGATGATCCGAAAATTTGAAAAACGTGGGACGCCATCAGGGCAAGCATTTTGGCGATCTGCGCTTGATACCATGGGCATTGATCTGACAACGCCTCAGTCCCAGCTTGATCGTATCCCGCGCGAGGGGCCTGTTATCGTGGTGGCAAATCACCCGCATGGTATGGTTGACGGGATGATCTTTGCAGATCTTATCGGCCGTGTCCGATCAGACTATCGCATTTTAACGCGCTCTTTGTTGACCTCAATTGATGAGGTTGCCGGCAGCTATATGATCCCCGTGCCGTTCCCGCATGACCCCGATGCGCAGCGCAAAGGGGTTGAGATGCGGTCCAAAGCAATGGCGCATCTTAAAGAAGGGGGCGTGGTGGCGCTGTTTCCATCGGGCGTGGTCGCTTCTTCTGAGACATGGTGGGGACCAGCGGTCGAGGCTGAGTGGAATGTGTTCACGGCCAAGATGATCCGGCGCTCAGGTGCCGCAGTGGTGCCGATGCGATTTCCGGGACAAAACAGCCGCGCATATCAGATTGCCAACAAGCTAAGCCCCATGCTGCGCCAAGGTCTCTTGCTTCATGAGATTGTGCATGCCTGCAATAAGCCGCAAGCACCCGTCGTCGGCCATCCCATTAAGCAAACGGATATTGCTGCCCGCGCCGATGATCCGCGCGGCTTCATGTCATGGCTGCGCGAGCACACGTTGAGCCTAAAGGACTGAGCAGACCGCATCTCATCAATGTCTTTAAAGCGTGCGGTCTTAACCCCGATACGAACCTTCTTGCTCAACAGCTTTAGTTGGGCAGCGCCTTTCTGACCCCTCGGCGCGGCGCTAAGTCGGTTTGGGCTTGGTGTCTTTGGCTTAAGGCTGGCTGCTTTACAGGTTTTCGAGTTTAACTTGAGCCATCATTTATCACTTTTCGCGTTCGACCGCAGGGAGAGGCAGCGAACAAGTGATCCAGGTTTAACTCGAAATGCTTTAGCGCGTGGGCACGGGCATTTCTCCCCTGTAGTCGTAAAAGCCGCGCTCTGTCTTGCGACCAAGCCAACCTGCTTCGACATATTTCGTCAGCAGAGGGCAGGGGCGATATTTCGTATCCGCCAAACCGTCATGCAGTACGTTCATGATGGCTAAACAGGTGTCGAGCCCGATGAAATCAGCAAGCTCAAGTGGTCCCATCGGATGATTGGCCCCCAGCTTCATTGAACTGTCGATGGATTGTACGCTGCCCACGCCTTCATACAGCGTATATACCGCCTCGTTGATCATCGGCATCAGGATCCGGTTCACAATGAAGGCTGGAAAATCTTCTGCGGAGGCTGCGGTTTTGCCCAGACGGTTCACCACGGCTTGGCATGTCTGATAGGTCGCTTCATCCGTTGCGATCCCGCGGATCAATTCGACAAGCTGCATGACCGGGACGGGGTTCATAAAGTGAAACCCCATGAACTTTTCCGGGCGATCCGTCCGGCTGGCCAATCTGGTGATAGAGATTGAAGACGTATTTGAGGTCAAGATCGTCTCGGCCCTTAAGTGCGGCAACAGGTCGTCAAAAATTGCTTGCTTGATCGTCTCTCGTTCTGTGGCGGCTTCGATGATCAGATCACTTTGGCCCAGATCCTTCAGGGTTTGCGTCGTGTGAATGCGCTGTAAGGCGACTGTTTTGTCCACGTCAGCGATTTTGCCGCGGGCAACTTGGCGCGTCATATTCGTATCGATGATATTCACCGCGTTTTGAAGGGCGTCAGAGCTAATATCGGTGAGCATCACGTCATAACCGGCAAGCGCCATAACATGTGCGATGCCGTTGCCCATCTGGCCTGCGCCGACGATCCCAATTGTTTGGACGGTCATAACTTCCCCTTCTTGCTGCCTTACCCTACGGCTTTGTCCCCCGTTGCCGCAAGGGCGCTGGACCTATCAAAGCCCTAGAGAATTCGGCCATTAAGAAGATTTCAGCAGTTTCTACTGCAATGTCATCTCGGGGAAAATTGGGTGGGTGAGATGACCTTTGTTTCGTTGAGGCCGGAGAGCCTCGATTACGCACTATGTCGATATGGCACGTCTAAACTGCTGTTTCGAGGGCCCAGGCAGCTCTCGCAAGATCCATACATCGCTTTTCTTGGTGGGATAGAAACATATGGGCGGTTTGTGCGCTCCCCCTTTCCATCACAGATTGAAGAGGCTTTGGGACGACCATGTCTCAACCTTGGGCAGGTGGGCGCGGGCGTGGATGTGTTCCTGCATGACCCTTTCGTCGCTCAAGTGCTGAAAGAGGCGAAAGTCATCGTTGTTCAAGCAATGGGGGTGCAAGGGCAAAGCAACGCCTTTTACACGGTGCATCCCCGCCGAAACGATCGCATCACCGCTCTTCGCCCCGCTCTTCATGATTTGTTTGATCGGGCAGATTTCACCGATGTTCACTACACACGTCATCTTTTGGAATCGCTATGCAGCTTATCATCGGAAGGCTTCACAACCGTGCAAGCGCATTTGCAGGCCGTTTGGGTGAAACAGATGCAGTCGCTTTTGACGCAGATTGCAGGCGTATCCATTGTTTTGTGGATCAACAACCACGCCTCGCGTGAAAGCCCTGCGTCAGAAGAGCCCTTTTTTTGCCGTGACCCCTTGTTTGTGAGGCCCGGTATGATAGCAAAGATTGCCCCTTATGCGACGGAGGTTTTGCAGGTTGACATCTCATCAGCTGCACGGTCCGCGATAGCGTCCGGCATGATCTATGGCGCGGCGGAGGAGGTAGAAGCCGCCCAGTTGATGAACGCACAGGCGCATGAAGAAGTGGCGCAAGCGCTGCTCAAGTATCTCAAGAGCATGTGAAAAAGCCCGCCATGTAGCGGGCTTTTGTTGCTCATCCGAAAGAGGTGAAGCTGCTTTTTTTAAAGTTTCTCCATCAGCTCTGGCACCGCTTCGAAAAGATCTGCGACAAGACCGTAATCGGCGACCTGGAAAATTGGCGCCTCTTCATCTTTGTTTATCGCCACAATAACTTTTGAATCCTTCATGCCCGCAAGATGCTGAATGGCGCCGGAAATCCCAACAGCCACATACAGTTCTGGCGCGACGACCTTGCCGGTTTGTCCAACCTGCCAGTCATTGGGTGCATAGCCGCTGTCCACGGCCGCACGAGAGGCGCCAACCGCAGCGCCAAGCTTGTCGGCCAGTTTCTCGATCAGGTCAAAATCGTCCTCCGACCCAACACCGCGTCCACCGGAGACGACGACGCCTGCAGAGGTCAATTCGGGCCGGTCGGATTCGGCCAGCTTATCCTCGACCCAGGAAGACAAGCCCGGGTCAGCCGCCGCATTGATCGTTTCGATCGAGGCTGCACCGCCTTCACCTGCCGCGTCAAAAGTTGCGGTCCGGAAGGTGACGACCTTTTTTGCATCGTTTGATTTGACCGTTTGAATGGCATTGCCCGCATAAATTGGACGTTCGAACGTGTTACCATCCACCACGCCGGATGCGTCAGAAATGACCATCACATCCAGCAAGGCTGCCACACGCGGCATGACATTTTTCGCATCCGTCGTCGCAGGTGCCACGATGTGCTCGTATCCATCGGCGAGCGACACGATCAGCGCAGACGTTGCCTCGGCCAAGCGATGGCCAAGTGACGCATCTTCCGCCACCAAAACCTTAGACACACCGTCAATCTTTGCGGCTGCCTCAGCTGCTGAAGCGGCGGCCGCCCCTGCTGCAAGGATTGTCACATCGCCCAGTTGCTTGGCGGCGGTCACTGCTTTTGCAGTGGCGTCCATCGCCAGTTCACCATCTGTAATCTCTGCAAGGAGTAAAACAGCCATTACACAGCCCCCGCTTCTTTGAGTTTTTCAACCAGCTCGTCCACAGAGCCCACTTTCACGCCCGCCGCTCTTTCAGCGGGTTCAACTGTCTTCAATATTTCCAGGCGGTTGGCGACGCTTACGCCGTAGTCTGCCGGGTTTTTTTCATCCAGCGGCTTTTTCTTCGCCTTCATGATATTGGGCAAAGACGCATAGCGTGGTTCATTCAATCGCAGATCAACGGTGATCACCGTTGGCATTGCCACCTCGATGGTTTGCAAACCGCCGTCCACCTCTCGTGTCACCTTGGCTTTGTCACCGGCCATCTCAACTTCCGATGCGAAGGTTGCTTGCGACCAACCCATCAGCGCGGCCAGCATTTGCCCTGTGGCATTCATATCGTTGTCGATTGCCTGTTTGCCGCAGAGCACCAAATCAGGCTTCTCTTCCTCGACGATGCCTTTCAAGATTTTTGCAACCGTCAGCGGCTCCATATCTTGGTGCACATCATCCGATGCGACTACTAAAATGGCGCGATCAGCGCCCATGGCGAGCGCGGTGCGCAGCGTCTCTTGCGACTGTTTTACACCGACAGAGACCGCGATAATTTCATCTGCCTGGCCAGCTTCCTTGAGGCGGATAGCCTGCTCGACCGAGATTTCGTCGAAAGGGTTCATCGACATCTTCACATTCGCAAGATCAACACCCGATCCGTCCGCTTTGACACGCACTTTCACGTTGTAGTCGATCACGCGCTTAACCGGCACAAGCACCTTCATGAGCGTTCCTCTCCTAAAATTAGCCGCCAGGTCTGCGGCAGCACAAAGTCGCCTGTTAGCCTGATATACATTTCAGCACTGCTGAAACAGGGCAAAATCGAAGCAATCGTGTGGTAGAACGTCACGTTAACGCACCCGGCTTCAAACCTGATACACCCCGTCCCTATCACTGTATTGCTCGACAAGCACTGCCCGGTCGCACCGTCCCGCCCAAAGGGGGCGTTGCTGGCTCGGTTCGGGCAAGGTGCCTTACGTTCAATGCCATATGCGTTAACATACTCGGCAAAGCAAAAGAGATATGCGGTGCACAAGGTGTTGGGTTTTGGCGGTTTCTTTTTTCGCGCAGAGGATCACGAGGGTCTGGCGGCTTGGTACCGCGACCATCTGGGGATTGACCTGCCCCCCGATGATGCAGGCGGTTCACCTTGGATCGCCACAGGGGGGCCAACGGTTTTCGCCCCTTTTGCTCAAGATACGGAGTATTTCGCGCCAGAAGCGGGCTTTATGCTCAACTTCCGGGTGGCCAATCTGGATGCGATGCTGGCCCAACTTGACCGCATGGGCGTAAGCACGCGGCTGTTGGGCGATTTCCCTGGGATTGGCCGTTTCGCCCACCTGCAAGATCCCGAAGGCAATGCGATCGAGCTTTGGGAGCCTGAAGAAGCGGGATCATAACCCTTCGTTCCGACACGTGCCCCCAAGGGCGCGTTTGGTCGTTATCGATTGGCCCCAGGCACCCAAAGCACGTCGTCTTTGCCATCGTTGTTTGCCACCCTGGCGGCCACAAAGAACCAATCGCTCAGCCGATTGAGGTAGCGCGCTGCGGCTGGATTAACGCTCTCTTTCTCGGCCAATGAAACGGTTAGTCGCTCGGCGCGTCGCGCGACCGTCCGACAAACGTGAAGATGCGCGGCGAGCGCGGATCCGCCCGGTAAAACAAAGCTGTGCAAAGGCGTCAGTGCGGCGTTCATCCGATCAATCTCGCTTTCCAGTCGGTCAACCTGCGCGCCGGTCATGCGCAAGGGGGGATACTCAGCATCCTTATCCGACGCCATGTCAGGACGGCAAAGATCCGCGCCAAGATCGAACAGGTCGTTCTGGATCAGCGACAATTGCGCGTCGAGCCCACCAGCGGCCTCCAATCGAGCGACACCAACAAAACAGTTGAGTTCGTCCGAGGTGCCATAAGCCTCAACCCGGGCATCATACTTTGCAACTCTATCGCCATTCCCAAGCGCGGTTGTCCCTTTGTCCCCGGTGCGCGTGTAAATTTTACTGAGAACGACCATCAGCCTGTATCCTTTCTTAGCCAGACGAGCACCACGATCAGAATGACGGCCAGCAACTGCGCGCCCAACCTTAACCGCATCACCTTATTGGCGTTTCGCTTGTTAAAGGCACCACCGCCAGCAAAACCGCCAAGCCCCACCATGAGAATGACCAAGACGGCAAAGACGGTCAAAATCACGACGATGAGAAGCGGATCTTCAAACATGCAGTGTCCTTTCGATTGCCGCTGATGTAGCGGGGAAGGGAGGCGCTGCAACCCTTGAGGTCGGGGCCTATTCATCCTGCATCCACAGTGCGTCTGTTTTGGCACCCTACAACATTTGGACCTAAATCTGATACACCCTGTCTCCCATCACTGTCCCGCTCAACAGCGCCTATTTGCTCGCGCCGTTCAGCCCCAAGGGGTCGGCGCTAAGTCAGTTTGGTTAGGGTAAGCGGGTTTTAGGCGGCGTCTGCATTTAACTGATCCACGCCATGGCGCATGCGAGGTCTACGAAGGCTTTAAAAGAGCTGATTGTTTTCTCGCACCGCAGGGCGATCCTGCGGAAGCGTTTGATCCTGTTGAAGAAACATTCGACGAG
>JBCCQX010000002.1:0-231972 GCA_039208585.1 Pseudomonadota bacterium | reverse complement strand
GTAATCGTAGGTTGGTTTAACGCGATCAGTCACCGGAAATTGCACGCGTAACGTATAATTTGTTTCGGAGATATCGATGTCAACTTGGCCGTGTAGCTGACGGGCGAAGGCATTGATCAATTGCGCGCCAAGACCTGTGCCCCCGTCGGAGGCCACGGCACCTACCGTATTGGAAATTGTCAGGACCGCTAGATCCGTCTCGATACGCTTGAGTTGAATATCGATCCGGTTTTTGGTCGATACATTTTGCGCGATATGTTTGAGCGCATTCGTCAATGCTTCAGAGGTCAACAGCGTCAGCGGTGCAGCGTCATCCACATTTAGCATAACGGTGTCGTAGTTTTGCGTAATCTCTACGTTGGAGCCGGGCAGTAAGCCCACGTTCAGCAGTTGGCTCACCGTCTCATCCAAGAGCGGTGCTGCGTCAACACGCCCCAATTCATCATTTTGGTAGAGGTTCTTGTGGACCGTGGCGAGGCTCAAAATACGCTCTTGCAAACGCTTCAATACGCGTTTTGCATCTTCCGACTTTGATCGCCTGATCTGCATGTTCATGATTGATGAAATGAGCTGCAGATTATTCTTAACCCGGTGGTGCACTTCTTTCAGCAGGATGTTCTTTTCGCGCAGGCTGTCTTCTAGCTGTGCTTCATCTCGGAGGATCGACTCACCCATGCTGATGAAAGCGGCTTCCATCTCAATGAGCTCTGATGGCACGCCAGACCCAAGGGTGACGCGGGGCAGATTGCGGTTCGCCGCAAAGCGCCGCATCTGGCGACCCAGCTTGCGAATATGACGGATCGCCAACCTGTTGAGTGCCCAAAAGGCCACGATCAAGCTTGCCGCCCACATCGAAACGGGAAGCAGCGCGCCCAATCGCGCGATGATGCCCGGGTCAAGGAATGGTGTATCGGCGGGCCAAACGCTGATGGCATACACCGCATTGGTAACGATGGGCTGAACCGCATAGACGCGCGGAACAGCGTTCTGATTTGCATCTTTGAAAACACTGGGGGTTTCCAGCGTGAGCTGTCCAAGTGGCGTGCTTAAAGGTGCCTCATCACTGTGCAGCATTCCTGCTTGCTCAGAGGTTAGAATGTCGCCCTCTGCGTTGAATGTCATCAAAGCCAAAGGCGTCTGCGTCAAGCTCGGTTCGTTAATTTCTTCCAACGCTGAAAACGGGATTGAGATGGCGACAAAACCGATAAATCCTTGGTCGTCGAAAACCGGCGCCATCACCATTGTCACAGCTTGGTCGTTGAACAAACCAGCGGCGAAGGCATCAGCGCGTCGCGTCGGGTTGGCGAGTGCCTGCTGGAAGGTCTGCAGTTGTGAAAAATCAAATTGACCCGCAGAGGAAGAGCACGTCATCAAACCGCTCAGCGGGATAAATCCCACCATTGCGTAAGTATCCGTTGCTTCACGATATGCACCGAAGAAGCTTGAACATGCGTCTTGGTCATCGTGATGCAGCAGAACAATCGATGCGAGAGCTTCTGCAGCGCCGAAAGCTTCTTGTAGAATGCGCCTTTCCGCTGTCGACGCCTGTTCTGTTACCGCGATCAGCGATAGCTCGCCATTCGTGCGGTTCTGCTCAGCAATTTCCCGGGTCTGAGTGATCGCAATCAGCCCAATGGGTAACAGTGCGACCGACAGGAAAAACAACACCCGTACTGCGAGACCCCGAAGGATATCTCCTGTAAAAAAGCCGGAGGTCATGGATCAGAAGCTTGAGGTGTGCGACGAAGATAGAACAGACATGGTCGCATCGTCCGTTAGCTCAAGTTTGTCGTCATTGTCGTAGCCCAAAAGCTTGGCCAGTTCTTTACGCGCCCGATTTGTGCGGCTTTTGATGGTGCCAACAGCGACACCGCACATCTCAGCAGCCTCTTCATATGAAAACCCCGATGCACCAACCAGCAGCAAAGCTTCTCGTTGTTCATCGTTTAACTGCGCAAGAGCGCGCCGAAAATCCGCGAGCTGCATGTGACCATCATGCGCTGGTTTTTCAGCAACGCCCCCGGTGATTGTTCCGTCGGTGTCCGAAACCTCGCGTTTCGTTTTCCGTCTGT
The DNA here is from genome assembly GCA_039208585.1 of Pseudomonadota bacterium. GTDB lineage: Bacteria > Pseudomonadota > Alphaproteobacteria > Rhodobacterales > Rhodobacteraceae > Sulfitobacter. The sequence continues at coordinate 229,900 of JBCCQX010000002.1, read as the reverse complement.
TTGAATAGTAAGTGTTTCGCAAAATGGTAAACAGCCAAGCGCGCATGTTGGTGCCAAGCTCGAACTTATCGATATTTGTCCATGCTTTCACAACCGTGTCCTGAACCATATCATCCGCGACGGCGCTGTTTCGGGTCAGACTGATCGCGAAAGCGCGCATCGCGGGAAGGTGCTGGATCAGCTCTTCGCGCGGATCGGCAAAGCTCATTCGCCGCGTCCTTGAGAGGTTTCTTGTTGTCTAAGTTGGTCAAGCAGCGCTTTGAAGCGATCTGGAATACCTTCTTCGAGCGTTGCATCAAACACTTTTCGAAGGTTTTCATCAATGACCCGCGCCTGATCTTTTTTCGGTTTGTTTGACACGGACGTCCCTCAGGTATGCAGATAAAGTTGGCTAATTTTCTGCTGTGCGGGAACTTAACGCGCATCAGGCGTGTTTTGTTCCCGGAAATATATGAAGGACCACAGACATGACTGACGCCCCACTTGGTTCGAGCATCAGCGAAAAGTTAGGGGCGCATATTTCGTTCCTGCGGCGTTTCGCACGCGCCATGACAGGAAGCCAACACAGTGGCGACATGTTTGCGGCCGCCGCGCTTGAGGCCATTCTTGCAGACCGCTCAATCATTGATGAAAACGACGTCAAAACAAGTCTTTTCAAGGTGCTGTTTGGCATTTGGGCGTCGGCCGGTGCCCCGGTTGAGGACGATGAAACAGGCGCACGGGCTAAAGCGCAGCGTCGATTGGCGAGCCTGACGAACAATAGTAGAGAGGCGCTTTTGCTTCATACGGTAGAGGGTTTTTCTTTTCAGCAGGTCGCTAAGATTATCAGCGTTACCGAAGAGGAAGCAAAGCAGCTTGTCGATATTGCTCGACAAGAGATCGCTGACAGCGCTTCAGGTTCGGTGTTGATTATCGAAGATGAAGCGATCATCGCAATGGACATTGAATCCATCGTTGCTGACATGGGGCACAGGGTAACAGGGGTCGCGCGCACCCATGCTGAAGCTGTGGAACTAGGCAAAACCGATCCGCCTGATCTGATCCTCGCCGACATTCAGCTTGCTGATAACTCCTCGGGTATCGACGCGGTGAACGAACTGCTGGCTGCGCTGGGCATGCGCCCGGTGATTTTCATTACGGCCTTTCCCGAACGCTTACTCACAGGGGATAAACCTGAACCAGCCTTCTTGATCTCTAAGCCTTACACGGTGGATCAAGTCGTATCTTCTGTCTCTCAGGCGATGTTCTTTTCATCGACCGAGACCTTGAACGCCTGACGCCGCTGAGCTTCACCGTTTGAGTGGTTGATCGCCCTCTTGCACTGCGCCAGTATCTCCGAGAGAGAGTGCTGCGTTCTGGAAGGAGGCTGAAGTGATCACTCACTCCGACACTTTGATGCAGGATATCCGTGCGTGCTTCGCTCATGTTGACGCGTGTCCTTTTACCGGTCCTCGCATCTTTTTTGAGAACGCGGGCGGTGCTCTCACACTGAAATCTGTTGTTGAGACATCCAGTAGGTTCGCTGCCTTGCCTGATAATCAGGGGCGTGACAATCCAGCGTCCGAGGCTTTGCAGCATGTGATCTCCACCGCGAAAGCAGACATGGCGGTTTTTTTCAATGCCCAGCAGGGGCAGTTCTTTGTCGGTGAGTCCGGTACCGAGTTGCTTTTCCGTTTGATCCGCACGGCTGTGTTGGGCAGCGCGCAACGCGGCAGCGTTATTGGCTCTTCTGTCGAACATCCTGCATCTCGCAGTGCGGCGCAACATTGGGCAAAGCGTGCGAATAAATGCTACCTGAGTGTCCCTCATGACAACGCTTCAGGTCGGGTGACGCCACGTGCTTATGCGGCAAAGCTAACCCCGGACGTGCGTGTCGCAACGGTGCTTCACACGTCGCCTGTCACGGGGATCACAAACGACGTCGCAGCCATCGCAGCCGCAATACGCGCCGTTGCACCAGAAGCTTACATCATTTTGGATGGCATCCAGCATGCAAGCCACGGCGACATTGATATCGCGTCCTATGACGTGGATGGTTACGTTATCTCTCCTTACAAGGTATTTTCACGCCATGGATACGGGGTGGCATGGGTTTCTGATCGTCTGTCGTGTCTTGATCTGGAAACGCTCAAAGACGGTCCCAGGGCCAATTGGGAACTGGGGACGCGTGATGCAGGTGCCTACGCTACCTTCTCAGATGTGGTGCGTTATTTTGAGTGGCTGGGTGGCAAAGTCGCGGGCGAAGGTGCCCCGCGTATGCGGATAAAAGCGGCAGCGGCAGCAATTCACGAGCATGAAAACGCGTTGATACAGGCGATGATATATGGCAGCGGTAATTTGCCAGGCCTCGTTGATATTCCGGGTTGCACGTTGATCGGCGGAACAGACAACGCTGACCGGGAAGGCATGGTGTGTTTCGCCACTGATCGCGTTCCCGCCGGTGACATCGTGGCGGGGCTCAATGCAAAGGGCATACGCACGCATATTCGCCGCGCCGATCATTATTCCGGCAATATCCTCAGGCCACTCGATCTTGGGGAAGCTGTGCGCGTCTCGCTCTGCCACTACAATACGTTGGAGGAGGTGCATCGCTTTCTGGCGGTGATGAAGGATCTCTTGGAGTAGTGTATCGCTCTCAAGAGCCCGCAAATTCTGCACGAAAACAGCGCAACCAAGGGCCGCACGTGTGTGTTTGCGATCCTCGCTCGTCGCGCTAGCCCGCATAACGATTGACGCCCAACCGACGTTGAGACAGCGCAGCTGATGCCTGGCGTACAGCAAATAAGCCAGCACTGGCCAGATGGTCTTCTTTTGATTAGCCTCTCCTTATCACCAATAGGGAGAGACCAATGATCCAGCTTAGGAACTTAGCCCTGGTCGCCGGCACAGCCGCCTTGATGACCGGCGCCGCCGCCGCAAAAGATGACATCACCGTCGCCATCCAACTTGAACCACCGCATCTTGATCCCACCTCTGCGGCGGCTGGCGCGATCGACTCAGTGCTTTACGCCAATGTTTTTGAAGGGCTGACACGCTTCATGAGTGATGGGTCGGTCGTGGCCGGTCTTGCTGAGTCGTGGGAGATTTCAGATGACGGGTTGACCTACACGTTCAAACTCCGCTCGGGCGTCACCTTCCACGATGGCACCACGATGGACGCCGAGGATGTGAAGTTCAGCCTCGACCGGATCAACGCGGAAGAAAGCGCCAATGCGCAAAAGGCGCTTTATGCCGCCATTTCTGAGGTTAACGTCATTGATCCCATGACGGTAGAGATCAAGCTCTCAGAACCTAACGGTAGTATGATCTTCAATCTCGCCTGGGGGGATGCTGTGATCGTGGCCCCCGAAAGCATCGAGAACATCAAACAGCAGCCCATCGGCACAGGTGCCTTCAAATTCGACAGCTGGACCCAGGGCGACCGGATCGAGATGAGCCGCTATGACGGCTACTGGGGCGACGCCCCTGCGCTTTCCAGCGCGACATTCAAGTTCATCTCTGACCCAACCGCCGCCTTCGCCTCTGTCATGGCCGAGGATGTGGATGTTTTCGCAGGCTTCCCCGCCCCTGAGAACATCCCACAATTCGAAGCAGACCCCCGCTTCCAAGTCCTGGTGGGTTCCACCGAGGGCGAAACAATCCTGTCGACCAACAACAAAATGCCGCCCTTCGACAATGTCAAAGTCCGCCAGGCCGTGGCCCATGCCATTGACCGCCAGGCGATCATCGACGGCGCGATGTTCGGGCTCGGTACGCCCATCGGCACCCATTTCGCGCCGCACAACCCCGCCTATGTGGACCTGACAGGTCAGTCTAATTATGACCCCGAAAAAGCCAAAGCCCTGCTGGCCGAAGCAGGCTTTGCCGATGGGTTCGAAACCACCCTCCATCTACCCCCGCCTTCTTACGCGCGTCGGGGCGGTGAAATCATCGCCGCCCAGCTCGCTGAAGTGGGTATCAAGGCAGAGATCACCAATGTCGAATGGGCCCAATGGCTCGAATCCGTCTTCCGCGGCAAGAACTTTGGCCTGACCATCGTCAGCCATACCGAACCCATGGACATCGGGATCTACGCCAACCCCGATTACTATTTTCAATACGATAATCCCGACTTCCAAGCCCTGATTGCGATGCTGAACACCACCTCTGATCCCGCCATGCGGACATCCATGATGCAAGAGGCGCAGCAGATCATCGCTGATGACTACGTCAATGGCTACCTCTTCCAACTTGCCCTGCCCACCATCGCCAAAGCAAGTGTTCGGGGACTATGGGAAAACGCGCCCACCCAGGCAACCGACCTCACAGGCGTCAGTTGGTCCAATTGATCAGCGTTGAGAGGCCCCGTGAAACCGGGGCCCTTTTCACTTCTTTATATCGAACCGCTAGCCTGCAGGGAAAATGATCCACTGCGCGTTGATCGCCCCCTTGACATGACAAGATTGAGGCATGCAGCGTTTTTCATCTTGCCGAATAAACTCCGGGGGGATCGCGCGGCACGCGCGATGGGGGCTGGCCCCCAGACACGCTAAAGCATTTCGAGTTAAACCTGGATCACTTGTTCGCTGCCTCTCCCTGCGGTCGAACGCGAAAAGTAATAAATAATGGCTCAAGTCAAACTCGAAAAGCTGTAGCGTTTCAACAAAAAACCAACCGCATTTTTCACAACATCTCGCACGGCGCCCTCACGTGGCGCATCCTGCAAGCTATTGAACCAATGCGCAGGCGGATTGCGCCCCCGCCTGTTGCGATCAAACCGCAGCCCGCGCAAAACAGCTTGCGCATTTACGGGTAACGTCTTGGGGGTCTCAAACCCGTTCAAAATACCCCAAATTCCCGTCCAAAGCCGCCCGACCGACCAAGGGTTATATCCGCCCCCACCGAGGACCAGCAGCCGCGGCGCACGGCCCATTAACGCGCGCATCAGATCCCAATGGGCGTTATTGCTCAGCGCCAGATGTGACAGCGGGTCCTCCTCCACTGCATCTGCACCGCAGAGAAATACAATCGCCTCGGGCTCAAATTGATCAACGAGGGGCAAGATCAGCGCGTCGCGCACAAAGGCCATCTCACTGTCATTAAAATCGCGCGGCACCGGCAGATTGAAGGCATTCCCACCCGCATCATTCTCAATCGGCCCAGAACGGGGCCACAGCCGATCCTCATGCACAGAGATCATCAAACAGTCGGTATCACCGCCAAAACCAACCTCCACGCCATCTGGGTGATGCGCGTCGATGTCGATAAAGGTAATCCGCTGCACCCCGTGATGCCGCAGGCTCAGCATCGCGAGCACGGGATCGTTCAAATAGCAGAAGCCATTGGCGCGGTCTGGCATCCCGTGATGCGTTCCGCCCGCTGGGTTGTAGATCACCCCGCCATCGCGCAGCAATTCGCCCGCAAGGATTGATCCGCCTGCTGCTGTTGCCGGACGGCGATAAATCTCTGCAAAGACCGGGTTAGTGACACTGCCGATGTCATGGCGCTTGAAATCGATCTCCGTCGCCTGTTGCGTGGCCTCTACCCGCTGTAGGGCGGCAACATACTCTGGTGTGTGCCACCGTGTCAGCGCCGCCGGTTTCGCGCGAGGGGAGTTTACGAACTGATCCTCTGGCAACCAGGCCAGCGCGCGGGCTAAATCCATCACCGTGGACACACGCGGCACGCGAAGGGGATGCCAGCGGCCATAACTCGACCCACGATAGATCTCATGCCCAATGAACAGCGGTTTACCCATCCGCGAAATTTAAAGCTCCCACAGCAATTGGCTAGACTCTAGACGCTTCCCAAAACCCTGCCTAACCTGCGCCTATGCTGCGCTACACGCTCAAACGTCTGCTGTCTTTGGTGATCAGCCTCGCCGTGGCCTCTTTGGTTATTTTCACGGTGGTTGAGGTCGCGCCAGGTGATCCAGCGTCCTTCATGCTGGGTGTGAATGCGCAGGAAGACACGCTTGCTGCCCTGCGCGAAGAGCTGGGGCTGAATATGTCAAAACTCGAACGCTATCTCGCCTGGGTGACGGGTATGCTTACCGGGGATTTCGGCACATCCTACACCTACCGCACGCCGGTCATCGAAATGGTAGCAGATCGCCTTTGGGTCTCGCTACCGCTCGCGCTTTATGCGCTGTTTCTTAGCACCGCCATCGCCTTTCCTGCAGGGATCTTTGCCGCTAGCCGTCGGGGCAAAGCCGGGGATATCGGCGTCATGGGCGCGACACAGCTCGGCGTCGCGGTCCCCAACTTCTGGTTCGCCATGATGCTCGTTCTGATCTTTGCCATCAACTTGCGCTGGTTTGCGGCGGGCGGTTTCATTGGTTGGGACGCTGGCTTTTGGGCCGGTATACACGCACTCACCCTTCCCGCCATCGCTTTGGCCTTGCCGCAAGCGGCGATCCTCGCGCGTGTGATGCGCTCTTCCTTACTCGACGTTCTGGGCGAAGACTTCATGCGCACCGCCCGTGCCAAGGGGCTGTCGCGCCGCCAAGCGCTTTGGCGGCATGGGTTGCGCAATGCGTTGATTCCGGTGCTGACGATCATCGGTCTGCAATTCTCCTTCCTGCTCGCAGGGTCGATCATCATCGAACAGGTCTTTTACCTGCCGGGTCTGGGGCGGTTGATCTTCCAGTCGATCTCAGCCCGTGACCTGATTGTCGTGGAATCCGTCGTGATGCTCCTCGTCTTCTCGGTCATCCTGGTGAACTTCGTCGTTGACCTTGCCTATGCCGCCGTTGACCCAAGGCTGAGGTCTCGGACATGAAGCGCAATCTGGTCATCGGCGGTCTGCTCTCCGCCCTCTTCCTCTGTGCGGCGCTTATCAGTTTCTTCTGGACACCCTATGACCACACCGCGCTCGACATCCCGAACAAGCTCAAAACACCCTACGCCGATCACCTGCTGGGCACTGACCACTTTGGGCGTGATATCCTGAGTATGATCATGGTCGGCGCGCGCACCTCCATCGCCGTTGCCTTTGTCGCAGTGGGCATCGGCATGGGACTAGGCGTACCGCTCGGCCTGTGGGCGGCGGCGCGACAGGGCAGCGTGCTGGACGAGGTCATCATGCGCGGCAATGACCTGATCTTTGCCTTTCCCAGCCTTGTGATCGCGATCCTGATCACCGCCATCTTTGGTGCGGGCGCGGTGAATGCGATCATCGCCATCGGCATCTTCAACATCCCCGTCTTTGCCCGCATCACCCGCGGCGCGGCGCTGTCCCTGTGGCAGCGCGAGTTCATCCTCGCGGCCCGCGTCGCTGGCAAATCCGCCGCGCGCATCTCGGTCGAGCATATCCTGCCCAACGTCACCAATCTGCTGATCGTGCAGGGCACCATCCAGTTCTCGCTGGGCATTCTAGCAGAAGCGGGCCTCAGCTATGTCGGTCTGGGCGCGCAGCCGCCGACGCCGTCTTGGGGCCGGATGCTCGCGGATGCGCAAACGCTGGTCAGCATCGCACCGTACATGGCCTTGGTGCCAGGGTGTGCGATCATCCTGACGGTGCTGGGGCTGAACCTGATGGGGGACGGTCTGCGCGATTATCTTGATCCGCGACTGCGGGTGGCGCGCACATGAGCCTGCTGCGGATCGACGCTCTATCGCTGTCCATCTTTGGCATCGACATCCTGCATGAGGTCAGCCTGACCATCGCACCGGGAGAGATCGTGGCGGTGACCGGCGAAAGTGGGTCAGGCAAGTCGATGACGGCGCTCGCCACAATGCAATTGCTGCCACAGGGGGCAACGACCACGGGTGCGATTTGGTTGGAGGACCGCGAGGTGACGCAGCTGAGCGAAACAGACCTGTGTCAAATGCGGGGCAGGGATATCGGGATGGTGTTTCAGGAACCCATGACCGCGCTCAACCCCGTCCAAACCATCGGCGCGCAGGTGTTGGAAACGATCCGGTTGCATGAACCGGGTCTGTCGCGCGATGCGGCTTATGATCAGGCCGCCCAGACGCTTACCCGCGTGGGTCTGCCGCAAGATCGCTTTCCCCTGTCCCGCTATCCGCATGAGTTGAGCGGGGGGCAGCGGCAGCGTGTTGTCATCGCGATGGCCATCGCCCTGCGCCCCCGTTTGCTGATTGCCGATGAACCAACAACCGCGCTGGACGTGACAACACAGGCGCAGATCCTTGATCTGCTCAAACACTTAACGGCTGAAGATGGCATGGGCCTGTTGATGATCACCCATGATCTGGCTGTCGTGGCAGATATGGCCGACCGCATCGTGGTGATGCAAAAGGGCCGCGTAGTGGAACAGGGGCGCACGCAAGAGCTGCTGCAAAATATGCAGCATCCCTACACCAAGATGCTCTTTGAGGCGTCCAGTCATCAGGTTGCGTTGTCCGGCGGTCCACCGCCGACGCCCTTGCTTGAAGTGTCAAACGTCGCGCGAGACTACCGGTTGCCACGCACTAGCCTGTTTTCGAAACCAGCCGTGTTCCGTGCGGTCGAGAGTGTTTCTTTCACCTTGAACCGAGGTGAACGCCTTGGCCTGGTCGGAGAATCTGGCTGCGGAAAATCGACCCTAACACGGGCTATTTTGGGTCTAGAGCAAGTGCAAGAGGGCAGCATCACGCTAGAAGGTGCGCCGGTGTTTTCCGGCAAAACGCCAAATCTTGACGTCCGGCGGCGGATGCAGGTGGTCTTCCAAGATCCGTTCGGCAGTTTCAATCCGCGCCACCGCGTGAACCGTTTGATCACTGAACCGTTCTACCTGCTCCCAAACCCGCCTCAAGGGGCCGAGCGTCAACGTGCCATCGACGAAGCCCTGACGGCCGTGGGCCTTGGCCCCCGCGATGCCGAGAAATACATCCACGAATTTTCGGGCGGTCAACGTCAGCGGATTGCCATCGCAAGAGCGCTGATCATCCGGCCCGATTTGATCGTCTTCGACGAGGCAGTCAGCGCGCTTGACGTCTCTGTCAGGGCGCAGATCCTAGACTTGTTGGCGGAGCTCTGCGCGGCTTATGCGTTGACCTATCTCTTCATCTCGCATGATCTGTCTGTCGTGCGCACAATCACAGATCGCGTATTGGTGATGCAGAAAGGTAAGATCGTTGAACGGGGGATCACGCAGGAGGTTTTTGACGACCCTCAACATCCCTATACGCAGAAATTGATCGCTGCAGCACCTCAATTGCCACAACTTGGGAAGGCGTCTTGATGCATCCTGGACCCAGAAATTTGATCACCGATATCCCCGGTTTGCGCGTGGGGAATGCGCAAGATGATCGGTTAAAATCGGGCGTGACCGTGCTTATGGGCGACGCGCCCTTTCTCGCCTCTGTCAATGTGATGGGTGGGGCACCCGGTACGCGCGAGACGGATCTTTTGGCGCCGGACAAGTCGGTCGCAACCGTGGACGCTTTGACCTTGGCGGGTGGCTCGGCCTACGGGTTGGACGCCTGCTCTGGCGTTGTAGATGGCTTGCGGGAAGCTGGGCGCGGGTTTCGTGTGGGTGAGGCAATCATCCCGCTGGTGCCTGGCGCGATTATCTTTGATCTTTTGAACGGTGGCGAAAAGGAGTGGGACAGTAATCCATACCGCGCTCTTGGTCGTGCAGCATTTGATGCTTGTGCAAAAGACTTCGAGCTGGGAAGCGCGGGTGCAGGCAGCGGGGCTTTGACCGCGATGATGAAAGGCGGGCTCGGCTCGGCCTCTTTGTGTTTAGCAGGTGGCATCACGGTCGGGGCACTGGTTGCCGTCAATCCCATTGGGTCGGTAACAACTCCGGGCGAAAGGTATTTTTACGCAGCCCCGTTCGAGATCGACGCAGAATTTGGAGGGCTGGGCGTTGATCCCGCGACGGGCTTGGGGCGAAGCCTGGAAAGTCGCAAAATCGCGGCCATGTCGCCGCGCGAAAACACAACCATCGCCATTGTCGCAACCGATGCAAAGATGACAAAAGCTGAATGTGCGCGCGTCGCCGCCGCCGCACACGACGGCATTGCGCGCGCCATCATTCCAGCGCATACGCCCAGCGATGGCGATCTGATCTTTGCTTTAAGCACCGAAGAGCGGGAAGCGATTGACCTGACATTGGTTGGTCATGCCGCCGCGCTTTGCCTCAGCCGCGCGATTGCGCGCGCAGTCTATGAAGCGACGCCCGCACCGGGTGATCTGCTGTCTTGTTGGAAAACACTTAACTCGTAGCTTTTGTACGTGAGCACTTATTCCAAGCACAAACGGCAAGGTTTCGGTGCCGCCAAGCGGCCGGTATTTGACGACAGGCCGCTTGCGATACCCTGACATCGAGGTATCCCACCTTAAACCTTATGCACCCCGTTCCCTATCACAGTCCCGCCCAACAGATACTGTTAGGCCGCGCCGGTCCGCCTTCACGGGGCGGCGTTAAGGCGGTTGGGGTAAGGTGTCTTAGGCCTAAGGCTCACGCCCATGCGATCCCGCAGTCGTCAACTGAGAACCGCGCAGCGTGTATTGGGAAAGTCGGTCCACGGACATGGTAGAGGGACTGCCTCATCATTTTCATCGGACGCGGCGTTTTAATGTCCGGGTGCCTCGTCCTCCGTATCTGCGATCCCGCGGTCAAAGCGCTCCGCCCAGGCTGTGATGATAGGTGTATCACCGCTTTGACGGCGCTTCTGGCGCAGCGCATTGCGCAGCCCAATGCGTTCAAGACGGCTAGTGGGTTCGGCATGCGTCTCGGGCCTCTTCCCGTTTTGTAAAGCGGTCCAGGTTGTTGCCTTCGCGGATAGATATTCTGAGACACCCCAGTGCTGCAAAAGGTCCTGAAATGCTGCGAATGCTGTTGCATCGAAATCTTTGTCAATTCCCATGCGGTCAAAGACTGGGCTGCCTGGATGGAAAGACGCGCAAGGGATCCACCCCGCAGGGATGGGCACATTGGCGGAATGTGTCCTGCCCGCACGCAAAAGTTTTGGCAAAACATGGGTGTGCGGCCCCTCGGGAGAGACGCCGCCAGTGTCTGGACCGCCGATCTTTTGAAACACTTCAACGCGCCCCAGTCGCGTTAAAGCCACCCGATGCGGGTGGGCTGCTAGGATATGAGGCATCGCGTCATTGTCAGCCTCAAACAATGAGCGACCTTCATTTTTGCGCAGCACTGACAACAGTTCAGGGTCTGACGTTCGGATGCAGAAATCTACCTGAGGCTGCGTAAGCCCCATGTCAAATAGGATCGCGCCACTGTCCACCTCGCGCAGCGCGCCTTGATCCGGCCCAAGCTCGGTCAAACAATTTCGTTGGTTCATCATGGCGTGTTCTTCAGGCACGCACAGCGCCACAGCCTGCGACCAACGGTGTGGTTTCGGGCTAAGCGTTTCATACGCCACAGGCCTCACGTTTTTAAGCGAGGTCAAGCGGATGCCTCCACGTTCTGTGACGCGGCTCAGGTCGGCAGCTTTTTGTGCTGCCGGATCGCCTTGCACATGATGAAACTCCGCAATCGCGCCAAAGCTTCCCATGTTCCAACCTGTTTCAGGATCGTCGAGCCCTTTCTGTGCGACTTGAAAAAGATCAAGCATATGTTCCTCTCCCTTGTTCTTTTTTCCACTCTAGCGTACCTTGGTGCACTGCGTCATATACTGATCGGCCCACGGCCTCACCAACCTCGGTGTGAAGCCCAGTAAAATCTGTGTCGCCGAAAGGTGCAGCAATCGCGATGCAGTCGGTCCCTGTTCCCGTGGCCGCCCCCGATGACACGGCAATCTTTGCATCCAGAACAGCAGTTGTTCGCGCCTGTGTGGCGATGCTGAGCGCCTCTATCAGTCCCGATTGCGTCAGACCGTTCTCTAGTTTCACAGCCACGTTGATCGTGCCGTAGTCGGCTGTGTTCACGGGTTCTCGTCCGCCGATGCGTTCAGCATTGGACAAACCGACAGTGGCCAGCACCGAACAGACCGCATCGCCGACCTTTGCCTCGGCGGTTTGAAACCGCTCAATGTTGCGAGAGGTTAGCAATGCAACGCTCTGCGTTTCGCCGCGTTCCATCAGTTCCACTTTCAGCCAATGGCGTACATCGAACCCCCTGGGAAGATCCGCATTGCGTACCTCGCGCCAGATAATCCGCTGGCTCGTGACAAAGCCGGGACGGTTTAGCGCCCAACTGAGCACACGCATCGGTGCACCCAGATCAAACACAAGCCAAGGGCGATCAAGCGTGATGTGGGGCGCATTCATAAGATCACGTCGACAGGTTGGAATATCGTGCCATCTTGGGTTTCCTGATGGTAGGCTTTTATCCCAAATACGCTTGCCAGCCGGTCCTGTGTTAGCATTTCTCCGGGGGGGCCATCGGCGACCAGCGCGCCCTTTGACAGGACCATCACCCGAGTACAATGGCGCGCGGCCAGACCGATATCGTGCAAAGAGACGATCACACTGCGCCCCGCACGGGCAAGCGCTGCAAAACTCTGCATCGTCGTGATCTGGTGCGCCGGGTCGAGCCCGGCAACAGGTTCATCCGCCATGATCAGAGGCGTGTCTTGCGCAAGCGCCCGTGCGATCAGAACACGCGCTTGCTCTCCCCCCGACAGCTGCGTTGCAGTCCGGTGGCGAAAGCCATTTAGGTCCATTTCAGCCAGCGCCTCATTCACTTTCTCATGGTCCTGCGGTGATGGCCGCTGACCGGGGAGCAAATGTGGGATGCGACCCAGCATAATCAGCGTCTCTACCGTGACGGGCCAAGCAATCTCGCGCGTTTGCGGCATCCAACTTGCGATCCGCGCTCTTTCCGCCAAAGGCAGCTGGCTGAGTGAATTTTCCCCCGTGCTGGGGACCAAACGAAGCAAGGCGCGCATCAACGTGGTTTTGCCTGCCCCGTTTGGGCCCAACAATCCGATGCATTCCCCACCGCCCACGTCGAAAGAGACATCGCGCAAAATTGAGCGCTGTCGGAGTGAGACGGTTAGATGCCGAGCGCAAAGCAGTGTCATGTAAACTGTCTTCTGGTTTTGTAGATAAGGTGCAAAAACAGCGGCGCCCCTATCAACGCTGTGATCACCCCGAGCTTTAAGTCACGCGCAGGCAAAATAAGCCTTACCAGGATGTCTGCCGCAAGCACCATTACCGCGCCGCCCAATGCAGACGCCCATAGCAAGCGCGAAGGCTGTGCACCGACCAGCGGACGCAGTACATGTGGGACGACCAGTCCAACGAAACCGATCGCTCCGGCGACAGCGGTCGCTGCGCCAACGACACAGGCTGTGCCGATGATCAGTGACAGCCGCAGCCTGTTCAGTGCAATCCCCATGGCGCCTGCTGCATCTTCGCCCAAGGTCAAGGCATCCAACCCTCTTCCCAAGCTCGATAGCAAGATCCAACCTGCGGCCATAAATGGCAGTGCGATCCAGACATGCGTCATGGATCTGTCAGCAAGAGATCCCATCATCCAAAAAACGATCTCATTCGCGGCGAAGGGGTTGGGTGAGAGGTTGAGGACCAGCGAGGTCAGTGCCGCCGCCAGCGCCGAGATGGCGATCCCCGCTAAGATGAGGGTCAAAGAGGAGCCATACGGCCCGGCCAAGGCAATGACGAGAAACACGCCGAGCAAGGCTCCTAATAATGCCAATATGGGCAACCCCAGCGCGATGCTCGACGCCACGCCAGTTTGAATGGCGATCACGGCACCAAGCGCGGCGGACGCAGAAACTCCGATCAGACCAGGCTCAGCCAGTGGGTTGCGCAAGTAGCCTTGCATCGCAGCCCCAGCAAGGCCGAGGCTCGCGCCGACCATTATCGCGAGGAGAGCACGGGGCAAACGGATTTCGCGCATGACCAGTGTCAAAGGTCCGCTGTCACCAAAAATCAGTGCTTGCAAACTTTCCACCGGTCCGATGGCTGCTGGGCCCAGTGTCAGCGCAGCAAGGAATAAACCAACCAATACGAGAGCGAGGCAGCTGATAAGCCGCATCATTTCTCAGTCCGCCGTCAAAACTTGGCGCAGCCCGTTCAGGTCTTCGACCGCGCGTAACACGTGAGGCGTACCGCAGATCCAATCGCTGCCGACGATAGCGCCCTTCGCCCGTCCATCACGTAAGGCGGCCACCACGGGATGATCCAAAATCTCTTCCGATCGAGAGCCGCCTGCAAACTGCCGCCCTGAAATGAGCGCGTCAGGCTGTAACATTGCCAGTACTTCTAGCGGCAAGATCCCTCCGCTTGTGTAACCTGCTTGAACCGCTGCGTTCTCAAAACCTGCCGCGACCAGGATCTGCCCGGCTAGGGTTCGGTCGCCGGATGTATATCCATTGGCATAGTAGAGTGCTGCGCTTGGCCTTTTGTCTGATGTGTCGCGCAGTGCTGACAGGCGTTGGTTATACTCAATGATCAGGGCCTCGGCTGCTGTTTCGCGCCCCAGTGCCGCGCCCATTTCGCGCAGACGTTTGGGCACTTCTTCCAAGCTGCTTACAGGCTCTAGCACGACAACCGGAACGTTCAGGCGTTCCAGCATGTTCACAGTCGTTCGCGTCGAAAAGCTTCCCGCGATGACCAGATCGGGCTGCATGAGGTATATTTCTTCTGCAAGTCCGTGATTGATTGTGTAGTACAGTGCCTCTGCGGCCATGGCGGATCCGGCTGGATCGGCGGCGAGGTAGGATACAGAGTGCAGTTGTCCGGGCGCGGCGACTAACATCGCCAATTGATCCGTGCAAAGGTTCATAGAAACGACGCGTTGAGGGGGGTGGGCGGACGGCCTGTCATCCACGCCACCACTGGCAAAAGCAGCCACTGCCCCTGTTAAGAACAGCGCTTTGGCATGGTTAAAACCGCGCAGCAAGGCCGACATAGAATGTGCGCGGTCGCCCCGCGTATCCCCAGCTTTCAGTGGCATCATTATCGAACAGGTTCGTCACGCGGCCGGTAAGATCAACGTTGTCGTTGATTGCGTAGCGCGCTGACAGATCAACGACTGTGATGTCGGGCAGATCAATCGTTTGAAAGGCCCCAAAGAACTGCGTATCGGCATTGCCGCTGACATGGCGCACATCGGCACTGAAAGTGGCGCGGTCATTGAACGCCCGAAGTGTCGCGCCGATAGAAAGCTCATGTTTGGGGCGGCGGATTTCGACGCTGCCGTCCGGGTTCTTCGCGTCGAGGTACGTGTATGACGCGCGCAGGTCGAGCCTGTCTGTCGCGGCCACGCTCGCGGTAAGCTCAAGCCCTTCACGCGTGCTATCGCCGGTCTGGTTCTCATAGCTAAAGGTGCCGGGTCCAGTGCTGAAGGATGCGATCTCGTCCGTGAGTGTTTCGTCAAAATAGGTCACATCGACAAATCCCCGACCGCCTAGAACTGGAAGTTCCACGCCGA
Source organism: Pseudomonadota bacterium (assembly GCA_039208585.1). Classification (GTDB taxonomy): domain Bacteria; phylum Pseudomonadota; class Alphaproteobacteria; order Rhodobacterales; family Rhodobacteraceae; genus Sulfitobacter. Next base: position 214,608 of record JBCCQX010000002.1, on the reverse strand, counting down.
TGTCAAAGCTGCGGTTTCTTTCAGGATCGAGGTTCGGATTACCGGTAAAGCCAAATGCATCGGCAAAAAGCTCAAAGTAAGAGGGATTTACAACGCCTGTTCCGGCGGAGCCATGCAATCTAACCCCATTATCCAACGTGTAGGACAGCCCGACATTCCAAGTTGTTGCATCGTCAAAAGGATCGTTGAAATCGCGGCGTAGCCCCGCTTGCAGATCGAGGCCGTTGTTAAAGCTGCCTCGATATTCCATTGCAATCGATGTCGCCTCGCGGCCGAACAGCGGGTTAGAGCTGCTGGCGTCTTCCTCATGCTCCAAAAGCAGGTTGACGATCTGTTTGGCTTCTGAGACCGCACGCCCGTCGAGCGCATAGCTTAAGCGATATTTTATCGCGTCTGTCGTCGTCGTGGTGGGTGCACCGCCATCGAACGACTGGTCATTCTCTGTTTTCTCAAGCGACAGACGATGGGTTAACCGGCCATCGAATGTTGACAGTTCCGCAAAGATGCCCGCGGTCAGCTCGTCTCGCGTGCTGACGCGCGATGGATCGTCAAAGATGTATTCCTCAGGTGTCGTTGCAGTAAAGCTCGTGCTGTCATAGTCATAGTCTTCCTCGGACCGCCGCAGAGTAAAGCCGAGCTGTAGATCCGGTGTGAGCATGTAATCACCGTTCAGGATCAATGTTCTGCGATCTGTGCCATCCTTTTCGCCACCATCGCCGGAAAAGTCCCAGCCTTCGTCACGTGCATCCGAGTAGCTTAATGATATGCCCCCGCGCTCGCTGCGTGTTGAGATGAAACCGGTCACTGTTGTGGCGCCACCACCCTCGATTGAGCCGCTATATTCCTGACCGATATTCCCCTTGCGGGTGATGATGTTGACGACGCCTGCAGAAGCGTTTGAGCCGTAGAATACGGATTGTGGCCCGCGTAGGACCTCAATGCGTTCGATGTTGGCTGTTTCCAGCCCGCTGAGGATGTATTCGCCGTCTCCCCCCGCCGCTTCAATACCGTCGATCAAGATAAGCGTGTGATTTCCTTCGCCACCACGAATGCGCACCTGGGTAAAGTTCCCCCCGGTGCTGTTGACCGCAACACCAGGAACGGCGCGTAGCGCGTCCTGCACAGTCTTGATGCCTCGATCTTCGATCTCCTGCGCGGTGATCGTCGTTGAGGAGCGTCCGTAAGCATCTGCCTCGATTGGTGTGAGCCCGCCTGAAAGAACAAGCGTACCGAGTTCGAACGGTGCATCCTGTGCCTGTGCAGTAGCACCAGATAGCGCTGTGGCGGCGACCACCAGAATGGCTTGTGAATGTTTCAATGTAGCCTCCAAAATTGGCCAACGGCCAGATGTTGATTGAAGTCTTTGAAGGCTTTCGGCCCCGAAGACGATGAAATGTGTCATCGCTACGGATTAACCGTTGCAGCTGGTGCGCCCCGCACCTCCACAGGATGATCACCACGGCAGGTCTCCTGGCTTGCGGGTCAAGGCTTTACCGGGCCTTCCCAACACGTATGCAACGCGTCAGTGGCATATCCGGCTTCGCTCACCGCTCACAGTTGCGGGGGCAGCCGCAGATTTGGTTGTACCACCGCACTGCGTTCCCTTTTAATCTGACCGCTCATCACGGTCAGCACCGAAGCGTCTCTCGGGATATCTGAACAACTGATTTTGTCAACCCATGTGGACAGTGCACTCTCCTAAGGTGTTGTGATAGGCGCCGTATCTGTCAGTTCGTGCCGAAAAACAGGGCTTTGCCATCATTGATCTAAGCATCGATCTACATCTACGCTGTCGTGAACGCGTTGAGAAAAAGGAGCTGACACATGCCCGCGTCTTACAATTTATCCATTCGGAAGTTTCTAAAGCAGGTTGGCGTAACGTCTCAGGCTGAGATCGAGAAGGCATTGCGCGTGCTGAACACTGAAAGCGAGGCGTCCTTTGATGTGAAAGTTGTGCTGACTTCTGAGAAGCTTGGCCTGCAACACGAGATCACGGGCACATTGTCAGCCGATAAAGCAGCGTTCGACCCTTAAGATGTTTCGACTTGGGCCTGTACCACTTGTTGGCTGCCTCTCCCTTCGCTTAAACGCGAAGTTGATGCGTGAGATCTCAAGTTAACCTCGAAACACTCTAACCCGCTTGCGAGGGCAATTATACGACCGGTGTATGGAATGACCCGCGCCTATCTGCGATCGTTATATGATCACTTACACTGCAGGCCTCACGCGAGGCCGCCTTGAATCTGCCTCATGTGCCTCGCGCTTTTGGCCAGCACGTAGTCCTACATCCCGAACGTCTCCACAAAGCTCTGATCGATTGTGCCGATTAATCCCCTTGGTATGTAAGGAAACGCGTCAGTGACCACGTAGTAATACGTGCCATTGGGGAACTCGGGTGTGACCGCCCATCGCCCATTAAGCTCATCAAGCGTGCTGAGCGCTGCATTGTAGACGTAATCCTCGACATATGTGCCATCATATGTGCCGCCTGGCCCATCTGGGCGATTGCCGGATTTCAGTTCCCAGCTGGAATCAAAGACAATGATATCGCTGTTTGGATTAAACGGGTCCGCATAAAGGTGATGACTGTAGATGGGAAAGCCGTCTGCCGCCCAGCCAACAATCGGCGAATGCACAGTGGTCGGCACATCATCGATAAGCCCTTCCGGAACTCCGTGATAGTGATACGTGCCATCGGGCTGAGTATGCGCGTTGCTAAAATCAAGGTCTGCAAGTGTGATAAAGGGGTCTTCTTGCCAGCCTGAATTCCGATCGTCGTCAAACCATTCTGCTGCAAAAGGGCGAAAGACAACACTGTTGACGGCAACACCAGCCGTGAACGGCACGTTATAATAGGTAGCAGAGCCTGATGGATCGGGTATCAGAGGTATCTCATAGCTGATGGCTTGGGCGGATGGATTAAATGGGTTACTGCCGCCATCGGTTTGATACTCCGGCAAACTGTTGCCGGTGACAAAGCGGGTGCTGTCATTCCATGAGACTGTGCCGTTCCCGATGCCGGTCAGGTAGTCGGCGTATGCGACGTTTGTCGTGATGGTGCCATCGTCAATAGCGGTTTGGTACGCATAGTCTTCCTGTGGTTCCATCGTGATCAAACTGCCGCTTGCGACGGGTATCGGGACGTCAGCACTGATTTCCACAATGTGCCAAACGCCAAGCGAGCTTTCATCAAGACCCAGAATTGTAAGGTTCAGTGACCGGTACTCTTCGCTCGCAGAAAAATAAGCGACGAGCTCGGCTCTGCTCAGGCCATCATCCAGGTGCCCTAACCAAAAATCAAATCCTGCTTGATCGCTCACGCGCTTTAAGGTGTTATTGTACACCTGCTCCAGAAAGGCGGCATTCGACAGTATTGCCGATGCACCGTAAAGCGTTTCAAATTCTGCGGATCCTACGAAATAGCCGGCAATCTCATTCAGCGATAGACCACGCTCGTATTGATCGATCCAATAATTGAGCCCGGCAAAATCTGGCGCCCTATCGAATGCCGCACCATAGAGGTAGGCCACGCTGCGAGCGTCCTCTGTCGTGATCCCGTCAGAGATTGCGCCACGCTCTCGCCAAGTCTCGATCTCATCGAATTGCAACAGATCGAAAAATCCGTAATCTGCCGAGGGGGCAGCGACTGCGCCCACCAACAGGTCTGCTAGATCCGCACCTGCGGTTAAAGTGTCGAGCGCGCCGGTATTTTCAACATCGACGAGATAGCCATTCGCGCCGCCTGATGTGGTCAGTTTCTCGGTCGACAGATATAGGTACGTGCCCGTTATCACCTGACCCGCCATGACAAGCGTGAGGGTCACAAAGCCGCTGTCAATGATGCCGATGGACATATCGTTTGTCAGATCGCGAAGATCATCGATCACGAGCGTATTCAGAAAATTACCGCCAGTCCCACCAAAGATACCGTCAGACTGGGTTGTGAGGCGCAAAGCCACCCGTTCAGAGATTTGCAGAGCATTCGCAGGACTAGCGAGGCCCAAAGCACCTTGCCCGCCGGTGACGTCAATGGCCAACGCTCTGAAATCAAATGTGCTCATAACGTGTCCCCACCGTTATTTGGCTAACCGTACTCTTTTTGAGGAGCTGCGCAAAATATCTTTTGTTTGAAGCATTCGGATTATCGCGGTGGGATACCGCGCTAAATTTGCGTCATCTTGTTTCAGATACCTTTCAAGATGGGGACGCGCAGTCGAGCCACCTGTGATCCAAGGTCAAGTTGCGATGCTTGACAACGCCTGCCTTCCCGGAAACGCAGCGCGATTGAATGCGGGATGGAGGCGTTTTATCTACGGCTAGAGCATGTTGGTCCTGAACCTGACTGCGGCAGGTGCAGAAGCGTGCTTTCTCAGTCTAGCGGCAAGCCTCTTGAGAGGTGTTTTCGTATCAGAAACCACCAACCTCTGCATGTTCGCAGGAAGCGCCTTGTCGATGATCAATTCATCGCTGCAGCAATATCAGCAGGGTTTGTCTTACTCTTCCTGATCTTTCTTTAGCAGATCATATTTGCGTAATTTGACGTAAAGCGATTGCCGCGAGAGGCCGAGCATTTCTGCAGCCGCGACACGGTTGTTAGAGGTCAATTCCACGGCTGTTTCGATGCACATCTTCTCGATGACATCGGTAGTTTTCGCAACGATACCCTTGAGCGTTTGGCTGCCGATCAGTTCAATCACAGAGCGCATGTCGACATCCGTGATCTGTTGATTTGATTTGCGCACCATTTCAGCTCTGCTGGCATCGCGGATCACCATCGCGAAAATCGGATCGCTTCTATCTTCCAGCAATGTCGTTGCGATCTCTACCGGCGTTTCCGCTCCATGCTCTCCGACCAGGCGTGTGGCATACAATCGCATTGTTCCCGTTCGCATGGCGTTTTCCGCGATGACGTTGAAGTCAACAGTGCCACGGCCAAGAAAGTCGGTAATCGGTCGCCCCTTGATCGCCTTGCTACTCACGACGTCAGTCAACTGCATAACCGCATCATTCGCACTAAGCACGGTTCCGGTTCTACTGACAAAAACAATGCCATCTGAACCGCGTTCAAACAAAGCCGAAAGATGGTCGTCAAAAGCATCAGATTTTGCCGTTCCCCCCCGTCGATCTGAGATTTGACACAGCAGCATCTGTTCAGACTTTGCACGGAAAAGCGTCGCTTTCAGGTTCAGTTCGCGCCCACCACGCGTTGTTACATTGATCTCGGCCCCGGTTTCTTTGTCAGCGAGGTTGATCAATGCCTCCATCAGATTGTGAGAATGCGGCACGCTCAAAAAGTCGCGTAGCGGGTGTTTAATGACAGCCGCACGTGACATGCCAAGCAACGAAAGCGCCGCCGCGTTGCAGTCTTTCACTTCACCGGTTGCGGCAGAGGAAAAAAGCGCGCCTTCACGCATGGCGGACATCAAAACCCTCAGTCGAATGTCGTGTTCGCGCTGTGCTTCGTAGTCTTGCTCTAATGCGATTTGCGCAGCGACCAACTGCTGCTGCATCTCTGCGACCGGGCGTAAATCTTGACCCAGCATCAGGATCGCACCGCGCGTCCCGATGAGATGGAAGCTGTAACGCACTGGGAAGTCGGGTTCGCCTTGTCCGACCGGGTGGTTTAGCTCCACCGGACGCACCGCATCCCCGTTTCCTGCGACAAAGTCCGATAAACGCTCTTCGAATTTCGGGATCGATTCGGTGGTGAGTTGGTGTTGCAGCGCATGCCCTTCCCAACGCGCGAAGCTGAGCTGAATCTTAGACTTGGGGTTGCTCAACACCCCCATCACCCTGCCTGCTTCAGACACGACCAGGGCGATGTCCGCGACCCGTGCCAAGATCTCTGTCACGGCATCGGGTTGTATCATCGGAATGAGGCCGCTTGTCCATGTCATCTCACCGTGCGACATCGGCGCCTCCACGGTAAAGGATAACAGAGCTAGGCGGCATTATCCCCGTGCTCCAAAGCTGCGCGGTAAAACTGGTTTGACATCGCAAAACGACAAAGCTTCGTCGATGTCACATGTCGCAAAATCTGCTGGCAAAAAAGAAAGTATGTCGTCGATCTGTGTCAGGATAGGTCCGCCAATAATTACCGGCGTGCCCCGGCGTTCACTCTTTAAACAGTCTATAAGATTTTTCAGAGTTTCAAGATGTTCGATCCCAGAAGCTGACAACAGAATGCCAACATGTGATTGCTTGATAAACGCGGCGCTAAAGCGTCGGCGTGTCAAAGAAAGCTGAAGGTCGGCAAAAAGCCCGCGGCGTCGCAGCTGATCGGCGACAATGCATGCGCCAAGCGTGTGCTGAATTCCTTCAGGCACGCCGATCAAAAACGCAGGCGGCTGGCCATGGTCGTCGATCTGGATCGTTGCCGTTGCTAGGTGATGTAACAAGCCTTGCAATCTTGCCGCACCAATGGTGACGGCGCCGAAATCGAGTTTATCCGCGACCCAAGCATCGCCAAGCCGTGCCGCCACCTGAGCGATATAGGTTGCGGCGATCTGATCGTCCGTGACAAGCGCTTTGCGCATCTCCGTGACGACCGCATGCACAGCTCTTTGATCGGGGTCTATGCTCGCTTCCATCAGCCGCGCCACATAGCTGTCGATGATGCGCCGCCGCCCAGCAGGTGGATTTTGCTCCAACGCTTGGTTTGTTACCGCTTTCAGGGCAACGCGACCAATCCCTTCAAGGGCCTCTATCGGGTCTGAGTGCTTCATTGACGGCATGTTGGCGATCCTAACCATGCACGATCGGGGGCCGCTGCGGCAGCCCCTTCCTCTCCACATGGTTCATGAGCGGCGCTCGATTGTCAAATGATATTGACATTATGCCACAGGAATCTGGCAAAACCCTAAAATTTAACCTTTTATACACAATCTTGCTGCCCAAAAAGCGCATCCATATATGTAAATCAAAGTTGACACTCAAGTCGCTTCCTGACAGGTTTTAAACCACTAGAAAGACTAAGGGGACGCTATGACGGGCACGACCGGCGCCACATCGGCGTCAAAAAGCCTCTACACCAAAGCGCAGAAGGCACGGCGCGACAGCACGGTTTGGACGGTTATCCAGGGCGTGCTCGCACCGCTCCAATTCGCCGTGTTTTTGGTCTCACTGGTGCTGGTGTTTCGCTACCTGTCGACGGGGGAGGGGTATCTGCTGGCCAGCGGATCCATCCTCGTCAAAACGGGCTTTCTCTATCTCATTATGGTGACCGGTGCGATTTGGGAGAAAGTGGTTTTTGGTCAATGGCTTTTCGCGCCCGCTTTCTTCTGGGAAGACGTATTTAGCTTTGCCGTCATCGCCCTGCATACGCTTTATATTTATGGGTTTCTCTGGGGTCAGATGGCGCCGATGACCTTGATGGTGATCGCGCTGGCCGCCTACGCGGCCTACGTCCTGAACGCCGGTCAGTTCCTTTGGAAATTGCGGCGCGCCCGGCAACAACATGAGGCCGCAGCATGACAGAACAATTCGCGCCTCCACCTGCTCTTGGTTGCCGTAGCAGCCCCGTGCTCAAACAGCGCGGGCAGCGCGAGGTATTCTGTGGCCTGACCGGAATCATCTGGCTGCATCGGAAAATTCAAGATGCCTTCTTTTTAGTCGTTGGATCGCGCACCTGTGCCCATCTTTTGCAAAGCGCTGCAGGCGTGATGATCTTTGCCGAACCTCGATTCGGCACCGCCATCCTGGAAGAGGCGGATCTGGCGGGCTTGAATGACGCCCATTCGGAACTGGATCGGGAGGTTGAAACACTCCTCGCCCGCCGTCCCGACATCCGGCAATTGTTCCTGGTGGGTTCCTGCCCGTCAGAGGTGATCAAACTCGATCTCAGCCGCGCGGCTGAGCGGCTTACCCAACGATTTGCGCCCAAAGTACGCGTTCTTGAGTATTCTGGCTCCGGGATTGAAACCACTTTCACCCAGGGTGAAGATGCCTGTCTCGCCGCCATGGTGCCCGTCCTGCCTGAAAGTGACGCCCGTGAACTCCTCGTTGTGGGTGCCTTGCCCGATGTGGTCGAAGACCAAATGCTCAGCCTGCTCAATGGCCTGGGTGTCGGGCCCGTCCGCGTTCTTCCGGCCCGGGCGTTGGATGCCGAAGTGGGCATCGGTCCCAACACGATCTTCGCGCTTACGCAGCCTTTTCTTGGTGAGACGCATGCCGCCCTTGAACGCCGCGGCGCTCGCCACCTGGCCGCGCCTTTTCCCTTTGGCGATGAAGGTACAACAGCATGGCTTGCGGCCATCGCAGCCGAATTCGGCGTCTCGGACCAAAAGTTCGCCGATGTGACCGATGCCCCCCGCCGCCGCGCCAGGGCGGCCATCACGCAGGCAGCTGAGCCGCTCAAGGGCAAATCCATCTTTTTCTTTCCCGACAGCCAGCTTGAAGTGCCGCTCGCCCGCTTTCTAACCCGCGAATGCGACATGCACGCTGTCGAGGTTGGCATGCCCTACATCCATGACGCGCTGCACGGTCCGGACCTCGATCTGCTTCCCGCCGGGCCGCAGATTTCTGAAGGACAAGATGTCGATCTTCAGCTCGACCGATGTCGCGCGGCCCGGCCCGATTTGGCGGTTTGCGGCCTGGGCCTCGCAAACCCCTTGGAGGCTGAAGGCCTGTCCACCAAATGGGCCATCGAACTCGTCTTCACGCCCATCCATTTCTACGAACAAGCAGGTGATCTTGCTGCGCTCTTTGCGCGCCCTCTGCGCCGAAAAAATATCCTGGAGGCCGCTGAATGAGAGCTCTCTTTCATCTTGCCCAGAAAACTCCGGGGGTCTGGGGGCAGCGCCCCCAGCCAGTTCAGCCATGAAACTCACCGTCTGGACATATGAAGGCCCGCCGCATGTTGGTGCGATGCGCGTGGCCACGGGCATGAAGGGCCTGCATTACGTGCTGCATGCCCCGCAAGGCGATACCTACGCGGACCTTCTTTTCACGATGATCGAACGGCGCGATCACCGCCCGCCCGTCACCTACACCACCTTCCAAGCGCGCGATCTGGGCAGTGACACGGCGGGCCTTTTCAAAGAAGCCTGCCAAGAGGCTTATGACCGCTTCAAGCCCGCAGCAATCATCGTGGGTGCATCCTGTACTGCCGAACTGATCCAGGACGATCCCGGCGGGCTGGCCGAGACGATGGGCCTGCCGATCCCGGTGATCCCGTTGGAATTGCCCAGCTACCAGCGCAAGGAGAATTTTGGCGCAGATGAGACGTTCTTTCAGATCGTCCGCCACCTGGCCAAACCCATGGCCAAAACGGAACGGGTCAGCTGCAACATCCTCGGCCCGACCGCCCTGGGCTTCCGCCACCGCGACGACATCGCAGAAATCACCAATCTGCTCTATGAACTCGGCATCGAAGTAAACGTGGTGGCCCCCATGGGCGCGGCCCCCTCCGATATCGGCAGGCTAGGCCAGGCGCATTTCAACGTTCTCCTCTATCCCGAAACAGGCGAACAGGCGGCGCGCTACTGCGAGCGTAGCTTTGATCAACCCTACACCAAGATTGTCCCCATCGGCGCGCGCGCGACCCAAGATTTCATCGACGAGGTCCGTAGTCTCACCGGCAGCACTGCGCAGATCGACACCGGCCGTTTGCGTCAAACCTGGTGGTCGCGGTCGGTCGACAGCACCTATCTGACGGGCAAGCGGGTCTTTATCTTTGGCGATGGCACCCACGTGCAGGCCGCCGCCAAAATCGCGCGGGATGAGATGGGGTTCGAGGTTGCCGGCCTGGGCTGCTACAACCGCGAATTCGCCCGTCCGGTGCGGGCGCTGGCCAAAGAGTTCGGCGTCGAGGCGCTGATCACCGACGATTATTTGGAGGTGGAGCGCACTATTGAAGCGCTACAGCCCGAAATGATCCTAGGCACCCAGATGGAGCGGCACATTGGCAAACGTCTGGGCATTCCTTGCGCCGTCATCTCGGCCCCCGTCCATGTGCAGGATTTCCCCGCCCGCTATTCCCCTCAGATGGGGTTTGAGGGCGCGAATGTGATCTTTGACACCTGGATCCATCCGCTGGTGATGGGGTTGGAAGAACACCTGTTGCACATGTTCCGTGAGGATTTTGAGTTTAACGATGCAGCGGGCCCGTCCCATCACGGTGGCCATGCGCCCGCGGCAGACCGTGCAGGGGCGCAAGCGCCCATGAGTTTAGAAGGAACAGTGAAGACAGAGGATGCGCCCAAGGGAGAGGTCATCTGGTTGGATCAGGCGGAACGGGAATTGAAGAAGATCCCGTTCTTTGTGCGCGGCAAGGCGCGGCGAAATACCGAGAGTTTTGCGGCAGAAAAGGGGCTGAGTGAGATCAGCCTGGACACGCTTTACGAGGCAAAGGCCCATTTTGCGCGATGATGTAAGCCATATCCCCTACACCATCGTTTTGGTGACGCTCGACCGCCACGCGGCCGGGCCCGCAGCGCGTGTGGCCCCGCGTTTGGCGCAGGATTTTCCCGGACTGCGGTTGGTGATCCATGCCGCAGCGGAGTGGGAAAGCGATCCGGCGGCTTTGGCTCGTGCAAAGGCAGATGTGCTGCGGGCGGATATCGTCATTACGTCCGTTATTTTCTTAGAGGACCAGATCAAAGCGATCCTACCGGAACTGCACGCGCGGCGTGACACATGTGATGCGATGGTGGGCATCATCGCGGATCAAGAGATTGTGCAGCTGACCCGTATGGGCGATCTGGACATGTCGCGCCCGGCCTCAGGTGCCATGGCTTGGTTGAAAAAGCTTAAGCCCAAACGCGAAGCCGGCAGCGCTGCCGTAAGCCAGATGAAGATGCTGCGGCGCTTGCCCAAAATCCTACGATTGATCCCGGGCAAAAGCCAAGATCTGCGCGCCTGGTTCCTGGCGATGCAATATTGGCTGGGCGGCTCGGATGAGAATATCGAAAACCTCGTCCGGTTCCTGATTGCCCGCTACGCATCGCGGTCGGAATGGCGCGGGGCGGCGGTGGATTTGCCCATCGAATATCCCGATGTTGGTCTCTATCACCCTGACTTGCCAGGGACGCATATCACGACGGATCTGCACGATCTGCCCAAGCGCGGGAGTGGATCAACCGTCGGCATCCTGATGCTGCGCAGCTATATCCTCGCCGGAGATACAGCCCATTACGCGCGCGTCATCCGTGATTTTGAAGCGCAGGGCATGCGGGTCATCCCGGCCTTTGCAGGGGGCCTTGATGGGCGTCCGGCGATGGATGCGTATTTCGGTCAAATTGATGCGCTGGTGTCTTTAACTGGGTTCAGTCTCGTGGGCGGGCCTGCCTACAACGACAGCTCCGCCGCCGTGGAGGCGCTGCAAAAGCTGGATGTCCCCTACCTCGCCGCACAGCCGCTAGAGTTTCAGACACTCGAAGAATGGCAGGCAGGGGATCAAGGTCTCAGCCCCGTGGAAACCACCATGTTGATCGCCCTGCCCGAGATTGATGGGGCGACAAACCCAACGGTCTTTGCCGGACGGCGGCGTGATGCTGACGATATTAAGGCCATGGCGCCCTGCGAAGAGCGGATCGCGGCGTTGACAGAGAAGACGCATCGCTTGGCCACCCTGCGCCGCAAGCGGAATGCGGGCAAGAAGCTAGCGATTGTGCTCTTTGGCTTCCCGCCCAATGCGGGGGCCGTGGGAACGGCCGCCTACCTGTCTGTTTTCGAAAGCCTTTTCAACATATTGCATCGGCTGAAGGCCGAAGGCTATGACCTGGAGCCACCCACCAGCGTGGATGCCCTGCGCGCTCAGATACTGCAGGGCAACGCGCAGGTGCATGGGCAAGAGGCGAATGTCGCCGCCACCATATCTGCCGATCAGATCGTCGCACGCACGCCTTGGCTGGAAGAGATTGAGGCGACCTGGGGCTCGGCCCCCGGCAAGGTGCAGTCGAATGGGCGCGAGGTATTCATCCTCGGCGCGCAATTCGGGAAGGTGTTTGTGGGTGTGCAGCCCGGCTTTGGCTATGAAGGCGACCCGATGCGGCTGCTTTTTGAACGCGGCTTTGCGCCGACGCACGCATTCAATGCGTTCTATCAGTACCTCAAACACGACTTTGGTGCTGATGCGGTGCTGCATTTCGGGATGCATGGCGCGTTGGAGTTTATGCCGGGCAAGCAAAACGGTTTAAGCGGTGCGGATTGGCCGGAGCGGTTGATGGGCAATCTGCCCAACATCTACCTTTATGCGGCCAACAATCCGTCTGAGGCGACGCTGGCCAAGCGGCGCAGCAACGCTGTGACGGTCACCCATCTGACACCCCCGGTGCAGGCGGCGGGGCTCTATCGCGGTTTGGCAGATCTCAAAGACACGTTGCAACGCTGGCGTAGCTTGCGGGCAGATGATCCAGCGCGCGATGAGTTGCGGGACTTGATCACGGCGCAGGCGGAGGCGGTGAACCTTGACGGGCATGATCCTGAGACGCTTTGGCTGAAGCTGTTGGAGACCGAAGACGCACTGATCCCTGACGGCCTACACATCATCGGCGCGCCTTTGGGCGCGGGGAAGCGCGCAGATCTGTTGGACTTGATGTCCTTTAAGGATGATCAGGCGCGGGCAGAGACGGATGCGATCCTGGCGCAAGATCATGAACTCCCCAGCCTCATGCGCGCGTTGAATGGTCAGTTTATCGCGCCTGTCCCCGGTGGCGATGTGATCCGAGCGCCGGAGATTCTGCCGACGGGTCGGAACATCCACGCCTTCGATCCCTTCCGCATGCCGACCGTATTCGCAATGCAAGACGGCGCGGCCCAGGCGCAGGCGCTGATTGAAACGCATCAAAGCCTGCCGCGCTCCGTCGCGCTGGTGCTGTGGGGGAGCGACAACATCAAATCTAACGGTGGGCCAATTGCCCAGGCGTTGGCGCTGATGGGGGCAAAGCCGCGCTTTGACACCCATGGGCGGCTGTGCGGCGCGGACCTGATCTCTCTGGCGGAGCTTGGGCGTGCGCGCGTTGATGTCGTGATGACGCTGTCAGGCATCTTCCGCGATCTGTTGCCGTTGCAGACGAAATTGCTGGCCGATGCCGCCTATCAATGCGCCGCTGCCGATGAGCCGGAGGCGTTAAACCCCATCCGGCAACATGCGCTGGCGTTCATGGCTAAAGAGGGCTGCGATCTGGAAACCGCCGCCTTGCGGGTCTTCTCCAATGCGGAAGGTGCCTATGGGTCGAATGTGAACCAGCTGGTCGACAGCTCCGCTTTTGAGGACGAGGGCGATCTTGCCGATGCCTATCAAGCGCGCAAAAGCTTTGCCTACACCACCAAAGGGCGGGCCACGCAGCAATCCGCGCTGTTGGAAGATACGCTAAAGAACGTCGATCTGGCCTATCAGAACCTCGAATCCATTGAGTTGGGGGTCACAACGGTCGATCACTATTTCGACACACTCGGTGGTATCGCTTCTGCTGTGAAGCGCGCGAAAGGTGTCGATGACACCCCCGTTTACATTGGTGATCAGACGCGCGGCCGCGCGACAGTGCGCACGCTGCAAGATCAAGTGGCGTTGGAGACACGGGCGCGCAGCCTCAACCCGAAATTCTATGAACCGCTGCTGAAACATGGCCATGAAGGCGTGCGCCAGATTGAAGCGAGCATCACCAATACCGTCGGCTGGTCGGCTACCACGGGCAAAGTGGAGCCTTGGGTTTACCAGAAACTCAGCGAGACCTTTGTGCTGGACGAAGAGATGCGCAAACGGCTGGCGGATCTAAATCCGCAAGCCTCAATGCGGATGACCAACCGCCTGTTGGAGGCGTCCGACCGCGATTACTGGCAACCCGACGCCGATACACTCGCGGCGCTGCAATCCGCAGCCGATGCCATTGAAGATCAACTAGAGGGTATTGCAGCCGAATGACCCAGGGAGAGGATAGAATATGAGCCCATTGGACAAAGGCATCCCAAAACTCCGCGGCCAAGACGGCGAAGGGTCGGTGCAGGTGCATCAGGACGCGTCGATGAAGATCGACGGGGCTAAAGTGTTTTCCGTCTATGGCAAGGGTGGGATTGGCAAATCCACGACCTCGTCGAACCTCTCAGCGGCGTTTTCGATGCTGGGCAAGCGGGTGTTGCAGATCGGCTGTGATCCAAAACATGACAGCACGTTTACGCTGACCGGATCGCTGGTGCCCACCGTGATCGACATCTTGAAAGAGGTGGATTTTCACCCCGAAGAGCTGCGCGCCGAAGACTTCGTGTTCGAAGGCTTCAACGGCGTGAAATGTGTCGAGGCGGGTGGCCCTCCAGCAGGCACCGGCTGCGGTGGGTATGTCGTGGGGCAGACCGTGAAACTGCTAAAGCAGCATCACCTGCTGGAAGACACCGATGTGGTGATCTTTGACGTGCTGGGCGATGTGGTCTGCGGTGGGTTTGCCGCCCCCCTACAGCATGCGGACCGTGCGCTGATCGTCACGGCGAATGATTTTGACAGCATCTATGCGATGAACCGGATCATCGCCGCTGTGCAGGCAAAGTCGAACAACTACAAAGTGCGGCTCGCGGGTTGCGTGGCCAACCGCAGCCGCGAGACGGATGAGGTGGACCGTTTCTGCGATACCGTTGGCTTCAAACGGATTGCGCATATGCCCGATCTGGACGCCATCCGCCGCAGCCGTCTGAAGAAAAAGACGCTGTTTGAGATGGATCTCGATGATGAGATCGCGGCGGTCCAGAAAGAGTACATTCGCCTGGCCGAAACACTGTGGAATGGGACCGAGCCGCTGGCCCCCGCCCCATTGCCGGATCGAGAGATCTTTGAATTGCTGGGATTTGACTGATGTCTGAAACGCAGATCACCCCCGTCCCGGGTTTAACCCGGGACCTCTTGGCTGAACCCGCCGCTGTGAAAATTACTACTCCTGATGAATATCTGTCGACGCGGAACCGTGTCGCACATTACTTTGACCGCACGGCAACGCGTGCCTGGGCACAATTGACCTCAGACGCGCCCGTATCGGGTATCCGCGCAACGGTGCGCGCAGGCCGTGATCAGATGCGCGCTTTGATCCTCGGGCAACTGCCCGCAGATCTGACAGGGGCGCGCATTTTGGACGCGGGATGCGGCACTGGCGCTTTTGCTTTTGAACTTGCCGCGCGGGGTGCCGATGTCGTCGGCGTTGATATTTCGCCGCAGCTCATCGCCATTGCGCAAACGCGCCGGCCTGCCCCGCTGGAACGTAAACTGCGATTTCAGACAGGTGACATGCTGGATGATCGGCTGGGCGCGTTCGATTTTGTCGTCGCGATGGACAGCATGATCTATTATCGCGCTTCTGATATTGCCCGTAGTTTGAGCGCGTTGGCGCCGCGTATAGACGGCAAGATGGTTCTTACCATTGCGCCGCGCACGTTGCCACTGCTCGTGATGTGGCGGTTGGGCAAGCTTTTGCCGCGTTCTGACCGCTCTCCCAACATGGTGCCGCACACCTGCAAAAGGATCGCACGCCAGTTGCAGACGGGCAGCGTGCGGGACGTGGGGCGCATCAACTCCGGTTTTTATATCTCGAACGCTTTGGTGTTTCGCCCATGATGAGCAGGGCCGCCATAAAGGGTCTGAGCCGGCACATGTTGCCGTTCGCCGACGCTGTGTCAGATCAGCTACCGCTCGGGCAATTGCTGCGGATGTCCTTGTTTCAGATCAGCGTCGGCATGGCCGCGGTGATGCTTTTGGGCACACTCAACAGGGTGATGATTGTCGAGTTGGGGGTGGCGGCTACCATCGTGGCCGCGATGATCGCGATCCCCGTCCTGATTGCCCCATTTCGGGCGTTGCTTGGCTTCCGATCGGACACGTATCGCTCAGCCATCGGTTGGAAACGCATCCCCTATCTGTGGTTCGGCTCGCTTTGGCAGTTTGGTGGCCTTGCGATTATGCCGATGGGCCTTTTGGTTCTTTCTGGTGATCAAGCGGTTGGACCCGCCTGGGCGGGGGAGGTCGGCGCGGCTTTGGCGTTTTTGCTGACCGGGCTGGGCATGCACATGACCCAGACAGCTGGCCTTGCCCTTGCTGCTGACCGCGCGACTGAGGAAACACGCCCTCAGGTTGTCGCCTTGCTCTATGTCATGTTCCTGATTGGCATGGGTTTCTCCGCCATTTTGATTGGGACCTTGCTCAGAGATTTTAGCGCCCTTCGGCTCGTTCAAGTTGTTCAAGGTGCAGCTGTCGTAACGCTCCTGCTCAACCTCGTTGCGCTTTGGCGGCAGGAACGCGTGCGTCCGATGACCCGGGCAGAGCGTGCGCAGCCGCGCCCGCTGTTTCGCGACGCCTGGCGCGATTTGACACAGGATACGACGGCGAAGCGGCTGCTGAGTGTCGTTTTCCTGGGAACCTTGGCGTTCAACATGCAGGACGTTTTGTTAGAGCCTTACGGTGGTGAGATCCTGGGGCTCTCTGTCTCGGCGACGACATTGCTCACAGCGGCCTGGGCGGCGGGGGCCTTGATCGGATTTGCCTTGGCTGCACGTTGGTTGAAGGGCTTAATCAATCCGCACCGCATCGCTGCGCGCGGGCTCTTGATCGGGCTCTTTGCGTTCAGCTCGGTGATTTTCGCAGCCCCACTGGAAAGTGGCGGGATATTCTTTGCGGGTGCTATCGGCATCGGCTTGGGTAGCGGATTGTTCGCTGTGGCGACCTTAACCATCGCGATGACGTTTGACACCCAGGGTAATGCGGGCAGAGGTCTGGCCTTGGGTGCTTGGGGTGCCGCCCAGGCCACCGCTGCGGGGCTGTCTATTTTCTTGGGCGGCGCTTTGAGAGACGTCATCAATCAACTCGCTCTGCAAGGCAATTTGGGAAGCGCCCTGCAGTCCAATGCCACGGGATACTCTGTGGTTTACCACATCGAGATCGGACTGCTTTTCATCACACTCATTGCGATCGGGCCCTTGGCTCGCGCGCGCCCGCTCACAGAAAACGCGTCGCGGCCCATGGGCCTCGCCGATTTTCCAACATGACTGCAACTCGCCGCACGTTTCTTCGTGCGATGCTGACCAAGGAGGACACAAATGGTAGGCGTAGAATTCTTCGGTAACTTCGATCTGGCAAGCGCCGCGATCTGGTTATTTTATCTCTTCTTTGCGGGATTGGTATATTACCTGCAAACTGAAAACATGCGCGAGGGGTATCCGCTCGAAACGGATGATGGCGCCGCAGCAGGAAACCAAGGCCCGTTCCCCGTTCCAAAGGACAAAACGTTCATCTTGCCTCATGGCCGCGGTGAAGTCACCGTTCCTTCTGGCCAGCACCCCGATCGCAGCGTGCTTGCGTTGCAGCGGACGTCAAAGGCCGCGGGTTCGCCTTTCATGCCCACGGGTGATCCCATGATGGACGGGGTTGGCCCTGCTGCCTGGGCGCCGCGCCGCGATGTCCCGGAACTTGACGCGCATGGGCACGTGAAGATCAAACCAATGTCCAAGCTGGAGGATTTTGCCGTTTCATCCGGCACTGATCCGCGCGGCAAGGCAGTGGTGACAGGTGATGGTGAAGTCGTTGGTCGTGTCATCGACATGTGGGTCGATGTGCCGGAACAATTGGTTCGCTATCTGACGCTTGATTTGAATCCGGAGGGATCCGGCAAAATTCGGTTGCTGCCGATGAACTTTGCCAAGATCAAATCCAACCGCGTGGTCGTTCGGTCGCTGTATGCCGCCAATATGGAGAACATTCCGACCGCCAAAAGTGATGAAGAGATCACTCTTTTGGAAGAAGAAAAGATCATGGCCTACTACGGGGGCGGCACCATGTATGCCGATCCTAAGCGTGAGGAGCCTGCCCTTTAACTTTGTTTTAACCGGGTCCGCCCGCCACGGGCCTTTTCTTTCATCAGGGATAAATGCCATGCAAAACGACGACTTCAAATTTGAGCCCGTCCTCGGCCTGCCGGAAGCTTTACCAGAAGGCGAGCACATCCTTTGGCAGGGTCGGCCAGACAGCCTCCGTCTGGCAAAAGACGCTTGGAAATTGAACTGGGTGCTAGGCTACTTTGTTGTGCTCACTGTCTGGCGCATTGGCGTTTCCTCTACAACTGTGCCGCTGACAACGGCAATGGGGCACGGCATTCCGCTGTTGCTGTCAGGGTTGCTTGCTGGGTTGATCCTGTACGGGATGGCCGTCGTGCAGGCCCGCAGCACGGTCTATACGCTCACCAACAAACGTGTCGCGATGCGGATCGGGGCGGCGCTGACGATGACGTTGAACCTGCCCTATGTGCAGATCAAAAATGCGGAACTCAAGCTAAGACCCTCTGGGTTTGGAACGATTGCTTTCGAACTGATGGGCGACATGCGGCTGAGCTATCTTATGACTTGGCCGCATACCCGCCCGTGGCGATTTGCGCAAACCCAGCCAGCACTGCGCGCGATCCCCGATGCTGCGCGCGTTGCAGCCCTTTTTGCCGATGCCGCAGAAGCACGCGTTTGCGAACCCAAAATCACGCGCATCGCCCCTCAGACAGATCCCATCGCAGCGGAGTAAAACCATGACACATCAGACAGCTTCCTCACTGAGCAACCAAATGAAAGCGCGTGATAAGGAAATGGTCCCGCGCATCCTGATCGTTGCGATGTTCAGCCTGATGGCGGCATCGCTTGCGATTGTCGCTTTTGCGCGTCTGACGGATCAACCGTTGCGCGGCGTTCCCGAGGCTTCTGACGTGGTGCGAGAGATGGCCATCACGCTCGACGGGAGCCGCAGCGGCGGCGTGCGCGTCTTGGACGCGATGGGCACCCAGATTGCACATTCTAACGATCAGCGCGCGGGTTTTATCGGGGTCATCTGGACCGCGGTGAGCCGCGCGCGCAAGCTGGAGCAAGTCTCTGGCAATCCACCGCTGCGCCTTGTGCAGCGGGAAAATGGCCGCACGGCCATCATCGACCCCGCCACTGATTTCTCGGTCGAGCTGATCGGTTACGGCGCGGACAATGTCGCAGCTTTCGCCAGGCTGTTTGATTCAACTTGAAAGGGACAAACATGGGATTTTTGACCAAAACGAAAGAAACTGCGCCTTGCACTGTTACCGTCTCGCACCGGTTCGAAGAGCTGTCTGCGCATGTGCGATTTAACAACGGTGCTGTCGTCTTCCCCGGTGACACAGTGCTGGTGCACGGGGCAGAGATTATGGCCCCCTACGGCGAGGTCATAGAAGAAAACCGTACCGCGACAATCACGCGCGCCAGCGGGCTTGAGCGGCTTTGGACGCGTTGGACGGGCGATTTTGAGTTCATGGAACTGTGCGAGTTCTCTTTCTCGGAAGAGGTGCTCTCATGAACGCTCATGCAAAGAATGTCACGCATTCCGCCTATGCGGGCACGGCAGAGGAAGCGCTTGCCGCGCAGGATGCGCTTGACGCACAGCCGATGACATCTGATCGCGCCACTCAGGTCGCGATGCAAAATACGCTGTTGACGCCCCGGTTTTACACCACGGACTTTAACGAACTCGATGCCATTGATGTCTCCAACATTCGGGAAGAATGGGACCTTTTGATCAACCAGATGAAATCGGACCCTAACAAGGGGCATTTCAAGAAGAACGAAGATTGGGACAAGGTCGACTGGGACGGGATGGAGCCGCTGCTGAAAGCGGAATTCATCGACTTCCTGATATCTTCCTGCACGGCCGAATTTTCAGGATGCGTGCTTTACAAAGAGATGAAGCGGCGCGGGTCGAACCCTGATATCACAACGCTGTTTCAGCTGATGGCCCGGGATGAGGCACGCCACGCGGGTTTTATCAATGACGCGCTGCGCGAGGCCGGCATCCGCGTCAATCTGGGCTTTTTGACTCAAAAGAAGAAATACACCTACTTTCGGCCGAAGTTCATCTATTATGCCACGTATCTGTCTGAAAAGATCGGGTATGCCCGCTACATTACCATTTTCCGGCATCTTGAAGCGAACCCGGAACATCGGTTTCATCCCATTTTCAAATGGTTCCGAGAGTGGTGCAACGATGAATTTAGCCACGGCGAAGCTTTCGCATTGCTGATGAAGACAGATCGGCGGCTGACCCAGAGCTTTGTTAATAAGCTGTGGATCAAGTTCTTTCTCACGGCGGTTTATTCCACGATGTGGGTGCGAGACCATCAGCGTCCGGTTTTTCATGAAGCGCTGGGCGTCGATGTGACCTGGTACGGTCAAGAAGTGTTCCGGAAAACGTCTGAGATCTCAAAGCAGATTTTCCCACTTACACTGGACATTGACCATCCGCGGTGGCGCCCCAACCTGGATCGCCTGGAAACGGCGTCACGTCAGATCGCTGCTGCGAAGGCGCGGGGCGGGATCATGGGCATGTTCTCGCGGTTTAGCGGTATGGCGAAAGCGACCTTTGGCTTTCTTTCGCTGCTATCGATCCCCGCGCACAAACACGATGTGTCGCCCGACACCCGTCTGCAACCGGTCTATTAGGAGACATTGATGGCATCGCCTTGGACGGCTGCATTGATTGCGATTTTCGCCTGGTGGTTTTTCACCGGTGTGATTTTGCTATTGGTGCGCCGTGCCGATGCCGGTGATCCCGTCGGACACGGGCGCAATGTCTTCTTAAGCATCCCGCTTTGCGCCCTAGGCGTAGGGGGGCTTTTGATCTCTTCGACAGAGGTGACACTCGGCAATGTCTACATTGCGTTCATCAGCAGCCTTTTGATTTGGGGTTGGATTGAACTTGCCTTTTTGGCCGGTGTCATCACTGGACCTGAACGGCGCGCTTGCCCAGCAAGATTAACGGGAAAGGCGCGTTTCATACGCGCATGGCACACGGTCAGCCACCATGAGATTTTGCTGCTCTTTGCCCTGTTTGTGATACTGGTGATCACCCATAGCGCGCCCAACACCATTGGCTTTTGGACATATCTCATTCTCTTCGTCGCGCGCATTTCGGCCAAACTGAACCTCTTCTTCGGGGTTCCTCGCATCAATACAGAGTTTGTGCCGTACCCTTTAGAACACCTGAAAAGCTATTTTCAAAAGGGTCCGGTGACGCTCGCGTTTCCAATCGGCGTGACCTTCCTTTCGATCAGCGCGGCCTTTTTCGCAGAACGTCTGATCGCTGCGCAGTCTGCGCCCATCATCGTGAGCTACGCGTTGCTGACTGCATTGGCGGCACTCGCTACGCTTGAACATTGGTTGATGGTGGTGCCGCTGCCGGATGCCAAATTGTGGCGCTGGATGCTGCCACAACCCTCACACTACCCAGCCAAGGACAAGACACATGAACTTTGACGCGCTTT
The DNA here is from genome assembly GCA_039208585.1 of Pseudomonadota bacterium. Classification (GTDB taxonomy): domain Bacteria; phylum Pseudomonadota; class Alphaproteobacteria; order Rhodobacterales; family Rhodobacteraceae; genus Sulfitobacter. The sequence continues at coordinate 193,378 of JBCCQX010000002.1, read as the reverse complement.
TCCAGTCCCAGCTCGACACCCTGAAAGAAGAAGGCAACTATCGTTATTTTGCAGAGCTAGAGCGACAATGCGGCAAGTTTCCGCGTGCAGCTAATCACATTGATGGCGCGGTACGCGATGTCACGGTGTGGTGCTCGAATGACTATCTAGGCATGGGGCAGAATGAAATTGTGATGTCGGCAATGTGTGATGCCATAAGGCGCAGCGGCACGGGGGCGGGTGGTACCCGCAACATCTCTGGCACCAATCATGACCACCTTCTTCTGGAACGCGAACTAGCAGAGCTACACGGCAAAGAGGCGGCGTTGCTCTTTACCTCGGGGTATGTGTCGAATTGGGCGACGCTGTCTTGTTTGGGCAGTCGGCTGGAAAATTGCGTTATACTGTCAGACGCTGGCAATCACGCCAGCATGATTGAGGGTATTCGTCATTCGCGCGCTCAGAAAGTCATTTGGAAGCACAATGACTATGAGGATCTTGAGGCGAAACTGGCCGCGCTACCAGCGAACTGTCCCAAGATCGTCGCTTTTGAGAGCGTGTATTCGATGGACGGTGATATCGCGCCGATCAAAGAAATTGTAGAAGTGGCAGAGAAATACGGTGCCATGACATATCTAGATGAGGTGCACGCCGTCGGCATGTACGGGCCGCGCGGTGGTGGCGTCAGCGAGCGTGAAGGTCTTGCCGATCGGATCACATTGATCGAGGGCACTTTGGGCAAAGCCTTTGGGGTCGTGGGTGGCTACATCACGGGTTCAGCCCCGCTTTGCGATTTTATTCGCAGCTTTGCCTCAGGCTTTATCTTTACCACTGCGTTACCGCCTGCTGTGGCCGCTGCGGCGCGCGCCTCTATCCGACATCTCAAGCACAGCACTGTGGAGCGGGCGCGCCAGAAAGAACAGGTTGCCAAACTACGTTCTATGCTTGATCGCGCTGGGATCCCACATTTGCACAACGAGAGCCATATCATACCGGTGATGATCAAGGACCCGGTCAAAACCCGCATGCTGGCGGATTACCTAATGGATGAATGGGGCATCTATGTTCAGCCCATAAATTATCCGACCGTGCCGAAAGGGACAGAGCGTTTGCGCTTTACGCCGTCGCCTTTGCACACAGATGCAGATCTTGCCCATCTTGTGGGGGCACTCTCACATCTCTGGAAGCAATGCGCCATCAGCCATGCGGTTGCCTAACGCATCCAGCCGTGAACCTGCTCCACCCAGTTCCCTATCACTAAGCTGCCCAACAGGTTCTGTTGGGCCGCGCGGCTCCGCCCCCACGGGCCGGCGCTATCGCGCCATCCCTCGGACCGGAACTAAGTCGGTTTGGACAAGGTTTAGCAGGTTTAAGCTCTGATACTTTCTAGCATCGTGCAAAAAATCCGAAACACGCTCCGACCGCTGTCTAGCCCGGTGGGAGCCTCCGGGCAACGCCCGACCGCCCTCGTTTTGCCGAAGGCAAACCTTTGGTTTGACGGCGGGTGCTTTCAGCGCGACGCCCGCGGTCGGGCACCGCCCTCGGTACTCTGACATTTATGTCGCAGATTAAATGGACGATGCTCTCGTCCCGAAACAGGTGATCATGCCCAAACGCCTCAGCACGGGGCCGCGCGTTTAATTGGCGTCCGTCGTCTTTCTTGAGCGTCACACTCTAACTTCGAAGCAAATGTTCAGCGCCAGTCAAAAAATCCAGCGCCAGCTTGCGCCAGGAGCCTATTCGCCATGTCTCTTCCCGCTTCTGCACCATCTTCGATCGGGCAGGTCACCGCATCATCAAGCGCCTCGGAACCATCTGGGCGAAGCACTTCACCTTTGAGATGCAAAGCACCATCCTTGAGCGTTGCCAACCCGGCGATTGGCGTTTCGCAGGAACCGTCAAGACCCGCGAGAAACGCACGTTCAGCAGCCAAACGATGACCTGTATCTTCGTCATGTATAGCGGCGAGCATGTCAGCAACGTGGAAATCATGGCTGCGCCGCTCGATCCCAATGGCCCCTTGCGCAATAGCCGGTAGCATGGTGCCCACCTCTATTGGATGTTTTGGCACCTCGGTCATATTCAAGCGATTTAGACCCGCCATGGCGAGAAAGGTGGCCGCGGCGACGCCATCTTCAAGCTTCTTCAGCCGCGTTTGCAGGTTGCCACGAAAATCCACGACTTCGAGGTCCGGCCGCCGCAATTTGAGTTGCGCGTGCCGTCGCAAACTTGATGTTCCAACGATTGTGCCTGGTGCCAGGTCTGACAATGACGTTGCTGTGGGGGAGACGAAAGCATCGCGCACGTCCTCCCGCGGCAGATAGGTATCGAGCAAAAGACCCTTCGGCTGGATGGTCGGCATGTCCTTCATTGAATGCACGGCGATGTCGATTTTGCCTGACAACAGATCTTCTTCGATCTCTTTCGTGAACAACCCTTTCCCGCCGATTTCTTTCAATGGGCGGTCAAGCACCTTGTCTCCGGTGGTTTTGATGACAACGATCTTGAAAGCTTCGATGGGCAGATCAAAAGCGCGGGCAAGCCTGTCGCGCGTTTCATGCGCCTGTGTCAGTGCCAAAGGAGAGCCGCGTGTGCCAATGGTCAAGGGCGCTTGCAAGGTTGGAAGCTGTTTGGTCATACCCCCCTCGTATCGATGTAAACCTTTCCTGACAACTATTGTATCTCTTTGTTTGACACAGCATGATGTGAAAAATCGACGACTTGGAAAGTGCTTTATGAGCAAAGACAAAACGATCCTGCGCACGCTTGGAGGAGAAGTTCTGCCAACGCCACCAATCTGGATGATGCGGCAGGCAGGGCGCTACTTGCCAGAGTATCGGGCAACACGCGCACAAGCAGGAGATTTTTTGTCGCTCTGCTACAATTCCGAACTGGCGGCAGAGGTGACGTTTCAGCCCATTCGGCGCTATGGATTTGATGCAGCAATCCTTTTTGCTGATATCCTTTTGATCCCGCATGCGTTGGGATCGGAGCTGTGGTTTGTCACGGGGGAAGGGCCGCGCCTGTCTCAGGTGACGACCCAAGCGGAGGTTGAGGCGCTCAAACCGGCAGATGCCATCCATGACACGTTGCGCCCGGTTTATGAGACGGTGCGGATTTTATCTGCGGGCCTGCCAGAGGAGACGACACTCATCGGTTTCGCGGGCGCTCCTTGGACGGTCATGACCTACATGATCGCTGGGCACGGAACATCCGATCAGGCCCCGGCTCACGCCTTGAAAGCGCAGTCACCTGATGTCTTTGACGCATTGATGGAGCGCGTAACGGCCGCCACCGTTCTGTACTTGTCAGAACAGGTGAAAGCCGGAGCAGAGGTCATCAAGATTTTCGACAGCTGGGCAGGATCGCTCAGCGGACCGGATTTTGAGAAATATTCGCTTGCACCGATGCGGCGTATCACTTCAGAACTGAAAGAACTGCACCCCGGCGTGCCCATCATTGCCTTTCCGCGCGGTGCGGGTAAGGGATACGCAGGTACGCATGCGGCGATTGGTGCAGATTGCATCGCGTTAGACGACGGCGTTGAGGCAGCCTGGGCGGCGAAAGAGGTTCAGATCGCCGGGTGTGTGCAAGGCAATTTGAAAGCGTCTCACATGGTGACCGGGGGCGATGCGCTGATCGAGGAAACGCGCCAGATCGTCGATGCTTTCGCCAACGGCCCTCACATTTTCAATCTTGGTCACGGGATAACGCCCGATGCGGATCCGGCGCATGTCCAACTGATGATCGATATGGTACGTTCAGGCTGAAGACAAAAACGAGGCCATTGCCTCGAATACGGTTCCGGCGTCTTCTTCATGCGCCAAGTGCCCGAGATCGGGTATGATTAAAACGCGAGAATTTGGCATTTCTGCCGCCACTTGTTGAGAGACGCTGGCCGGTACTGTTCGATCTTTGTCCGCAGCAATCAGCAAGGTTGGTGCAGGGTGCGCAGGCAGGCTTTTTCTGAGCGGATCGAGGTTCCATTGCGCCATCATGTTAAGCGTGGCGTCAACGTGGCTGGGGCTGCTAATCAGCGCGCGATACCATTCAAGCTCATCTTCCGGCAATGTTGATCCGGTACCGGCAATCAATCGCTCGACAGAGCCTGGCCGGCTGGTTGACGCCGTGAATATCCGGGCGACCCAAGGTGTCATTGCCAGCGCCTTAGCCATCAACGGGAACAAAAAGCCAGCAATACCTTTGAAACTGCCGAGTGCCCCGTTAAGGCTAATCACGCGCGGGGCGGGCGTGAGATGCAAAGCGATCTGCAGTGCAATCGCGGCACCCGCTGAATGGCCAATGATTGTGCTGAGGTGCCAGCCTTGTTGTCCGCAAAGCGTCAGCAGATCCTCGGACATCGCGGTCAATCCGCATCGTTGTGGATCCCCTAAGGCAGTAAATCCTTGTCCCGGCAGATCGATTGCCACCACGCGATAACGTTCCGCCAACATCGGTGCGAGATGCCGCCAGCTTTGCGTGCCACCACCCGCACCATGTATCAGTAGGATCATGGGTGCGTTTTCGGGTCCAAGCTCTTGCACGTGCCAGCGATGCGGTGGGCATGCTATAAAGCGTGAATGCGCCGCCAGTGGCCAGCTTCCCGCATATTCCTCCCAGTTCACGATCAATCCGCCAAGGCGTGCGCGACGGTCTTGGACAGTTTCTGCGCATCGGCACGGGGGAGAGACGTATACTGACCACGCAGCGTGCGCGCTAATTCCTGCAAGGCATAGTCCGGACGTCGGTTGGTATCGATCACGATACTGTCCAAACCCTGTACCGCCATGGCGCGCGCTAGGCGTTGCACATCCTCGGCCGCTTGCTGTCGATCGGCTGTGCCATCGAGCGCTATGTTACCGCGGCCATCTGTCAAGATGATCAACATTGGCGAGAGCCCTTTGCGCCTCGATGTCTCTGCCGTTTCAAGTGCCAACTTTAAACCGTGCGCCAACGGGGTGGCCCCGCCGCCCGGTAAATCCCCAAGCCGCCGTTTTGTCTGGACCAAAGAGCGCGTGGGCGGCAGCAGCATTTCCGCACTCTCCCGCCGAAAGGCGATAAGCGTCACGTGGTCGCGCCGCGCATAAGCTTCCGACAAAAGCAGTTCGACGGCGCCCTTCGCCTCAGATAGTCGGGCCAAAGCCGCCGAACCGGATGCGTCAACGGCGAAGATGAGCAAACGGTCGGAATGTTCTTCATACCGTTTATAGCGCAGGTCAGACGGCCGGATAATGGGACCCTTATCGCGCGCATCTTGATTGGCACGGCGCAGTGTTTGCCAAGGAACGGCCGCGCGCAGGGTCGCCATCAGATCAATGCGAGACTGGGTTCCGCTGGGCGCAACCTCTCTCGCAGGGAGCGGGCGCCCACGCCGATTACCGATGCGCTTACCACCCGCACCAGCACCGCTGCGCCCCTTGAGACCCGCGTCACGTTGATAATTTAGCAGGTCGTCTGGAAGCGCGGTTTCGATCGCTTTCAAGAGCAGATCTTGAGGCAAGTTCACCGATGGCGTTTCTTCTTGGGCTGTCTCTTGGGCCGTTTCTGGGGGCGCTTCAGTTGGGTCCGGATCCACCGCCGGTAGCTGCTCAGCGCGAGAGGCGTAGACAAGCTCTACCGCCACCAATACATCTCGTTCTTCGACGCTTTTGCGTCCTTCCAATGCAGCATGCGCGCGTGCGGCGGCTATCGCAAAGCGTGGTGCGCGTAGACTGTGAATGCCCAATGAAAGAGCAAGTGACACCAGTGCATCGATTTGTCCGTCTTCAACGATCACGCGGTTTATTGCAGAAGGCGCTATTGACGCAGGGTCTGCATGGGCAATCTCTGATCGTTGGACCCCGTCTAATGAGACGTGAAATGCAAGGCGATCTGCAAGTTGGATTGGTATTGCCTCATCTAGTTCGGCGCTTTCATCCACCGCGACAAGGCCCTGCAGCAGGCCAGTGTCTAGCGCGTCGCATATCTTTGCAGTGGTGATCTGCGGCGTTCTTTCAGCCAGTGTCAGCAACAACAGGCGCTTTTGGTGTTCCAGCAGGCCAGTATGGTTCACAAGATGACCCTCGCGCAGGCTTGCGGCCACATCGATCCCGCCCTCCAAAGCCTCAAGCGACACATGCGGGGATATGCGCTGCACGTCCTTTGGTAAACGGTCAAGAAACGCGTCTCTCACCGGGCTGCAACGGGCGCGCAGAACGATCCCGCCCAACCCAACCGGGTCAAGCTGTAGTAGCCGCAGAGCGGTGCAGGCGCGATCCCAGGGGCTCACCCCAAAACATCCTCGACCACGCGACTGACGCGAACGCCGGAACCCGCTTCATCCAGTGGATCGCGACGCAGACGATGGCGCAGAGCCAGCGGCGCAATGTCTCTGATATGCGAACGCGCCAAGACGGTGTCCTCACGCAGTGCCGCATAGGCGCGGGCAGCTTTCAGCAGCGTTAGCTCACCGCGTAATCCATCAGAGCCCAGTTTGATGCACAGCGCCGCCACATCGTGCAATGCGCTTTCCGGCGTTTTTAGATCTTTGAGCACGTCGCGAGCCGTCAGTATCTGTTCCCTTAACGCGGCATCTTCTGCCTGCCAGCGCAGCATGAAAGCGGTGTGATCATTTTCGTATGCATCGCGTCTTTTTATGACTTCCACCCGTTCGGCCACATCGGTTGGTGATGCGACGTCGACAGATAGTCCAAACCGGTCCAGTAACTGAGGACGCAATTCCCCCTCTTCTGGGTTACCAGAACCGACCAATACAAAGCGGGCGGCGTGCCGGATAGACAACCCCTCGCGCTCAACAACGTTTTCACCAGACTGCGCGACATCAAGCAGCAGATCGACGATGTGATCCTCCAGAAGGTTCACCTCGTCAATGTAAAGATAACCGCGATTCGCCGCAGCGAGGAGGCCAGGTTGGAATGCTTTTTCACCCTTGGTGAGCGCTTTTTCAATGTCGAGAGCGCCTGTGACGCGGTCTTCCGAAACGCCCAGGGGCAGATCAACCACGGGTGTCGGAATGTAATGCGTTGCCTTACGCGTGACCTGCGCCCAGGTCGGGCAATCGGCAAAAGTTTGGCTGTTCACGGGGCATGCCTTCACCGCTTCGATTGGCGGTAAGAGCGCTGCAAGGGCCCGGACAGCTGTTGATTTTCCAGTGCCCCTGTCCCCGAAGACCAAAACACCCCCGATTGAGGGGTCGATCGCAGTAAGCAGCATCGCGCGCTTCATGTCATTTTGGCCAACGATGGCGGAGAAAGGGAATGGTGGTTTCATATCGCCTCGCGATGTTGAAGAGGGGAACTGCCGCCCCAGGTGCCTTCCTCGGACAAGAGCGTGAAGCGTGCATAAAGCTCTTCACGGAACCAGCCTTCGGCTCTTACGGCGCGGATCGCCTCTGCATGGGGACCTGTGCGCGCGAAGGCCGCCATCAGCTGAGCATTCGGCCAGATCGAGAATGTAACCTGTTGGAGCAGTGGGACATTTCCGATGCCAATCTTGAAAAGGACATTTGGGTCTTTTCCGATGACATCCGAGATATTGGGCACTCTACCCCAAAAGCGCGGCAGCATACCCGGCCTCAATGTTGCACGTGTCAACACGGCCAAAGGTCCGGGGCCTGCTTGTTCAGAGACGTCAAATGGTTTGCGGCCAGACCATTCTCCACGGACACTATCCGTGCTGAGATACACAGTCCAATCTTCAACCGCCCGCTTTCGATACCGTTTGAACAGCGGGTCTGTGGCGTGACGATGCTGCGCCGTTGCCAGATTGGGCCAGGTGGCAAGAACTGCATAGACGCGGGTGTTGGGACGCACGTCAAAGCCTTCCCCGGCGCCGGATCCGCAGAGTTTCCAAAATCCTATGTCAGGCATCCGTGCAAGCGCCGGGCGGGCAACGCCCATCATGGCGAAAGCCCACGCACGCGCCAAAACGCGGTCGAACCGATAAAAGCTAAGGCTGACCACCTGTGCCACTGCGTTCGAGTCCCTTCAGATGTCAGTATAAGTTTACACATTCTGGCAATTTTGGAAAGGGCACCTTGTCAGATTGTAAATAATAATAGACATTCTAAGTGACACATAAAATGACATTGTGAGTCTGATATGTTGGAAGGCACCCGTGCTATCGTTGTAGGAGCTGGTCTTGGTGGTTTAGCTGCTGCGATGCGCCTTGGCGCAAAGGGATATTCTGTCACGGTGCTGGATCGGCTTGATCGCGTGGGCGGCCGTGGGTCTTCCATCAGCCAAGACGGCTACCGTTTTGATCTGGGTCCTACGATTGTGACGGTGCCGCAGGTTTTTGAAAACCTCTGGGCAGCTTGCGGTCGCGATTTTCATCAAGATGTAAAGCTGCAGTCACTTGATCCTTTCTATGAAGTACGTTGGCTAGACGGCACCAAATTCAGCGCCTGCGGCGATGACGACCGAATGTTTGCTGAGGTTCGCAAGATCAACCCTGCTGATGTGCCGGGCTACAAGCGCTTTTTGAAAGATTCCCATCGCAGATATGTTGTCGGCTTCGAAGGGATGGTGGCAAAGCCAATGCATCGACTGTGGGAAACGGTAAAGGTTCTGCCCACGTTCGGTTTGCTGCGCGCTGATCGGTCGATATATGGCCTGGCCGCCGCGCGCGTGAAGGATGAGCGTTTGCGCATGGCGCTGTCATTCCATCCCCTGTTTATCGGTGGCGATCCAACGCATGTCACATCCATGTATGCGCTGGTTGCTCATTTAGAGAAAACCTATGGCGTTCACTACGCAATCGGCGGAGTTCAGGCGATTGCGGATGCCATGGCCAAAGTGGTGCGCGCGCAGGGTGGCCGCATCGAACATGGGGTTGAAGTTGATGAGATCCGCCTGGACAAGCAGGTTGTCAGCGGCGTGACGCTAAGCGATGGCAGGCAGCTTGATGCAGGGCTTGTGGTAAGCAATGCCGATGCGGGTCACACGTACAACACACTTTTACGGAACCTTAAAAAACGTCGATGGACAACGGCCAAACTGAACCGTCGTCGGTGGTCGATGAGCCTTTATGTTTGGTATTTCGGCACCAAGGGTACCGCCGGGATGTGGCCCGATCTGGGGCACCATACGATCCATAACGGACCTCGTTTTAAAGGTCTGCTCAAGGACATTTTCGTGCGTGGCAAGCTGGCTGACGACATGAGCCTGTATATCCATCGGCCGTCGCGGACTGATCCGACGGTCGCACCCGCTGGTGATGACACTTTTTACGTGCTGTCTCCCGTTCCGCACTTGGGGTGGAAAAACGCAGTAGATTGGCGGCGAGAGGAGCCAATTTATCGTGAGAAAGTGGCGGCAGTGCTGGAAAACATCATGCCGGGTTTCAGAGACCGCATCGCCACCGAACTCGTCTTCACACCTGAGACATTCCGCGATCGCTACTTGAGCCCCTTTGGCGCAGGCTTTTCGCTTGAGCCGCGGATCTTGCAAAGCGCTTGGTTCCGGCCGCACAATGTCAGCGAAGAGGCGACGGGCCTTTTTCTGGTGGGCGCAGGAACGCACCCCGGCGCTGGATTGCCCGGTGTTGTTTCTTCTGCCGAGGTATTGGGCAAACTGGTGCCTGATGCGCCAGTGCCGCGGCAGGAAGCGCAGTTGGCTGCAGAATGATCCAGCCAGCAGATCTGAGCCATTGCCGCGCGGCAATTCGTACAGGATCGCTGTCGTTTTATACGGCAAGCTTGTTGTTGCCGCGATCCGTGCGTGATCCGGCGCTGGCGCTCTATGCGTTTTGTCGGCTCGCAGATGATGAGGTGGATGAGGGCACGCGCAAGGCGCAGGCGGTTCTCAAACTTCGCGACAGATTAGACGCTGTTTATGCGGGCACGCCACGCAATGCGCCTGAAGATCGCGCTTTTGCAACGTTAGTCGATGATTTTGAAATGCCGCGCATTTTGCCAGAGGCTTTGCTGGAAGGTTTGGCCTGGGACGCGTCTGGCCGGCGCTATCAAACGCTGAGTGATGTGCGCGCCTATTCAGCACGCGTCGCGGCAGCTGTCGGGCTGATGATGTGCATCCTGATGCGCGTGCGTGACGCCAATGCTCTTGCCCGCGCCGGTGATTTGGGTGTCGCCATGCAACTTACCAATATTGCGCGCGACGTTGGGGAGGATGCGCGCGCCGGGCGGTTGTACCTGCCGCTCGATTGGATAACAGACGCAGGCTTTAGCGCATCTGCATTCATGTCACAGACGCAGGCGCATCCGCACACGCGTCGAATGGTCCGCAGACTTTTGGCCGAGGCGCGCAGGCTCTATCTTCGATCAGAGGCGGGCATTTCACTGCTGCCGTTTAGGGTCAGGCCCGGCATCTATGCGGCGCGCCATGTCTACGCGGGCATCGGGGGTGCTCTGCGGCGCAACGCTTATGACAGCGTAACTCAACGTGCCTATACGGGTAAGTTGTATAAAACCGGCTGCCTTATACATGCTGCGGCGAAGGCGGCGGTGGCCGCTGTCGCGCCGCAATCATCGGTCATGTACGGCGCCGCCTTGCCCGAGGTGCAATATCTTGTCGATGCGGCGCATCGCGGTCTTTCGGGCGGCACACAGGGTCGAACCAGCGCGCTTTTGGACGTCTTAGCCGAGTTAGATGCACGCGAGACTGCCTCGGGGATCGCGGCGGAGTAGGAGGAAGCGGCTTTGGACCTTTATTTGTTTGCGATCTTCCTCATCACCTGCGGTGCGGCCGCGGCTACAGGTGCCGTGTTTCAACCGGGCGCATGGTATAAAACGCTAGAAAAGCCGTCTTGGACACCGCCTGATTGGGCCTTCCCCGTGGCTTGGACGACGATTTATCTGCTGATTTCTTTCGCTGGTGCCAGGGTCGCTGTGATGGACGGAAATGGCTTTGCATTCGCATTTTGGGCGATGCAAGCGGCCTTTTCCACGCTTTGGACGCCCGTTTTCTTCGGCTTGCGCAGGTTAAAGGGTGCCCTTTTCGTCATGGCACCCCTGTGGCTGTCGGTCGCGGGCTGTGTTTGGAGCCATTTTCAACTCGATTTTTGGGCAGGCGTTGCCTTTTTGCCCTATCTGCTTTGGGTCACTGTGGCCGCCGCGCTGAACACATCGGTTTGGCGCTTGAACCGGGATGTCGCTCCGTTGATCCCCTCCGACCTTTAGATGTCGCCGCCGGCCGGTATTGATCCAGGTATCGCGTCTCTGCTCTCCCCTTTTTTATTGCAAATCCCAGTGGTTGAAGCACCCGACCTTTAACCTGACATAAGTAGACCTAACTGACTTAGCGCTGCCCCGTGTGGGCGGAACGGCGCGGCCCAACAGAACCTGTTGGGCGAGACGGTGATAGGGACCGGGGTGTATCAGGTTTAAGCCGGATGCTTTGATTGCAGTGCGCGTTCAAGCAACCTCAAACTTTGCAAATGCCTATCACCCACCCGCTTAGCAGCTTATGTGGCGCTATCCCTCGGACCGGCGCGAAGTCACGTTGGGCAAGCTGTCTTAGGTTTAAGGCCGGATGCTTTAAAACCGCCATTTCGCACGACGTGGAACGCGCACCGCCAGCATGGGTTTGAGCCACGCGGACGCATATCGGTCGAGGTCCAGCGCTTCGTGAACGCCTTGCGTGATCTCTCCGTTGATTTGGGTCTCAACCACCGCTCGGTTGTAGAATGGGGCGTCAAGCATCGGTTTGATCTGACGCGGCTTTGTCCCTGGATCGGCGCGCGTTTCGCGATAAAGCGCCCAAAGACTGCGATTAAAGCGTGTGCGCGGGGGCGCGGATATGTTGCGCGCTCGGCCCTCTGGCGTGAAAGCCATGGCGGTTTCCAAGGATGTTCCGTCCCGTCGTGTCGCGTCATAAAAACATGTCGCACCCTCTTTGGTGGGGTAACGGCCCCAGGTCCAATAGCTAAAGTCGGTCTCCAGCGGACGGATGCCGAAATTACTGTCGAAATACCCGTGACCGTCAAATTGCCAGCCCTTAGCTTCCAATGCGACGCTGATCCGAGACACGGGCGCAAAAGGGCGCCAAACATGCCCACCATCGGGGGTGAGCGGAAGCTCAACCTGTGTAATCGCGCTCGGCGTGACGATAATTTGACCACGCATGCGAGAGATGAGCGGGAGTGATGAAATCTCATTGATGTCGATGACCAGTTGGTTTCCCGTCCACGTCATGGAGGAGGGTCCGACGATCAGTTGGTCCGCCGAGGTATGCAGCGCCGCCTCCCCCCGGTCGGTCATTGCGAAACGCCCGCCCGGGCCGTAGGTCGCAACATTGATGCAGCAGTGATTTGCTGGTCTCTGACGGCCTGACCAGGCGTACCAGGGCGAAAAGACGGATCCTATGAATCCGATGACAGAGACGGCGCGGGTACCATCGTCTGAGATGCCGTCGATGTACCACCAGGCATAGCCGCCTGATGGGACGTCGAGGTTAAAGAAAGGTCTTTCAGCATCGCCTCGGCCGCATGCGCGGCGCAAAGCGTCGCCATCGGTACGCCCGCGCCCGGATGTATCCCGCCCCCCACGAGGTACAAGCCCGGTATCCGGCTGCGGACAGTTGGGCGGTTGAAAGCCGCCATCATCCCATGTGGGGAACGCCCGTAAAGCGCGCCGTTCGACGCCGGAAACAGGGCGGAAAACTGCTGTGGCATGGTGAGGCTGCCGATTTCCGGGTGCGGCGTGAACCGAAGGCCGAAATGTTTCAACCGCATCATGATGGCTGTGTGACATATCTCTCTATCCTTCGCATGGAGCGGCGCGCCATCGGCGACTGGCGGAGCATTCGCAATGATTTCAAAGCGTTCAAGACAGGCTGGATTTTGGCCGCTGAAACGATCTTGTGCGCAGACATAAAGCGTGGCGTCTTGCGGCATTCGATCTTGGGCCAGCGCATCAAATTCGCTATGCGGGTCGGCGCAGAAAAAGACATTATGCGCAGCTAGGGGCACGCCCTGTGCTTGCGCGGCGAAGCTATGAACGCAAGCAGACAAGCTGCGCGGTGTGACCCCCTTTTGACGTATGGCGGCTTTGACCGCTTTGCCCAGCATGCCGCTGCGAAGGGCGCGTGGATCGCCGTTAAATAACACCGCATCGATGGGTGTGCGCCCCTCTGCTGTAACCACAGCGGCAGGTTTGCCAGCAGCCATCTCAATCTGTTCCACATGCGCGTGGTAGCGGAACTGCGCCCCGCAATCAGCGGCACGCTGGGCAATTGCCTTTGCCAGCATGTGCATACCGCCGCTGACATGCCAAACACCCTGCGACTCGGCCCGCCAAATGAGGCTAAGCAAGGCGGGCGACGCGTCTGGCCTTCCACCGATGTATGTCGCATAGCGACCGAAAAGCTGCGCCAGTTTGGGTTCCGAGAACTGTTTCAACAAACTGCTATGCAAACTGCGATGCCCCTCGATCAAAGGGATGAGCGCAGGATTGCGGGCGACCTTGGCGATAAGATTAACGATCTTTGGGTCGGCCGCTTGCATGATTGGTTCGTCAAACGCGGCGAAAAGCTGTGCTGATCGCGTGTCAAATTTTGCGAAGTCCTCAGCAGATTTTCGGCCAAAAACGCGACCGATGTTGGCTTTATTCTCTGCGCTGTCGGAGGTAAGATCCAATGTTGTGCCATCCGGCCAAAAGTGCCGCGCGATCACATGCTCTTGCTGAAGAGTGACGTGCCGATGCAGGGCGCTGCCGGTTTGGGCAAACAGATCTTCAAAGACTTTCTTGAGGGTAAGCACGGTTGGCCCTGCGTCCACTGGACCGGCTGCAGATGGCATCGTGCGCATTTTTCCGCCTGGTCCGGCGTGACGCTCAAAAACAGTGACCCGAGCGCCGCCATGTGCCAGGCGCAGCGCAGCCGCCAAGCCGCCGATACCCGCGCCAATCACAGCGATATGAGGCTTTACATCTGTCATGAACACAGCACGTCTTGAGATTCTGTATGTCTAGTCTAGTTGACAGTTTTATTGTCATCAATAGACTACATAGTTGAGCTATCAGGAGAACGGCTATGGATTTTGCAGCTCGGATTGATCAAGCGATCACCCTCGCTATTGCACGGGGGCAATCTGCACCATCGCCTGCAAAACTTGCAGCAGCGCTGCATTACACCGTTACGCCGGGCGGTGCGCGCATTAGGCCATCGATCCTAATGTCGGTTGCCGCTGCGTGTGGCGATCCGATGCCCGCTGTGACGGATGCCGCAGCAACAGCGCTTGAATTGATCCACTGCGCGTCCCTTGTTCACGATGATTTACCCTGTTTCGATGATGCGGATACCCGACGCGGAAAGCCTGCCGTGCACATAGCTTATGGGGAGCCTTTGGCGGTGCTCACTGGGGACAGTTTGATCGTTATGGCATTTGACGTGCTCGCACGTGCGGCAGGTGAAGATCCTGCGCGAGCCGTGGCGCTGATCAAATTGTTGGCGGCGCGCACGGGCATGCCGCATGGCATCTGCGCGGGACAAGGATGGGAAAGCGAAGCTCAGGTGGATGTATCTGCCTATCATCGGGCAAAGACGGGCGCGCTGTTCATGGCGGCAACACAGATGGGCGCAGTAGCTGCTGGCGAAGATCCTGAGCCTTGGGAAGATCTGGGCGCGCGCATCGGCGAAGCTTTTCAAGTTGCCGATGATTTGCGCGATGCGCTGTATGATGCTGAAACGCTTGGCAAACCTGTCGGGCAAGACGATTTGCACGGGCGGCCCAATGCCGTCGCTGAATTCGGCGTTCAGGGCGCGATTTTGCACATGAAAGAGATTTTGACCGGTGCAATCTCCTCTATCCCAAAGTGCCCTGGTGAGGCGTCTCTGGCCAAGCTGGTGCGCGCCCAGGCCGAGGTTTTGACGCCGATAAAGTGGCGCGCGGCGCGGCAAAGCGTGCCAGGACCATAATGTCAGATATCCATGTTTCCGGTGGCGCGGTTTCGCCAAGGCGGCTCCCGTCATTTGCGCGTCTGATCGCGCAGCGGAGGTTTCAAAAATGGGCTGCACGCTTTCCATTGACCCGTCGCTCAGTGCGTCGTGAAGGAGAGGCGCTTTTTGATTTGCTCGCAGGGTTTTGCCACAGTCAGGTGCTGATGGCGCTGGTACAGTTGGACATTCCTGCGCGTTTGCTGGCGCGTCCCATGGCTGTTGAAGGGCTGTCGCGCCTGACGGGTGTGCCTGATCAACGACTTCGCGTTTTGCTACAAGCTGCTGAGGCGTTAAAGCTGGTAAAGCTCAAACGGGATGGAAGATATGCCTTAACGCGGCGCGGCGCGGCGCTGGTTGGTGCGCCCGGATTGCAACAGATGATTTTGCATCATCAGGTTCTCTACCGCGATTTGGCGGATCCCGCTGCGTTTTTTAGAGGAGAGAATGTGCCAGGTCTTGCGCATTTCTGGCCCTATGTCTTTGGCGCAGATGTTTCAGCTGACGTTGCGCAGACATATTCGGAACTGATGGCGCAAAGCCAGCTTTTGGTTTCCGACGATACGCTAGATACCGTTCCTCTTGCGGGCGTGCGTCATCTGCTTGACGTCGGCGGCGGCACGGGGACTTTCCTGCAGGAAGCGGGTGAGCGCTATCCCGCGATGCGCCTGACGTTATTCGACCTGCCTGCTGTTGCCTCACAAGCTGAAGCACGATTTTCACGGTCAGGTCTAAGCACGCGCAGTGAGATTGTTACCGGCTCATTTCGCACCGATCCGCTGCCTGTGGGTGCGGATGCGATTTCCCTCATCCGCGTGCTGTATGATCATTCAGATGAGACGGTGGAGCGGCTTTTGGCAAAATGTCATGCGGCGCTCCCGAATGGCGGTCGCTTAATCATCTCTGAACCGATGAGCGGTGGGGCAAAGCCGGAGCGTGCGGGTGACGCTTATTTCGCGCTTTATACCTTGGCAATGCAGACGGGCAAAACCCGCAGCGCTGAACAGATCGCTGCGCTTTGTCGAGCAGCGGGATTTGAGAGCGTTCAGGCACCGGCGCCGCGCCGGGCGTTCGTAACCCGCTGTGTGGTGGCGACGAAAGGTACAACTTGAGTGTCTATTTAAGTTGACACTTATATATGTCGAAATTAGCTTACAGTAGGAGCGGACTGCGCGAGTCTTTTCTCGCCACCATGCCGCGCCCCAAATCAGTAGGGAGGAAACCCTTGCACAGCGACGCTGTCATCCTTAACGGACCACGCGATCTTGGCCTAGATCGGCTGGGCGTGACCCCGCCTGGAAAGCGGGATCTGGTGGTCGAGGTGGCATATTCGGGCATTTCAACCGGCACCGAGAAGCTGTTGTGGACCGGTGATATGCCGCCGTTTCCTGGGATGGGCTATCCGCTGGTGCCTGGATACGAAACGGTGGGCGAGGTTGTGGAGGCGGGTTTCGACACTCCCTATCGGACGGGTGACCGCGTCTTTGTACCCGGTGCCAATTGCTTTGAAGGGGCTTTCGGTCTGTTTGGCGGCGCGGCTGAGTTACTGGTGACGGACGCTTCTCGCGTTGTGCCAATTGACGCCGCATTCGGTCCTCGCGGCACGTTGCTTGCGCTTGCTGCAACGGCGCGTCACGCGATTGCCGGAGCGCAGAATGTCGCCCCCGATTTGATTGTCGGCCACGGGGTTTTGGGACGCCTGTTGGCCCGGTTGACCATCGCGACAGGTGCGCCAACGCCCACGGTTTGGGAAATAGATCCCCAGCGTCAAACGGACGAAGAGGGGTATCGCGTGGTTCATCCAAATGACGATCCTCGAAGGGATTATCAGCATATTTACGACGCTTCAGGTCAGGCACATCTGTTAGAGGCGTTGATCGGTCGTTTGGCAAAAGGCGGTGAAATCGTCCTCGCCGGTTTCTACTCAGATCCAATATCTTTTGCCTTCCCGCTGGCCTTTGTCAAAGAAGCAAAGCTGCGCATCGCCGCTGAATGGACCGCGGAAGACCTGGCGGCCACGCGGGCGCTGGTGCTTGATGGTCGGCTGTCACTCGATGGGCTGATCACCCATCAGGCGCCCGCAGCAGATGCGACCGAGGCATATGAGACAGCATTCACTGATAGCAACTGCTTGAAGATGATCCTCGATTGGAAAGGTCGCGCATGACACTTGATATTCCTAACCTGAAGGATGGTGGAACCATCAAGGATTTCGATCAGCGTCTGCGAGATGAGGCTGGTGAGGACCTTGCGGATATCGCGACTGAGGAACCCAAATCCAAAACGCAGGTCATCGCGATCTACGGCAAAGGGGGCATTGGGAAATCTTTCACCCTGGCCAATCTGAGCCACATGATGGCCGAGCAGGGCAAACGCGTGCTGCTGATCGGATGCGACCCCAAGTCTGATACAACCTCACTGCTGTTTGGCGGGAAGGCATGCCCAACGATCATCGAGACTTCTACCAAGAAGAAACTCGCGGGCGAAGAGGTTAAGATTGGCGATGTCTGTTTCAAGCGTGGCGGTGTTTTCGCGATGGAGCTAGGCGGGCCTGAGGTTGGCCGTGGTTGCGGTGGCCGTGGGATTATCCACGGGTTCGAGTTGCTTGAGAAGTTGGGTTTTCACGATTGGGACTTTGACTATGTCCTCTTGGATTTCTTGGGAGACGTCGTTTGCGGCGGCTTTGGCCTGCCCATCGCGCGCGATATGGCCCAAAAGGTCATTCTCGTAGGGTCAAACGATCTGCAATCGCTTTATGTCGCCAACAACGTTTGCTCTGCCGTTGAGTATTTTCGCAAGCTCGGCGGGAATGTCGGCGTTGCGGGGCTGGTGATCAATAAAGATGACGGCTCGGGCGAGGCTGCGGCTTTCGCAAAATCGGTGGATATTCCTGTTCTTGCGGCGATCCCGCAAGATGATGATTTGCGCAAGAAATCGGCAAATTATCAAATCGTTGGGACAATGGCCGGTCAATGGGGCCCGTTGTTCGCTGAGCTGGGGCTGGCTGTCGCGGAAGCGCCGCCAGTGCGTCCAACACCGCTTGATCAAGATGGTCTGCTGGGGCTGTTTGACAGCTCTGAGACGGGCGGCGACGTCGTTCTAGAGCCTGCAACCGACGCCGATATGCGGGGGAAATACTCCAAGCCAAAAGAAAGCCTTGAGGTGATCTACGACGATGCCTGAGCGCGAAGGATATCACGTGTCTTATGATGAGGCGGGGCGGGTCGTAATCAACGATGCATCTGCTTCAAAGGTGGTGCAGGAACGCTCGCCTGGCGAGATGGTTGAAGGACCCGCCAAAGAGGGGGTCGCTTGTGCCTCTGCCTCAACCCTTGAAGGCGCGGCCCGTGCGGCCGGAAAATCGGATTTGCTTGATCAATTCGCGGCGGATTACCCCAAAGGACCGCATGACAAACCGCAATCTATGTGCCCGGCCTTTGGATCGCTGCGGGTTGGGTTGCGGATGAAACGGACCGCGACAATACTCTCTGGATCTGCCTGCTGCGTCTACGGGCTGACCTTTGTCTCTCACTTTTATGGGGCACGCAGATCGGTAGGCTACGTGCCCTTTAACTCTGAAACGCTCGTCACTGGCAAATTGTTCGAAGACATCCGAGAGGCGGTTTATGACGTCGCCGATCCGGAAAAGCTCGACGCGGTCGTGGTCACCAACCTGTGTGTGCCCACAGCTTCAGGGGTGCCGCTTAGGCTTCTGCCCGATGAGATTGATGGCGTTCGGATTGTGGGTATCGACGTGCCAGGTTTTGGCGTGCCGACCCATGCAGAGGCGAAAGACGTGCTCGCCGGGGCGATGCTGGACTACGCCCGAAAAGAGATTGAGGCGGGTCCCGTTGCGATGCCCGCGCGGGGCCAGTCCGATCGTCCCACGGTGAGCTTGCTGGGTGAAATGTTTCCCGCAGATCCGATGATGATCGCGCAAATGTTGGCGCCGATGGGGTTGGCGATCGGTCCGACTGTGCCGTGCCGGGAATGGCGCGAGCTCTATTCCGCTCTGGCTTGTGGTGCTGTTGCCGCGATCCACCCTTTCTACACCGCCTCTGTGCGGGCTTTCGAAGCTGCGGGTCGCCCAATTGTCGGGTCTGCTCCGGTAGGGCACGATGGGACTGCGGCATGGCTCGCTGGGATTGGCGATGCCTTTGGCCTACCTGCTGAGACAGTGGGCAAGGCGCAAAATGCCTTTCTCCCCGCTATTAAAGCTGCCCTGGGTGCAGCCCCGATTTCGGGGACGATAACGCTATCGGGGTACGAAGGGAGTGAGCTATTGGTGGCGCGGTTGTTGATAGAAAGCGGCGCAGACGTGCCTTATGTCGGCACGGCATGCCCTAAAACGACATGGTCTGCCGCTGATGCGGAGTGGCTTGAAGCGCGCGGTGTAAAGATCCAGTATCGCGCGTCGCTCGAAGATGATTGCGCTGCGGTAGAGGCGATCCGGCCTGATTTGGCGGTTGGGACAACCCCTGTGGTACAAAAAGGCAAGGAACTTGGGATTCC
This sequence comes from Pseudomonadota bacterium, assembly GCA_039208585.1. Lineage (GTDB taxonomy): Bacteria > Pseudomonadota > Alphaproteobacteria > Rhodobacterales > Rhodobacteraceae > Sulfitobacter. The sequence goes on along the minus strand of JBCCQX010000002.1, from coordinate 173,996 downwards.
TTCGCTCTATTTCACGAACCTGATTTCTGCCCGACCGTTAATGGGGGTCGCTGGCGCAGGGTCGCTCGCCCAAGTCGTGATAGCGGCCATGGCAAACAAAGACCGGATGGGCCGGATGCGCGCATTCTTTGAAGGCGTCGGTGCAGAGGATACAGCGGGCGTTTGGGAAGGCGCGCCGAATGTTCAGCCTCAGTTCCGGGCGCAGAACCTCAAGAAGCTTGAAAAACAAGCGCGGGCGGCAAAAGCCGCGCAGATGATTTAATGATGGCGAGAATTCATAATTCTCGCCACAGGCGAGGCTGCGTATCCGAAGGATGCGCCTTCGCACTCGGTCGCTGTGATGCACAAGCACTGGCTGTGCCGTCCGTTATAAATAAGCGCGTGGCGGCGTATTGCGCAAGAAATGCGCTCTCGTGTGGCGTCGTTGCGTGGTTGGGGGCCAGCCCCCATCGCACTGACGTGCGATCCCCCCGGAGTTTTCATGGCAAGATGAAAGAGCACGGGAGGACGTTGGCATGTTGATCCAAGACCACGACCGTGCGGGAGGTTATTGGGGGGCTGTTTATGCTTTCTGTGCCATCAAAGGGCTGCAATGCGTGATCGACGGGCCGGTGGGGTGTGAGAACCTTCCGGTAACCTCGGTTCTGCATTACACGGATGCTTTGCCACCTCATGAGCTGCCCATTGTGGTGACGGGTCTTGGGGAAGGTGAAATGGGCTCTGGCACCGAGGATGCCATGAAGCGCGCCTGGGAGGTTTTAGACCCCGCGCTGCCCGCCGTTGTCGTCACCGGTTCGATCGCAGAGATGATCGGAGGCGGTGTGACGCCGCAGGGCACAAACATCCAGAGATTTTTGCCGCGGACCATTGATGAGGATCAATGGGAAGCTGCAGACCGCGCGATGACGTGGGTTTTCACCGAGTTTGGGATGACCAAAGGCCGGATGCCGCCGGAGAAGAAGCGCGTGGAGGGGGCCGCGCCGCGCGTGAATATTTTAGGTCCGATGTACGGGACCTTCAATATGCCGTCCGACCTTGCCGAGATCCGGCGTTTGGTTGAAGGGATCGGTGCGGAGGTTAACATCGTCATGCCCTTGGGCAGCCATGTGAGCGAGATGCGAAATTTGGTGAATGCCGATGTGAACATCTGCATGTACCGGGAGTTTGGACGCGGTTTGGCTGAGCTTTTGGGCAAACCCTATCTGCAAGCACCAATCGGTGTGGAAAGCACAACAAAATTCCTTCGCAAGCTCGGCGAGCTTTTGGCACTTGATCCCGAGCCGTTCATTGAGCGCGAGAAGCATTCAACGATCAAGCCGGTTTGGGATCTCTGGCGCTCTGTGACACAGGATTTCTTCGCAACCGCATCTTTTGGGATTGTGGCGAGCGAAACTTACGCGCGTGGCATGCGTCACTTCCTGGAAGACGATCTGGGCCTTCCCTGTGCCTTTGCCGTTGCCAGAACGCGCGGCAGAAAGACGGATAATGATCAGGTGCGCGCCTTGGTTCATGACAAAAGGCCGCTGATCTTGATGGGTTCGATCAACGAAAAAATATACCTTGCTGAGATGTCATCGGGCTTTGGGCCTGCGCCGGCCTTTATCCCTGCCTCTTTCCCCGGAGCTGCGATCCGCCGCGCCACCGGCACACCATTCATGGGGTACGCGGGTGCGACATACGTCATTCAAGAGGTGTGCAACGGGCTGTTCGACGCGCTTTTCCATATCTTGCCGCTGGCCTCTGAAATGGATGCCACCCCTGCAACACCCACGCCCCTGCGCAAGGATTTTCCCTGGGATGCAGATGCTCAGGCCAAACTGGATGAAATTGTCGCCAGCCACCCGATTCTAACCCGTATCTCTGCCGCAAAAACCTTGCGTGATGCCGCTGAAAAGCGGGCGCTTGATGCCGGAGAGAGCCGCGTGGTCTTGGAGACTGTGGAAGGGCTGCATCTTCGCTCGAAAGGAGCACAATCATGACTGACATGACAACTGACACCGTACAGAACACACGCAGTCGGAGCGGGCCACCCATGCGCGAATATTACGTCTATTTTGCCTTGATTTTCGCCGCGACGCTGCCGTTGAGCGTTCTGACCTGGATGCTCACCGCTGCCCGCTGCATGTCGCTGCCAGAAAAAGGACCGATCAAAGCCGCTTGGAGCCAGGCGCGCATCATCACACCGCGCATCTTTAGCGCTTAGGAGCTGTCCGGCATGCACAACATTGCTTGGATATCGACATTCGCCACTCCCCCCCGGGGTGGTGGATTAGGGCAGGGGATGAGCCCCTGTCGTAACCCGGCCGCGGGGGGTGCGCGGCGTCAGCACGTTTTTTCACAAGGAGAAAAATATGGCTGATAAAAATGACCTGTCCTTCACAGGTTTGACAGACGAGCAAGCGCAGGAACTGCACTCGGTCTACATGAGCGGCTTCGCGGTCTTTACCGTGGTAGCGTTGGTTGCTCATGCGCTGACCTACATCAAACTGCCTTGGTTCGCCTGGTAAACGAGAGGATCTGATACATGGCACAGTTTTACAAAATCTGGCTGATCTTCGACCCACGCCGCGTTTTTGTGGCCCAGGGCGTGTTCCTCTTTCTGCTGGCGGCGATGATTCACCTCGTCCTGCTCAGCAATGAGACAACCAACTGGTTCAGCCTCGCCTTTGGCGGGCAGTAACTGGAAGATCGGCTCACTAACAACGCGGCGGGCGACCCAGCCAATCGCCCGCAGCAACCGAAACAGTTAAGCGCATCGGGATCCATAGGGACGAGAGCCCGCGCAAAAGGAGAAAGAAGATGGCACTGCTCAGCTTCGAAAGAAAATACCGGGTCCGGGGCGGGACATTGGTTGGCGGCGATCTGTTCGACTTCTGGGTTGGGCCCTTCTATGTCGGCTTTTTTGGCGTCACGACGTTTTTCTTCGCCGCGCTCGGTACGGTTTTGATATTTTACGGCGCCGCCTTGGGTGACACGTGGAACCCTTGGCTGATTTCCATTGATCCGCCTGCGCTTGAGGTAGGGCTTGGGTTGGCCCCGCTCGCGGAGGGGGGGCTTTGGCAGATCATCACGATGTGCGCGACGGCTGCCTTCATCAGTTGGATGCTGAGAGAGGTAGAGATTTGTCGCAAACTTGGCATGGGATATCACGTGCCGTTTGCCTTTGGCGTTGCCATCTTTGCCTATGTGACGCTGGTCGTGATACGCCCCATCTTCATGGGCGCTTGGGGGCATGGGTTTCCCTACGGAATCTTCAGCCATCTCGATTGGGTGAATAATGTCGGCTATGCCTATGGCAACTTCCATTATAATCCCGCGCATATGGTGGCGATTACCTTTTTCTTTACCACTTGCCTCGCTCTTGCCTTGCACGGCTCCCTGGTTTTGTCGGCGGTAAATACCGGCGGAAAAGAGAACCGGATCGCATCACCCGATCACGAAGATACCTACTTCAGAGATTTGATCGGATACTCCATCGGGCCTTTGGGCATTCACCGGCTGGGTCTTTTACTGGCGTTGAATGCTGGGTTTTGGTCTGCGGTCTGCATCGTGATTTCTGGAACGATCTGGTTCGAACAGTGGATCGCATGGTGGGATTGGTATGCCGAATTGCCCTGGTGGGCAGATCTGTAAGGAGGATATAACATGCTGGAATATCAAAATATCTTTACGCAGGTCCAAGTTCAGGGGCCACCAGAAATGGGGGTTGATCCGAACGGCACGCTTGCAGCGGATCGAACGAAATCAGCGCGTTTTTCAAGTTTGGCGGGGCTTTTCGGCAACGCGCAGCTTGGCCCAATCTACCTGGGACCTTTCGGTCTGGTGTCGATCGCGACAGGGTTCGCCTGGTTCTTCATCGTAGGCATGAATTTCTGGTGGCAGGTCGATTATTCGCCCGCCCTGTTTTTCAGAGAGCTTTTCTGGATGGCGCTTGAACCACCTTCTGAAGACTACGGGCTGGGGTTTGCCCCCCTGTCGGAAGGCGGTTGGTGGTTGATTGCGTCCTTCTTTCTCCTGGTTTCCGTGATTTCCTGGTGGATAAGGACCTATCTGCGCGCTGAAGAGCTTGGCATGGGGAAACATGTTTCCTGGGCTTTTGCCTCAGCGATTTGGCTCTTCTTGGTTTTGGGCCTGTTCCGTCCAGTTCTGATGGGCAGCTGGTCCGAGGCGGTGCCATACGGGATCTTCCCGCACCTGGATTGGACTAACCTTTTCTCACTGATCTACGGCAATCTTTTCTACAATCCGTTCCACGCGCTCAGCATTGTTTTCCTGTACGGTTCTGCCCTGCTCTTTGCGATGCATGGGGCCACAATTCTTGCTGTCAGCCGCTACGGCGGGGAACGCGAGATTGAACAGATCGTAGACAGAGGCACTGCCTCGGAGCGCGCAGGTCTCTTCTGGCGGTGGACGATGGGCTTTAACGCAACCATGGAAGGTATCCATCGCTGGGCATGGTGGTTCGCGGTCTTGACCACATTGACGGGTGGCATCGGCATTCTGCTGACCGGTACGGTTGTCGATAACTGGTTCGTCTGGGCTCAGGACCACGGCTATGCGCCGCTTGATCAGTAGGGAGAATAAGGATGACCGATAACAACGACTACCTGCGGACCAGCGACGGCAATTTTCGTCTGTGGGCAGATGTCATGACCCTCATGCTGAAAGGCGCGGCATATGCTGCTGCGGTGTGTACTGCTGCTGCCGTATCGATCTGGGCACTTTATCTGATCGGGCTGTTATTGCCGGAAGAAGCGCGGCAGGCAGAGGATCCCACACCGTTTTCGGCAATCGTCACGATAGAGGAGACGCAGACGAGCTAGAAGTTTGGCGGGTGCTGGCCCCTATACAACCAGCACCGCCTACCAGTTCCAGATCACTCATGTCCCTTGTTTGATCTGGAAACGTCAGGAAGAGGCTTTCCTGACACATCCTGTTGGCTACGGGAACCAGAGAGAGCAGCCCTGCACCCCGCGGCGCGGTTCTCTCTGACCCGGGCCAACAGGTCATTTTTTATAGAATGCGCGATGACGCCGTGTTTTGTCGAGGCTGATGTTCTCTGGTCTCACAAGAGCCGCATGTCTCACGGTTGGTCATTCCGGCAGAAAGCCTCTTAAAGCGTGAGTCCTCAAACCTGATACAACCTGTTCTCTATCACCCATCCGCTCAACAATTCGGTTGCGCTGCGCCGGTCCGTCCACACAGGGCGGCGTGACTGCGCCACCCCTCCGACCGGCGCTAAGTCGGTTTGGGCAAAGTGTCTGGGGTATGAGGTCGAAGACTTTAATCTTGGATTGAAGAGACCTTGCCGCGCTGTGTGCGCAAGGCATTTGTGATCCGCAATCCGCGAAAGCGCCTGACCTCCCACTCAAAGCATCGCCTGGTGTGGCTGCCCCGCGACTGTAGAAGGCGGGGCAGAGGGTTTGTGCGTCTGGTATATGTCCGATGCTCTTGAACATGCCGCCCTGAACTTGAGTTACAAATAGCCGTTTCGCCCCCTAGGACATTGGTGATTCAGGCCGCCTAAGGTTTAGGGCAATATGCTTTGGTGTCACGGCACGCTATGCAGTCGATAGGAAGGTGGCGGCACTGCGCATTTACTCCAATTCGCCAGTTCTTGGGTCACTCGCAACCTGCTGGGGATGTTCACAACGGATGCCGACCCGCCCGCGGGAATACTTCACCCTGGAGGCAATTCAAACGAGGCAACAGTGCTCAGAAACTCTTTGTAGCCTTCTGGGTAGAGACATTTGCAGACCGCTTTCTGCGATGCACTTATCACTTATAGTACAATTTCAGATACCAAAGCGTTTCGACGTAGACCCTCATAACTTGTTCATGGCCTCCCCCGTCGGTCGAATGTGAAAAGTGGCGCGTGATATTCCATGTTAAAGCCGGAACGCTTCATTCATTATGTCGCGAGTTCGATCAGCGCGCCGAAAAGGCGGACGTGATGCCGAGCTAACCTAAAACTCTCAAGGCTGAATTGCTAAGGAAAATTTCAAGAAGTACCCAGAACTAAATCGGTATGTTTGTCCAAATAGATACGAAGCCAAGGCGTGAAACGTTCCGGGGCCGCTAAGATTTCCTGGCGGAGTTCTTCAGCCGTTACCCACCTTGTTGCTTGAACTTCTTCCGAATTCAGCGCCAGCGGCATGCCATCCGGCGCCTGGGCGACAAAAACCTCAACAACCTCATGCTCGATGAGACCGCTTCCAACGTCTGCCCTGTATTCGACTTGGCCACGATGCTGAAGTTTGAGACCTGTAATCCCCAACTCCTCATTCAACCGCCGCATTGCGCAATCTGAAGCGTCTTCTTCCCAATGCGGATGCGTGCAGCAGGTATTCGCCCATAGCCCGGGTGTGTGATATTTGCACTCTGCCCGCTGTTGTAGCAGTATTTTGTCGTCCCGCAGGACGAAAACAGAAATCGCAAGATGGCGTAGCCCCCGCTGGTGCACGGCCAGTTTCTCAACCGGGGTCAAATTGCCGTCTACCCACGCTGGGATCATGATATCTGTTGGGTGCGTCCCGCCGTCCATTCTTTGCCTGCCCCCCCGGGACGATCGCGTGTTAGATGCGTGTTTCTGATACCAGCCCCGTCAAATGGGCCAAGTTTTTAATCCCGATTTTGAGATGCGCCATGGGACGCGCCTTTACAAGTTTTTTGTTCATATAGGCTTCAAACGTCAAGCGCTGAACATCAATGTCATGGCAAAGTGAGACAAAGCGCTCGCGTCTTGCATCACTGCGGTAATAGGCGTTTTGCATGGCACCTAGCACGCGGAAAACCTGTTTGTGTTCGCGCATAAACAGCTTGCGCGCTAAGCTGAGGTCACGCGAATGACCCGTCTTGATGCAAGCGCGAACTGCGGCTGCTGCCGTTTGCCCGCCGATCATCGCGTAGTAAATGCCTTCGCCCGATGACGGCGCAACGACACCTGCTGCATCGCCTGCGAGCACAACATCGCGGCCATTATCCCATTTATCGAGAGGCTTTAGCGGGATTGGTGCGCCTTCCCGTCGAATGGTTTTGCACTGATCAAGGCCCGAGGCAACGCGCAGCTCGGCCGTTGCTTTTTTAAGATCCACACCGTCTTGCCCGGTACCCATCCCCACGCTGGCGGATTTTCCATGTGGGAAAACCCAGCCATAAAAATCTGGGCTGATCGTGCCGTCGTATATCACATCGCATCGCTTTGGATTGTAGCTTTCAGTGCGATCTGGCGCCTCGATGATCTCGTGATATGCGATAACATAGGGGATTGTGTCCCCACCGGGTACTTCTGCGTTTGCCACGCTTGAGCGAGCGCCATCTGCACCAATGATAAATCGTGTGGTCAGTCTGCGCGTTTCCTTGCTTTCCCGATCCCGGTAGAGGACATGCGTGCCGTTCTCATCCCGCTCTATCTTGGTGAATGTCCCGGTGAAAAGCTGCGCGCCCGCGGCCACGGCTCTTTGACGCAAAAAGGGGTCAAAGAATTCGCGGTCGACCATCCCGACATAGCCATTCTCGATTGGGATATCGACCTGCCGCTGCGTGGGAGAAATCATGCGTGCGGTGTTGATCCGCGCGACGATCTGGCTGTCCGGGATATCGAAATCCTTAATCAAACGAGGTGGTACAGCGCCGCCGCAGGGTTTGATCCGCCCTGCCCGATCAATCAGCGCCACTTTGTATCCAGACAAAGCGAGGTCTTTTGCTGCTGTGGAGCCGGACGGCCCGCCACCAACGACGACAACGTCAAACATGTTCATTCTCCTGGTACCATAGCCGGGTTGGTGCCGCGGGCTGGCTGCATGATGTGAAGCGCCATAAATGCACTGGCGATGAATAAGGCGGCTTCAAGCGTGAAAACCGCGCCAAATGCGGCGCCATCCGGTTGAAACTGCCGCATAACGTCTACTGCCGCCGCTCCTGTGAGGCCGCCAAAACCGGCAGCGATGGCTTGAGCTGCTCCCCAAAGCCCCATGCGTGTCCCCTCTCTTTGCTCGCGGCCTTCCGCGGCCAGGGCCATCATGGCGCTGATGGTGGCGACGGCGAACATGCCGTTGAAAAACCCCAAACCGATCACCAAAGGCGTAAGCCCAAAGGCGGTTAAGGTCTTTGCAGACAGGGCGATGCAGACCAAGCTGGCTGCGGAGCCAAGGCATCCTGCAATGACCCAGCCGCGCAACGTCCCGATCTTTAATCCGGTGGCTAGAATGCCGATTGTGAGCATTCCGACGAAGACACCGCCATTTTGGGCACCTGAGAGGGTGGTGGATTGCCCTGGCGTGAATTCCCAAACCAAGCCTGCAAAAGGCTCTAAAATCATTTCTTGCATGAAATAGGCGTTCATTGAGAGGAAAACGAAGAGCGTGAAATTCCGGGTCCTCGGCTCTGACCAGACCTCGCGCAGGCCCTCAAGAAACGGGGTGGGATCTGGCGCTCGTTTTGCGATCACCTTTCGCTCAATTCCCGCCACAGCGACGACCGTGAGGACAAATGCAGCGATCACGACCGTGCCAACCACGGCCAACAGCCGCCCCGGCGAATAAGGGTCAAGAAAGCCACCCGCGAGCCCAGCCGTTAGCGCGATCCCCAATATCATCATGAGCCATGTTATCGTGGCTGCCGCAGCGCGACGGCGCGGTGCTGTTGCGGTAGCCAGCAAAGCGAGCAGAGAGGTGCCACTGGCCCCTACGCCCAGTCCGATTGCAGCATAGGCGCATATCGAAAGAGCTATCGCCGTCCAAAACATCGTCTCAAAAAGAGTAACGGCAAAGGCGGCAACAAAACCACCCAGCGCGAGGCCGGCCATGCCGCCGATGATCCAAGCGGTGCGTTTGCCACCTGTATCTGAGGTATATCCCCATTTCGGGCGTGACAGTTGAATGCCGTAGTGAAGTCCAACCAGCGCGCCTGGCAAGACGGCGGGCAATGCGAATTCTACAACCATGAGGCGGTTCAGCGTCGAGGTCGTTAGCACCACTATGGCGCCCAGGGCCATCTGTACGAGGCCCAGTCGCGCAATTTGGATCCAAGAGAGTGTCATGCAAGGCTCCTTATCGCGAAGGCCGCAATCATCATGCCGCTGACATAAAGCGTAACGCCTGTGCCATTGTACCAAGGCGCACGTCCTTCTGGGTCGCGCAGCAGTACGCGCATCGCGATAATCTGCCCTGCAAGCAAAATCGCAATCGCGGCTGCGTGGTATGATCGGTCCCACTTTAGTAAGAGTGTGATGACACCTGCCTGCGGCACCGCCATGCCCCAACATGCAACGATCGCCGCGCGTCGTGGTCCAAGCGTGACCGGAAGTGATTGTACGCCTGTGCGTGTATCCCCTTCCAACGCCTTGAAGTCATTCAGCGTCATAATGCCATGTGCCCCGAGCGCATAGAGCGCAGCAATCGTGATAATCGCACCTGAAGGCATGCCTGCGACAAGAACCGCGGCGCCGGTAAACCAAGGAAGCCCTTCGTAACAGAGACCGACCAGCCCGGGTCCCCACCATCCTGATCGCTTGAGTCGTATCGGCTCTGCCGAATAGGCCCAGGCAGCTAACACACCAAAGACCGTCGCCATAAACCCCCAGGGACCAAGCTGCCAGCCGATGAACAGCGAAAGCGCAGACATCGCCAGTGCGATCCACAGGCCCCAACGCCCGGGCATGCGCCCTGATGGGATAGGTCGATCCGGTTCGTTGATGGCATCGACATGCCTGTCGCACCAGTCGTTGGCTGCCTGCGACATCCCACAGACGATCGGCCCGGCGAGGATGATACCCAGGACGACCAAGGGCCATTGGCCTGACAGTGATGCCCCTGACGACACGATACCGCATAGATAAGCCCACATTGGGGGGAACCATGTTATGGGCTTTATCAACCGAAGTATCGAGGCTGGGTCCGGCAGCCGCCGCACAGCAATATCAGTGGAGGTGATCATACTGTAAACTTAGCCTGACAGATTGACTTTTTTCAAGTGTAATATCTGCACTACATCCCACGCGACAAACGCCGCTCGGCGATTAATTCACCTGCGCTTCCTGGGTCGCGATTTGGGTCCACAGCCGATTAAGTTGAAGCATCGCCTCTTCAAAATCTGCACTTATTGCGTCGACATGCATGAGGCTAATCCTGTCTGCCGCTTCATTCACGATATTGCCACTGACAAGAATGAGCGCGTTTGGCTCGCTCACGCGCAAGGCAAACACCAAACGCGCGAGCGCTGAAAGCGCATGTTCTCCGCCTCCGGACAGCCCGATGAGATGATGACCGGCTGATGCAATATGGCTGACAAGTGCATCGTGGTCGGTGTCAAGCTGCAGATCGATGTGCCAGCCTTCCTCGCGCGCCAATTCTGCTGCGATCTTCAGGCCCAGTATGTGGTCATCGCCAGGGACTGATGCGAATAACGCAGTCTTTCCTTTCGGTATCACATCCTGCGGCAAGCGCCCCGATAGATTGCGCATAATCGCATAAACACGACCGATACCGATCGTAACATCGGCAAAACTGACCTCATCTTTCTCCCACCAACGGCCAAGTTGTGCCGCCGCAGGCGAGATATACTGCAGATAAAGATCTCTGACGCCGACACCGGAAAGATAATGCTGTTCTAACAAGGCCGCTGCGGTTTTGGCATCGGAACTAATCAGTGCCTGACTTAACGCGCTGACAGCATGCTGCGGAGCATGTGCTTTTTGGATCTTTTTAGCGAGCCGCCTAATCACCTCTTGAGCGAGCGAAACAACAGCTTCTTCCGGCAGTTGCATCTGCAAATTTTCCAGATCCGCGTATGCTTGCGAATAAAGATGTGGTGCAACTAACTTTGGCGCGTCGTCGGGCGATGTCATGCCGGCTGCTACCCTTTCTGGGCCTGGGCGGTTGGGCTACCTGTTCTAAATTTCCGTCGAAGTGATGGGCCTCATGAGCCGTTCTGTTCACCAAGGTATACAGAAAAAATCGAGATTTTCCAGTAGTTTAAGTTAATTTAAATCTGACAGTAATAGTGTAATATTTTTCTGACACTCGGTGTTTGGGAATGCTAACGTGCTCTGCAGAAACGGTATTTATCTGGGTTTGAATGGGTCACAAGTGTTTCAATCTTTTTGCCTTGCAAGCCCGAAACCTTGCATCTGCATCAACACGCTATGGTTGCGTTATGCAGTTTGACAATTTCCGACTTGGCGAGAGAATCGATACTTATCAAGCAGAGGCCGCTGAATGTGACCCGGCCCATGCTTCTTGTGGTTCTCGTTTCAGTGCAGCGCCACCAAGTGATTGTCGAATGCGATATCATGCCTTTTCAGCGGACGCAGGTCTGTTGCGCTTAACGCGTAGACGGCGCCGCTCCCATCGGTTGCAAGGCAGTTTTCTGCATTCAATGCGCTTAATCCACATACATCCAAAGCTGAGAAAGTTGCGTGCTCTGCCCCGTCGTTATCAAAGATGATTGCGCGTCCACCTCGGGGGGATGATGCGGCGAATAGCCCGTTTTTTAGCGCCGCCACGCTCCCGATATATCCATCGAGTCTGCGCAAGGTGTCTTCTTCCAACCAACCGGGGGTCAAGGTGCCGTCCCCTTTGTAGAGTGCAATCAACGAAGGTGTCTCAAAGGGATCTCCTTGCCATTGAAACCCGCAGACCACCGTGCCATCCTCACGCGCAGCAATGTGACGAAGAGAGTTGCGGTGCTGAGAGGCGGGAAGTTCCGCTATGTCTCGCAAATCGCCCCGTGTCGAAAAAATAGCGAGATTGGGCCGCATCGTGTCGAGGTTGAGTTTCTCGCGGCCCGTTGAGGGGTGCGTGCGGATGCCGCCATTCGCGACAGCCAAATCGCCCGAGGGTAGCCGCAATATTTCATGGGGCCCAATCCCGCCGGATGAAAATTCATCGACACGGGAAAATCCTAATCGGCGATCCCAAACGCCGATACGCCCTTCGCCGCTGCTGACATCATTCTCAGGTGTAAAGAGGAGGGCGCCATCGGAAGAAAATGCGCCATGACCGTAAAAATGCCGACCTTCCGGTGCTTCCAACGTTTGACGTAACCTCCCGCTAACGCAGTCAATGACCCTGGAAAATGTGCCCGGCCTTCGGGAAATCGCAACGGCCTCTGCCAGCGTTGGATGAGCGGCGGCGGCATGACCTCTTGCCGGAAGTGGGGTGCGAAATGCGATCGCGCCATCGGCGTGCAAACCGATAAGCTGATAGATGCCATCGGGTGTCATCGCAGCGCTTAGTGCGGCAGGGTTGCCAACTGCGGCCCAGCTGACAGAGGGCGCAAAAGCTGCCGATGTCATACCCGCGAGAAAGCGTCGGCGGGAAGTCATTTTAATCTCCGTCGAGGCGATTAAATCCTGCAGAGATCCCCAGAGGCGCGCCGATCTCCTCAATGACGGCGATCTGCACGGCGCGCACCGTTTGCTGGAGAACCTCAACGCGAAAGCGCGTCGATATATCGGCAACACCAGACAGTGTCGGATCCTCAAGCGCGAGGGCACGTTCACGGGCGTTTGCAAAGCTACGCTTGGTTTTCGGCAGTTCTGCATCGGAAAGGCGCATCGCGAGATCCTCTAACGCGTCGAGTGACAAGAGAATGTGACGTAGGCTTCGCGCGGATCTTCGCGCCTCTGCGCGTCGGGGGCGGGGGCGGTCAAAAGTACCAAGCGGGCGGCCCAGTCGTTGATCATGTAAGAACTCAAGCCCTGTGGAAAGCGCGGTGTAGAGCGCGCGCTGCGCCTCTAACATATCCTGAAATCGTGTGTTGCCAGCTTCACCGGCGCTGGTCATAACATCGCCGAAGGTTGGCCATTGATCTGCCAGCAAAGCGGATTTTCTGGCCAAGCCGGTGCTGATCGCCTTGGTAAGGTCGCATGCATACGCCGCATTCTCCTGTGGCTCGTAAAGCAACCGTTCCAAAGCGGTGAACCCCTGAGCGGCGGCAGATACATCCCCAAAAGCCTCGGGATCGTCAACGATCCGGTCATTGGCTGCAGTTAATCGCGCAATCGCTTTGCCAGTGCTGTCTTTCGGATCAGGCCAAAAGGCCATGGCAAGCGCGAGCCCGTTGTCTTCCAACGGACCAAACTGAATATGGGAGACAGCAATCCAAGCATCATAAGCTTCATTAAACGCGGGGCGAAGCCCATCTGGGGAGCAATTCTCAGCCGCGGATGTCGCAAGGGAAGCGCTGGTTTCGGCAAGATGCGTGTGTCGGGGTAAAATGTGTTCGGTGACAGCAGAACGGACGTCCGCCAAAGCGGGCACTGCGAAGAGATAAGCAGATAAGATGAGGGCTAAGCGCATGGGTCAGAGACTTTCTAAGAAACGAATGAGAGCGACACGATCTTCAGGCGGCATGTCGGTCACCCGTTGCTTCTGCGCTTCAGCCTCGCCTCCATGCCACAGTACCGCTTCTAGCAAAGAACGGGCGCGGCCGTCATGCAGAAAGTACGTGTGTCCCGACACGGTCTGTGTCAGCCCGATCCCCCAAAGCGGGGGCGTGCGCCACTCACGCCCGTTTGCGCGCGCCTCGGGCCGATTGTCGGCCAAGCCTTCGCCCATGTCGTGCAGCAACATGTCAGTATAGGGCCAGATCAGTTGGAAACTCTGTTCGGGTTGGTCGGGCAAACGATGCGTCACAAATTTTGGCGTGTGACAGGCAATGCAACCAGTTTCATAGAACACCCGCTTGCCGCGCAACACCTGAGGGTCGTCAATGTCGCGACGCGTTGGAACACCCAGGTTTGAGGAATAAAAGCTGACCAAACGCAAGGCATCATCGCTTATCTCAACATTATCATGGATGGGCGTGTTGCCATCGGGTGCTTGCCGGCAGGCGTGTTGAGAGGTGCTGCATTCCCCATACCCGGCCGGAAAAAGCGTCGTTGAGATGCCGATATCGCCATGAAAAGCGGATGCTGATTGCTCCCAAATGGATGGCTGCCCCGCTTTGAGACCAAAACGTCCCAGCATCGGCACGCCATATGCGCGAGAGGTGACGATCTGCGGGCGACCTGAAATACCGTCCCCATCGCTGTCTTCAGGGTCAACGAGCGCAAGAATGTCCTCCACTGGGATCGAATCAAGCAACCCAAGCCCAATCATCTGCGGCGCGATGCGCGGCGAAAGTCGCGCTTTCGGGTGCAGCGGACCGTATCCTAGGTTCGTGATGTCATATTGTGGTTTGCGTAGTTTTACGGTTTCGCCCCCCGATAGGGCGATCATTTCTTCGCTGTAGGTGATCACCATCTTGCCCTCGGCAGGGTGCCCGGCGACGGAAAAATCCTGCAGTTGTTCACCATAAATCGGGTCTGGTGTTGTCGAGAGATAGGTTTTCAGCGCATTATGTTCGGCGTCGTCAGGCACCGATATCCGCAACAACATGGATACTGAACTGTCGTCAGGTCCTTCCGGTGGATGCCCGCGACCGTCCTTCAAATGGCATCTTTGACAAGAACGCGCATTGTAAAGGGGGCCAAGCCCATCTGAAGCCAGCGTGGACGAGGGCGAAGAAACCCAGAGCTTTTTGAACAGCCCATTTCCCAGTTTGAAATCAAGCTCTCGCTCAAAACTGATATTGCCAGAAGGCTGACTGAACGCATTGGTCGTTTTGCTAAGGCGGACGGTAGCGGCGCCGCCCGGATTGCGTTCAAAATTCTCGGCCTTCGAAAAGTCGGTTGTTGGCTGAATAACGGCAGCGATGCGGTTCGCCTCCGCAGCGCTGCGGGGAATATAATTCATGTGCAAATCTGACAGCTTCGGTTGCGCAAGCGCGGGGCCGGGTATAAAGCTGATCAAAACGATCAGACTTATGCTTGTGATTTTGAACATGATCAATAAATATCGGGTATGTAAGCGAGTGGCGAGCCGATATACGGCTTGGTCAAAGGAGTAAGCCGCGACATGATGCCTTTGCGTTCAGACCGATGGCCCGAAGCGGCGCCGGAGCAAGCGCATTCGCAAGAGGCTGTCGGCTTTATCAACCATTTGCGGTTTATCGCGATGACCTGCCGTTCAAAGCCGCGTGCCGATCTTTTCGAAGCCTGTGCACTGCTGCATGTGAACCGATCCCATTCGCAAGAAGCACATGCCGAGGCATTGATGCGCTGTTTGGCAGAGGCGCTTGGAAAATCAGCGCGTTTGCTCGCACCTGGTGAAGCTGAACTTACTTTTGATGAAACTTGGTTGATGCAACTGGGTGAGGCATATGCCCGTTCTGATGATCTGAGCATCAATTTTTTGCTGCGCTCACGTGTGAAGGTTGAACACCAGCGTCTGGTGAAGTTCCTTATGGGCCGCATTTCAGAGTATTTTGCTCTGAATTAGAATAATTCTAAAAACCCTTGCGTTCAGATTTGAGATGGCTATCTATAGCGCATTAGCCAGGCAGCTCAAATGCAAGCCAGTTAAAATTCTAGATATAGGGAATGATCAATGACACAGACATCCGTCGCTCTTTCGACCGATGCGCGTGCCGCCATCGTCGATGCACTGAACCAATCCGTCGCGGAAACCGCGGTAACAACCATGCTCGCGCAGAACTTCCACTGGAATGTCACCGGCATGGCGTTTGGCCCGCTGCACGACTTGTTCCAAAAGATCTATGAAGACCACTTTGAAGCACAAGACGATCTTGCCGAGCGTATCAAAGCGTTAGACGGCCATGCCGAGGGTACGCTGGCGGGCATGCTGAAGCGTTCAAAGATTAAAGAATTCAGCGGGACGACGACAGATCGCGAAATGATCAGGTTGCTACAAGAAGCGCAAGAGACGTTATCGACGACGCTGGCTGGTGCCGGGCAGGTCGCTGCTGAACTGGGTGACACACTCACCGAGGATCTGTGCATTGCGCGCGGTCAGATACATGACAAGTTTGCATGGTTTCTGCGCAGCCACTTGCGCTGACCAGGGTGTCGCTTTGAACGAGGCACGGTCTCACAGGCGGTCTTTTACGATAAGCGCTGCGATGTGACATTGTGCTCCAATGCTATTTGGAATTTGAACAGCTTGGCGCGGTTGGCGGCGCTCCAAGGGCTACGACCAAAGACGGCTGTGTTAGTTAAGCGTCTCAACTCCTATCAACGGAGGGTTGAGCCGGACGCGGTTTGCACAAACAGACTTGTCTTCAAAACGCGGGCCTAATCGACACGCGCCGATGATCATGTGATACCGCTCAACCTCCGTACATGGCGCGTTCGGTGTTTCAAAAACCGCATTTACGGTTTGACCCCCCGCGACATTGCTAAATGAAACGCCTTTTGATCGGCCTACCTGCTCTGCTCCGATAAAATTCAGGAAGAAAGCGTTGATCTCTGTTAAGGGCGCATCCGTCTCATTCGTGAGTGAAACGGTGATGGTGCAATAATATTCGCGCTTACCGGTATCCGTCAGGGTCAAAACGTAGTCTGCCGCAGCACTCGTCGCCAAGAGCGTCAGAGCGGCGATTAAACACGCTAGAGCATTTCGAGTTAAACCTGGATCACTTGTTCGCTGCCTCTCCCTGCGGTCGAACGCGAAAAGTGATAAATGATGGCTCAAGTTAAACTCGAAAAGCTGTAAAGCCTTCAATTTTAAACCTAAGACAGCTTGCCCGAACCTGCGTAGTCCCGGTCCGAGGCGTGGCGCAACCGCGCCGCTTCGTGCAGATAGACCAGCGCGGCCCACCATGATTTCTTGCGCAGTACGGTGAGAGGGGAAGGTTCTTACCTGGTTTAAATTCGCGAGCCTTAAAGCATCCGACCCTAAACCTGAGACAAACCGTTCCCTATCACCGCCTTGCCCAACAGGCACTGTTGGGCCGCGTTTTTCCGCCCCCGTTTTGGCGCAGGCAAACCTTCGGTTTGACGGGCGGCGCGATTGCGCCACCCCTCGGACGACCGGCGCTATGCCGGTTAGGGCTAAGCATCTCAGGTTAAAGGTCGCGAGCCCTAGCTTTCTCATCGTAAAACCCTTGCTTAACGGTGCTGGCGTGTCATCACCGCTGTTTTGATAAAACTATCAGCCTTCATAAGAACACGAAAGTACCTGCGTCTCTCAAGCGGCGTCACGAACGATTGAAAGTGGCTTAGCCTTCTTTTTCAGGCATTTTCGCAAATATGCGGGGGCCCAATGGGTATAGCGACCAAGCACTTTCTGTTGCGCGACCAACATCTCAACAAAGGCCTTTCTTTGCTTGTCTTTTTTGATCTTTTTAAAAATGGCTTTTTGCGTCTTGGTCATTGAACAACCGATGCAATGCCCTTGCCGCTTGAACTTGCATACGCTGATACAGGGACTGGGTGTTTTTGCCATGATGTCCTCGGAAAGGCTCTTACCGCCTACCTGAGTTTTTGAGTCACACTGAAACTAGCTAATATTCTTTGCACCGCATGTCAGCAAGGATGCGTTGTCTATTGTCAAACAGACAGAGGCGCGAGAATACCCGCGCCTCTGTTTGATCTTGTGATATCTTTACCCATGACGGACGCCCGGCCGCAGTAGCTGTGATTACTGGAAAACCGCGTCAGGATTATCCAGGCTGTCAGAGCCTTCAAACTCGATTGACTCAACGCCCAGCACAGCAACTGCCCGCTCGATTGACCGGGTCTGATCGACCAAGGCGTTTACAGCACCCATGATCAGCGCCTCGCCTTGCGTGTTTCCACGCTCCAGCATCATGTCATACGCAAAACCCGCCTCTGCTGCGGTTTTCAGCTCTGACATCTCGAACATGGTGGCATTGAGTTTCGCGGTTAATTCGCTGTCCACACCAGAGTCCGCCGCGGCAACCAACGAAGACAGCGATGGCCCTGAAACCACGTTGCCATCGACACGCGTGTAGCTGCCCAGATAGACGTTGCGAATGCCAAGAGCGTCGTAGAAATGGCTGTTGTGCGTGTTGTCGGCAAAGCAATCATGCTCTTCTTCAGGGTCATTCAGCATCACGCCAAGCTTCATGCGCTCACCCGCTTGCTCACCGTAGGAAAGGGAACCCATGCCGGTCAGGATCGTGGAAATGCCCGCGTCTTCGTCAGCCATGACGGCAGCGCGTGCGTCGCCTCCCGCTTGCCACTGGGCGACCATCCACTCAAGGTCCGATACCAGCAGATCGGTTGCGGCAGCCAAATATTCGCCGCGTCGATCACAGTTACCGCCGGTGCATTCATCGCCAAGGGCATAATCTGTCCAAGGTCGATTTCCGGCACCCGGTCCGTGCCCGTTGAGGTCTTGTCCCCACAGCAAAAACTCGATGGCGTGATATCCTGTAGCAACGTTGGATTCGACTTCGTCCGCTTCATGCAGCGCCCCTTCAAGCAAAGCGGGGGTGATTTCGGCCGCATTGATCGTCGCTCCTGACAGCGTGAAGGTTGGATTTGCGATCACATTCAAGACGGCATATTCGTTTTCATCCGTCGCGCCGCCGTAAGACGCATCGACGTAGTCGATAAGCCCTTCATCCAGGGGCCAAGCGTTTACCTTGCCTTCCCAGTCGTCGACGATCGCATTGCCGAAACGATACACCTCGGTTTGTTGATAGGGTACGCGTGACGCCAGCCAGGCCGTTTTAGCCGCTTGAAGTGCCTCCGCCGATGGGTCGGCGATCAGCACATTTACAGCGGTTTGAAGCGTTTTCGCTGTTATCAGGCTGTCCTCATATTTTGCCTGCGCAATGTTGGCGTAATTTTCAAGCACGGCTGATTTATCAGCCAAAGCTGGTGTGGCGACCAAAAGCGTCGTCCCCAACAGCGCTGTCAAAGTTTGCTTCATAGTTTGATTTCCCTCGTTTTACTTTGTTTGTTGTGGCACCAGTGTCCATCACGGATCGTGGTTTATTTCTGTAAGTCAAGTCGTCACACCGGAGTGGCACGCATATCTGCATCGATGTTTCACCCTCAAATGTCCCTCCCACCGCTGGTAAAATAGTTGTCAAAGCAGCGGGTCGCTGACGGTGTTCAATTGGTATCTCGGCAGTTATGTTGGCGTGCTATGTCGAATATTTCCCCGCGTGACTCATATTGCCGTGTCAACTTATCGTGCTGTTACAACGCTCATATCTCGGAGGCCGATTTCTACTCGCGTCGCCTTACTTTACCCTGATATGTGGGTGCTGCATGCCGCCATGAGCTTTTCGCAGCTGCTTTAAATCATCGCCTGAGAAGGACATGATGATGAAGCTAAATCCGACATATCAAAAGGGCGCATGCTAATGCCACAAGCGGCTGATAAGATTTGCTATTTCGTGAGGATCAGCTTGCCAGCGCGGGTAATGCGAAGATAGTACACTTGGTCTTCAAGAATGATGCAGGCTTGAGACCCTGTTTTGATCAGGTCACGCGCATCATAGGTGTCCATTCTGGGAGTTTCAGGTGCCGCCTTGGGCTGCGGTACTTGTGTCATTGCATTCATTTCGTCCGCTCCAAACGATCGAGCATAGGCTCTAAATGTTGATCTGTCGGATCGATATTGGACATTGCACACTCCAAAAATTCTTTCCGGCAGGTTTTCGCATCAGCCTGAGGTGCTGGGAATAACCACAAGATTAACCGTTTCACGATCTCGATTACCCCGATATCAAGCTTGTGAGGAGATGTTGATCGTTTTTGTCGGAAAAGTCAATCCTGACAAATATTATAAGAAAAAGAAAAGGGGCGCATCGCTGCGCCCCCAAGTTTGGTTCGGGTGGCTCGTTTACTGCCAGCCCACCTCGTTCAAGATCTGCTGAGCCGCTGCGATGTTGTCTGCGATGTCAGCAAGGTCAATTGTATCGGGGCGGAAAATTCCCAATGCAGCCACGGATGGCGCAAGCCCGATGCCCGGAACAGCAGGATATTCGTCATTACCGGCAGAGAAATATTCCTGAGCTTGGTCAGAGGCCAAGTACTCAAGAAACTTCACGGCGTTTTCTTTGTTTGGCGCATTTGCAGTCACGCCACCGCCAGAGATGTTCATGTGCGCGCCGATGCTGTTCTGATTCGGGAACACCCAGCCGATGTCATCTTGCATGCCGGACAAGCCGCTGACGTCTTTGCGCAGGGCACGTGCAAAATAATAGGTGTTAGACATGACGATGTCGCACTCACCAGAAACGATACCGCGCAGCTGGTCGGTGTCGCCACCCTGTGGATCACGCGCGAAGTTACCCACAACGGCTTCAGCCCAGCCTTTCACCGCGTCGGCGCCCAGGTGTGCGACCAAAGCAGCGGTGATATTTTGCGTATAAACGTTAGAGGAGGAGCGGATGCAAATCTTACCAGCGTAATCAGGGCTCGCGAGATCCTGATACGTCATTGGTGGATTTTAGACATCATTTTTGTCGTAGAAGAGAATGCGCGCACGCTGTGAGAAAGCGAACCACTGATTATCATCATCCTGAAGATAGGCGGGAATTTCAGCTTCGAGTGTCGCGCTGTCTACCGATTGCAGCAGACCCAGATCTTTCGCGCGAGACAAACGCACAGTGTCAACGGTCAAGAATACGTCCGCGGGAGAGTTTGCACCCTCTGCTTCCATGCGTGCGATCAATTCGTCAGCTTTACCTTCGATTCGGTTGATTTTGATTCCCGTCAACTCGGTAAAGTCTGAGTACAAACGTTCGTCAGTGTCATAGTGACGTGATGAGTAGAGGTTCAGCTCACCGGAGTGACCATCAGCATAAACGCTTGTCGCGCTGATCGCTGCGGCGGCGAACGCAAAAATAGATGTTTTCATTTTCATGGATAACTCCCTTGGTCCATTGGCACATCGCGCCGCGTAGATAGACTGAAATACTGCGAAAACAAGAGATTCTGACTAAATTTGTCGGAATCGATTGCTATTTTTGACTTTTTTTGTCAGAAAAGGTCCATCCAAGCGACAGAAACCTCTGCAAGCCCGGATTACTCTTGCGAGAAGGAGATTGTTTTGGCGTTCAAAACCGCGCCTTTCCATCGCTTGTCTGAGAAGGTTTCGCGCCTTGCTGATGGCATCAAGATCGCTTTGCTTCAGGCGTTAAATGGCGATGTGCGCCTGTATTCTAAAGAAGCGGCGGTTCGCGTACTTGTAAGACAACCATCCTCGGGCACGCGCGGCCCATCAACACCGGCGCAGCGAGGTCTACGGTGTGGTCGCGCAAATCCTGTTTCGTCAGAGAGGAGCGGGCGGTATCATGGCTAAAACCACGCCTCCTTGCGATAAAACCCACTACTCCGGTGATACGCTGCTTGCGCAACTGGCTCCTAACGCGATTGACCTTGCGTTTCTTACCGCTGCCCGGTCCTTCTTCCTGTCGTTCTGCACCGGCGATACCGATGTTTGGATCAAAACGTTGCTGCATGCTGACAGGTTTTTTCCAGGGCATGACAGCGCTGAGAAGATGCGGCTGACCCTCGGTGTGGTGCATGAAATGCGGCAGGCAAGACGGTCAAACTTCCGTTTTTCCAATCCGCAGTGTCATTGCTGCTCTGGCGTTTTAACTCAGGACGAAAGATATCTACTGCAGATGGTGCAAGCGGCGCGGCAGCAACGTCTTTCTGACTTGTGCTCATCCGCGATGCTGCTCTGCGAAGGGAATGAGACGCGAAAGGTCATCCAAGCTGCAAGGGCATTCGCCGACGCTTTTTTCTGCAGGGAAAGATCATAATCGTTCATCGACATCCGTCTTGCATGCGATCCTTAGTCTGACTAAAAGCGTCAAGATTGTTGAATGGGCAATTGCTTCAAGCAGAGGCCGATCTATTTCGACTAAAACAAGCGATAAATGATTGAGGACGACATGTCTGACGCTCAGACACTCCAACCTGACGATATAAGAAAAGCACGCGCTGAAAATCCAAAAAAGCGGGAGCGGGAGCTAGCCGAGAGCTTGGGTATTTCTGAGGCACAGTTGTTGGCTGCGCACTTGGGGGACGGCGTCACTGCGGTTGCTGCTCATCCCGACAAAGTAATGGCGATTGCGCAAACCTTGGGTGAAGCGATGGCCCTCACCCGGAATGGTTCTTGCGTGCACGAGAAGGTGGGTGTGTATGAAAATTATCATCCAGGACCTCATGCTTCGATGATCCTGGCGGATGAGATTGACTTGCGCATTTTCCCATCTCATTGGCGTCATGCGTTTATGGTTGAGAAAGAAACCGAAGATGGCGTTCGCCGGTCTGTTCAGGTTTTTGATGCCGCGGGTGATGCTGTTCACAAAGTCTTTATGCGCGAAGAAGCGCATCTGGCCGCATGGGAGACGGCTAAAGCGGTAGAAGCTCTGACAGACGTGTCTTCTTCCTTGGTCGTCGAGGCGCGCAAGCCAACTGAAGTGCCCAAGTCCGATCTATCCAAACAAGATATATTGCGCAAAGAATGGTCGCGGATGACCGACACGCACCAGTTTATGCGGTTGACCTCGAAGCTCAAAATGAATCGCCTCGGCGCCTACCGCATTGCTGGCGAGCCTTTCGCGCGTCCTTTGGACGTGGGTGCGATCAATCAGATGCTCTCGAAGCTTCAAGCGCAGGGTGTTGAAGTGATGCTGTTTGCCGGCAATCGAGGCTGCATTCAGATACACACCGGCTCGATCAACTCATTGAAACCCATGGGGCCGTGGCAAAACGTGATGGACCCGCGGTTTAACTTGCACTTGCGGATGGATCAGATCAACGAGGTTTGGGCAGTCGATAAGCCAACGCAGCGCGGGGCGGCCATGTCTGTCGAGGCGTTTGATGCAGACGGCGGGTTGATCTTTCAGGTGTTCGGTGTGCCCAAAGAAGGTCGCGACAGCCGCCCGGCATGGCGCGCGATCGTTGATACCCTCGAAACGTTGGAGACGGAGGCGAAGGTATGAGACTTTCTGCGAAATTGAAAAGGCGTCATTCCTTAAACATTCTGCACGGAGCGGGGATCGTTCTTTTCAGCGGCGTTTTCGCCTGGCAGGTGAGCGCCCAGCAAGATCCTGAGCAAAGAAATATCGTTGCCATCGGGGGATCGGTGACAGAGATTGTGTTTGCCCTGGATCAACAACATCGTCTGATCGCGCGGGATACAACATCACTTTACCCACCCGAGGTTTTGGATTTGCCTGATGTGGGCTACGTGCGCGCATTGTCACCTGAGGGCGTGTTGTCGGTCGGCCCAGAACTCGTGATAGCCGAGGAAGGTGCAGGCCCCGCCGAGGCTGTGAATGTTTTGCGCAAATCGTCAGTGCCTTATGTCACGGTGCCCGAGGTCGACAGCCCCGCTGGGGTGATTGACAAAATACGCGTTGTTGGTGCCGCACTCGGGGTCGATGAACAGGCGGAAGCATTGGCGCGCGAGACCCAAACCAACTTCGAGGAAGTTATTGCCGCGGTTCAAGCGCAAGACGCAGATAAGCGGCGCGTCATGTTTATTCTCAGCACGCAGGGAAATCGTGTGATGGCCAGTGGTGTGAACACTGCCGCTGACGCCATCATAAATCTCGCGGGTGGAGAGAATGTCATCCAAACCTTTGAAGGGTACAAACCCGTAACGGAAGAGGCGATACTGGCTGCGCAACCTGATGTCATTCTCATGATGGCAAGGCGCGGAAATCACTCGAGCACGAATGAGCAGCTTTGGTCGATGGCGGCGCTGGCTGAGACACCGGCGGCAAAGACCGAAGCCGTAGTGCGCATAGACGGTTTGCTTTTGCTGGGTTTCGGACCACGCACACCCGAGGCAATCGAAACACTCTACCAAGCGCTTTACGAGGCAAGCTAGTGAGCGTCGCCGTTGATACGGCTCCCATCTATCGTGACCGGCGCGTTTTCGCCCGCTGGATGCACGTGGTTTTGGCAGTGCTGCTTTTTGCGGTTTGTCTGGCAAGTCTGGCGTTGGGCTCCTCGGGCACCTCTCTTTGGGATGCTCTGCTGCGCCTGGCACAGGGGCAGTCCTTGGACCGCATTGAAGCCGTCGTGCTTTGGGATATTCGGGCGCCGCGTACCGTCATGGGGCTTTGCGTCGGTGCCTCCTTGGCGATATCGGGCGCGATCATGCAGGGCTTGTTTCGCAATCCGCTTGCTGATCCGGGCATTTTAGGGGTCAGCGCCGGCGCAGGGTTGGGCGCAATTACGGCGATTGTGTTAGGCGGTGTGCTCCCTTTGAGTTTAGCGGCCGTGCTCGGGCCCTGGCTTTTGCCCGCTTTCGCTTTTGTCGGCGCTTGGATCAGCATGCTGATCCTCTACAGCGTCGCCACCCGCGCCAGACGCACTTCTGTTGCGACGATGCTGTTGGCGGGTATCGCCCTGGGGGCATTGACAGGCGCTTTGTCAGGCATCCTGATTTTTCGCGCCGATGATCTGCAACTCAGAGAGCTTACATTTTGGCAACTCGGATCTCTCTCAGGCGCGAGTTGGGATAAAATGCTGATCGCCGCTCCGATCATACTGGCGGCAACTTTTGCCGGACTTACGCTCGCCAACGGCTTGAATGCTTTGGCATTGGGTGAGGCTTCGGCCCACCACATGGGTATTCCGGTGCAGCGGCTGAAACGAACGGCAATTCTTGCTGTTTCAGCGGCGACTGCCGCAGCTGTGTCGGTCTCTGGCGGGATTGGTTTTATCGGGATCGTTGTCCCGCACCTTTTACGGTTGCTGACGGGGCCTGATCACCATGGACTGCTCATCAATTCGGCGCTGTTAGGTGCATCGCTCCTTTTGGCCGCTGACATCGTTGCTCGCTTGGTTGTCGCACCTGCGGAGCTTCCGATTGGCATTATCACGGCTGTCTTGGGGGCGCCTGTGTTTTTGTGGATACTGTTACGCAGTCGCAGTGTGGTGGATCTTTGATGACCCTCACCGCGCAAGCGATTTCAGTCCGTGCAGGTCCCAAGACCATTTTGAGCGACGTTAGCTTTCACGCGCAGCCGGGTCAGCTGACAGCAATTGTTGGGCCAAATGGCTCTGGCAAGTCGACGTTGATGAAAGCACTGACAGGTGAAATTCGCGCAACCGGTCACGTCATGCTCAACAAAATCGAGGTGGCCACCGCCCGACCAGAGGTTTTGGCCGACATGCGTGCTGTGCTTCCGCAGTCGACGTCGATGTCTTTTCCGTTTCAATTGTTAGAAGTGGTCCGCCTTGGGCTTCGCTTTCGCGGGCCCGGCTCTGAAGATGTCGCGCGCGACGCGCTTACGCGCGTTGGGCTTGCTGGCTACGAGGCACGATTTTATCAAGAACTTTCGGGTGGTGAGCAACAGCGCGCTCAATTGGCGCGTGTCCTGTGTCAAATTTGGTCTCCATACCCTGATAAGATGCCGCGCTGGCTGTTTCTGGATGAACCGGTCGCGAGCCTGGATATCGCTCATCAGTTACAGGTCATGCAGATTGCACGTGCGTTTGCGGATGCAGGCGGGGGCGTTTTGGCGGTCATGCACGACTTAAATTTGAGCGCGATGTTTGCCGATAAGGTCATGGTGATGCAGCAAGGGCGTCTGGTTGCCGCTGGTACGGTGAGGGACACGCTGCGAGACGATTTGCTGAGCGATGTCTATGGGTGCGTTGTGCAAAGCTGTGCGACACCCAGTGGTGAAAGCTGGTATGTTTTGCCTCACCTGTCGTCCGCTGCCTCTCATTGAGATCAAGGGCTGGGTGATTTCCTCATACGTCCGCTTATTCGATTAACTTGGATAGGTTTGACGAGTTGGCGAAGATCTCAACAGTCGGATAGGGCTTTAAAACACCTGGCCTTAAACCTGATACAAGCCGTTTCAATCACCCTATCGCGCAACGGGTTTTTTTTGAGCCGCGCCATCCCCCTCACGGGGCGGCGCGGCCCAACAGGGCCTGTTGGGCGGGACGGCGATAGAGAACGGTTTGTATCCGGTTAAAGGTCGGGTGCTTTAACTTTCTTGATAGGGTTACCCATCACCCCAGCGTTGTGAAGTGTGGGCACATCGCTAACGCTTGCAGAAGCCTTGCAAAAACGCGCGAGCCCGGGCTTTGCCGGGCTCGCGAAGTAAATTTCTGGAAAGGTTATTTAAGCAGTCGTCGGCTCCAGATAGCCGCCCTCCTCTGCTTCCGCCCAAATATCTTCGAACACTTTTTTCGCACGACCGCGCAGGCGCGCACCTTTGGCCTCTTCCAGGTTGTCAAGCATGCCTTCACCCTCAACAACGACCAAGCCCACCATGCCTGTGCTTGAGTGCGGTGTGCACTGATAGCCATAGACGCCTGGGGTGGTGAAAGTCATCTCAAAATCGTCGTTGATCTTGCTATCCCAATCCTCGGCCCCTGCCGGGATCATCCCTTTTAGAGAGGCGCTGTTGTGACCGCGATCCACGCTTTTGAACAACACGGTATCACCTGGCTTTACCTTGATCACGCGCGGCACGTAGACCATACGCTGGCGTGGGTCATCCGGGTGCTTGTTCAGCATCTCGACCACATGCGCAGTATGTCCGTCAGCATTTACACCAGCCGCTGACAAAGCACCGAAGGCCGCTGATGTCGCAAGTACAGTGCGTCTATTCATCTTGATTGACATGTATCTAGTCCTTTCACTTTCAGGCGCGTCGTATACATCACGCGCATGTCACCTGTGCAAGTAAGTGGCGGGCTCTGGGTTAGAAACGTATTCCATTCGACCCATGCCTCTTTGGCGTCTTGCTTACAAAAGCTGTTTCCAATTCCCTTATTTCTCGCTGCGCGCTGGGGCGCGGCTGTCATCCTCCCACTTAGATGCTCTGCTCTATGTTGCAAGGAAATTTTTATTTGATGAAGGCGCGTAGACAAAACGTGATGACCACCTCACTGTATCGTGAGCCTATCGCGATCATGCGTTGATTTCGGCCCTCGCACATCGGACAATGCAGCAAAGCAATGAAGGGACCAATCATGTTCATAGCGATGAACCGCTTTACGGTAAAAGACAGCAATGCAGAGGCATTCGAAGCGCTTTGGCTGGGGAGAGATAGTCATTTGAAAAAGATGGATGGCTTCGTTGAATTTCACATGCTGAAAGGCCCAGAAAAAGACGGTGCTATACTCTACGCGTCCCATACGGTGTGGCAAACTCAGGAAGCTTTTCTGGCTTGGACGCGCAGCGCCGCCTTCCGCGACGCACATAAAGACGCAGGCAAGACCATGAAATTACACGAAGGCAGCCCGACCTTCGAAGGTTTCACAGCGATCCAGCACATAGCGTAGGCCCCGACCCTATGTATCGCTGAAAAGCATTCCTTTGCTCTTTCCGTTTGCCTTTTTGGTTTTAGCTTTAGCACGCAGGGAGGAATGGGATCATGCAACGTCGCACAATGGTTGGTGGTATAGGCGCGAGCCTTTTTTTCGCGCGAAAGGGATACGCTATGACATGCCAGCCTTTGCGGCCAAATTGGCGTTACGTCGCCGACACCGTAATGGGGGGTGTTTCAACCGGTCAGATCACGCCGATCAAACATGCAGGCCAGCAAGCGATGCGTTTGACTGGATCGGTTAGCCTGGAAAATAACGGCGGCTTCATTCAGATGGCGTTTAACCCAGCCGACGCTTTCGCTGCGTTTGATGCGAGCACTTACAAGGGCATTTCATTCGAGGCGAAGGGCAATGGAGAGACCTATGCCGTCAACCTGCGCACGAATGATCTTACCCGTCCTTGGCAATCTTACCGCGCCGAATTCACAGCGGGACAAAAATGGCGCTGGATAAATTTGCCGTTTTCGGCATTCGAGCCGAGCAATACCGATATCCCGTTGAATACCGCGGGCCTCAGGCGGGTCGGTGTGATCGCTGTAGGTCGCGCGTTTGAGGTTGATGTTGCCGTGGCATCAATCTGCTTTCGGGCCTGAAGACCGCGCTCGATCAAGCGCGCGTTATTGATGCTGCAATCCGCGCGGCTTCTTCGTCGCTCAATCTCGGCGGGTGCCAATCTTTTCCGGGTGCCGCTTCCAGCAATCGCTTTGTGTAGTCATGTTTGGGTGCGTTAAACACCTCGTCCGCTGGCCCAAATTCGACCATGACCCCCTTTTCCATCACAGTAATGTAGTCAGAGATCTGCGCCGCCACGCGCAGGTCATGGGTAATGAAGATGATGGCCATCTTGTATTTGGCCTGCAAATCGTTCATCAGCCGCAGGACCTGTTTTTGGACAGACAGGTCGAGCGCTGACACACTTTCATCCGCGATCACCACGTCAGGTTCCATTGCCAGCGCCCGGGCAATACCGATCCTTTGGCGTTGACCACCTGAGAAGTTGCGCGGCTTGCGCGTTAGGGCTTTCTCGCCCAAACCGACTTGGTCCAACAACTCAATTGATCGCTCTCGACATTCCTTCGTGCTACACCCTTGAAGCTGGAGACCACGTGCGATCATAAACCCGACGGACTGCGACGGGTTGAGCGATCCGTAGGGATCTTGGAAAATCATCTGGATATTTTTGCGGGCCTTGACCAGGTCATCCCCACTCAGCCCAAGAAAATCTTCTTCTTTAATGATCACCGCGCCTTCTGTCGGCTCCTCCAAGCGGATCAGGGTTTTGGCAAGCGTCGACTTGCCTGATCCGCTTTCGCCCACGACGCCCAGCGTCTCACCAGCGCGCAATACAAAGTTTGCATCGTTAAGCGCATGCACTTGCTTTGCCCCGCCGGTGTAAATTTTGTGAACAGACTTCACATCTACCACAGGTGCATCGTTGCGCGTTAAATCTGGGCTGCGCGTTGTTTCCAGCAGCGGCATCGCATCGACCAGCAACTGGGTGTAGGGCTCTTTCGGATGCATAAGCACCTGCTCTTTCTCACCCTCTTCAATAAGCTTGCCCCAGCACATCACCGCGACCCGGTCCGCCACGTCCGCGACAACGCCAAAGTCATGTGTGATAAAGATAGTAGCGTTGTCGTAGACCTCTTTAAGATCGTTGATCAGGCGCAAAATCTCTGCCTGTGTGGTCACATCAAGTGCCGTTGTCGGTTCATCCGCAATCAGCACGTCGGGTTTACATGCCAAAGCCATCGCGATCACGATCCGTTGGCATTGCCCGCCTGACACCTGATGTGGGTAGCTGTCATAAATACGTGGCGGGGAAGGGAGCTTCATCTGCTCAAGCAATTTCAACGTCTCTTTCTTGCGATCGCTTGGCGCGATATCGGGACGATGCAGCGCAAAAACTTCATCGACTTGGCGCCCAATCCGCAAAGACGGGTTCAGCGCGGCCATCGGCTCTTGATAGATCATAGAGATGCGCGCGCCACGCAAGGCGTTCAGTTCTTTATCGGTCATGCGTAAAACGTCACGACCGTTGAACAGCACTTCCCCGGCGCTGACACGAAGCCGCCCCGGGACATCGTTCATGATCGCGCTGGTCATGACAGATTTGCCGGATCCGCTCTCTCCCACCACGCAGAGGATCTCTCCGCGCTTGACGGTGAGTGACACATCTTCAACAGCGTATTTTCGGTCAGCCCCGCGTGGCAATTCGATAGAGAGGTTTCGAATATCAAGAACGGTCTCGCCTTTTTTCGCCACGCCACATCTCCCGTATCGTTGTAGGGGTCGCTTTTTGCGACTGCCCCAAAGTGAAACAGGAAACCCGCAGCAACGCAACAAAAGATGCTGGTCATAGAAACGGCGATGTCAGCCTGTGCATCAATATGGATAAGCTGCAGCGTGCTGCCTTAAACCTGATACGCCCCGTTTCTATTGCGGTCTCGCTTTCAAAGGGCGGCGTCAAATCGGTTTCGGTAAGGTGTCTTAGGTTCAAGGTCGATCGCTTTAGGCAACAGCCGCCAAAATATTGGGAATGTTCATCACCGCAGCTTTGCTCGCTGGACCAAAGCGGCTTAGCAGCGCGATCTTTTCCTCATCTGATGGGTCAAACCCCTCCATCAGATGAGTGACCGCCTGCAGACGCGATTGCTCCATCCAAGACTTTAGCTCAGGCACTTTGGACCATGCGCCTTGGTTCATGATGGCTGGCAACATCTCTTTGATGTATTGCGCTGGCGTGTCGTGGAAATTGACGGTGTAGGTGCAGGCATTGCGCAGTTTCGGATCACTGACGCGCGCTTCCAAAAAAGCGATCAAGGCCGCGCTGAAAAGCGGCTGGAACGGACGGATTAGGTTAAGATTGATGGTGCGATCATCTTCGAAAACACGCGGTATCTTGCCCTCCATCACGATGCCTGCAGAGGCTGAGCAATCAATGTAGAGTGAATTTTCCTGCGCTTGAACGCGCCCTTTGTCAAGCAGCAGGGCGCTGTGCTCGATGCGCGTGACACGTCCCAGTCTCACAACATCTTTAATGCGCGCCAACATCTCAACCTCACGCGGCGAGCATACTGCGGCATGGAACTTTGTCGGCGTGACGTTCGGATCGATGCGGTGCCAAACACCGTTTTCCTCCATCCTTACACAAAAATCGCTGACGTTTGAGACGCTGGCCAATGCCTCAAGCTCGCTTAGGAACGCCCCGACAGTTGTCGTAAATCGATCCGGGTGATTCAGAATGCTCTCGCGGTTAAACAGCCAATAGTCGTTTGGTCGTATCCATCTGATGTGATGCGGTTCCACACCTTGTTCGAGCAGCCAAACGGCGGCATCCATGCCGGTTTTCCCGGCGCCGATCACAGTGAAATGCCTGTGTGCCGACGCATGGCGCGGAAGATCGTTTATGGGAACGCAGTGAGCATCTTTTGCGATTTCGAATTTCGGCGTATGCATTGACGGGATCGAGCCCTTGTCGCCCCAAACACCCGCGTGCACGATCTTCTTGGCAACCTCTACCTGTGTTTCGCGACCTGTAATCAAATGTCGGACCCGCCCATCGCCGAGATGTTCAGAGTTACGAAGATATGTAACCCGCCCACTCGCTTGGTAGCTGTTAGACATCAGATCATGAAAGTAATGAAGTATCTCAGACTTTGTGCTGAGCTCATAATGTGGATGCAGGTAGTCTTGACCAGGCGTCCTTTTCGCCGCCAACGGACGCGAATTGACACCGTAAAAGCTCGCTGATTGATGTAGTCGCACAAACGGATAGGCGTCATTCCAATGACCGCCCGGCGCATCACGGCGATCTACGACAACAGCGGTGGCGTCCGTTTCAGACAGAAGCACGTCAAGGAAAGATAACGCCGTCGCGCCGGCGCCTGATATCAAATAGTCGGCTCGCATGGATGCCCTCCTCTTCAGTCTTAGTCCGAGAAGATAGCGAGCCCGATCCATTCGGCCACTAAGGCAGGTGTTTGTTCGTTTTTAATTTCCACGGTCAGCGTATTGGTGCGCAGCATACTCGTGGCATCGCGCGCCTTTACCTCCATCAATGTAAAGCGACCGCGCACGTCTGCGCCTGCTTTCACCGGCATCAGGAACCGCAGTTTGTTCATGCCATAGTTGATGCCCATCACCTGTCCGGGCAGCAGGCTAAAGCAGTCGTAAGCAAAGCGGCTCGCCAGTGACAGCGTCAGGAAACCATGCGCAATCGTGCCACCAAAGGGTGTTTCTTTGGCGGCGCGATCTGGGTCCACGTGGATCCATTGTTCGTCAAAGGTGGTTTTGGCGAAATCGTCAATCATCGGCTGGTCGACAGTGATCCAGTTGGACACCCCGACCTCCGTTCCGATGAGGGGTTTGGTTTTTTCAATGGCGGCGGCAAGCGAGGACATGCGATGCTCTTTCAGCTTGGATCTGCAGCCACGCGGACGAGGCGCTTTCCAATATTATCCCCCGCCAAAAGGCCGATCAAAGCTTGAGGCGCGTTCTCTAACCCTTGGACGATGTCCTCGGTCACTTTGATCTGGCCTGTGCCGACCCAGTGCTGCATCGCTTTGATGCACTTCGCATCATTGTGGGCGAAGTCCATGACGATAAAGCCTTCCATCCGCAGGCGTTTGACAACGACGACGCCCGGCAGGTTACGCGGCCCCATGACACTGTCAGTATCATATTGGCTGATCGCGCCGCAGCACACCACGCGACCGCGTTCATTCATGAAGTTCAGCGCAGCTTCGAGAATTTTGCCGCCCACGTTGTCGAAATATACATCGACGCCAGAAGGACAAGCAGCGGCGATTTTTTTGGCCATTCCCGGCTCGCGATAATCAATGCAGGCGTCGAAGCCCAGTTCTTTAACGACCCAGCCGCATTTCTCTGGCCCGCCTGCGATGCCCACAACTTGGCAGCCAAGCGCCTTGGCGATCTGACCAACATAGCCCCCAACGGACCCCGCTGCGGCTGAGACCAGAACGGTTTCACCCGGCACAGGCGTGCCGATTGACATCAAACCGTGGTAAGCTGTTTTACCTGCGATCCCATACACTGACATCAGATGCGAAAGCGGTTCAACCTTTGGTAACTTTTGCACTTTGTGTGCTTTAGCGGTGATATAGTCTGCCCAGACAGCTTCTGCCGCAACGATGTCACCGACTGAAATTCTGGGGCTGTTGCTCTCCATGACTTCGCAGATGGCATAGGTGGGCATCGCGTCGCCTGCATTGACAGCAGCGCGGTAAGTCGCCCCTTTCATCCAAGATCGGTTGGCTGCATCAATGGACATCAGGATAACGCGAAGAAGCACCTCGCCGTCTTTGGCAACTGGCATATCGGCGTCGACCATTTCATAGTGCTTTGGGGTCAGTTCAGCGGTCGGCAGTTCAATAATTCTAATCTGGCGATTTGTCATGCGTGTGTCCTATCTTAGAGGCGGTTGAAGGAGAAAGTATGAAAGAGGCAAGACAGCACCGCTTCACGCTGCCCAAAGGTGCAGCGGATCTGTTGCTCATCCGGCATGGCGAAACCCAAGCGGCAGTGCGCGGCAAACGCTTCCCTGTTTGCGACGGCCACGGCGATCCCGTTTTGCGGCCGGAGGGGGAAGCGCAGGCAATTGCCGTTGCGGAACGGCTCAAAAGCGAGCCGATTACGGCGATCTACGTTACGACGCTGCGGCGCACGCAGCAGACGGCCGCCCCATTGGCGGCGCATTTGGGAATTGAGCCGTCGATTGAAAAAGACCTTCGTGAGGTATTCCTGGGCGATTGGGACGCCGGAGAATACCGCTTTCGCGCTGTAGAGAATGACCCGGCATTTGTGCGCGCGCGTGAGCGCGACGAATGGGGCGAAATTCCTGGCGCTGAGACCACTGCCGAATTGCAAGCCAGAGTGCGCAGAGGTTTGCTGCGCATCGCCGGGGCGCATCCGGATCAACTTGTGACCGTGGTTGTACATGGTGGCGTGGTGGGCGCTGCTCTGTCTTTGTCGACCGGCGCACGCGGTTGGGCATTCAACGGTGCCGCCAACGGTTCGATCTCGCGTTTGGTGGTGGATCAAAACCGGTTCATTGTCCGAGGCTTTAACGATGTGAGCCATTTGCCGCCTTATCCCGCCGCGTCCGGGGCTTGCCCGGGGACCTTCCTTGAACCCCAGTGGTCCCGGGACAAGCCCGGGACGGAACTACGTCACCGTAACCACGATTTTTCCCAAAACCTTCCGATCTTGCAGCAGTTTCAGCGCGTCCCCTGCCTTTTCCAGAGGGTAGCGTGCTGAGATGCGCGGCTTAATCTGACCAGCGGCGTACATGCGAAACAGATCGCCCATGTTCTCGGCATGTTTCCGAGGCTCTCGCATCGTGTGCGCACCCCAGAATACACCCATGATCTGGCATCCTTTCAGCAGCGTGAGGTTCAGCGGTATCTTTGGTATGCCGGCCGGAAATCCAACAACAAGAAAGCGCCCCGTCCAGGCAAGCGCGCGTATACAGGGCTCAGCATATGCACCCCCGACCGCGTCGTAGACAACATCGACCCCCTCGCCGCCCGACACCTTTTTTATTTGCCCTGAGAATTCTTTTTGCAGTGCACGATCTGTCATGTCGCGCGCGTAAATTAGGGTCTCATCTGCGCCCAGCTCGCGACAAAATGCGGCTTTCTCCTCTGATGAAACGCCAGCAATCACGCGCGCTCCCGCAGCTTTGCCGAGTTCGATGGCTGCTGCGCCCACGCCGCCAGCGGCCCCCAGGATAAAAAGCGTCTCTCCTTCGTTAAGCACTGCGCG
Organism: Pseudomonadota bacterium; assembly: GCA_039208585.1. Taxonomy (GTDB): domain Bacteria; phylum Pseudomonadota; class Alphaproteobacteria; order Rhodobacterales; family Rhodobacteraceae; genus Sulfitobacter. The sequence continues at coordinate 140,065 of JBCCQX010000002.1, read as the reverse complement.
ATCCTTCAGCGCGTGATGCGACGTTCCATATGTCATCATCAAACACGCGGCATCCTCAAAAGGCATTGCATCGGGTATCTTGATGACGCGTAGCGCGTCAATAACTAGGTGACTGGCAAAACCTCCAAAACCCGACATGCCGAGTACGCGGTCGCCCACAGCAAGCGCATCAACGCCTTCACCCACCGCTTCAATCACGCCCGCAACTTCACCACCGGGAGAGAATGGTCGCGGCGGTTTCAGCTGATAAAGATCGCGAATAATCAGCGTGTCGGGGAAATTCACTCCCGCTGCATGCACGCGGATGACAACTTGCTTTTTGCCGGGTGTCGGCGTTTGCATTTCTTCCAACACCAGTGTCTCCGGCCCGCCGACCTCTTTGCTTAGCATCGCTCTCATGATCCGCCTCCCGTCGCTTTTGTCGGAACAGAGACGTCGCGTCGCATCTTGTCAATCGCAATTCAGGTCGGCATTCTGCAGAGCGGAATAGAAGTCCGCAAATGACGTGACGTCGTAGGGAGGAGACCAGAGATGACCGACGAGAGCTTAACCGCTTTCCGCGCCGAGCTACGCATTTGGCTTGAGGCGAATTGCCCAGAGGAGATGCGCGACGGCTTGCGCACCGAGGCAGGCATATGTTGGGGCGGCAAGAACTGGGTCTTCACTTCCGAGGCGCAAAGGACCTGGTTGGAGCGCTGCGCGGCGAAAGGCTACACCGTGCCTACCTGGCCCGTGGAATACGGCGGCGCCGGACTGAGCAGAGACCAAGAGAAGATTTTCAAAGAGGAGATGAGCCGCATCAATGCCCGATCCCCTCTTGAGAGCTTTGGGATTTGGATGCTGGGACCTGCGCTTTTGAATTTTGGCAGCCATGAACAAAAGCTGCAGTATCTTCCTCCCATTTCCCGAGGGGAAGTGCGCTGGTGCCAAGGTTATTCTGAGCCGGGCGCCGGATCCGATCTCGCCAATGTGCAGACCAAAGGCGAAGACCAAGGCGATCATTGGCTGGTAAATGGGCAGAAGATCTGGACATCTTATGCGGACAAAGCTGATTGGATTTTCGCGCTGGTCCGCACAGATCGAGACGCACCCAAACACAAAGGCATCTCTTTTCTGCTGTGCGATATGGATCAACCAGGCGTGGAGACGCGCCCGATCAAGATGATCTCGGGCATTTCGCCGTTTTGCGAAACGTTTTTCACAGATGCAGTCATCCCGAAAGAACAGATCGTAGGTGAGGTGAACAAGGGCTGGGATGTCGCGAAATACCTGCTGACGCACGAGCGGGAGATGATCTCGGGTGGCGCGGGTGGATTGACCGGGACGGGTCGTGCCTTGGGCGCCGTTCTTTCAGAGACCATGGAAGACATGGACGTGACCTTGCGTGCCGATGCGATGGCTTGCGAAATTGACACGCTCGCCATCGGTCTGACGTTGGAGCGATACAAAGATCAGGCGGAAGCGGGCCAAGGCGCCGGCGATGCCTCTGCAATGTTGAAGTACATGGGCACAGAGCTGAACAAACGGCGTCATGAATTGATGATGACAGCCGGTGGTTCTGATGCATTGGAATGGGACGGTCCTTTGGGCAATCGCGCAGGTGATTGGCTGCGGACCAAGGCGAATTCGATTGAAGGTGGCACGTCCGAGGTAATGCTTGGGATCGTGTCGCGTCGCGTGCTTGAACTGCCGGGATAACCACTGTGGCAAAGTTGGTGAAAAGCGAAGAGGAAGTGATGCTCGCCGATATGGCGCGCGGGTTTCTTGATGGGGCAGCGCCGGTATCGAAGCTGCGCGAGATGCGGGACAACGGGCAGACCCATGATGCAGCACTTTGGCAAGCGATGGCTGAGATGGGCTGGGCCGGGGTGCTGGTACCGGAAGACGCAGGTGGGTCTGAAATGGGCCATTCGGCTGCGAATGTGATTGCTGAGGAGATGGGGAAAACGCTGGCGGTTTCTCCTTTCATCTCAACAGCGGTGATCGCTGCAACTGCCTTGCGGCAGGTATCAGACAATCGCGCCCAGGAGGCATTGAGCCGGATCGCAGCAGGTACAGCAACCTATGCGTTAGCCGTGGACGAGGGGATAAAGTTTGATCCCGAGGCGACGCAAATGCAGGCCACGGCAGAGGGGAACGGCTTTCGTTTGAACGGGAAAAAGCAATTTGTTGTCGACGGTGCCTTGGCGGATCGGTTGCTGGTTCTGGCAAAAACGGCAGATGGGCTAACCTTATTCGATATCCCCGCTGACCGTGACGGGGTGCAGCGTGAGGCATCCAACATGATCGATGCACGCGATGCGGCGCGGATCACTTTTGAAGAGGTCGAAGCGACGGGCGAAGATGTTCTTGGCACTGTTGATCAGGCCATGACGGTGTTAAAGCCCGCGATAGAGGCGGGGCAAGCGGCGTTGGCGGCAGAACTAACCGGCCTTGCGGCAGGCGCCTTCGACATGACCGTCGGTTATCTTAAAGAACGCAAACAATTCGGAATTGAAATCGGGCGCTTTCAAGCGTTGCAGCACCGCGCAGCGCATCTGTGGTGTGAGACCGAAGTGACCGCCTCTGCGATCCTCAACGCGGGTCGGATGCTGGACGAGGATCCTGGGAATGCGAGTATGGCTGTGTCTTTGGCCAAGGCGCGGGCGACCGCGACCGCGAAACTGGCGGTTATCGAAGGCGTGCAGATGCATGGTGGTATCGGGATGACTGACGCCTATGACATGGGTTTTTACATGAAACGCGCGCGCGTCGGCGCAGAGTGGTTGGGTGATTACAGCTATCACGCTGAAAAGATTGCGGCGGCGAGAGGATTTTGATGGATATTCAAACGCTATTCGGCCTCGACGGCAAATGTGCACTCGTGACGGGCGGCGCGACGGGTATTGGCCGCATGGCGGCAGAGGCTTTGGTGCGCGCGGGCGCAACCGTTATCATGGCGTCGCGCAAAGGTGATGCTTGCGAGGCGGTGGCCGCTGAGCTGAACGCTCTCGGCGCATCCGGCAAAGCGATTGGTTTTGCGGGCGACGTCAGCACCGAGGAAGGGATTGACGCGCTGGTCGCAGCGGTCAAGGACCGGACCGATACACTGCATATCTTGATGAACAATGCAGGCGTTACCTGGGGCGCGCCGTTGGGCGAGTTTCCTCATGTTGCCTGGGACAAAGTGATGCGTGTGAATGTTGCGGGCATGTTTGACCTCACCCAGAAGCTGTTGCCATTGCTGATCGCGTCTTCGACTGCCGATGACCCAGCGCGTGTGATCAACGTCGGCTCTGTCATGGGCCAGCGAGAGATGGGCGATGGCGCATATTCGTATTCGATGTCGAAAGCGGCGGTGCATCACATGACCCGCATTCTGGGTAAAGAGCTTGCGGGGAAGCATATAACGGTCAATGCGTTGGCGCCGGGGCCTTTCGTGTCTCGGATGACCGCTTTTGCAACCCATGATGAAGACATGCGCGAGAAGGTCGGCAAAGATGTCCCCGTTGGCCGTGTGGGCCGGGATGAAGACATCGCTGGTTGCATGCTGTTCCTCTGTGGGCGCGGCGGGGCCTATGTGACGGGATCTATCATCCCGGTTTCAGGCGGCATTAATGTGATGTCAGGACCCAATATATTCGAGCAGGCTTTGCACTGATGTCCAAGATCCGATTTGACAACCGCGTGGCGATTGTCACCGGGGCGGGCACGGGTTTAGGCCGGGCGCATGCCTTGGGCCTGGCCGCACGGGGCGCGAAAGTCATGGTCAATGATCCCGGCGTGGCGCGCGATGGAACCGGATCTTCCTCGGAAGCGGCTGAAGCGGTGGTGGCCGAGATTAAGGCTAAGGGCGGCGAAGCGATGGTCCACGGTTGCGATGTCTCGGACGAGGACGGCGTGATCGATATGGTCGGGCAAGCTGTCCACGCATGGGGTCGCATCGACATTGTTGTAAACAACGCGGGCATTCTGCGCGACAAAACGTTTGGCAAGATGGCGATGGCCGATTTCCGCCAGGTGGTGGATGTGCATCTAATCGGTTCCGCGAATGTCACGCATGCCTGCTGGCCCATCATGCGAGAGCAGAAGTATGGGCGGGTCGTCTTCACGTCCTCCGCATCCGGCATCTACGGCAATTTTGGCCAGTCGAACTATGGCGCAGCGAAAGCGGCGATGATTGGTCTAATGAACGTGCTGCACATGGAAGGTGCGCGCGACAACATTCGTGTCAACACGCTTGCCCCAACGGCGGCGACGCGGATGACACAAGAGCTTTTGCCGCCCGAGGCCAGCGCATTGCTTTCCCCCGAAACCATCACGCCCGGTCTGCTGTATCTGGTAAGCGAAGACGCGCCAAGCAAGGTCATTCTGGGTGCTGGCGCGGGTAGCTACGCACAAACCCGCATTTACGAGACAGAAGGCATTACTTTGTCGGACGCAGAAAACACGCCTGAAACAGTAGCGGCCCAATTCGCGAATATCGCCGCGCAAGGCAATCAACAGGAATTGGCCGATGCTTTCGGGCAAACCCGCAAATTTACACTTAATGCAGCACAGGCGCGTGGCCTCGCGCTGAATTGGTAAGACTTTAATCTCAAGGAGACACCTCATGCGCGACGCAGTCATTGTATCCACCGCCCGTACCCCGATCGGCAAAGCCTATCGCGGTGCCTTTAACAACACGACGCCCCAAACGCTTGCCGGTCACGCGATTGAGCATGCAGTATCGCGCGCGGGCGTCGATCCAGCCGCAGTGCAGGATGTTGTTTTGGGGGCGGCACTGCAACAGGGGCACACAAGCGGCAACATCGCACGTCAAGCTGCGTTGCGCGCCGGACTACCGGTGACTGTTGCGGGCATGTCGCTTGATCGGCAATGTGCCTCTGGCATGATGGCGATTGCCACCGCAGCCAAGCAGGTTGTGATGGACGGCATGGATGTCGTCGTAGGCGGCGGGGTCGAGAGCATCTCTATGGTACAGACGCCTGAGATGCGGGTGAAGGCCGATCCCCATTTGATGGCACATAAGTCCGATCTTTACATGACGATGCTGGAAACGGCCGAGACAGTCGCGGCGCGCTACAGCGTCAGCCGGGAGACCCAGGATGCCTACGCTGCGCAGTCTCAGGAACGGACGCATCAAGCGCAGCAGGCAGGTAAATTTGATGACGAGATCGTGCCATTGCCATCGAAAATGATGGTGCAAGATAAAGAGAGCAAAGAGATTTCGCACCACGAGGTGACGCTCGAAAAGGATGAAGGCAACCGCCCTGGCACAACGGCTGAGAACCTCGCGGGCTTGCAGCCGGTCTTCAAGGACGGGATGAAGATCAAAGAGGGTGGCTACATCACGGCTGGTAATGCCTCACAATTGTCAGATGGCGCGTCGGCATCCGTCGTGATGGAGGCGAAAGCGGCAGAGAAGGCGGGGCTTGAGCCCCTGGGACGGTATGTTGGCGTGATGGCCGCTGGATTGGAGCCGGATGAGATGGGGATCGGTCCGATATACGCTGTCCCACCGCTGCTAAAGGCTCATGGGCTGACCATGGACGACATCGGGCTGTGGGAGTTGAATGAAGCGTTTGCGGTGCAGGTGATTTATTCGCGGGATCAGCTTGGCATCCCTGACGAGTTGTTGAACGTGAATGGCGGGGCCATTTCCATTGGACATCCTTACGGCATGTCTGGTGCCCGAATGGTGGGTCATGCGCTGATTGAAGGAAAGAGACGTGGCGCCAAATATGTGGTCTGTACGATGTGTGTAGGCGGCGGCATGGGTGCGGCGGGGCTCTTTGAGGTCCTGTGATGTGTGTATCAAAGAGCGCGCAAGCTGCGTCCCTGCGCCGCGCTGTCTTCCAAGAGGCCCCGGGTCAGGCCCGGGGCAATCCGTCTTCAAATTCAACTGTCGCTCAAGAACGCGTCGGTATTACCCCGCCGCGTTAGATCACTGTAAAGCCTATAGGAAAATATATGTCTCGAAATGACACTCATCTGCCCGCCGCCTTGCAAGGCTTGCGCGTTCCGCTGATTGCTGCGCCCCTGTTCATCATATCGGTTCCCAAATTGGTGATCGCCCAATGCAAGGCGGGGGTTGTCGGTTCTTTTCCGGCGCTAAACGCGCGTGAAGGGGCGGGTGAGCATCCCTTGCTTGATACCTGGCTGACCGAAATCAAAGAGGCACTCGATAAGCACAATCAGGAGAATCCTGATCGGCCGGCCGCCCCTTTCGCGGTCAATCAGATCGTACATCGATCCAATGCAAGACTGGAAAGAGATCTTGAAATTTGCGTGAAGCATGAGGTGCCGATTTGGATCACATCGCTCGGCGCGCGTGTTGAAGTGAATGAAGCCGCGCATTCCTGCGGTGGCGTTGTGTTGCATGACATCATCAATAACACATTCGCCAAGAAGGCGATTGAAAAGGGCGCAGACGGCCTTGTTGCCGTGGCGGCCGGCGCAGGTGGGCATGCCGGGCAGCAGTCCCCCTTTGCTTTGGTGCGGGAGATCCGCGAATGGTTTGAGGGCCCAATCGCCCTTTCAGGCGCAATCGCAACTGGGGAGAGCCTGCTCGCTGCACGCGCGGCAGGCGCTGATTTTGGGTACACTGGCTCGCCGTTCATTGCCACGGATGAGGCAAATGCAGAGCAGGGGTACAAGGACATGATTGTGGAATCTGGTGCCGAGGACATTGTGTATTCCTCACTCTTCACAGGGGTTTGGGGAAACTATCTGAAAGGATCTGTTCGCAACGCGGGTATGGATCCTGATGCGTTGCCGGAATCAGACGCCAGTGCGATGAATTTCAGCCAGGAGAAAGAAAAGCCCAAAGCATGGAAGACGATTTGGGGCTCCGGTCAGGGGATTGGCGCGATTAAGTCCGTTGGGCCAGCAGGCGACATCGTTGACAGAATGGCCGCCGAATACGTCGCTGCGGGCAGGCAACTGGCTGCGGAATTCGCGTGAGGTTCCTTCCCCAAATCCGGGCGGGCGTTTTGGGTGGCTGAGCTTTTAGTCATCCGCCACGGACAAGCGTCTTTTGGCCAGGAAAACTATGACCTCCTATCTGATTTGGGGCACCGTCAGTCGAGGGCCGTCGGGGATCTGTTGAGCGGCCTTGGCTGGGTGCCCGACCGGCTGATGACAGGGACGTTGAAACGGCAAACAGAGACACTTGCATCGATGGGCTTTGCCTCGAAACCCGAGGAGCATCCGGGGTTCAATGAATATGACTTTGATGATTTGCTGAATGCGCGATTTAAAGGACAGGTTCCCGACATCGTAAAAGGGGATCGTAAGACGCATTTCAGGGCGCTGCGGGAAACCGTGTTCGAATGGCAGGACGAGGCTTTTGAAGGCGCCTCTGAGACATATCGGCAGTTTTCAGATCGGGTTGAGGCGGCGCGTCAGTTCGCAGTCGATACCGATGCGCGGCGGGTCCTGGTGATCAGTTCAGGCGGGGTCATCGGACAAATGACAGCGACTGCTTTGGGCGCTCATCAACGCGAAATGATGAACCTCAATCTTCAGGTCAAGAACACGTCAATGACGCGGTTTATGTTTAGAGGCGGCTCTTTTTCGTTGCATGAATTCAATGCGACCCCGCATTTTATGAGCCCAGAAGGTGCGGCGCTGTTAAGCTACAGTTAGGAACATCGATGACGGATACCCAGACACTCGATCAAGATGCGGTTGAACGCTATCTTCGCCATCACTTGCCGGGTTTTTCTGGGCCGATGGAGATTGTGAAGTTTCAGGGGGGGCAGTCCAATCCGACCTTTCTGCTGAAAACACCCGCGCATGAGTATGTGTTGCGCCGCAAGCCGCCCGGAACCTTGCTAAAGTCCGCTCACGCGGTGGATCGGGAATATCGGGTGCAGAAAGCTTTGGCCGGTACCGGTGTACCCGTCGCGCGGATGCATCTTTTGTGCGAGGATGACGATGTCATCGGGTCGATGTTTTACATCATGGATCATGTGCCTGGTCGAAATTTCAACGACCCGTCGATGCCAGAGTTGGAAGCTAAGGATCGCTCTGCAGTGATTGACGAGATGAACCGCGTGCTCGCCGAGTTGCATGAGGTCAACATTAATGAGGTCGGGCTTGCGGATTATGGCCCCGAGGGCAATTACTTTGCGCGTCAGGTAGCGCGGTGGACCAAGCAATATAGAGCGTCGGAAACTGAGAAAATACCCGCAATGGATGCGTTGATGTCGGCGTTAGCTGAGCGTTTGCCCGCCGATGATGGTCAGCGGACATTGGTGCATGGTGATTATCGCATCGATAACATGATTTTCGATAAAGACAGCAGCGTTTGCCGGGCCGTGCTGGATTGGGAGCTTTCAACAATCGGGCACCCCTTTGCCGACCTTGCGGCGGTGATCATGCAATGGCAATTGCCCGCCGGCAGCGAAGGCCGCGGTATGGGCGGCCTTGATCGTGCGGCGCTTGGCCTGCCCTATGATGATGCATTTATTGAAGCGTACTGCAGACGTCGCGGCCTCACCGGGATTGATGATTTTGGTTATTATCTGGCCTTTTGCTTTTTTCGTATGGCGGGGATTATTCAGGGTGTCCTGAAGCGCGCGCTCGACGGTAACGCCTCCAATCCGGAACGGGCCATTAAAGTTGGTGCGTTTGTGCCAGTGTTTGCACAGCACGGTCTTGATGCGTTGAAGCGGGTTTAAAATGGACGGTTGCACGGATGAACAAGAAGGAAAAGACCGCAATTTCGTTACGGCTTTGGCGCGCGGGTTGGAGCTTTTGCGCTGTTTCCGGCACGGTGAGGTGACGCTGACAAACAGTGATTTCTCAGAACGCACGGGACTGCCGAAAGCAACGATTTCGCGTCTTACCCATACCCTTTGTGCTTTGGACTACCTGGTTTCAGACAGCCGTGCGGGCACATATCGATTGAGCGCTGGCGTGCTGCAACTGGGCTACGGTGTGCTATCTTCAACTGACATCATTGATCGGGCCGAGCCCGAGATGGAAGCGCTGCGCGATGGGCCAAACTCTTACATCACGGTCGCGTTTGGCGAACAGCATCGCTTGGATGTTGTTTACCTCGTGACAAAGAAGTCATTTGAGGGGGTCGCGCTTTCCATTCGGGCGGGGTCGCGTTTGCCTGTTTTCAGATCAGCGATCGGCCGGGCGATTCTCGTGGGCATGTCAGAAGAAGACCGTGAGCGGGTATTTGACATGGCGCGTGAGAAAGATGCGCTTCTCGAAGTCGAAGGGCGCAAGCAATATGCCGAGGCTGCCGCAGAATACAGTGCGAAAGGATTTTGTTCTGCCTATGGGACGTGGCGTGGGGATGTGAACGGGATCGCAGTGCCAATTCGGTCCCTAGGGAATGGGCCGGTGTATGGGTTGAATGTCGGTGGTCCTTCATTTCGCGTGAAAAAACGGCAATTGGAAACCGTTTACGCAGACCGTTTGATCCGTGCAGCCAACGTCCTGAGTGTGTCGGCATCGCTATCTGCCGGACATAAATAGCGTTAAGAACGGAGCGCCGTTCCGCATAGCGGAACAGTGTGCGGTAGATGCGCTTTTCAGGCGTTGAATTTCAATGAGATGGGTGTTGCGGTCTTGACATTCATCGGCGGTGTGCAAGTCTCATTTTTTATAGCCCAAGACTGTATCTTACGAAATCCTGAAAAAGGGCTGTCCTAGGGAGGAACACATGAAGAAAATCACCAAGCTGGGCGCGGTTTCTGCGCTCTCTCTCATTGTCGGCGCTGCTACGGCTTTCGCCGAAGACATCAAGGTCGCGTTCATTGACCCGCTGAGTGGCCCGTTTGCGGCGACCGGTGCGAACGGGCTGGACCAGTTCAAATTTGCCGCTGATTTCCTTGTAAATGACAGAGGCGGTATCTTGGGCGGTCAGACCATGGAAATCGTGGGCTTTGACAACAAAATCAGCCCAAAAGAATCATTGATCCAGTTGCAGGTCGCAATTGATCAAGGCATCCGCTTTATCGCGCAGGGTAACTCTTCCGGTGTGGCAAATGCCCTGACCGAGGCCATCGACAAGCATAACCGTCGCAATCCTGACGACCGTGTGTTGTTTTTGAACTACGCTGCTGTCGATCCGGCGCTCACGAATGACAAGTGCAACTTTTGGCACTTCCGTTTTGACGCGAACGCGGACATCAAGATGGATGCGCTTACTGATTCCATCGCGTCGAATGAAGATGTAAAGAAAGTATACATCATCGGCCAAGACTATTCTTTCGGTAAGGCCGTTGCCGCTGCTGCGGTGCGCAACCTGGAAACCAAGCGTCCCGATATTGAGATTGTCGGTAATGAATTGCACCCGATTGGGAAGGTGAAGGACTTTACGCCTTACTCGCGCAAAATTGTGGCATCGGGCGCGCAGGCGGTGATTACCGGGAACTGGGGTGCCGATATGGTCGGCCTCGGCCGTTCGATTATCGAAAATGGCTTCACTGGTCCGATTTACACCTATTACGCTGCTGGCTCTGGCATCACGGCGGCCTTTGGTGAGACCGGTAAAGATGTGGTCCGCCTCGTTGGTGAAGGCCAAGTGAACCCGCCACCGACAGAGGAAGCGGCGGCTTATTACGCAGCGTTCAAAGAGCGTCATCCGAACGGCAACGTGGACCAGAGCCGGATCACAAACGTAATTGGGATGCTTGCTCAAGCGATTGAAGCCGCGGGCACAGCCGATGACGTGGTCAAGATCGCGTATGAACTTGAAGGCATGGAATACGAGTCAATGTGGGGCTCCACCATCAAGATGCGCGAGAAGGATCACCAAGCGATCCAGGATATTCACATTCATGAGCATACGGACGAGAACATTACGTTCACCTATGACAACTCTGACTACGGTATCTACGCTATCAAAACAGTGGAAATGGCGGCAGCTGACTCCCCCAGCACTTGTCAGATGCGCCGTCCTTAACCGGTAAGCTCTCTCGTCTACCTGTCGCGCCAAAAGGTGCGGCAGGTCTTTCTGCTTTCATTTCATACCCTTTGGGGGTCCCATGGAACTCATCCTCGTCAACCTGATCGACGGGCTCGTAACCGGATTGCTGCTGTTCATGCTGTCCGCCGGCCTGACGCTGATTTTCTCGATGATGGGCGTATTGAATTTCGCCCATGCCAGCTTTTACATGCTGGGCGCGTATTTCGCCTATCAAATCTCAATCGCGCTGGGCTTTTGGATGGGGCTGCTGCTTGCCCCGATAGTGGTCGGCGTGATCGGCGCCGGGGTTGAACGATACGGTCTGCGACGCGTTCATCAGTATGGGCACGTTCCTGAACTGATCTTTACCTTCGGCTTGGCACTGCTGATCGAGGAAATGGTTCAGTTCGTCTGGGGTAAGAACCAGGTGCCCTATGTTTACCCCGATTTCTTGAATCAGACAGCTTTTGCCATCGCTGGAAATTCTGTCCCTGCGTACAAGGTTTTCATGATCTTTGCATCAGTCGCGATCTTCGCGGGTCTGCTGTACGTTCTCACGCGCACACGCATCGGCATGATCATCCAAGCGGCGTTGAGCTATCCGCGCACCGTTGAAGCCCTGGGCCACAACGTGCCGCTCATCTTCATGGGCGTGTTCGGGGTGGGCACCGCGCTCGCTGGTGTCGCCGGTGTGATCGCGGGTCCCTTCATGACAACATTCCCCGGGATGGCCTTTGTGTTGGGTTCCATCGTGTTTGTGACGATCGTGATCGGGGGGCTTGGGTCACTTTGGGGGGCGCTGGTTGCCTCTCTCTTGATCGGTTGGATCACGACTTTTGCAAAATCCTACAATCTTGCGATGTCCGACTTCCTGAATTTCGTTGGCTTCGCAACACCTGAAAATCTTGATGAAAGCCTGTGGCGTGATCTTTGGACGGTGACGAGCCCTCAGATCGCCGACATTTTACCTTATATCCTGATGGTGTTGATCCTGATCTTCCGACCATCGGGCCTGTTCGGAAAGCGTGAAACATGACCGACCAGATCTCAACCAACCCCGCCAAGCCGGCCCAGCGCATGGGTGCTGACACCATGACGATCTCCGTCGCTCCGTGGCTTTTCGCGGCGATTTTATTGGTGCTATTGCCTTTCATCTTCCAGTCGAATTCGGCGCTAACCATCATGAACCAAATGTGGATTACGGTGGTCTTTGCGCTTGCCTATAACATGCTGCTCGGCCAGGGGGGAATGCTGTCCTTCGGCCATGCAGTGTATGCAGGTGTCGGCGGGTTCGCCTGCATGCATATTATGAACATGTCAGACTTCTTCTCCAGTTTCCCGCTCCCCGTCCTTCCGCTGTTTGGGGGGCTTTTTGGCATGGGTCTCGCATTGATCGTGGGCGCGTTCTCTACCCGAAATGCGGGCACCGTCTTCGCGATGATTTCACTCGGCGTGGGCGAGTTGATTGCCGCTTGTTCGGTGATCATCGTCGCCTTTTTTGGGGGTGAGGAAGGCATCTCGGGTGACCGCACATATGCAATGCCTTTCCTTGGGAATGAGTTTTTGCAGCAGATCGACGTGTACTATCTGACATCGTTCTGGGTGCTCCTCTCTGCGTTGCTGATGTATCTGTGGTCGCGTACACCTGTGGGTCGCATGGCAAATGCTGTGCGTGACAATCCTGAACGTGCCGAATTCCTCGGCTATTCCGCCCGCTGGGTGCGGTTTTACAGCTTTGTGGCTTCTGGTTTTTTCGCCGGTGTTTCGGGCGGTCTTTTCGCGATCAACTATGAGATCCTTACAGAAGAAAATTTGAACGCCGCATCGTCGGGCGTGATCTTGCTGGTGACATTCCTAGGCGGCGTGGGCTTCTTTTTTGGCCCCATCATCGGCGCGATTGTGTTCACGCTAGTGCAGACCGTGCTGAGCTTGCAAACCGAGCTTTGGGCCTTCTATGCGGGGGCACTTTTCGTTGCGACCGTGATGTTTTTCCCCGGTGGTCTTGCAGGGCTGATCATGATGCATTTCCCCGCTGTGCGATTGGGTAAGGCAAGGCTGTTGGTGGTGCCGTACCTCAAAACTCTTTTGCCAGGCCTCATCGGCATACTTGCCTTGTGTGGATTGGTTGAGATGATCCACCACTACCGCGCTGCGACCCCGGGTGATCACGAGATGACGTTGTTTTGGGTGACATTCGACAGTCATAATCTGTTGCCATGGATCACCCTCTCAGCGATCGCAGTGATTGGTTTTGCAATTGCGCGCGTGACGGCCCCCGCCTTGCAAGAAGCATGGGGAGAGGCCAATACCGCAGGGAGCGCGACATGAGCCCGGCTCTTGAGCTTACCGGGCTGAAAAAGAGCTTCGGTAAAGCAGAGATTATCCGTGGCATTGATCTGTCGATCGGTCGCGCGGAACGGCATGCGGTGATCGGTCCCAACGGCGCGGGAAAGTCCACCCTGTTCAATTTGATCACCGCGCGGTTTCCCGCGACAGAAGGCACGGTAAAGTTGCACGGCGAAGATCTCGCTGGGCTACAGCCCTATCAGATCAATCGTAAGGGTCTCAGTCGTTCTTTCCAGATCACGAATATCTTTCCGCGCATGACCGTTTTTGAGAATGTCCGCTGTGCGCTCTTGTGGTCGCAGGGTTACAAATATTCTTTCTGGAATTTGGTCAGCCGCTCCCATGCGCTCACCGAAGGGGCCGACGCCATTCTTGAGCAGATCAACCTCTCAGCGCGTCGCGATCTCCCTGCTGGCACGCTCTCTTATGCCGAACAGCGCGCGTTGGAAATTGGTATCACCATTGCGGGTGGCGCTGATGTGATCATGCTCGACGAACCCACCGCGGGGATGAGCCATTCAGAGACGGATTACATCACCGATCTGATCTTGAAAGTGACCGAGGGTAAGACGCTTGTCATGGTGGAACATGACATGGGCGTCGTCTTCAATCTTGCTGATCGCATCTCGGTGTTGGTTTACGGCGAAATTATCGCCACCGGCAAACCAGCAGACGTCCGCGCGGACCCTCGTGTTCAAGAAGCGTACCTCGGTGCTGCACTGGAGGCGGAACACTGATGATCGAAGTTACAGACATGCATGCCTACTACGGCAAGTCTCACATCCTGCAGGGCGTAACCATGAATGTGCAGGAGGGCGAGATTGTGGCCCTATTGGGCCGCAACGGCGTGGGCCGTTCAACCACGTGCAAGGCCATCATGGGTGAAGTGGTGCCGCATGGTTCAGTCAAATACAAGGGCAACGAAATCGCCGGTAAAAAAGCCTTTGAGATCGCGAATATGGGCATCGGCTATGTCCCTGAAAATCGAGATATTTTCCCGGGCCTCACGACGCGCCAAAACCTGATCCTCGGCCTTAAGCCCGGCCAAAAGAACGGCGCAGGCCGCTGGTCGCTGCAATCCATGTTCGACATGTTCGAGAATCTCGACCGGCGCGCCGATGTCGAGGCATCTGTGCTCTCAGGGGGGGAGCAGCAGATGCTCACCATGTGCCGCACGCTGATGGGTGATCCGGATTTCGTTATGATCGACGAGCCGACAGAAGGGCTCTCGCCACAGATGACAGCCAAGGTTGCAGAAGTTCTCCAAGAGATCGCAAAGCGTGGCATCTCCACCCTGCTGGTCGAACAAAAGCTTGCCATCGCCATGGACATTGCCGACCGCGTCTACGTCATGGGTCATGGCCAAGTGGTTTTTGAAGGCACCCCAGCAGAGCTCCGTGCGCGCGATGATGTGCGCAAAGAATGGTTGGAGGTCTAATCCTCTTTCATCTTGCAAGTAAACTCCGGGGGAGCCCGGTACGGGCGGGGGCAGCGCCCCCAATCATCCCTAAAAACGCAAGGGCTCCTCATGAGATTTGACCCTCTCCGCCTCGACCGCATTCCCGGCTGGATGCAAAGCTACATCGACGCTGGTAAATTCGCGGGCGCCTCTGCCCTCATCGCGCAAAATGGCGAAGAGGTGTTCTTTCACAGCTGCGGCAAACGCGACCTTTCCCGCGATCTGCCATTCGAACGTGACACAGTTGTGCGCATCTATTCGATGACGAAACCCATTGCTTCGGTCGCGTTGATGATGCTGGTCGAGCGGGGTTTGATCCACCTGAGCGCGCCGGTCTCTGACATTATCCCCAGCTTTGCCAGCGCGCATTGCTTGATCCCGGATGCCAGCGATATCACCCAGGTTGATCCCTGCGTCTCGCCGACGCTGCAGCAGCTACTCACGCATACGTCTGGCCTGAGTTATTCGTTTAACACTGGCCTCTTGCCGGAGGCGATGGATGAACGAAAACTGATGTTCGCCCCCGGCCCGGGGACCCTGGCGGAGATGACAGACCAACTCGCGCAGCTTCCCCTCGCTTTCCGCCCTGGAGAGCGATGGGAATATTCCGTCGGGATCGATGTCATCGGGCGGGTGATCGAAATCATCTCTGGCCAAACGCTGGAAGACTTCTTGATCAATGAAATCTTTGATCCCCTCGGGATGGAAACGACGCGTTTTCAAGTCCCTCAAGTCGCGCGCCATCGCTTTGCCGAACTCTATACTGCGGTTGAAGGGAATGGATTTGACCTGAACGCGGAAACACCTGACGCGCCTATTTTGCGCCTTGTGGACACTGCAGAAAAATCCCCCTTTTTGACGAGCAATATGCAGTATGGCGGCGGTGGTCTGGTGGGCACAATTGACGATTATCTGGCCTTTGCTGAAATGCTGAGAATGGGGGGCAAGGGCTTGCTCTCGCCTCACACGCTGTCTTTCATGATGCGAAATCATCTGCCGGGGGACATCGCCTCGATGGGACCTCAGAGTTTTGCCGAACAACCCATGGAAGGCACGGGGTTTGGCATTGGTGGTTCGGTCGTGCTTGATCCAGCGCGCGCCGGCGTGCCAGGTTCGGTGGGGGATTTCAGCTGGGGTGGTATGGCCTCCACCTTCTTCTGGGTGGATCCGGTTCATCAACTTAGCGCGGTTTTTTTCACCCAACTCATGCCGAGCAGTACATATCCCAACCGCGCCCAGTTTAAGGCTTTGGTGCATGGGGCGTTGATGTGAGCGGCAAGGTACTCTGGACTCCGTCGCCCGAACGGGCGGCTACCAGCACGATGGCGCAGTTTGAGCGGTTTTTGAGTGATACGCGCGGTCTGAACTTTGAAGACTACAACGCGATGTGGCGGTGGAGTGTGTCAGACCTCAATGCCTTCTGGGCCGCGATCTGGGACTATTTTGACATTCGCGCCAGTGTCCCCCCCAAAGACTTCTTAACCAAACGACAGATGCCGGGTGCTGACTGGTGCCCGGGAACAATGCTGAACTACACCGACAGCATTTTGCGCCATGCCGAAGGTCGGCCGGGGGATCTTGCCCTGATCGTGCAGTCTGAAACCTTTGGCCGCAGCACGCTTACCTGGGGCGAACTCCAAGCCAAGGTTGCCAGCGTGGCGCACAACTTGCGCAGCATGGGTGTTATCCAGGGCGACCGCGTGGTTGCTATCTTGCCCAACACCGAAACCGCGCTGATCGCGTTCTTGGCCAGCGCCAGCCTTGGCGCGATCTGGTCGCTTTGCGCGCCTGACATGGGCCATGTCGCTATCCTCGACCGGTTTAGGCAAATCGAACCGAAGGTGCTGATCACCCAAGACGGCTATGTCCACGCAGGCAAAACCATCGACCGCCGCGACATCCTGGCCGAGATCGCTGCCGGTCTACCGAGCGTGACCCACCACATCACCTTGCCCGTCATTGGCCCGCTGCCGGACGGCCATATCGCCTGGGACAGCCTGACCGAAACGGATGCGCCTTATAGCTCTACTCAAGTCCCCTTCGGTCATCCGCTTTGGATCGTCTATTCTTCTGGCACCACAGGCAATCCAAAGCCCATTGTGCATGGTCATGGGGGGATCGTGCTAGAGGCGAATAAACAATCGCTCCATCACGACATAACGAATACGGATCGCTTTTGTTGGCTCACTTCCTCGGGTTGGATCATGTGGAACGCCCAATGGATGGCGTTGGGGCAGGGGGCAACGGTGGCGCTTTATGACGGCGCGCCGCATCATCCGGACATGAATGTGGTCTGGCGGTTTATCGCGCACGAACAGCTTACGTATTTCGGCGCTGGCGCGGCTTTCTTCAGCAGCTGCATGAAAGCAGGCGTGACCCCGCGCGAAACCGTTGATTTGGGCGCCCTCCGCTCTCTCGGCTCCACCGGCTCTCCGCTGTCCAGCGACACTTACGATTGGATATACCGCGACGTGAAAGCCGACCAATGGCTCGCACCGATTTCTGGCGGAACCGACCTGGCTGGGGCCTTCGTCCTCGGCAATCCGGCCATGCCCGTCGTCGCGGGTGAAATGCAGTGCCGCGCATTGGGCAATGCCGTCCGTGCCTTTGACCCCTCAGGCAACGACTTGACCAACGAGGTGGGCGAATTGGTCTGCACCGAACCGCTCCCCTCCATGCCACTCTTTTTCTGGGGCGATGAGGATGGTAGCCGCCTGCATGACAGCTATTTCGCTGACTATCCCGGCATTTGGCGGCACGGTGATTGGATCGCCATCGACGACAAAGGCGCGAGCGTCATCTACGGCCGCTCCGACGCCACGATCAATCGCAAGGGTCTGCGCTTGGGCAGCGCGGAGATCTATCAGGCGGTCGAGGGGCTCGACGCGGTGCTCGATGCCCTGGTCGTCGATCTCGAATATTTGGGCCGTGAAAGCTTCATGCCGCTTTTCGTCGTTCCCGCGCCTGGCTACACCCTTGATGATAAGCTGAAAGATCAAATCAACGCCGCCATCCGCTCCCAGGTCTCTGCGCGATTTCTACCCAACGCGATCATCGAAATCGCCGAGGTTCCCCGCACCCTGTCTGGCAAAAAACTTGAAGTTCCGGTAAAAAAGCTGTTGCTTGGCGGCGACCCGGCCAAGGTCGTTAACCGCGATAGCATGGCCAACCCAGCAAGCTTTGATTTCTTTGTGACCTACGCGAAAGCGATGACGTGAACACTCCCGGTGAAGATCTTCTCAGTCTGCTGGATATTGAACAGCTTGAAGTCGATCTTTTTCGCGGCATTGGGTCAGGCGGCGAAACCACGACCCGCATTTTTGGCGGCCACGTCATCGCACAGGCGCTGATGGCCGCTTATCGCACGGTGCCGGGCCGTCTATGTCACAGTTTGCATGCCTACTTTATCCGGCCGGGGGACCCTGAAATCCCCGTCATCTATCAGGTGGACCGTGCGCGGGACGGCGGCAGTTTTACCACGCGCAGGGTTGTGGCGATCCAACATGGCAAGCAGATCTTCAACATGTCTGCATCCTTCCACATCACAGAAGACGGCCCCGCATATCAACATCCGATGCCTAAGATCGGCGCACCAGAGGACTGGCCCACCCGCACCGAATTGCGCAACAAGTTTGTTAATCACATCCCCGAAAAATATCGGGAGGATTTCCTGCGCGCCCGCCCCATCGAACTGCGCGAGGTTGCACCGCGTGACTTTTTCACGCCCGAAAAGGTCGGTGATGAAAATCATCTTTGGTTTCGCATGCCCGATGCTGTTGGGCAAAGCTCGGAAATGCAGCACTGTTTGCTTGCTTATGCGTCGGATATGAACCTGCTTGGATCATCGCTGCGCCCTCATGGTTTGACGTGGTTTCAGGGTCGGGTGATGACTGCGAGCCTTGATCACGCGATGTGGTTTCACAAACCGATAGATTTTGCCGACTGGCACCTTTATGCCCTTGATGCCCCATGGACGGGTGGCGCGCGCGGGTTCAACCGGGGGGCAATTTACAGCCAAAACGGTGAACGCGTGGCGAGTGTCGCTCAAGAAGGGTTGATGCGGCCGCTGAAATCTGAAGCGGACAAAACGCCATAGACCCGTTTAAAGAAACATGCGCTACAGCTTTTCGAGTTTAACTTGAGCCATCATTTATCACTTTTCGCGTTCGACCGCAGGGAGAGGCAGCGAACAAGTGATCCAGGTTTAACTCGAAATGCTCTAATCCATTCGGCCTTAAACCGGATACGACCCTTTTCCTATCACCTTCCCGCCTAACAGCTTCTGTTGGGCCGCGCTGTTCCGGTCCCGTGGGGCGTCGCTCAGTCGGTTTGGGCAAGGTGTCTTAGGTTCAAGAAAGGATGCTTTATCTTTCATCAACGAGCCTGATGACGCGATCTGTCACGGCACCTGCTTGGCGGATGCGTGGGTCGAGCATTTTAATCAGTTCAATTGCGCGTATCGAACTAAAGGGTATCTTGTGACTAAATCCACCGTCTGAAAGGTCGCTGGTATCGACAACGGTTATCGGCAGATCTTTCACCGCGACGCGATCCGTTGCAGAGCCGAGCCGATTACTGCGTCCAGTTAGCCAAGCTGAAACCCGCAAAGCAATGTCTTGCCTTGCCGCCAGGATCACCGATTCCTGCGGCAAGTCAGACAGGTAAGAGGCTTGCGTATAGAAAAGCTCCCCATCGATGTCAGGCGAAACCATCGTCAAAGACTTGATGTGCCTTTTGATGTCAAAGCGGCCCGCTTTTTCAATCTGCCGAAGCGTCTCCATGATCAAGAAATTGCCCATCGAGTGCGCCACAATCTCTAGCCTGCGATCTGACTGCCGGCTGAGCGCGATGATCACTTCCTCAAGCTGATCTCGCGCAATCAACACGCTATCGCGGTCGTAAAGGTATCCTGCGGTTTGCCCCGCAGATGGCCAAGAGAACACGACGACTGGCGAGGGGACGTCAAAATCATGGGCAAGTTGTGCCCCCTGGTAAACCGCCTCACCATGGGTGTTATTATAGCCATGAATGAAAAGAAGCGTCGTTCCTGTTTTCTGACGATCTGCCTTTGCAATATTTGATGCAAAGGCACTGACAGCGGCAATGTCGGTGCGTGATACGGTAACAAAATCAGTTGCACCATTGGGTTTCCCGCGTGGCCATTCGATCTGTCCTGTCTGGTGGCCGGGCGGTATTGATATCACGTAGTTTTCAAACCGCAGTTGATCGGGGCGGGGAGGTGTTTGATCGCCCGGTCGAGGATCTTCTTGAGACCGAAATTGAGCGACCCAGACTTGCTGTTGAATGGCGTCAGGCGGTGCATCGCCAAACCCGATTGCGCCGCGTGGAGAACAGGCTGCAAGCAGACCGACCACCAGCGTTATCACAATCGAACGACATATCCGGCCAATCATGGATGCGCCTTGTTCAATCCCCCACCGGCCGAAAGCCTAGCGCATCAAGCAAAAATGAAAAAGCAAATCTTATTCCCATCCGGGTCCCGCGCGTAGGCACCGTAAAATCGATCTGGAACGCGCTGGCCCGGGGCACCGTCACAGGTTGCGCCAAGTCTAATCGCCTTGTCATAGAGCATATCCACCTCTTCCTTGCTTTCGGCGGTGAAGGCCACCATTACCCCATTGCCCGGCACCGGATCGTTTTTGTCGTAGGGTTCGCAGATCGCCAGCATTGGTTTGTCCCGGCCCACTGACATAAAGTGAATGCGCCCGAGGTCCCAGATGAACTTGGCCCCCTTGTCTGCGAAAATTCCTTCGTAGAACGCCTTGGCGCGGGGCAGGTCGCTGACCCCAATGGTGACATATCCGATCATTCGGCGGCTCCTTTACAGTGGCTTGCTGCCGAACCGACGGTTGAGCTTGCGCATCCCGCCGATCCACCTTTCATAGTTGTCGGTCTTATTTTTCATGTATACGCCGACCTCTGAATGCGGCAAGATAAGGAATGTTTCTTCTCGGATAGCATCGACGCAGAACTGCGCAACATCCTCGGGCTCCATCATACCATCGATTGCTGCGACGTGGTCTTCATGTCCTCGGGTCATTTCCGTTCGCACCGCTTGCGGGCAAAGCACCGACACCTTGATGCCGTCATCCCGGTGGCTTATCGCAAGCCATTCGGCAAGGCCGACAGCCGCGTGTTTTGTCACGCCGTAAGAGGCCGCGCCAACCTGATTGAGCAGACCTGCGGCTGAGGACGTGCTCAGCAGATATCCGCCGCCTCGCGCTGTCATCAGCGGGATTAGATGCCGCGACGCCCAAACGTGCGACATCACATTCACATCCCAGACGCGCTGCCAGTCTTCGTTGGTTGTGTCCATCCCACCGCCCACAGCGATCCCCGCGTTTGAGAAAAACAGGTCGATCGCGCCGATGTCGTTTTCGACGGCGTCAATCATCCTTGTAATCTCAGCCTCTTGCGCGACATCAACGCCAAAGGATGTACCGCCCACTTCTGCAGCAGTAGCGGCGGCGCCATCGCTGTTTTTGTCGACGCATACAACATGTTTCGCACCCTCCGCAGCAAAGGCGCGACAAAGCGCAAGCCCGATCCCGCTGGCCGCACCCGTGACGACGCAGATCTTATCCTTTAGGTCCATAGTTCATGCCCACATGCTTGAGCCGCCGCAGACGGTTAAAGCCTGGCCGGTCATGTATTTGCTGGCGTCCGATGCTAGGAACACAGCCAGCCCTTCAAAATCCTCCGGCTCACCCAGACGACGCAAGGGGACATCCTCTATGACGCGGTTCGCGACATCCGGATTGTCCCAAAGTTCACGTGCAAATTCGGTTTTTACAAGCCCTGGGCAGATCGCATTAAAGCGTATGCCCTTGGGCCCAAACTCCGCTGCAAGGTTGCGTACCAAACCGATCAACGCCAGCTTTGACATCCCATAGGTGCCAAGCATCGTCGATGCTTTAAAGGCTCCAATGGACGATGTGAAGGCCATGGAACCATTGCCTTTCTCCACCATGTCCGGTGCTACCATCTGGGCGAGCCAAAGGTTTGATTGCACATTTGCCGCCATCGTTTTCTCGTAAGCCTCATCGGGAATCTGCGAGGTTTTCCCATAGAACGGATTAACCCCCGCGTTCCCAATCACAACGTCGATGGGTCCGGCAAGCTCGTGCGTTTGATCCACCAAAGCTTGGAGCTGCTCTTTGGAGCCAATGTTGCAACTGACAGCAAAAGCTTTCCCGTTGCCACGACTGTTAATTTCTTCTGCGGCGCGATCAAGTTGGTCCTGCTTGCGCGCTGAAATCACCACCGTGGCACCGTGATCAGCCATAGCTGTTGCCATGGCAAGCCCCATTCCTTTGGATGCGCCTGTCAGCAGCGCGACTTTCCCGGTTAGATCAAATAGCTTCATCCCATGAATCCCGCAGCGCCCCGCGCTTTATTCTCAGCCTTCGCCGCTGACTGACGGGAGTTGCTGTCTTGATATGTTCTGACCTCGTTTCGTGCGATTACATGATGATGTACTTCGTCTGGGCCATCGGCATATCGTAAGGTGCGCTGCTGGGCATACATCTGCGACAGCGGGGACCACTGGCTGATGCCCGTGGCACCATGCACCTGCATTGCTTGATCGATAATGTCGCAGACTTGCTCTGGCACCTTCGCCTTGATCATGCTGACCCAGATGCGGGCCTCTTTGTTGCCCAAAACATCCATAGCCTTTGCCGCTTTCAAGACCAGCAGACGCATGGATTCAATCTCGATTTTAGCGCGGGATATGGTTTCCATATTCTTGCCCAGATCGACGATCTTTTTGCCAAAGGCCACACGCGACAGACCGCGTTCGATCATCAGATCAAGCGCTTTTTCTGCCTGACCAATAGACCGCATGCAGTGGTGGATGCGCCCAGGTCCCAACCGCACCTGCGAAATCTCAAAGCCACGGCCCTCACCCCACAGAATGTTGCTTTCAGGCACGCGCACATCGGTAAATTTGATGTGCATGTGTCCGTGTGGCGCATCGTCATGCCCGAAAACATGCATCGGGCCTAAGATCTCTACGCCTGGCGTATCTATCGGCACGAGGATCTGGGATTGCTGCCGGAACGGCTCAGCCTCTGGTGAGGTTTTGACCATGACGATCATGATTTTGCAGCGTGGATCGCCTGCACCTGAGATGTAGTATTTCTCTCCGTTGATGACCCATTCACCATTTTCCAAC
The DNA here is from genome assembly GCA_039208585.1 of Pseudomonadota bacterium. Taxonomy (GTDB): domain Bacteria; phylum Pseudomonadota; class Alphaproteobacteria; order Rhodobacterales; family Rhodobacteraceae; genus Sulfitobacter. The sequence continues at coordinate 117,151 of JBCCQX010000002.1, read as the reverse complement.
ACGGCCGAGGTTGAAATGTTCTTGGCATCTGATGACGCCACGTCCGGTTCTGTCATGGCAAAAGCTGATCGGATCTCTCCAGCAAGCAGCGGCCTCAACCATTGTTCTTTCTGCTCAGGCGTGCCGATTCTTTCCAGCACTTCCATGTTCCCGGTGTCCGGTGCAGAACAGTTCAACGTTTCTGAGGCGAGCGGGTTCTTGCCAAGCTCGGCAGCGATATAAGCGTAGTCCAAGTTTGACAGCCCCTCGCCGGTCTGTGCATTGGGCAAAAAGAAATTCCACAGACCTGCTTCACGCGCCTTTTGCTTTGCACCTTCTAACAGCTCAAGTTGGCGCGGATGATAGGACCAGCGATTTTCTTGTGCATCGCCTAGTCGGTGAAATTCTTCCGTGATCGGATCCACGTTTTCGCGGATGTGTTTGATCACGGCATTCAAAAGCGGCTTTGCCTCCTCTGACATCTCTAAATTATTCAGGCTTTGCGGTGCGGTGCTGTCAAACATCTATACGTCCTCTTGGCAGAATTACTTGTTTACCCACTGGGGGGCACGTTTTTCCACGAAGGCGTTCACGCCCTCTTTGAAGTCTTCCGTTTTGGATAAGTCTCCTAATACCTGTCGGGAGAACCCAATGCTCTCGGCCATACCGTCGCGCCGATACATGTCGTTAAGCACGCGCTTAGACGCTTTCACTGCAGAAGGGGAAACGCCGCAGAGCATCTCGGCTTTTTCCATCGCTTTCTGCATCAGCTCTTCATGCGGATGCACCTCGTTAACGCACCCCATTTCGAGCGCTTCCAAAGCGCTGATGGTACGTCCTGTGTATATCATTTCTTGTGCAGCAAGACGCCCAATATAGCGGGACAGTCGCTGCACGCCCGAGGCCGCGGCAAAGAAACCCACTTTCACTTCAGGCAAAGCGAATTTCGCGTTTTCGGAAGCAAGGATGATGTCACACGAAAGTGCTGTTTCAAACCCTCCGCCCATGGCAAATCCATTCACAGCGGCGATAATCGGTTTTTCCAGATCGAAACGGGCAGACAGCCCTGCAAAGCCGGTGGATGTCATTTCTTTCTTTGATCCACCTGCTGCCGTGGCTTTCAAGTCATTTCCAGCCGAGAAAGCCTTGTCCCCTGCACCGGTCAAAACAGCCACCCAGAGCTCTTGATCGGCTGCAAACTCATCCCAGCAGTCGGCCATCTCATTGTGCATATTTACATGCACCGCGTTATAAACTTCGGGTCTGTTCATTGTCACCAACAGGATATGGCCCTGCTTTTCGACTGTGATGAATTCGTAGCTCATACCTTCAACCCTCCGGTATCAATATCGGTAAACTTACCACCTGCTGTGGCCAGTTCGCGCAAGGTTTTTGCGGGCGCAAATTCGTCATCTTCCGCGCCCAGTTTTTCCATCCGCGTCAGTACGGTTGCTGCGCCGACCATGTCACCGAAAAACATCGGGCCACCCTTGTCAGCCGGCCAGCCGTAGCCGTTGAGCCAAACGACATCAATGTCCGACGGACGTTGCGCTTTATTCTCTTCGAGAATTTTCACCGCCTCGTTGATCATTGGAAAAACACAGGTCTCAATGATCTCATCCGCGCTCATGCGCGACGGTGTCGATCCGGTAATATCTCGGATAATTCCAGCCGTGATTTCAGAAGGCACCGGATGGCGATTTTCGTCATAGTCATAGTAACCTGCTTTGGTTTTTTGACCGCGGCGGTCCATTTCGCAAAGAGCATCGCGGATGGGGCTTTCTGTTTTGGCGCCTTTGGACCAGCCGATATCGAGCCCTGCGAGATCCATCATCTGAAATGGCCCCATCTTGTGCCCAAAGGCATTGAAGGCTGCATCCACGTCCCAGGGCATAACACCCTGATAGACGAGTTTGTTCGCCTGTTTCTGGCGGGCAAACAGGATGCGATTGCCGACAAAGCCAGGGCAGACGCCGACGAGCGTGGCAATTTTATTGATGTCTTTCGCCAAGCTCATGCAGGTCGCGACCACGTTATCAGCCGTGTGTTTGGCGCGTACAATCTCTAACAGTTTCATCACGTTTGCGGGTGAAAAGAAGTGCAGTCCGATCACATCCTGGGGCCTTTTTGTCATCGACGCAATTTCGTCGATGTTCAACGCCGAGGTGTTGGTCGCCAGTATCGCATTTGGCTTCATTACGGCGTCTAGCTGTGTGAAGACTTTGCGCTTGAGGTCCATATCTTCAAACACCGCTTCGATGATCAGATCGCAGTCAGCGAGATCCGAAATTGAAAGCCGCCCCTCAAATCGGTTCATGCGCGCCTCAACCTCGTCCTGAGGAAAACGCCCTCTATCCGCAGAGCGTTGGTAGTTACCGCGCACGACGCTCAGACCCCGATCGAGCGCTTCCTGCGTTGTTTCAACGATCTTCACCGGTATGCCAGCGGTAGCGAAATTCATTGCAATCCCACCGCCCATGGTACCTGCGCCGATGATACCCACGCTGTTTACCGGTCGCAGCGTTAAGTTGTCAGACAGCCCCGGCACTTGCCAAGCCGCGGCACCTGCGGCGGCGATGTAGGCGCCGATTTCTTCTTCTGTTGGGGTTTTCATACCTGAGCCTCTTGATTGTTCAGACACATCGCGCGGATCGCCCGGCGGTCAATCTTATCCGTCGCGCCACGTGCTAGCAGTTCATGCTGGACCCACAGATGTGTCGGGATCTTGAAATGAGCGAGATGCGGAGAGAGAAATTCGGCCATCTGATCGCGCGTTAGCGCGCAACCACCGCGCAGCACAACGGCTGCACCCACCGTTTCACCAAGCCGTTCATCAGGGACTGAGAATGCGGCAGCCTCCAGCACATCCGGGTGCCGATGCAGCGCCCCTTCAACATCCAAACAGGCGATGTTTTCACCGCCACGAATGATGATGTTTTTCTTGCGGTCTAGGATGGTGATGTAGCCTTCGTCATCGACCACACCCAGGTCACCCGTGCGCAGCCAGCCGTTTTGAACCGCTTCTGCTGTCGCCTTAGGCTTATTTAGATAACACCGCATGATCTGCGGTCCTTTCACCGCAATCTCACCCATCGTGCCATTCGGCAACGGGTTGCCCTGATCGTCGATGATTTGAAGTTCTTGGACCGGCGGGTGAAGTTTGCCAGCCACCTCGGGGCGTTTTTTATACTCATCGCCAACCAACCCTATCCCTAGGGCGTTTGTTTCGGTCATCCCCCAGCCGGTAGCGATACCTGCGTTGGGAAAAACCTTCGCCAGTTGCGCCACTTGTGCGGCAGGGCGCTTTGCACCGCCCGCACCAAGAAAATCCATTTTCGGCAGGCTTTCCCCCAGGCGCTTTGCCGCCTCCATGAGTTCGGCAGACTGTGTCGGGACGCCCAGAAACCGCGTGATGTCATTATCGCGCATTAAATGCACGGCCTGCACCGGGTCCCATTTGTGCATCAAAGTGATCTTTGCGCCTGCGGGTAGGCTGAGCAAAAACATGGGATGCGTCGCGGTCACATGAAAAAGCGGTGTAACAACCAAAGCGGAGGGTCGCGGTGCGGGCGGCGCCCCTTCTGCGGGTGGATCTACCAAAGGCGCGATCGCCGCTTGGAGAAGCCAACTGTAAACGGAATTGACGGCACCTCTGTGTGTTTGCACCACACCCTTAGGATGACCCGTTGTGCCCGATGAATACATTACGGCGAAATCGTCATCCGTGTCGATTGAGACATCTGGCGCGGTGTCCGATAGGGCGTTGTCTCTTAACGCACGATAAGAATAATTGCTCTGGCCTTCTGCATCGCGCACGCCAACCAAAGTGAGACCAAGATCACTTTGCAAAGGTTCAAGCCGTTTAAGGCGCGGCCCATCGGCAAAAACGACCTTTGCTTCACTGTCTTTAAGAGCATAGTCTAGCTCTTCCGTTGTCCACCAGGCATTCAGGAAAACGACTGTCCCGCCGATGGACGATATGGCCAGAACCATGACGAGCAGTTCTGGATAGTTGCGCATGGCAATTGCGATGCGGTCTCCCTGCTGCAGCCTAAAGGTGTCGCGCATTGCGTGCGCCATGCGATAGACATGTTGCCTGAACGCCTGATACGTGAGCGTCTCACCCTCATAAGCAAGGTAGTCCAGCGCGCCTTCACCGTGCGCTGACCATCCCGCCTCAAGAAGCTTGGGAACATTTGTCGGGATGTTTTTGAAAGCCCGCAACTGCACGCCTCGCACCACAGTTTCCTCAACCGAAAAAGTGGGGTTTGTTTCAACCACGTGGCGCACGGCCTCTTCCGGCGTCATCGCTCGCGTGGTCTGCATGCTGTGTCCTCCCAGATGAGCACCTTTCTTTGCTTACCTTCGATGCTCAAAGAACAGATTAGGCGGGTTTCAGGCTGCTGCCAATCCCGCTGGTCGGAACTTCGTTCCGCAAAGAAGGTGATGACGTAGCGTTCTTGAGCGGAGGAGTGATCCGACGAATGATGACCGACCTGATGCGCTTTCGCTTTTGTCAATTTTAGAAGGCTGTGGAATGCACTTTTCTTTAAAAGCATCCGACCTTAAACCTGACATAAGTAGCTCTAACCGACACAGCGCCGGTCCGGGGGGTGGCGCGATCACGCCGCCCCGTGGGGGCGGAACGGCGCGGTCCAACAGTGCCTGTTGAGCAATACGGTGATAGGGAACGGTTGTATCAGATTTAAAGCCGAATGCTTTAAAGGGGGCATCCCAGATTCCGCGCTGCCGCGGTGTTAAGACTTTACTGCTGTCATAAAGCGGTCTTTTATTACCACAGGATCCATGGTGATCACGGGCATTTTCGCATTACCACTGTCGCATTTGACCACGAGGATTGTCATCTCACCCGCGTCAATCGCGGCTTTAAGCTCTTTTCCAGTGTCAACATCCTGCACTTCGAGAACATTCTCGCATCCCGCCGCGCGTGCCATCCCAGCGAGCGATGTTTTCTTCCCCGTATAAGTGGGCTGATCACCAGTGGAACCATATGAACCATTGTCGATGATCATCAGAATGTAGTTTTTTGCGGGATTATTCGCGATCGTGGGAAGCGTCCCCAAATTCGTTAAAACGGACCCATCGCCATCAATCGAAATCACGGTTTTTGGCTGCGCCAAGGCCAGACCCAGACCGATAGAGGATGCAAGCCCCATAGTGCCCAGCATGTAAAAGTTTGTTGGCTGGTCATCGATCGCATGAAGTTCCTGACTGGGTATGCCGATGTTACAGACGACCAGATGGTCGCGCAGAATTGGGGCGATGTCTTTTAGAATTTCAGAACGGATCATTGGTCGCCGTAGCCTCCCCAGAAGTTTGCGTCTGTTAAGATCGCGACGGGTTTGTTGCACATGAAGGTGTATTTGAGGATATTGTCGAACTCCGCCACATCCTTTTCCCAGTGGAAGTGGTAGGTCGGAATATTTAGCTGGGCGAGCAGCGCTTTGGTATGCACCGCCATCTCAACCTGGCAAGCGACGGGCTCGCGCAGTTCTCCACGATACGAAATCAGCATTGGCAAAGGCATCCGGTAGTATTGGATCAGCGTGGTCAGCGTATTGATCGTTACACCGATTGCTGTGTTCTGCATGATGATCGCGGGGCGTTTCCCGCCCATCCAGGCTCCGGCGCATAGGCCCATGCCTTCATCCTCTTTGTTGGAGGGGATATGAAAAATGTCGTCTCGGTTTTCGATCTCATCGATGACACCGGCAAGCTGCTTGCAGGGCACTGTTGTGACAAACGACACCTCATTCGCGACAAGATCATCTGCGATCTTTTTGTCGATGTTCATGATTATCTTACCTTTTTGACTGCTGTTAAGCTTTGAATGACGCTGTGAAATTACCGGCTATGGGTGCAGCATGATCTTGGGGGCTGCGACGCGACCTGCTTGCAGCTCTTTAAAGGCCACAGGGCCCTCGGATAAAGACCGGTGTTCGCACCAATTCAAAGGGCCAAGCCGGCCTTCAAAAATTGCATGGGCCGTGTCGCGAAAATCATCACGCGTATAGGTATAGGTCCCGATGAAAGTAACCTCTTGCAGTGTCATGCGGCGGATGTCCAAACCGCCAGAGTCCTCGGCCAATCCGATGTGCGCGATGACACCACCTGGGCGCACGTAATTTGAGGCGGTTTGGCGCGTCATTGACAGGCCGACCGCGTCGATAATCAAGTCAAATGCACCCTCTGCCACCGTGATGACCCGCGCGCTGCATGTGGTTTTCAAGAAATCTGCACGTTCGGGGTTTGGTTCGCAAATCGTGACGTCGGCAAAACCCATAGCGTCAAGACACAGCGCTGATGCAAGACCGATCGCGCCGCCACCTATCACCAGTGCGGGTTTCTGAGAGCTCCCATGCAGTACTGAGGTGGCAAGACGTGCTGCATGCCAGCCAACCGCCAAGGGTTCAGCAAGCGCCGCTTTACTAAGAGAGACATGATCGGGCACGTCCACCAAATTCTGCCGGGGGATCGCGACGTATTGCGCAAATGCGCCTTCGCGCGGTGGCATGGAAATAATTTGTCTGTCGGGGCACAAATTTTCGCGCCCTTCACCGCAGGCCACACAGCTTTGGCAAGTGACCAGTGGGTTGATGGTGACGCGTCGTCCGTCAAGAGCGCCGCCTCTTACAGTTCCGGCCGCTTCGTGACCCAGAATAAGAGGTGCAGGTCGCCGCGCATCATGGCCAAGAAATGCGTGCATATCGGAGCCGCAGATGCCAACCGCCTCAATCTCGACCAATGCTTCACCGGCGCGTGCCCGTGCCATGGCCGTGTCTCGGTAAGACATCTCTTGTGGACCGTCATACACCAAGGCTTTCACATGAACCGCCTCGTGTTTGCTGTGGCGCCGATTTTCTGCACCATGCCTCCGGGTGCATTACGCATCGGCGGACAGATTAAAGTTTTCGCCTGGGAAATATTTGGCAAGCCGCACATCCGCTGATCGTGCATGCCCTTCCATCCCTTCCAATCGGGATATCCTTGCGGTTGCTTGCGCAACAGACTTGGATCCATCGCGCGTTGCCCTTTGCCAAGTGACGATCTTCATATACTTGTGCACAGAAAGACCACCCGTATACCGCGCCGCGCCCGATGTTGGTAGCACATGGTTGGTTCCTGCCGCTTTGTCGCCGTAAGAAACGGTGGTTTCCTCACCAAGAAACAGCGATCCATAGCAGGTGAGCCGCTTGAGCCACCAGTCCGTGTCTGCGGCTTGGACGGTTAAATGTTCAGGCGCATACGCATCCGAGGTTGCCGCCATCTCCTCCCGGTCTGAACAAAGGATTACTTCCGCATAATCGCGCCAAGCCGCGGTGGCATTCTCTCGATTCACTTCCGGCAAATCGTCGATCAGTTTCGGTATAATCGCCATGACACGCTCGGCAAGATCGCGGCTGTCGGTCACCAGCCAAACGGGTGAATTATAGCCGTGCTCTGCCTGGCTCACCAAATCTGTCGCAACGATAAGATCATCGGCGTCACCGTCTGCGAGGATGAGACTGTCGGTTGGCCCTGCGATCATGTCGATCCCAACACGACCGAACAAAATGCGTTTGGCTTCCGCGACGAACTGATTGCCGGGCCCCACGAGTATGTTCGCCTTTGGCAAGCCGAAAAGACCGAACGTCATCGCAGCAACCCCCTGAACACCACCAAGCGCCATTATTTCGTCTGCCCCGCATAAATGCGCGGCATAGATGATCGCCGGTGCCACCCCAACGTCGGGCCGGGGTGGAGAACAGGCTGTGATGTGTTTGCAACCGGCGACTTTCGCTGTGGTCACAGTCATGATTGCGGAAGCGATGTGGCTGTATCGGCCCCCAGGTACATAGCACCCCGCCGCATCGACAGGGATTGCCTTTTGCCCTGCGATCAACCCTGGAACGACTTCAAGCTCAACGTCTGCGACAGTGGATTTCTGTTTTTCAGCAAAGCGTCTCACATTGTCATGGGCGAACTGAATATCCTGTTTCAACTGGTCGGGAACTTTGTCTGCCGCTGCAGCAATCTCATCCGCATCAAGCATGACATTACCTGCATAGCGATCAAACTTCGCGGCATATTCAAGCGCCTTTGCGTCTCCTCCCTCCTCAATTTCCGATAGGATCCGTCGCACCGTCTCATGCACCTCTGAAGCATGAGAGGCGGCGGTAAGCGTCGCTTTTTTCAGATACTCGCGTGTCATTCCCGCACAATCCTAAAGGTTGCTGATACCAGTGTCAGACCGTCTGGTGATGCGCAGTTACGCGCGAAACAGCATAAAATGCAAGCGCTTACATTTTCTCTGTGCATTTTTTGGTTTCTCAAATTAACATATTCAATAACTGAAATTTGAAAGTGTCGCGGCTATGGCTTCAGCACCCATTGCGCCAAGACTGGAAGATGTCGCGAAAGCGGCTGGGGTTTCTACCGCGACCGTGTCGCGCTGTTTGAACACGCCTCAAAAAGTTTCGGAAAAGACGCGCGCGAAAGTAATGCACGCCGTTGATCAACTTGGTTATACACCACACTTTGGCGCGCGAGTGATGGCGGTGAACCGGTCCTTTATCATCGGTGCAATCGTGCCGACGATGGAGAACGCGATCTTTGCGCGCGGCTTGCAGGCTCTGCAGGAAGCGCTAAGCGACATGGGCTACACGCTGCTGGTCTCAAGCAGTTCTTACAGCCCCCGCATCGAAGCTGCGCAAATTCGTTCTCTGATAGGACGCGGTGCAGATGGGCTCTTCTTAATCGGACAGGACCGTGATCCCGATGTTTACACGTTCTTGCAAAATCGACGCGTGCCGACTGTTTTGACCTGGAACTTTGCCCAAGACAGCCCGTTCCCCTACGTAGGTTTCGACAACCGACGGGCGGCATATGATGTGGCGCAAGCCGTTTGCCTCAGAGGTCATCGTGACATCGCGATCGTATCTGCCGCAACTTTTGACAATGATCGCGCGCGCCACCGGGTCGAAGGATTTCATCAGGCGCTTCGGGATACCGGCCTTGAACCGTGCTCAGTGCCTGTCATCGAAACGACCTACAGCATTGAAAGTGGCGGTCGTGCATTTGAGGCACTTATGCGTCATGCCCACCCGCCGACGGCAATCCTGTGCGGAAATGATGTTCTTGCCGCAGGGGTGATCAAACGCGCGTCAGAGATGGGGATAGATATTCCCACACGCGTTTCTGTAACCGGTTTTGACGATATCGAATTGGCGCAAGTCATAACCCCGCGACTGACCACGGTGCATGTTCCGCATCGTCGGATGGGGAACATCGCTGCACGGACGTTGGTCGAGATGATTGAGGGGACGCATGATGGCGGGTCGGTTTGCCTGGATACGTCATTGATGCTCAGATTGTCCTTGGGGCCAGCACCCTCGCACGCGTAACTTGTTTGCCGCATGCCAATGTTCAACCAAAGCGTTTCGAATTTAACTTGAGATATCTTGCAACCCTTTTCGCATAGGGCTGAAGGGAGAGGCAGCGAACGGGGCTTCAACTTAAAGTGTAAAGACTTTACAGCATCAGGCGGTCAACCTGATACACCATTTCTCTATCACTCACCCGCTCAACAGAGGCCGTTGGCTGGCGCCATTCCCCGCCCTTACTGGCACTAAATCGGTTTGGGTAATGGGTCTTAGCTTTGAGGCTGAAGGCTTTATCGCATGACAAACGGGTCTGGAATGGTTTCATCGCTTGTGCGCAACCACACGGATTTGGTCTCGGTGAAATTGAGCACTGCTGCGATCCCGCTTTCTCTGCCACGACCGCTTAGCCCATGTCCGCCAAAAAGGGCCATTGGGCTTACCGCACGGTAGGTATTTACCCACACGATGCCCGCGCGAATGCCCTTGATCATCCGATAGGCACGAGCAAGATCACGTGTGAAGACGCCCCAAGTCAGACACAGCGCCATGTTGTCAATACACAGTCTGTCCCTAGCAGGTTTTTCGAACGCATTCGACCATGCGGCTCATGATAAGCAAGCATGGCTTTGATCTCATGATTTTTCGAGCTGTGATATCAGAGCAGACGATCTGTCAATCACAGAAAGCATGGCCTTGCGTGTGATACAATCCACGCGCTTGCCCGTTAGACCATGATGCTTGAGACTTTTCAGCCGGTAGGCACGTGTGATAAAAAACGACGGTTTGATTGGTTCGATATCTGCTCCCCAATACGATAACAGTTCAGCTACCCCTCGGCAGCGATCTTCCCTATGAGATGTTCACATCGCGTCGGCATGCGATGTGCTTCGGTTTGAAAAGGAAACAACGTGGTCAACCAATTACAGATTTATCAGATTGACGCGTGCAATCGCCAATCGTTCCTTGGCCAACGCCGCGCTCACGTTTCATGTTTTTCAAAAGCAGCGTTTCGCTGGACATTGTCGGAGGCGCGCGCGGCTGGCTTTGAAGCTTCATCACCTTGCGCCAGTATTATGACAACCCAGTATCATGACATAGACCTTCTAAAAGCAGCTTTCTGATGCGCGATGGTATCCTGGCAAATGCGCATGTCGTTTTGTCTGATCGTGTGATCAAGGGCAGCGTTGTGATGCGCGACGGCGTGATTGCAGACATTGCAGAGGGTGTGTCCGTGCCCAAAGAAGCTACTGACTGCCAGGGTGATTATCTGAGCCCGGGGTTAATCGAACTGCACACCGACAACCTGGAACGTCATTTCCATCCTAGGCCCAAGGTTGACTGGCCACACCGCGCAGCGATTGTCGCCCATGATAGAGAGCTTGCAGGTGCTGGGATCACGACCGTCTTTGATGCCATTCGGGTAGGATCCATCGTATCTAATGACAATAAAAGATACGGTCGGTATGCGCGTCAAATGGCGGATGAGATCCTTGATACAGGCGCGCGCGGCGCTTTGAAAATCAGTCACCACATCCACCTGCGGGCCGAGGTTTGTTCCGAGACATTGCTGGAAGAATTGGACGAATTTGGCGTTGATGATCAGGTCGGTATCGTATCACTGATGGATCATACGCCTGGACAGCGTCAGTTTCGCGATCTTGACAAATTTGAGCGTTACGTGCGTGGCAAGCATAACCTGCCCAAAGAAGGTTTTGCTGAATATATTGAGTTTCTGTACGACCTGCAAAAACGATACGGCAGCCAACATGAAAGAGGCGCCGTTGCCGCGGCCCAGCGTTTGGGTGCCACCCTTGCAAGCCATGATGACACCACAAGAGAACAGGTTGAGGCCAGCAAAAATCACGGTGTCACCCTGGCAGAGTTTCCGACGACCAGTGATGCCGCTGCTGCCTGCCATGATAGTGGGATTGCCAATGTTTTAGGATCGCCAAACCTGGTGAGGGGGCGATCGCATTCTGGAAATGTCGCCGCGCGGAAGCTGGCCGAGCAAAATCTGTTGGATGTTCTTTCCTCTGACTACGTGCCTGCCTCTTTGTTAAAGGGTTCATTGGTGCTTTCAGAGATCTGGCATGACATGGCGCGTGCGATGGCCACCGTCACCAAGACGCCCGCGCAGCAGGTTGGTTTGACGGACAGAGGAGAAATTGCACTGGGCAAGCGCGCTGATCTTGTCAGATTTGGCGTGCTAGAGATGACACCGCTGGTCCATGGTGTGTGGGTGAAGGGCTCAAGGGTTGCTTGATCAAAGTCGGTTGGGCGGTGCCCTGTCTTTGAAGAATGCGATGAGATTGTTTACCGCCATCAGCCCCATCTCTTCGCGTACTTCCTGGGCCGACGTGCCCAGATGCGGCAGCAACGTGACGTTTTGCATCGCCCGTAGCGCCTCGGGCACTTTTGGTTCAAATTCATAAACGTCTAAACCTGCACCGGCTATTTCTTTTCTCTGCAATGCGGTGACAAGCGCGGCCTCGTCAATCACGTCCCCTCGGGCAATGTTGATCAAAAACGCATCGGGCCCCAAAGCGCGCAGAGCCTCGGCGTCGATCATATGGTGGGTTTGCGGTGTGGCGGGTACGGCAAGTACGGCGACATCGGCAGCGCGCAACACATCATGCAAGGTGTCGAGTTGCTGAATGGTGGGATCCCCGGTGTTTACCGCAGATCGGTTGAAGAAAACCACTCTCATTCCAAAACCGCTTTGGGCACGTTTAGCGATGGCCTGCCCAATACGCCCCATCCCGATCACGCCCAGCGTTTTCCCGGAAAGATGCATGCCAAGAAGTTGTGTCGGATGCCAGCCGCGCCATTGGCCAGACCGCACCAGCCGCTCCCCCTCTCCGGCGCGGCGGCAGGTCATCAGCATCAAGGTCATCGCGATATCCGCTGTGGCATCCGTTACCGCGCCCGGCGTATTCGTCACGGTTATGCCAGCGGCCCGTGCCGCTTCCACATCGATATGGTTGTAGCCCACACCGAAGTTCGCGATGATTTGACAGCGCGCAGCCGCTTTGAAATGCGCGGCGGTCAATCGATCGCCGAGCGTGGGCAGCAAAGCATCATAGGCTAACAGCGCCCGTTGCAGTTCATCCGCTTGCATGGGCGCATTGTCATTGCGAATTGTCACATCAAAATAGGTTTCGGCGGCCAAGATGACGCGCTGCGGTAGGGGCCGGGTAATCAACAGCGTTTTCATTTCGGCTTCCCCCGTGTCTTTTACGTCAGCCATTCTGCTGCAGCCTTCTGGCCGACACAAGCGCGGGAGGCTTGCTCGCCCTGTGACGCCCTTGTTAGTTACAAAAGCAACTGATAGCTGATCTATATCCGAGGGGAGGTTGCTATGAACAAACAAGCGCGTGCACAGACGTTGATCCAAGCTACTTCACTGCCGGGGCCGCATTCGGGGTACATGCCCGGTTTTGGGAATGATTTTGAAACAGAGGCCTTACCGGGTGCGCTGCCGCAGGGCATGAACAGCCCGCAGAAGGTTAACTATGGGCTGTACGGTGAGCAGTTGAGCGGGACCGCCTTCACCGACGTGCGCCCCGAACGCACGTGGTGCTACCGCATTCGACCTTCGGTGAAACACTCGCATCGATACAAACGTATTGACGTGCCATACTGGAAATCCGCTCCGCATGTGGTGGCCGATGTCACGTCGCTCGGTCAGTATCGCTGGGATCCGCTGCCGCATAGTGATGAAGCGCTGAATTGGATCACTGGGATGCGCACGATGACGACAGCTGGGGATGTCAACACTCAAACCGGCATGGCCAGCCATATCTATCTGATCAACCAAAGTATGGTCGACCAGTATTTCTTCTCTGCCGACAGCGAACTGCTGATCGTGCCGCAAGAGGGTCGTTTGCGATTTTGCACAGAGCTTGGCGTAATCGATTTGGAACCAAAGGAGATTGCACTCCTTCCGCGCGGTCTTCTCTACCGAGTTGAAGTTCTAGATGGACCGTGTCGTGGTTTCGTTTGCGAGAACTACGGTCAAAAATTTGAGCTCCCGGGGCGCGGACCGATTGGGGCCAATTGCATGGCCAATCCCAGGGATTTCAAAGCGCCGGTCGCCGCGTTTGAAGATCGCGAGGTCGTTTCCACTGTCACCGTCAAATGGTGCGGTCAATTTCATGAGACGCAGATTAAGCAATCGCCGCTGGATGTGGTCGCGTGGCATGGGAACTACGCCCCTGTCAAATATGATCTGCGCACGTATTGCCCGGTGGGCGCAGTTCTTTTCGACCATCCGGATCCATCTATCTTCACGGTCTTGACAGCACCGTCAGGGCAGATCGGCACCGCGAATATCGACTTCGTGCTTTTTCGAGAGAGATGGTTGGTCGCCGAGGATACATTTCGGCCCCCCTGGTATCATAAGAATATCATGTCTGAACTCATGGGAAATATTTATGGCCAATATGATGCAAAGCCGAAAGGTTTCGTTCCGGGCGGTATCAGTTTGCACAACATGATGCTCCCTCATGGGCCAGATAAAAACGCTTTCGAGGGCGCATCAAATGCTTCGCTGAAGGCGGAAAAGCTCGACAATACGATGTCATTCATGTTCGAAACGCGCTTTCCGCAGCAGCTGACTGCATTCGCGGGGAACGAAGCGCCCCTGCAAGACGATTACATTGAGTGTTGGGACAGCCTGGAAAAGAAATTCGATGGCACCCCTGGGAAAAAGTGAAGGCGCATGACTTATCTCCGGCGTTCCTGGGTGAGCAGCGCAAATACGACGTCATGCCCTTTTCCGCTTAACAATCTTCCTTGCGGCGTTTTTTCAACCCCTGATCAACGGGCTCATTGCGGTGTCGCGATTGGCGATCACATTCTGGATGTTACGGCGTTGGAAGCTGCTGGAATTCTGGATTTTGGTGGTGCGTTTTCGGCGCCGACCTGGAATGCATTCATGGCTTCAGGTGCGAAGATCTGGGCGCAGTTACGGGAGCAGTTAACGGATATGTTGGCCGAAGGAAGTGCTGCGCAGCCGCAGCTAGCCCCCTTCCTGGTTCATCAGCACGCCGCGCGATTACACATGCCTTTCACGGTGGCCGAATTCACTGATTTTTACGCAGGCCGTCACCACGCGACAAATGTTGGGGCGATGTTTCGCGGCCCGGAACATGCTTTGCCAGCAAACTGGCTCCACATGCCGATAGGGTATAACGGACGCGCTTCATCCGTGGTTGTGTCAGGCACGAAAGTCCGACGTCCCTGGGGACAGGTCAAAGCCCCGGACGAAAGCCAGCCGAGGTTTGCGCCCTCTGCGCGGTTTGATTTCGAGCTTGAAGTGGGTGCTGTCGTCGGTTCTCCAAGCGAAAGACCGCTGACAGTTGAAGAGGCGGATGCGCATATTTTCGGGTATGTCCTGCTCAACGATTGGTCGGCGCGCGACATACAAGCATGGGAATATCAGCCGCTGGGTCCTTTTAAATCCAAATCGACGGCAACAACCATAGGTCCGTGGATCGTGATGAAAGCAGCGCTGGAGCCCTTTCGCTGCGCACCCCCGAAACGCGATGTCGCTCTGCTGGCACATCTCCAAGATCCGGCGCCGCTATCGTATGACATTGAATTGACGGCGATGCTGGCACCTGCTGGAAAGAGAGCCAGCCAGATCACAAGCACGAATTACCGAGAGCTCTATTACACAGCAGCGCAGCAATTGGCGCATCACAGCAGCTCAGGGTGTCCGATGCGGGTGGGTGATCTGATCGGCTCCGGCACAATATCTGGGGCGACAGAGGAAAGCCGCGGCTCTCTTTTGGAGCTTAGCTGGGGAGGGCAAGCGCCGATCACCTTGCACACGGGGGAACAGCGCGGATTTTTGCATGATGGGGATACAGTTACGCTGAACGGCGCTGCGCGGGCCGAAAGCTATACCATTGGCTTTGGCGATTGTGCAGGATCGTTGCTGCCTGCACTGAAAAAGCCATTCAAGGAAATATGAAATGTCCAAAACCTTTGCTTCGCAAGACGACCTGAGCGCCAAGCAGATTTCCTTTGATGAGATCGGCGATAACATCTGGGCCTTCACCGCCGAGGGGGACCCAAACTCAGGTGTAATTATTGGGGATGATAGCGTGATGATCGTGGAAGCTCAGGCGACACCCCTTTTGGCCAAGAAGGTCATTCACAAAGTTCGCGAGGTCACTGACAAACCCATCAGTCACCTTGTTTTAACGCATTATCATGCAGTGCGTGTTCTGGGCGCTTCTGCATATGGCGCTGCGCAGATCATCATGTCAGATGCAGCGCGCGCGATGGTCGTTGAACGTGGCCGCGAAGATTGGGAAAGTGAATTTCAGCGGTTTCCAAGGCTCTTTGAAGGATATGAGAGTATTCCCGGTCTGACCTACCCCACAACCACGTTTAGCCGCAAGATGACTGTCTATCTGGGGCAGCGTCGCGTTGAGATCGAGCATATTGGAAGGGCACACACGGCGGGAGACGCGGTGGTACGTGTTCCCGATGCTGATCTTTTATTTACCGGCGACATCGTGGAAGACCGCTCTGCTTGCTACTGCGGTGACGGATATTTCGCCGACTGGTGCGATACTCTTGATCGGCTTAGCGCTTACAATGCGACAGCGATCACGCCCGGTCGAGGGTCTGCCGTAATCGGAGCGACGGCAGTCAGCCAAGCGATTGAACATACGCGAGATTTTGTTCAAAGTACGTATCGGCCAGCCACGCGCGTTGCCGCCGCAGGAGGAACGCTGAAAGATGCGTGGACTGCAGTGCGCGCGGAATGTGATCCGAAGTTCAAAGACTTTGCCATTTACGAGCATTGCCTGCCGTTTAATGTCAGCCGAGCCTTTGACGAGGCGCGCGGCATTGAGCATCCGCGCATTTGGACCGCAGCGCGTGACCGTGAGATGTGGGATGCTTTGCACAGTTAAGCGCCGTTTTCTTGCAAAGAAAACGGCCGGAAACTTTGAAAGTTTCCGGCGCTTGGTAGAAAGGGTTTAGATGGTTTCCGAACGCTATAAGACTGCATTCACGCTGTATCCCTACCAAAAGGTGCACGCGCAGAATGCGCAGACCCCGGAGCGTTTTCCGGTTGTCGTCGTTGGCGGTGGTCCTGTTGGTTTATCCGTCGCACTAGATTTGTCGCGCAAGGATGTCCCCATTTTGCTTTTGGATGATCACGAAGGCGCGGGAGAGGGCAGCAGGGCGATCTGTTTTGCAAAGCGGACGTTGGAAATAGCAGATCGCCTGGGTGCGGGACAGGCGGTGGTGGATAAGGGTATTGTCTGGAACCTGGGCAAAGTGTTCCACCGCGAGCACAAGATTTTTGAATTCGACTTGCAACCAGAACTTGGTAACAGACGCCCCGCGTTCGTCAATTTGCAGCAGCCTTATTTTGAGAAGTATTTGGTCGATCAAATTCGTGTAGCGCAGCAGCAGGGTGCGCCGATTGAGATCAGAGGCAAAAATGCCGTCTCTAACATCTCTTGCGGGGAAAGTTCCGTTTTACTGACTGTTGGGACCCCGGATGGCGAGTATCACGTTGTTGCGGATTGGGTTATTGCTTGCGACGGCGTTCACTCATCTTTGCGTCAGTTGATGGGGCTCAGCTTTGACGGGCGCGTTTTCGAAGACAATTTTCTCATCGCAGATGTGAAAATGCGCGCGCATTTCCCGACCGAGCGTTGGTTTTGGTTTGATCCGCCCTTTGAAAATGCCGGTGCCTCAGCGCTTTTGCACAAACAACCTGATGATGTTTGGCGGATTGACTTTCAGCTTGGCTGGGACATTGATCGTGCACAGGAACTGCAAGAGGATAAGGTCCGCGCGCGCGTCGATGCGATGTTAGGCAGTGAGATTTCCTATGAATTGATATGGTCGTCGATTTACACGTTCAAATGTCGTCGTTTGAAGCGCTTTCGCCATGGTCGCCTGCTTTTTGCTGGCGACGCTGCGCATCAAGTCTCTCCCTTTGGCGCGAGGGGCGCGAACTCTGGCGTTCAAGATGCAGACAACCTTGCCTGGAAGCTGGCGTTGGTTGTGAAGGGCAAGGCACAGGAGCCTCTGCTTGACAGCTATTCTGATGAACGCGTTCAAGCAGCCGATGAGAATATTCTTCACTCTAGCCGCACGACCGACTTTCTCACCCCGAAAACAAAGATGAGCGGTATATTTCGAAACGCGGTGCTTGATTTGGCACAAGACTGCGCCTTCGCGCGTTCTTTGGTCAATTCAGGGCGATTATCAGTGCCTTGTGTGTATGAGACTGGGCCACTCAACGGCCCCGACCGGCTGAGCGGCGTTCCGGGCACGCGTGTAGGAGCGCCATGTCCGGATGCGCCTTTCGAAGATGGATACCTGCTCGATCTGTTGGGCGATGAGTTCGCCTTACTATCGATAAATTGCGACGCGCCCCAGATTGCAGAAGTGGATGGTTTGGTCTTGCGCCACATTGCGATGGAGACTGCGCATGCAGACACGTTAGGTGTGCTGGCGGCGCGCTATCTTGGCGGGCATTCAACGGCTGTTTATCTGATCCGGCCTGATCAGCATATCGCCGCGCGTTGGGCACGGGCGACCGCTGCGGATGTGACAGATGCGGTGCGTCACGCAATCGGGCGGGGGTAGCAGGATGGCACTGAAACTTGAGCCGGGCTTGTCCGACCCTGACAGCTTTTATGAGGTGGTTTTGACAGCGCATGACGGGCTCACGTTCGAGGAAAGCGCCGCTCTTAACGCCCGTCTCATTTTAATTTTGGCCAATCAGATTGGCGACCAAGAGACCCTAACAGCGGCAATCGAACGCGCAGCCAAACGTGGTGCAGAAAACGACTGATTGATCACAGTTAACGTGTTAGCCTGATCTTCTCTGCTGCAATTGACGTGTGCCCTCGTCGATGCACACTTGATCTGCCTGTTCTTTTGTCAAGACATTTGGAAAAGCGATTGCTGTGTCCAGCACCACGCGATCACGCAAATACAGTTGACATGTTACCGGACCTTGGGCGGTCCTCACGGTGACGGGGGGTGTTTCGAAACTTGATTGAGTAAAACACCCGCTGAGTGCAAGAAGACAAGAAGATAAAAGAAAGTAACGTTTAATATTCATTTGAGATCCTCTTTCATTCCTCGGGGCTTTATTTCCCCGCTTAGCTGCAATTGAGTCTCAAGCGGTGACATCTCATCACGCAAATGTCTTAATATACTCCTAGCTCTGACGCTTCTACCGTTTCAGGCCGATCGCACGTCATAAAGCGTGTTTAAGGATGACAAATTTGTGTCAACCTGACGCGCTGCATCAGATCTTAAACCGTGGGTTGCATTAGGCTCCTTCGCAAGCCGGGCTAATCGGCTATCTTGCCCAGTTCATTGAGAATCGCATCACCCATTTGACTGGTGCTCAGGGGCTGTCCACTCTCCACGCTCATAAGATCCGGCGTGCGGGCACCCGCTGCAAGCGCGTTTTCTACCGCGCGCTCAAGTCGCGTGGCTTCGTTGCCTTGGTCAAACGAGTATCGCAATGCCATGGCGAAGCTGAGAATGCACGCGATAGGGTTCGCTTTGCCTTGACCCGCGATATCGGGCGCAGAGCCGTGGACGGGCTCATAGAGTGCTTTGGGCCGGCCTGCTTCGTTTGGTGCACCAAGGCTTGCCGATGGCAACATGCCGAGCGACCCCGTGAGCATGGCTGCACAATCTGAAAGAATGTCGCCGAATAAGTTGTCTGTCAGGATGACGTCGAATTGCTTGGGCGCACGCACTAGCTGCATGGCGCCGTTGTCTGCGTACATGTGACTGAGGGCGACATCGGGGTAATCAGTATCGCGCACATGTTGGACGATTTCGCGCCAGAGAATGCCCGATTCCATGACATTTGCCTTTTCCATCGAACACACCTTGTTGCCGCGACGCTGCGCAAGCTCGAAAGCGGATCGTGCGACGCGGTCAATTTCAGCCTCTGTGTATCGCTGAGTATTGATGCCGACCCTCTGATTACCCTCTTCGAAGATCCCGCGCGGCTCCCCAAAGTAGACGCCCGAGGTCAATTCTCTGACGATCATGATGTCCAATCCGGCAACCACATCTCTTTTCAAAGACGAGAAGTCGGCAAGCGCATCGAAGCATTGTGCGGGGCGGAGATTTGAAAAAAGGTCCATCTCTTTTCTGAGCCGAAGCAGCCCGCGTTCAGGTTTCACGCTGAAATCCAGATCATCATATTTTGGTCCGCCCACGGCACCCAACAATACGGCATCGACCTCAAGCGCAGTCGCCATCGTCTCATCCGTCAACGGCGTACTATGCGCATCATAGGCTGCGCCCCCGACCAATCCTTCAAGCACGTCGAAATGCAGACCGCGCTGATCACCGAACCAATCAATCACGCGCGTGACTTGTGCCATCACTTCAGGGCCAATGCCATCACCGGGTAAAATCAGAAGGGTCGGATTTGACATTGTGTCTTCCTTTGAGGTTGCTCTTGCGCGCGGCGTATCTTGCACAAAGAGTGCGGTCAAGAACGGCAAAGGCGTGCGGACTTAAATCTAACACCATCGGTTCCCTATCAACGTTTACAGCTTTTCGAGTTTAACTTGAGCCATCATTTATCACTTTTCGCGTTCGACCGCAGGGAGAGGCAGCGAACAAGTGATCCAGGTTGAACTCGAAATGCTTTAGCGCCCACGGTGCGGCTCGATTGCGCTACCCCTCGGACCAGCGCTCGGTTGTTTTCAGCAAGATGTCTGAGCTTTACGGTTGCAGGCGTTCGTGTTCGAGATCGACCCAAATCAGCCTGTGCCGGCTTGCTGCTGGATGAAGCGCTGCAACCTGTGCCCGCACCACGCGCCAGTCGCGTGAGGGCAAGAGATAATCCACTCTCATGTCGCCCAGCTTTTTCCAGTGAACGGTTGTTTGATATTTTAAAGGGTCTTGAAGCAGCGGGTGGCTTAGCAGATTGTGCAAAGCCTGCTTGCGCCCCTCTCCGCGTTTGGGATCAAGGTTTGCATTGCCCGCCAAGATGAATTTGCCACGCGGCGCGATCCCGATCGCTCCGTTCAGAAAATGTAGCCAAAAAGCAACTTCGTCGTGGTTGCGCCGCCCATTTCGATCTTCAGGTCCATCAAAAACAGGCGGGGTTGCGTGAAATGTCAGAATGGTGATCACGCCGAAATTCGGGTGCCTGATGGGTACGGCAAGCGCGTTCTTTGACGCGAGACGCTGGTGATTTTGTGCCTCTGCGCTTGGATAAGGCCCCTTTTGGGTCATTGGCAACAACGCATCGGGCAAGTCTTTCCACAACAGCCCGGTAAAGTTTTGAACAGCGGATGTCTCAATTGGGAAACGCGACAGAATAGCGAGCCCGCTTTGACCATAGAAAGTGCCGTATCCTTGTGCATCACCCGGGCCGCCACGCCGACCGTCTCCATCCAAATCTAGTTCAGTGGCGCGCCCTGCGTTTGGCGGAGCTGAATAGTAATATTTGTAGTTTAACGCATCTTGTCCCAATGCCTGTAGCGCACGCCCTTCCAAGTCATAATCGATGCTTTGCAATGCGATAATGTCAGCATCTATTTCTGAAATTGCTTCGATGACCGCTTGGACCTGTTCATCGGTCCCGCTGAGAATGTCACGTAAAAGCAAGCCGGGACCTTCACGCGACAGCTCAGTGTGAAAACTAGCCACGCGAAGTGTTTCTGCGCTTGAAATAGCGGCGCAGCAAAATGAAAAAAGCAAAGACGCTAGACCGCCTGCAAGCCAGCTTTTCCCGCGGCGACACGCTGTTTTTGTGCCAAGCCCATCATCACTGTCACATGATAAAGCGCTGTTCCGCGTATCAGCATGCTTGCCGGTAAAAAAGCCCATCCGCAAATGATCCATATCAATGTCTGTAAAGACATCTCTCCCCTCCATCCTAGCACATTTCCGCCTGTAATCAGGAAAAATGGGATGAAGAAAGGAAGGAGAAGACCAACGGCGATGTTCAACACGGCGCGCCTCCGCAGACGACGGTGTTGGTTCCTTGGATCACTCGGATCAAACAGCGGCAGATTGATCCATATGTTGAACGTCATGAAACAAGGCAGCTGCTGACGGTAGATGTGAAAGCCGAAGCTAAAACTGGCTAAGAGGGAGACAAAGAAGGCAAAGCGGGCTGCATCAACGATACTTTGAGGGGTCAGATCCGGATGGCTCTCGGCTAGGATCTCAGTCAGCTTGTGTGCCGGCGTCAACAGTTTTGCAGCGATGCTGGCCGATGTTTCACTTTGCGACAAAAAGATACTGCTTTGTTGTGCAGCAATGCCTGCGTTGAGCAGATGGGCGACGCCGAATAACATGACAGCGAGCGTTACAAATCTAACCCTGTTGACCAACTGGGTGTCGCGGAACGCGATCACGCTGGGCGAGTCGCTGTAATATTCTGCAAAGGTCACGGCGGCCGCCAGAAATGCGAAAAGCACTGCGAGTTGCGCCGCATCCATGTGGGCACCCGGCACAATCAATGCAGGTGTCATTACTAGCGTGGCCACTAAAACCGCGCGTACGCACGCGCCAAACAAACGCTTCATCACGACGTCACCTTATCCAAATTGGCCAGCCGCGATGCGATGCCGCGCGCTTATCCCAACTTGTTGCCCCCAGATGAACGGGGACCTGCCTCATCTTGAGCGAGGGTGCCTACGACAGGCTTGGGGCGCAAGCGCTGGCTGGCTTCGCCGTAAGATTGGTAGTAAAGTGATGCTTAGTTGCACCAATAATGACGGGATATAAACGATTTAGCCGCCGCTTTTGATGTTATATCCACGGCCGTTGCTGAGAGAGCGCGCCCTCAAAAGTATCGATCGCGTTGCTCTTCTCCATCGTTAAGCCGATATCGTCTAAGCCATCCATCAAACAGTGTTTCTTGAAGCTGTCCAAGGTGAAGGCAAAGCTTTCGCCGTCGGATGTTGTGACTGTCTGCGCATCAAGATCCACTGTCATGCGGGCATTCGCGCCCTTTTCCGCGTCCTGCATGAGGACATCCACCTGATCTTGCGGAAGCACGATCGGCAAAATCCCGTTCTTAAAGCAGTTGTTGTAGAAAATATCTGCAAAGCTTGGCGCGATGACGCATCGGATCCCGAAGTCTTTGATGGCCCATGGCGCATGCTCTCGCGAAGACCCACACCCAAAGTTATCACCCGCGACGAGGATTTCTGCGTCGCGATAGGCTGGCTTATTGAGTACGAAATCCGCAATCTCGTTCCCATCTGCATCATAGCGTAGCTCGTCAAATAGATTTACCCCCAACCCGGATCGCTTGATGGTTTTCAGAAATTGTTTCGGGATGATCATGTCGGTGTCGATATTTATGAGCGGCATCGGTGCCGCGATCCCGGTCAACCTGTCGAATTTGTCCATTCGCGCACTCCTAAATTCACGTCAGTTTTTGGTGGCGATGTAGCGAAGCGCCCCGCCGTTTGAGAACGGCCAATACCCGCGGATGATCTGCGATCACATCAATTCTCTTACATCGGTGAGTTTGCCGGTGACGGCCGCTGCCGCCGCCATCGCAGGTGACATCAAGTGCGTGCGGCCGCCACGGCCCTGCCGCCCCTCGAAATTGCGGTTTGAGGTGGCCGCACAACGCTCCCCGGGTTGTAGCTGATCTGGGTTCATCGCAAGACACATCGAACACCCTGCGAGCCGCCACTCAAATCCGGCCGCTTTGAAGATGTCGGCCAGCCCTTCTTCCTCTGCCTGGGCACGAACAAGGCCAGAACCTGGCACGACCATCGCCCGGATGCCTTGCTTTTTCTTTTTGCCACGCAAAATTTCGGCGGCGGCGCGCAAGTCTTCTATTCGCCCGTTGGTGCAAGAGCCGATGAAGACCGCGTCAATCTCAACCTCTGACAAGGGTGTTCCCGCAGTCAGACCCATGTAGTCAAGAGATCGTTGCGCAGCACCCACTTTCCCGCCTTCAAAGTCTTCAGGTGCTGGTACAGCCGCTGTGATCGGCAGCACGTCCTCTGGCGATGTTCCCCAGGTGACAACGGGTGCAATCTCTTCCCCCTTTAAGGTAATGACCTTGTCCCAATGCGCGTCATCGTCTGAGTACAGCGTTTTCCACCAAGCTAAGGCTGCTTCCCATTGTGCCCCTTTCGGCGCATGCGGACGACCTTGGCAATACCGAAACGTGGTTTCATCTGGCGCGATCAAGCCAGCACGCGCACCACCTTCAATGGCCATGTTGCACACTGTCATACGCCCCTCCATTGACAGGCCCCGAATGGCCTCTCCACAGTATTCGATCACGTATCCGGTGCCGCCTGCTGTTCCCGTCGCACCAATAACGCTGAGCGTGATATCTTTTGCTGTCACGCCCGGTCTCAACTGACCCGTGATTTCGACCTTCATATTCTTTGATTTTTTCTGGATCAACGTCTGCGTGGCCAGTACGTGTTCGACTTCTGAGGTGCCAATACCGTGCGCAAGCGCCCCGAAAGCACCATGGGTTGCTGTATGCGAGTCGCCGCAAACCACGGTCATGCCGGGTAATGTCCAACCCTGTTCGGGCCCCACGATATGCACAATTCCCTGTCTCAAGTCCGTGACCGGGTAATAGTGTATGCCGAACTCTTTGGCGTTTTTATCCAGGGCGGCGACTTGGATCGCGCTGTCCTCAGTCATGTTTTTTGGGTTTTCACGCCCCAGGGTTGTCGGCACATTATGATCTGGGACCGCGATCGTTTGGTCGGGTCGACGCACACTCCGCCCCGCCATGCGAAGCCCCTCAAACGCCTGTGGGCTCGTTACTTCATGAACCAGATGCCGATCAATGTACAATAAACAGGTGCCATCGGCCTCTTCATGCACGACATGTGCGTCCCAAATTTTATCATAAAGCGTTTTAGGGGACATGGGTCCTCTCATATATCTGCTGTGACGAATAGTGTGTGATGAACTGCTTTCGCAGTCGCGTGCAGCGCTTATAGTCGCGCGACCGCTGTGCGCGAAGCGCCGAAGAAGCGCTCCGACAGACGGACATGATCTGTGTGGTCAAAAACAAAGTTCATCTTCATGAAATACATCGCTAAGCGCGCCATCGCAAGCGGATAGCCTTGCCGGCAGCAAATCTGCTCTGTCGATTTCCGCGATGATGCGATAGCGAGATACTTCGGAGATCAATATACGCAGAGCTAGGCGAACGAAATGGCGGGCAGTAAGGAAATCATCCTGATTTTGGGCAGTGGTCCGAATGTGACGTCTGCAGCAAATTGGCCAAAGGCAAAGGTTGATCAGATCGTGGCGATCAACAACGCTTGGCAAGTCAGACCAGATTGGGATTTCTTGGTCTTTCCCGAAGATTTCGCGCCCGAACGCCGCCCAAGCGGGCAAGCTTTCAAAGGAAAGTTCATCGAGGCTGACGCATTTGTTCCAGCGCAAAATAGATACGGCGGTTTTGTACATGCAGGGGCAACAATGGCCTATACGGCGGCGTATTGGGTCTTAGATGCGCTTCGCCCAAGAGTGATGGCATTCATGGGATGCGACATGGATTATTCTCAGCCGGGAAAGACGCATTTTTATGGCAATGGCACCGCTGATCCATTGCGAGATGACATCACGTTGCGAGATTTGGGTGCGAAATCCGCGCGCCTTGCTCTTATGGCGGCGGTTCAGGGATGTACTTGCGTTAACTTGTCCAAGGATCGTTCTGAATTGCTTTTCCCACGGGCAGAATGGAATGACCTAGGCGAGATTGGCGATGCTGCCCCGTTAGAGGAGGGGGCGTTTCAAGCCATTTGTGATCGTGAAGCTGCATTGAAGTATGAGACACCCGATGGGCGTTACGCGGCACTGGCTGAAACCGCTGACTTCGAAAGCTTAGACGCCATCGATGAAGCTTGGCGTGCGCTCTATGCCCAATATTTGTCAACGAGCCCCGTTTGAAGCCTGCGCTTTTGACGTTGCGACACCCCAGCGCGGTCACTTTCATTGAAATGCGATGCTGGCTTTGTTAGCGTTCGATCACCCAGGCGTCCGGGTGATGTGACGCGTTATGAGGAGGGCACCGTCCTGACACTTCAAGCGGACGCGGTAGATACCGTGCTGAGCGAAGCGGTAATGAAAAAAGCCGCCTTTGACACCAACGAGAGCGATATGCTTTTGACGCTTATTCTGGATGCTTTGCACGACGATAAAGCGGAGGATGTTGTACAGATAGATCTGCGCGGTAAAACTGAGATCGGTGATTACATGGTGATCTGCTCCGGTCGATCTACACGACAAGTCTCATCCATATCGGAGAAGTTGGCCCAAAAAATCAAAGACGACACTGGCAAAACCCCTAAGGTTGAAGGCAAAGACATCGGTGATTGGGTGTTGATCGATACAGGAGACGTGATTGTACATGTCTTTCGACCCGAAGTGCGCGACTTCTATCAGCTTGAAAAGATGTGGATGGAAGGCGAGCCAGAAGCCGCTCCGAATGCGTCACCCTGACCAGAATTAGCCCATGCGCCTGCATATCAGTGCGGTAGGGCGGCTGCGGCGCGGTCCTGAGAAAGATCTGGTTGACGATTACATAACCCGGTTCAATCGCACTGGGCGCCCGTTATCGCTTGGCCCAGCGCAACTCGTCGAAGTTGAAGACAAAAAGGGCACCGGTAAACGCGGTGAACACATATTGCTTGAAAAGACAGTGCCTCAAGGAGCGTTTCGGTGTGCATTGGATGAACGCGGTCTCGCTGAAAGCTCACCGGCGTTCGCGGCGCGTCTGGCGGGCTGGCGGGACTCTGGACACAGTACAGTCGCCTTTTTCATCGGTGGTGCCGATGGGCTTGACCCCGACTTGAGACAGAATGCGGACCACCTCATGTCTTTTGGGCAGATGGTGTGGCCTCATTCTTTCGTGCGTGTCATGTTGGCCGAGCAGCTGTATAGGGCTGCGACGATCTTAGCGGGTGGGCCGTACCACCGTGCCTGACATCAGATCAAACATGTGAACCTTTTGAGACCACCCGCCGACCGAGTCGCGAGCTTGAATACCGACCCGCTTAACATCCGATGCGATCCGCACCCCTGAAAGCGACCTCGTAAACGGTTGTTCATTCACGTGAGGATGCGCCAAGTTTCGTTGGCCGATGACATTGCCGCGATCGTCAACGATACGCCACGCATTTGCGTAATCGTCCCAACCTGTATCGACATGAAAAAGGGTCACGTCGAACGTCCATTGGCCCCCCGTTTCGCGCATGGTCACATCGCGCACAACCGGCGGGTCAGCCAAAGCTGCACTCGCCAAAACTGAGATCAGAGCCAACCAACGCAGCACATTTCTTCCCCTTTAATCTCAAATATAAAGTTGCTTAGCGAGGTTCCAAGAGGATTTGGCGCGACTGTGATGCAAACTCGCGTCGCCAGATAACAACTACCGTAAGTGTCGAGGCTGTTATCAATAACACGGGTCCCCCCAGCCAAGATACGCTTGCTAAGCCAAAGTAGACCGACCGCAAGCCTCTGTTAAAGCTGCGGGCCGCGGTCACATTTAGATCTGCGGCCTGACGCGCCATGCTTGATGCATCAGGATCTTGTGGATCATTCGGCACAGCCGCCATGACAACGGAGCAATAGCCAAAAAGCCGATTAGCCCAAACAAATTTCAAGAAAGCGTTGGTCAGGAAAAAAACAATCAGCAGCAGCTTGAGTTCCACCATGAACGAAGACTGATCCTGCCGGGTGAGTTGAGCCGTTACGGTAATCAACCCCTCTGCGTTGCCCAACAACGCTAACGCGCCTCCAATAGCGATTACTGCAGTTGAGGCAAAGAAAGCCGTACCTTGGCGGAGGGTGGCAATAGTCTGTGCATCAAAGATGCGCGGCTGGCGCGTGATCATCTGTTGCATCCACGCTTGGCGATAGCGCGCCATGATCTTTGATACCGAGGGGCGATGCTCGGCTGGATGCTCAATGCGCCATCCTATTAGAAGCCAAAAGCTGATAAGCAGCAAGACTGCGATGCCGTCCAGGGCCGAAAAGATGTTGAGGGGCGCGAGCAGCTGCATGCTCAAACTTATCTCGGTAAAATCGTGGTTGCCAGAGCAGCTTTCTTCTCTGGTTGCCCCAATTTCGCCGTAACATTGGCTCAATCTCCCAAGTCTGAATGGCGGAGAAACAAGATATGCGCGCAATTCTTGCCGTGATGAGTATAGCCTTGGCTTGCTTTGCATCAGCCGCCGCCTCAACGGATGCGCGGTCAGCATATAGCGTGGCCCGCTTGGAGCTGGGTGGGCAGGGGTTTTGCACGGCGGCATTGATCGCACCAAGTTTGGCGATCACGGCCGCGCATTGTCTTTTTGATCCAAAGTCAGGTGTATTGTTACCGTCGGGCGATCTAAAGCTGGTCTTTCAAGGGAAAGCCGGAAATGCTCAAACCCACCGGCGCGTGCGTCGCGTAATTGTTCACCCTGACTATGCGGTAGAAGATCGAATTGCTAACAGGGCGCGCTATGATATCGCCTTGTTAGAGATGCTGGATCCATTTGCGCCTAGGCATATCGCGCCGTTCGGTCTTGCCAAAAACCCCGAAAGCGGTGCGGTGGTCAGGATAATCAGCCACCGACCACAGTCGGACAGTCCACTGCCTACGATTTCGACCTGTCCAATATTGGTGAGCCATCAAGGTGTGTTGGTGACGGCTTGCCCAGTCGCTTTTGGCGCGAGCGGGGCACCTGTGCTTGCTGACATTGCCGGGCGCCCGCATGTTATTTCAATCATTTCCGTGAAAGCAGACATGCAGTCTGCACCCGTGTCCCTGGGGCCGATTTTGCAAAACACGTTACCCCAGCTGCTATCGACGTTGGAAGTAGAACACAGCAGCTCGTCGCCTGCGGTCCATGTAACTTGCTCATCTTGCTGATGGTTGAGCGACCTCTTGAAATCAATACGGTGCTTTCCCATTTTGCGGGTGCTGGGGCGCCAAACGGGCTTTGGCACTATCACGAGGGTCTGTCCCTGCTGGAAGACCTGAACTTCAATCGCTCAATGATGAGGATGAGACATGCGTACTTTTGATTTTACCCCCCTTTATCGGTCCAGCGTCGGCTTCGACCAAATCGCCAACATGATGGACCGGGTCCTTAGCTCTGATGGCGCGAGCCCGAGCTACCCCCCTTACAACATCGAAAAGCTTGACGATGATACCTACCGCATCGCGATCGCTGTCGCTGGCTTTTCAGATTCAGACCTGAACGTAGAGGTGCGCGACAAGGCGCTGATCGTCTCTGCGCGCAAAGCGGAAGAAGAAGGGGAGGCAAGAACCTATCTGCACCGAGGCATCGCAACCCGCGCTTTCGAACGCCGCTTCCATCTTGCCGACCACGTTCAAGTGACCGGCGCTTCACATGTCGATGGCATGCTTTTGATCGAGCTAGAGCGCCAAGTACCAGAAGCGTTGAAACCGCGTCGGATTGAAATCGCATCGGGTACACGCGCGATTTCGAAAGACGTCGTGGAAGCTGCAAGCGTTAACTAACCCGAAGCAAAGAGATACCAAATTTGGCTCGGTGCACGCGCGCCGGGCCAATCGTTTCATGGGTCAAGCAGAAATGTCGTTATGACGTAAATGGCACCACGATCTGCAAGTCACCTTCAATAAGCCGCGCCGTACCTCTGAGGATCAATTGCTTGCGGAAGACCGGTTCGGTTGAAAAATATCATTCACAACCACGCCGCTGCGCTGCTGTCGTTGAGCGGGTGCAGCTGTTGTAGATGACCCACCAGATTGCACGACGCGAGGGCGGACGGTGCGCCCATTGCTGGACGTGGCGACCGAGTCGTTCGGATCATAAGATCTTTTCGTTTGGTACCCATTTGGTTCGCGATACGGGTTAAAGATGTACCGGAAAGGGGGGATCCCAACAGGGCTGGCGTACCCTTGCGTTCTATCGCGACCCTGTGCCCTGACTGTCGTATTCGCTTCGATGCGCGCGCGATACTCTTCAGCGCTGAGGGTGCCAATTTGCTGCCCAGTTGCTGGATCAATTAGGATGTAACGCTCTTGTGCCATCGCAAAGGTCGGCAGGGAAAAAAACAGAATAAAGTAAATACGTTTCAACATGAGCACCACCACAAGCATTTTCTGAGCAGGTGGTTAACCCAATTACCTGCTATCTGTCAAAGCTTTAGCATGCATAGCGAAGCAACAGGCTGCTTTGCGTCATCTGACACTCCGCGTCTGATGCGCGCCACTCAAGCACCAGGCAAAGCAGAAGCAGTTGGCCCTGATCTCTAAATAGATAAGCAGATGTATTTCATCTCCAGAAACTCTTCGATGCCGTGGTGCGATCCTTCGCGGCCTAAGCCTGATTGCTTGATCCCGCCGAAAGGAGCAACTTCGGTTGAGATAATGCCGGTGTTCACACCAACAATGCCGTACTCCAAAGCCTCAGCTACCTTGTAAACACGGCTAAGGTCTTTGGCGTAGAAATAGCAGGCAAGGCCGAAGATAGTGTCATTCGCCATGCTGATCACGTCATCGACATCTTCAAATCTAAAGATGGGTGCCAGTGGGCCAAAGGTTTCTTCTGTCGCAACTGTCATATCTTGTGTTGCCCCTCGAATAATTGTGGGGGACAGGAAGTTCCCACGCGGCTCATCTTCTTCGGTACCTAGGATTAGCTGCGCTCCTTTATCGAGTGCATCGGTGATGTGGGCCTGCACTTTCTCACGTGCCTGCGCGTTGATGAGCGGCCCAAGATCGGTATCTTCAACGAAACCGTCACCGACTTTCAATTTTTTAACCCGCTCAGCAAGCTTCTCTGTGAAGGCGTCGTAAACGCCGGACTGAACATAAATGCGATTGGCACAGACACAGGTCTGGCCATTGTTTCTGAATTTACACAGGATCGCGCCTTCGACCGCCTCATTGATATCGGCGTCATCAAATACGATGAAGGGCGCATTGCCTCCAAGTTCCATAGAACATTTCATTACCTGATCCGCCGCCTGACGCAGCAGTATTCGCCCAACCGCCGTGGAACCGGTGAAGGTCAATTTGCGCACGGTTGGGTTCTCGCAAAATTCTTTCCCAATGTCGGGTGCAGAGGATGAGGGAAGCACGTTGAAGACGCCCTCAGGGATCCCGGCCCTTTGTGCAAGCACACCCATTACGATAGCCGACAGCGGTGTTTCTGAGGCCGGTAGCGCAAGGAAGGCGCATCCCGCGGCCAGCGCCGGTGCTGCTTTCCGCGTGATCATCGCATTTGGGAAATTCCAAGGCGTGATCGAGGCGGCCACCCCGATGGGCTGCTTGAGTACCATGATACGTTTGTCACGCCGATGGCCTGGAATCGTCTCGCCATAGATGCGCTTGGCCTCTTCTCCGAAAAACTCAACAAAAGACGCGCCATAAGCGATTTCGCCTTTCGCTTCGCTAAGCGGCTTGCCTTGCTCGGCGGTGAGTATCACGCTGAGATCTTCTTGATTTTCAATCATCAGATCAAACCAACGGCGCAAGATCACTGCGCGCTCTTTTCCAGTCCAACGCGCCCACTCTTTTTGGGCAGCATCTGCTTGCGCGATCGCTTTCGATACCTGAGCGCGGCTAAGATCGGCAACTTGCGCAATGACATCGCCTCTGGATGGGTTGGTAACATCAAAGGTGCCATTCTCACCAGCGACCCACTGCCCGCCAAGATACGCGCGGGTTTCCAGAAGGCGCGGATCTTTTAACAAAGATTTTAGATCGGTGGCATTTGTCATCGCCAGGCTCCTCGTTTTGTCGTGCCCTGAAAAGCAAGATTGCCTATCTTTGTCCAGTTGCTAGGTCGAACATCAATGGTCGAGGGGTACGGTCTATGAAGCGATCCCAGCAAAATCATGCGATAGAGCGGAACGTCAGGCTCTATCCATGGTTTAAGCTGTGCCACAATATGATGTTCTGGCAGTCCATCTGGTTTTTGTATTTCCAGCAGGAACTCTCAGCAGCTGCGGCCATTACCCTTTTTGCGATCTATGATATCTCAACCACCGTGATGGAGGTGCCTTCGGGTTATTTTTCAGACCGCCTTGGCCGGCGGATAACGCTTATTCTGTCGGCGGTTACGGGTGTCCTTGGCGCGGTGTTGATTGCGGTTGGCGACGGCTTTGCAATTTTCGCTGTCGCGCAAATCTGTTTGGGTGCAAATGCCGCTTTCGCCTCTGGCACCGATAGCTCTCTGCTTTACGAATCATTGGTCGCCGAAGGTAGGGAAGAAGAGATGGAGGCGCAAAGCGCCCGAGGCTGGCAATTCACTTTATGGGGGTTGGCCTTGTCGGCGCTTTCTGGGGGGTTCTTGGCCAGCTTTGCCCATGAATGGGCTTTTGTCGCAACAGCCTGCGCATTTGCGATGGCGCTGTTTCTGACGTTGCGCATGAGAGAGCCGCCGCACGCGCTTTCTTCACCCGCTCAACAAGGACTGGTCGGTCAATGGGCGTTCATGCGCGATGCATTTCGGCAACCTGTTCTGGTTTGGCTGTTTTTGTTGTCGGTGCTTTTATATGCCTTTGGCCACGTTCTTTTTGTCTTTGGCCAGCCGTTTATTGCAGAAGCCTTGGCGCTGGCTGGTCGATCGGTGGAGGTGCCGATTGTCAGCGGCGTAGTATCCGCTGCGATGATGATTGTCTCTGTCATGGCCGCATATCGCGCGCTCTGGTTGCGCCAGCGCGTTGGGCTACCCGGCATCTTGCTTCTAGCTTTCAGCCTGCAAATTATCCTCATTGGCATCTTGGCGCTTACCAACTCTATTTTTGCGGTGGCGCTTTTGCTATTGCGCATGGTGCCAAGCTCTTTGTCGAACCCCTTTATCACTGCACGCATTCAACCTTTATTGAGTGATGCGGGTCGCGCGACCTATCTCTCGTTGCAGAGTTTTGCCAGCCGCGTGCTGTTGTCGATCAGTTTGCTGATCGCCGCGGAACGCATGCCGCGCAATGACGAGATGACTTATGCTGACATGCAAGTCACGTTGATCGCTTATGTTGTGCTAGGCGTTATTTGCTTTGCGATGCTGTTGACTGCGACGCGATTTATCCGCGTCGAAAGGTAGCCGACAATCAGCAACTTGGAACTGAGCGTCTGGATCACGCGAGAGGGAAAATTATGCATGTCTATCTTTTGACACTGACTGCGGCTGTAGCTGGATTTTTGCTACCGACCCGCTGGGGGATCTTGGGCTTTGTCGCATGCGTTGCCGCGCTGTTCCTGCTGCAGGTGTCTGTGCAAACGGCGCGGGGCTACGAAGGCATTGCGTTTGAGGAAACACTGCTGTTGTTCAATAATTCCTGGGCATCTTATATCGGATACAACTTCCAGATTACCTATCGCGCCTTTGCAGCGCCCATGATGGTTCTGGCACTTGTTTTCATTTTCCGTTTGATGCGCCAGCGGGTACCCTAGCTTTAGCGGTTAAGGCATTGGCCGTGGGACATCGTGCGGAACGCGTTAAGCGGTTGATTTTGCACCCAGCCAACATCAAGTCATCTAGCAGGTGAAGCTGTCCCATGAACAGGAGGTTAGAGTGGTCGCGTTCGTACGTTTGATGTTGTTAGCCTTGTTTTGCTTAACGATTGTATACGTCTGCCTGTCCTTCTATTTCCGCGCCCTGCGTCGTGAGAGGTTGCTTGAAAAGTGGCGTCAAGGTTCACAAAGGTTGGACTGCGACACATTTGTTCAGCGCGGATTGGAAAGATATGACGGCATCGTCCGGCGTCGGCTGCTGATAGGCGTTTACATCTTGCCTGCGATGGTTTTTGCAGTGGTGATCTACATCACCAACGCTGCATAAGGAGGGGCTTCATGACGATCCTCAGATGGGTTTTAGGCATAACCTTTTGGGGGCTGATTGTGGCGTTCTTCCACTACACCCTGCCGCAGGTCGATATCGTTCGGATCACCGAGACAGAGAACAGGCGCGTTGATTTCGGTGTGAATTCCTTGTTCTGGGCCTCGGCAGATGTCGGAAGCGATCAAAACACAGCTAACAGAGACGTTTATTTCATCCTCACCCGCCGCGCTGATGGCGGTGTCATGGTATACCGTAACGAGGATACCGGCTGGGGATGGCCGCCTTATTTCAAGTTGGACAGTTCAAATCTTCATGCTGAAGCATCAGACGCCAAATCGACAGCGGAGGCGCCGCAATACTATGCGATCAAGCATTACGGTTGGCGCAGTGAGCTTTTGACAGTATTTCCAAACGCGATATCGATACGGGCGGTTGAAGGCCCGGATGTGTCAAAGGGTATCCCTTATTTCAACATCATCGTTTTGACGCTTTTCTCTGCAGTAAGCTACGGTATCTGGGTGCGCTGGCGGCGCTTTCGGATCGCGCGCATTGACCCAACTTTGGAGGCGATTGAAGATAACGTAGCAGATCGAGCGGGGCAGATCGGTAGGTGGATGCGCCGCTGGCGCAAGAGCTAACAGTGCCTTACATAAAGGTATCCGACCTTAAGCCTGATACAAGCTGTCTCTCTCACCTTCCTGCTCAACAGACTCTGTTGGACTGCGCCGTTCCGGCCCCACCGGGCGGCGCTAAGTCGCTTTAAGCACGGTGTTTCGGGTTCAAGGCCGGAGGCTTTAGCCATCAAAGAGGTGATCACTGGATATAACGTCAGCAGCGGCGTCATAGGGAAGCGCGAGGAAATGACTGACCGACTGCACATTCGCCTCCCACGCACCGCTTTGCTGAATGCGGTAGTGATTTTCAAATTTCGCGTCTCGGATCAGATCGCTTTCATGCAAAATATTATTGCGAAGCGTTGGCAGCAATCGCTCGATTGTCTCTTGGGTTGTCTGCCGCCCCGCGAGGCCCATTCGAACGGCGTGTCCCTTTAGATCTTCGTCTGTGAACTGGCATTCGATCTCAAGAATGCGTGTGGTGGATCGGTCCGACGCAAAGTCTCTGATAAGATCTAAGTTGCTGGGATCCATGCAAATGATCAGGCGATCTGTTTCAAAGTAGTCAAAAAGCATGCGCATCAACGCGCGCCTGTGGCGATGACGTTTCTCTAATGTGTTTTGAATGCCGCCCAGATCGGGGAGCATTGTATCGTGTTCATTGAACAGATACTCAACTGCCGGGATGTTCGTGCGTTGACGGATATGTTCTAAAAATCGCTTCGCAATGTGCCACTTCTTGCACACCAAGATCAGCAACTCTCGTTCGCGCCCGAGTGTTGATTCTGTTTCCCAAAAGCGCGTGGCAAAGCGACGTCCGATCCGTCCTTGACCAGAGAGAAAATTGAACAGTTTTTCCCCCTGATCACTGATCTGAAAATCAATGCCGGTCGCTGCATACAGCGCGCCTAAGCG
Source organism: Pseudomonadota bacterium (assembly GCA_039208585.1). Taxonomy (GTDB): domain Bacteria; phylum Pseudomonadota; class Alphaproteobacteria; order Rhodobacterales; family Rhodobacteraceae; genus Sulfitobacter. The sequence continues at coordinate 82,462 of JBCCQX010000002.1, read as the reverse complement.
TCGCTTCAGTTCTTTTGCCTCAGGGCTGACCTTGCGCGCGAAAAGGTGGTTCTGGGCAAGCAGAAGATCATAGTGATCGTTGTAGAAAGTCACGGGCATCCCATAATCGGAGAAAAGTAAAAAGGTCAGCGTGCGGGACTGAATTTCTTCCTTAGGGACGAGATGCCTTACAAGCGTTTGAAAGAATGTCTCATCCGGGATCCACGTTGTGCGGAAGAACCGAATGATGTCGGGACGTGCGCGCACAAACTCCATGATCATTTCAACCGTATGTCGACGCAGGCACCACCACTGGCTGCCAATCATCATGCGAAGATCTGAGGGTATCTCGCGCTTCAGCCCCAAATATCGCTGCGCGCGAAACATCGCATAAAACAGCCGTTTCTGGGTTCTTTCGTTGACGAAGTGGCGGTAGATCAAACGTTCTTCTTGCCAGCCTGTTTTGATCCAATTGCTCTCGAAGTAGTCAAAACTCTCGATAAAGTCAGCGTCACGATCATCCAAAAATTGGTGTGCGTACTCCGCTGACTTTATGGCCATGCAATCCCCTGACAGCATGTAAAAATGCGTGGCATCTGGGAATTTGGAAAGCGCAGCTTTCAATGCGTTCAATGTTGCCCGCACAAGCGACCATTCCCCCCAACCGCATCTGATACGCCGCTGTGGGAAGGTGACATTTGGATTTTCGGCGAGTGCACGGATGATTTGCCTGTACTGCTGTCGCGGCGATGAGGCATCAAAGTGGATTGCCATGTAATCGCCTGCTGCCGTTAGCCGCTCCGCTTGACGGATCACCGCCTCTGGGTCTTTGTGACACAGCAGGATGTAGGCAATTTTAGCCATTTTTTAGCGCTGATCCTTTGCCTTTAACTGCAAGCCTAGATACTCATGATGTGGCATTGAATAAAACTGATTTATTTGCTTTTTTGCACAGCAACGCGCCCAGGCTTTGGCGCGTGAATGATAGTAAAGGCGCATCACGATGGCGTTTCCCGGCACTTGGATGACAGAAAGTCAAAGCGTGGTTTACCGCGTCGTGCCAAAATGTGCGTGTTCTACGATCGGGCAGATCATGCATTATTCCGATCATGGTCGTTTCTTTGACGGCGACATCCACGATGCGCAGACAGGCATTCACAAATGGGCGTTAGACGCGTCTCAACACCCCATATCTGATAACGTTAAGAACCATCGGTCTTACGCCTTCACTTGCGTGCGTAACCCATACACGCGCATTCTTTCGTCCTTTTTTGACAAGATTTGCGGCATACAACGCAATGGACGTCGGTACAGGGGCAATCTTGTCCCGCTGTTGATCCAGAAATACGGCATTGACGTGGGGGGTGAGGACGGGAAAGAGCCGTTCGACCAGATCGCCAGCTTTCGTCGGTTCCTGTTGTTTGTGCGGGATACAATCCGTTGGCGGCGGCCAATGGATCCTGACATTCATTGGTCGGCGATGTCCGGGCATGTGAGCACCTTCATTATCAATGGGGGGACCTACGACAGGATTTTTTGGACTGAAAAATTCAATGAAGGCATGCAGGATGTCTTGGATGAGATCGAAACCACGCATCCGATCACGCTTTCTGAAATTCCACGATTTAATGAGAGCGAGGGGCATGGGCCCAAGCGTGCGTATCCCATAGAAGATTACTTCGATGACCTGTCAATGCACCTTATACGAGAGATCTATAAGCGCGATTTTGAGGTGTTTAAGTACGATTTTGATAACCCAGCCAATAAGATGCCGATTGCCGAGATCGATCTGGACGAGGTGCACGCCAAGCTGGGCGATTAGGCAGATCACGGGCTGCGCAGCCTCATGCGAGGGGCAACGGCGTGCCGTTAGCGTGTCCTGGATCAAACGCTAATCTCGCTCAAGTGGCGATATCGGTTTAGCTTTTTGAAGGATCGCAAGGATAGTGCTTTAGCATGCCTCGTAACGACACTGTCATCATCACGTTTGTGAACGAGGCTTACATTCCGGTTGGTCTGAACTGGCTTTCATTCGTGCTGGCTTTGGAAACAGACGCCGCGGTGAAAGTCGTGGCGCTAGACACAGCGACGCGTGATGCTTTTCCGAGTGATGTCGCTCTCTATCACCCGATGGACAGCACGCATCTGAGTGATGTTTGGTTGTTCCGCATGCGTTTGCTGCGCGACATTCTCGAGGCTGGCGTCACTGTCATCCACTCTGACGCAGACGCCGTGTGGTACCGCAACCCCATACCATTCCTGATGTCCTGCGGAACCGACATGATTTTCTCTCAAGGGACGGTGATGCCGACTGCTTCGCATGCGCGCAATGGTTTTGTCTTGTGCTGCGGTCTGTTTCAAATGTCACCTTCCCCCGATGTGATGGAGTTTATGGATGCGCTTGAAATCCGGGTGATCGTTGATCGTGATGATCAGGTTGGCATCAACCGATTGTGCGACAAGTGGGATTATGCGTGGAAGATCGTTGATCCCTATCGGATTGCCTTCGGAGACAGGGCTTTCACCGCTTCGCGTCATCCTATTCTATCCGAGAATGCGCGGGGGCCTTCCATCTCAATCATACCGCATCACCGCGTGCCGCGCTTGGTGAACACATTGACGCCCGATTTACTCGTTGCGCATCCTCTGTCACCGAAAAGCTGCGCTGGCAAAATGAAAACATTAAGTGCTTTGGGCCTCTGGTCTTAAGTCAGCCGACCTTACACCTGACACAACTCATTCCTTCTCACCGTCTCGCCCAGCAGGCCCTGTTGGGCCGCGCGGATCCGGCCCCACGGGGCGGCGCTACCTCGGTTTAGGCAAAGTGTATCTGGTTTACGGCGGGATGCTTTGGGTTTCAGTGGGGCCCCCCGCCAAAGCACGTCTTGTTTTGGTGCTTGGTCGTCTTTAAGTCGAGCGCTATGGCACAGGTAAGGTCGTCTTCAAAATCTGACCCAAATTACAAAGTCGTCGCGGAAAACCGTCGCGCGCGCTTTGACTATGCGATCGAAGAAGACATCGAATGCGGGATCATCTTAGAAGGGTCTGAGGTGAAGTCTCTCCGAGCGGGTGGGGCTAACATCGCGGAAAGCTATGCCGCTGTGGAGGACGGAGAGCTTTGGCTGGTCAACAGCTATATCGCCCCATATGCGCAAGCCAAGACCTTCGCACATGTTGAACGCCGTCGACGGAAGCTGTTGGTAAGCCGCAAGCAAATGTCTGACATGTGGAACGCCACCCAGCGCAAAGGCATGACGCTTGTCCCGCTAGTGCTTTATTTCAATCACCGCGGGATTGCGAAAATCAAGATCGGGGTCGCACGCGGCAAGAAGAACCATGACAAGCGTGAAACAGCCGCGAAAAGAGATTGGTCCAGGCAGAAGGCCCGTTTGTTGAAAGATCATGGGTGAGAAACTCACACTGATCGGTTTTGGCCCCTCTGTTTATACCTGGGTCGTTCGATGGGCATTGGCGGAACTCAAGCTTTATGCAGCTTACGTGGAAACCAATCCTTTCGCTGCGTCACCTGATACTGTTTTGGCCCGCTATACGCGATTTGATCGCGTGCCTGTTTTGCAGGATGGGCATTTTATCCTGACAGAGACAGCCGCCATCTTGCGCTACATCAATGATGTGGCTCAGGCCGAGTTGGTGCCAAAAGTCCCAAAAGCCGCGGCGCGCATGGCGCAGGTGATCGGGATTGCAGATGCGGATGTTTACCCCATTCTTGTGAGGCAAGTATTCTCACACGGCTTCTATCTGCAGTCGATTGGCCAAGAAGGGAACGAAGCGATCCTCAAGGAAGGTTTGCGTCGGGCACCCCCGGCGCTTCAGACGCTCGATCAGATAGCAGCCGAGGGGCTGCAGCTTGACGGGGATATGCTCAGCCTTGCTGATCTCCATCTTGGTCCGATGATATCTTATTTTGCCCGTGTGCCAGCAGGCGCCAGAATGTTGCGTGATTACCCGGCGCTGGCACGCTGGTGGGCGCGTTTGGCGCGCCGCCCTGCACTGCAACGCACAGACCCTTTCGCCGCAGAAATCTCCTGAAGCCAGGGTCCTCCCTCTTGTCAGCTTAGCCCGTCAGAGCTAGGCACGATGAGGCTGGATGGGAAAGGAATGTTCATGCCCGATGATCCTCAAAAACTGGTGTCGACCGCTTGGCTTGCGCAGCATCTCAAAGATCCGGATCTGCGTATTTTGGACGCTTCTTGGTACCTGCCTGAAGCAGAGCGTGACGCAAAAGCGGAATACGCCGCCTCTCATATCCCAGGGGCGCGGTTTTTCGACATAGATGAGATTTCAGACCGTCGGTCAGATTTGCCGCATATGGCACCACCGGTTGAGAAATTCATGTCAAGGATGCGCGCTATGGGGATCGGCGATGGGCATCAGGTGGTCGTATACGACGGGGCCGGCCTGCTGTCGGCAGCGCGGGTGTGGTGGTTGTTCAAACTCATGGGTCAGGACAATATTGCGGTGCTCGACGGCGGTTTCCCAAAATGGGTGGCGGAAGGGCACCCGACCGAGGATATGCCGCCCATTCCGCGCGACAGGCATATGACAGTTCGCGTGCAAAATCACCTTGTCCGCGATGTGACGCAGGTGTCCCAAGCGTCGAAGCTAGGCGCACCTCAAATTGTGGATGCCCGGGCACCCGCGCGGTTTCGAGGGGAGATGCCTGAACCCCGCGCTGGGCTTCGGGCGGGTCACATTCCCGGCGCGTTTAACGTATATTACGCCGATTTGCTTAACCAAGATCAGACGATGAAACACCCGGACGAGACGCGCTCGATTTTTCTCAATGCGGGAGTTGATCTGAACAAGCCAATAATCACGACCTGCGGGTCCGGCGTCACAGCGGCGATATTGGCGCTGGCCTTGGAACGGATGGGCCACACTGATTGGTCCTTATACGATGGTTCCTGGGCAGAGTGGGGGATGTTTCCCACGGTGCCTGTCGCAACGGGCGATGCGTGATGTTTGAAACACTCAGCGCTCAACCTGCCGATAAAATCCTAGCATTGATGGAGATGTTTCGCGCAGACCCGCGAGAAAGTAAAATTGATCTCGGCGTTGGGGTTTATAAAGATGCGACTGGGCTGACCCCGATCATGCGCGCCGTTAAAGCTGCCGAAGAGCATATTTGGACCCGTCAGGATACGAAGGTATATACGGGTCTTTCCGGTGATCCAGCCTTTGCTGACGTTATGATTGATCTGGTCTTGGGTGACACCATCGCACGCAACACAATCGCCGCTGCTGCGACGCCTGGCGGGACAGGGGCGGTGCGACAAGGCTTCGAAATGATCAAGCTGGCCAGACCGAATGCGCGGATTTTTGTGTCAAATCCGACTTGGCCTAATCATCTGTCTATACTTAACTACCTCGATATGCAGGTGGTGCCTTATCGATATTTCGATACTGAGACCCGTGGCGTCGATGTCGAAGGCATGTTGGCCGATCTGCGCGAGACGCGGATGGGCGACGTGGTGTTATTGCACGGCTGTTGTCACAATCCCAGCGGTGCTGATCTGAACCCGGCGGCCTGGGATGCGGTGATCAACGTCCTGTCAGAAACGGGTGCCACACCCATGATCGACATCGCTTATCAGGGTTTTGGTGACGGGTTGGACGAAGATGCGGCACCTACCCGCAAGGTCGTTTCGGGCTTGCCAGAATGTTTGGTTGCGGCAAGCTGCTCAAAGAACTTTGGGATTTATCGAGAGCGGACAGGTGTGCTCATGGCTGTCAGCGCAGAGCCGTCGGCGCAGTCATTGAACCAAGGAACCTTGGCCTTTCTCAATCGTCAAAACTACAGTTTCCCGCCCGACCATGGTGCACGTATTGTGACGACGATCTTGCAGGATCCTACTTTGCGCGCAGATTGGATCGCTGAACTTGAAGATGTGCGGACCGGCATGCTGGACTTGCGAAAAAAGCTTGCGAGCGCGTTGCAGCGCGTGTCTGGCTCTGATCGATTTGGGTTTTTGGCGGAGCACCGCGGCATGTTCTCTCGTCTCGGGGCGACGCCGGACCAGGTGGTCGAGCTGCGTGAAAAACACGGAGTCTACATGGTGGGTGACAGCCGCATGAACATCGCTGGCCTTAACGCTCAGACCGTCCCTATCTTGGCTGCTGCGATCGTCGACGTGGGTATCTGACGGACGGTCCCCAGCTTTGGGTTGGATCGGCATGCCGCCTTAAACCTGATACAACCCCCCCTATCATTGCTTCGCCCTCACGGTGCGGTGCTGTTTCGGTTTGATAGAGGTTCTTCTGCTTTCCGGCCTCAAGCTGCAGGCTGGAATAAAAAGAACCCGAGCGATGCTCGGGTTCTTCATTTTTAGTTAGCGGGTTTTATCCCTTTGAAAAATCAGGGTATGCTTCCATTCCGAGCTCGGATGTGTCGAGACCGGTTAGCTCAGCCTCTTCACTCACTCGGATACCCACGACCAACTTCAGGATGTACCAGACGATCAATGACAAGACGAAGGTGGTGCCGATAATAGCGATCATGCCCGTGATCTGGCCCCCGAGTGTCGCATCACCGTGATAGCCGCCTGTCAGTATGACAGCGAATGTGCCCCAGATACCAGCAAACCCATGCACAGGGATCGCACCAACAACGTCGTCAATCTTCAAACGGTCGAGCAGTGGCACGGTCAGCACAACGATCACGCCGCCAATTGCACCGATGATCAAAGCGAGTCCCAAGGTGGGGGCGAGCGGTTCTGCCGTAATGGATACCAAGCCCGCCAACGCGCCGTTGAGCACCATTGTCAGATCAGTCTTACCATACAGGATCTGAGTTAGGATCAATGCCGCAACAGCGCCTGATGATGCCGCCATATTGGTGTTTGAGAAGATGCGTGACACATCGGCGATATCCGCCGCAGAACCCATCGCCAACTGAGAGCCGCCATTGAAACCAAACCAGCCCAGCCAAAGAATAAACATACCGAGTGTCGCCAAAGCCAGGTTGGAACCGGGCATCGGATTCACTCTGCCGTCTTTATATTTGCCAAGGCGCGGTCCGAGAACGATAGCCCCCGCAAGAGCAGCGGCAGCACCGCAAGCATGGACCACGGTGGAACCCGCAAAGTCAGAAAAGCCGATCTGCTCTGACAACCAGCCGCCACCCCACTGCCAAGAAGCGGTGAGAGGATAGATAAAGCCGGTCAACACGCAGACAAAGATCAGGAATGGCCACAGTTTGATGCGTTCGGCCAAAGCGCCCGACACGATTGAAGCGGTAGCAGCGCAGAACATCAACTGAAAGATAAAGTCTGATCCGGTTGACGCATATCCCGCATCATCAGCCGAAGCCAAGCCTTCGCTTACAATGGCCCCTGCTTCATCTTTCACTTCAAGATAAATCGGCTCGAGCACACCAACGCTTGGGAACAGGGCAGAGAAATAGCCATAGACCACTTCTTCGCCATCCACCATCGCCGTGGTGAAAATCGCCCAGTCACCCAGCGGATACATCAAGTTGTAACCGATCAGCCAATAAAAGATCGCGGCGAGCGAAAACAAGGCCACGTTCTTCGTCATCTGCATGGTCACGTTTTTGGAGCGAACAAGTCCGCCCTCGAGCATGGCGAAACCCGCCGCCATGAAAAACACAAGGAAGCCACCAACCAAGAACAGCAACGTGTTCAAGATCCAAACCATTTCGTCGCTGACAGCCGCCGGTGCCTCAGCGTCTTGTGCCATTACAAGCGAGGGCAGCAGGATCGCCGCGCTTGCAAGGGGAATGAGAGATTTCATTTTCATCATTTGGTCCTTTGATTTAGATAGCGTCATCGCCGGTTTCGCCCGTGCGCACCCGCACTGCCTGTTCCACATCGAGCACAAAGATCTTGCCATCGCCGATCTTGCCGGTCTGTGCCGTCTTCGCGATCACGTCGACCATCTGGTCGGCAGCGCTATCGGCTACGACCAACTCGAGTTTTACTTTTGGCACAAAGTTTACAACGTACTCTGCACCTCGATATATTTCAGTATGGCCTGACTGAGCGCCAAACCCCTTGATTTCAGTCACCATCAGCCCGCGGACGCCCGCCTCGGTCAGCGCTTCTCGCACCTCCTCGAGTTTGAATGGTTTGATAGTTGCGATTATGAGTTTCACAGATGTTTCCCTCTTCCGATTGGCAGGATCGTCCCGCACGTGCCACCGCAGAAATCGCTATAATTTTGGTGAATGAAAGGTTGCCTGAGGGGGTTGCATTGAAAACCACCCTGTATTTGACTAAAATTTATGCAAAACGAAAAATATGCATAAGTTTTGATCATCAACTTAATCCCGCGATGCTGGATCGGCGCTAAACAATCACGCACAAAGAGGATAAAATCCTGAAAACACTGGCCGGGCAGGCGGGCTCATGAGTGATTCATATAAAGGCAAAGGCCGACTGGTCGCCGACCGGCGCTATGCCTCCAAAACCGATCGTTCTGTAAAAGAAAAAACGAAGCGATCTGCACCTGCGACGCGCCGCAAGGGTTCCCCGGCTGCTGGTAAGCGTTCCGGCGTTGTCAGGTTTGTGCAGTTGATTTTTGGTTGGCTGATCAGATTGGTGTGGAAAATAACCTGGCGGTTGTCAGCGGTGGCGATTTTCGCGTTGGCGTTGATGGTGGGATATTTTTACACCACGCTGCCGCCGGTAGAGACGCTTCTTAACGGGCGTGCACGGGGGTCCGTTACCCTTTTAGATCGCGACGGCGAAGTGTTCGCTTGGCGCGGGGATCAATTTGGCGGTGTTGTCAGCGCGGATAGCGTGTCGCCCCATCTTAAGCACGCTGTAATCGCTACAGAGGACAAACGCTTCTACCGTCATCTGGGGATCAGTCCGCGTGGTATTGCCTCGGCTATCCGCATCAATCTGCGAGAGGGGCGCGGACCTTTGCAGGGCCATGGTGGATCGACGATTACGCAGCAGGTGGCAAAACTTATCTGTCTCGGCGAGGCGTTTGACCCAGAGGCGGGTTTGACAGAACGAGAGTACGAGGCGAACTGCCGTCGCACCTCCTTGCAGCGCAAAGCGCGGGAGGCGCTGTTCTCTCTCGCGATGGAGGTCAAATATTCAAAAGACGATATTTTATCCATTTATCTCAACCGAGCATACATGGGCGGGGGGGCATTTGGTGCCGAAGCTGCTGCACAACGGTTTTTTGGTAAGCCAGCTTCCGCGGTGAACGCGGCGGAGGGTGCGATGCTTGCCGGCCTTCTGACTGCGCCGACCACTTTGTCGCCAACCAATAACCTGGACCGATCGCAAAATCGCGCAGCGACTGTGATCCGACTGATGCAAGAGCAAGGCTATTTGACCGGGGCTCAGGCAGATGCAGCGCGGGCCAATCCAGCAAGATTGTCACGGGCGGCGGAGGCGCGGGCCGGCGGCTATTTTGCAGATTGGGTCATGTCAACGGGGCCCGAGTTTTTCACGCGCAACACCATCGAAGACGTTCGGATCAAAACGACACTGGATCAGCGCATTCAAAAAGCTGCAGAGGCAGGACTGAAAGAGATTTTCGATACAAAGGTGACAGAGGGTTCCAAAGCCCAAGCGGCAATCGTTGTGATGTCAGCAGACGGTGCGGTGCGGGCGATGGTCGGTGGTCGCAAGACACAGGTTGCAGGCGCTTTTAACAGAGCGACCCAAGCACTTCGGCAGACTGGGTCGGCTTTCAAACCTTTTGTCTATGCTGCTGCTTTGGACCTAGGGTATTCACCCAGGGATCTGATAGAGGACGCGCCTTATTGCATTGACATTCCCGGTTCTGGCAACTGGTGCCCTCGGAATTACACCAATCAATTTTATGGAGAGGTGGACCTGACCACCTCCTTGAAAAACTCGCTAAATATTCCGGCCGTGAAAATATCAGAGTCGGTGGGCCGCAAATTGGTCAGTCAAGTTGCCAGTCAATTTGGCATCGAAAGCGATCTCGCCGCTGGCCCGGCGCTCGCGCTGGGTGCTTCTGAAAGTACACTGCTTGAAATGACGGGCGCCTATGCGGGTATTTTGAACGGTGGCTCCTCTGTCACGCCATATGGGCTGGTGGAGTTGACGCTGTTGGGAGAGGCGGAACCGATCATGGGGGCAGGTGGCGGCATCGGAGAGCGCGTCGTGCAAGAGGGCGCTGCACGTCAGTTGATCTACATGATGGAAAAGGTCATCTCTGAGGGAACGGGCGGGCGCGCGCAATTTGGCGGTCGCCAGCTTGCCGGAAAAACCGGCACCACCTCGGCTGCAAAAGATGCTTGGTTCATTGGGTTCTCTGCCGACTACGTCACCGGCGTTTGGATGGGTTATGACGACAACACGCCGTTAACAGGTGTAACAGGTGGCGGTCTTCCCACTGATATCTGGCGTGAAGTCATGCGCCGCGTGCACGAGGACTTGCCGATTAAGCCATTGCCAATGTCAAACCCTGCCCCTGCTTCAGGGCTAGGCGATGGCCAGATACAATCGCCGAACGGCGGGCGAGAGAGCATCATCGATCAAGTGCTCAGAGACATTTTCGGCGGCGGCGGCTCTGCCCCGGCTCGCGTTGATCCAAGCAATCGTTAAAGTGCTCGGCGTTGAATCTCAAACAACCTGTTCCCTATGACCTTGCTGCTCAACACAATCCGTTGAGCCGCGCTAAAGCATCCCACCTTAAACCTGTGACAAATCGTTCTCCGTCACAGCCTTGCCCAACAGGCACTGTTGGGCCGCGCCGTTCCGCCCCCACGGGCGGCGCGATTGCGCCACCCCCCGGACCGGCGCTATGTCGGTTAGGGCTACGTATGTAAGGTTTAAGGCCGGATGCTTTAAGTCGGGTTACGCTAGGCTTATTGTGTGCAAGACCGAAAGCGTCAGCGCTTGAGCGCGCAAGGCGAGCGCCGCACATCCAATATTAAACTCCTTTCGCTAGTTGCCTTGCCCAGCACCCTTGAAACAGTGATTGGGGTTTAATCAGGCGATGCAAGCGACAGCATATCAGCGCGGCATGAATGAATTGCGCCGGGTTCGAGCGCGCAGTCGATTGCTGTATTGGAGCGTTGCTGTCTTCAGCTTTTTTGCCAATCTACTGTTGCTGACCGGACCACTTTACATGCTGTTGATCTATGATCGCGTGCTGAGTGCTGGTGCAGTCGAGACATTGGTGGCGCTCTCCCTTCTTGCGGCGTTCTTGTACCTTATCATGGGTATCCTTGACGTCAGCCGACAGCTTCTTTTGGGCCGGATCGCAAACCGGTTTCAATCCGATATCGAACGGCGTGTTTTTGATGCGATGCTGCGCAAGTCAGCCGTGACGCCTGATGAAGCAAGCCGCAATGCTTTGAGCCACCTGGAGGCGATCAAACAGATGCTATGCGCACCTGCTCTTATCGCGGCGATGGATTTGCCTTGGACGCCACTCTTTTTCGGAGCAATCTTTATTTTTCATCCGCTGATGGGTCTTGCCGCGGTGAGCGGCGCTTTGATCATTTTGTTGCTGGCATTGACCCATCAGCTTTTCACAAAGAGCAGGCAAAGAGATGCGACAAGCGGCATTCAAAGCGCCGATGACTTTGCACAGCATGCCAGGGCGGAGGCAGAAACGGTGCAAGCGCTGGGCATGTCTTCTGGGGCCTTTGCCTTTTGGCATGATCGGCACCGCGATGCGTTGCGCTTGCAGACGGTTCTTTTCGATGTGGGGAGCTTCTTTGCAGGTGTTTCAAAAACGCTGAAGTTCAGTCTTCAGTCCGGCATGTTGGGCCTAGGTGCGTGGTTGGTCTTGCAAGATCAATTGACGGCCGGCGGTATGATTGCAAGTGCGCTTTTACTCGCACGTGCCCTGGCACCGATTGAAACGCTGCTTGTTCAGTGGCCTTTGCTGCAGCAGGGCCTTATGGGTTGGCGGGCTCTGGCGCATCTGCTGGGTGAGGTTGCCCCGCCAGCGGAAAATAAAATCGTGCCGCAGCCCGCGGGAAAATTGAAGGTGCGCGGCCTGACGGTTACGCCGCCCGGGCAAAGAACAGCAGTTCTCAAAGCGATCACGTTCACCGTTGACCCAGGCCACGCAGTTGGCGTTATCGGGCCGTCTGGTGCTGGAAAATCGAGCCTTGCGCGCGCCCTTAGCGGCGTATGGCCACCCGCAATTGGTTCCATTCTATTGGATAGCGCTGCACTGCAGCAGTACAGCGCTGATCATTTGGGGCGTCACATCGGGTATTTACCCCAACGGGTTGCGCTTTTTGACGGAACCATTGCGCAAAACATCGCCCGGCTTGATCCGGACTATGACCAGTCAGAGATTGTCGCAGCTGCAAAAGCATCGGCGGTGCATGAGTTCATTCTAGGGCTGCCTCTGGGGTATGAAACACCCTGCCGTATGGGCCAAAGCAGTCTGTCCGCAGGGCAACTGCAACGCATAGGGTTGGCGCGCGCGCTTTATGGCAAGCCATCGCTCGTTGTGCTGGATGAGCCAAACTCCAACTTAGACAATGAAGGATCACACGCGTTGAATACCGCTATTCGTGGGCTCAAGGAACGCGGGGCTGCTGTCGTGGTTATGACCCATCGGCCAGCGGCAATTAAAGAGTGTGACTATCTTCTGATGTTGGAAGCAGGGACGGTAAAATCGTTCGGTCCGCGCGAGGATGTGTTGAATGCTGTGGTCAAGAACGCAGCGCTCATTCAGCGTGCATCGCCAAGACTCAGGCATGTTGTTTGATGACGTCGCCACCTCAAGGCTATCTTTCTGTTCGCTGGCCGTTGTTCGTGGGAGCTGCAACCTTGCTGCTGCTGATCGTTGGTTTTGGCGCATGGTCGGTGACAACCACCATTGCCAGTGCCATCGCCGCGCAGGGGCGGGTTGATACAACGCGGCACCGCCATGTGATCCAGCACCAAGAGGGCGGGATCGTCGATCAGATCCATGTTTCTGAAGGGACAGAGGTTGCGCGCGGTCACATCCTTTTGACGCTGGACCGGCGCAATTTGCAGGAACAACGCGATCTCTTAGACGAACGGTTGTTTGTAGCCCAGGCGCGCCTCGCCCGCGCTAAGGCGATGCGCGATCAACGTGATGCGATTGACTTTGCCCCCGCCTTGCCAGGATCGACGCTCTTGCCTTCCACAAGACGTGAGTTGTTATCAGATGAAAGAGATCTGTTTCAGTCTTGGCGCGTTGGACAGACAACAGACAGCAGGCGTTTGACGCTTCAGAGGCGCCAAATTCAAGCGCAGCGCTTGGGCGCGGCAGCCCTGCGGCACGCACAGGAAGTGCAGTTGGCGTTGATCGAACAGGAACTGCGCGATCAACAGGCGCTATTAGACCGCGGCTTGGCACAAACCAGAACTGTTTGGCGGTTGAAACGTGCGCGCGCCGAGCTGCAGGGTGCTTTAGCGCAACATGCGATTTCCGATGCCTCGGCGCAGGCCGAGCTAGCTGAGTTGGATGCCAATGCTGCGAAGGTCAAGGCAGACGGTCGGGAAGAGGCTCTGCGCCTACTCAGTGACATGCGCGCGCAACAAGCGGCCTTGGTGCAGCAGCGCAATCGTTTGGAAAGAGAATTGGAGCGATCCATCTTGCGCGCGCCGATTGACGGGCAGGTCTTTGGTCTTGCGATATCCCAACCACAGGCTGTCATCCAAGCGTCGCAGCCGCTAATGTCCATCATCCCGAAAGAGGCACCTATCGCAATCAATGTGCAGATCGCACCCAGGCAGCGAGACAGCGTTTTTCTGGGCCAAGAGGTCACGCTTCGGTTGACTGCTTTAGATCACCGCGTTCCGCCCAGGTTGACCGGTGTGGTTAGCCATATCTCCGCCGACGTCGTTTCAGCGCCGTCATCTGCTGCACACTACCAGGTTGATATCGCCTTGGCCTCAAGTGATCCGCAGAATGTGCCTCATGCGCAGCATCTGCGGCCTGGAATGCCCGTTGAGGTTTTTTTGCGGACGGGTGATCAAACGCCGATCGTGTATCTCGTCAGACCTTTTGTTGACTACTTCACCCGTGCTTTTCGTGAAGGCTAAGGCAATTCGCCAAAGATCATTCTTTTCGAGTTTGCGCAGACCCGTTAGCCTTCCTTTGAATAATCTCACAAAGGAAAGTGACATGAGCTTTACAGAACGTCTTGCGGCGCTCGGGGTGACATTGCCTGATGCGCCTGCCCCAGCGGCAAATTATGTCCCCTATGTTCGGATCGGCAGCATGTTGCATATATCCGGTCAAATCTCGAACGGGCCTGATGGGCTGATAACCGGTAAGCTGGGGGAGACAATGAATGTCACCGCAGGGGCTGCGGCGGCGAAGACATGTGCAATCAGCCTCTTAGCTCAAGTCAAAGCGGCCTGCGATGGCGATCTTGATCAGCTTGAGAGGGTTGTGAAGTTGGTAGGTTTTGTAAATTCCACCTTGGACTTCACGCAGCAACCTCAGGTGATTAATGGGGCATCTGATTTCATGGTTGACGCTTTGGGCGAAGCCGGGCGGCATGCGCGTTCGGCCGTTTCTGCAGCGTCTTTGCCATTGGGGGTTGCGGTTGAAATCGAAGGTATCTTTCTTTTGAAGTGACCTTAACCGATCCATTTCGACACAGACCCCTGGCACATCGTGGGTTTCACGAAGCGCGTGATGCCCGGCCTGAGAATAGTCGCGCGGCGATAAAGGCTGCCGTCCGCGCCGGCTATGGTATCGAAGTTGATGTTCAGTTGAGCCGCGACAACGTCGCGATGGTGTTCCATGATTACCTGCTAGATAGGGTAACAACCGCGCAGGGTGCCGTTCGGCAGAAAAACGCTGCAGACTTGGCCGAGATCTGTTTGCAGGGCACTGAAGAGGGGATCCCCACGCTGGTGGAGTGTCTTGAACTGATCAACGGTCGGGTGCCTTTGTTGGTCGAACTGAAAGATCAAGACGGCGAAATGGGACCAAATGTTGGTGAATTGGAGCGTGCAGTGGCCCAGGCGCTATGCCGTTACCCGGGCCCCATCGCGGTGATGTCATTCAACCCGCACAGTGTTAAGGCTATGGGGGCGCTGTTGCCAGCGGTGCCGCGCGGGCTTGTTACCTGTGGCTATCCTTATGAAGAATGGCCTTTGCCCGCCGCGATCTGCGATCGTCTGCGTCAAATCCCTGACTACGCGCGCATCGGCGCAAGCTTTATCAGCCACGAGGTGACAGACCTGACATCCAGGCGCGTGCGTGAGTTGAAAGCGCAGGGTGCCCTCGTTTTTTGCTGGACGGTTCGCTCTGTCGCTGAAGAGGCTATGGCTAGGCAGATCGCAGACAATATTACTTTCGAAGGATATGCCGCTGCCTTGCCGTCTTGAAGCGCGCCCATGCCGCCACACATAGCTGTCTGGCAGGAAAGGTCGCTCATGAGCGCGCAAGAAATTGAAATCAGGCTGGTGCAGAGCATCGCAGAAATTGGGAAAGAAGATTGGGATGCTTGCGCTTGTCCTGAAGCTGCGGCAGGCGGGCGCCCGACTGATCCCTTCACGACATACCGTTTTCTTTCGGCGCTTGAAGAGAGCGGCAGCGTGGGACCCGGCACCGGCTGGCAACAACAACACATGGTCGCAAACGTCGGTGGCGATGTCATCGCGGTGGCGCCGCTCTATGCAAAGATGCATTCACAGGGTGAGTACATCTTTGATCACAACTGGGCGCATGCCTTTGAGAGGGCAGGAGGCCGGTACTATCCAAAACTGCAGATTGCCGTGCCGCACACGCCAGCGACAGGTCGGCGGTTCTTGACGAGGCCAGGCTTTGAGGACGAGGGCGTGCAAGCTCTTGTACGGGGTGCTGTGCAGATCACGGAAAGCAATGGTCTTTCCTCTGTTCACGTCACCTTTTGTTCAGAGAGCGAGGCGCGGCGTGCGACAGAGATGGGTCTGCTCTTGCGGAAGAATCAGCAATTTCACTGGCGAAATCCCGGCTACGCTGATTTCGACGGTTTTTTAGCGACGCTCAACTCGCGCAAGCGTAAGAACATTCGCAAAGAGCGCGCGCAGGCACAGAGCTTTGGCGGGCAGATTGAAACATTCAGTGGTGACGATCTTCGCCCAGAACACTGGGACGCATTTTGGGAATTTTATCAAGATACTGGCGCGCGAAAGTGGGGCACGCCCTATCTCACGCGGAAGTTTTTTGACATCGCCCAAGAAACACTGCGCGAGGATATGGCACTGGTTCTTGCTGAACGCGAGGGCCGTTGGGTTGCCGGAGCATTGAATTTTATCGGCGCTCAAGCGCTTTATGGGCGCTATTGGGGCTGCATTGAACACCATCCCTGCCTTCATTTTGAGCTGTGTTATTACCGCGCCATCGATTTCGCCATCGACCGAGGTTTGGATACTGTCGAAGCGGGGGCGCAGGGCGAACACAAGCTCGCCCGTGGGTATCTTCCCACGCCGACATGGTCTGTCCATTGGCTAAGAGATGAAGGGTTTTCGAATGCCGTTGCAAACTATCTAGAGGCAGAGCGCGACGCAGTTGATCGAGAGATTGAAGTGTTAACTGACTATGGCCCGTTCAAACGGACGCAGATTGAGGAGCAGGAATGACTGAAAAGCTTAGTGAAGACATCAGATTGGCAACGCTTGAGCCGCTATTGGGGAACGGTTGGAAGATGGTCCAAGACCGCGATGCAATCCACAAGAGTTTTGTGTTTGCGAATTTTGTTGAGGCTTTTGGATGGATGACCCGAGTTGCGATTTGGGCAGAGAAATGGAACCATCATCCGGAATGGTTCAATGTATACAAGACTGTGGAAGTGACGCTCAGCACACATGACGTCGGTGGGCTAAGCGATCTTGATGTAAAGTTGGCTCAAAAGATGGACGATTTGGCTGGGTAATCGCGTTGCCCACTGTCAGGTCCGTGACAGATTCCTGGGGTGTCTGGGTGTGATAGGCCTGCGTCCTCAGTGAGCTTGAGAAAAAACATCTCGGCGGGAACAGGGCGCTGTTTCGACACAGGTGTCGCATCTCAGCGGCTCAAACAGGCTTACCGGCATCTTACTAAGGTTACGTCATTTTAGCGTTTCGGGGCGGTTGGACATAGCGCCACTGCGATGTCCATGCCTCAACCAAGCTGAAATTTCGCACTCCTAAATCGTGCGGCCTTAACCCTGATACCCTCATTTTCAACACCGGCCCGCCCAACAGGGTTTGTTGAGCCGCGCCGTTCCTCCCCCAAGGGGCGACGCTAAGTCGCTTTCGGCAAGCTGTATCGGGTTTGAGGTCGAAGGCGCGAGCGTTGACTAAGTAGGACGCATTGCTCTCTACCTTCGATTTTGGTGCGCTGATGCAAACCGTAGTGCCGCCCAGCCCTTCAAGGAAGCCCGTCTGCGTCAACGCGTTGCTGAACAGATCTCTCAGCTACATGCTTGCCAGCAGGGCTTCACCGCCTGACACCTCGCAGACCCCCGGGTTATCTTCTTGTTGAAGAATGGTCACTTTTCCATCCTCAACCAACATTGCGTACCGCTTTGAGCGGGCAATCAAGCCTACTGGGGGGGCGTCAAAATCCATCCCTATGGCTTTCGTAAAGGTCGATTGCGCATCCGCGAGCATGGTGATGCCCGCCGCAGAGGCGCCAGTAGACTCTCCCCAGGCTTGCATAACAAAAGGATCGTTGCATGAAACGCAGATAATTTCATCCACGCCTTTGGCATCGAATTGCTCTTTTGTACGGATAAAACTGGGCACATGTGCGGTGGTACATGTACCGGTGTAGGCGCCCGGAACGCCGAAAATGACAACCTTTCGTCCGTTCACTTTATCCGCTATCGGCACCGGTTTCGGCCCGTCTGCCTCGTGCTGTATGAGTGTTGCATCGGGAAGCGCGTCGCCGGGCGAGAGTGTCATCGCGGAAACCTTTCGTGTCATTGTCTTTGCCGTTGGCGAGCATATAGGCTTGGATTAGAAGAACCGCCAGCAAATAGGGATGTTTGTTTATGAGCCATGTTGTGGTGGTCGGAGCTGGGCAGGCAGGTGCTTCTTGTGCGGTTAAGCTGCGCAATCTGGGGTATGACGGACAGATCACCGTGGTTGGCGCAGAACCTGTCCCCCCTTATCAACGTCCTCCTTTAAGCAAAGCCTATCTGCTGGGTGAGATGGCGATGGAGCGCCTCTTTCTGCGTCCCAGGGAATTTTACGAGGACAATCAGATTGATCTGCAGCTTGGTTATCGGGTGCAGAAAATAGATGTTGCGGCCCAGTCAGTAACAGTTAGCGATGAAAAACTGTTCTACGATGATTTGGTCCTCACCACCGGATCATCGCCAAACCGTCTACCCGAGGCGATCGGTGGCGCGCTGAAGGGTGTCTTTGTCGTGCGCGACTTGGCGGATGTGGATGCGATGGCCCCTCACTTTGTGGCGGGCGCACGCGTGCTGATTGTCGGTGGCGGCTACATCGGTCTTGAAGCGGCCGCCGTTGCAGCAAAACGCGGCTTGAGTGTCACGCTCGTTGAAAAGGCGGAGCGTATTTTGCAACGCGTCGCTGCACCTGAGACGAGTGATTTCTTTCGTGACCTGCACCGCGCGCATGGGGTGAGTATCAAGGAAGGCGTTGGGTTGGAGACATTGACGGGGACTACGGTGGTGACGGGTGCCCGGCTGTCTGATGGGACGATATGCGAGGCGGATTTCGTGATTGTGGGTGTGGGCATAAGCCCGGCCACAGCGCTTGCGGACGCCGCGGGGATCGCGCTGGAGAATGGTATCCGGGTTGACGCGCTCGGTCGGACCTCTGTCTCGCGCGTTTGGGCAGCAGGTGATTGCGCCTCTTTTCCGCATGGTGACACGCGCATCAGGCTTGAATCAGTGCCGAACGCGATCGAGCAGGCCGAATGCGTGGCGAAGAACATTATGGGCGCGGGGCAAGCGTATTTGGCAAAGCCCTGGTTTTGGTCGGACCAATACGATGTGAAACTACAGATCGCCGGGTTGAACACCGGCTATGACAAGGTGGTGACACGGCGGGGCGAAGGGCAAACGGTGTCATTCTGGTACTATCGTGGTGGCCGGTTGCTGGCTGTGGATGCGATGAACGATCCGCGCGGGTACATGGTTGGCAAACGGTTGATTGAAACGGGGCAGTCTCCGGATCCGGCATCAATCGCCGCGCCTGAGACGGACCTTAAAGCGCTGTTGCGCGCGTGAGAATCATCGCGGGGCGATTTCGTGGGTCTATATTGGCTTCCCCTGGGAGGGGTGACGCTTCCGCTAGCCTGCGCCCGACGTCGGATCGCGTGCGCGAAAGCCTTTTTTCGACGTTGACCCATCGCGGTGTCATCGAGGGTGCGCGTGTGCTAGACGTCTTTGCCGGCACCGGAGCGTTGGGCTTGGAAGCACTATCGCGCGGCGCGCGCGAGGTGTGCTTTGTGGAGCATGGGCGTGTCGCGCTGCGGTTGCTCGCCAAAAACCAGCAGCGGCTTCGGGTGGAAAAGCAAACCTTTGTCATGCGCAGTGATGCCAGGCGTTTGGGGACATGGTCCAACGCCCCTTTCGACCTGGTCTTTCTTGATCCGCCCTACGGTCGGGACTTGGGGCAGATCGCTTTGCAGCGGCTGCGCGATGGCGGATGGCTGTCCCCTTGTGCATTCGTGGCCTGGGAAGAGAACGCCCCGATGACGCCGCCTGATGGGTTTGAGTGCATTGAAACACGGCGTTTCGGCAGCACGCATGTGACCTTGATGACGGCTTAACACCGCGCATGACGTGTATCGCGTGCCAAGAGGCCGGGCTTTCTAATGATCTTTTAGCTTGAGCCGCTGCAGCGCTTTAGTGCTAATTTTCTTAGCACCTGACGTTGTCTGATGGTGCTGCACAGCAGTTCCACGTGATCCGAGATCCGGTCGCGCACTGGTGCCTCGTCCCCCACGTTAGCGTGTTTTAAAGCTGCGCTGTCGCTGCGCGCGCTGGATCAGGAATGACGCCCGCCCATGCGATTATCTCCAGGTTGATTTAACACCTTTAGGAGTTTGCGAATTTTTCCTCCCAAATCGACGCAGATCACCCGGACAGAGAGATCAAGATGTGTCGATATTATGGTGCCGCTTATTGCCAAAAGCGAGATGGATTTTGCAATGGTTGGCTGGGGGAGACTGTCTGCCTCCCCCAAACCCCCTTCGAGAGTTTATTGGGCAAGATGAAAAGCGTATTCGCGCATGTTTCTATCTGACCGTGGCGTGTCGATGGGCGCGTCATCAACAAAGCCCGTCGTGGTTTTGATTAACGCTTCTGTTTGCGGTTACTGTCGGATAACTTGCCGGGATGATGAATAGTATTTCTTTCGACGCGCGATTGCTGGACACGCCTGAAGGAGCGGAAACCGTGGCGGCGCCAGACCCGCAGCCATTCTCTGCACCCGTGCTTATTCAAGATGCAGTGACACCACTCGTTGGGGAAACGGTGTTAAGTCTGTTGATCAAGAAAATGAGCGGGCCGGATCAGCCGTAAGTTGGGTGAAACCGACCCGCGGGTGAGAGCGTGAATACCTCTACGCCATCCTCTGTCACACCCACAGAATGTTCGAACTGCGCTGAAAGAGATTTGTCGCGGGTTACAGCGGTCCAATCATCGGACAGTGTTTTTGTTTCGGCCCGGCCTAGGTTCACCATGGGCTCGATCGTGAAAAACATGCCGGGCTCCAAAACGGCCCCCGTGCCAGGTTTTCCGTAGTGAAGCACATTGGGTGGTGCGTGAAAAACCCGCCCTAGCCCGTGGCCGCAGAAATCGGTGACGACAGACATGCGGTGGCTTTCCACAAAACTCTGGATAGCAAATCCAATGTCGCCAAACGTTCGCCCGGGTTTCACCACCTCAATCCCGCGCATGAGCGCTTCATGCGTTACTTCGATCAGTCGTTCGGCTTTGCGCGAAAGTTTGCCCGCGACATACATCCGCGATGTATCGCCAAACCAGCCATCCACGATGACGGTGACGTCTATATTCAAAATATCGCCTTCTTTAAGTTTCTTGTCGCTTGGGATGCCATGGCAAACGACGTGGTTCACGCTGATACAACTGGCATGTTTGTAACCTTTGTAGCCTATTGTCGCTGACTTTGCACCAGCGGCGAGGACCTTTTCCTCAATGACGCGATCAATCTCTCCGGTGGTTTGGCCAGGGACAACGTATTCTCCAATCTCGTCCAATATTTGCGCGGCGAGCCTTCCCGCGGCATGCATGCCGTGGAAATCAGCAGGGTCATAAATGCGAATGCCGTCTTTTGTTTGCCGGCTGCGGTGTAGATTGTTCACCGAGGTCTCCGTAAAGCTCAGTCGAGGTTTATGTGTTATCCAGATGGAAGGCTAGAGCGTTGTTCAACCACGTTTGTTGGGTAGTGATATGGGTGTTCATGCACAGCGTTTCTACCCCTGCCCGCTGCGCTTCTGCGAAGGCGCGTGCATCGTCCGGGTCGATGTCTGACGCCAGCCGCATTTCATTACAGT
This sequence comes from Pseudomonadota bacterium, assembly GCA_039208585.1. Classification (GTDB taxonomy): domain Bacteria; phylum Pseudomonadota; class Alphaproteobacteria; order Rhodobacterales; family Rhodobacteraceae; genus Sulfitobacter. Next base: position 61,039 of record JBCCQX010000002.1, on the reverse strand, counting down.
CGGTGCGCTGAATAATATACAGCATCGTCGCACGCCGACCGTTCCGTGCAATATTGGTCAATTCCCTGAGGTGTTTTGTGCCACGCATGGTGACTCTGTCAGGAAATTCAGCCACCCCCGTGCTGCGCGAAAGCGTCACCGATTTCACTTCGACATAGGTATCAATCAGCCCGGGTTCGGTGAGCAAAAAGTCGATGCGTGTGCCGGGTATCGGGCTCACCTCAGCCCGCACCTGGCTGTAGGCAGAGAATTTTGGGATCTTCCTGTTGCAGAGCGCAGCTTTCACCAGCTTGTTGGGCAGGCTCGTGTCGATACCCGTAAAATGACCATTTTCATGATCGATCAAACGCCAACTGTACTTCAGTTTTTTCTTTGGATCGTCGTTGGGTTCAAGCCATATCTTTGTCCCTGGTATTGCGAGCCCCATCATTGAGCCGGGATTTGGGCAATGGGCAACCACCGCGGTTCCGTCCGCGAGCGTACAATCCGCCAGAAACCGCTTATAGCGGTGTGTTAAGCGGGCGGGAACAAGATCAGTTTGAAAGCGCATGTTGCGCGGCCTATACGCTGAGGGGAAGACGCTCAAGGAGAACGCAATGGCCAATCCCACCGCCGCGATACTTGTGATTGGCGATGAGATCCTGTCGGGTCGTACCCGGGATAGTAATATGCACTACCTTGCCGGCGCGCTGTCCTCTGCAGGCATTGATTTGCGGGAAGTGCGTATGATTGCTGATGAACATGAGGCGATAACACGTGCCTTGATCGATCTGAAAAGCCGATATGACCACGTATTTACAAGCGGTGGCATCGGTCCGACACATGACGATATTACGGCTGACTGCATCGCAGCGGCGTTCGGCAGCAACATTGATATCCGCGCCGACGCGCGTGATATTTTAGAAAGATACTATCAGAGATCAGGTATTGCTTTGAACGCCGCACGCTTGCGCATGGCGCGCATACCCGAGGGCGCAACTTTGATTGATAACCCGGTTTCCGGCGCGCCGGGTTTCCGCCTTGAGAATGTCTATGTCTTGGCGGGCGTGCCTGCGGTTTTTCAAGCGATGGTTGCAAGTATTTTGCCCACTTTAACGGGTGGAGCACCGCTGGTCAGCAAGACGCGGCGCATCCTGCGCGGCGAGGGTGATATCGCCGGCCCGCTGGGCACGGTCGCGGCGGCTTTCCCAGCGCTCTCCATCGGGTCTTACCCTTTCCATGCAGAAGGGAAATACGGTGCGCATGTGGTCGTCAGAGGGGCAGATGTGGCGCAGGTTGACGCAGCTTTGACCGAACTGGACGCGTTTTTCGATGAAACCTAGTGCCGAAAAATTATACGCTGCATGCGATCATACTTGGCCCCCTGCGGCCTGGCATGATTATGGTCCCTGGATGCTTAGAGAAGGGCGCGGTGGTGGTAAGCGGGTATCTGCGGCAACAGCATGCGCGCCGCCGCAAGAGCTTGACATTGCGGCTGCTGCCCAAGCGATGCGGCGATTAAAACAGCGTCCTTTGTTTAGCATAAGGCAGGATGACGAGCGGTTGGATGCGCAACTCGCTGCAGCGGGTTACGAGATCGTTGATCCTGTGGTCATGTACACGCTGCCGATTGACCGTTTAACGGATCGGCACATTCCACCTGTAACGGCTTTTGAGATTTGGGAACCGCTCGCGATCATGGAAGAGATTTGGCAACAGGGTGGTATTGGGGCTGCGCGCATAGAGGTCATGCGGCGTGTCCAGGTGAAGACAGCGATTTTTGCACGTTGGCGTGACAGACCCGCTGGGGTCGCTTTCGCAGGTGTCCACCATGACATCTGTATGGTCCATGCCGTGGAGGTCTTACCGCATCAGCGGCGGCAAGGCGTTGCCGTCTGGATGATGCGCCGCGCCGCCTTTTGGGGCGCTGCACGCGGTGCTCGATACATCTGCGTTCTCTGTGTGGTAAAAAACCAAGCGGCCAACGCGCTTTATCGGGCGTTGGGTTTTGAGGAGGCGGGGCGCTATCACTATCGCGCGTTGCTGGAGCAGGGGAAATAGAATGTCCGATACTGAGATCATGGCGCTTGATTTACCAATGGTCGATCCGTTGCCGGAAGACACTAAGAAGTACTTTGAGATCTGCCAGGAAAAGCTTGGCATGATCCCCAATGTGCTGCGCGCCTATGCGTTCGATATAGATAAACTCAATGCCTTCACCGCGATGTACAACGATCTGATGTTGGGCGACAGCGGGCTTAGTAAGCTTGAGCGAGAGATGATCGCCGTCGTGGTTTCTGCCGTGAACAAGTGTTATTACTGCTTGGTCGCTCATGGTGCCGCTGTGCGCGCCTTATCAGGGGATCCTGCTTTGGGTGAGGCTTTAGTCATGAATTACAAGGCAGCACGCGTCGATGAAAAGCAGCGCGCGATGCTGGATTTTGCCGTGCAACTGACACGCGATAGCGGCTCAGTAACCGAGCCAGATCGCGCGGCTTTGCGGGTGGCTGGTTTTTCAGACCGCGACATTTGGGATATCGCGAGTGTCACCGCATTCTTCAACATGACAAATCGCGTCGCTAGCGCAACTGATATGCGCCCCAATCCAGAATATCATGCGCAGGCGCGATGATCTTCAGATGCATACTTAGCCTTTTGATGCTCGCAGCGCCTGCCGTAGCTCTTGACATCGCTTTGCCGGGAACAGCGCGGCAAACTGCGGTGCGCGATACGCTTGCGGATGTGTATCAGGCGCCGATAGGGGTTTTTTCTGATGGCGCAGTTCCGCGGCTAACCATCGAAGGCGCGGTTAATCGCAGCGCATGGCGCATCGATGTGCCAGGCTTGACGTCTTTGCAGGTGATGAAGCCCTTGCGCTCGCAGCTTGAAGAAGCGGGTTTTGATCTTCTCATGCAGTGCGAGAGTATGACATGCGGTGGCTTTGATTTCCGCTTTGCGATTGAGGTGCTTCCAGGCCCGCACATGTATGTGAATATCCGCGACTATCAGTTTGTCTCGGCTGTCCGGGCTCAGGCGACCGACCAGGAAGAGGTGATCACTTTGCTGACAAGCGCCTCTGAAACGGCGGCTTATGCGCAGATCGTTCAAGCGACACCGGCAGAACCTGTGCCAATGACCCTTTTCGTTCAACAAGAACCCGCTGTTTCGGATGACCGCGCGCAGAGCGTCGCTGACGATCTTGAAACCGCGCTTTTGCTTGACGGGCACGTTGTGCTGAGCGATTTGAACTTTGAAGTGGGCACAACGGACCTTGGTGCGGAAACGTTTGAGACACTTATCTGGCTTGCTGCATTTCTGCAAAACCGCCCAGACGCCCGTGTCGCGCTGGTCGGGCATACCGACACGGTCGGTGCACTGCAGGGCAATATCGCCCTTTCACGGCAACGTGCTCAATCGGTCCGTCAGCGTTTGATCGAAACGCACGGGATCGCGCCAGAACGTCTGGATGCAGAGGGCATGGGATATCTTTCTCCGCTCAGCAGCAATTCGACAGAGGATGGCCGGCAGCGAAATAGACGCGTAGAAGTGGTGTTGCTGTCCAATCCCTAAAGACACTTTCGATACCGATCTCCACGTGATAGCGCACGCCGAGACAAGAACGAGAAGGTCAGAGCATCATGACGCCAGAGGAAATCGCCAAGCTTCCCTATCGGCCATGCGCGGGTGTCATGCTGCTCAACCAAACCGGCTTGGTTTTTGTTGGTCAACGCAAGGATCGATACACTGATGCGTGGCAAATGCCACAGGGGGGCGTCGAAACCGACGAAGATCCTATGGATGCAGCGCTTCGAGAACTGGAGGAAGAGACGGGCATTTCCCGCGATTTAGTCCAGGTTGTCGCGCAGACGGAAGCTTGGATCCCATATGATCTGCCACATGATTTGGTGCCACAGCTTTGGAAAGGCCGCTACCGCGGGCAGGAACAAAAATGGTTTCTGATGCGGTTTGAAGGGACTGACGACCAGGTGAATATCGAAACGGCACACCAAGAGTTTTCCGCTTGGAAATGGCTTCCTCTTGAGGATCTGTTGAATGTGATCGTGCCGTTCAAACGCAGCGTCTATCAGAAAGTACTGTATGAATTTCGCAGCTACCTTTAAAGATGTGACTTTACCTTGGATATCTACAGGCGATCACTCGATGATGGGAACATGTTGTCCCTTTGTTTTTGGGATGATCCCCAAAAGGCGGGGGTCGTCTGCGATCTCGATCTGTCGTTTGTAGGGTGTAAAGCCGCTGCGCATGTAAAAGCCCAGAGCTTTGGGACTGTCGATTGTACAAGTATGTACGCGAAAGCGGCGTATCGGTTTTGACCAGGCCAGATGAACGGCCTGGTTCATCAGATAACGGCCCGCCCCTGTACCGACGAGTGGGGCGCTTACCCCGAAATAGCTCAGCTCGCAGGCTGCATCCTCGCGGAAATCCAGCTCCAATATGGCCTCATCCCGACCTGCTTGGCGGAGGGTATATATTTCAACGCGGGGGTCTTGAAGGATTTCATTCAGGCTTTGATCATCAAGTAAACGCCGCCCATACCACAACCAGTCGCTCCCAATGTGATCAAACAAGGTACGATAATCGGCCACCGACGCCGTTATTTTCTGAAACGTCACGCCCTCAGGTGCCATCACATCTCGGCCGTTTGCAGGTGAGAGCATTTCCAAATGGGTGACAACCATCGGTACTTTGCCCGGGGCAATCTCGTGCAGCCCATCTTTTAGTGGGGTCACAGCAAGCCTTCCGCTTTGAAAGTCGCCAACATGTCCTGCTGCGGCCGTGGTCCGATGTGGCTGATTACTTCTCCTGCACAGAGATTTCCCATCATGCCGCATGTTTCGAGGTCATTTCCGCGCGAGAGACCAAATAAAAAACCAGCGGCAAATTGATCGCCCGCGCCTGTGGCATCTACGGGCGTCACCGGATCAACGGGCACGTCGACGCGTTCTCCTTCTTTGATGAGGCTGACGCCCTCGCTTGAACGCGTACACACAACGATGGGGCAAAGGTCTGCTGCTTTTGAAAGCGCAACCGCCAGATCATCTGTCTCAAACAGCGACTTCAGTTCCGCAGCATTACCAATGACGTAATCAAGATCAGTTTTGATGAGTGACAGAAAATCATCGCGGTGCCGCTCAACGCAGAGAGGATCAGAAATGGCGATACCTGCTTTTCCACCGCCCGCTTTGGTAGATGCCGCCGCTGCGCGGAAGGCGGTTTTCCCCGCCTCGCGGTCAAAAAGATATCCTTCGAGAAACATCAGCTGTGCAGATGACGATACCTGAGTAGGCACGTCATCCGAGCTCAACTCGGTCGAGATGCCGAGATAGGTGTTCATAGACCGCTCGCCATCAGGGGTGACAAAAATCATGCTGCGCGAGGTAGGCATCACCGCATCCGCAATCGGCGGGTTCACGAAATCAATGCCATGGTCATTCATCGCAGCCGCGTAAAAACGGCCCAGCGCGTCATCTTTCACGCGCCCGATAAAGGCGGTTTGCATGCCCAGGGCACCGGCACCGGCGATCGTATTTGCAACCGCACCCCCCGGGGTCTGCGTGCGTTCCGCCATGGCGGCGTAGAGAACCTCGGCCCGGTTTTGTTCGATCAGTTGCATGATCCCTTTCTCAATCCCCATGTGATCGAGAAAACTGTCATGAGCTTGCGTGATCACGTCGACCACCGCATTGCCGATCCCTACAAGCTCATAAGTCTTCATCGTGACATCCTCGGTTTGTGAATCAGATTTCACACGCTTTTCTCATCGAAACCACAAAGATCATAGATCAAGCAGCCGTCGCAAAGGGGTTTACGCGCTTTGCATTGGTAGCGCCCGTGCAAAATCATCCAATGGTGCGCGTGAAGCTGGAATTCCGCGGGAATATGATCTTCAACCGCGCGTTCGACGTGATCAACGGTTTTTCCCGGAGCAATCCCAGTGCGGTTGCCCACGCGAAAGATATGTGTGTCTACCGCCTGAGTTGGCTGCCGCCACCACATGTTCAACACGACATTTGCGGTTTTCCGCCCCACACCCGGCAGCGATTGCAAAGCAGCGCGCGAGTTGGGCACGATACCGCCATAGTCATCGACAAGAATTTGGCTTAGCTTCATGACATTCTTTGCCTTCTGGCGGTAAAGGCCAATGGTCTTGATATGCTCAATGAGCTTGTCCAAGCCGAGGTGGAGCATCTTCTCTGGCGTATCGGCGATTTGAAAAAGTGCGCGGGTTGCTTTGTTCACACCAGCGTCTGTGGCCTGGGCCGATAGGGCTACTGCAACAACGAGCGTGTAGGCATTTACATGCTCAAGTTCCCCTTTGGGTTCGGCGTTTGCTGCGCGAAACCGCGTGAAAATTTCGCGTATGGTGTGATAATCAAGTTGCTTCGTCATGACAGAGGCTGATTTCGATGTCGTAGAGTCAAAGGCGCATGTTTCGGGTCGCTTGCGTGGCTTGCCAGGCTTAAGCTTGCAATATGAACAAGATTATGGCCCTCCCGACCTCAGACATCGATCATGGCTATCACTATCAGGTGATGCGCCGGGCGATTGATTTGATTGACAGCACAGAAGAGCCGCTCACCCTTGAGGAAATAGCGGCGCATATGGCGATGTCACCCGCTCATTTTCAGCGCATATTTTCGCGTTGGGTGGGTGTTTCACCTAAACGGTATCAGCAATATCTCATGTTGGGACAAGCGAAAGCGTTGCTCCGCAATCGTTTGACGACGCTAGAGGCGGCGCATGAGGTGGGCTTGTCTGGCACCGGGCGGCTTCACGATCTTTTCTTGCGTTGGGAAGCGATGAGCCCCGGCAATTTTGCGCGACATGGGGAAGGACTGCGAATTTTCTGGGGATGGTTTGAAAGCCCGTTTGGACCTGCCTTAGTGATGGGCACGACGAAAGGGATCTGCGGTCTCGCGTTTGCGGGTGAAATGGGACCAGAGGCGACGATGAGAGATTTGTCTTCGCGCTGGCCGAAAGCTGATTTCAAAGAAGATCCAACGATGCTGCGGCCCTGGGTGCTCACCGCTTTTGGGGAGCAAAATGGGTCGACTGAAAAAGCGCCGATGTATCTGATCGGCGCCCCCTTCCAGATCAATGTGTGGGAGGCGCTTTTGCGCGTACCATCTGGTTACGTGACCACCTACTCCGAAATTGCGACGGCGATTGGCCGACCCAAGGCAGTGCGCGCGGTGGGCACGGCTGTGGGGCGAAACCCAATTTCTTGGTTAATTCCTTGCCATCGCGCCTTGCGTAAGTCCGGCGCGCTGGGGGGGTATCACTGGGGTTTGCCGGTGAAGCGGGCACTACTTGCCTATGAATCTGCGCGCGCAGAAGCTTAAGTTCACGCGTTGGGCGCTTTCCTAGGCGTGATATTTGGAGCGATTGAGCCGAAGGAAGATGAAAACCTGCAGTAGCTTTGCGGGAAGTTGCTGATTTATGCGATCGCATGATTCCTCTTGCGCCGTCTTTAGTATAAGCTGTCGTTGAAAATTGCGTCACTCGAAGGGCGCAGAATATGAGGGCAGCAGATATGTTTTTTTCCAGAGCGGCGCTTGTCGCACTTACGTCGTCTACACTTGCGTTGGCGGCTTGCACAGATCCAGCGCGGCTTGGCGCTCAGCCGGGGGACCCCAATCAGCGTACAAAGAACGGTGCCCTGATCGGTGCCACTGCGGGCGCTTTGCTGGGTGCATTAACCTCTGACGATCGCAGCGATGGTGCGCTTGTCGGCGCGGTGGTTGGCGGTGCGGTTGGCGCGGGCATCGGGTACTCACTGGATCGGCAGGCCGCAGAGCTCCGCCAGCAATTAACCGAAGACGTGAGTATTCTGAACACAGGCGATCGCCTGATTGTGAGCATGCCGAATAGTCTTCTATTTGCAACGGACAGCAGCGTCGTTCAGCCAAACTTACAATCTGATTTGCGTGCACTGGCTCGGAACGTTCAAGTCTATGCCGACTCCACGCTGCAGGTTGTTGGCCATACCGACAGCGATGGGGACGCTGCATATAATCAAAGGCTGTCAGAAGACCGCGCTCTCGCCGTTGGGGATATTCTGCTATCCAGCGGTGTGCCCGCTGACCGGCTACAGATGTTCGGCCGGGGTGAAAGCCAACCCGTCGCGAGCAATCTGACCGAAGGGGGTAAAGCGCAAAATCGCCGCGTTGAGATTGTTATTTTGCCAAACGCCGCTTGATTCTGGCTGCACATCGCAGCGCCATTCGCGATCTATGCTTGATCTCAGCGGATAACATGGCCCAGTCCCCCTTGCCTTTTCGGATCAAGAGCCGAGGTATAGGGCACATGAGACGACTGGAGAATGATCTATGGCTTCCCCCAACCTTTTGGGTATCTCAGGTTCGCTACGCGCGAGCGCAACAAACACGCTGTTGCTAAATGAGGCAGCCCGTCTTTTCGGCGACAACGTCTATACGCAGGCTGACATCAAGTTGCCGCTGTACGATGGTGATGTGGAAGAAGCTGACGGTGTTCCTGCAACGGTGCAAAAGCTCTCTGATCAGATCGCTGCAGCAGATGCGATTATTATGTCGACACCTGAATACAACAAAGGTCCATCAGGTGCGTTGAAAAATGCCTTGGACTGGGTGAGCCGGACAGACGGAAATCCGTGGCTGAATAAGCCCGTCGCCGTCATGTCTGCGGCAGCAGGCCGCGCCGGCGGAGAGCGCGCTCAGATGGTTCTGCGCGGCTTTCTGGTCGCTTTCCGGCCAAGAATACTGCAAGGGCCCGAGATCCATTTGGCGGCAAGCTATGAGGCTTTTGATGAGAATGGTCGGTTGACGAGCGACAGATATGTCAAGGATTTGACCGATTTGATGCAGGGGTTGCGCGCCCTGATTTAGCTTTGCTGTTGAGCAACCTCGATCAGGTTGCCGTCTGGGTCGCGTATGTAGAGAGAGATAAGCTTGCCAAGCGCGCCGGTCCTGGTCACAGGCCCCATCTCAATCTTAACGCCTTGCTTTCCAAAGTGTTCTTGCCATTGCTGAATGTCGCTATCCGACACAAAGCAAATGTCCGCGCTTCCGGATGTTGGCCGGGCGGCTTTCGGCTCAAACTCCTGACCCGATTGATGCAGGTTGATTTTGCTTTGCCCGAATTTCAGTGCCCAGCGTGTGGACCCGTCGGCCGCGTTAAATCGATCGACCTGCATGCCGAGCGTTTCTTGATAAAAAGTGAGGGTGCGTTTGATATCGGAAACGGTTAGCACCAGGTGATCTAACGACGTGACCTGGCATTTGTGTTGCGTTTGCGCCATCACACCCTTCCCCACTGGATAAAGCTTTGACACAGACTGACAAACCCAATGTGATCCGTCAAACTGATGCAATGGATCCCGCCCGCGCCAATGCGTTGCAAGCAGCTTTGGGGCAATCTCAGCTTTTTGAGACAGGGGATATTCTGCCGCCTTTCTTTCACCAGCTTTATTTTTGGACGCCGGAACCGCCCGCAAGATTGGGTCGGGATGGTCATCCAGCGGTGGGTCAAGGGGTGATCCCAGATATGGGTCTACCGCGGCGTATGTGGGCAGCGGGGCGGCTCGCTTTTCACGCTGAACTGAAAGCAGGGCTGCAAAGTGAACGGATCACGGAATGCGAAAAATCAGTTATCAAGGAAGGGCGCAGCGGCCCTTTGGGATTTGTGAGTTTGCGGCATGAGATACGTCAGGCTGGTCGTCTTTGCGTGACGGAATGGCAGGACTTAGTCTATCGTGCTGATCCTTCGACAACCGCCCCGCCGCTCGCGCCGCCGACCGCCCGCGTCGATGAGGAAGAAGCGCGCCTCATTCGATTTGATCCGACACTGCTGTTTAGATACTCGGCGCTTACCTTCAATGGCCATCGCATCCACTATGATGTTACTTACGCGAAAGAGACGGAAGGCTATGACGGGCTTGTTGTTCACGGTCCGCTTCTCGCGCATCTGATGATGCAGATGGCAACCGTTTCACTCGGGCCTTTGGGCGGGTTCTCATTTCGGGCTACCGCACCTTTGATGGATTTCGAAACTGCGATACTTTGTCGGTCAGGGCACGACCTTTGGGTGCGGGGGCCCGATGGACGACAGTGCATGATTGCTGCCGCTCAACCCTTATAGATTGTCCTCCACCCGAAACCCTGCTGGGATGTTATCCCGACCCTCCAAGATCAAATCCACCATGACTTCAGCAATTTTTGGGGCCATGCCAAAGCCGATCTTGAAACCTCCGTTGGCAACATAATGATTGGGCTTGTGAGGCAGGGCGCCGAGCATCGGAGCTCGACTGCGGGCCCGAGGGCGTGCCGCTGCCCAGCGTTCAATCAGGGGTGCATCAATCAACGCCGGAACAAGGGTGCGCGCGTCCGATACGAGCGCGTCGAGTTTTTCATCGGTTTGATCGGGCACGTCGAACAGACGCTCAGATGTCGACCCCACAGCGACTGTGCCGTCTGCATGCGGGACGATGTGGAGTCCGTTGCCAAATATCTGCGGTAGTCCCTGCGCGTCATACCGAAGGAGCGCTGCCTGTCCTTTAACGCCGCTGCCGACGCTGCGGTTGTGTTGTTCTGACATCTCTTTAAGCCCTGCAACCCCGGTTGCCAAAAGTGTTGGCGCTTTGATGGGTGCCTCTGCCTCAATGATCACGCCGCGTGATTGAAGCGCCGCAACCAGTGATGCGCAGGCTTTTCTAGGATGGATGACCCCGCTGAGCGTGTCGTGTATGTAGCATCCCGTTGCGCTAACCGGCGCCCACTTAGCCGGGGCCTGCTCTGTGATTTGCCAAGTTGCTTTTTCGGCCCAAAGCTCTTTAGCCGTTTGCGTGCGTTGCTGAGCAAGTTGAAGGCTCTGCGCATCTGTGATCGGCTGTATCCGCCCTGAGCGTGCATATCCCGAACGCACACCGCTTTCTGCTTCAACCTCTGCCCAGAAGGCACCCGCCATAAGCAGGCTTTCCAACTGAAACGCCTTCTTTGCGTTCCAGTTTTCGGGCACGTGAGGGGCCAGGGCGCCGACAATACCACCGCTGCTGCCGCTTGCAGGGCCGTTGGGATCGACAATTTGCACCTGTGCGCCTCTTTGGCGAGCTGCCCACGCGATGGAAAGCCCGAAGATACCTGCGCCCCGAACGGTTAGATCAATTCTTGCCAAGCTCAGTTTCCTCGCGCAAATCTGTCAGCACATTTCTCTAACGGGTGTTCGCATGCAGAGCCAGACAGATCAGGTTTCATGGCGCAATGGTGACGTCCCGGTGTCACTTCGTTTTGACGACCTGTTCTTCAACCAAGACGATGGTGCGGCAGAGACGGCGCATGTGTTTCTTGCGGGAAATGATTTGCCCGCGCGGTTTAGAGACGGGTTTCACATTGCTGAACTGGGTTTCGGCACCGGCTTGAATCTGTTGGTGGCTTGGCACTTTTGGAAAAAATCAGGGGTTCAAGGCGCATTGCACTTTACCAGTTTTGAGGCGTTCCCCTTAGCGCCCGATGCGATCCAACGTGCGCATCGCAGCTTCCCGGATTTCGACGGCCTTAGAACGACTTTGACAGACCTACTTACCCAGGGCGCGCGCACCTTTGATCTTCCTGGCCTGCATGCTGAGATCATTCTCGGTGACGCACGAGAGACCTTGCCGCGCTGGGATGGCAAGGCGGATGCTTGGTTTCTGGATGGTTTTTCCCCAGCAAAAAATCCTGAGCTTTGGGGCGAAAGGCTATTGCAGGAAGTCGCGTCGCATACGCATCCGGATGGAACTGCCGCAACCTATACCGCCGCAGGTTTTGTGCGGCGTAGACTGCAAGCGGCGGGGTTTTCCGTCTCACGCGCCGATGGCTTTGGTCGCAAGCGTCACATGACCCGGGCAAAGCTGCGCGGATGAAGCAGGTGAACAACGTTCCGCTTGGCATTTTGTTGATGATCGCAACCACGTTTGTTTTTGCGGTTCAAGACGGTCTCTCACGTCATCTGGCGTCAGAATACAACGTGCTGATGGTGGTCATGATCCGCTACTGGTTTTTTGCGGCTTTTGTCATTGCCATTGCGCATCGGAGCGTCGGCAGCTTGCGCGACGCAGCGCGTACCTCTCAGCCCTTCTTACAAGGCTTTCGCGCTTTATTATTGGCGATTGAAATATGCGTCATGGTCGCGGCATTTACGATACTGGGGCTCGTCGAAAGCCACGCGATTTTCACATGCTATCCACTTTTGGTCGCAGCGCTCTCAGGCCCCATTTTAAGAGAACGCGTTGGCTGGCGGCGCTGGGTGGCAATTGCCGTTGGCTTTCTTGGCGTTCTGATCATTTTGCGGCCGGGTGTGGGCGTTTTTGACCCTGCTGCAATCATCCCTTTGGCTTCCGCTGCGCTTTTCGCGGTTTATGGATTATTAACGCGATACGCGGCGCGGCGTGACAGTACCGCAACCAGTTTTTTCTGGACCGGCACGGTTGGTGCCGTGGCGATGACATGCGCTGGCATTTGGTTTTGGGAGCCGATGAAGCCGAATGATTGGATTTTCATGGCCTGCCTTTGCTTGACGGGCGTGTCAGGCCATTGGCTGCTTATTCGATGTTATGAGGTTGCCGAGGCCAGCGCTGTTCAACCTTTCGCTTACTTTCAACTCGCGTTCGCAGCTGTCATCGGGCTCACCGTTTTTGGAGAGAAGTTAACCACCAACATTGTCGTCGGGGCGGGACTGATCATCGCTGCGGGGTTATTCACTTTCTGGCGCGAACGCCTTCAACGTGTCCCCTCTTAGCTCTTGTGAAAAAGGCAGGGGCAGCGCGGTTCGACCAAGGCGCGCACGGTAGATCGGCAGGCTTTCTGTCACTCTCATGATGTAATTGCGCGTCTCTCGAAAAGGGATGCTCTCGATCCAATCTACGATGTCAATTGCTTCAGTACGCGGATCGCCAAAGCGGGCAATCCACCGTGGTGGACGTGCCGGGCCTGCGTTGTAGGCCGCCGACATCATGACAACATTCCCGTCAAAGCGCCCTGCCATCTGTGACAGGTATACGGCCCCTAATCGAGCATTGTATGCTGGATCTTTGATTAGGCGGTCGGTGCTGTGTTGGTCTCTTACGCCCAGATCTGCGGCGACATCTCTACCTGTTCCTGGCATAATCTGCATCAGCCCGCGGGCACCCACTGGGCTTTGCACGGTCGGGTCGAATTCGCTTTCCCGCCGCGCGATCGCAAGCGTCATTTCTTTGGCCATGGGTAGATCCATCTCAGCGAGTGGATGCAGCGGATAGTAAGGTGCTGGCACAACCAGCCCGCGCCGCGCTGCTCGTTTGCCGATCATTACAGCCAAATGTGGTTGTTGAAGGTCAATCGCGGTTTGACCCAGCAATGCGATATCCTCTTCAATCAGTTGCTCTGTAAGATGCGTCCAAAAACGCTCCGCCAAGGAAAGCTCACCAGCGGCTAGCAGCAGCAAGCCCGCCTCAAAAAGCGGGTCTTTGGCAAGCGGGCTATTCCGCCAATCCAAGTCACGCGGTGGTTCTGCGAGCTTTGGGTCGAAAGGCGCGCCGATTTTCTCAGCGGCCAGTAGGCCATAGAAGGAAGTTTGATAGCCCGCGCCGAGCGCATAGGCTTTGCGCGCCGCAGCTTGATCACCCATTGCCTGCAATGCACGACCTTGCCAATAACCGGCGCGCCCTTGAGAGATCGGCGATTGCACCGCGCTGTCATGGTTCAAGAAATGTTGATAGGCTAGGCGTGGCGCATTCAGAAACCTTAAGGCGATGTAGCCCGCAAGCCATTCTAGATCTGCGTATTGCGCACCTGGCGCCAGATGATGTCGCGCTGCTAGGTCATAAGCGCGTTGTGGATCACCGTCGCGCATTTCATCCCGCGCCAATGCGCGCCGGCGGTTCGCCCATGTTAGCGGTCTACCGAGTGTCTCCGCGCTGGCCGAGCTTTGCAACAAAAGCTCTTTGGCACTGTCTCGCAATCCTTTGCGCATGCGCCACTCAAATCGATCATGCCTTAGCCCTGGCCCATTTGCGTGACTCTCTGGAAGGGCATCAATCATCGCATTCACGTGGCTTTGGATATTTTGCAAGGCGATACGGGTCTGCGCCAGGGCAATATCCGCCTCTTGAACAAGCGAGAACATCTGCCTTGCAGCATCATGCTCGCGCATCCAAAGCATCGCATCAAGCCGCGCGACGTGGTGCGTGGAAAGTAGGCTTTGGTGTTCTGCTAGAAAGGCGGCTTGATCGCGCGCGCTCATCGGCATGGTACGCCAAGCCAAAACAAGATTAGCCTCAGCATCGCCGCTTTCGTCAGCGCGGGTAAGCGCGGCTGCTTGTCCCAAAACCCCTCGCGCTGTTTGAGCGGGCATTTCATTAAAAAACGCCAGCACAGCTGCGTCATCTGCTTGAATAACCGCTGCTTCTGATCGTCTTCGAAGCAGCGCTTCGCCGGGCCAGTCACTGCGCCGTTTCAGAAAGTCATGCACCTCGGCATAGGTGCCAAGCCCCGCGCGCAGACGATGCCACTCGATGATGTCTCGCGCGATCTGTCCGTCGTTAGCGGCGGTTTGTAGCGCGTTTTCCCAGGCGCCAGCGCGCATCTGGTCGAGCGCTTTGCCAAGCGGGGTTGGTTCCTCTGCCTTAGTTTGCGCTGGCCAAGCGAGCGCAAGGAACAAGAGGCAGGATATCCGTCTGATGGCTTGCATTTTGCATCTTCCCAACGCTACAGGCTTCTTTCATAGCTTAGTGGCAATGGTCTGGAAATCACATCAGGTCAGATTTCTGTTTTCACTCGGTATTTTGCCGACCAGCACAAAAGGAGCGTGCACATGTTAAAAGGGTCTCTCCCTGCACTCGTCACGCCGTTTCGAAACGGCGAGCTGGATCTGGAAACGCTGAAAAAGCTTGTTGAATGGCACATAAGCGAAGGTTCGAACGGTTTAGTGCCGGTGGGAACCACTGGCGAGTCGCCGACGCTGAGTTTGCATGAGCATGAGGTTGTCGTTGAAGAAGTGGTAAAAGCCACCGCAGGTCGCGTGCCCGTCGTTGCGGGTGCGGGGTCGAACAACACCATTGAGAGTATCCGGCTGGCACAGCACGCAGAGACGGTGGGGGCAGACGCCATTCTGGTGGTCACGCCTTATTACAATAAACCCACGCAGCGCGGTTTGATCGCGCATTTCACAGCTATTCACGACGCCTGCAATCTGCCGATCATCATCTATAATATTCCCCCGCGATCTGTCATCGACATGACGCCCGATACAATGGGTGAGTTGGCCAAGCTGCCACGAATAATCGGGGTAAAGGATGCCACTGGTGATTTGGCGCGCGTTAGTCTGCAAAGGATCTCTTGCGGGAAAGAGTTCGTGCAGCTTTCCGGTGAAGATCCAACGGCGCATGGTTTCAATGCTCAGGGCGGTGTGGGGTGTATTTCTGTAACCGCCAATGTGGCACCGCGCCTATCGGCTGACCTCCAAGCGGCATGCGCGGCAGGCGATTACCAGGGCGCGCTTGATATCCAGGATCTTTTGATGCCTTTGCACAAAGCGGTTTTCACTGAACCTGGTGTGGTCGGGGTGAAATACGCAATGTCAAAACTCGGTCTTTGCTCTGCAGAGGTTAGATTGCCGTTAACAGCTCTGTCCAACGACACAAAGGTGCTGGTCGATGCTGCTATGAAGCATGCAGGGCTGCTTTAGTGTCACTGGTTTTGCACTGATTTTGGCCGGTTCTGCCCTATTGTTTCGGGGGTTAGTTGAGAGGGATGCGGATACATGAACATTCTGCCAATCATTGCTGATAGCTTGGAAGAGTTGGAGGCTCTCTTTTGCGATTTTCACGCCCACCCTGAAATCGGTTTTACTGAGCTGCGCACCAGCGGCATCGTGGCTGAAAAACTGCGGGAATACGGTGTCGATGAAGTGCACACGGGTCTTGGAAAGACCGGTGTCGTGGGGCTAATCAAAGGGAGGGGTCAAGGTAACAGGAGGATTGGGCTGCGCGCTGATATGGACGCACTTCCCATTCAAGAAACCACGGGTTTGCCCTACGCATCTCAAACGCAGGGCGTCATGCATGCGTGTGGGCACGACAGTCACACAACGATGCTTTTAGGCGCAGTAAAGCATCTTGCAGCAACACGCGATTTTGACGGGACGGCAGTGATTATCTTCCAGCCTGCGGAAGAGGGTCTGGGCGGTGCTCGCCAGATGCTGGCCGACGGGCTTTTTGACAAGTTCCCCTGCGATGAGATTTTCGGGATGCACAACACACCGAATGGCAAACCGGGCCGCGTGGGCATTTGCAAAGGGCAGGCAATGGCTGGGGCTGCATTTTTTGATATTACCGTGAAAGGTCGCGGCAGCCATGCGGCCCGCCCCAGCGACTCAAAGGATGCATTGATCATTGCCGCTTCTTTGGCGACCGAAATGCAGACAATTTTGAGCCGCAACGTGCCCGCGCAAGAGGTGGTTGTCATCTCAATTACCCAGCTACATGCCGGGGCGGCATACAATGTTGTTCCTGAAACCGCGCGCCTTGCAGGAACGATCCGATATTTTGACGACGACATGTATGCGCTGGCTGCGGAACGCATGAAGACACTGTGTAAGGGGATGGCGTTGGCCCATGACGTTGATATCCAGATCGATCTGCGCAACGTTTTTGACGTGCTCGTCAACGATGATGAGCTGTCGGATGTTTACATGCAGGCTGCGGGCGACATTGTGGGGGAAGAGAACCTTGATCGCCACGCGCCACCTGTAACGGGGTCGGAAGATTTTGCAGATATGTTGCGCGTGATCCCGGGAGCGTATTGCACGATCGGGCATGCCGGTACGATGCCGCTTCACAATCCGGAATTTACGCTAGACCCGTCAATTCTTCCCATTGGCGCATCTATCATGGCAAGGGTGGTTGAACGCAGACTGCCTTTCCCAGGTTGACCGAAGGCGTTTGTTAGAAGCCACCGAAGCAAGGCTAAAACTTCCGTTGTCTCGTGTTTAGGGTTTGCAGCCTTAAACTTGATGCAATTCAGGCCCTATCAACGTCCCGCCCCTCGGATCGGCGCTAAATCGGTTCGGCCAAGATGTATCACGTTGAAGGCCGGAAGCTTTAGCTGAAAAACTGCAGACCACCCAATACGATCACCGCGATGAAAAGTGTTTCGATACTGATGAACGCGATGGCGGCACCGCCTACGCTCAACACCTGTTTAATGTTTGATTTCATACCAACCGCCGCGATTGCAATCAGTAGAAACCAGCGGGACGCTTGACTGAGCCAATCGATGAGAAAAGCAGGGATCATATTCAAGCTGCTGAGTAACGCCAGCACGAGAAAACCAATGACAAATCCCGGCAGAAGCGGCGGGCGCTTACCCTCGGTTGCTGTATGCGCTGCATATCTGCGAATTAAGAGCGATGCGATAAGCACAACGGGTGCCAACATGGCAACGCGGATCAATTTGACAAGGGTCGCGGTGTCGCCTGTCTGCTCAGAGATCGAAAAGCCCGCGCCGACAACTTGCGCTACATCATGTATGGTGCCGCCGATAAAGACACCGCCATGTACCGCGTTTAAGGCAAGCAGATTTGACAAGATCGGATACAGGACCATCGCGACCGTCGAGAGCACGGTCACGCCCATCACCGTGAATATTAGCCGTTCTTCAGAGCGTTCATCTTGCGGTAATATTGCTGAAATCGCCATCGCGGCGGAAGCGCCGCAGATTGCGACGGAGCTCGCTGTGAGCAGGGCAAACCGCCAGCCATGCCCGAACAGCCGCGCGGTGATCAGACCGAAAGCAATGGTGGCGATGACCGCGAAAATAACCAATGCGATAAGCTGCCAGCCCAAACCAGCCATCAGGCTCATGGAGATACGCACGCCAAGCAACGCCACACCCAATCGCAGCAAGGTGCGTGCCGAAAATCCGATGCCGGCAACAGCCTTGCCTTCTTCGCCCAGAAAGCCAATCGCAATACCTAAAAGAAGAGCCAAAAGCATGGCTGGTGTGCCATAATGCTCAGCTAGAAATTGCGCAGTGATCGCCACAATCACCGAAATCGCAATCCCCGGAAAAAGCACCGGGGCGCTTTCGGCAACGTTTCTGCAGATCACTGAGGGAGAGAAACCAGTGGTATTCATATTTGGCGGACCTCCACTCTCGTCTTTTAAGGATGGTTGCTTTGCAAGACGGTCACGGCGATCATATTGGTTACATCATCTGCAACGCAGCCGCGCGATAGATCGTTGGCCGGTTTCGCGAGCCCTTGAAGGACCGGCCCAATTGCTTGCGCCCCTCCCATACGCTGCGCAATTTTATATCCAATGTTCCCGGCATCTAGATTTGGAAAAATCATCACATTTGCCGATCCGCCGACCGAGGACTCCGGTGCTTTTGTTGCAGCGACGGCTGGAACAAAAGCGGCATCAAACTGCAGTTCACCATCCGCAGCAATGTCGGATTGCTTGCTTTTGAAAAGTGCGAGCGCGTCAGTTACCTTGGTCACGGCCGCATGTCGCGCGCTGCCCATCGTTGAAAACGACAAAAACGCCAGTTTTGGCGCATCGCCTACTAATTGTTGGTAAGAGTGAGCGGAGGCCGCGGCGATTGCGGCAAGCTCGTCAGCGTCCGGGTCAATGACAAGGCCACAATCGCTAAATACCATTGCCTTGCGACCAGATGGATGATCCTCTGGTAAGGCCATCAGGAAAAAGCTGGATACGATAGGTGCATCAGGCGCTTTCCCGATAATCTGAAGCGCGGCGCGCACCGTTTCGGACGTTGTCGCGACAGCTCCCCCTACTGTTCCTGCCGCATAGTTGTTTCGCACCATCATTGCGGCAAATATCAACGGGTTTCGCGCTTGAACTGCTGCAGTTTCCTCGCTGATGCCCTTGTGTTTGCGAAGATCAAAATATGCCTGAGCAAACTCCTCTGCACGTGGAGAGGTTTTGGGATCTTCAATATTTATGTCATCGCTCGTGGCGCAACCGAGCGATTTGAGATGGGATCTCACCTTATCGGGCGCTCCAAGTAGCGTAACTTGAGCGATGCCATTGCGTAGGGCATTCAACGCGCCCGCGACAATCCTCGCATCTTCCCCTTCGCTCAACACAATGTGGCCAGGCCTGTCTGCAGCGCGCGCGCGCAACTCTTGCAGCACTTTCATGGCCTGGCCTGCGTAATCATTGGACAGCGACGCAACGCTTATGCGTTCACTTGCTCGCGCATGTCTTCGCGACTGATCCCTGCAACAGAGACGGGCGCTTTCATCGCATCTCTTCTGAAGGGCTCACCCAATTCTTGGTTCAGAACAACCTCGATAAACGTTGTGACATTGCTGTTCATCTGTTCCTTTACGGCTGTGTTCAGCATCTCAGTTAACTCATCCATCGTGCGGGCTTGAACACCTTTCAGCCCGCATCCCTGTGCGATCTCTGCATAGTTGACGCCTTCGTTAAGTTCTGTGCCCACAAAGTTATCTTCAAACCACAACGTCGTGTTACGCTTTTCAGCGCCCCATTGATAATTCCGGAAGATGATCATTGTGATGGCGGGCCAGTCGCCGCGCCCACATGCTGTCATTTCGTTCATGGAAATGCCGAATGCACCGTCCCCTGCAAAGCCAACGACAGGCGTATCGGGGCATCCGATTTTTGCGCCCAAAATCGCTGGCAAACCATAGCCGCAGGGCCCAAAAAGACCTGGCGCGAGGTATTTTCTGCCCTTTTCAAAAGAGGGATAGGCATTTCCAATCGCGCAGTTATTGCCGATATCCGAAGAGATAATCGCATCTTTCGGCAGTGCTGACATGATCGCCCGCCAGGCCTGTCGCGGTGACATGTAATCCGGCTTTGCCTTTCTTGCGCGCTCGTTCCAGGTGATGCCCTCATCCGTGTCTTCTTCGTGATCCATGGATGATAACTCTTGCGCCCAACGCGACTTTGTCAGCGCGACCAGGTCTTTACGCTCTTGTCTTCCTTTATCGCCTGCACCTGCAGACAGGTGTTCAAGAAGTTGCTCTGCAACCCGCTTCGCATCGCCCTGGATGGCGACATCCACTTTCTTTGTCAGTCCAATCCGGTCCGAATTGATGTCGACCTGAATAATCTTAGCTTCCGTAGGCCAATAGTTGATGCCGTAGCCTGGCAAGGTCGAGAATGGGTTTAAACGATTGCCCAGTGCCAGAACAACATCCGCCTTCTGGATAATCTCCATCGCAGCTTTTGACCCGTTATAGCCCAACGGGCCAACGCCCAAAGGATGAGAGCCTGGAAACGCGTCATTGTGCTGATAGTTACACGCTACGGGGGCGTCCAACGCCTCCGCTAGCTTAGCTGAGGCTTCGATTGCACCTGATAGCACCACACCCGCGCCGTTTAAGATGACCGGGAATTCTGCCTCTGACAGCAGTTTGGCGGCCTCTTTCACAGCTTTCTCTCCACCTTGCGGGCGTTCCAAACGGATGATCTGAGGCAAATCTATGTCAATAACTTGCGTCCAGTAATCACGCGGCACATTGATCTGCGCAGGCGCAGAGCCACGCCACGCTTTTTCAATGACACGGTTTAGTACTTCCGCCATGCGCGATGGGTCGCGCACCTCTTCCTGGTAGCACACCATATCCTCAAAGAGCTTCATTTGCTCGATCTCTTGAAATCCGCCCTGACCGATCGTTCTGTTGGCCGCTTGCGGCGTGACCAAAAGCAATGGGGTGTGATTCCAGTAAGCGGTTTTTATAGGCGTCACAAAGTTGGTAATGCCCGGCCCGTTTTGCGCGATCGCCATCGACATTTTTCCGGTGGCGCGGGTGTAGCCATCCGCAATCATCCCGCCTGAAGTCTCATGCGCGCAATCCCAAAACTTAATCCCTGCTGCGGGAAAGAGGTCGGATATCGGCATCATTGCCGACCCGATTATGCCAAAGGCATTGTCGATTCCGTGCATCTGTAGAACTTTTACGAAAGCCTCTTCGGTCGTCATTTTCATAGCGGCGTTATCCTTTGTGTCTCGACGGAGATTGATAGCAATGACGGGCAGCCTGCGCGCCCGAATCTTTACAGCAAATTAACTGTCCTTGCTCTTTGGCGTTAGGGCCAAAAAAAATCCCCGATAGATCCAGATTATGCCAAAATGTGCATTTCTTCTGCGATGGCGTCGACGCCCTCTGAAATGCGATTTTCAGCAATCGAGGAATAGGCAAGGCGATAGTAATTCGCTGGCTGAGAGCGGCCCGCAAAGAAGGCGCGCCCTGGTTCGATCAGCACGCTTTTTCGCTGCAGGCGTTTGGCAAGATCGTCTGTGTCTACGCCATCTGGCGCGCGCATCCAAAACGAAGATCCGCCAAAATAACCCCGCCCGGAGACATGCAGCCCGCGAGCGGAAAGCGCGCTTTCCATGACCTTGCGACGGCTCTCTAACGCGTTCACCATTCGACGGATCAAAGCATCGTAGTGGCCCAAAGACAGAAAATACGCGGCAGTACGTTGAATGTGACCGGGTGGATGTCGGAGTACAGAGGCACGTAGCGCGCGCGCCTCCTTGATGAAGGGTTTTGATCCGACCAGGTAGCCCAAACGCAAGCCCGGAAAAATCGATTTTGAAAAACTGCCGATGTAGATCACGCGCCCGTCTTGATCCAGCGATTTGAGCGCTGGTGACGGTGATTTCAAAAATGACATTTCAAATTCGTAGTCATCTTCGACGATTAACGCGTCCATGTCGCGCGCTCGGTCCAACAAAGCATACCGCCGGTCCATGGGCATCGTTGCATTCGTGGGGCATTGATGGCTGGGGGTTGTAAAGATCACATCCGTTGTCGGTGGGATCGCATCCGGCGGCAGCCCATCTTGATCCACCCTTACGGGCGTAATGTGACATCGCGATTGCGATAGGATGTCTCTCAATGCCGGGTAACAAGGATCTTCGAGGGCGGCACGCCTGCGTTGCGTCAGCAAAACTTGGGTGGTCAACCAAAGCGCATTCTGTGCACCCAGCGTGATCAAAATTTGCTCGGGCCGTGCCGTGATACCGCGCCTTGGCAAAATATGGCGGGCGATAAACTCGATGAGTTGAGGATCGTCCTGATCGTAGTAATCAGTTGTTAACGCCGTGAAATCACGCTGCCCAAGCGCTTGCAAAGCGCAAAGCCGCCAGTTCGCATGATCAAATAGTGTTGGATCTGCTTGGCCATAAATAAAGGGATATCTGAACCGCGCCCAGTCCTGCGGTTTGGCAAGCTTGGATCCACCGCTGAATCTTTGTCCAATGGCGCGCCCCCAATCCACGGCATCTTGTTTCAGGGGCATGAGCTTGAAATCCGGCGGGGCAGGTGCGTTTGGAGACACAAAATATCCGGAGCGCCCTTTGGAGATCAGGTAATCATTGGCGAGCAATTCCGTGTAGGCAATCGTTACCGTGATCCTGCTCACACCCAGATGCGCTGCTAACTTGCGGGTCGAGGGTAGCTTCTCCCCCTGCTGAAACCGTCCAGACAAAATGCCTTGCGCAATCATCTGCTGGATTTGCTGCTGAAGCGTACCCTGCGCCTCTGGGCTGAGGAAGAAAGTTTCGACTGGAAGAGCCATAAGGCCTTTTAGACTGGCCTTAACAGTCCGTCAATCTGGCATTAATCAAACTTGAAAGTACCTTTCCTCGTTATGAGATTAGCATTTCATCACGGAATTTCAACACTAAAATGAGACCAATAGTTTCAAAAACAGAACACATCTGCCTTTCGCCTTGACACAGCTCGTTCCTTATCACCCACCCGCTCAACAGGCTCTGCCTGGCGGCGCTGTTCGGTTCCCAGGGCGGGGCTAAGTCGTTGTGGGCAAAGTGTCTTAGGTTTAAGACCGGATGCCTTATGCGATTTTGAGAGCAGATTTTGAACCTTGAGTTGCCGCCACCTCTATTTCTCTTGGTTGAACAAAGGGAGAAGCAGCGGACAGGCAACGCAAGCTTAAGGCGAAGGGCGCTTACGAATAATGCCCTTACCCAACAAGCATCGCGGCTCCAATGGCTGCTTCGGTGTATCGTGAAGGCGAGGGGGTTATCCCCAACTGCCGGGCGCGTATCTGTGTCCAAGCCGCATTTCGCGCACCGCCGCCGGCGGTAAAGAGCGCTTCGGGAAAAATCGCGCCTCGCGCCTCAATCTCTCGATAGCAGGTCGCCTCGATCCGCGCCATATTCTCGAAAAGTGCCTGTAGAAAAATGACATCGCTCTCGGGTCTTGGTGTCATATGTGGTTGGAGCGTTGGATCATTGACAGGAAACCGCTCCCCCGGCCCGGTGAGCGGATAGTACTGGATGCCGGTTGGCTCGTCGGGTTTTATCTGTGCACTTAATTGCGCCAGCTCCTCTGCACTAAAAAACATCTTTAGGACCGCGCCGCCTGTGTTTGAAGCGCCGCCCACCAGCCACATGTCGCCAATCCTATGCGAATAAAGACCGATCGACGGATCATCCACGCGTGCACGCGTAAGAAGCTTGACCGCCACTGTCGAACCCAGGGAGGTCACGGCGACCCCTTCTTTTTGCGGTGCGGCAGCGATGAAAGCAGCGATGCTGTCTGTCGTCCCGGCATGCACCGTCGCGCTACCGGGTAAATCGAGCGTTTTTGCGACCAAGGGGTCAATCAAGCCGAGCGGCGTACCCGGACGGTGCACCTTTGGCAAAAGGTGGGGGGCGATAAGGTTCGCTATCCAATCAGGCCATCGTTCCTGTTGCGGGTCAAACCCGGTTTTCAGGGTATTGTTGTCGTCAGACACGCCGCCAAAACCCAAAAGCTTTGCCGTGATGTAATCGGCTTGGTGGAGCAAATGGGCTGGTTTTCTTTCCGCCAATGAAACCAGCCGCATCGCGCGCGCGAGCGCCGAATTTGACCCGAGTGTGATATGCGGCGCGGAAACCTGTTGACCGATGCGCGCAGCCTCTGCGTCAAATCCCGCAGAATTGTACATGAGCGCCTGACTGACGGGGTTGAGATCTGCATCAGTCAAAACCATCGACCCTGATGTGCCATCCACTGCGATGCCTGCAATTTCTTTTGGATCGCGGTTAATCTCGCGCAGCGCTGTCACTTGCCGGTGCAGACAAGTTGTGACCGCCTCCCACCATTTTGACGCGTCGATTTCACCGGGCGGCTGAACCAAATGCGCCGCCTGGGCAGAGGCGATCAGACGGTGCCCTTCCATCACGGCAGTGCGAACGCCCGAGGTGCCGAGATCGATCCCCAGCGAAAGCACTATGTCTGCGCCGCCAGCGACTGTCGGTATTTTTCGGCGTCCCAGTTCAGCAGTTCAGCTTCAGCTTCAGCGCCAATTGGTTCTGCGGACCAATCTTTTGGGAGGCGACTAAAAACATCCGATAGGCATCGCAGCATCGCTTTCTGAGAGGTGCTTGCTGCTTTGCGGATCATTACTCCCTCGCCTGGTCGAAGCACAACGGGTCGGCCTGCTTTGCGGTTTTCCTCAGGCAAGCCAGGCCCGAGAAAGACAACATGATCAGGATAATACGTGCCGGCAGTCGCGAGGGCAATTGCGCGTTTATCCTTAGCCAGCCAATTGTGTTCAGACCATGCAAAACCATCCAAGGCGGCGGTGGCGGCAGGTGTCGTGTTGATCTGGCAAGGGTCAAGATACAGACGCTCTTCGACCTCTCTGATTAAATCATCGGTTTCCGCGACTGTATCACCACAACAGACCAAGCCATGGTTCTGGAGTATAATCACCTGCGTGTTTTTTTGAAGCCGCGTACGTATCTCTCGCGTCAGCGGCAAACCGGGTTTTGCGTAGGGTACTAAGACTGGATGTAGATGAGAAAGCTTGTGAAGCGCCTCTATCCGCCCCTCAGGGCTGATCGCATGTACCAATGTCGCAACTGAGTGCGTGTGCGCGACGACCCGCCAATCAAGTACAGCGTGAAAGGTCGTTTCTATCGATGGGCGCAAGTCGACGCTGTCGTCAAGCACGGTGGCTTTACAGCTGCCATCACCGGACAGCTCAAGTGCTTCTGCACGTGCGGCCTGCCGGTCTACCGCTACAAAGATGTTTTGACGCTCCGCCTGGGCAAGCTCAGTGCCGGAGGCTTTGATCCACATCACACCATCTGATTTGATCGATGTGTTACCCCCAGCCCCTTGCACTTGCAGCGGATCCTGCCCCAAACGCGCTGACAGCGCACGAAATTCGTCGGTCAACAACTGAGTGTGCATCATGCTATATTTCTCATACGATAATCCGGCGGGGGGCAACGGTGGTGTAACAGAAGTTCTGAAAGAACCGTTTCTGACTTTCGTTCCTTAAATCGATCAGCATAAAGCCCAGCTTCTAGAAACAAGCTATCCCATCCTGCGGCCCGCGCGCCTGCGATATCGTGTTCAAGACTGTCGCCAACCATGAGCAAGCGAGTGGTCCCCAAAGCGCGTTCGATTGCTTTGAAAACCGGCGCGTGAGGCTTGCCATAAAATTGAACTCTGCCCCCCTTTTTTCGATAGCTGTCCGCGAAAGTACCTGGCGCAATCACGAGGCCGCCAGCACGCGGGCTGTGCCGGTCTGGGTTGGTACAAAAAAGCGGCAGGTTCCGGAGGATTGCATCACTGAGCACATGTTCCCAGTCCGAAGGATCAGAAGCATCTGGCAACCCCATCAATAAGATCGCCCGCGCTTGCGCAAGGTTGCTGGTAAGATCAATGTTCAGGCCCTGCGCCCATTCTGCGGCGTCCCCAGGACTCCGCTCAATTGGGAAAAAGACGTTCTCCGCTACGTGTCCACCGTCGATATCGGACCAAAGAGCCTCGCCGCTGGTCATCACGCATTCAAAAAATGCCGGGTCAAACCCCATCGCTGCGATCCGATCTTGGTTCACCTTCGCGCTTTTGCCAGAGTTTGATAACACCGCCATGCGATGGTCACGCTTATGCAACGCCTCAAGACAGGCGATGGCGCCCGGATAAGCCGTGCTCCCGTTATGCAAAACGCCCCATTGGTCAAACACGATCGCATCGTAATCAGCGGCTATTGCTGACAGGCTATCAATTGCCTTGGTCATTGGCTTAGGACTCAGCCATATCCTTGGGGTCGGTCAGCGTTGACAAATAGGCTTCTGCTTCTTCAGTGGTCATAGCAGGAGCGGCCTTTCCAGCCATACCATCCGCCATGTCACCAAAGTAGAACTGAAAGCCGGGTATCACCTGTCTGCGTTTGCGGATAGGCATTCCCTCATAAGGGAAAACGTTCGAGCGCGCGTTCGCGATTTCATCGTGACAGGGCAAAACATAGTCTGCCCTTTTGTCGATTTCTTCGACAGATCTCCATCCCTCGTAGGAGTTGACGAAGCGTGCTGGCACCCAGTGCCGCCATTTCTCGGCCGGATTTGGATCAAGGTTGCGCTCGACAAAGATCGCATCGCCGGCGATCACGATATCCCCGGCACTTGTTGCAACCGTTACCGCCATGTGGCCCACAGAATGTCCCGGTGTGTGAAACATGGTGATACCGGGCAACACCTCTGCTTCATGCTCGACCGCCTCGAAAACGCATCCGGTATAGGCGGGCTCAATGTCAAGGATACCACATTCGTACGTACGATAGTAAAGCGGCAGCGGATTATATGCCATTTCGATCTCAGCTTTGGGTGCGATGTAGCGTGCGTTCTTGAACCTTTTCATGTTCTGCACATGATCCCAATGCAGATGCGTAAAAACGATTGCATCAATTTCATCGGGGTGCACACCAAGCTTCTGCTCCAGATGCTCATGTACTTCTAAGCAGCCGCGCTTTTCGCACTTATGGTGATATCTTGTGGCGCGCTCTTCATCGGGCAGCCCTGTATCTACCAGAATTTTATGCGTGCCAGTGTCGACATAGTGGCAGTACACGGGGTTCCAGTATTTCTTCCCTGCTGGGCCCTTCCAAAAAATATAGGTGCCCAGATCCGCTTCCAGCCAGCCGGTATTGATTGGATAGATTGTAGTTTCTGCAACGCCCATTTCTTTACCTCCAGCGGTGAACGGTTTTGTGCACAAAAATATCAAAACGTGCACAAAAACAAGTGTGTTCCCGTTGGCGCCGGTTAATTCACCTTCAAGGTTTCGAGAAAGCTGTGCGTCATGTGACTGCGCATGCCGTTCGAAGCCAGTGTTGTGTCTGCACTAAAGATATTCGCAATCAGGTCTTGATGGCTCTCCGCTGAGGCGCGCAAGTCGTCTTCGCTGGCGAACTTTTTGGCCCTAAACGGCGCAGTACGGCGCCGAAAATCAGAGGCAATCTCGGCCATGTAAGGATTGCCCGTCGCGCGGTAGATCGACATGTGAAAGGCTTCATTCGCCCGAAGATACTTGGACCGATCTCCCGCTTCGGCTGCTTCAACGCAATCGGCCTGCGCCGCCTCAATCTCTGTTCGTGATAAAAGGGTTAACCGCTGCGCTGCAATCCTCGCACAGGCGGCCTCAATCTCGTGCATCGCTTCAAAAATATGACTAAGCTGCTCGCGACTGTATTCAGCAACAAAGACCCCGCGTCTTTCGCCCTGTACCAAAACACCTTGTGCCGTGAGACGGCCCAAAGCCTCGCGAACTGGTGTGCGCGAGGTCGAGAAACGACGTGCAAGCCCCGTCTCATCAAGGCGCGTGCCCGGTTTGAGTGCGCCGATAGATATTTCGTCAAGCAAGGCTGCTTCGATGCGGCGCGTCGTAGAGACCCTGGCCTTACTCATCCTTGGCTCCTTTTCCATTGCGAGAGAATATCATGGCGAAGCATCCGTCGCAAATTTTGCATGTTTACTTTTAACTTTGCATGCAAAATAGTGCTGCGAGGGGGGGGTCATCGATGCCTGAAATACGTCTGGACGGCATGATCAAGCGCTATGGCGATGTCGAAGTGTTGCATGGCATTGACCTTAATATGGCGGAAAATGAATTCACCGTGCTTGTGGGTCCTTCAGGTTGCGGTAAATCCACGACACTTCGCATGATTGCGGGTCTGGAAGATGTTACTCAGGGCGAAATATACATCGGCGGGCGACCCGTAAGCCACCTTGAGCCCAAGGATCGCGACTTGGCCATGGTCTTTCAGGACTATGCGCTCTACCCACATATGAACGTCGCTCAAAATATTTCATTTGCTCTTCGGTTGCAGAAGCGGCCGAAGGCTGAGATTGACGCCAAAGTCCGTGAGGTTGCTGGCATGGTAGGGCTGTCGGATTTCCTGGACCGCAAGCCTGGTGCGCTGTCTGGTGGGCAACGTCAGCGGGTCGCCATGGCACGCGCCTTAGCCAAAGACAGCGGCATATTTTTGTTTGATGAGCCGCTTTCAAACTTGGACGCAAAACTGCGCGGACAGATGCGCGCAGAGTTGGCATTGATGAGCCAGCGCGTCGAAAAAAACATGGTCTATGTGACCCATGATCAGATCGAAGCCATGACACTTGCCGATCGCATTGTCGTGATGCACGCGGGATATATACAGCAGCAGGGCACGCCAGAGATGCTGTTCAAGGAACCGGTGAATAAATTTGTCGCGGGTTTTCTGGGTACGCCGCCGATGAATTTTCTGGAAGGTGAGATTGAGGAACGCTCAACGGGCATCTTTATCAGGGGCGACGGTTTTGCGCTGAAATTAGCGGAAGAGAAAGCGGCCGCCGCAGCCAGGCATACATCCAAGAAAGTGATCCTTGGTATCCGACCCTCCGATCTGTCCTTCTCACCTGATGCGCCGACAGACAGCGCTTTGACACTGAAAGTTATGGTTTCAGAATATATTGGAGCGCAGTCCGTTTTGATGTGCGAATGCGGGGCGCAAACCGTAACGGTTGAGATGAACTCTGAAACGCCCATGGCTTTAGGAGCCACGTTGAAGTTTGAGGTGAATGCCCCGCGCGTGCACCTTTTTGATAGAGAGAGCGAAAAAGCAATCTAAGATAGAATTAAGGGAGGAAGCAATCATGCTGAAACAATTGAAGACAGCAGTGCTGGCATCAGCACTGACGGCAGGGGCGGCTTTTGCCAATCCTTATGCCGAATATGAGGGGACAACGCTTATCGTGAACTTCCCGGCGCATCCGCACTATGACGCGGTGATGCAGATCTTACCGGAGTTTACGAAGGAAACGGGTATCGAGGTCGAAGTTGACCAGCTTCCGTATCTGAAGATGCGGGAACGTCAGACACTTGAGCTGGCTCAAGAAGAAGGTGAGTACGATTTGATCGCATATGTGGTCTTCTCCAAGGCAGACTATGTGTATGCCGATCAGCTTGAGAACCTTGCCAAATACTTCATGAATCCAAAGCTTGCCGATCCAAGCTACAATGCGGATGACCTTATTGATGGCTATGTCTACAACATTGGGTTTGCTGGTGGAAGTAAGGGGTATCTTGAAGGAAAAACCGGGTCACTGTTTGGCATCCCCTACGGCTCCGAAACGTCGATACTGGGATACAGAAAAGATATTTTCGAAAAGCACGGGCTTGAGGTTCCAGAGACCTATGACGAGATGCTCGAATTGGCGTGTAAGATCCCAGAGCTTGAGCCCGGCATGGGCGGTCTGGCCTCTCGCGCGGCATCTGGCCATCACGCATCGCACGCCTTTTTGCTGCACCTCGCCCCGTTGGGTGGTCGGGTGTTTGACGACGCTTGGAACCCCATTGTCAACAATGCCGCCGGTGTTGAGGCCGCTGAAGCGTTAAAGCGTATCGTCGACTGCGGGCCTGAGGGCGCGACAAATTTTGGCTTTGGCGAAGCTCTCGGGGCGTTTCTGAACGGCGACACGGCAATGTTCCTGGACACCACCGTTGTGGCGGGCCAAATCGACAATCCTGATCGGTCCCAGGTCGTCGGGAAAGTCGGCTGGGCAATGCATCCGATGGGTGTGCGTCGCGGTTCTCAGACCGGGGGTTTTGGTATTGGGATCCCTTCAAACGCTGAAAATAAAGAAGCTGCTTTTCTACTGATGCAGTGGCTGACGTCGCAGAGAGGTGACAAATTGGTCGCTTTGGCGGGTGGGAACCCATCGCGTTTCTCCACGCACGCAGATCCAGAGGTGAATGAGAAATTCCCGCATATGGCTACCTTCGGCGAAGCTTTGCAGCATGCTGACCCGGATTGGCGCCCCATTATCCCTGTGTGGGGCAAGATAAATGCGGATTTGGGCACCACACTGTCGAAGGTTTTGACCGAAGATCTTGATATCCAAGAAGCTTTGGACGGCGTTGCTGAGCGCACCCGCGCCGTGATGGCGGAAGCAGGGTATTACACCTGGCAGTAGCTATTGCCTCACCCGAGGGCAGTCTGTCTTGATGCTGCCCTCGGCATGTTCCCTTAAGCCGATCAACCGCGGTCCTCATGTTCACCTCACGTGTTAATCGTTTGTCGCCTTACATTTTCATGGCACCTGCCGTGGTCATCATGGCGATCGCTTTGATTTACCCGTTGGGATACATGATCTGGGGCTCATTTAGAGATTGGGATCCCAGTCAGACCATCGGCGAGGCTGAATTTGTCGGCCTCAAAAATTACGTCACGCTTTGGAATGATCCGAATTTTCGGGAGAGCCTTTGGGTCACACTGCGCTTTGCTTTTTTCGTTGTCACGTTCGAAATGCTCATCGGCGTGGGGCTCGCGCTGCTGCTTGATCGAAACATCCGCGGGATGTCGGTGTTGCGCACGATGTTCATCCTACCGATGATGATCGCGCCCGTCGTGGTGGGCCTGATGTGGCGATACATGTATCACCCGACAGTGGGTACGTTCAATCGGACGTTGGAATGGCTTGGGCTCTCCGATGTTGATTGGCTCGGCCAACACGCGTTGACGAGCGTGATTATCGCAGACATTTGGCAGTGGACCCCGTTCATTTTCATTCTGTCTCTTGCCGCTCTTCAGTCTTTGCCGCGTTCGGCACTTGAGGCAGCAAAGATCGACGGCGCAACTGCTTGGCAGCAAATCGTTCATATCAAACTCCCTTTGATGATGCCCGTGCTCATTGTCACTGCCTTGCTTCGGCTCATTGATGCATTCAAAGTCCTTGAAGTGATCTTGGTCCTGACCGAGGGAGGCCCCGGGCTATCAACCGAGATACTTGCCCTGCGCATTTCGCGTACCGCTACGGAATTTCGCGAACTGGGCGTGGCAGCGGCGATGTCAAACTACCTGTTGATCCTTCTCATGTTGCTGACAGTGGGCATGTTTGTCTTCACACGCATACAAGAGGCGCGTGCGGCAAAGGTGAAAATGGCGGCAGAGGAGGATCGTTAGTGGATCAGTCTCACGAACGCCAGAATCCAGCCTTCTATGCTGTGATCACTCTGCTGGTCTTGATGTCCGTTGGGCCGGTGCTTTTGATGTTTGTCAATTCGTTCAAACTGGACGTCGACATTATCTCAGGAACCTCTGGGTTAATTTTCCTTCCGACAATCCAAAACTACGAAACCGCGCTCTGTGACGTGCTATGGTATGAGCCCGACCACCTTGATTTTTGTCAGCTAAAGTTTGGCGGCGCTTTCATAAACTCTTTGATTATCGCCTTGGTATCGACGCTGCTAACTCTGATTATCGGTTCGATGGCGGCCTATGCCTTGGTACGGTTTCGTTTCATGGGCCGCGATACGGTGTCAGCCACGACGCTGATGGTTCGCATGGTGCCCCCTGCCGTGTTGCTAGTGCCGGTTTTCGGTCTTTGGAACAATGAATTCTGTCTCGATCGGGATGGCCTTTTGGGGGGCGCCATCCGTGAGGCTTTTGGCGGTCGCGGTGACGTTTGCCTCGCGGGCACGCATTCGGGCATTATCCTGATATACGTGGCGATGAATTTGCCGTTTGTGATCTGGATCCTCCAAAGCTTCATTGTGCAGGTGCCAAGGTCGCTGGAAGAGGCGGCGCGCGTTGATGGTGCCGGACCCTTTCAGGTCTTCTTCAAAGTGGTGCTGCCGCTGATCAAACCAGGTCTGGCTGCTGCGGCAATCTTCACCTTCCGCATTGCCTGGAATGAATATTTGCTGGCGTCAGCGCTGAGTGATCGCAACACAAAGACGGTGCCGATTTTGATCGTGAACAATATGAGCGAATTCAATGTTGAATGGGGTGTGATCATGGCAACGGGAATGTTGCTCGCGATACCGCCGATCATCTTTACGCTTTTCGCCAGCCGTCAGATCATTACTGGCATGACAGCGGGTGCTGTGAAAGGCTGATCAATGGCGCAGGTGCTTATCCTCGCAACACTTGTCACCAAATCAGACGAAGCTTGTTTTTTGAAACAACAGATGGAGGCTTGCAGCCTGACGGCGGAACTGATCGACATCTCTTTGCCAGCCGGCAATGAAATCTTGCATGGCGCTGCAAAATGCAAAGCGATGTCTGACACAGCCGCTCAAGTCTTGGAGACCGTGGTGCGCGCCACTCAAAAAGAGACAGAGGTGGTCGTTGGCATCGGTGGGGGCACGGGCGGAGAGATTGTGCTGAACATTCTGCGCGCTTTGCCAATCACTTTTCCCAAGGTCCTTGTCACCACACTGCCCTTTGATCCACGCGTTGCGGTTGCAGATAATTCAATCATTCTCGTGCCCACGCTGGCTGATCTTTCGGGTCTCAACACGATTCTGCGCGAGGTGTTTGAGAACACCGCGCTGATGACGGCCGGGCTATGCCAGAAAGCACGAAAAGGGGAGTTAACCACGGTCACTACCTCCATCGGCATAACCGCCCTCGGCGCGACGGATGCGGCAGTCCCTCGACTGGTACAAGCTTTTGCGGAGCAGGGGAGGGAAAGCACCGTTTTCCACTCGAATGGTTATGGCGGCGCTGCTTTTGCCCGTTTTGCCAACCACGGTGCCTTTGAGAAGATCATTGATCTGACGCCGCATGAATTGACCCGACTGCATATTGCCGGGGTGCACGCGGACATGCCCGACCGCTTCACCGCAGGGTCGAATGTGCCGCGCGTCGTGCTGCCCGGGGCGATGAACTTCATCGGTCTTGGGCAGATTGCTTTAGTGCCGGAACGGTATTTGAGCCGCCCGCACTACGAACATTCGGGTTTTTTCACACATGTTAAAGTCACATCGGACGAAATGGTGCATATCTGCATGCAGCTGGCGCAAAACTTGAACGCTCTCGCGGGCCCTTGCGCCGTAATTGTACCGATGGGTGGTTTCTCTCACCACGATCGTCCCGGTGGCGCCATTGAAGATCCAGCTTTACGCCAAGTGTGCCTGGACACATTGAAGGCGCATCTCTCTTCCGATGTGCCCGTCAGAGCCATCAACGCTCATCTTTTCAGTGATGACGTGACACAGGCTATTTTGAGCACGCTTGCAGACATGTCGATTGAAGGGGGCCGCAATGCACGACCTGATTGAAAAGAAAGATGCGCTTATCGCGACGGCAAAACGCTGCTTTGATCTTCGGTTGCAAACGAACGCGGGCGGAAATCTCTCAGTGCGCCTGGAAAGCGCTGATGCCATTGTGATCAAACCTTCAGGTATCGGATTTAACGAATGCACCCGTGACAACCTGCAGATCGTTCATCTTGACGGCACAATCGAAGCCTCGGCGCATAA
Source organism: Pseudomonadota bacterium (assembly GCA_039208585.1). Taxonomy (GTDB): domain Bacteria; phylum Pseudomonadota; class Alphaproteobacteria; order Rhodobacterales; family Rhodobacteraceae; genus Sulfitobacter. Next base: position 27,499 of record JBCCQX010000002.1, on the reverse strand, counting down.
ACCTTCCAAAGATCTTGGGTTTCACCTGGATCTTTACCGCATTCGGGAGGACATCCGCGCGGTTGTGCATTGTCATAGTCCTTGGGCCACCGGATATGCCAGCGCAGGGATTGAGATCCCCTGCCTCACGGTGCAGACCATCGAAAAAATCGGTCGCATGCCGTTGATACCTTTGTCCTCAGCGGGCGGTCCTCAGACCGAGGTTGAGATCAGCCCAGTTTTCAAAGATCCAAAAGTGGTGGCCGCAGTGCTGGCCAATCACGGTACGATCGGTGTCGGCGCAACGTTGATGAAGGCGCAGTATTTGGCTGAAATTATAGAAGAAACCGCGCATATCGCGTTTGTACGCGACACTGTGATGGCGGCCCATGGCAAGAAAACGACCGCGCTGCCAAAGTACGGCACTGCTGACCAGGCGCGCATTGCCACGTGATCGGGCGCGGTGATCATTGGGTGTTTGCATGATCAAGCTCGCCATGCTTGCAGGTGATGGGATCGGGCCAGAGATCACGCATGCCACTCAGCGCGTTCTTGAAGCTGTGTCAGACCGTTACGCCTTGGGGCTGGTGTTCGAGCATGCCGTCATAGGGTTTGATGCGCTGCGTGAAACAGGATCGACCTTTCCCGATGAGGTATTCCGCCAGGTCGAGGTTTGTGACGGGATCATTCTTGGCCCGGTATCGCATAACGCTTATCCTCCAAGATCAGAGGGTGGGTTGAACCCATCGGGCGAGCTGCGCAAGCGGCTGGATCTTTATGCGAATATCCGCCCTGCGTTGACGAGGGCAGGCATACCGCCCAAAGCCGGCGTATCTCTTGATTTGATTGTCGTCCGCGAAAACACTGAAGGGTTTTACGCTGATCGAAACATGTTTCAGGGACCAGCGGAATTCATGGCCACCAAAGATGTGGCACTCGCGATGCGTTTGATTACCCGACCTGCGTGTCTGCGCATCGCAGCGGAAGCATTTCGGATTGCCAGCGCGCGTCGTGGGCGCGTTACGGCGGTGCACAAGGCAAATGTGATGCGCACGACATGCGGCCTGTTTTTGGAGTGCTGTCGCGAGGTCGCGGCAAGCTGTCCGGAGATTGATTATCAAGAACAACTCGTGGATGCGATGTGCGCCCATTTGGTGCGTAACCCAGATCGCTACGATGTTATCGTTACGACCAACATGTTTGGCGATATCCTTTCTGATCTTGCATCAGAATTGTCGGGCAGTTTGGGGCTTGCGGCATCTTTGAACGTTGGGATAGACCATGCAATGGCGCAAGCGCAACATGGTTCCGCCCCGGATATTGCGGGTCAGAACGTTGCTAATCCGGCCTCTCTGATCGGTTCTGCGGCCATGTTGTTGGATTGGCTGGGCCAACAAAAGAAGAAACAGTCTTTGTGTGTTGCTTCACTTGCGCTGGATAATGCGCTTGAAACCACGCTCTCAGTGCCAGAGCGGCGCACACGTGATTTGGGCGGCACAAACGATACCGCCTCCTTCGCAGACGGTGTGATTGCGGATCTAAAATCCTAACCGACCTAAACCATCATCCAGCAAATCTGAAACACCCTTCGTTCCCTGTCCCGCCCGGTAGTGCCCACTGGGCAGCGCCTGACCGCCCCCGTTTTGCCGAAGGCAAACCTTTGGTTTGACGGCGGGCGCTTTCAGCGCGACGCCCACGCTCGGGTACTGCCCTAAGCATTTTGGAATGAACGTTGCAGGTTAAATCAACAGCGCTCTAGCCGCTATCTTCCTCACAACCGCTGAGAAATACAGGTGTGCAGCGCAAGGCGGGAAACTGCCGCCCTGACAGCGGCAGTCTTTATCTGGAATGCTTAACGCTAATTAGCCAAAAACGCGGGTTAACGCTTCATCTACAGAAGTGATGATTTGATCAATGTCATCTTTCATAGCGATCAACGCAGGCGAAAAGCACAGCGTGTTATTTTTACCGGGCAGCGAACGGTTGGTTGCGCCGATGACCGTTCCTTGGGCCATGCAGTCGGCGACCACTGCCTGAACCCGCTTTTCCGCCATTGGCTCGCGTGTTTTGCGGTCTGTAACGAGTTCTGCACCAAGAAAAAGACCTTTTCCCCGCACTTGCCCTATCACAGCGTGTTTTTCGGCCAGTTCGTTCAACGCATCGGTCATGTAGGCGCCCATTGCGGTCGTATTCTCCAGCAGGCTTTCTTCTTGAATGATGTGCATATTCTCAATCGCTGCGGCGGGCCCAGCGGTGCAACCGCCAAATGTTGAGATATCGCGGAAATAGTTGAGTGGATCAGCGTGATCATCCTTAAACATGTTAAAGACGTCTTCGGTCGTTACCAAACAGGCGATTGCCGCATATCCTGAGGCGACGCCTTTCGCCATTGTGACCAAATCGGGCTTGATCCCGAATTGCTGGTAGCCAAACCAGGTGCCCGTGCGCCCGATGCCGCAAACAACCTCATCAATGTGTAACAGGACGTCATACTCTTTGCAGATTTCCTGAACGCGTTCCCAATAGCCGCCAGGCGGTGTGATGACCCCACCGCCTGCTGTGACCGGCTCAAGGCAAAGCGCGCCAACGGTATCCGCGCCCTCAGCTAGGATAACCTTCTCAATTTGATCTGCCGCCCAGACCCCGTAATTCTCTTGTGGCGCTCCGTCTTGTTCAAAGCTGCGGTATTCCAAGCAGTGAGGCACCCGCACAAATCCATCGGTGAAAGGGCCATATTGCGCGTTGCGTTCGTCTTGTCCTCCGGCGGACAGGCATCCAATGGTCGTGCCATGGTAGTCGCGGTCGCGATAAAGAATTTTGTGTTTTTTCCCGCCGTAGCGTTTGTGCGCAATCTGCCGGACCATCTTGAAGCCTTTCTCATTCGCTTCTGATCCTGAGTTGCAATAGTACACACGGCTCATGCCCGGCATCTTATCGATGAGCATTTCAGCGAACTTTGCTCCTGGAATGGAACCTGCCGAGCCTGCGAAATAATTCAGCTTCACCAATTGGTCTCTGACGGCGTCAGCGATGCGCGTGCGTCCATAACCGACGTTCACGGTCCACACACCTCCTGAAACGGCGTCGATGTGTTCTTTGCCCTTTTGATCCCAAACACGCATGCCTTTGCCCTCTACAATGATGCGCGGATCGGTGGTTTCGTAGGGTTTGTGCTGGCTTAGGTGATGCCAGATGTGCGCGCGGTCTGCTTCGACAACGCGAGAGAGATCATTTTCTGTAAAGTTGCCGTCCATTGGTCAGACCTTTCGTATTGCCGTAGGGGTGAAATCGATCTGCGCACGCATACGCCTCATCCTCCCTTGCTGGTTTCCCACAGAATCAAGTAGGGCCAATTTCCGTTAAACGATAACGCCAGTTATCTGAGGTGTCTAACGTGAAGGCACCAGCAATAAGCCCAAACTCAAAGCCAATTGGCCAGTTGCGGCGGCAAGCCTCGTAATGTTTTCGAGTGAGATAACTCGATTTGCCTAAAAATCTTGCATCCGGTCGATTTTTTGAGATCCGTAGGTTGGCGCATGCAGGCGGCGCGCGCTGGGCATATTCTCGGATAACCCGTTGTTATCAGCGGCACGCGATCCGGGAAATGCGAACCACACCAACAAATCCTGAAACTGGACTTATCGCGAGAAGCAAATTGGACGTTTATTGTTTCGTTGCGGCGCTGCCAGGATTGAATTTGCGCGGGACGCGGGCACCACACGTGTTTGAAGCGTAACCGAGATGATTTGGAAGCCGTTGCCATGCGTCCCGATTGGGGACATGGTGACGTCAAAGCGATATCAATTGGGCAGCCGCAGGAGTTAGGCAGATCAAGCGGTTGCTTTTGGTAAATGATCTGATGAGAGATCGGAAAAATTGATCAAAGGGAGATTACGATGATCAAAAAAACAGCCAGCGGTTTTGTCGCCGCTGCGGTATTTTCGTTAAGCGGGCAAGCCGCCTTTGCTGGTGGGCATGGTGAATTGACCGTTGCCTACTTTCTTGAATGGCCCATGCCCTTTCTGACGGCCAAAGCTTCAGGTGCGTATGAAGATGCGCTGGGCAAAAAGATAAACTGGGTGTCGATTGAAACGGGTACCGCGATGTCGGCAGCGATGGCTTCCGGTGACGTGCAAATTTCTGTTTCGCAAGGGGTTCCTCCCTTTGTCGTCGCAGCGTCGGGAGGACAGGACATCCAAGTCGTTGATGTCGCTGTCAGCTATTCTGACAATGATAACTGCGTCGTCGCTGCTGAACTTGAAATTGATAAAGACTCCGCTGGCGAGCTTGCAGGTAAGAAAGTGGCTGTGCCTCTCGGAACTGCTGCTCACTACGGTTTCCTGCGCCAGATGGATCACTTCGGTGTGCCGCTAGACAGTTTGCAGATCGTCGATATGGCACCGCCTGAAGGGGCGGCGGCGCTTTCTCAAGGGGCGGTTGATTTCGCCTGTGGGTACGGCGGTGGCCTGGGACGGATGAAGGAATACGGCAACGTTCTGTTAACCGGCGCTGAGAAAGAAGAGCTTGGCATTCTGGTTTTTGACGTCACCTCCGTCCCCGCCGCTTACGCTGCAGAGAACGGCGAAGAATTGGCAAAGTTCTTAGCTGTGACCGCCGCGGCGAATGAAGCTTGGAACGCGGGTGACAACGAAGCCATGCTTGAGGTAATCGCCAAAGAATCCGGCATGGATTTGGAAGCTGCACGCGCTTCGATCTCAACCATGACGTTTCCTGGCGTTGACGATCAACTGTCCGAGAAATGGCTTGGCGGTAATGCCGCAACCTTCATGAAGGGCGTCGCAGATGTTTTTGTCAACGCTGGCTCGATTGACAGTGCGCTCGACAGCTACGAAGGCGCAGTGAACACCGGTCCATTGGCGTCGGCGAACGCAATGTGATCTTTGACAGACGCGGCTCTTTTTGAGCCGCGTCCTCTCCAAGGGTAACGCGGTGGCTCAGCAGCTATTGCATGTTCCCTTAACTCAGGAAGTTTGAGCACATGAGCGGACTAACCCTAGACACGATATCGATGCGTTTTGAGCTACCTAACGGGGGTCATGTGCAAGCGCTGCATGAGGTATCTCTTCACCTCAAAGCAGGAGAGCTGTTGAGCGTGCTGGGTCCTTCCGGGTGCGGCAAGACCACTCTCTTGAATATCATCGCGGGCTTTCTGGCACCCACAGCAGGAACGATGACGCTGAATGGCCATCCCATTGAAGGTCCGGATGCCGAACGCGGCATGGTGTTTCAGCAAGGTGCTTTGTTCGAATGGATGAGTGTGAGGGATAACGTCGGCTTTGGACCCGCCATGAAAGGCATGGCGCGGCATGAAAAATCGGACATCGTTGATCACCTGTTGGATGTTGTTGGCCTTCAGGACTTCAAAGAAAAAGCCGTTTACGAACTCTCAGGGGGGATGCAGCAAAGGGTTGCATTGGCACGGTGCCTGGCCAATGATCCGGATGTCATTTTGATGGACGAACCCCTTGGGGCCCTGGACGCTTTGACACGCGAAAAGATGCAAAGCTTGGTCCTGAAGCTTTGGAAAGAAACAGGCAAGACCATTGTCCTCATTACCCATTCAGTGGAAGAGGCGCTGCTTCTAGGGGAGCGCCTCATTGTTATGGCTCCGCGCCCTGGCCGCATTCATAAAGAGTATCGGCTACCCTTTGCAGAGCTTGGCGTGAATGCCGATCTGCGCGAGGTCAAGAAGCATCCTGATTTCGGTCCCAGGCGCGAGGAAATTCTGAATATGATCTGGGACATGGAAGAAGAGATTATGGGCACAAAGGAGGACGCGGCGTGAGCGGGCTTTTCTTCCTGTTCATTTACGTCAGCATTTTTCTGGCAAGCGCCTTCATCATTACGAGAGTGTTGAGCCGTGCAACGCGCGATTACACCTCTCTGAAAACAGTGACTTTTGGGGATGAGAGCGCGGTCCGTCCCAACAGAGCTGCAGGCATCATATCTGTTTTGACGATCTTTGTGATGTGGGGCATCTTTACCGGCTCAAGCCTTTTGCCTTCGTTTCTGCATGCACCCGGTCCCTTCGTGGGCACGACAACATTCACCTACACAGCCGAGGTTGATGGCCAATCCTCAGATGATGCAACAGTAACAGTCTTGGTCCATCCAAGGGGCGATCCAAGCGATCCTATCGTCGTCACACCGGGAGAAGGGTTTGCAAAGAACGACTCAGTCGCCATTGCTCAATGGCGCACGGGGCTGGTGAGCGTCGACAAGAACGATGACCTCACCAAGAGCGATGGCGCGCGGGTGGTTGCAATTGACGGTCAGCCCATTGCACCCGGGCAAAGCATTGCAACGCAAGACGGTGTTGTGACACTTTCAGACAAAGGCACGCCCAACTTTGCGCCCTCACGTGGGTGGCAAATGGAGCCTCTCTATCTCCCCGCGCCAGAAGAAGTGTGGACACGCACGGTTCAAATCCTGGGCGAGGGTTTTCGCAATTTCACGCTGCTAGAGCACCTTGGCTACTCGCTGTTTCGTGTGGTCATTGGTTTTTTGATCGGGGCCTTGGTCGGTATTCCTCTTGGCTATGCGATGGGCCTTTCGAACTGGTTTCGCGGTTGGTTTGATCCCATCGTTGAATTTATGCGTCCCGTCCCCCCGCTGGCGCTGATCCCGCTGGTGATCATTTGGGCGGGCATCGGTGAAGCTGGCAAGATCATCCTGTTGTTTCTCGCCGCTCTATGGATCATGGCAATTGCGGCGCGTGCAGGGGTCTCCGGAGTGAAAATTTCAAAGGTGCATGCTGCTTATTCACTCGGGGCCAGCAAATGGCAGATCATGCGCTACGTCATCGTGCCTAACTCGCTGCCGGAAATTTTCACCGGCGCGCGCGTCGCAATGGGCGTTTGCTGGGGTACGGTCGTTGCTGCTGAGTTGGTTGCAGCAGAACAGGGTGCCGGAATGATGATTATGACGGCATCAAAATTCCAAAACACAGACATTGTGATCATGGGCATTGTTCTGATCGGCGTAATTGGCTTTGGCATCGACATGCTGATGCGCTGGGCCGAGCGGTTTCTTGTGCCATGGAAGGGCAAGGGGTAACGTCTGCGGGTGTTTCTCGAGACCACGTTTCTAATAGCCTAACAGACTTTTGCGAATGGGGACGGCAAAGTGAGTTTGGGCGGTCGCGACGCTAAGGCATCTTTCCTTAAGCGCACCACCAAGAGCAGTGATCCTGAGGGAGGCTTTTCATTTTGACCCCTTGTATCATCTGCGTCGCGATAACAGGATCTGTCCCTAAAAAAGCCGATAATCCCGCGGTGCCCATTTCTGTTCAAGAACAGGTGGAAAGTGCACAGGCCGCTTTCGAAGCTGGGGCAGCGATATGCCATGCACATGTACGCAACGAAGATGAAACACCAAGTTCAGATCCGGACAAATTTGCCAAATTACAAGAGGGCCTGAAGGCGCATTGCCCCGGAATGATCATCCAGTTTTCGACGGGTGGACGGTCTGGCACGGGGAAAGAGCGTGGCGGCATGCTTTCATTACGGCCAGATATGGCCAGTCTTTCCGTCGGGTCCAACAATTTTCCCACACGGGTCTATGAAAACTCTCCGGCGCTTGTCGATTGGCTGGCGGCCGAGATGCAGAAATACAATGTAAAGCCTGAGATTGAAGTTTTTGATCTGTCGCACATTCACAAAGCGGTTGAGATGCATCGCGAGAGACGGCTTTCGGGTTCACTCTACATTCAGTTCGTGATGGGGGTGAAAAATGCGATGCCCGCAGATCGCCCGACTTTTGACTTTTATGTGCAAACGGTCGAACGCCTTATGCCGGATGCGCAGTGGTGCGCTGCAGGAATTGGCGCCAATCAAGCCTTGCTGAATGATTGGGCGATTGCCGCCGGTGGCCACGCGCGGACGGGATTAGAGGATAACATCCGTCTAGATCGGAGTACGTTGGCGCCGTCGAATGCAGCGCTCGTCGCCCGAACGGCTGAGATCTGCGCGAAATACAACCGTCCCATTGCGAGCGCTGCACAGGCACGCGAAATCCTTGGCCTGCCAGCGGTTTGATGTTTTCTTTTGTGAAGAGAGTCGTGTTGCGCTGACGGGATTTTGGTCTGAGCTCGCGTAACCCCTGATGATGAACTTGAGAAGCGGGGAGCTTTCCGCGCCGCATCACGGCTGTGATCAGCGGCTAAAGCCCCTATGCTTCCACTATGTCTTTGTCTTCCATCTCAAACCAAAGTCACAATATGCAAGGGGGTGTGCGCCGACCTGCCCCAAATCACGCAGATCTATTGGCGTCTTCTATAACTCCAAGCTTCTGGATTGCACAGACGTATGGGTTCCGCATCGCACTCTAGCAAGGTCTGCAAAAGCTCTTCGACAAAATGCCAAAGCGCCGGTGTATGGACCAAATGATGTGTCAACAAACCTAGTGGCTCTTCGTTGTCCAGTTGGCCCAGGCGCCTGCCGGTCAATTGATCTGTCAACCGCGCGACCAACTCCTCCGGATTGATCAGCCCACCGCCCTTGCGCCAGTTGATTGGATCAACGTGCGTGTTGACTTGTACAAGCCCTGATGAGGGCATGTGCGTTGAACGCGGCCCGTAGGTTGAAAGGCCAGTATATCCAACCTTCACCAAGAGGGGCAGAATATCTGGTGAGATCCTATTCCACGGCGGTACAAAGACGTTTGCCAGGCAACCGCCGAAGTGCTGCGACATTGTGTAGAGCGACTTTTTCAAAAGCGTCAAAGTGTCCGGCCTCAAACCTCCAAACTCAGACTTTTTTTCACCACTGAGCGACCTGTTTGAATGAGACCATCCATGCACGAACACGACCACGCTTTGGTGTTGAGCAACAGTATACGCCAGCGTATCTTTTGCCCTCTGCGGTATCACAGCCAGATGCACGGGTGTTTGGAGCCTTTCGCTCAAGTCAAGCAAGCGATCTAAGGCAGAGGTAGGTTCAATTGCATCGTCGTCGCGCCACCAAAAACGCAAAGACCTGCCTTTTGCGCGCCACGTGGCTAACTCTTGTCTCAGTGGGCGCCAATCAGTTTTCACGCGCGGCCCTCAACATCCGTTCTGCGATTTCAACAGTTTTTTGCGCCCCATCTGTCCCATTTTTCATCGGCGCGCGTGCGGGCGCAGCGATGACGGCACGTACTTTCTCAAGCAGCGTCGCTTTGGTGAGGTCGGCTGCTTTTATGACATCAATGCCGGTTTTTGCTTCAAGCGCGGTGGCGCGAATAGATTGCTCAACTTCATTCCCGGCATCGAAGGGTACAAAGATCGCAGGGCATCCCGCGCGCAGCACATCAAGCGCCGTATTGTAGCCGCAAAGAGAAATCGAGCAGCGGGCTTGGCGCAAGATCGCGGGGAAATCGGGCCTTGCATGTTCTACCGTAACATTGACCGACGCTTTTTTTTGTAAGGCCGAAATGGCTTGGTCTGACTTGCTCCCGCCGATTAGAAGCCGCCAGGTATGACCCTCATCACTTTTTGCAGCTTCTATCGCCGCTGTAAAAAGATGCGCTCCAACATCTCCACCCCCCGCGCTAACAATGATATCACCCGCACCATATGCAGGCATTTTCTCAGAGTCCGACGCTGTCACAAAACCAGTGTAACTCAATTTATGCCGCCATTGATCCGAGATTGGCCAGCTTTTATCCAACGTCATCACACTCGGGTCTGCGTGGCAAAGCACCCCATCGTAGAATTGGTTTACCATGTCATCAGCAAATTCGATTTTCCTCTGTTTCGATGGTGGTGCAAGGATGTCGCGGATAGAGGATAAAATGAGGGGTTTTGGCCGTGTTGCGGCGGCACGTTTGAGCAGTGCAATGTGCTCAGCTTTCAGGCTTCTACGCCCGAATGGAAACAACTCAGTTATCAGCACGTCAGGTTGAAACGCATCAATGACATCGCAGAGCATGCGGCAACGCCGGTCAAAAAGCTCGGCGGATGCTATGTCACCGTTCATATCGCGCAAATTGGCAAAATCTGCACCATCTGCGCGTAGGGGTGGTAACTGGGTGATTTTGATGCCGTCATCCTGCAAATGCGGTGCTGGCATCCCGCCGGATACCAGATGCGTCTGATGCCCGGCCGATTGGAATGCCTTCGCCAGAAGCAAAGCGCGTGCCAGATGCCCGGTCCCCAATAGATGGGTCACGGCAAGCATAGCCTTCACGAGTTGACCCCAATCAGTTTAACCGGCGTGCCGTCCCAATGCCAATCGTTCGCCCCCTTCTCAAGGATGTAAAGCCGATTGCGCTTTACCTGAAAAGGTGCAGGCCCTTCAAAATCCCAACTTGTCGCCTTCGCAAGAAGCACGCGCATCACGCCAATATGGCAAATTGCGACATTGTCACCGGTCAGCCCGTCCAGCCAGGGCGTTAGGCGCTTTGCAACCTGCTCGGGGCTTTCACCATTCGGCGGCGTATATCTCCATCCCCAATCTTCAATGTCACGGTAGCCTTTTTGAGGATCAGCTTTTAGCTCGATACCTTTTTTACCCTCCCAGTCACCCCAGTTCATTTCGATGAGCGCTTCATGCTCCTGAGGTAGTTTCCCGCTGACCAGCATAGCGGTTTGGCGCGCTCTCGCTAATGTGCTTGAGAATAGCTTGGCCTCATCCCAAGGCGCGGGCAGGTTGCGTTCTCGCAACTCATCTATCGCCTGCTGATCTAGTGGAATGTCTGTGCGGCCTTGTATACGCCCCTCGCGGTTCCACGCGGTGTGGCCATGTCGCAGTAAAGCGAGCCTCGTCATATCGACACGCCTAAATCTGACAATTCGCGGTGTAGCGTAGACGCAGCAGCGGGCAGAAGGTGATTTTCCTCGACGTAGTGACGCGCACGGATGCCATTTGCCCGATTTTCCTGAGGGTTTGATAACGCGTCTTCCACCGCGATCGCGAGCCCGGATGCGCCCGTATCACAACCGGGGTAATCGCCGGGCGCCAAGACCTCTCGCACGCCTGGCCGATTTTGTGCAATCACCGGCAGACCGTGCGCCTGGGCTTCAAGATACGTGAGCCCAAACGCTTCGTTCACCCCCGGCCACAACAGCAGTGACGCGTTCCTGTACATCTCTTGCAATTTCTCCGAACTGAGCGCACCCAAAAAACTGACCCTACCTTTGAAAGGCGAAAGCATCGTTTCCACCTCGGCTCTACCAATGCCATCACCGGCGATGTTCAGATGCCAATCCTTTATTCTCAGCTGGGCAAGTGTTTCTGCGATCATTTCGTAAGACGCAAGCTTGTCCCCTTCACGCATCATGCCAACGGACAGCATGGGGCCAAATCCGCTGGTCATCGGGGGAAGTTCGTGAAGCGAAAGAAAGGGCTTTAGATGCCGCAGTCGCTGGCCAGCGGGTGCGTCACGTTTCAGTGCAAATGCATCGCGCTGGGTAAAGTAAAAGATCAGTGTGGCCGCGTCTGCGGCCTGTTCTGCTTGGTATGCAAATTCAGCCCAAGGACCTTTCAGCCTCTTGCGGGCACGGGTCGATTCGATCTGAATGTACGGAATATTAAGTGCTTTGCTGACATAGGGCCCAAGTAGATCGGGTGCCTTATAGTAGTTGTGGTAGGTAATCCATGCGCGCCACCCAGCGCTTTGACCTTGCGAAATTAAGTCATTGTTCTCTGCGCGCGCGGCGGCCATCATTTGCGATTGCACCTGTTTATCGCCCTTGCCATCGCGGCTACGTAAACTGCTCGCCACTGTGATGTGTGCCCCCGTGAAACGAAGGGCTTTCAGGATCGCGCGCGCGATCGTTCTGTCACCCGAGGGTGTTTCATGATTGGGTGGCTTAAGCGGCGCGTAGAAAGCGATGCTCATTTATCGCCTTCCGCGAGCATGGTTCGAAGCTTCGAGGCTAACCGGGTGATGCCGGGATCCATCTGGAAATAATCAATCAATCTTTGATAGGCGTTCTCAGCAAAGCGTCCCCCCAACTCGGGCGTCTGGGCGACATGCGCGATCGCGGCGGCCAGGCATTCCGGGGTGTCGTCGACAAGAAGGCCGTGCACCTCACTTTCGATAAATTCGGGAATGGCAGCGACGGGTGTGCTCAATATGGGCAGCTTTTGGCTCGCGGCCTCCATCAAAACGTTGGGCAACCCATCGCGATCACCATCAGCAGCAATGCGTGACGGCAGCACAAAAAGGTCTGCTGCACGCATTGCGGCGATGACCTCTGGTTGATCGCAACTCCCACGCCAAATGATGCGTTCGCGCAGCCCTGCGTTTTCCGCGCGGGTATTCATCTTTGCTGCGAGCGGGCCTCCGCCGATGTGGACCCAATGCCAATTGAGGTGGTCGGGCAACCGCGCAAAGGCATCAATCAGCCGATCAAATCCTTTCTTTTCAACCAGGCGACCGACGGACAGCAGATGAAATGGATCAGAGGGGTATCGCGGGGCACGGTTTGGTGGCGCTGGGAAACGCGACATATCGAGCCCGTGATAGACCAAACTCACCCGCTCGGGCTGTGCAGCGAGGCTGCGCAGATGTTCGGCGCCAAATCGGGTGCACGTCACGCCAAAGCTGGCACCATTTTGTCTGTGATCGAGTTTCTCCCTTAGCTCCCAATGAGGGGAGGTCCAGATATCTTTTGCATGCGCAGCATACGCCCAGGGCAGATTGCGCATAATTGCTGCATAGCGTGCGACGGACGCGGGCGTATGGAGGAAATGGGCGTATATGCCTTTCGTTGTAGGGGGTAGTTCGGTCGCCATGACACAGGCCTGGCCAAAGCGCCGCCGACGATTTGCCGTATCATCGCGTGCAAGATCGCTTGCGTAGACTGCTGCAGCTTTTTCAAAACCGGGGAGCGTTGCTGCTTTGCCGAATGCGCGCGCCACGCGAAGCGGTTCGTCGCGCAAATATTCCGGCAGATAACGTATGGGGGCGGTAACTTGACCATGCAGCGGATGCGTTTTTTGGTCGGTTGGGTGACGCAAAGACCAGATGTCAAATTGCAAACCCGTCGCTTCCAGCGCTGCTAACTCTTGTGCGATGAATGTCTCAGTTAGACGCGGCCAGCCCTTTACCACGACCGCAAGCGGCGGGGTTGTCATGCAGCGGCCCCGACTGCGCCAATAAGTGCTCTTGTGCGATCTACGACGACGTCAAGCCCGTCCAGCAGCCCCGTTGCCTGCCCCTTGGATGGCTTATTTTGCGATGGCAGCCGACGTATCGCCTCAATCATGGCGCGCGGCGTCATCTCATCCCTGTGAACGTCCAGCATGCGGACCAAACCAAGTTGCTCGGCCTGGCTGGCCCTGATCCACTGTTCCAATCTTGGCTTTGTGCGCGGCAGAATGACAGCGGGTTTATCAAAGGAAAGCACTTCACAAAAGGTGTTGTAGCCGCCCATGCAGACCACGCCTTCCGCCCCAGCGAACAAGGCTTCGATCTTGCTGTCAAAACCTGCTGCAGTGACGCGTCCGCCTAACTTGGCAACGCGCGCGTCGAACGCATCGCGAACCTCCCCAGAAAGGAAGGGGCCATAGACAAGAAAAGCGTCAGGTTTGAGCGTCGGATCTTGCTCATATGCCTGCAGCGCAAGCGAGACCATGGCTGCACCGTCACCACCGCCACCTGGCGTGATCAAGATATAGGGCGTGCTGGGCGTGTCAGAGCCATCTGTCACTTCGCGGCGCAAATATCCCGTCCAATGCATGCGCCTGCGGGTATCGTCAGAGAGCGCTAGGCCCTGGGTCGGATCGTATATATTGCGCAACCCGTATATCCATATTTCGTCGTAAAGGCCCTCGGTCGCACTCAAAGACCCTTTCCGGTCCCATTCTGCGGCCAGGACCTCCGGCTCATCCAACACGTCCCGCAATCCAAGCACCGTCCTCGTGCGACCCCGCATCTTGATCCACTCTAAGGTTGGCAAAAGCTCGCCCCGAAAGCCGGTGGGCTCTTTGTCTACGATTAGCAAATTTGGCTCGAACCGTTCTATTGCGCTTTGGATAAGACCCGCACGCAGCGCGGTGGTATCGTCAATGTCAAGCCCAAGTGTCTGGCTGACATAGCTACCATCCGACAGTTTGGTGACCCCGGGCAATCTGATATGATCGACGCGCTCTGGAAAAGTGAAACGGCCCGCCACGGGAGAACCGGTCAAGATAAGGGCGGAGGTCTGCGCATCTGCCTGGGTGATGGCGCTGGCCAGTGCACGCGACCGCCGCAAATGACCAAGTCCGAAAGTATCGTGACTGTAGAGCATGACACGTCGTGTACTGCTCGCGCTTGTATCTGGTTCAAAGGACCTCATGCGCTGCGGGCCTTATGCAATCGTAGCAATTTGCACATGCCGCGACACGGTTGCGGTAAGTCTCTGCGCCATAGCTTGTTCCTTGCATTGGGCGGCTTCATGCCCTTCAGCTTCGCTATGGCATAAAAGATATTCGCTTGCAAAACACCTCAACAGCAGAGTGCGAATAGGCGCTGTGATTGCATTGCTCGCTGCGCTGCCCTAGCCTGCAATCACAAAAAAGACACTCCTGGAGGTCGCATGCGCTTATTTTGCCTGATTTTCGCGTTTTTAGGAGTGTTTGCTGCTCAGTTTTCGACACCGGCACATGCTCAGGGTGTAGCGAGCTTGCTGACGCAAGAGCAAGAAGTCACGCAAGAAGCACCAGATTTTGATCAGATCATGCGCGGGGCCGCTGCAAACGGTGTCAGCGTCGTGGTTATCGATACCGCTGGAAATGTGCTGTCCGAAATCCAAGACCCCTCCAGCACCCCCGCTTCTGGTGTCGAGCCAGATGGCTCGGCGTTGATGGCGTTGCAAGATCGTGGAGTGCAGTTTCGTGCCGCATTATTAGAACGTGTTTTGCAACTGCCCGCTGCATTTAATGAGGTTGTCTTTATCTTGCGGGCAGCCAGCCCTGATGGGCGCATTACAACCTTCGTCGAAGTGCTGATTTACAGTTTGTTGTTGTTTGCCGTGGGCATGCTGGTCGAACGTGAGATATTTGGCAAACGCATCGCGAAGGGTTTCGTTGTTTCGCGGGTCAAGGAAGATCCTCAAGGCTATTCTGAAAAGATGCCTTTTTTGGTGTTTCGCTTCGCGCTGGGGCTGATCGGCGTCGTCGTGTCTATGACGGTTGCCTACTTCCTGGGGCTCACCATTTTCGGCACCATAGATGACACGGCAATCCAATTCACCGCCGTTATCGTAAACATCGGATATCTTGCTTGTCGGGGCGTGGCCATGCTCTGGCGGATGATATTGTCGCCTTTCCTGTCGCAGTACCGCGTGCCGCGGCTGAGCGATCGAGATGCCAAAAGGCTTCACCGGTGGCTCTGGGCGCTTGCCACCATCGATATCTCTTTCCTGCTTTTTGGGATTTGGATTGCGGAGCTTGGATTGAACTACGACGTCTATGCCTTTTTGTCGTCGATCATGTCCGGTTTGGTGGTTTTGCTGAACATTGCGATGGTTTTGACCAATTATCGTTCCATCACCGGTGCTCTGCTGAACGGAAATACCTTTGCGGAAAGCAGTTTGGTTGTGCGGGTGCTTGCCCGGATTTGGGCGCCAGCGGTGATCTTATACATGCTTTTTGCTTGGGTCGCACTGACATATGATCTTGTGCTTGGCACGCCGAGTGACATTCCGCTGATCGCGGGTGCCTACGTTATCTTGATGGCGATCATCGTGGTTTACGGTGTGGTGAACTTTGTGATCGAACGCAGCTTTGCCCGCGCGCGTGCGCTGCAACACATGAATGACATCATGCAAGAAGAAGAGGCTCAGGAAGCTGCCTTGGCGGAAGCTGAGCGTGCTGCAGCCGGGACGGTTGATGCCGCTGAAGTGGCGCGTCTTGAGGGAGAGCTGGAAGAAACGCGCGCGGCTGAAGAAGCTGCGCGCGCTGCCGTTGGCGATGTGCATCAAATGAACAGTTTTGAAGCGCTGGCACGCCGGGTTGCGGGTATTTTAGCCTTTGTGGCCGGGGCATACGCCTTCTTTTATATTTGGGACAACAACGGTGCACGCATGGTCGAAAGCGCGGTTGACCGGATGCTCGACATCATGGTCATCGTTTTTATCGGCTACATCGTCTATCACGCCTTCCGCATTTGGATTGATAGCAAGATACGCGAAGAAGCCGGCGATCAGGAAGAGGGTGAATTGGGTGACGAAGGCAGCGGCAGCTCTGCAAGCAGGCTAGCGACGCTCCTGCCTTTGTTTCGTAACTTCGTATTGATCGTGGTGGTGGTGACAATCGCGCTGATCATTCTCATGGAGCTTGGCATTAACGTGGGTCCACTTTTCGCCGGGGCGGGTATCGTCGGCGTTGCCGTGGGCTTTGGATCCCAGGCGCTGGTGCGCGACATATTTGCGGGAGCCTTCTTTCTGTTCGACGATGCTTTCCGAAAAGGGGAATATCTTGATGTTGGCGGTGTGAAAGGCACGGTCGAGAAAATTTCTGTCCGGTCCTTTCAACTGCGCCATCATTTGGGCGCTTTGCACACGATCCCCTTTGGTGAGCTGCAGGTGATGACCAATTATTCGCGCGACTGGGTGATCATGAAGCTGCCGCTTCGCGTTACCTATGACACGGATGTAGAAAAGGTGCGAAAATTAATCAAAAAACTGGGTGTGCGTTTGCTGGATGACCCGGTGATCGGTGAAAATTTCATTCAACCGTTGAAGTCTCAGGGCGTAATTGAAATGCAAGATTCAGCGATGATCATCCGGGTCAAATTCATGACCAAACCTGGCGATCAGTGGCTCGTGCGAAAGAAAGTCTATGAAGAGATACGCGCGCTTTTCGAACGCGAGGGCATCAAATTTGCGCATAGAGAGGTCACGGTGCGTTTGGCGGACGGCAAGGTAGATGATTTAACGGACGAGCAGAGAAAAGCGGTCAGCTCTGCTGCTCAGGCTTCGGTCGAGGATGAGATGTTAGAAGGCGCTCTTGCAGAGGTGGGCGATGACAGGTAATGGAGATATTTAGGCGGACCTCCTGGGGGCGCTGCCCCCAGACCCCCGGAGTTTATTCAGCAAGATGAAAGAGCGTCAGGCTCTATAGGGGTCTAGGGACGCCCGCAAACCGTCTCCCAAGAAATTGAAGGCAAGCACAACGATCACAATCGGCAGCATCGGGATCGCGGTCCACCAATAGATTTCGATGCTGGCAAGGTTTTGCGCATCATTGAGCATCACACCCCAGCTTACCGCGGGCGCGCGCAGGCCAAGGCCGAGAAAGCTGAGCGCGGTTTCCCCAAGGATCATGGCGGGAATTGAGAGGGTTGCGCTGGCGATCAGGTGAGACATGAAGTTTGGCAACAGGTGCTTGCGGATGATACGGCTGGGTCGCGCGCCCATCATTTCGGCTGCTTTCACGTATTCTTCCTCGCGCAGACTGAGGAATTTTGCGCGCACTGCACGAGCGAGACCGGGCCAATCAAGGATGCCCAGGATGATTGAAATGATGAAGAAAACCGCAACAGGCCCCCAGTTGGAAGGAACCGCTGCAGAGAGGGCGAGCCAGAGCGGAAGCTCGGGCAGGGAGCGCAGGATTTCGATCACGCGGTTGATCAGCCAATCGGTTCGCCCGCCGAAATATCCCGCCAGTGCACCGAGGGTGATGCCAAGGAGGAAAGAGACGCTGATCCCGATGAGACCAACGGTCAGGGAAAGCTGCGCGCCGTAAAGAATGCGGCTAAAGACGTCACGACCCAATCGGTCGGATCCCCAAAGGAATACGGTCGCATTTTCGGGCGCACAGAACAAATGCGTGTCCGATGGGATGAACCCGAAAAGCCGGTAATCGTCTCCTTCGCAAAAGAACCGCAGCGGCATCGGTTGCGTTTCATCTGTTGTGTAAACCCAGCGGAAATTCACCAGGTCTGCTTCGCCCGTGATCGGGTATACGAAGGGCCCCACAAAGGTGCCTTCATGCCAAAGATGTATGCTTTGCGGCGGCGCATAGAGATAATCTGCGCTGCGTTCGTTTGGCGTGTAGGGCGCGATAAAACCAGCCACCGGCAAAACCAGATAGCAGGTCAGCAAGAACAGTCCCGAGACTAGAGCGAGCTTGTGGCGTCGGAACTTGCGCCAGATCAAGAGCCAAGCCGGTGCGTCCATATCAGAACGTTCGGGCGCTGATATGTTGGATTCATCCGACCAAGGCTTTGGGTCGACATAGCGCGTGTTTGGCTCGATGCTCATCCGTCGCGGTCCCCATACCGTATCCGGGGGTCGAGCAAGACCAATAACAGATCGGATATCATAGTCCCGATCAGCGTCAGCAGCGCCACGAACATGAGGACAAAAGCAGCAAGAAACTGATCTTGCGATTTGAGCGCTGTAAGCAGGGAAGGGCCGATGGTCTGCAGGCCGAGGACGACTGATACAAGAACAGAACCGGACACCATGGCGGGCAAGAGATTGCCGATGTCCGCAACAAACGGGTTAAATGCCATGCGCAAAGGATATTTTGCTAACATGCGGGAGGGGCCCATACCCTTTGCCGTGGCGGTCTCAACATAGGGTTTGCTAAGTTCATCCAACATGTTCGCGCGCAAACGCTGCATCATCGCTGCGGCGCCGGATGTGCCGATCACAAAGGTGGGTACGATGAGGTGAACGAGGATAGACTGAACCTTTGCCCAAGACATCGGCTCGTTTTCGAACTGCGGCGCCATGAGGCCACCTATGGGCAGGTCGAAATATTTGTTGCCGTAGTAAAAGAGGATGAGCGCGAGTAGGAAGTTTGGGGTTGCAAGGCCAAGATAGCCAACGAAACCTGCGGTGTAATCCACCCAGGTCTCAGACCGTGCCGCCGCCAATACGCCCAAGGGCAGCGCCACCGCGTAGACAAAGAGCACAGCGGACAGATTCACCAGCACCGTCAGCCAAAGCGCATCGCCGACAATCTCTCCAACCGGGCGGTCAAATTCGAAGGACCAGCCAAAATCACCCTGCAACAGGCCGGAAAAGCCATTTGGTCCTGAGGCCATTCCAACCCAGATCAGATATTGTTCCCACAAGGGTCGATCCAAAGCATATTCTTTGCGAAGAAATTCTGCCTTTGCGACGCTCTCAGCTTGCCCTGTCGCGCGTAACTCGGCGATTTGATTTGAAAGGTAGTCCCCGGGGGGGAGATTGATGATGATGAAGACAAGGATGGATACAATCCAGAGTGTCAGCAGCATTGTGCATAGTCGGTAAAAGGCATAGCGCAGAAGGATCATTGAGAAACGCGCGCAAGCCGGGGGTGGTCGAAATAGAATTCGTCCATCCGGTGGATGCCAAAATGAGCGCCCGGCTCATACGCCCATGTCCCGCTTTCCGGTACGTTTCGCAGATCTTTCGATACCACCACGGGTTGCGGCGCTTCTGCGAGGATCCCAATTCCAAACTGTTGGTCCGCGTGAATAGCGAGCATCTGAGCCCAGATTTCATGCCTCTCCTGGTGATCCTGAGTGCGTGACCATTCCTTTGAAAGATCCATGAGCTTGCGCGCATAATCCATATCAGGCGGTTCTCCAGCGCTGCCTGCCGTCTGATAGTATTGACCCCATTTGGGCCAGGCAAAGAATTCTTGATTGGTCGGGGCTAGATATTTCGGCGAGGTTGCCGGTGTCGGCAGCCCGTTATCCCAGCCAAACCATACCGCCGCCATACTCACGCCAGAATAGACGCGGTTGCGCAAGATATCTCGGTCAAGGGGCCGCATAACTAGTTTTATCCCCAGATCGCGCCAAGTGTCGGTGATAATGGCGAGCGCATTCTCAACCTCTTGACGTTCGCCTGCCGTTTCGATGACGAATTCCATGGGCCGTCCGTCGGGCAACAGGCGAAGGCCCGCAGCTGTGCGTTCGGTCAAGCCAATTTCATCCAAAAGCGCGTTTGCACGATCCAGATCATAGTCAGACCACATTTTCATGCCCGCTTCCTGATGCAGCGGACTTGAGGAGAGCGCGCTCATCCCGCCTTCGTATGCAAGGCCGAAGTAAAGCGCGCGGTTGATCATACGCCGATCGATGCCAAGGCTTAGCGCTCTTCGAAAACGCGCGTCGCGTAGGATGTCGCGCCACACTGGGTCAGCGAAATTCAAGTTGGGGTAGATCGCAATCTGGCTTGCTGCACCACTGCCCCATAAGAACGTGCGATAGTTTCCGCCATCCGCCTCTCCCTTCTTTAGTATGGCGATATCCGGAAACGCGAGCCCTCGTGCCTGCAAGTCCACTTCGCCCGCGTTGGCCTTCGCCGCGACCAAGCCACCGCCCACGATCGTCATCTCAACAACGTCGATATAGGGCAGTTGCACGCCGAGAGAGTCGACGCGGTGATAGTAAGGATTGCGGACGAAAAGCTGTCGGCTGGATTTGCCGCTGGCATTAACCCAGGGTTGCAGTGTCGGCAGCTGAGGGTTGTCGAATTTGTACATGTTGTCGCGTTTATTATGCAACGCAGCCCAACTTTTCACGCGCGCTTCTTTCACCTCCGCCGCCAGTGTTTCTGGATCGGCGTGATCAATGTGGAACTGTTCGAGGTAGTGTGCGGGGCGATAGATGAACGGTGGCGCTGCTTTCGCGAGCAAGGGCAAGAAATCAGGGTTGGCCGTTTCCCATTCAAAGATCACGGTGTGATCGTCCGGGAAGCTTACTTTCCCCAATTTGTCGTCCACAAACATGAACTGCGGTGGCCCGGTTGGCGTGATTTCCGCGTTATTTACCACCTTTTCCCACCAGTAGCGGAAATCTGCAGACGTGAACGGATGACCGTCAGACCAACGGTGTCCGGGACGAAGCCGCAGAATAAACTTTCGACCCTCGATCACTTCAACATCGCTGAGGATATCTGGATAAAGCTGATAGTCTGGCCCATAGCCCACCAAGCGCGCGTAGCCGTAAACCACCATCTGCCGCACGTCTTTTGATCGGGTGACCATCGTGCGCAAGGTGCCGCCCTGATTGCCAAAGCTGCGCCCTCTCGCTTCGAGGTTGACCACCAGAGGTTCCAGCGGCAAGCGCTCTGAAACAGGCGGCATATTTCCTTTGCTCACTTCAGAGGCCCAGAAGGAATTCTCTTGAAACGTGGTTTGGGCCAACGCCGGCGTGGCAAGCACTACCAAAAAAACGATCAGTCTAAGCATGACATCGGACTTTATGACCGGGTTCTAACTCTTGCAAGGCTGGTGCTGTGGTGCCGTCGAAACGGAACATCTCGGGCCAGCTTGTCGGCGCCCCCGCCCCTTTAGCCACCAGATCAAGGTTGATGGGGCGCCTGATGTCGGGTTCAGGCTGTGCCGCGATCAGCGCTTTGGTGTAGGGATGGCGGGGGTTGTAAAATAGCATGTCGGGCGAGGCTTGCTCGACGATAACCCCGTCGCGCATCACCGCCACTTCATCTGCGATCCGCGCGACAACGGCGAGGTCGTGACTGATAAACAAATAGCTTAGCTTCGCGCGGTCGCGAATGTCCTCCAATAGGCTCAGGATTTGATCCTGGACGGAAACGTCCAGCGCAGAGGTCGGCTCGTCGCAAATCAACAGTCTTGGGTCGAGTGTTAGTGCACGGGCAATCGACAGTCGCTGCCGCTGACCGCCTGAGAATGCATGCGGGTAGCGGCGCAGCATATCGGGGTCCAATCCGACCCAGCGCAACCTTTCCGCTGCCCGTTCTTTGCGATCTACCGGGTTGCCAATGCCGTGAATGTCCATCGGCTCTAACAAAGCTTCAAGTATCCGCATCCTAGGGCTCAGTGAAGAATACGGATCTTGAAACACCATTTGCGCTTGTCTTTGAAAGACAGACCGTTGTTTGGCGTTCATATCGTGTACGGGTAACGGGGCATCACCGGCGTTCGGCGTGAACCAGATTTCTCCGCCCAGGTCGGGGCGTTCCGCACCAAGGGCAATGCGCGCGCATGTGGTCTTCCCTGATCCACTTTCTCCTACAACGGCAAGGGTTTTGCCTCGTTCCAACGTCAAATTCACATCTCTGCAGGCTGTGACATGCGTCGGTCTGCGCCAACCGCTGGCTTTCAGAATGAACGTTTTGGTAACGCTTTTCATCTCCATGATGATGTCGTCGCCCGTGACGGTGCATGCAGGCTGCGCGACATCAGGGATTGTCGGCGCAGCCGAGAACAGCTTTTTGGTGTAACCATGGGCGGGCTTGCTTAACACGTCACTGGCCGTTCCGCTTTCCATGATGCGCCCTTTGTTCATCACGACGACATGTTCGGCCATATTGGCAACAACACCCAGGTCATGCGTCACCAGGATCACCGCCATCCCGGTGTCTTTTTGCAGTGTTTTAATCAAGCCCAAAACCTGCGCCTGCGTGGTCACATCCAGCGCCGTTGTCGGCTCATCTGCAATCAATAGCGCGGGTTCTGCTACCGTCGCCATCGCGATCATCGCGCGCTGACGCATGCCGCCTGACATCTCGAACGGGTAGCTGCGCCAGGCGCGCTCTGCATCTACGAATCCCACTTTGTCAAACTGCTCTAAAACCCGTCTTCTCGCCTCTTTCGGTCCGATGCGACGGTGCAAATGTAAAACCTCAGCCACCTGATGCCCCAACCGATGGAGCGGCGACAGTGACCGCATTGGTTCTTGAAAAATCATCGCGATTTGGTTGCCGCGGATGTCCTGCAATTTTCGGCGCCCTGCCTTCAGCAGATCAACCTGCCCGTCGCGTGCGTCGAAAATCATGCGCCCCGCGCGAATTTGTGCCACTTCTGGTAAAATGCGCAGGGCAGTCCGACAGGTAATCGTCTTTCCTGAGCCGCTTTCCCCAACCAGTGCCACGGTTTGTCCAGCATGCACAGAAAAGCTCACGTCGTTCACGACGTCGGGCGCGGAACCGAACCCGATGCTCAAACCGTCAACTTCCAGCAACGCTGTCATCTAAATCCCTATGCTGGCATGCCCCGCTTTCAGATTCGGAGTGAACCCGATTTCACCTGACGCGTCCAGCGCCGTGCAAGCTGCGCGCCCTTTGTTATTTTTCCTACACATTCCCGATCCCGCAGAGCATGTAGGTAAAAACGCCAAGGGAGGTCTGTTTTGAGCCGCCTCAACACATTCATCGATCGCATGGTTTCTCAGCGCGCCTGTTTGAACCACGCGGCAGAGTGCATTGCACATATCACGGGCCCAGTTTTTGAGCTTGGCCTGGGAAACGGTCGTACTTACCACCACATGGTCGACATCATGCCAAACCGTGACATCTACGTGTTCGAGCGTGCCGTTGCTTCGCATCCAGAAAGCACCCCGCCTCAGGATCGTTTGCTGCTGGGGGACATCACTGAAACACTGCCCAAAGCGCTTGCACGTTTTGGCCCCATCGTTACGCTCATCCATTCGGACTTGGGGGGTCATAACCTTCAAAAGAACGATGATTTTGCGCGCCGGATATCGCCTTTGATCGAACCTTTGCTCGCGAGGGGCGGTCTGATGGTGTCAAGCGATCGGATGTATTTTACAGGGATTCGTGAAAAACCCCTCCCAGCGGATGCCATTCCCGGTCGCTGCTTTATCTACGGCTAAAGCTCTTTTCATCTTGCCCGGTAAACTCCGGGGGGATCGCGCGCAGCGCGATGGGGGCTGGCCCCCAGCAACCAAAACCACGGACGCGCCTTCTGCTTGTCGGACTGCTTTGCACCGCGTAGCCTTTAATACGCCTAGGAGGATTGAGTGAGCCATGACGAAAACGCAGCAACAGGATCAAAGTCCAGGGCACCTGCATCTCGCGCGCGCGCAGCAAGCCGCAAATTTGCCGCGTGACATCAAAGATGTCGTACCCCGCAACATTGCGCGCATTGGTATCATTGGCGGCGGCACCATGGGTGCTGGGATCGCGACGGCGGCGTTGCTTTCAGGTTTCAAAGTTGTGCTGTTGGAGATGAACGCGGAGGCCGCCAGCGCCGCAACACGTCGCATCTTGGGCAACATAAAAGGGGCCTTGGTGCGCGGGAAGATCGATCAGGAAAAGCTCGACCAGCTAATGGGCGACATGCTGACGGCGATCACGTCCTACGCATCTCTCTCAGATGTCGATTTGGTCGTGGAAGCGGTCTTCGAAGACATGCAAGTCAAAAAACAGGTTTTCGCCCAGCTTGATGCCATCTGCAAAGACGGATGTGTATTGGCGACCAATACCTCTTATCTGGATGTGAACGAACTCGCGGGTCACACGCGCCGACCAGAGGATGTGATCGGTCTGCATTTTTTCTCTCCCGCACATGTGATGAAGCTTCTGGAAATAGTGGTTGCTGACAAAACCTCGCCCGAGGTAACGGCAACGGGTTTCGCCGTCGGTCGGGCATTGGGCAAAATTGCCGTACGGTCGGGTGTTTGTGACGGCTTCATCGGCAACCGCATCCTGTCGCATTATCGCACCTGCGCGGATCACATGGTGATTGACGGGGCGAGCCCTTTTCAAATCGACCAGGCGCTGACGGCTTTTGGTTTTGCGATGGGTCCCTATGCGGTGGCCGACCTGGCCGGCCTTGACATTGGCTGGATGACCCGCAAGCGAAAAGCACCCCATCGTCATCCTGAGGAGCGTATACCAACCTATCTGGACAAACTTTGCGAACAGGGGCTGTTCGGCCGGAAAACCGGCGAGGGCGTCTACGTCTACTCCTCAGACCGTCCCCACGGCATCCCCAACGCCAAGGTTGCTGAATTGATCGCGGTGGAGCGTGCAGAAAATAAAATTACGCCACGTGACTTTTCTGACGAAGAGATTGTGCTGAGATATATGTGTGCCATGGTAAATGAAGCGGCGGTGCTGCTGGGCGAGGGTGTGGCGCAGTGCCCCAGTGATATCGACCTGACATTGGTGTTTGGCTACGGGTTTCCAAGGCGCTGGGGCGGGCCGATGAAATGGGCAGATTTGCAGGGTTTGGATACGGTGCTTAACAACATCACCCTGTTTGCCCAAAATGACCGCTGGTTTTGGCGGCCTGCCCCTTTGTTGACACAGCTGGTGGCGGAGGGTCGCCGCTTTGATGATTTGAACAGCGCCTCCTCTAGCTGACGAGGTGCAAGTAGGGACGAGGATATAATCATGGATCTAAGCTACAGCGAAGAAGAAATCGCCTTTCGCGATGAAGTACGCAGTTTCCTGAAAGAAAAATTACCCAAAGAGATGAGCGACGTCATCCGCGCCGGTGGGGAACTGGACAAAGCGGCTATGGAACGTTGGCACGGCATTCTAAATTCGCAAGGCTGGCTGGCGCCGAATTGGCCCAAACAGTTTGGCGGCGCTGAGTGGAACGCGGTTCAGCGGCATATTTTCGAGGAAGAGGCAGCGGCTCATCATGCGCCACGCGTCGTCCCCTTTGGTCTATCCATGCTCGCCCCGGTGCTGCAAAAGTTCGGATCTAAAGAGCAGCAGGAGTATTGGCTTCCGCGCATTTTGAATGGCGATGATTGGTGGTGTCAGGGGTATTCTGAGCCCGGAGCAGGCTCAGACCTTGCCTCATTGAAAACCACCGCTGTGAAAGACGGGGATCATTATATCGTCAATGGTCAGAAAACTTGGACAACGCTAGGGCAGCACGCAAACATGATTTTCTGCCTCGTTCGCACAGACAAAGAGGCAAAGCAGCAAGAGGGGATATCGTTCTTGCTCATTGATATGGACAGCCCGGGCGTTGAAGTGCGCCCGATCATTTTGCTCGACGGAACGCATGAGGTAAACGAGGTTTGGTTCACGGATGTGAAAGTCCCCGTCGAAAATCTGGTGGGCTTAGAGAATGAAGGCTGGACCTATGCAAAGTACTTGCTCACCCACGAGCGGACAAATATCGCCGGGGTTGGGTTTTCACAGTCCGGGTTGCAGGCTGTCAAAAGGATCGCAAAGGCTGAGATGGCGGGCGGCAAGCCATTGATCGAAAATCCGCATTTTGCTGCCCGTGTTGCGCAGGTGGAGATTGATCTCAAAGCGATGTCAACGACCAACATGCGGATCATTTCGAAAGCCGCTGCTGGAGAAGCTCCAGGCGTGGAAGCGTCGATGTTGAAGGTGAAGGGGACAATCCTGCGTCAAGAGATTAACGATTTGGCGCGCCGTGCTGCTGGCGCCTATGCGATGCCTTTTGCTTCTGAGGCTGTTGAAGGGAGCAATGCGGCCCTACCCGATCCCGCTGACGCGGGACCCGTGGCGGCGCAGTACTTTAACAATCGCAAGCTGTCGATCTTCGGCGGTTCAAATGAAATTCAGAGAGGGATTATTGCCAAGGTCACGATGGGGGGCCGCGCATGAATTTTGATCTGACCGAGGAACGGCAGATGTTGCAAGACACGCTGCGCCGTTTTCTGAGGGAAAATTACGATACGGCGACGCGCAACTCTATTCTCAATAGCGATAGTGGGTGGTATTCGGAGATTTGGGCTCAACTGGCCGAGCTGGGTGTGATCGGTGCCTTGTTCACCGAGGAGCAAGGTGGCTTTGGTGGCCGGGGATTTGATATCGCCGTTGTTTTTGAAGAATTGGGCCGTGCGGGCGTCGTTGAGCCGTTTCTCGACACTGCCGTTTTGGCGGGCGGTCTTGTCGCTGATCTGGGTGAAGGTGATCAAAAAAACCTGGTAGAACAGGTGATAAGCGGGTCGTGTCAGATGGCCTTTGCACATGGCGAACCCTCCAGCCGCTATGATTTAAATCGCGTCCAAACGACCGCTCAGGCAACGCAGGATGAGATCGTGCTGAGTGGTCGCAAGGCTGTGGTCGTGAATGCGGAGGCTGCAGATCACTTCGTGGTCTCCGCGCGAGAAACAGGAGAGATTGATCAAGAAGATGGCATTTCTCTTTTCCTGGTGCCTGCGGGAACAACGGGCGTGACGGTCCAGGGATATGCTCTGCTTGCCGGTGGCCGCGCAGCAGAGGTCATTCTTGATGACGTGCGTCTTCCTGCTTCGTCCAGGCTTGGCGCAGCGGGTGCGGCGTTTCCTGCGATTGAAATGCGCATCGCGGCGTCGAATGTGGCGCAATGTGCCGAGACGCTGGGTGCTATGGAAACCGCGACGCATCTCACTAAAGACTACCTGATGACCCGCAAGCAATTCGGCCGTCCCATCGGTACGTTTCAGGCGCTGGCGCATCGGATGGCTGATTTGTTGATCGAAATGGAGCAAGCCCGCTCTGCTGTCATAAATGCTGCGGGGCACTTGGAAGCGGATCGGATCACGCGAGAAAGTCATATTTCCGCCACCAAAAATCTGATGGGTCGCGCGGGTAGATTGGTGTCGGAAGAGAGCATTCAGATGCACGGCGGGATTGCCATGACCCAGGAATACGAGCTTGCCCACATCGCCAAGCGGATCACGATGGCGGATCACCGGTTTGGGGATACGGATCACCACTTGGAACGCTACATTGCCCTTCTTGCAGCGTAATGGGTTCGGCGTTGTGCCCGGCGTTTCCCCGGGCAACGAACCCGATGCCAAAACCCCCCAATTTGGTTGGGGGCGTTGGGTGGGGTGTGGGGGGGGCAGGTGGATACACCCCCAAAAAATTAGCGGGGAACCC
>JBCCQX010000001.1:0-309415 GCA_039208585.1 Pseudomonadota bacterium | reverse complement strand
CTTCGCAATCGTCTCCACGACCAACATCCCCAATCTGCTCCCCAAAATCTTTTGAGAAGCATCTGAACAGAATTATCAGAGGGGTCACTTTTGCACGCCGATCACCCCTCAATAGGGGTCAATTTTGAATGCCATTCCACAAATATGAACAGATTCCACATCTGAACGGCCCGAAGCAGGGGGCTGGGCAATGCTAAAGAGCTGATGCGCATCACCACCAGTGCCATGGAATGCAACGACCAACGGCATATCGCTTTCAGGGGCTTTCGTGAGCCCCCGATAAAGGTCGATTGACATTTGAGTGTCTCTTTAAGCGGAAAGCTTGGGCAAGGCGTTTTCAATTTCAGCGCGCCGGGGCTCATATTGGCTTGGTAACTTCAGCGCCTCACCGAGATGTGCCGTGTCTTCGTCATGGTCGAAACCGGGTTCATTGGTCGCGACCTCGAACAGAACACCGCCCGGCGTGCGAAAATAAATCGCCCAAAAATAGTTGCGATCAATAACCGGGGTGACTTGGTACCCCGTGTCCATCAGCGATTGGCGCACGCGCAATTGTGCGGCGCGATCCTCGACTGCGAAAGCGATGTGATGGACAGAACCTGCCCCCTGCCGGGCGGTTGGCGCATCGCCAACCTGTTCAAGATCGATTGTGTTGGCGGCGTTGCCGCCTTCAATGATGTAGCGCGTGACATCGCCTTGGCTCTCCAGTTTTTGGTATCCCATGAATGTCAGCAACTCGCCTGTGGCCGCTGCCTCTTTCAAACGAAACCGCGCGCAATTGAAACCCAAAATGCCTGCAGATTCGGGAATAGTTGCGCCAGTCCATGCCTGGCGGTCCTGTGCGTCGCTTTCAACCAAGGCAAATGCCTCACCATCAGGCCCGGCAAAATTCAGCCGCTTCTCACCGAAGAGTGTCTGCGCCGCCAACCCTTTTACATTCTGTTTTAGCAGGTGATCTTGCCAAAACCGGAGGCTGCCTTCAGGCACAGAAAATTCAGTCATCCCAACCTCGCCAGTGCCTTGCGCCCCGCGAGACATTTGCGGAAACGGGAAATACGTCATCACCGAACCAGGTGTGCCAAGCTCATCCCCGTAATACAAATGATAGACATCAGGCGCGTCAAAGTTGACGGTCTTTTTCACGCGCCGAAGCCCCAAGGTTTTGGTGAAGAACGCATTATTTGTGCTGGCATCTTTCGCCATTGAGGTGACGTGATGCAGCCCTTTGATCTCTTTGATCATCTCTCGCTCCTGAGTCTTTTGCATGATCTGTAGAAGGGCAGATAAGTGTCCTTTTATATCGATTAATAGAAATTAATATGCATTAACTGTTTCTATTTCGATAATAAAAGGAAGGGCGAAATCGCTTCCTTGAGATCTGATGCAATGTGCTGAAGCTCAATGGCTTACCAACTGCGCAGGACATGGGCGTCAACCACACAGCTCACTGCGGAGCATGCCGACGGTCCGATCTTCCGATCGCTGCATCTAACGCGCCAAAGTCCTTACTAAGATCGCGTCCGCACTTATTTTCCAAAGGCGCGTACAGACTGGGCGGATGCCACAACAGCATCTCGCGTCGGAATAAACTGCATGCCAAAAGTCTTGGGAGCCTTCTTGTTCGAACACAAAAGATTGCGCCCCAAGTTCGGCGTGATTGCCCGCACGTCCTTTGCAAACAGCGCCATCGCGCGCAACAGCCAATCAGGTGCGATCCGTTTGGGTGTTTTTGCGTCGGGGATTGTAGCTTTGATCGACTGTCCGAGTTCCAAGAAAGACATGGCATCAGATGAAGCGATAAAACGTTCTCCCTTGGTCGCTTCTAAATTGATGGCGGCGACATGCATGCGCGCGACGTCCCTCACATCTACAGTCACCATGTGCATGTTCGGCACCATCGGCATCTGGCCATTCATCATCTGATCCACGATGTTGAGAGAGGTGCCATAGTATTCATCCATAGCAGGGCCAAAGACGAGGCCGGGGTTGATCGTGGTCAGCGCAATCTCAGGGGTCTGAGCAACAAAATCCCATGCGGCTTTCTCCGCCAGCGTCTTTGATGCCTCGTATGCAGAAACATACGGCGCATCTGCCGTGGTCCAGTTGCCTTCATCAGACGGCATCATTTTTGGCTTGGACGCATCCTTGTAGATTGCGACGCAAGAGGATGTCATGATGACACGATCGACCCCAGCGGCCTTCGCAGCTTTCAGCGCTCGCAACGTGCCATCGACCGCTGGCCGTATCAGTTCTTGTGGATCTTTCGGCTCCGCAAGCGGGAAAGGGGACGCTGTGTGCATAAGCACATCAACCCCACTCAGAGCAGTATCCCAGCCGTCATCCTTCGATAGATCCAGCGTGGCAAACTCGATCTCAGCCTCGGGGAAAAGCGCTTGGATCTCTGCCTTGCGTCTCTCTGATCGGATCGACGCACGCACCGCATAGCCTTTTTCCAGCAGCTCTCGCAGGATGTGTTTCGCGATAAAGCCGG
This sequence comes from Pseudomonadota bacterium, assembly GCA_039208585.1. Taxonomy (GTDB): domain Bacteria; phylum Pseudomonadota; class Alphaproteobacteria; order Rhodobacterales; family Rhodobacteraceae; genus Sulfitobacter. The sequence continues at coordinate 306,924 of JBCCQX010000001.1, read as the reverse complement.
ACGCGCCAGTAAGCAGCACTTTTGTCATGGGATCATCCTTTGTGTTTTTCATGTCGTCTGATGCGTAACGTCTTGTTGCCTGTTATCCTGACGTAGGCCGCAAGAAGATGAGTCCACCCAGCAAAACACTGCGATCTGTTTCGTGAAAGGTATTGATCCTTTCCCCAAGCACCGCCCGAACGGTGGAAAGTGGAGCGGCTTGCTGAGATCCTTCTCGTTTCGCCAGCGACGCCGACCGCAGGCGTGCAAGCAAGTGGTTGATGGATTGAGAGAGTTAGCCGTGGTCCAGTCCGCAACACTGGAATTACCCGTTTAAAGCATCCGACCTTAAACCTGCTACACCTTGCCCAAACCGATGTAGCGCCGCCTGTCAAACCAAAGGCTTGCCTCCAGCAAAACGGGGGGGAACGGCGTGGCCCAACAGAAGCTGTTCTACGGGTGGGTAATCGGGAATGGCGTGGATCAAGTTTAAAGCCAAATGCCCTAAACAGAGACTTTTGAAAGCAAAACATCGCGCTTTGTTTCAGACCGTGACGCATTATGAGTGATCTCTCCTCTGGTCATGGAAACAAAGTGATCGCCCAAATCAAAAGCAAAATCGAAATATTGCTCAACCAACAGGATCGCCATCTCGCCCTGATCGCGCAGATAGGAGATCACATTGCCGATTTGTTGAATGATGTTTGGTTGGATGCCCTCTGTCGGTTCATCAAGCAAAAGATACTTTGGCTTTGCGATCAACGCGCGCGCTATCGCAAGTTGCTGCTGCTGCCCGCCTGACAGATCACCGCCGCGCCGCTTTCGCATCTCTTTCAGCACGGGAAACAACTCAAAGATGTGGCTGGGTATCCTGCGTTCTGAAGCAGCCAAACAAGAAAACCCCGTCTCAAGATTTTCCTGCACCGTGAGTAGCGGAAAAATATCGCGGCCCTGCGGGACATACCCAACCCCTTCACGCGCAAACTGATAGGCTTTAGCGTTCAATGGCATATCGACACCAGACAGCCTTAGGATGCCGCCAGATCGGGGGTGCGTACCAGAAATAGCCTTTAACAAACTGGTTTTACCCACGCCGTTCGTGCCCATCAAACAGGTTACCTTGCCCAATTCAGCGGACAGCGAAACACCGTGAAGAATCTGCGATCTTCCATAGTGCAAGGTGAGGTTTTCAACTTCCAACATGGCTTAGCGCCCCAGATAAACGTCAATCACTTGCGGGTCCTTGGTCACGTGATCGATGGAACCTTCAGCAAGAACCGACCCTTCATTGAGCACGGTGACTTTGCAATTCAGCCGCCTGACAAACTCCATGTCGTGTTCAACCACCACTACTGAACGGGTCTTGGCCGCCTCAATCAGGATATCGGTAGTCTTTTCACGCTCAGCAGGTGTCATGCCTGCAGCAGGTTCATCAACCAGCAACAGCCGAGGATCTTGTGCTAGCAGCATCCCAATTTCGAGCCATTGTTTTTGTCCGTGGCTTAGCTCCCCCGCGAGACGGTCAAGCGCCTGCTGCAGGCCAACTTGCCCGGCAATCGTTTCGATCCTTTCAACACCCTTAGCGGTTTGGCGATGCGTCAAAACCCGTAACGGGCCACGCGGGTTTTTCAGCGCCATGGACAGGTTTTTACGAACGCTTTGCGTCTCAAAAACCGTGGGCTTTTGGAATTTGCGGCCAATCCCTTGTCGAGAGATTTGGCTTTCTGACATACCGATGAGCGACCGACCTTTGTCACCGTAGACCACGCGACCCTCATCAGGCCGTGTTTTACCCGTCACGATATCCATGAAGGTGGTCTTGCCTGCACCGTTCGGGCCAATAACGGCGCGCAGTTCGGGTTCGGCGATCTGGAAGTTCAGGTTGTTGATCGCTCTGAACCCGTCAAAAGAAACTGAGACGCCAGAAAGCTCAAGCAGCGTGTTCATGACGAGCGCCTTACCAGTTTGTCAAAAAGGCTGCCGATACCGCCCGGAAAAAACAAGGTGACGGCCACAAAAGAAAGCCCAAGCAAAATCAACCACCAATCGGTCCATTGGATGGTGTAAACGCCGAGATCCACATCCGGTGCACCGCCGCCTGTAAACCAGCTAGACAGGAGTGAGACAAAGACCGCTCCGATGACGGCACCGTAAAGCCGCCCGCGACCCCCGATGGCCACCCATACAGCAAGGTAAATCGAGGCGATTGGCGCAATCTCGGCCGGGTTGATGATCCCTGCCTGCGGATAGTACAGCGCACCTGCAATACCCGCGACCATGGCCGTGAGCGTAAAGATGAAAAGCTTGTAGCTTTCAACATTGTACCCCAGAAAGCGCACGCGCGCCTCATCGTCTCGAATAGCTTGAACAACGCTGCCCATTTTACCATCCAGGACCCAGGCAAACAGGACGTAACCAAACGCGAGGGCAAGCGCCGAGGCCCAGAAAAACCCCATTGAAATCTCAGCTTGCGAGAGATGCGCCAGCCCCGGGATATTCTGCAAACCGGACAGGCCGTTATTGCCTCTTAGCCCGCTGCCGTTCTGGAACAGATAAAGCGCCAGGGCCAATGTCATCGCCTGGGTTAAGATCGACAGGTAAACGCCAGTGACCCGGCTGCGAAAAGCAAGCCAGCCGAAAATCAACGCGAGGATCCCGGGGACGAGGACAACCATCGCAAGTTGCAGAAACAGACTGTCAGCAAAGGCCCAGATCGCGGGAAACTCCGAAGATCCGACGACACCGAATATCTGTGTACCGATAGCATCGTTGATCTCTTCCACGGTGGGAGGGATGACGTTGTTTTGCAGATTACCGACAACTATTTCCTTCGTGCGTTCGTACATCAGCCACATGCCAATCGCATAGCCGCCGATACCGAAAAAGGCGAAGTGGCCAAGCGACAGGATCCCGCAATACCCCCAGACCACATCCATCGCGATCGCGACAAGGCACAGCATCAGTGTTTTTCCCAAGGTTTTCACAAAGGAGGTGGAAATTAGGCCATTGCCGGTCGCCTCAGACAGGACGGTGACACTCAGCGTGAATAACGCCAGGGCAGCAAGGAACCAAAGCACCGAAGGGTTGCGCGCAAGGAAAGTGTTTTCCATCGATCAATCCCCTGCCGCCCGGCCCTTAAGAGCGACAATGCCCTTTGGCCGGATCTGGATGAACAAAATAATAAAGAGGATCATATAGGTCTGCGCAGCAAGCGTGTTCGAAGGGTTCAACCATTCGATAACTTTTTGAAGCCCGCCGATCATGCTGGCCCCGGCAAGCGTTCCCCAGACGTTTCCAACACCGCCAACCACGACGGTCATAAAGCTTTGCACGATGTAATCGGCCCCCATCTCCGAAGTGACTTTGGCGTAGAGCCCGATTGCCACGCCCGCAATACCAGCGATCCCGGAACCAAGTCCGAACGTTAGCATGTTGATCCGGTCAGGATTGATACCCATGGATGAGGCCATGGCGGGGTTTTGCGTAACAGCACGCACCTCAAGCCCCAAGCGCGTGCGCTTTAGCACGTAAAGAATGAGCGCGAGAAAAATCAGCGCCAGCACAAAGATCGCGATACGGATGTACGAGATCGAGACCACATCGTTCAGGACCCATGCGCCATCCAGCCAAGTCGGCGACGTAAGCGGACGCGCCTGTGTCCCAAAGATATTTTTCGCCAACTGCTGCAAGGCGATGGAGATGCCAAAGGTCGCGAGCAAGGTTTCCAACGGCCGATGATATAAACGCCTTATGACAAGCCTTTCCATGGTCACACCCGCGCCAAAGGTAACTGCAAACGCCATCGGGATCGCAATGAGGATCGAGACGGTGTAATCTGGAACAACTTGCTGGATCACGAACCCTGTGTAGGCGCCCATCATTATGAACTCTCCATGAGCCATATTGATCACCCCCATCACCCCAAACGTGATGGCAAGGCCGATAGCCGCAAGAAAATAGATGGAAGCGAGCGATAGGGCATCAAGGAAGAGGTCAAAGCCTTGATTAAAGGCGACCTTCGTTTGCAGTGCGTCAAGGCTCAAGCGGGCGGCTGACGTTACCTCCGCCTCGGGCTCGTCGTAGACATCAAAGAAAACGTGTTGATTGAGCAAGCTTTGCTGGCCCGGCAACGTGACCAGGGCGGGCACAACGCCATCTACGGCAAGCTTGGAATATGCCTCAAGCCTCATGTCTTGGTTGTTCAACTGAGACACCGGAATGCCGGCAACGCGCCCTTCGACTATGTTTGATGTAAGCGCGGACTTGATATCATCTGAAGTGGTTAACGCGGGGGCCAAACCTGCGTTCACCAGCATTGCATAGGCTTCCAAATTTGAAAGATCGCCGCCGACCTCAAGCATGCGCGCAATATTCGCATCGGCAGGGATCGCGCGCTCAACACGTCTTTCGGTGGTCAATATTTGATTTAGCACTGCCCGCACATCGACCGATAGATCCCCCGACAGAGCATTGATGGCGTCAATCCGCTGGCTTGGCTCTTTCGCGAATGTCGCAATCATCATCTGGGAAAGGCGTTCTTTGGTGACCCGCAGTGTAGGATCCGTTTCCCTGTTTATGGAAGCAATCAAGGGCTCCAATTGGCTTTCTTGCATGTCACGCGCAATCGACATCACCGCAGCGCGCCGACGGTCAATATCAGGGTCAGACAGCTGAAATTGAACCAGCGCGGTAGCAATGGCCCGGCGCACGCCACCGTTTGGTTTGATTTGCTTGAGCCCCTCCGCTGGTCCAGCCTCGGCACCGGTTGTCAGATCGATGACAGCGGTTTCATCCGCGTTCAGGATGAAGAAACGACCATCCATTTCGCGCAGGTAAATTTCCTTTGCTTGCCATTTTTCCAGGAAAGGCGCGGCCGCGGGTAGACCTGAGGCGACAAGATCGTCCAAAACGACCCCAACGGTCCTGCGGCTTGGACTTGCAACCTCTTCCTGATGCGTCTTCAGGATCTCATTCAGATCTTGCGCGGCCACTGCAGCTGCTGTGAGACAGCCCACACAAAAGGCGAAAAAGAAACGAAGCATCTAGAGAAACCTGTCATAAATTAATGGGTGGCGCAGACACTCCACGCCACCGCCTCACGTCGATTAGTAGTTCGATGTAAGCTGAACGCAGGTGTTTGTTTCGGTGTTGTACATACCGCACCCCAGTTCTTTCCAGTCAGATTTCAATACCGAAGATTCGGGCAGAAAATCAGTCCAAGCATCGCCTGGAACTTCAGATGTCTGACTGATGATATCAAATTGACCGTCTGCTGTGATCTCACCAATCAGCACTGGCTTGGCAAGGTGGTGGTTGGGCAGCATGACCGCGGTTCCGCCGGTCAAATTCGGGAACTCTTGGCCGTACATCGCAGTCCGGACCGCATCAACCTCTGTTGTACCAGCGTCAGTCACTGCATTCACCCACATATTAAACCCGATGTAATGCGCCTCCATCGGGTCATTTGTGACGCGTTCTTCCCCTGCAAAAGCTTTCCAAGCCGTGATGAAGTCAGCATTCGCGTCGCTTTCCGCCGATTGGAAATAATTCCAAGCGGCAAGATGACCGACAAGATTGGACGTATCAAGGCCAGAGAGCTCTTCTTCACCGACAGAGAAGGCAACAACAGGAATATCATCAGCCGATATACCTGCGGCAGCCAGTTCTTTATAAAAGCCAATGTTTGCGTCGCCATTTATGGTCGAGATGACGCCAACCTGTTTCCCATCTTCACCCAGTGCAACGACGTCAGCCACAATCGTCGCCCAATCGGAGTGACCAAAAGGCGTATAGTTCACAAAGATATCATCCGCTGGGATGCCCTTGTCCTGCAGATAGGATTCAAGGATGTTGTTGGTTGTGCGGGGGTAAACATAGTCAGTCCCCAAAAGCGCGAACTTCTCAACGCCAAGCTCTTCCAGAAAATAGTCTGTGGCTGGAATGGCCTGCTGATTTGGCGCAGCACCGGTATAAAAGACGTTCTTGGAACTCTCTTCACCCTCATACTGAACCGGGTAAAACAGCAAACCGTTCAGCTCTTCGATGACGGGAAGAACTGATTTGCGGGAAACGGATGTCCAATTGCCAAAGATGACATCCACCTCGTGAACGGTCAGAAGTTCACGCGCTTTTTCGGCGAATAACGGCCAGTCGGAAGCTGGATCCACGACGACCGCCTCGATTTCACAACCGAGCAAGCCGCCTGCCGTGTTTTGTTGTTCGACAAGCATCAACATCGTATCTTTCAAGGTGGTCTCAGAAATCGCCATAGTACCGGAAAGCGAATGAAGCACGCCAACTTTGATCGGATCGGCACATTCGGCATATGCCATCCCGGCGGCTAAGGTCAGGGCTGTGGCGCCGGTCAGCGCACGAGCGGAAAGGGTCATATAGAATCTCCTCGCGGGACGGCAGCCTGCGACGGTACGATTGCACTCAAACGCGCAACGGCGTAGCAGTATCCCGCAACTTTTGTTGCAAACCGTGTGGCGACTGGATCGAGCTGCTATTCGTGCAGTCGTCACACACCCTTTCTCGTGTTTTGAAACTTCACTGTTATCACGATCCAGAGTGACGCCAGTCACCCCGGCGGCACCGTGGACTGCAAGTAAGGGGGTCAACCCGCAATCTTGATTGTGCAGACGCGGCTAAAATTTAGGCGAATTTAGGTGTTAGCGACCAACAAATAGGCGCTTGGCGTTGATGAATTCATGCGCTGTCTCAAACCTTGGCGTTTGCCGGCGGAATAAGACAAGTTCAATGCGCCGAACACTGTCTGACGTTAATGCTCTCCATCTCTAAACCACCTGCAATTTTGCCTGATCGAACCCAAACAGCGGTCCCACGATCAATCGGTTTGGGCCATCTTTCCTCAAAGCGGCGCGATGAACGCAGCGTGGTGGATGACTTTTTTTGTAGCGGATCATTAAAGGTTCTTTTTCCCAAGGCTCGACACGATTTGAACGCCACACTGATCAATACCTCGGGCGGATTAACCAGCGGCGACCAATTTGAGTTTTCCGCAATCGCGGGGACCGCATCATGTTTAACGCTGTCAACACAAGCAGCAGAGCGGGCCTATCGCGCCACGGATGGCCCGGCGAAAGTCACAAACAAATTGTCAGTTGCCGCAGGTGCGACGCTGAACTGGCTACCGCAGGAACTGATAGTATTCGACGGGTGCAATATCGAACGGTCGCTCGAGATTGATCTTTCCGAAGATGCGCGTCTTTTGCTGGTTGAACCTGTTATCTTTGGTCGCACAGCGATGGGAGAAAGCGTGCATGAAGGCCGCTTTCAAGATCGCATTGCGATCCATTTGAACAACCAGCTCATCTTCATTGACGCGGTCAAACTCATCGGGCCCATTGCAAAGATGCTGCGGCGGCGCGCGCTGGCGGGCTCAGGCTTGGCGATGGCGGGGCTTGTCTATGTCGGAGCGGATGCAGAAGCGCACCTGCACATGGTGCGAAATTGGCTTCCCCAAACCGCTGGCGCGACTTTGATACGCCAGAACATGATGGTGTGCAGACTGCTGGCGTCCGATGGGTATGAGTTGCGCCGTGTGCTTATTCCGTTACTTAATTGGTTGAGCGGCAACAGGGTGCCCCGCACGTGGAGACTTTGACAGATGCATTTGACCCCTAGAGAGAAAGACAAATTGCTCGTCGCCATGGCGGCGGAAGTGGCGCAAAAGCGTCTTACGCGCGGTGTTAAGCTGAACCATCCAGAGGCAATCGCGCTGATTACAAACGCGGTGGTGGAAGGCGCGCGCGACGGGCGTTCAGTTGCCGAAATGATGCAGGCAGGCGCACAAGTAATCACGCGGGATCAATGCATGGAGGGGGTGGCCGAAATGATCCATGAGGTTCAGGTCGAGGCGACATTTCCTGACGGCACAAAGCTGGTCACCGTTCATAATCCTATTCGTTGAGCACTGATATGATCCCCGGTGAAATTTTCCCAAAGGACGGCAACCTTACCCTGAATGAGGGCGCAGAAGTAACAGTGCTGATGGTCGCAAATACCGGAGACCGTCCGGTGCAAGTCGGGAGCCATTATCACTTTGCCGAGACGAATGCCGCGCTCGATTTTGATCGAGACGCCGCGCACGGCATGCGCCTTGACATCGCGGCCGGAACAGCGGTGCGGTTCGAACCGGGTCAAAGACGCGAGGTGAACCTGATCCCTATTTCCGGTGCGCGGCGCGCGTTCGGTTTCAATCAAAAAGTCATGGGGGATCTTTAAATGCCAGCAACTCTCTCACGATCTGACTATGCCGCCATGTTCGGTCCCACTGTCGGCGATAAGGTTCGGCTCGCCGACACTGACCTGATTATCGAGGTGGAGAAAGACCTCACAGGACCATACGGAGAAGAGGTTAAATTCGGCGGTGGTAAAGTGATCCGAGACGGGATGGGACAGTCACAGGTCTCGCGCGCCGATGGTGCGGTAGACACCGTTATCACCAACGCTCTGATCGTCGATTACACCGGCATCTACAAAGCTGACGTCGGTTTGAGAGACGGCTATATTCATCAGATTGGCAAAGCGGGGAACCCAGACACCCAGCCGGGCGTCGAGATTATCGTCGGGCCGGGGACCGAGGCGATTGCGGGGGAAGGGCGGATCCTCACTGCGGGCGGTTTTGATAGTCACATTCACTTCATTTGTCCGCAGCAGATTGAGGATGCGTTGCATTCCGGGCTGACGACAATGTTGGGCGGCGGAACCGGCCCAGCGCACGGCACCTTGGCAACCACCTGTACGCCGGGACCTTGGCATATCGGCCGGATGCTGCAGGCTGCTGACGCTTTTCCCATGAATCTTGCTTTCGCTGGCAAAGGCAATGCATCATTGCCTGCGGCATTGGAAGAACAAGTAAAATCAGGGGCTTGTGCGTTGAAATTGCACGAGGATTGGGGAACGACACCCGGTGCCATTGATTGCTGTCTGGGCGTGGCTGACGCGATGGATGTGCAGGTGATGATCCATACCGATACGCTGAATGAAAGCGGCTTTGTTGAGAACACGGTCGCCGCGATGAAGGGCAGAACCATACATGCCTTCCACACCGAAGGTGCAGGCGGCGGTCATGCACCAGATATCATCAAGATCTGCGGCGAAGACCATGTTTTGCCATCTTCAACCAACCCAACGCGTCCCTTCACGGTAAACACCTTGGACGAGCATTTGGACATGCTAATGGTATGCCATCACCTTGACAAATCGATCCCTGAAGATGTGGCCTTTGCCGAAAGTCGGATCCGGAGAGAGACCATCGCAGCAGAAGATATCCTGCACGACATGGGTGCTTTTAGCATCATCGCATCTGACAGTCAGGCAATGGGGCGCGTGGGCGAAGTCATCATCCGCACGTGGCAAACCGCGGACAAAATGAAAAAGCAGCGCGGGCGATTGTCGGATGAAACAGGAGAGAATGACAATCTACGCGTGCAACGCTACATTGCAAAATACACCATTAACCCTGCGATTGCTCACGGTCTAAGCGCCCATATCGGCAGCATTGAAGTGGGCAAACGCGCGGACCTATGTTTGTGGAGCCCCGCCTTATTTGGCGTGAAACCGGATATGGTGCTACTGGGCGGCACAATAGCCTGTTCGCAGATGGGTGATCCAAATGCCTCCATCCCAACGCCTCAACCCGTGTATTCGCGCCCGATGTTCGGTGCTTATGGGCGCAGCGTTGAACAATCGACGGTTAGCTTTGTCTCTGCCGCAGCCCAGTCAGAGGGGGTTGCTGCTCAGCTCGGCCTGGCAAAATCGACAGTATCGGTTGAGAACACGCGCGCCATCGGGAAAAAGGACTTGAAGCTGAATGATGCCACGCCGCAGGTGGAGGTGAACCCAGAAACCTATGAAGTGCGCGCGGACGGTGAGTTGTTGACCTGCGCACCGGCAGAGATCTTGCCCATGGCGCAGCGGTACTTCCTTTTTTGACCCGCTCGCTGAATAGACCTGAGGCCATCAAACGGTCTTTGTCGATCAGGCGTTTCCTGCATCGGCCAAATACTGTTGGGGCGTTGACCGCGGTTTGCATATCTCAACTGACGGGATCCATTCGAGGGAAGTTGCGCAAAACACCTTCGCGACCAGACGATATTTCACACCATGGCGCGTGCAAGGCGCGGCGGGCGTTTGGGTTGAAAACGCTGCTATGCGCGTTTGCCTGCGCACTGGGTGGCGTCCCCGCCTTCGCATGCCCCACCGTGGAAGATTTAAGAAACGGAATTGAATTCCGCACAGCCGATGGTGGCAAAGAAATACACCGTCAAACGCGACCCGATTGGATCGTCATCACAACAACATTTGCCGACGGGAATGGAACAATCTTGGAAGCCTACCAAGGGCTCTATTTACTGTCGCTGATCCCGATTGAAGCCGGCGTGCCCAACCTGCGGCAACGTGAAGACTATGCTAACTCGGCAGAGCTTGAGCAGTGGCAAGCGCCCGAGCCGAACAAAGCGTGGGAAAACCCAACGCCCAGCGGCGGACAAGCGCTTGCGGGGCCTTTGGAGACGGTTCTAATCGACGCCTGTCGCTATGATAAATTCACCGTTGAGCTAACGTACAACGATGACGACACCTACAGAGAAACATACGACTACCTGCCTGATCTTGGTATCGGCCTTTTGACAAAAACCGAGGCGTCTGACGGGATCGACACGTACAGCTATGTCTCCCTGCGCAGGCTTGGCGAGTAACATATGCTCACCGCACTTTCATATCGTGATCATGGCCATGGTGCCGCGTCTGACACTGTGCATTTGACCTATGAAGCGCGCTTTCTGCGGCGCAAAACGGTAAACCTCGCGTCAGGCACGCAGCTTTTGATCAACCTGCCCAAAACAACATCGTTGGAACATAGAGGAAGGTTAATCATGGAGGACGGCACCGAGGTTGAGGTGATCGCGGCAGAAGAGTTGCTGTTGCAGGTCACCGGGGCAGATTTGACCCGCTTAGCCTGGCACATAGGCAATCGCCATACGCCGTGCCAGATCGAAGATGGCAGGCTGTTGATCCAGAACGATAAAGTGATTGGCCACATGCTGCAGCATCTTGGCGCGACGATCACCGAAATTTACGGACCGTTTACGCCAGAAGGCGGCGCTTATGGTCACGGCAGAACCCATTCACATGAACACGGGCGCTCAGCTCACCATGATCATTGACGAAAAGCTCCTGACACTGGTGCAGTGGCTCTCGCCCAGCTACCCGATCGGATCGTTTGCCTGGTCACATGGATTAGAAAGCGCGATTGCCGACGGCTGGGTAAAGACACCTGCCGATCTGGCGGAGTGGCTGACCGATCTGGTCACGCATGGTGCGCTTCGATCCGATGCCATTCTGGTGTCACTGGCCTACCGTTGTAATTATGTTGAGGCTTTGGAGGCGCTAAATGCGGTTGCCCGTGCGTTTGCCGCCTCAAAAGAAAGGATTGAGGAAGCCGCGCTGCAAGGCGCAGCTTTTGCCAAGCTCAGCCGAGACGTTTGGGGGCTTGATCTGCCCGATCTTTTGCTGCCGCTTGCCGTTGGGTCTGCGGCGAAGAAGATGCGGTTAGAGCAGGGCGCGCTCATCTCGGTCTACTGTCATGGCGTGCTTAGCAACCTCATTCTCGCCGCGCAGCGCCTCGCCCCGGTGGGGCAATCGGATGGGCAAAGGGTTTTGGCAGATATGGCCGCACAATGTACTATACTTGCTGGCGTGGCTGTCGATGCAGAGTTGGAAGATATATATTCAAATTGTTTCTTGTCTGACATCGCATCGATGCGGCATGAAACGCTACACACAAGGCTGTTTCGATCATGACACAACAAAATGGCCCCTTGCGCATTGGCATCGGCGGCCCGGTGGGTGCTGGCAAAACGACACTGACCGCGCGGCTTGCCCAGGCACTTCGCCCAACTCTGTCGGTCGGTGTGATCACTAACGACATTTATACCCAGGAAGATGCCGAAGCTCTTACCCGCATGCAGATCTTGCCGTCAGATCGGATCATCGGTGTGGAAACTGGCGGCTGCCCTCATACGGCGATTCGTGAAGACGCTTCCATCAACCTTGCTGCGATTGCTGAACTGCAAGGACGACACGCAGATCTGGACGTGGTGTTGATCGAATCCGGTGGTGACAACCTTTCAGCAACTTTCAGCCCAGAGCTTGCCGATTTGACGATTTATGTGATCGACGTTGCTGCGGGCGAGGAAATCCCCCGCAAGGGCGGCCCCGCCATCACGCGGTCGGACATTCTGGTCATCAATAAGACGGATCTTGCCCCACACGTTGGTGCGTCGCTTGACGTGATGAGCCAAGACGCAAAACGCATGCGCGGAGACCGTCCTTTCGAATTCTGCTCTCTGCGCTCGGATCAGGGCATTGCGCCTATCTTGGACCACATCCGCCATATCGGCGGGCTAGAAACATAACGCCCAGCGCTGATGGAGATTGACGGTCTGAGGGCCATGGAAGACAGCGTTTTAAAGTATCCGACCTAAACCAAAGACCCATCCCCCAAACCAAAGTCCCGGTCCTCAGGGGCGGAACGGCGCTACGTCGGTTGGGGCGACATATCTCCAGGTTTAAAGTCGGATGCTTTCAGGCCGCCTCCACCGCGCGTCGCCAGACGGGAAATGGGTCCGGCAAATCGGGAAGCACGTCAGGGCTGGGAGCAAGATGCTCTGGCACGAGACACGCATCGAGCGATGCCTTCAACGCCGGCCAATCAATTCCCGCGCCAATGAACACCAATTCTTGACGACGATCCCCCCATGGCTCTTGCCAATGCTGTGACATATATGCCCGCGCACCTTCATGGGTCGGCCAACGATCCTGAGGAACAGCAGCCCACCATGTGCCCAGGGGCTGAATTGAGGAGAGCGTTCCGGCAAGAGAAAACTCCGCCACCCAATCGGGGCGGGTCGCAATCCAAAAATGCCCTTTTGCCCGGATCACACCCGGCAGATCGCCCTGTAGAACCTCAAGAATTTGCTTGGGCTCAAAAGGTTGGCGTGCGCGATAGACAAAGCTTGCCACGCCATATTCCTCTGTCTCGGGCACGTGATCGGCAAAGCCGTAAAGCTCTTTCGCCCACATCGGATGTTCATGCGCCTTCTCGAAATCGAAAAGCCCCGTGTCTAGGATGGCATCGCTCGGCACCTGCGAATGATCAGTCTCAATAATTCTTGCGTCAGCGTTCAGTGACCGAATGATCTGGCGTGCGGCATTAACCTTTTGGCGTCCCGCATCTGTCACCTTGTTAAGAATTACCACATCAGCGAATTCAATCTGCTCCACCAGCAGGTTCACCAGGGTACGTTCATCCTCCTCGCCCAGCGTCTCACCTCTGTCGCTCAAGAAATCTTGGCTGGAATAATCAGCCGTCAGATTCACTGCATCCACGACCGTTACCATAGTATCAAGGCGCGACACGTCCGATAAGCTTTCGCCATGCTCATCGCGAAAATCAAAGGTCGCGGCAACGGGCAGCGGCTCTGATATGCCTGTCGATTCGATCAGCAAATAGTCAAAACGCCCCTCGCCAGCCAAGCGGCGCACCTCATCAAGCAAGTCATCCCGCAGCGTGCAGCAAATGCAGCCGTTTGACATTTCAACCAGCGTTTCATCGGTACGGCTAAGCTCTGTGTCCGCGCGCACCAGATCAGCATCAATGTTCACTTCAGACATGTCATTGACGATCACCGCGACGCGGCGACCTTCACGATTATTAAGCACACGGTTCAGCAAGGTGGTTTTCCCCGCACCAAGAAACCCTGAAAGAACAGTGACGGGAAGACGATTATCTAGCATGGAAAACTCCGGCTTGAAAAAAATGTTATGATATAACATACGCTGTCATACGAGACATGCAAGCTGAAGAGTGACGACGCCAATGGCCGTGATTGGCGCACGTTGCTGCGCATAGCCAGCCATGTTGTGCAACCAGGTGAGACATCCTCGCCCCGAATTTCAGAATGCGCTGATCGGTCAACAAATAAAGAAAAGGGACCACGATAGACTATGATTTGCAGTGAAGACATTGGTTTTCCCGATCATCTTCGCGTGGCAATTGTTGGCGCTGGTCCTGCGGGGCTCGGCGTCGCAAGGGTACTGCGCGATTTGGCCATCCCTGACGTTTGGGTATTGGAGCGCGGGCGCATTGGTCAAAGCTTTCGGGACTGGCCCAAAGAAACGAAATTGCTGACCCCCTCTTTCCCGGGCAATGTTTTCGGCATCACAGACCTGAACGCGATCAGCTTTGATAGCTCTCCCGGCTGGTCCCTGCGATGCGAGCACCCAAGCGGACGGGACTATGCAAAATATTTAGAACACACTGCAGACGTTTTTGGGGTCAATGTACAATGCGGCCTCGATGTCTTTTCAATCGACCCGGTCGAGGACCACTTTATCCTGAAAACCAATCGCGGCACTTTCACGGCTGATTTTGTCATCTGGGCCTGTGGGCATTTTGCTGCGCCAACCGATGCAGGCTTACCCGGCGCAGAACTTGGTCGTCACTACGGCACGATCAGCAGTTGGCATGAGATCGAGGAAGACGAAGTCTATGTCATCGGAGGATATGAAAGCGGGATCGACGCCGCCATAGGGCTCGCGCAAAAGGGCAAAGACGTTATCGTACTGGATCGCCGCGCGCCGTGGCTTGACGAAAACAAGGACCCGAGCCGGAGTTTATCACCCTATACCCAACAGCGCCTCGATACTTTTCGCAGATGCCTGTCGATCAAACTGCTTCCTGATGCGGATGTTATCGCTTTGGAAAAACAAGATGATGGCGTCCACATTTTAGCGGGTGACGGTCGTTCCTGGCTTTCTGACGGTGCTCCCGTGCTCGCGACCGGTTTTGTCGGTGGCACGAAGCGTGTCGCGCAATGGTTTGATTATGCCCAGGACGGTATCCCACTGCTCACGTCACAGGACGAATCCACCGCGATGCCCGGGCTGTTCTTGGTGGGGCCTGAGGTCTCTCATCAGGGGCATCTATTCTGTTTCATTTACAAATTTCGCCAGCGTTTTGCTGTGGTCGCGCGCGCCATCGCCGCCCGCATGGGCGTGGAAACCGAAGTTTTAGAAATGTATTACGACAACAACATGTTCCTTGATGATTTAACCTGCTGTGATGACGACAAATGCCTGTGCTGAGATCCGGTAAGAGTTTGGCCACATGACGTTTGAAAGCACCCCCCCTGCGCGCGGGAATGACACGCCCGCACCGTTCAATGCCTCCGTCCTTTTTCTAGGCGCCATCGCCCTGGGCGGGGCCGCTGGTTTGCTATCGTCTTATTCAAGCGCGGCGTTCTCGCAGGGCATTGATACAACAGTGTTGGTCATGATCTTCCTGCTGTTATTCGAACTGCGCTTGGGATCAATCTGGAGAGCTTTCCGAGATGTCAGGTTTCTTACAGTGGCCTGGGCTGCGAACTTTATCATCATCCCATTCATTGGATTTGGGATTGCCAGCCTCATCTTTCCGACACATCCGCTGCTTTTCACTGGGCTGATGATTTATTTTCTAGCGCCTTGCACGGATTGGTTCCTTGGTTTTACCCGCCTGGCAAAAGGAGACACGGAACTGGGCGCAATGCTTATCCCGATCAACATGATCACGCAGCTTCTATTGTTCCCAGTTTGGCTTTGGCTGTTTGCGCAGGCGACGGGCGCAGTTGATTTTGCAGGCGTGCCACAGATACTGTTCCAATGGTTCCTTCTGCCGTTGCTGGCTGCCCAATCTTTGCGGGTCATCTTAGACAGCTTTGCCCCCCGCGTGTGGTCTGATCGGCTTCTGTTTGGGATCAGTCAGGCAATCCCCTTTGTACTGGCCGCCCTCGTCTTTCAGCTTTTCGCCGCCCATATCGGAGCCATCGCAACGTATCTGCATATAGTTGCGCTGACTGCCGTTGCGGTCTGCCTGTTTTTTTTAGCGACCTACGCTGCGGGAGAGTTGCTATCGAGATTGGTCGGTTTGAATTACCCGCAAAGGGCCCTCCTGTCGATGACGATGACCGCGCGAAATGCACCTTTGATGCTGGCGCTAAGCGCCGTGGCCATACCAGATCAGCCACTCATACTGGCCATCATCGTCTCTGGAATGTTGGTTGAAATACCTTTGCTCACAGCACTCAAACAAATCTTGATCAGGCAAGCGCCAGAAAGGTGACCGACCATGTCTTTCATGCCGACAACTTATGAAGAGTGGAAACATTGCATCACCGTCAAATGCGATATTCCACTGACACCGCAGTACGTGACGGAACGACTGGCTGCGCTCAACGACCCGTTAGATTATCAAACGCAGCAGTTTGTTGATCGATGGGGCGCTACACATCATGCGCAAACAATCGCTTGGTTTGAACAAGCCGCAAAAGAGCTTGCGGTTAAATAAGCGTCTTTACGCGCGCAACGTCGCCACGGTTTTCGGCCACGGGTCGATAAAGCTCTCCCCGGCTTTCCAGGCGGCGATTTCATCCTTTGTGCAAAAGCATGTTTGCAGGGCATCGACAAACGGATCAAGCTCCAACTCATCGCCAATCACCGTCAGTTGACACCGCCGATCGCCGAAGTCGGCATGCGCCTCAGAGAGTTTAGCGCGCATGGCATCCTTCTCCCATTCCGTTAGGTTCAAACTATCGTCTTGAAGCGCGCTGACCTTCCAATAATTCACGATCTCTAGACCGACGCTGCCGCCGGTCTGGTTCCAAAGCAGCATGAGAGTGTCGCGCGTAGGCAACCAAAAGAAACCTTTGCTGCGATAGATACCGATCCCCAAAGCCCTCGTGTAAACGTCATATAGACGTTGCGGATGAAACGGGCGCGGGTCACGCAAGATGCGGTTGCCGATTTTGTATGTTTCAGGCTGTGCCATGGGCGCTGCATTGTTTTTCACCTCCCATTCGGTCAATTCCTTCCCGAACGCCTTGACCCGCTCATAGTCATAAAGCGGCATCGACAGAACCTTCTCAAGGCTCAGGTTGCCCCATTGCATAGCCAAAATATCGGCGCGCGGGTTTAGCGGATGCACCGCTTCGGCTACTTGCTGCAGAATATCTCTAGACACCTTGTCGGATTTGCTCAGCAGTATGCGGTTGGCAAACATCATCTGTTCCACAAGCAGATTAGCCACGCCGCGTCGACCAGCGGCTAGGTTTTCGCCAGCTATGGGACGGATCGCGCGTCCCAGATCGTGATCCTGCTGTAAAACCAAAGTGTCAACGACCGACAAGAAGCCGTGCAAGCGCACATCGGGCAGCTTGCGAATGGTCTCTAACAGCGGCCAGGGATGCGCGCTACCAGAGGTTTCAATCAAAAGATGGGTGACTTTTCCATCAGCAATCACCTGCTGAACCGCATCGCAGAGCGCAGACAGACCCGCCTCACTGCTGATGCTTTTACCAGGAATCGAGGCGAAATAAGGACTTTTACGCGAGATAACTTCACTCGTGTCGAGCACGGATCCATCCACATCCAACGTGCTCATCTCATTGACGATAACGCCCAAAGTGACGTTCTCTAGCTCCCTGGCCTGGGCGAGCAGACTTTGCATCAAGGTGGTTTTGCCTGCCCCGAGAAAGCCGTTCAAAATTGTGGTCGCGACGGGCATCAGTCTTCCAGCATGTGATTATTCGCCCCTAAAACATAGCAGTTGGGTGCTACCACTGAAACGTCAAATGGCCGACCGGCCATAACGGTAGCGATCAGAGGTAGAACTGCCGCCTCAGCGATCTCTGGCTATTTGAGGGTCTTGTCTGTGTTGGCCGAGATCCACGAGGAACTGCGCAGTGAACTGCAGCGCCTTCGCCCAGCAAAACCCGCTCCTACGCAGAATGATCGCGACACGCTTTCACCTGTCTACAGAGACGTTCACGACGCTTTCGGGCCAATCGTCACTTCCAGGCGGCCGACGCCATCGACACCTCCCGTCATCACGTCGCCCGGCAAAACGGCACCTACGCCGGCGGGCGTGCCCGTCATGATGAGATCGCCTGGGGCAAGTGTGACCGCTTGACTTAAGATCGCCAAATGCGCGCGAACGGGCCATATCAGTTCGGAAAGATCTGCATCCTGGCGTGTCTCCCCATTCACAGAAAGCCAGATCCGGCCCGTTTCAAGGCTCTCAACCTCTTGAATAGGGCGCAAAGCAGAGATTGGCGCAGAATTGTCAAACCCCTTTGACATGTCCCATGGCCGTCCTGACTGTTGTGCCTCGGCCTGGATGTCTCGACGTGTCATATCCAAACCCACACCCGCACCCCAAACGTGATCCATCGCGTGCTCTTCAGCGATGTTTGCGCCCCCCTTGCCAATGGCAATGACCAATTCGACCTCGTGATGATAATCCTCCGTCAGAGGTGGGTAGGGAATGGTACATGGGGTGTCCAAGGCAGCATCCGCAGGCTTTGTAAAAAACACCGGTGGATCTTTTTTTGGGTCATTCCCCATTTCAAGCGCATGAGCGACATAGTTGCGACCGACACAGAAAATGCGCCGAACTGGAAAACGCTTTTCACTGTTTTGAATCGCGAGACTGGTCTGTTTTGGAGGCTGAAAAACGTACATGCTTTATCGTTCCGGCTGTTTCTTTATGGATGAGCTGCACCCAACACTGCGAGGTTTGGAAGGTCAATCGCCTGCAAGATCGTCAAGGATGGGACAATCAGGGCGGTTATCCCCGGCGCAGGTATCAATAAGATGTCTTAACGTTTGGCCCATCGCCTTAAGTTCGGCAACCTTTTGATCAATTTCAGCTAAGTGAGCTTGCGCAATGCGTTTGACGTCGGCGCTGGCGCGGTCTTGATCATCGTAAAGCGCCAGCAAGCTCCGGCAGCTGTCAATGGGAAACCCAAGCGACCGGGCGCGCGCCAAAAACGCCAGCTTGTGCACATCAGTGTCCGAAAACACCCGGTATCCATTGGCGTGGCGATCCGCCTGGATCAAACCAATGTCTTCGTAATAGCGGATGGTTTTGCTGGGCAGCCCCGTCGCCTGACTGGCTTGAGAGATGTTCATGCGACCCCCTTCATTCTGCGCAGACGCAGCGCGTTCAGCACTACAAAAAGGGAAGAGCAGGCCATCGCCCCCGCCGCCAAAGCGGGCGACAGCAAAAGCCCGTAGACCGGAAAAAACATCCCAGCGGCCACTGGGATCAAAAGCGTGTTGTAACCAAACGCCCAAAACAGATTCTGTTTGATATTGCGCAAGGTGTTTGTGGACACGGCCAGCGCATTGCGCACGCCTGCAATCCCCCCCGACATCAGCACGATATCTGCTGTTTCAATCGCAATATCCGTGCCCGTGCCCACTGCAATACCCACATCCGCTTCGGCCAGCACCGGGGCATCGTTGATCCCGTCCCCGACAAAGGCGACCTTGCCCCAGCGCTGCGCCAGGGTTTTCAAGGCGGCCACTTTGTCTTCGGGCTTGGTATCTGCAACGAGATAATCAATGCCCAGCGCTGTGGCGATGATTTGGGCCGTTCCCTGACCGTCCCCGGTAATCATGGCAACCCGCAAGCCCTGTCTTTTGAGTGCTCTAATAGCGTTGGCAGCCTCAGGCCGGATGGGATCTTTCACCGCGACGAGGGCGGCAAGCTGTCCGTCGATGGCCGCAAAGAAAAGTCCTTTGCCTTCGGCAGAAAGGTAGCCAAGGTCTTCTATCACCGCGTCGATGTCCACATTCAGGTCAGACATCAAAGCGTCGTTGCCAATCGCGATTTTTCTTCCTTCAAGCTCGGCGATAACCCCTTGGCCTGGAAGGGTTTGAAAGCGCTCTGGCTCAACCAAGGGCAAACCTTTGTCGCGCGCGGCCTTCACCACCGCCTGCGCGAGGGGATGTTCAGACCGGCTCTCAACAGAGGCAAGCAGCGCCAGCAGAGTGTCCGGTTCATGGGACCCCACCACCCTTAAACGGTTCATCTGGGGCGCGCCCAGCGTCAACGTCCCCGTTTTGTCAAAAGCCACGGCATCCACTGTGCTGAGGGATTGCAGCGCATCCCCTTGGCGAAACAGCACGCCCAGCTGTGCCGCGCGGCCAGTGCCCACCATGATCGAGGTGGGCGTGGCCAATCCCATTGCACAGGGGCAGGCGATGATCAGCACGGACACGCCCGCGACCAACGCATAAGACAGGGTGCCGAATGTCAGCCACGCCAAAATGGTCAATGCTGCAATTCCCAGCACCAGTGGCACAAACCACAGGGTGACACGATCCACCAAAGCTTGGATCGGCAGACGCCCAGCCTGTGCCTGTTGCACCATGTGAACAATCCGTGCCAGCGTCGTTTTGTCTCCGGTGCGTGTCACTCGGGCCGTAAGACTGCCCAACCCATTCACCGTTCCACCGGTTAGAGCTGCGCCGAAAGTTTTCGAAACAGGCATCGGCTCACCTGTGATCATGCTTTCATCCACCCGGCTGTACCCCGCGATCACAGCCGCATCGGTCGGGACGCGAGTGCCGGGATGGATTAAGATCGCATCCCCAAGCTGCAAATCCTCTATTGCGATTTCTTCCCAGCCCTCACCACGCTTCACCAAGGCGGTTTGCGGCTGCAAGCTCACCAATTGCTCAATCGCGGCGCTGGCTTGGCCTTTGGCGCGCCCCTCCAACCAGCGCCCGAGCAGGATCAGCGTCACAATCACCGCCGCTGCTTCAAAATACACGACCCGCGCACCACTGGGCAGAAGGGTGGGCAAAAAGAACGCGACGGTCGAATAGCTCCACGCAGCGCCAGCACCCAACGCAACCAGGGTGTTCATATCTGGCGCCCGACGCGCCAAAGCTCTGAAACCGAGTCGGAAAAACGCGCGTCCTGGCCAGAACAGCACGGCAGTCGTCAAGGCAAATTGCAGCGCCCAATTTCCCGTTTGCCCCAAATTCTTCATCAAGAAATGGTGCCACCCGGGTGAAAGATGCGCGCCCATTTCCAGCACAAACACCGGCAGCGTAAGCGCAAGTGCTTTCAGCATCGTATCGCGTTGTTGGTGAAGCTCTGCGTGTTTCTGCGCTTGCTCCTTCTCCCTTTGCTTCGACAGCAATTGCCCAGGATAGCCGGCGTCGCCAAGCGCGCGCAACACTTCCTCAGACTTTGTCAGACCGGGTACGACGCTGATCATCGCGTGTTCGGTGACCGGGTTAACGGTTGCCTTCGTAACGCCCGGCACTGTCGCCAACGCCTTTTCAACACGCGACACGCAAGCTGCGCAGTTCATGTTTTCTACTGCGATCTCAAGTTCTTCAACCCGGGTTGGATACCCTTCCTCTTCGAGGGTTGTGACAATCAGAGCGGCGTCTTGCCGGTCGCGAAGGTGAAGCTGGGCCGTCTCAGAAGCTAGGTTGACTTGGACGTTTGTAACCCCCGGCAACGCCTGCAAACTGCGCAGGACGCGACCCGCGCAAGCAGCGCAGGACATATTTTGGATCTGCAATGTAACGGGATATTCCGGCGTCACGCGTGTATTTCCTTATGCATTGTTTGTATAAAGCTTCTAGTTACTAGAAGGTCAAGAACTGATGACCTGTTATTTGCTGTTGCAGAGCTCAATTTCAGCGCGGGACGCGCGGCAATTGCCTGACTTTGGCTGCATTCACACTTGCATGTCCCGCAT
The DNA here is from genome assembly GCA_039208585.1 of Pseudomonadota bacterium. Lineage (GTDB taxonomy): Bacteria > Pseudomonadota > Alphaproteobacteria > Rhodobacterales > Rhodobacteraceae > Sulfitobacter. Next base: position 285,316 of record JBCCQX010000001.1, on the reverse strand, counting down.
AGCGCGTCCTAACAGCAGCAGAGCCCTTTTGTGAGGTGGACAGGAAGGATCAGACATGACCTCGACCGACATTATCCCGGTCATCCTTTGCGGTGGGTCAGGCACGAGACTTTGGCCGATTTCCCGGAAAAGCTTCCCAAAACAATTCATCGATTTGATTGGTACGGGCAGTCTTTTCCAGCAGTCTAATCTAAGGCTGTCGGGAGAAGGGTTCACCCATCCCATAATCGTGACGAACGCAGATTTCCGGTTCATCGCAACTCAGCAATTAGCTGAGGTTGGCATTGATCCAGGGGCTGTTTTGATCGAACCGGCGGCGCGCAACACGGCGCCTGCGCTTTTGGCGGCAACGCTGCATCAAGCGAGACGCGACCCCGATACGATGATTTTGGCTGCCCCCGCAGATCATTACATTAAGAACACCGCCACCTTCCGAAAAAGCGTGAAAGCAGCGCACCAAGCCGCCAGAGAGGGCCGCATCGTCACCTTTGGCATCGTGCCTGATCGTCCCGAAACGGGCTATGGCTATCTCGAACTGGGAGAGGTTGAACCTTACGGCACAACCGCGCTCAGACGTTTCATTGAAAAACCTGCGCTTCCGGCCGCCAAGAGCATGCAAGCAGCGGGTGGCTTTCTGTGGAATGCAGGCATTTTCATGTTTCAAGCAGGGACCCTGATCGAGGCGTTTGAGACCCACGCACCTGAAATGCTGAAACATGTCAGCCGCGCTTTGGACGCCGCTCAAAGTGACTTGGGTTTTCTTAGGTTAGACCCGGACGCCTGGGCGATGTGCGAAGACATCTCTGTCGATTTTGCAATCATGGAAAAGGTGAACAACCTGTCGGTGGTGGAGCACCAAGGCGATTGGTCGGATCTTGGCGGCTGGTCCAGTGTCCACTCCCATGCTGAAACGGACACCGAAAATGTCGCCACGCAGGGCAATGCATTGGCTGTGGACTGCAAGAACACATTGCTTAAGTCGATGGGCGACCGCCAGCAGCTTGTGGGTATCGGCCTTGATCATATCGTTGCGGTGGCAATGCAGGACGCTGTCCTGGTCGCTGATCAACGTCACGTTGCCAATCTGGGAAAGGTCGTGAAACAGATGCGCGGTTTGGGCATCGCGCAGGCTGATACATTTCCAAAAGATCATCGGCCTTGGGGGTTTTTCGAATCTTTGATTATCGGAGAGAACTTTCAGGTCAAAAGGATCGTGGTGAACCCCGGTGCCGCCCTGAGTTTGCAAAGCCACAAACATCGATCCGAACATTGGGTGGTAGTCAGGGGCACCGCCAAAGTGACGATTGATGACAAAGTGCAATACGTTTCCGAAAATCAATCGGTCTATATTCCTCTGGGGGCAGTGCACCGAATGGAAAACCCGGGTGAGACGCCCATGGAGTTGATTGAAGTCCAAACCGGAAGTTATCTGGGCGAGGATGACATCACCCGATACGATGACAGATACGCCCGCGGACAGGTTACAAAAAGCTAAAGCATCCAGCCCTAGACCTGACACATCCCGTCCCTATTACCCATCCTCTCAACAGTTTCTTTTGGGCCGCGCCGCTCACATGAGCCCGCGCTAAGTCGATATCGGCGTTATGTATCAAGTTGAAGGCCGCAAGCGTGAGAAAAGGCAGGGCCGATTGCTGTTAGCTTTGTATCAAAGCGGTGCTTTCATTTGCTGCGACACGATGGCGGCTGCCGCGATCAACCAGAACATCTATTTGGCGAGATCCCGGAGATATTGACCATAGTCGTTCTTCTCTACCAACGCGGCGCGGCGCAGCAGGTCTGTTTTTCCGATCCACCCTTGCTCGTAGGCAATCTCTTCCAAGCATCCGGTTTGAAGACCTTGGCGTTGCGTTAAGGTTCTCACAAAATTGCCCGCATCCAAAAGACTTGCATGAGTACCGGTATCAAGCCAAGCAAAACCCCGCCCCATGCGCTCAACCCGCAGCGCATCACGCGAAAGATACATCTCAAGCAAGCTCACGATCTCAAGCTCGCCCCGGGCGGATGGTCTCACTTGTCTCGCAAGCTGAGGCGCATTCTCATCTAGAAAATAAAGGCCCGTCACAGCATAGCTTGACGCCGGTGTCTGCGGCTTTTCAACCAAGCTTACCACGCGTCCCGTTTCATCAAAGTTCAAGACACCATATCTTTCAGGATCGGCGACGTGATAGCCAAACACGGTTGCGCCTGTCGTCTCTTGATTGGCCTTCGCCAGTATCTTCGGAAGGCCCTGACCAAAAAAGATGTTGTCACCCAAGACCATCGCCGAGGGTGCACCATCCAAAAACGCCTCCGCCAAAATGTATGCCTGAGCCAAACCTTCGGGCTTGGGTTGCACGATATACGATAAGTCGATCCCCCACTGCTTCCCATCCCCCAAGCTACGCTTGAATTGATCTTGATCTTCTTGCGTGGTGATCACCGCAATCTCTTGCATCCCCGCCAGCATCAGCACGGACAAAGGATAATAGATCATCGGTTTGTCATAGACGGGCAAAAGCTGCTTACTGATGCCTATCGTAATCGGATACAGGCGCGTGCCAGATCCACCCGCCAAGATAATGCCTTTACGTTTTCGGCTCATGGCATGGCTCCAAGCTCTTTGAGCGTTTGCGCCAAACTGACACGCCAGTCGGGACGCGCAAGCCCGAATGCAGCCTGCGTCAAACTGCAGTCAAGACGCCCATTCAAGGGGCGCCTTGCCGCCGTGGGGTAATCTTGCGTCTTTATATCGATCACATGACATGAAATATCTGACATCTGGAAAATCTCGCGGGCGAAAGCCGCCCAACTGCAGTCGGGTGTACCGCTAAAATGATAGGTTCCAGACAACGCAGGATTTTCAATCAAACACTCTGCTATGTGATAGCAAGCTTTGGCGATATCGCGGGCGGGCGTGGGCCCTCCGATCTGATCAGATACAATGCGCAGCGCGTCTTGTTCCGCCCCCAGGCGCAGCATTGTTCGCACAAAGTTTTTGCCCTGCGCCGCAAACACCCAGGAAGTGCGTAAGATGGCAAATGTCCCGCCAGCTTCATATACAGCCTGTTCACCCCTGCTTTTACTTTCACCATAGGCGTTTAGAGGGGCCGTCGGGCTGGAAGGTCGCCATGGCGCATCACCGCTTCCGTCAAAGACATAGTCGGTGGACAGATGAACGAAGGGAATTCGCAGTTCTGCACATGCGTTGGCCAGGGCACCGGGTGCGTTGCCGTTCACCAATCTGGCCAAAGCCACCTGGCTCTCTGCGCGGTCAACATCGGTGTAGGCTGCGGCATTTATCACAGCACGCGGACGGCACCGACCAATCTGCGCGGCGCATCCGGCGGCGTCTGATAGCTCTGCCTCGTCACGGCCTAAACAGATCACATCGGGCAATCGCGCCAGTTCGCGCGCAACTTGACCGGTTTTGCCAAAGGCGAGGAAACTCATCGATCTGAAACGCCCCCCTTGTTACGCGCTTGAAGCTTCCGCCACCAAGCTTCGTTTTCAAGATACCAACGAACGGTGTTTTCTAAACCGGTTTGAAAGCTTGTTTTGGCGGTCCAAGACAGTTCTTTCTCGATGCGAGAGGGGTCAATCGCATATCGCCGATCATGCCCTGCGCGATCTTTTACGAAAGTGATCTGCTCTGCGTAGGGAACGGATTTAGGTGCAAAGCGATCCAAAAGCGTGCAGATATCATGTACCAGATCAATATTGCGCTGCTCATTCCTGCCCCCAATGTTGTAGCTGCGGCCGATCATCCCTTGCTCAAGCACAAACAGCAGCGCCTCAGCATGGTCTTCGACAAACAACCAATCCCGCACGTTGTGGCCGTCGCCATAGACCGGGATCTGCCGACCTGAACAAGCATTGATGATCACGACGGGAATGAGCTTTTCTGGGAATTGATACGGCCCGTAGTTATTTGAGCAAGTGGTAAGTAAAATGGGTAAGCCATAGGTTTCATGCCAGGCTCGGACCAAATGATCGCTCGCCGCCTTTGAGGCAGCATAGGGAGAGCGCGGATCATAGCGTGTCTCTTCGTTAAATGACCCCTGCAGACCCAGGGAACCAAAGACCTCGTCCGTAGAAATGTGCTGAAAACGAAAAGTAGACGGCATGCCCTGGTGCAGCCAATACTGCCGTGCAGCCTCTAACAAATGGTATGTTCCGGTAACATTCGTATCGATGAACTTGCCCGGCGCGGCGATAGATTGATCAACATGCGATTCCGCAGCCAGATGGATCACCGCGTCAGGTCGATGGGTACGGAAGACACCGTCAACCGACGCGCGATCGCAGATATCTACATTCTCAAAATGATAGGCGGGATGATCAGAAATAGAGCTTAGGTTTTCAAGACAGCCTGCATACGTCAAAGCATCAAGATTGATAACCTGATACCCCCTCGCAAGTGCTAAACGCACGAGGGCAGAACCAATGAACCCTGCTCCCCCGGTAATCAAAAGCTTCATTCGACGGCGTCCAGCGTGAAGGGGCTTTCAAAAGCGTGCCAGTTGGGCGCGCAGGCATCTTTGTCTGATAGGATCGCAGATCCGGTTAGACCCCAATCGATCCCAAGATCGGGGTCGTCAAATCGAACACTACCTTCACTTTGCGCGGCGTAATACTCCGTACACTTATAGACAATCTCTGTCTCGGGCTCGCGCGTGACAAAGCCGTGTAGGAAACCAGAGGGGATCAGCAATTGCAGACCGTTACGCGCCGATAGCTCGTATCCCACCCATTTCCCGAAGGTCGCACTTCCTCGGCGCGCATCGACGGCAACATCAAAAAGGGCACCACGCCCGCAGCGCACTAACTTCGTTTGCGCATGCGGCGGCGCCTGAAAATGCAGCCCCCGCACCGTATTTTCATGCAAAGAAAGCGAATGATTATCTTGGACAAAGCTCGCGTTAATGCCAGCTTCGCTAAGCGTTTTTTTGTTCCAGCTTTCCGAAAAAAACCCGCGCGCGTCTTGGAAACGCGGCGGGTTGATCAAAACCACTCCTGGCAATGCTGTTTGGGTGATCAATGCTTCGTGCCTTTATCTTTAACGATACTCTTCCTTTTGCATCTTACACGAAACGCTGCATGTTTATGATGAATTTGGGCGGGGTTAAGTCTTTTCTTTTACCGGTGTTGTCTCTGCCTGATCACCCATAATATCAGCAAGGATTTCTTCGTCCGTCAATTCTACCGGCACTTGCACTCGTCCCAATCCAGGCAGATGTGCCACGCGATAAGTTAAAGAAACAGATCGATTTTGTTGCATGTCATTTTCCTAATGTTGAAAGCGTAAACAAGCGATTGCTGCCCAAACGATTTTCCAGAAAGAAGCGCGGTGTCGCGCCCGAGCTATCGATTGACAGGTTGATACCATTCGCAGGGCCGGTGTTGCCCGTCAGAGGACCTGAAAAATATCTCATTGAACCAGGTGGGTTCGCGAACATCTCCCCAAAGTTATTCGCCCCTGTCAGCGTGCCCGTAATCGCCACCAGGAAAAACTGCGACTGAATGTTCACGCTGATCCACATCATCATCCGCGACGGGTTGGACCAAGGGATATCGGTAGACCAAACAGAATTGTTCATCACAAAGATATCTTCGAAAAATGCCTGCCCTGTTTTGAACTGCACAGCTGCCTCTGCCGCGTCAAAACGCAAGGCGGTTTTGAAGTTAGATCCATCCGGGCTGACCTTGATTTCAAAGTCATCTGAACCTGCCGTCCCCATCTCTGCGCGACCTGAGAAACCAGTTTGGAAAAGCAGGCTTGCCGTATCATTCTGCACAGCCTTATTGATCTTCAACTGATGTCCGTTGCCGTCATGATTTAAGAGCGTCGCGTCAGATGCGACCGAAAGGCGATTGACGGCATTTGCCGTTGTGCCGACCCCGATGGAAGGGACATTTTGCAGGTCCAGCGGTTCTGCAGTGTTCTGCCAATCCGTGCCGTCATAACGAAGCAAATCGCCGGATCCGCCGACATCAGCGCGCCAACCCACATTAGGCGAAAAGAAATGCCAACTGCTGTCAATCCAGATGGCAAGCGATGCGTCTTGCCCTGCCCAAGCGCCCGTTGCCGATGCGCCAACAATGTAGCGGTCGCCTTCCAAGGGCAGATTGGGCGGGGCTGTTTCGGTCGCGCTGATCACACTCAATTGCGTGACGGCATCCAAGATGCGCAACGCCTCATTGTGCGTGACGTGCTTTTGCGCTTGAGCGGGTTGGATGTACGGAAGGGAGAGCGTTGCTGAGACCTGTTGCATGACGTTTTCCTAGGGGCGATATCTGCGGGGTTAGGCGAAACGTCTGCGAGCTTAGTTTACATTCCTTGATCGCAACGCGCGATGCAAAGAAGACCGAGCAACACAAAATCCATAAAATCAGCTTCACTTGCCCTCGCTTTGACATACCGCCGCCGCATTTTGCGCACGTGTTTTGAAGGATCTATGTGCAACGCCAAGGAGCAAGAACATGGTCCGGTCAACACTCTCAAAGCTTCAGCCGCTCCCCTCATTTGAAGAGCTAGGGCTTGTTGGCATCAATGATCTTCAGGTCATCGAGGGACCAAATAAAACCTTGCTGTTCTCTGCAACCCGCGGTGATGGTTGGCTAACTGCATTTGACCTCGGGAACACAGCGGAAGACACATCGCTACTGCAACAATGGCGGATTTCTTCCGACTTCCTGCAACTTGAGACAACCGATCTGGTGCTGCATCAACTAGGGGCAGAAACACAGCTTTACATGGCTGGTCTAAAAGGCGTGCCGCTTACCGGTGTCAATCTTGACCTCAACGCAACCGCGCCGATCGGTGCGATGGTTCAATCAACCGCATCCGGCATTGATCTGGGGCGCATCACAGAGATGGAGATGTTTAGCAACAGCACCGGTGTCGCAGCGCTACGCCAAGGCGGGCTCGTCAACCTGGCTTGGAACAGCCCGAACGTGCTGAATAGCTCTCACGTTGATCAAGGAACCCTCCTACCGGGTGCGCGTGCCACGGACATTGTCACGGCGGAGCATAACGGGATCAACTATGCCTTTGTCAGCTACAGCAGCGCCGACGCTGTCAGTATGTTTCGACAAAATCCAAACGATGTTCTTGAACATGTGATCGATGTCAGCGCCGCAGATGGCTTCTGGGTGGATGCGCCGTCAGACCTGGCCGTGACGACGGCACCGGATGGCCGCCTTTATGCCATCGTCGCGGGTTCTGGATCTGACTCATTGACAACTTTTGCCGTCTCGCCTGCCGGGAATGGTATGCTTCCCGTAGACCATGTGATCGACACGCGCGATACGCGTTTCGAGGGGGCCAACCACATCAACAGTCTTCATGTGGGTAATCACAACTTTATTCTCGCGGCAGGCGCGGATGACGGCATCAGCATGTTCACACTGCTTCCCGGGGGGCGCCTGCACCACATAGAGAGCTTTACCGGAACAGCAGATGTGCCGCTGCACGGGATCAGCGCCATTGAAGCATCAGGGTCGCCCGAGGCCATCCGTCTGTGGGTTGCCACGCAAAGCGCGCCTTACCTGGCCGAGTTTACCATTGCGCTCACAGACCTGGGCATAAATCAAACGGCAGGATTTAGCGGCGGGACGCTTTTGGGCAGCGCACGAGATGACATTCTATCTGGTGCCGCCGGGAACGACATCATCGAAGCCGGAGCGGGCGATGATATTCTTCTGGATGGCGGTGCAGAAGATACGCTGGTGGGCGGACCTGGCGCTGACATATTCATATTTTCGCCGGATGCAGCGCGCGATAGAGTTTTGGATTTCCGGCAGGGGACCGACCAAATTGACTTGTCGTCATATGGTGCCCTGGCGGGTCTGGGTGAGCTTCAGATCATACCGCGCCACTGGGGCGCAGAGCTGCGAATAGGAGAAGAGCTGCTTGAAGTGCTGTCTTTCAACGGGCGCCCACTTTCGGCAAACGAGCTTTCTGGTGATACACTGATTACCAGCAGCCGCACCGCAACAGACCCAGCGCTTTATCCGGGATCAAATGAGGAGCCACGCCCGGACCTGAACCGCGGTTACATGGGCAACCCAGATGCCACCAATCCAGCAGAACTGACCCCGCCATGGCGCGACGCGCCCAAAGTAACGAGCTTCGTGCAACCGGGGGACCGGCGTGGGACAGATGCCGCCGACTACATGCAAGCCGCTTCTCAGAATGATCGGCTCTTTGGCGGGCGTGGCGATGATACGATTTTGCTGGGCAATGGGGCTGATTTTGCCGACGGGCAAGTGGGTAACGATAGCGTCGAGGGTGGAAACGGCGCGGACACACTGATGGGCGGCATTGGTTTTGATACGCTGCATGGCGCCTCCGGCAATGATACGCTGTCAGGCGATAGCTTTGCAGACCTGCTCTTTGGCGGGGACGGTGCAGATATCCTGCTGGGGGGCGACGGTTTTGACGTTCTTCACGGCGAAGACGGTGATGACCAAATTTGGGCGGGAAGCTCACCAGATCGCATTTTCGGGGGCAAGGGTGACGATTGGCTTAGCGCGGGCAGCAATTTTGGCACGACCGTCGACGGAGTTTTCGGCGAAGCTGGCGATGACACGCTGTTTGGCAATGCAGGTTTTGATATGCTGAACGGTGGCGACGGCAACGATGTACTGGATGGAGGACACCAAGCAGACAACCTTTATGGGGAGGCAGGCGATGACATTCTGCTGGGCAATTTGGGATTTGACCGTTTGTTTGGCGGCGATGGTCAAGATAGGCTTTATGGCGGGCCTTCGGGTGACGGGCTATTCGGTCAAAGTGGAGACGACACCATTTGGGGTGGCGAAGGCGATGACCGACTATTCGGCGGGCAAGGACGCGACATCCTCGATGGCGGCGAAGGGGCAGATAGAATGCATGGGGATGCAGGGTTCGACACAATTATCGGTGGTGCGGGTGATGACCTGATATACGGCGGCTTTAACGCCGATGAGTTCGTTTTCGCAACAGATCATGGCCATGACACTCTTGCTGATTTCGAAGCCCAAAATGATAATGAATTTATAAACTTCATTGGTGTCAGCGGTTTGGATGCCTTCCAAGATGTTCTGAATGGTAGCGTTCAAACGGGCAGCGACGTCATCATCACCACGGGAACAGCAAGCTCTATTCGCTTACTGAACGTCAAATTGAGCGATCTAGACGAGACAGACTTTGCCTTTTAAGCCACACGTCTTTGCGTGCATAAAACTTCATGGACCAGGTCGGAGAATGCCTTGGCCTGCCCCTCAAAACTCATCACGGAAATCGGCGGATGCGGGATAACGCCTTGATAAAGCACGCGATTAAGCTCTCGTGTCACGTATTCGGGCGCAGCACCGATGGGGATCAAGTTCTGATGCACCGCACCTGCATGCTCCACTGTGCCGCCGCTATCCGTTTGAATGACCTGGATGCCCCGCGCCAAGGCTTCTCGGATGGCAAGGCCGAATGTCTCTTTCCATTGAGATAGGAAAAGCAAGACATCTATCTGACTGTAAAACGCGTCAATCGCTTCTTGCGGAAATCGCGGCACGATCTCCCAGTTGCCCGGCAGCCCATTCATCATCTCAGCGCGCCACCAAGGTGTCTCCAAACCGCCATCCACCAAAACAACATTAAAGTCATCACGCGATAGCTTTGCAAAAGCCTGCTTCATCAATGGCCATCCTTTGATGTGAGAAGGGCCGCCTAGAAAACCAAAGGTTAGCCGATCTGATCGCTCACGGCGTGCTGCTTGCCTTACGAAAAAGTCATGGTTGGGCAATCGAACGCCGTTTTCCCAAACGACGCCGCGTTCGGGTGCAAAGCCCGATGCCTCACTCAAGTTCTTTGCAAAATGACTTGGATACGTAACACACTGCGCCTTGCGCGCCGCAGCTTCCAAATGGGTTCGTCGCAATTTCGCCGCCCAAAAGTTGCCGACGCAGCTTTTGCAGTTTTCAATGCGGACAGGCGATTGCGCGCAGTAGCGTTGATCTATGCGGATCATGAACTGGCGCTCGCAAAGCCACCAAAAGTCATGCACGCTCAATATCACCGGGACGCCAAATGCTTCTGCAGCGGTGAAAATGCCGGTACCCATGTCTTGCAAGCAATGTGCATGGATCAGGTCGGGGGAAAGCGTTGAGACAATCGAAAGCAACCGTTCAGTGATCGCTGGATTGTCATAAACCTCTGAATAGCCAAGATTATTGGGGATATTAATCAGGTAATTGGCGATGCCGTCTTTCTCTGTCTTGACGACAGTATAGGGTTCCAAATCGGCGCGTAGGCACAGCGACACAGCAGAAATGCGATAGTGCCCGCTTCGCTGCAGTTCACGTGCAACTTCTTGGGCAACGATGGTGGCACCGCCGTAGGAAAACGGGGCGAAAAAGACGTTTGCGATTAAGATATGACGGGCCGGCATTAGGCGACCCAAGCCAATAGCTCTGGCGATGCGATGTGAGGCTGGGTTGTGCCACGCCAACGTCGTTCAAGGGCCAAGCGTGCCGCTTGTCCTAGACGCTGGCTGTGTGCTGGATCACGCACAAGCTGCTCTAGAAAAGCGAACCAATCTTGCGGTTTCTCTGCGACAAAACCGGTTTGGCCGTGCGCGACGACGTTGGGCAAGTCACCCACTGCTGCAACCACGGCAGGGACCCCGACAGCCGCAGCGTCCAACGCGCGGACGCCGCTTTTGCATGCATTAAACAGATCGTCAGACAGCGGCATCACAACGCAGTCGGCGCGAGCGAGCACATGCAGGTACCTAGAATAGTCGACAAGCGCATATTTCTCGATCCTGTTGTAGAGTTCGCCGGGCAAATGCTTCAAATTGAAGTGCCCAATGATCAGCAAGCGCGTGTTGGGACAGGTCTGCAGCACATGGATCAAAGGCTCTAGAATGGTGGCGAGGTCAGCTTCATGGCCTTGCGACCCGCTTGCAAACGCGATGCGAAACAGGTCATCTTTTTCGACTGCAGCGTCCATTGCTGCACGGCCTGTCTCCAATGTTTGAGCGTCGGCAAAATTCCTACGAAAAAACACGGGGCGATTGGTGAAAAGCTGAGCGTGGCACTGCAGTCCCGGCGTCGAAACACACAGCGCATCTGCGCCATTCATCATGCTCAGATACTTGGGTGCATCCGCCAGAAATCGATTTCTCAAAGCGGGGGCAAGCGCCTGCATGTTTCCGTAAGTCTCATAAGCAGAAATAGAGAATAACGGATCATCAATGTCATAGAGGATTGGAAGGCGAAGGCGGCGCGCCTCATAACGCAACATCTCTGTCGTTTCGTTGCTTTGCAGGCGATACTCCATCACGTGAGTTGCCTGCTGCAAAATGCGACCGGCGCGCGGTACATCCTCAAAATGCGCGTAATCGAAAGCGATGTCTTGATCACGCCAAAGTTCCGCCAGCTGTTCGACCCGATACTTTCGGCATTGAGGCAGGTTAAGATCACCGATCAACGCGATAGCGCGACGTCCATTGGTAATCGACGGGCTGGTTAAGACGTGAAACGCGTTTTCTTGGGCCAATAGGCGCCAGATACCCATCAGAGGATATCGGCCCGTAAAGTCAGATCCAGATCGGCTGCGTCGCAAAGAAGTGTAGCCAAGCCCCCGAGACAATCGGTTGAGATACCCAGATGTTTGAACCAGTGCGGCGCGCCAGCCTGCATGACGAAGCACCTGAAAAAATCGGCGTATCAGACCGAAAACATGGGCAAGCGCCACTGCAGCCATCCTTGTCCAAACCTCATTTATCAGCGCTAATTTAAGAGGCTTAACAATCTATGAACTTTTACCGTGTTCTAATCTTGCCACCACAGTATCCGGCGACATGACAGGTACGGTAAGATGGCAGATGTCACGATTTTAATGAGTGTGCTTAACGGTGCGGCGCATCTTCCTGCGCAACTGCGCAGCATTGCCGCACAAAGCCACCAACAGTGGCGTCTGATCTGCAGCGATGACGGTTCAACAGATGCGTCGCTGTCCCTGCTATCTTGTTTCAAAGACACTCAGAAACAGCAGGTACAACTGCAGCGCGGACCAGAAAACGGATTTGCTGCAAACTATCTTTCCTTACTTGCCACTTTACCGCGAGATGTCGAATACGTGGCGCTCGCAGATCAAGATGACATCTGGCATGCCGATAAACTCGCGCGAGCACTTATCTTGCTGCCGCGATCCATGAAGCATCCCGCGCTTTACTGCGCGCGCCAATGGTACTGGCGGGAGCGAGACGGCTCTGCGATTGCTTCTCCTCGCCGCGGCCGGCCATTTAGCTTCCGAAATGCGCTGGTCGAAAATGTCGCGACGGGTAACACGATTATGCTCAACCCCCAGGCAGCTCGGCTTGCGCGACGCTATACCACTGAAGCAAAGGGTATTTTCGCGCATGATTGGTGGCTTTATCAGCTTGTCACTGGCATCGGGGGCAAAATCATCTTTGACAATGGACCACCCCCGCTTCTCTACCGGCAACATGATCGAAATGCGATTGGCATCAATTTTGGCTTGCTGTCTCAGCTTTCTCGCAAAATGCAGGTTATAAAGGGAGTATACGCCGCGAGGATCACCGCCCACCTTCGCGCGCTCAACACCATATCTCCGATTTTCACCAAAGAAGCGCGAGAAAGCTTAATCGAGTTTAACGACGCGAGACGCGCTGGAATATCCCAACGTCTCTATCAGCTGTCAAAATCAGGAGCCTACCGTCAGAGTTGGCAAGGAACCTTAGGACTGTGGGGTGCGGCAAGTCTTGGACGGATATGAGCAAACACCACACATTCTGCTGATCGGCGGCGCTGGAAATCACTCGGGAGTACCACGTCACCTGACGCACCTGACAGAGGCAATCGATCCGCGGGGCAAAGTCACGATCTTGAGCGATCAAAACGAAGGCGGATTTGATGCTGCTATTCAAAAAGGCGCCCAGCACATAACCATCAAGGGTTTAGCCGCCAGGCGCAATATCCCTCGGATCTTGACCGCCTGGATCATGCTCATTCGCTTTCTCAATGGACGGGACTTTGACCTCATCTGGTTTCATGCGCGACTGCCCAGCCTGCTGGGTAGGCTGGCGCTGGCTCTCAGGATATGGAGAACAGCGACACCCGTCGCCGTTACATTTCATGGCCTTCCCTTTGGTCGCGGCAGACGGCCCCTCGAAAGCTCTTTCTCGCTCTGCATCGAAAAATGGTTGTTGTCTTTGGCGCCCCCGCATCACCTGGTGATGCTAAACGACGAAATGGCGGAGAGATTTGTTGCCGCCGTCTCTGCAGGCCGCACCACACGACATGCAATACATGTCCTTCAAAATTGTTCGGATATCGGACCGTTGAAGCACGAAAAGAAGCCCGGCCAAAAACACTTGGTAATGACCGGACGGTCGGGGTGGCAAAAAGACTATGCGAGTGCTGTGAAACTATTTGCAGCACTGCCACCGCATTTTCTTTTGTCACTCTGCGGGTCCGGAACGCAACATGGTGCGTTCCAGCACAAAATAGGAAGACGCGTGGCAACACAGGTTTTGGAGCGCATTCGATTTGTTGGTCCCGTATCAGATGTGCGACCTTATCTTGAAAAAGCAGACGCTTATCTTCTCACATCGAGGTATGAAGGGGTGCCGATCGGGGCAATAGAAGCCTTCGAAGCTGGTTTGCCAGTGCTGCTCAGCCCGTTTGAGGGGGCGCAAGACCTTGTCGATAAACATCCCTGCGCGATGATCCTGGATATTGATAATGTCGCATCCACTGCCGCTAAGATCGTTGCGCTTTTAGATCGCTACGAGAGAAATCAGGCTTCGTATTGCGCTGAGACAAGGGGCGTTTGGCGCAAGCATTGGTCTTTCGATCGTTTTCGGGAAGACTGCTGCGCGCTGATCACCAAACTACAGCATCCGGTCTTAAACCAAAGACACTGTGACCAAACCGACTTAGCGCCGCCCCGTGGCGCGGATCGGCGCGGCCCAATACAAGCTGTTGAGCAGGTGGGTGATAGGTAACGGTGTGTATCAGGTTTGAAGCCGGTTGCCTTACCGTTCGGAGGACAGGCCAAGATTGTATTCATGATGCGACAGCGCGGCGTCGACGTCATCGTAATGGATCAACGTCCCGCGCTCCAACACGACCGCCTGATGACAAAGCCGTCGCACCATGGGCGGTGAGTGAGTAACGACGATGGCACCCGCTGTCTCGCGCCGTTTGTCGAACACTTGCACGCTTTTATGCCGGAACGCCCCATCGCCAACCGACGTAACCTCGTCCACGAGGTACGTGTCAAATGGAATGCCCATGGACACACCGAAGGAAAGGCGCGCTTTCATCCCCGCAGAATACGTTCGCACAGGCATGCGAAAATGCGGCCCAAGTTCGGCGAAGTCCGCCACAAAATCAGTAAGCGCATCTGTATCCACACCGTAGAGGCGCGCGACAAATCGCGTGTTTTGCAACCCACTGAGATCGGGGTGAAAAGAGCCCTGGAAACCAACAGGATACGAAATGCTCCCCTCCGACCAGACGCGCCCGTGCGTCGGACGCATGGTCCCGGCAATCAGCTTCAACAATGTACTTTTGCCTGCACCATTGCGGCCCAATAAGGCGACGCTCGCCCGCGCAGGAAACGTCATGCTCAAATCTTCGACGATCACCTGCCGACCGCCACGCGTGTAAAAGTACTTTGTCAAGTTTTCGAGGTGGATCATCGACGGTCCCGAAAACTGTAGAAAACAAGGCTCAAGATACACCACGCAAAGAAAGAGATGGTCGAGACGAAAGACAGCAACTTCACGCGTTCAGGGTATTCTGCCCGTTCAGCTAAAGTTGGCTTGATATGAGCCGCTAAATAACGGCTTTGTCGGCGCGCCTCGGCAAGCGCGGCATCATGGGCAGCCAATGTGGTCGTATACGCGGTTTCAGCGAATTCGCGGTCGACGATCAATCCCTCGTATTCACCCACGAGATCGGCAAAGGCGGCATCACCCTCGCCTTCCTTGCCAAGCCCCAACTTGCGACGTTCAGAAGCGATACGCGCGTTAATCACGTCAATGCGCCGGTTTGCCTGACGCACACGCGGATCGCTTTGACGCGTTGTGTCCTGAAGTAAGTCAGCTTCGATCAGGGCATCGGCAAGTTGTTGTTGCAGCGTGACAAGAAGGCCCATCTGGTTGCGCGTATCGATGCTGGGATCCACGATCTGGGTTCTATTGCGAAACTGCGTTAGGGCACGCCGCGCTTCTTTGAGCTTCTCCACGGCGCTCTCCAGCTCATCACGGGTGAAGCGAATGGCGTCTTCTTGTGCTATCTTGGACAGACCATTGATCATTGCTGTGCATTCCTCCAGCACCGCGGATGCAATCCGATAGGCATCTTCAGGACGAAAAGCGCGGACTTCTAGGTCTATTAAGCCAGTGCCATTGTCGTAGATGATCGAAATTTTGCGCCGCCAGTGCTGCTGCAGATCTTCGATGCTGCCTGAAGGATCAAACGCAAAAATCGGATCTTGGGCGACCGGCACATGGGACCAAATCGACCGCAGATCAACACGTTCATTAACGCGGTAAACAAGTTCTTGGCTGGATAGATAGGCAAAGAGGATGTCAGTATCTGATGAGCTTGACCCCGAAAGCTCCGTCACACCGCCAAGCAACTCGATTGCGGATCCCTGCTCCTCAGTGCGGACCGAGAATGCGACGTCAGACGTATATTGATCTGCGGCACGCGCCCATAGATACCAAGCCGCCAACGCAACAGGCGCGCCGACCAATATCAACCATGATAACGCCAGAAAGCGATGGCGCGGTCGGGTTCGCGCAGCTGGCGCAGGGGGCTTGATATCAAATTGAGGGACTCCTGGCGCGGCCTTAGGCGCAGGGCGTGACCCACCATCAGTGTTTTGAAAATTCACCCGTCGCGCTGTTGGCGCAGCATGATTTGACGACCCAGCGACCATGAGCTGATTCTCTTTAGTTGTGTACAAAATCCACTATGCCACCTATGGTTTAATTTGAATAGCTGCATGTGAAGCGTCCAATGTGACAGATTTCTCCGATCGATCGATAGCCGCCCGTCCGAGTACTGGTTTTGCCAGCCTTCGCGCTATTACGGCGTTGGTCCTGCGCGAGATGAGCACCACATATGGTCGCTCGCCAGGCGGGTATCTATGGGCGATCTTGGAACCCGCAGCAGGTATTGCACTGCTCACCCTTATCTTTTCGATTGGGTTTCGTGCGCCGCCGTTGGGAACAAACTTTGCTCTTTTCTATGCTGCGGGGATCCTGCCGTTGCTGATGTATACCGACATTTCAAACAAGCTTGCGCAGACAATTCAATTCAATCGCGCCCTTCTGAGCTACCCTAGAATCACCTTTCTGGATGCACTGCTGGCGCGTCTCCTTCTGGCTATGCTAACGCAAGTCGTTGTTCATTTACTTCTCGTTAGTCTCATTTTTGTTGTGCTACAGCCAACGACAACATTGGACTACGGCAAAATCGCCCAAGCCTATATTCTCACGGTGATGCTTGGCGCAGGCGTCGGAACACTGAACAGTTTCTTAACCCTGGCCTATCCCATCTGGCATACAGCGTGGTCTATCCTGAATAGGCCCTTGTTCTTAATCTCTTGCGTTTTCTTTATTTTTGAAAGCGTTCCATATCCTTATGCTGACTACTTGTGGTTCAATCCCCTGGTGCATATCGCTGGGCTGATGCGAGACGGTTACTATCCATTCTATCAGCCAACCTATGTCTCAGTGATTTATCCAATAGGTCTTTCAGCGATCTTCTGCATGACGGGTTTATTTCTGCTAAATCGCTACCACCGCGATATTTTGGAAGTGTAAAACAACTTTTGTTAGAAATTTGATGACTGATACACTTTAAACGGTATAGGCTGGATCCTGTTAGTTTTCACAATTGATCCACATTGCCATGTCGCTTGACCACATTCCCGATCTTCAGTGTCTGATGGTAATGAATGGCACTGTGTTTGGTCATCTTATTGGGGATCCCAATACGCAACCGCTGGAAATGCAGCTTGGTGACGCGCTGTTGCCTTTTGAGACATGTGACCAGGATCCAACCAATGCCATCGAGGCAGGGACCACTTATCCGCTTGATGTTACGGGCTTGGCAATGCGGTCTTTCTCGGACCCCTACGAAGAAGTACCGGGCAATATCTATGCCTGCTGGGTGGACCACCTGACCGACTGGTCGTTGCCGGACGCTGAAACGATCCAGGTTATGATCAATCGCTATCAATCGCCTTGCCAGATACACTTCAAAAACAAGATCTCTGTTCCGGATGTGCACCCTAAGATGTTCTTCGAAGCGCGTCTGGCTGTGCACAGGGCGGCGGCAAACCTGATCTTGCTCTTGAAAGATCCGACTTCTGGGCAACAAGAGCGTCACGAAATCCCATTTGATACGCAGTTCTACGGCGGGCCTCTGCGCAGCGGATATGCCCATGTCAAAAGGGACATTCCTTCGCACTTCGCATGCTGTGAGGCAACTTTTGAAATTCACTACAAGCACCACATGCCCGACGATAAAGGGATCGAACCATTTGTTTTTCTGACAGACGTGCGCATCGCCGGGCAGTCGACTTCCTCAACGGTGCCGCTGGTGGAGCCCGAATGGCTTTACGGAACAGTGCCAGAAATAGATGGCCATTGGATCAAAGCGCAGCTTCCTCGTCCCTTGGCCACACGTGAGCACATCTGCGTAAATGTCGGCGCATTATCTTATCCGATCGCCCCGGTTGAAAAACCGCCAATACATGTCCGCGAAAACTATGGTCATACGCTGATCTGCGAAGTACCTGAGCCGCAACAGATCCTGCTCTGCATTGACCGCAAGCCGATGCGCATGATCGAATTGCAATCTGGCGACAACATACTTCGGCTCCCGAATGATGCCCTGACGGGGCATGTGCGGCATCTGTCTCTCAAAGACCGGTCGGGAACCTTCACCCTGTTTGAGCAGCATCAGTTGATGCCAGCGATTGTAACGCCCGAAGATGTCATGCGCCGCGAGGCGGTCGCCCCATTTCCCAGCACGCTCTTTGCGCAAACGGCGCTGAGGTACGCGGGACTAAAGGCACTCTTAGCACATGCGACGCCGCAGCTTGACTTCGACCAGCTTGCGTTTGCCCTAGCAACCTTGGAAGGGGGGCACGAGAATGTCGTGCTGAGGCCCCTTCAATTTCCCAAGGTTGATGCCCCTGACGTGTCAATTGTCATGCCTGCGCACAACAAAATTGCAGTGACCTACCTTGCGCTTTGTTCTTTGCTTTTGGCGCATAACGACGCGAGCTTTGAGGTGATTGTCATCGACGATGCGTCAATCGATGAGACAGCAAGGCTGGAAGAGATCGTCAGCGGGATAACTGTTTTACACCAGCGCACGCCGCAGCGGTTCATTCGCGCCTGCAATTTAGGCGCAGCGCGCGCACGCGGACGCTACATCGCATTGCTGAACAATGATGTTGAGGTGACGGTTGGGTGGCTGGATGAGCTTATCGCTGCCTTCTCCCGGTTTAAGAATGTCGGCCTTGTGGGGTCGAAATTGCTCTATCCAAACGGACAACTGCAAGAAGCCGGAGGTATCGTCTGGGGTTCTGGCAATCCTTGGAACTACGGCAAAGGTCACAATCCAAACGAACCGCGCTTCAGCTATGCCCGTCAAGCTGACTACCTTTCTGGTGCAGCGCTCCTCTTGCCGATGAAGGTTTGGGAGCGCGTGGGCGGTCTCTCGAACGAGATGGAGCCAATGTACTTCGAAGACACAGATCTTGCCTTCAAAGTGCGCGCTGAAGGCTTCACAACCTGGTTTATTCCATCTTCTGTCGTCTATCATTACGAAGGCATGACCGCTGGCACGGGCACCACCAACGGGTTTAAGAAATTTCAGGAGGTCAACCGCCCCAAATTCAAGCGCAAATGGGCGAATGCTTTTGCCAATCACGGTGAGGAAGGCCGCAATCCCGATCTTGAAAAGGACCGAGGCATTGTCGGTCGCGTGCTGTTCGTCGATTATGCGCCGCCGCGCGCAGACAAAGACGCAGGCTCTTACGCCGCCTTGCAAGAAATGCGCCTTGTTCAGTCTTTGGGATACAAAGTGTCGTTTATCTCAACGAATATGGCCCATCTGGGCAGCTACACGGAAACACTCCAAAACCGAGGCATCGAAGTCATTTACGCGCCATTTTACATGAGCGCCGCTGAATATCTTGATCGCCACGCGGCTGAATTCGATGCTTTCTACATTACCCGCTACTATGTCGCGCAGGCAGTGCTCCAGAAAATACGCAGCCGCGCGCCCAAAGCGAAAGTACTGTTTAACAACGCAGATCTGCATTTTTTAAGAGAGCTAAGGGCCGCCAAAAACAGCATGGACGAGGACAAATTAAACCGCGCCCGCCAGACCCGAAACGAAGAGATGGACATCATACAGGCCGCGGACGTGGCGCTCTCTTACACAGAGATCGAGCATTCGGTGATCCAAGCTTACACAGATGCGAAAACCACGGTGGTCAAATGCCCCTGGGTTGTCGATGTCATCGACGATTTGCCGCCCCTTGCGACGCGCAGTGGGCTGTCTTTCCTGGGAAGTTTTCGGCACCATCCAAACACAGAAGGCGTGCTTTGGTTCGCCAATAACATCATGCCTTTGCTTGAAGGCAAAGCAATTGACACGCCGCTTTCAATATACGGCTCTGCGATGGGTGAGGATATCAGGGCGCTTGCCTCCAGCGTTATTCGCCCCATTGGTTTTGTGGAAAACATCGCTGACGCGTATCATCCTCATCGCATAGCGGTCGCGCCGCTGTTGTCCGGTGCGGGAATAAAAGGGAAGGTGCTAAGCGCCTTGGCACATGGTATTCCTTGCGTGATCAGCCCGCTGGCTGCTGAAGGGATCGGTCTGCGTTCTGGGCATGATTGCTTTATCGTTGACACGCGCGAGGAGTGGGTGGGTGCCATCGACAAGCTAAGCCGCGATGACGTTCTTTGGCACGATATCTCTCAGAACGCGCGACTTTATATGCAACAGGCTTTTTCTTTCGG
This sequence comes from Pseudomonadota bacterium, assembly GCA_039208585.1. Lineage (GTDB taxonomy): Bacteria > Pseudomonadota > Alphaproteobacteria > Rhodobacterales > Rhodobacteraceae > Sulfitobacter. The sequence continues at coordinate 265,247 of JBCCQX010000001.1, read as the reverse complement.
ACGCGGCCGCGAAATGATGCGTGCCGCTTTTGAGGCCGCAGACATGTATGGATCAAGACCTTGAGCAGACGACAGCCACCAAACGCCTTGTAATATGCGCCGCGTCATCTTGCATCTGCACCTGTTCAAGAATGCCGGCACCTCTTTAGACAGCCTGCTGCAAGAGAACTTTCCGGGTCGATGGGTCACGCGCGAATTTTCCATGGGGAACGGCGAGAATACCGATGATGTGCAAAGCTGGATCCTCGACACACCCAAAGCGATAGCTTTCTCCTCTCATACGATCATTGGACCGCTGCCGAGCATCCCGGGAATTCAGATCGTGCCGGTGTTGTTCTTACGCGATCCCCTTGAGCGGATCGTTTCGGCTTACCACTTTGAACGGGCTCAAGATGCGGATACGTATGGTGCTCGACTGGCGAAAAGGCATGACCTCGCAGGATATGTGCAGGCGCGGCTGGCACGACCAGGTGATCGGCAATGCCGTAACTTTCAAACTTCAAGGTTAGCCAGCATGATACATGGAAATGCGCCGGAAAGACCTCGGGCCCTGCGTGCCTGCGATCTTATTCGCCGTCAGGGCGTCCTCGGTCTTGTCCATCAGTTTGACCGCGCCATCACAGAACTTTGCGATCAGATCGCGCCAATCCATCCTGGCTTTAATAAGCGCGAGATCAGGGCGAACAGCTCCTCCAGATCAGGGTGCAAGGTGATGGCTCACGCCTTGCAAGAAACACTGAAAGTGGCCAATGAAGATGATCATGCGCTTTTGGACTATGCTCAAAGGCAACTGAATACTGCGTAAAATGCGCTCACTCGTTTAGCCAACTTTGCGGCAACTTCAGTCCTTCAGCGGCCACCTCGGCTTTGATCCGCTCAATATCATTAGCAAAGAGATCGGGGAAAAAGACTGGCATCTGACACTTCACGCTTTCGGTCAAGCGTCGATCTAACAAAGCTTGAGGATATTCAAAGGGCTCGATCCCGAGAAAGCGTTCAATCTGCGCCAGGCTGGCGCGCTGATCAGCGTGCATTTCCTCGTAGAACAAGATCTTCCGTGCATCCTCTGGCAGGCTCTGTCGCAAGTTCCTTAGCACGACACCGTATTCAGCATTTCTCCAAATGTGCGGGCGGCGAATGAATGTTTCAAAATCCTGCGCTTTCCATGAATTTAGACATGATAGCTGCCCCGTCACCTGCAGGTGAAACTTTGTATGGCTCCAAAGCCGCTGGATGGGCGACCGCATCGTATAGAGCACCTTGAGTGTCGTGCATTTCTCGGCAATCTGAGGCCAGGCCGCGCTGGGCAGTAGCGCGTTAAGATTTGAGAAATCGCAAGCATACATTTGATGCGGACGCATTTGAAAAAGGTTGCGATACCAAAAATCGTCGACGGGCCGGTCCAGATAAGCACTTAGCCAATGTAGATTTGCGCGCACGGCATCGATGTTCGCTTTCTCGGGATCAAACCGCAGCAGATAGCGATTGCGCGCTTCTTTCAAGCGGTTGGCTTCACTCAGCTGAGCAGTATCCACGTATCGATGATAGAAATAGTGGATCTCTTTCTCCATCGCGAAATGCAGGGCGGGATGACGCGCCAGCACCGCATACAGCCAAGTGGTGCCCGCCTTCATCGCGCCAATGCTGAGGAACAAATGACCAAAGGTTTTGGGGGGCGACATTGTGGTTATCACCATCGCTTTTGTAGTTGAGGTTGCCCACTGGGATACATCCAATGAGACACGTCCCACCCGCATTGATTGATAGGGCTCACATCCTTGGAGCCCTGAATATGCGCTGCTGGCTCCAAAGACAGTATGTTCTCGAAATCGATCAAAATACGCCGTAGTATGCTTGTGATTTGCGGATAGAAAGCCTTCGGCGGCTTTAATCTATCGGCAAACTGAGCCAACCCCCTGTCGTTTGCCGGCACCAGCACAATATCTGCCGGCGCACGCGGCCCAAGTTGGGAGGCACGGTCATGGATACATGGCCCCTTGGCCCATCGGTCGATGCTTGGAAGAACAAAGTAATCCCAAAGCACCTTTTCGGTCGGCATCCCCTTCGGTCGCGCGAAGGCATTCGTAGAACAGATGAATGAGATGATCCTGTGGCGCCCCAGGGTGACAAGCGGATCGTGATGGGTTTTGCGCTGTTGGATACCACCCGCGCCTCGCGGCTCATCCCAAAGTGTTTCGTCCAGGTCCCAGATGATCAGGCGAATGTCTGCCGCGAAAACAGCTGGCATAGTATCCCGCGCAATCACGCTCAAACGAAGCTTTGATAATGGGAATTTAAATAATCGGATCACCCCACGGGCCCTGATATTCTTTGCCCCTCAAATGTGTGCGAAAAGCGGTAAACAGAAGATTAACGAGGTCGTTTTTGTACCTAACAGCGGGACGCATTTTGCCTAAAGTGGCGATAAAATGAACAAGGGCACCGCGCGATGGAATTTGGCCTTTCCGAAGAACAAGAGATGATCGTCTCCACAGTCCGCAGCTTTGTGGAGAATGAGATTTATCCCCATGAGGCTGAGGTGGAGCGTACTGGCAAAGTGCCGCGTGAGCTAGGCGAGGTGATCAAGCAAAAGGTGATCGATCTGGGCTTTTACGCCTGCAACTTCCCGAAGGAGGTTGGCGGCGCGGGCCTCAGCCACATGGATTTCACGTTGGTGGAACGGGAACTGGGCCGAGGCTCCATGGCGCTGACCCATTTCTTTGGCCGTCCGCAGAATATCCTGATGGCCTGCAACGAGGAACAGCGCGAACGCTACCTGTTGCCCGCAGTGCGGGGGGAGCGCATGGATGCGCTGGCGATGACGGAACCCGATGCCGGATCAGACGTGCGGGGCATGAAATGCTCCGCCGTGTTAGACGGTGGGGATTGGGTCGTGAACGGGTCCAAGCACTTCATCTCAGGCGCCGAGCACGCGGATTTCTTCATCGTGTTCATCGCCACGGGTGTGGATGACACCCCTAAAGGGCCAAAGAAGCGCATCACCACCTTCCTGGTGGATCGCGGCACGCTGGGATTTGAGGTTCGAGATGGCTATAACTCCGTTAGCCATAAGGGTTACAAGAACTGCATCCTCTATTTCGACAATTGCCGCCTGCCCCAGACACAGGTGTTGGGCGAGGTCGACGGCGGTTTCGCCGTGATGAATGAATGGCTCTACGCCACCCGCCTGACAGTCGCAGCCTTCTCCGTGGGGCGAGCACGGCGGTGCTTTGACTATGCGCTGAACTACGCAGCCGAGCGCAAACAATTCGGCCAGCAGATCGGCAAATTCCAAGGCGTGAGCTTCCAGATCGCCGATATGATAACCGAGATTGACGCCGCCGATTGGCTCACCCTCGCAGCCGCATGGCGGTTGGATCAGCGTTTGCCGGCGAACCGAGAGATTGCATCGGCTAAACTCTATGCCTCCGAGGCGCTGGCCCGCGTCACAGACACCACATTGCAAATCTTTGGCGGCATGGGCCTGATGGATGACTTCCCCATCGAACGGTTCTGGCGGGATGCCCGCGTCGAACGTATCTGGGACGGCACGTCCGAGATCCAGCGCCACATCATCTCGCGCGACCTGCTGCGCCCCTTGGGCGCATGACACGCGACCTCAGCCGTCTGTTCCAACCGCGCAGCATCGCCGTCATCGGCGGCGGCGCGTGGTGCCGCCAAGTCGTGCTGCAATGTCAAAAGATGGGCTTTGCCGGGGACATCTGGCCGGTCCACCCGAAGGCGGACAACATCAATGGCCTCCCCGTCTACCGCGATATCGCTGAGCTGCCCAATGCACCTGACGCCACCTTCATCGGCGTGAACCGAGAGGCGACCATCGACCTCGTGCGCGCGCTGTCTGAGCGGGGCGCGGGCGGTGCCGTCTGCTTTGCCTCGGGCTTTCTGGAGGCTCAGGCCGAAGATGCATCCGGGGCAAAACTACAGCAGGATCTGCTGGAGGCGGCGGGGATTATGCCCATCCTCGGCCCCAACTGCTATGGTTTCATCAACTACCTCGACAGTGCGCTGCTGTGGCCCGACCAGCATGGCGGGGAACGGGTGGACAGCGGCGTGGCCATTGTCACGCAAAGTTCCAACATCGCCATCAACCTCACGATGCAGCAACGCGCCCTGCCATTGGCTTATGTCGTGACCGCGGGAAACCAGGCACAGAAGGGCCTGTCAGAGATCAGCATGGCGCTGCTGCAAGACCCTCGCGTGACCGCACTAGGCTTGCATATCGAAGGCATCGGTGACCTGCGCGCGTTCGAGGCGCTGGCGAAAACCGCCCACACCCTCGGCAAACCCATCGTCGCGTTGAAAGTGGGCCGCTCGGAGCAAGCGCAAGCCGCCACAATCTCGCACACCGCCTCGCTCGCGGGCGCCGATGCAGGGGCCGATGCCCTGCTCCGCCGCCTCGGGATCGCGCGGGTGGACGACCTTCCGACGCTGTTGGAAACCCTCAAACTGCTCCACGTTACGGGACCTTTGGCGCAAAATACGATTGCCACTATTAGCTGCTCTGGCGGTGAAGCCAGTCTGAGTGTCGACACCGCTCTTGCGTATCCGCTTCGCTTTCCCAAACTCACAGACGCCCAGCGCACCGGCTTGCGCGACGCGCTCGGTCCCCGCGTGGCGCTCGCCAATCCGCTGGATTACCACACCTATATCTGGCGCGATGTCCCAGCGATGACCCAGACCTTCGCCGCGATGTCCGACCCCGGGGTGGCGATGACGCTCCTGATCGTCGACTTCCCCCGCCCCGACCGTTGCGACCCCAGCGACTGGGATTGCGTGATCGAGGCAACCATCAATGCAGCAGAACAAACCGGCAGACCCTATGCAATGGTCGCCACGCTGCCCGAACTGATGCCCGAAGCGGTTGCGCAACAGCTTGTAACGGCGGGTGTCGTCCCCTTCTCCGGCCTGAACGCGACGCTCGCCGCTTGCGCTGCCGCGGTCAAACAGGGACAATTAGATAAAGCCCCGATCTTGCTCCCAAATATGGGCGGAAAGGCAGAGATACTAACCGAAGCCGCCGCCAAAACAGCCCTCGCCACCTACGGGCTGCGCATCCCCCGCGCCGATAGCTGTCAGGGCCTGGGCCACATCGAAACCAAGGCCAACGCCATCGGTTTCCCACTTGTGCTCAAAGGCGAAGGCATCGCCCACAAAACCGAAGCTGGCGCAGTTGCCCTTAACCTGAAAGACCTCCAAGCTGTCACAACCGCGGCCAAGGCTATGCCAACCAGCACCTTCCTGATGGAAGAGATGATCACCGGCGGACTTTGCGAGCTCCTCATCGGCGTCACCTGCGACCCGGCCCATGGCTTCGTCTTAACCCTTGCAGCGGGTGGCACATTCACGGAAGTCCTCTCTGACTCTACGTCGCTACTGATCCCGGCCTCGCCGGAAGCCATCGAAACGGCCCTCTCCACCCTCAGGCTCGCCCCGCTGCTCAACGGGTATCGAGGCGCGCCACCTGTCAACCGACCCGCACTAATGAAGGCCATTCAGGCTGTCCAAGACTACGTTATCGCTCAGCAGGACCGCGTTCAGGAGATCGACATCAACCCCTTGATTTGCACAGCAACAGACGCCATCGCTGCGGACGCGTTGATCCGCCAGACCGTTTGAAAGGACTTCCATGTCAGACACGCCCATCAAAACCCGCACCGAAGGCGCAATCTTAGAAGTCACGCTCGACCGTCCCAGGGCCAACGCGATTGATCTTGAAACTTCCCGCCAGATGGGCGAGATTTTTGCCGCCTTCCGCGACAATCCCAATCTGCGTGTCGCGATCCTTACTGGCGGGGGCAAGAAGTTCTTCTGCCCAGGCTGGGATCTTAAAGCCGCCGCAGACGGAGACGCTGTCGACGGAGACTACGGCGTGGGCGGTTTCGGCGGGCTGCAAGAACTGCGCGATCTGAACAAACCCGTCATCGCTGCCGTCAATGGCATCGCCTGTGGAGGGGGCCTAGAACTGGCGCTCAGCGCGGATATGATCCTTGCCGCCGATCATGCGCAATTCGCTCTGCCCGAAATCCGCTCTGGCACTGTTGCGGATGCAGCGAGCGTGAAACTCCCCAAACGCATCCCCTATCATATCGCGATGGAGCTACTGCTCACTGGAAGGTGGTTTGATGCGGAGGAAGGCAAAACCTGGGGGCTGATCAACGAAATTCTACCCGCCGACCAACTCATGACCCGTGCCTGGGACCTCGCCCGCCTGCTCGCATCGGGCCCCCCTTTGGTCTATGCCGCGATAAAGGAAATCGTCCGCGACGCAGAAGATGCGAAATTTCAAGACACGATGAACCGCATCACCAAAAGACAGCTGCGCACTGTAGATGTCCTTTATGCTTCAGAAGACCAACTGGAAGGCGCTCGTGCTTTCGCCGAAAAGCGCGACCCCGTCTGGAAAGGCAAATAATGAGCTGATAAATTGTAAGAATACTGGGGGAGGCTGTCTGCCTCCCCCAAACCCCCTCCGAGAGTTTATCAGGCAAGATGAAAAAGCTTCTGACGCTCTTTTCACCTTGGAAATAAACTCCGGGGGGATCGCACGTCAGTGCGATGGGGGCTGGCCCCCTACCCGGTTGGCTTCGCTTCGCCTTCATCCGTGATCAGTTCCGCCTCCCTGATCACATCAGTATCCTCGGACATCTGATCATGGTTTGCAGCGACACCCACAAACAATGGGAGCATCTGCACACCACCTGGCATCACGACCTCTGAAAGTGGCGGTGTCCGCCAACTCAGCGTATCAAAAGCGCCGCAGTTTTCACAGATGGGCGTCCAAACCGCTTGGATATGTTGGCAGACGTCGCAGATCCACTGCGGGCCACGGGGCACGGTCAACGCTTTTGCAAGCCACCCTCTGACGACAGTGTCTGAAGCACCTTCACCTCTTTCGATAGCAGCCATCAGCGTTACAGATCTTGCGGTGGGGTCACTCTCTACCAGATCGCCCAGGGCGCGCCGCGCTGCAGGGAAATCCTCATTTGCGATATGTAGCTCCGCCATCAACATCTTCGTCTCTGAATGATCCGGTTGTGCCTTTGTAAGCGTCGCGAAACGTTTGAGACGTGCAACAGGTTCTTCATCCGGCTCGATATCGGCAAATGCAGCGGCCAAATCAGGATGCGGCTGCGTCTTCCAGGCCTTTGTCAGGACCTTTGCTGCGTAGCGCGGCTGCCCTTTGTCCAGATAAGCGCGCGCGGCCAACACTGCTGCAGGAATCAAATCAGGCGACAAACGATTGGCTTCGATTGCAATGTCACGCATCTCAGCGCTTGATCCATCCCCGAGCAACTCCTTGGCCTCAGACAAGGCGAGCACAGCGTCGCGGCGCCGATGCACATCCCGTGGCAACTGCCCGTTCTTTAGCTTTGCGCTCAGTGTTTTTCGCGCGCCGGTCCAATCTTCTTTGGCAGCTTGCAGCTGGAGCAATGTGTCACCGACCTCTTCATGCTTTGGTTTCAAAGCGAATGCTTTTTCAGCCAGTTGCAAAGCCGTCTCTATATCGCCCTCAGATAGCTTCTGCTTCATAATACCGCGCACGCCGACAAACCGGGTCTTCTCGTCAGTGATCAGTTTGCGATAGATTTCTTCCGCTTTTTTGCGATCGCCCGCCATCTCTGCCGCCTGTGCGGTCAACAGGTTTGTCAGCGCCGGTTTATCTAGGTATCGATCCGCTTTCGCTGCTTTGGCCAAGGCAATCTTTCCCTCGCCACTGGCAAGCGCCATTAACCCCTCGGCTAACGCGTCAAAGCCCTTCCGCTCTCTGTTTCGGTCAAAATAGCGCGAAAGCGCAGTTTCATCACCGTTTAAGAAGCGCCAGACAGCGCCGGCAAGCGCCAAAAGCTTGATCAACACCCAAACTAAAAAAATCAGCAAAAGCAGCGCAATAACAGACTGAAGGGGTCCAAGACTGTATTCCGTACCCATCAACGTGAGTTGGACGCCGCCTTCGCTTTCCAGCAAATATCCGGCACCCCATGCCAACGCAGCGATGGCAAGGATAAAAAGAATAATCTTGATCAAGGACCACAGCATGATTTTGGCTCTCTTATTCCGCCGCGAGGCGCTCTGACAGATCTTTAAGGGCGGTTTGGGCGGCTGCATGTGCCCGGGCATCGCCCAGCCAGGCGGCCATTGGATCTTGAACATTCTCGGGCAGCAGATCCAGTTCAGCCAGTGCTTTCGCGACTTGACCTTCACGCATCGCAGCCTCTGCCCGAGACAAGACCGCGTCCGGTTCAGAGCCCTCTCGCGGGGTCACAGAGCGCGCCCCGAGCTGCCGACGCAAAAAACTGCCTACGGTTTGCCCTTGATCCTGAGCCCCCACCGCTCTTGCAGCGCTCAATACAGCGCGCGCATTTTCTGCAAAATTTGCCTGCAGCGTTGACAGCGTAGCGACACCGTTAACAGCCACGTCCAAAAGCGCATTTGGTAGGTTTTCAAAGCCATTGTCCACGAGTACCTCAATCTGAGCTTCAAACGGTCTGCCATCGCTCAACGCCGATGCTATTTGCGTGAGAGCGGCTTGCGCACCTGCGATCCGCGCAGATTCTGCAGTGGCTTCCTCGATGCTGCGCGCATTCGCCAAGAGCATCTCAATCTCAGATTGTTGTGCTTCGACAGCACCCCTCAAATCCGACAGCACGCGCTCATAGGCGGCGCTGTCGACACCACCACTGCTCCCGCTTTCGAGGGCGCGCGTTTCCAACTCAACAATGCGCGCGTTGAGATCTGCGACCGCACCGTCAAAGGTGGCAAGATCCGCGCGCAAGGCCTCAAGGCCGACGGCCGACGCCGGTGGCGCTTCTTGCAAGGCGTTTATGTCAGACCTCTGCGCGTCAACCTGGTCTCGCAATGAAGCGACATCACCTCGCATGCTTTGCATGTTGAACTCGGCTGTCCCAAACCCCACAGCGCCCGCTACGATTACCGTCACAACCGGCCAGAAAACGCTTCGTTTCTGTACCGAAGGTTCCGCCGCCATCGGGGGGGCAGTTTTCTCATTCTCGGATATAGTTTCTTGAATAGTTCTTTGCGCCGGACGATCGTCCTGTTCATGCTCAGACAGAGGCATTTCCTGTGAACCGGCTTGCGTCACAATGTCGACAGCGACGTCTTCCTTTTTCTCAAGAGCATCGGCTATTTCTTCAACATTTCCTGCGGGGTCTGTTTCATTTTGTTCTGCTGTTTCCTGAGAAACTGAAGGCTCTGTCGCTTCACTCAACGGTGCTGACACTTCATCTAACTTGGAAGGATCTTCTTGTCGTGGCTCCTCAGGCGCGTCGACCGTCTTGTCGGTCTGCGAAGTCTTTTTTTCGGCCACACTGCCCACCTTTCTGATTCTGCGCGCCTATCCCGCTCAACATCGTATATGTACTCGACAGAGCGGCCCTGCCTCAAGTTTAGCTGGTGCCCCGCAAAAGCATTTCAACACACCGACGCACCTCACGCCCGTTGGGTGCTTGCGCAACAAGCAGTTTCTGCGGCGCATTCTCATCGAACACGTCTGCCACTGCAGCGCTGATCGCGACGACGGAAGTGGTTGAGAGTGTAACACCTGATTGGAGTAGAAGCTCTGCCGTGCGTGGCGAAAAAACGGGTGCAATCACCTGCTGAGCCTCTGCAAAGAGCTTTTTGGTTTCCGACGTAAAGGGGCATTGTTGCTGGTCATAAAGCGCGATCACGGCGGTTGGCCGGCCAGCCGCACTCAGACGCGAAGCGATATCGCCTCGGCGGTGAACGCCTGACAGATGCAAAAGCGGCGTCCTTTGAGAGCTGTCGCGAAGATACTGCACCAGTTCTTCTGCTGTTTGTGCAACATGCAGAATAAACCAACCGCGGGCACGCGCCGCAGAGGCTGTCGCCTCACCAACGCAAAAACAACCACGCCCCGCACCGTCAGGGGCGAATAGTACCCCATTTACCGAAGTGAAGATCACATCAGTGCCACGGGAAATCACCGGGGGTTTGGCTGTTCGGACGATCTTGATCAACGGCGCATAAACGACCGTGATGTCGTGCAACAGCGCGGACGCGATGCGCGCAACAAAGCGACGCGCGCTGCTTTCTGGCCGTGTCATCAAAAGAACGGGGGATCCCATCGCGTGCCTTAGCATTGTTTGCCGCACGTCACAGTGTTACCTGCGCGCTGAAGGTCTTTCAATGGAAAGCGCGATGTCACGGACCATGACAGTGTTAGGACTGGAAAGCAGTTGCGACGACACTGCCGCCGCCGTTGTTAGAACAAATGAAAGCGGTGGCGCGGAAATTCGATCTTCTATTGTCTTTGATCAGGCCGAGCTGCACGCTGATTTTGGGGGTGTCGTACCCGAAATTGCGGCACGCGCGCACACAGAAAAATTGGATCACTGCGTGAGGCAGGCGCTCCGCCAAGCAGCGGCGAAACTGTCGGATGTGGATGCCATCGCAGTAACTGCCGGCCCGGGCCTCATCGGGGGCGTCGTCGCCGGTGTGATGTTCGCCAAAGGATTGGCCGCAGCAACAGGCAAATCACTTTACGGTGTCAATCATTTAGCGGGCCATGCGCTTACGCCGCGACTGACCGATGATGTCGCTTACCCTTATCTCATGCTGCTTGTATCAGGTGGTCATTGTCAGTTTTTGCGCGTGAAAGGTCCGACGACGTTTGAAAGACTGGGCGGCACTATCGATGACGCGCCGGGAGAAGCATTTGATAAAGTTGCGCGCTTGATCGGCTTATCGCAACCTGGGGGCCCAGCCATTGAAGCCGCGGCAAAAAGAGGTGATCCAGGCCGGATGTCCTTTCCAAGGCCGCTTTTGGATAGACCGGGGTGCGACATGTCTTTTTCTGGGTTAAAGACCGCTGTCTTGCGCGCAAGAGACGCGATCGTGACCCAAGCAGGTGGTCTAACCACGCAAGATCAGTGCGATCTCGCCGCTGGTTTTCAAGCTGCCGTGGTCGATGTTTTGGCCAAAAAAACGCGCGATGCACTGCGGGCGTCTTCGCATCAGCTGACAGCGTTTTGCGTTGCGGGGGGTGTTGCAGCCAATCAGGCCATTGCACAGGCACTGCACCAAACAACCCTGGCAGAGGGTTTGGCGTTTATCGCGCCGCCCCTTTCGCTGTGCACCGACAATGCTGCGATGATTGCTTTTGCAGCGGCAGAACAGGCCGCACTGCGTCCGCCCGATGATCTTTCGCTTGCCGCGCGACCACGCTGGCCACTCGATGCAACTCGACCTGCGATGCTTGGCGGGGGCAAAAAGGGGGCAAAAGCATGAGCATCAGTGTTCTGGGCGCAGGCGCTTTTGGCACCGCGCTTGCCATTTCCCTGGCGCGTAAAGCAAGGGTAACACTCTGGGCGCGTAATGCTCGCAACATCCACCAAGAGCGTGAAAATAAAGCGCGGCTGCCGGGCCATCCTTTTCCCAGCGCGCTCTGCATCACCGATGATATACAGGCCGCTTGTGAGAACGATCTTTTGCTTATTGCCATTCCAACCCAAAAGCTGGGGGCGTTCGCTGCGGAATATCGCCGACATCTAGACCACAAGACACTTGTTGCCTGCTGCAAGGGAATTGAACTGAACACCGGGTTAGGGCCAACCCGGATCCTGATGCGAGAGGTTCCCACAGCGCAAAGCGGGCTACTCACAGGCCCCAGTTTTGCAAACGATATCGCGCAAGGACTGCCAACAGCACTTGTCATTGCTTGCCAGGATGAAGCCACAGGCGCAAAGACGCAAAAGGCACTGACCACCGCAACGCTGCGTCTTTATCGAACGAACGATACGTTTGGCGCAGAATTGGGCGGCGCGCTAAAGAATGTCATTGCCATTGCCTGCGGTGCGGCGATCGGGGCTGGTCTGGGCGAAAGCGCACGCGCCGCGCTTATGACTCGCGGCTATGCAGAGATACAGCGATTTGCAGTTCATCAGGGGGCGGAAGCACGCACACTCGCCGGGCTTTCGGGATTTGGCGATTTGACACTGACCTGCACATCGCATCAATCACGTAACTATCGGCTGGGCCAGGCACTGGGTCGCGGTGCGGCATTTGATCAAACCTTGACCGTCGAAGGGGCCGCAACAGCGCATGCGATCCACGCACAAAGCCAAAGCATCCCGCTTGAATTGCCCATCATGTCAGCGGTTGCTGGACTTTTAAAAGAACAGTTGAACGTGAAGACAGCGATGCAAATGCTGCTAGATCGACCGCTAAGGAAAGAATGACGTCGTATAAGGCGGTATCCGCAAGCAATGTGAGGAGAGATCTATGGCTTATTGGCTTTTCAAATCGGAACCAAACGCCTGGAGCTGGGCAGACCAATGCGCCAAGGGTGACGCGGGTGAAGAATGGGACGGTGTCCGTAACTACCAAGCACGCAATTTTATGCGCGAGATGAAGCAAGGGGACCTGGGTTTTTTCTATCACTCGATGAAAGAGAAATCTGTCGTTGGCATTGTTGAAGTCATCGCCGAGACCCATCCAGATAGCACAACCGAAGACCCGCGCTGGGAATGCGTGGATATCAAAGCGGTAAGACCTTTCGCTCGGCCTGTGACCCTTGATCAGATTAAATCGACGCCTGCGTTAAGCGATATGGTGCTGGTGCACAACTCTCGCTTATCCGTACAGCCCGTCACGGCAGAGGAGTGGAAGATCGTATGTGAGATGGGCGATACGCCCCCCTGATTTTTAAAGCCTTCGACCTTAAACCAAAGGCACCTTCTCCAAACCGGCTTAGCGCAAGCCCATGCAGGCGGAACGGCGCGGCTCAACAGGATCGGTAGAGCAAGACGTTGATAGGGAACAGGTTGTCTCAGGTTTAAGGCAAGATGCTTTGGTCGCAGTTGATCGTAGAACCCCGTGACCCGCGCGCGCTAAAGCATCCGGCCTTTTGTGATCACTATGTTTACGACTTAGGGTTGCGCAGCCTTGACCCAATAACCTGATGGTGAGAACGCATCAAAAAGGGTCCTGGCACGGAATGCCAGAACCCTTCTCACCCCGTGTGTCCCACAAACACCACACGCTATGAAATCGGTCTGACCATCCTAGCCAACAAGTGTTGTATATCCGCGTACATCCAAAAATTCAAACGCTGCATCTATAAAATACGTTTAAAATCAACGCGCCCACCAAAGATGATGGGCGCGTGTTAAAACCAATTTGCGGTGTAATCAGCCGTAGACCGCTTCCTTCCCAAACTCTTTGGTCAGCATGTAATAGATCACCGCGCGATACTTATTGCGCTCAGATGTGCCGTATGTCTCAATCGCTTTGTTGATGGATGCCATCAGTTCCGGCCCATCAGGGAGCCCCAGCTTCTTCATCAGAAAGTTCTTCTTCACCAACTCAAGTTCGCCTTCCTGGCTAGACGCAACTGTTTGAGCATCGGCATTGTAAATCGAAGGACCGCAGCCAATGGTCACTTTAGTCAGCAGATCCATATCCGGCTCCATCCCGCATTTGTTCTTTAGATCATCCGCGTATTTCGCGATCCACTCATCCCGCTTGCCCATAAAATGCTCCCTTGTTGGCATGCTGGCCTGTCTTAGCCTTCGCGCGAAGATTAAACCGTAATAGGCGTTCACAAAAGGGGAATCTCTAAGCCCTCACTGGTTGCAGGGCGATCGCCCGTCAGGTGGCAAAGGATCGTCGACACCGCCCACAAGCTGAGTCAGCATTTCACCCGATCCATCCGCGCCCTATGCGCCGGTCCGATCAATGGTAAATTTCTCGTCTAAGGTTTCATCTTGCCGGATTTTAAACCGGCGTGAACCGCCATCGTAGAGCGCAAAGTCATTGCCAAACCCGCCGAGAATATCATTGTCACCGGCACCGCCTTTGATGGTCTCGGCGCCATCGTCACCACGGATGGTACCGTTGCTCCCGCTGCCAATGATCACATCGTCAAAGACCGTTCCGCCATAACGTTCCATATTTTGGAAAGTTTGAATAAACAACTGGCCGTTGGCGGCTCCAACGACTTCGCCGTCAGCAACCCTTATCTCAACGCTGCTATCAAAGCTCCCGAAGTCGAGGATCAACCAATAATTCCCAGCGCCGCCATCAATGGTGTCGCTTCCGGTTCCCGGGAGGATATCGTGTCGTTGCCGTTTACGCCTCGTAGCTCTTTGGGTCCTGAAGCTGCGGTTAATAACTCACTAAAGCTGCTCCCTTTCAGTCCTTCGATATTCAAAGGATGGTAGGTGAAGGACTGTGATCCCACCTGTGCGCTTGCTCAGCTTCACGCCAATCTGGTCCATCGCCTTGACAAGACCCAGCAAGCGATTTGGGCAGGAAAATCCAACGCCATCTGGCATGTATTTTGGATCATCCGCGTATTTCAGCAATGCTCGTCCCGCTCCCTCATCGAAATCCGGCCCATTTTCAGCAAAGTCAGCCGATATGGTCAACGCTGTCAGGATGAGCGTTTCGGCCAAAGCTCAAAAAGATATTGGCGCCCCCCGGCGTCAGATACGACCCACAAATACTTGGCACCGTTCGCCCGCCTAGAACATTTGTGATCCGCCACGCTGCGAGCTTAAAGCGCAATGCGACAGCAAAATGGTGACAAAGCCTACCCGTCAGAGGGCTTCAAACGGATTATCGACCAGACCAACCAGTTGGATTAACAACCCTCCATCACCATCTGCTGCTAGGGCGTTTTGATATGCCAGGTCACTTGCCAAACGTGCCGCATCCAAGCTTGCCGCGGTGCCATCAAACGTCTCCATCACGTCGCTTGCATTTGTCAGATCGCTCATCCCCAGGATCGTACTGAAATAAATCCCTATGTCCGTCTTTGCATCCAAGTATGCGCGATCCGCAGCTTGCTGGGCCACAAAGTCCGGCGTTGCATCTGAGGGCGCATCTGCGCGTGCCCCCAAAAGAAAATCGCGGATGAACTTACCTTCGCTCACATCGCCATTGATCAAGGCATCAACCCAGAAAGACTGCCCAAGCTGATCGGGCCCGCGACCCAGGACATTTTGATAAACCGCAACAACAAAGGCGGCAACATCCAGATCTTCCCCATACAGCGCGCGCGTCTCAGGCTGGTCGAAAAAGAGTCCCGCCGCCTGATCAAGGCTCGTGCCGTTGACGAAAGCGAGCGTCCAGAAATAAAGCCCTTCCGCATCGGGCGCGCGGTTGAAATAGGCGATGTACAACTCAACCAGGACTTCGTAGTCACTTTCCGACAACGTGTCAGACCCAAAATATCGATCCCCATCCGCCACCACCGTCCAATCACGGTCACTGAAGCGCAGGGTGTTTGCCAAGCCCGTATCCGTGCCCTCGACGGTACTGCGGTCAATGATCTGGCTCTCTGCTGTCGCAAAATCATATCGGTAAGTGAAATGATGCGCGGCCCCGTCATAAAGAGCCACATCATCACCCAGATTGCCGGCAATCACATCGTCACCTTCGCCGCCCTTGATCGTGTCGTTGCCTTCGCCGCCAGTGAGTGTCTCATCACCGATGCCACCAAGCATGCGATCAGCAAAGGCTGTGCCAATGTAGCTTTCGACATTTTGAACGATTTGAACAAAGCTTTGCCCATCGGCAACACCGCTGACGGTTTGACTTGACCCGTCAAATATTAACCCGCTGTCGAATGCATCAGTGGCATAAGACAGAACGTCCAATCCATCGCCACCATCGATCGTGTCATTCCCAACCCCCGGCAGAATAACATCGTCCCCATCCAAGGCAGCAATGGAATCATCACCGCTCAATCCACTGATCTCATTGTCTGCGTTATCGCCTGTCAGGCGGTCATCAAAAGCACTCCCCGTCAGGTTCTCGATGTTTTGCAACGTAAAATTTGAAAGCTGACCAAGAGAGACGGCGCGCGCGTCACCCGTGTCCAAGTTGGCGGTCACGCCAAAGCGAAAGACAGCCTCACTGCCCTGGGTGGTGTTGAACAAGACCTCGTCCATATCTGATCCGCCATCGAGCGTCGCATTACCGCCCATGGCAAAAATGCTGTCATCACCCACGCCTGCTTCAACCGTGTCTTCGCCCGAACCCGAAAAGACGATGTCATCGCCGCCCAGACCCAAGATCAGGTCGTCGCCATTATTTGTTTGGAATAGGTTCGCATTGTCATCGCCCGCCACTGTGTCTGCGAACCTGCTGCCAAAAACCTCTTCGATGTTGGACAGAGTATAGTTATAGGTCTGCCCCCCCACGACGGCACTTGCCGTGCCTGCGGCCAGATCGACGGTTGCCCCGTTGGTGAAAAGCGGGCTACCGCCCTCAATCACGCCAAAGTTGATACGATCAACACCGCTTCCGCCATCAACGGTGGCATCGCCCTCCCCAACATAAAGATCGTCATCGTCTGCGCCGCCGTTCAGCGTATCAGCCCCGCTACCTGCGATGATGGTATCGTCACCAGCGAGGCCGGATATCACATCGTCGCCGTTATTCCCGCGCAGGTCATTCGCGCTGCTATCGCCGGTCAACGCGTCGTCAAAATCGCTGCCATAGATTGCTTCAATGCCAACCAACGCGTGCTGATTTGTTCGCGCATCACTTTGAACGGTGCCGCTACCGCTCTCCAAACTGATCATGACCCCGCCCGTGAAAAGGCCGCCCTGTGTCAAGGAAATGCTGTAGTCCACAACGTCAGTACCGGTGCCACCATCAATACTGTCAGCACCGTCCCCCGGAAAAATCGTGTCGTTCCCCGCCTGAGCTCGAAAAACCATGTCCTCATCTACGATGAGGAAAAGTCGATCATTCTCTGGCGTGCCATCCACGAAACGCATGTCTTTGCCTCGCCTTCATTTACTTTGCAGAAGGATATCTGCGACCTAAGGTGTAGTGTAAACGTATCACCCCTAACCGCAAGTGCCATATAAGGCGCGCGTTGCGGCGAATATCATCAGAAAAGCTCCGCGTGATTTTAGCGGTACGCCTATACACGAAAACCCCGTCGGCAAAGCAAGAGAGCAGCAGCTTCTTCTGAGAATTAGGATCGTCCCGGACTTGATCCGGGACCTTTCACCAAACCCAGAGATCCCGGGTCGGGCCCGGGATTTAAGATGCCAAGCCATCAAACGGTATAATTCAATCCCAAACGACCACCGTCTGCATAGATCGTCTCTCCTGTAATATAGCTGGCTTTGGCACTTACCAAAAATGCGACAACGTCACCGATCTCTTTGGCGGTGCCTGGGCGCCCGAGCGGCGTGCGCGACATCGCTGTTTTGAAAGCCTCAGGATTGGCATTCACCCCCGCCATCATCGCTGTATCAATAGACCCTGGGCCCACTGCATTGACGCGGATATTGTGCTTTGCCAATGCAATAGCTGCGACCTTGGTCAACTGCATAACGCCCCCTTTGGAAGCGCAATAGGCCGGGATCGCCGGAATGGCGAGCTGCGCATTGATTGACGACATGTTCACAATCGCCCCTTCAATGCCATGCGCGATCATGGTTTTTGCCGCGCGCTGTGTGCACAGAAAGACGCTGTTCAGGTTCACGGCAATGACCCGATTAAACGTCGCAAGGTCATACTCCAGAAAATCGCCGGGCATGGCGACACCGGCATTATTGACCAAAGCGGTCACTGGCCCGATTTTCTGTTCCACATGATCAAACAAATGCGCTACCGCGATTGGATCGCCCATATCGCAGGTCAAACCGATTGCATCGCCACCCAATTGAGCCGCCGATTGCGCAACACCCGTTTCATCGATGTCAACCAAAACAGCACGGTAGCCTTCCTGAGCAAGCGCTTGAGCGCATGCAAAGCCGATGCCCCGTGCAGCACCTGTCACCATTGCGATCGGTGTCTCAGTCATCCTTCTCTCCCTTATATTTGTAAATTTCCTTGGCCTCCCGATTTGAGATCAGGCCGTTGATCAAATCCGAGGCGACGGCCTTTCCAGGTCTTTTCTCTGGAGGACCAAACCCGCCGCCGCCCGGCAAAGACAAGCGCAAGCGCTGCCCGGCTTGCACTTTTTGACGCCCCTTGGAGCGTAGCAAGGTCCCATCTGTCAAAGCGACGCGGCCGGGCGCACCTGGATGGCCACCGGCGCGCCCACGCGCCGCATGTTCCACGCGATCAAACATCGCGTTGAACCAAAATTCATACCCTGTGCGCGCCGCAATCTCGATGATCTGCCCAAGGCCACCGCGGCAACGCCCTGCATCGCCGGAACCCGCGCGCAGTTCCTTCCGCCAAATCACAATGGGACCCACCTGTTCGGTTGCCTCGACACTCATTGTAGAAACCCCAGAGGGGAAAGCGGTGGCTGACAGGCCATCGACTGCAGGGCGCGCACCGGTGCCGCCGGAGTTGAACGTCAAAACCTCGGCAGAGGGCAAAGACATGTCCCTGTCAATCCCACGCGCGCTGATCTGAATGTTCCACAGCGCAGATGCACCCTCGGCCGGAACAGTTTCTGGCAAAGCCTGATGCAAAGCGCCCAGAACAACGTCAGGGACGAGGTGACCAATCACGTGGCGAACCGACACGGGTGCTGGTCGCTTCGCGGCAAGGATGGATCCAGCGGGGGCGGAGATCTCAAAAGGTGCAAGCGACGCCGTGTTATTTGGAACCTGTGGCGCAATCGCACATTTCAAAGCATAGCATGCATAAGCTCTGGTATAGACTTCCGGCACATTGACGCCGAATTTACTCATGCCCGATGTGCCCTCAAAATCTGCGTTCAAGCGATCTTGATCCACCTTCAATCGCAGCCGCAGGTCGATCGGTGCCTCATACCCATCAATGCGCATCTCATTGTCGTATATTCCATCTGGCACTTTTGCGATCGCCCGCCGTGTGGCATCGCCGCTTGTTGTCAGGATGTACCGCGACAGCGCCTCAAGATCGGTCAAGTGAAATTCATCCAGCATGGCCTGAAGCCGACGGTTACCAGCATCATTGCATGCCGCGAGAGAATACATATCCCCCACCGTTTGATCTGGGGTACGTACATTTGCGCGCACCATCTGCAGCAAAAAACTGTTGACGCGACCGCGTTCGGCAAACTTTGAAATCGGGATCAACAAACCTTCTTCAAAAACCTCACCCGCATCCGGTCCGAAGCCCCTCCCGCCGATGTCCGCGACATGTGCGGTGCATGCGAAAAAACCAATGTGGTTGCTTTGCCGGAAAACCGGGGTGACAATGGTGATATCATGAAGATGTCCGGTGCCCATCCAAGGGTCATTGGTGATAAAGACATCACCCTCAAAAATGTTGTCACGGCCTATTTCACGCACGAAATGGCCAACACTTTCAGCCATTGCGTTAACATGACCAGGGGTGCCAGTCACGGCTTGAGCGATCATCCGCGCCTCGCGATCAAACTGACCGGCCGATAGATCACCCGCCTCTCTGACGGAGGTAGAAAAGGCGGTGCGGATCAGGGTCCGCGCTTGCTCTTCCACAACGGAAATCAGACGGTTCCACATGATCTGATAGTCGAGAGCGCCGGCAATCATCAGTGTTTCACCTTTCGTTCAATGAGCAATGTGCCGTCCGCCTGCATCACCGCGCAAAAGCGGGGGCTGAGGATGGTTGATGTCTCATCTTCTGTGATCACGGCAGGCCCCTGAACCCAAGACCCCTTCGACATTGCGCTGCGCTGCACCTCTTTTGCTATCACGTGTTGACGTGTCGCGGCATCAAAGATGAGCCTTTCTCGTAAAATGGGGGCAGCCACACTGCGTTTCGCAGGCGTCACCAGCGCTACCGCCGGCACCTTAGTAGAAACGGTCAAAGACCAATTCGTAATCTCAATAGAGAGACCTTCTATGGTACGGCCGAACAGACGCTCATATGCCAGCTCGAAGGCGCCGCGCAAAACCTCGGTATCCTCGGGCGCAAATACCTTTTGTTTCAGATGTACAGGAATTTCCCAGCCCTGCCCAGTGTAGCGCATAAAGGCAGTCAGAGAGGATGTTGTCGGCGCACCAGCTGCGCCCGAGGCGACAAAATGGTGCGCTTCAGCCTGAAGCGTTTTGACGGTTTCAGTGACCGAAGCGTGATCAAAATGATCAAGCTTTTGGAACAATCCCCGGGTCGCTGTGTAGCTGAAAGGCGCGCGCAAAAAACCGATTGCGGAACCGACCCCGGCACCAGGTGGCACAAGTATGCGGTTGATACCCAGTTTTTCGCACAGCCGGCTGGCATGCAGCGGGGCACCACCGCCATAGGCGATCATCGTGAATTTTTCAACGTCACGGCCATGCTCAACCGTATGGACACGCGCCGCATTGGCCATGTTCTCGTCCACCATCTCCGTCACGCCAAACGCTGTCTCATCCACTGTGAGGCCCATCTGTGATGCCAAAGCCGCTTTGATAGCACGAGTGGAAAGATCGCCATCCAAAGGAATAGATCCCCCCTCAAAACCCTCTGCATCCAGCCGTCCGAGCACCAGGTTTGCATCCGTGACAGTCGGGTCTATCCCGCCGCGTTGATAACAAGCGGGCCCGGGTTCTGAGGCAGCAGAGGCGGGTCCAACCTGCAAGCGACCCAATGTATCGACTGATGCGATAGATCCGCCGCCCGCGCCAATCTCAACCATCTCTACCACGGGGGTAGACACAACCATGCCAGAACCTTTCTTGAAACGATACGTTCGGGCGATCTCAAAACTACTGGCGGACTGCGCTTCGCCCCGTTCGATCAAGCAGATTTTCGCAGTTGTCCCGCCCATATCAAAGCTCAACGCCTGATCCACGGCATGCGCTTTTGCAAAGGACGCGGCAAAGATAGCGCCGCCCGCTGGCCCCGAATCCAAAAGCCGCACCGGCTGCTCCATTGCGGTGTCGATACTAATCAACCCCCCGGCAGAATGCAGCATAAAGACCGGCGCTTGAACGTCTGCTTCCACAAGGCGGTCGGAAAGCCGTCCGAGATAGTCAGACACCAAAGGTTGTACATAGGCATTTGCGATAACCGTATTGAAGCGTGGCAGTTCACGCATCTGAGGAGAGATGACCGAGGAAAGCGAGACCGAAATGCCAGGGATCGCTGCGCGCAATGCCGATGCCATTTGCTGTTCGTGGATGGGATTTACAGACGAGTGAAGAAAACTAATTGCGACCGCTTCGTAGTCACTACCGGCGATCTGATCGATCAATCGCTGCACCTCACCCTCTGACAAGGCCAGAAGTACGTCGCCCGATGCGGCAATCCGCTCTTTGACCACCAAGCGATCATGTCGCGGCACAAACGGCGCAGGCAACTCAAGGTTCAGATCATATTGCTCAAACCGGTTTTCAGAACGCATCTCGATCACGTCCCGAAAACCTTCAGTGGTGATGAATGCCGTGCGGGCGCCACGCCGCTGGATCAGGGCATTCGTCACCAGCGTGGTGCCATGAATAACTTGCGATATGCTGCGTGCTTTCGCACCGGCACGCGCACATGCCTGTGCGATCCCTCGCGTGATTGCCGCTTCTGGCGCTGCGTAGTCAGTCAACACCTTGCACGTCGTGAACCCACCATCATGTGCCAAAGCAACATCGGTAAAAGTACCGCCAATATCGACACCGACACGCAGGCTCACCGCACAAGCATCGCTAATTCTCGCACGAGAGGGTAAAAATCAATGTCTTGCATATGCATTAACCAACTTGACCTTTCAAATAAGGGTTTAACGGTGCCACCGCCGCTTGCAGGAGATGCAAAGCTGCCCCAATCTACATGGGAACCACACCAAGAAGCCGGGATAACTGCAATGACAAAGCTAAAGAAAAGATCCGCTCAGATGGTTGCCGAAGCCCGGGCGCAGATCATGGAGATTGAAACACGTGATCTCATCGCGATGATGAACGATCCCAACCTCGTCATTGTCGACATACGCGATATCAGAGAACGGGAGCGTAGCGGTTTCATCCCTGGCAGCTTTCATGCGCCACGCGGGATGATCGAATTTTGGGTTGATCCCGAGAGCCCATATTTCAAAGACATATTTGCGCAAGACGGCAAAAAGTTTGTTTTCCATTGCGCAAGCGGATGGCGATCAGCAATCACTGTCGCCACCTTACAAGATATGGGGTTTAACGCCGCGCATCTGAGGGAAGGCTTCTCAACTTGGCAAGCGCAAGGCGGGCCTGTCGAACGTCAGGAGCGCGAATAGCTCAATTGCGGGCCCGTCGCGCATCGCGGAAACTTTTGATGAAAAAGATCATTGCCAGAACCGTGGTACCGATCATCAACCCAACGCGAACCATCGGACCGGAGGCCCCATTCTCCAGCGCTGAAGCAAGTGGCATATACAAGGCAATCAGCAAAATCAGCGTCAACAGCACTGCGATGTGCGCGATGACTTTGTTTTCCGATCTCACACCAGGATAGCAAAGCAACAGTCCGATCGCGAAAGCCGCGGGTATCAACGCCGTGAAGGAGGAACCTGCGATTGACCAATACGCCCAAGCAGAGCAACCAATCAACGTGATCGCATTTATAAGACTTGCTGTGTGCGCCTTCATCTTTTCCTCATGAATACTGTTTCTCCGCCTCTCAGCTAAGCGCAGTGTGCGAAAACGCAACCCAATTTGCGCCACTTGACGCCGAAAAGCATTTTCATCTGCACAGCGCACACTATTCTCATAACTGCGAGCCGAAATGCCAGCGCCCTTCCTCTTTCTTGGTGACACATGGTTGAAGTTCATTATCCACATGAGGCTTGCGCCGACCTACCCGGGGTCGCATTTAATGCGATGCGTCAGATCATTTTGATGCAGGCGAAAACGTCTAATCTGACGGTTTTAGAAGACATTGACAGTCGGCTAACCGTGAAAACGGCTCACGGCCTTATCGGGTTGCGGCCCGGGCAAACGGCAGAGACTGCGGGAATGGTGGCCGCTGAAAACGTACAATGGTTATTCGTCATGAAGAATGCCGTTGTACAGCAGATGAAGCACCTGATGCCTGATGTCGCCGCAGCAATGCGTTGGTCTGACACTGGTGCTGAAGGCGGATTGCCGCCCAACTTCAGCTTTGTCCGGGTCATCGAGGTTGTAGAGCTTGGTGAGGTTTTCCTGCGCGTCACGCTTGAAGGTGAAGACCTGTCACACCACTGCGATGAAGCAATTCATTTCAGGCTTGTACAACCACCGAAAGATACCGCGCCGGAATGGCCGAGTGTGGCACCAAATGGATCCATCCGCTGGCCCGAGGGACCGGGAGCGCCGCACAAGCCCGTTTATACCGCGCGATCTGTCGACCATCAGGCAAATCAGCTTGTCACAGATGTTTTCATTCATGAAGGGGGGCGCACGACTGACTGGGCGCGTGAGGTGATGACCAATGAACGGGGACGTCGCGTTGTCGGTCTGGTCGGGCCCGCTGGCGGCGGTTTGCTGGAGGCAGATCAGGTTCTCATGGCGAGTGATGAGACGGGGTTTCCTGCCGCTGCACGTCTGCTTGAGAACCTTCCAGAAACAGCGACAGGTGATCTCATCCTGGAAACCGAGAACGGCGCTGACTGCGGCTACCCGATCGAGGCTCCAAGCGGTGTTCGGGTAACGTGGCTCTCCCGGCGCGATGGCGAAACGCTCGAAAAAGCTGCGCTTGAGGCGCTGCCCCGCCATCAATCTTCAAAAATCTGGTTCGCAGGTGAACGCTCTCAAGCACGTAGGGTGCGAGAGGTCGCTAAGTCTGCGGGCAGAGAGGCATCGGATCTACGCATTTCAGGCTTTTGGACCGCACCAGCAGGGTAGAAAGGCCAGCCTTAAATGCACGGTCTTAAGCCTGACACGACCTATTTCTCACCGTCCCGCTCAACATACTCTTTTCAATCGCACCGTCCCGTCCGCACGGCATGGCGCTAAGTCGGGTTGATAAACGTGTGTTAGGTACAAGGCCAAAGGCCCTAAAGCCCTTCATTTTTACCTTCAGGCATCACGCATACATTCGCGCGTTCACCCCAAAGGGAAATGCAGCAAACAAGTGATCAAAAGCTAACTCAACACGTCTTAGTAAACATCACGCACGTAGCGTTTCTCGCGTTTCAGCCGATTAACGTATTCAACCGCGGCATCTGCTGATATCCCGCCATGCTCTTCAACGATGCTGTGTAGGGCAGCGTCCACGTCTTTCGCCATGCGCGTCGCATCACCGCAGACATAGAAATGGCCGCCTTCTTCTAACTGCGCGTAAAGATCTTTGCCATTTTCAATCATGCGATGCTGCACATATATTTTGTCAGCCTGATCGCGCGAAAAAGCTAAATCTAGACGGGCCAGAAGCCCAGATTCGCTGAACGCGCTAATCTCCTCACTGTAGATGAAATCACTTGCACGATGCTGATCACCGAAAAACAGCCAGTTTGTACCGGTTGCCCCCCGCTCTCGCCGCTCCTCCAAAAACGCTCGGAAAGGCGCGAGCCCAGTACCGGGACCCACCATTATCATGGGCTTTGTATCATCTTCCGGTACGCGAAAGCTCTTGTTAGGTGACATAAAGACACCCGCTGCCGCCCCCTCAGGCACATGATCGGCAAGGAAAGTCGAACACACACCGCGATGCGGTCTGCTGTCGTACATCCAGCGGACTGCCGCAACCGTCAGGTGCACTTCGCCAGGGTGGGCTTTGGGACTTGAGGAAATGGAGTAAGCGCGGTGTTGAAGCGGCTTAAGCCAGCTTAAAACCTGCTCAGGGTCAAACTGTACAGACGGGTTGAGATTAAGCAAATCGAGCGCATCTTTGCCCCAAAGATAATGCTCCAACGCCTCTTTGTCGCCGTTGCCGACCACGTGGCTCAACTCATCATTTTTAGCCAGCGGTTCAATGGCTCGGATCATATCACGCGACGGTGTCATGATCTCAAAGCCGGTGCTCAACAAAGTGCCAAGCGGTTTGTCGTACCCAGTCACCATGGTATCTTCCGCAGCACCCAATCTTTTGAGCCACATGTGCACAAGATCAGGCGCATTCACGGGCATAACGCCCAGCGCATCACCCGCTTCGTAGCTCAAGCCACTATCACGAAGGTCAAAGGAAATGTGCCGAATTTCCTTAGCGGATTTCGGACCAGACAAAATACGATTGTCCAACATGGTTGAGACATATGGGTTTTTCCGCCCCCATCCTGCCTTCTCAACCTTTTTCGCCTGCACGGGGGGCGGCGCTGAAGCAACATCACGCGCGTCGGGAATGGCACGCTCCAACCATGCTTCGGCAGCGTCTTCATAATCCAAGTCGCAATCGACCCGCTCCAAAAGACGCTTCGCACCCAGTTGCTCAAGACGCGTGTCAACCAATTTACCGGCTTGGCAAAAGTGCTCGTAACTCGTGTCGCCCAGTGCGAGTACGCCGTAGTTCAACGCCTCCAACCGCGGTGCTGTTGTCGCCGATAGCGCTTCCCAGAACTGATGCGCATTGTCCGGCATCTCGCCTTCGCCATAGGTGGAAACGACCACCAGCACGTTTTCCATGCTAGCCAACTGAGACATCTCCACCTCGTCCATCTCAGCAACACGCGGTGCAAAACCCTTTGCACGCGCTTTCGCTGCGGCATCCTCCGCTATGATCTCTGCGGTGCCGGTCTGCGTGCCAAAAAGGATATCAAGCGGCTTCGCCTCAACAGGGGCGGTTTGCACAACCTCCGCGCTTGCGATGTTCAACCGCGAGTGCAACCCGGCCAGAAAACCGCCTAACCAAGATTTCTGCTCACCAGAAAAGGGTGCATCATCTGGAAGATAAGGCACCTTCGTCTTCATGTCGCTCATATTCACTCCGCAGCGATGCGCGCCATCACGTCAGGCAGCGCGTTTTGGGCAAAAAGTTCGTCAAAGCTGGGAACGGTCCCTAGCGCGGCACGGTTTTTACGGTCCTGGTGCAATATCCAAGCGTAGGTGCCTGGGCTGTCCATGCTCAAAATATTGCGCAATGACAAGGCCCGTTTGAAATCAGCCAAGCGCTTGTTTGACACCAAAACAGCAAGTCCCGCATCGTCATACCCTTCAACCGCCTTTTTGGCATGTTTGGCAAGGGCCGACATCAAGGCGAAATCCTCGGTCAGGACCAAGTTACGCGCTGCTTTATCACACGCAATCCGGTCGACATTACCAACGCGTTTGCTGGCGATCGCCTGAGCTTGTTCGAGAACGGTATAGCTGTTCAACAAGCGATACATTTCATCCGTATCAACGTCACCATAGCCCGGCGCGGCACCTTTCTGGACCGGCTTGCGATGTTTCCAAGCCGTTTTCAGCTCCGTGATTTGGTAGGTTGCCAATGCCGTTGCGAGCTCATCCACCAATTCTTTCCGACTGCGGGCAGACAAAATCTCATCCGCGTCCTGATATTGCAGCAACGCTTTCGGCATGATCCAGGCCATATCCGCCCGCGTTTCATCCCAGTTGTCCAAAAGACCTTTTGCTTTAGCAGAGCCTGTCGCCTCGATATGCCAGCTAAGCATCTGCTTTATGGCATCTTCGTGAATGGCCGCATGCTCAGAACCGTCAACGAGCGTACCCATAAAGACTGAGTCCCGGCTTAGCATCTCATGCAGGCGCCCTTCAGGGTCATGCTGATAGGCAAAACCGCCAGACATGCCGTTGCCATACCCTTTTGAGAAAGAACCGATGTTCAAAATCGCGCCATTGGTCATGTATTCAGCGCAAAAATCACCCACACCCTCGACAACACAAGTCGCACCTGAATTTCGAACGGCAAAGCGGTCTCCGGCTTGGCCCTCGATGAAGGTTCGGCCACCTGTCGCACCGAACAATGCGAAATTGCCGATCAGCACATTCTCTCCGTCACGGCCACCGCCGGGGCTGCGGACGATAATTTCGCCACCAGACGCGCCTTTCCCGACACCATCATTGCAAGTGCCGGTATGTTCAAGAACCATCCCGTCATTGCAAAAAGCGCCAAAGCTTTGGCCCGCGGACCCGTGTGTGACAACGCGTATGCTGCGCTGTTCCAGGTACCTGCGGCCCCTGCTATCTTCGTATGCAGCAGCCGGAAGATCTATCAATTCGTGGTTCAGCATGCGCTCGATATCGATGCCCAATTGCCCGCCAACGGTCTTGTTGCGGTTGTTTAGGGGTGTATTCGGACGCAGTTCAATCGCGCATTCGTCACCATCAATCATCCGCGCCCGCACTTGGTCAATCAGCGCGTCGTCCACGGAAAAATCACGCTCCAGGTAGATGGGGTCGGCTACAAGATTTTCCGGCACATGTTGCAACATGCTGCGCAGATCAAGTTGGCCAACAGAAGCGGGATGATCCAACAGATGCAAAAGATCGGCGCGACCGCGCGCTTCATCCAAACCTTTTAAGCCAAGGTTGGCGAGGATCTCACGCACCTCATGTGCGATATTCAAAAGATACTGTGCCAGCGCACGGGGATCACCGTCAAACACCTCGGGATTTGTGGTAAGCCCTGCGGGACATTTGACATTGCAATTCTTCGCCATGACGCATTTCAACATCATCAGCGCCGTCGTACCGAACTCAAAACTGTCACCACCCAGCAATGAAGCCTTCACAACATCCGAGCCCGTTTGCATTGCACCAGAGCACCGCAGCTTGACCTTCTGTCGAATGCCGTTAGCGCAAAGTGCCTGATGCACCTCGGCGATCCCGATCTCTGCTGCGCGACCTGTATACTTCAATGACGTCACCGCCGCAGCGCCTGTACCGCCAGTATTGCCCGCCACATTGATGACATCTGCACCCGCCTTAGCAACGCCAACGGCAATGGTGCCAATCCCCTCTGAAGAGACAAGTTTGACGATCACGCGCACGCGCGCGGCCTTCGCATCATGGATGAGTTGCCCAAGGTCCTCGATAGAATACGTGTCGTGATGCGGTGGAGGACTGATAAGCTCAACACCAGGGGTGCCGCCACGCGCAGCCGCGATCTCAACCGTTACTTTTGGCGCTGGCAGCTGCCCCCCCTCACCGGGCTTTGCACCTTGCCCAATCTTAATCTCAATCTCTTCCAGGTTGGGATCGGCCAGGTACCCGGCCCAAACGCCGAAACGCCCTGACGCAAACTGCTTGATCCGGCTCGCACGGATAGTCCCATACCGCGAGATATGCTCGCCGCCCTCACCGGAGTTTGACATGCCGCCAACCATGTTTGTGCCATGCGCCACCGCCTCATGCGCAGAGGCGACAAGCGCGCCGTGTGACATCGCACCGGATGCCAAACAGCCGGTAATCTCAGAAGCAGGCTGCACGCGATCCAACTCAATCCGGTCTGGAGCGGAGCGTAGCCGCGATAGATAATCCAGCGCCTTGCCTTTCACAGCTACGCGCAACGCACCTTTGGTGATGTAATGCCCTTCTACTGCCTTACCAAAACGCAGGACGAGTGTTTCGGCCAAAACATCCAAACGGCCAATGTCGCGTGCTTTTGGGCCCGTCAGCCGAAGCAAAAATTCCCCGTCACCGATTGAAGAGCACTCCACCCCTCGTATGACAAAATCACGATTGCCAGCGCGGTTAAACAACATCATCTCGCGCTTCATATCCTCGACAGTGTCCAGGAAGGTGATGTCGGCCGGAAACGCCAGCACATCGCGCAATGCTGCGGGCCGACGATGCCGCTCTTCTGCCATCATGCGGCTGAATGCCCGGTACCCCGGCGTGATCTTAAAGCGATCAATCTGCTCTTTCGTCAGCTTCTCGAAAGAGGTGTTGACGTAGCTTTCCTCGTTAATGCCGAACGCATCATCCATTTGGCGCAATGTCATCAATCGGAAAGGATCCGTCTCACCTTCGGCCTCGGCAAAGGAAATGGGCTCTTCTGTTAGGTCTACGAAGCCGCGAACAGCTGTGGTGCCATAGCTGTGACCCGCCCCTTCAGAACGCTCTTTAAAAAGACCCAGGATCGGAATGTCCTTGTCGCTTTCCACAGTGAGCGCACGCTCGTGCCAATCGGCAACTGATTTCGCAACAACGTCAAACCGAACACCTCCGACGGGCGTTTTCATATTCGGCAAGTACTTTGCAAAAACCGGGTCATTGGTATCCAAAAAGTTTGGCTCGAAAAACTCCCCTCCCGAGTAGCTTTCAACAGTGCACAGCCCGACTTTACCCATGGTCTTCATCAGCGCCTTCTCAGCCGCTTTTTTGAACTTGAGGAACGCCGCGGCGGCGTTTTCACTGTAGAGTTCTTCGGCACGCAAACGCACCGCCAAAGGATAGACAGCGGCAGCACCAAAGCCCAGCGCACATGCAATGTGATGAGAAGAGGAAATCTGACCACTCTCCACCACAAGCGACACCTTAAACCTCACCCCTTCTTCGATCAGGCGCTGGTTGATGGCGGAGACCGCAAGTGTCATTGGAATAGGCGCATATTGGGTCGATATGTGGCGGTCCGTAAGGATTGCGATGCCGCCATGATCACGGGCGAAAACCGCGACCTCATCAGCAACCTTGTCGATTGCATAGATCAGCGCGGCCTCATTCGCTGTGCCATCGTCAAACACCGGCTCGTAGAGCACGTTGAACTTTTCAACCGGGGTGTCTTTCTGCGCTTTGATCTTCAGCATGTCGGTCATGCGCAAAATCGGAGAGTTCACCACCACCTGACGCGATCTGCTTTGCCCAAGGTGGGGTTTTTCCCCCAAAGCGACACGCAGGGTCATCCCGTCAGCTTCGCGGATGGAATCAAGGGGTGGGTTCGTTACCTGTGCAAAGCGCTGGCTAAAGTACTTTGCCACGCCCCCTTCATTATCGCTTAGCGCGTTGATGGCGTTGCCGTAGCCCATCGCCGACACTTTTTCGACACCAGTTTGCAACATCGGGTCCATTAGAAACTTAAAGCTCTCTTGGTTGTGCGTGTAAGCAACATACCGTGCGGGCACCGTAAGATCGCCGCGATACCGGGTGGCCGCGACCACTGGGTCTGCCTCAGGATCGGGCAAAGCGTCTATGTTTGTCTGAGCAGATGCCAACAGCGCGGTGTAGTCTTTCTCTTTCGCCAAAATCTCCAAAGCTTCGTCAGTTTCGAAAATGCGTTGCTGGCCGTGGTCATAGTAGATCATGCCGCCCGCTTCGACACGGCCCCGGCGCAACACGCTGTCAGGTGGGAAACTGATCTGACCCGCCTCTGACATCACGGCGAGGTATTCTTTCGTTTCTACTGTGCGCATGGGGCGCAGACCCAAACGGTCAAGCCGCGCTCCGATGACATTGCCATCACCGAAAATGATTGCGGCCGGCCCGTCATTTTTCTCCTCTGACAAGGAAAAATATTCGAGCATCGCGCGCACCTCGGGCTTGATGCGCGCATCATTTTCCCAGGCAGGCGGCATCATGGCAACCACTGCTGTGACCAAATCCAACCCTTCTTCGTTCACCCGCGCGTTGAGCGTTTGATCCAACCGACAGCTGTCCGACTGACCCTTAGGCCGGACAATCGACGTGTTACGTGCCAACGCAATTGCCGCTTCAGACAGGCGGTTCTTTTTGTCAGTGTTCAATTCGCCGTTGTGCGCCATCAGCCGAAATGGCTGGGCCATGGAAGGATGCGGATCTGTATTGGTTGAAAATCGCGTGTGGAAATACATCGTCCGCACCGCGTGATCGGGATCGGACAGATCGGTAAAATAGGGGATAATCTCCCAAGAGTTTAGGCGCCCCTTGAACACTTGCGTGTTCGCGGAAAGCGAAAGGGGGTAGAGCCCGATCAAGCTTTCATCGGTGTAGGCAACCGCCTCTATCGCCAAAAGCGCCGTGTGCACCCGTGCGTTCAACGCAGCACCGCGAAGACCGTCTGGGGCACCAAAAACCCACTGTCTGATCGGAAGCTGATATTTAGCTGCCCGGGGGCGAATGACTTCATTATTAACGGGCATGTCCCGCACAAGGAAAACGTCAAAGTTTGCTTCTGCTAGCTTGGTTTCGATCAAGTCGACTGCGCGACTGTGCTGCGCCGGATCCGCGGGAAGGAAAAAGTTACCAACGCCGAAACTCCCCGCTTCAAGGTCACGGTTTGTGAGTTTCGAGAAGAACTTGATCGACAGGTCAACCGACACGCCTGCGCCGTCACCCACACCTTCGGAAGACATGCCGCCGCGATGGGGCACTGCGCACAGCGCTTCATGACCCTTCTTCAGCAGTTCATGCGTTTGCTGACCATCTTTTCGCGTCAGAAAACCAACGCCGCAAGCACTGTGTTCCTGATCGGGGTCGTAAAGCAAAGGCGCGTTCAAACCAATGTCCTCCAAAAATCTAAAAACACTGTCGACTTCGCGCCGCTTCTGTGTGTCTGCTAGGAAAGGCTCCCAAAATGTCAGAGCAACTGCCCTACCTTAAAAGTCCGTTGTCAGCAACAAGCACCTTTGCCGCATGACTTTCAGTCGTTTTGTATCCAGCCTTGACGGAGTCAAGAACGAGCGTGTCTAATTTCGCCTCGGGTACATGATCGCCCGCGTAAATATCACAAAACGCGTTCTCTATAAACAGGCGGTGAGCGCAGAAAGCGCCCACCCGTTCGCCATGGCGAGTAGATTGCCAGGCAATGTCCAGGCGCGCCGATTTAGCTCAAGCCCGCCGGCGTCTCCCAAAGCATCCGACCTTCAACCTGATACACTTCGCCAAGAGAGACTTAGAGCCGCCCCTTGGGGGCGGAACGGCGCAGCCCAACAGAGCCTGTTGGGCATGGCGGTGATGGGGACCGGATGTTTAGCACGTGGGCAGCAAATTCGTGCCGCTGCGCAGAATGCGCCTTGATTATGCTCACAAGCTACGGTAGCCCGCTTGTATTGGTAAAGTTTTTTTACCAATATTTAAACAGAGGAGTGAGACATGGGTTTGAACGCCTGCCATAACTTCCAAGACTTCCGCAAATTGGCAAAGCGCCGCCTACCTGCTCCCATCTTTCACTACATCGACGGCGCTGCGGACGACGAGCAAACCTATCGCAGAAATACCGAGGCATATGGCGATTGCGACCTTGTTCCCAATGTGCTCGCCGGTGTGGAAAACGTGGACATGAGTGTCGAGGTGATGGGACAAAAGCTCGACATGCCGATTTACTGCGCACCGACCGCGTTGCAGCGACTGTTCCACCACGAAGGTGAACGTGCAGTAGCAAAGGCAGCAGCGAAATACGGGACGATGTTTGGTGTCTCCTCCCTGGCGACGGTAACGGTGGAAGAAATTGCGAAGATCACCGACACGCCAAAGATGTTTCAGTTCTATTTTCACAAGGATCGAGGGTTAAACGACGCGTTGTTAGAGCGCGCCCGAGACGCCAATTTCGGTGTGATGGCTCTGACAGTTGACACCATAACAGGTGGGAATAGAGAGCGTGACCTGCGTACCGGCTTCACCTCTCCACCGAAATTGACACTCGGATCTTTGATGAGTTTTGCAACGCATCCGATGTGGGCCTGGAATTTCCTGACAAAAGAAAAATTCGATATGCCGCATCTTTCAGGGCATGTGGCGGCAGGGACCAACCTGGCTGTATCGGTTGGCGATTACTTTTCAACGATGCTGGATCAGTCGATGAATTGGAAAGACGCCGAAAAACTTTGCGCGCAGTGGAACGGACAGTTCGCGTTGAAGGGCATAATGAGCGTTGATGACGCAAAACGCGCTGTCGACATTGGTTGCACCGGGATCATGGTCTCCAACCACGGGGGCCGGCAGCTTGATGGGGCGCGCAGTCCGTTCGACCAGCTCGCTGAGATTTGCGACGCAGTGGGTGACAAAATCGACGTGATTTGCGAAGGTGGCATTCAAAGAGGGACACATGTGCTCAAAGCGCTGTCTGTCGGGGCGAAGGCTTGCTCTGGTGGTCGGCTTTATCTTTACGCTCTTGCCGCAGCCGGGCAAGCAGGCGTAGAGCGCGTATTGGGCAACATGCGCACAGAAATTGAACGCGACATGAAATTGATGGGCGTGACGAAGCTTGACCAGCTAAGCCGTGACAACCTTCGGTTTCACAACAGGGCAGCGTAATGCCCGAGTGAGGGACAGATGACAGCAAACGAGAGCCTGATCGCAGACCTAAAAGCCATCCTGGGCGCACGACATGTGATAACGAACCCCAGATCAATGGAGCGATTTTGCAAAGGCTATCGTTCAGGTGAGGGTCCTGCACTCGCGGTCGTCCAACCCGGAACGCTTTTGGAACAGTGGAAAGTGCTCAAAGCATGCGCAGCAGCAGACAAAATCGTCATCATGCAAGCAGCGAATACAGGACTGACAGAGGGCTCAACGCCGAATGGGACATACGATAGAGAAACGGTGATCCTCAGCACCCGCCGCATGGACGATATACAGGTGTTGGATGACGGGAAGCAGATTGTCAGTTTCCCAGGCGCAACCCTCTTTTCGCTTGAAAAAATCCTAGCGCCATTCGGTCGGCAACCGCATTCGGTCATCGGTTCCTCTTGCATCGGCGCGTCTATTATCGGCGGCGTCTGCAATAATTCCGGGGGCTCGCTGATTGAACGCGGGCCGTCGTACACAGAACTTGCCCTCTACGCCCAGATCACTGAAACGGGACAGGTTGAGCTTGTTAACCATCTTGGGATCAACCTAGGTGAAAACCCCGAGGAAATTCTGACCCGGCTGCAAAACGGCGACTACACCGCCAATGATGTCAAAGCCACGAATGCGAAGGCATCCGACACCGAATACAAACAAAAGGTGCGTAGCGTGGACGAGCCCACACCGGCACGCTTTAACGCGGATCCCAACCGGCTGTATGAAGCTTCTGGATGCGCGGGCAAACTGGCCGTCTTTGCCGTGAGGCTGGACACATATCCCAAGAACGCACAAGAACAGGTCTTTTACCTCGCAACAAACGAGCCGGACGTTTTCACGAAACTCAGATGCGACGTATTAGCGGGGTTCAAAAGCCTACCCGTCTCAGGCGAATACATGCATGCAGAATGCTACGATCTCTCGAAACGGTATGGCAAAGATTCCCTTATCATGATCGACAAAATGGGCACGGATCGATTGCCAATGTTCTTTGCGATGAAAGGTTGGCTTGATGCGCGGCTCAATAAGCTGCCTCTGCTGCCGAAAAACCTTGTTGACCGTGCGATGCAATTTGCCAGCCGCCTTTGGCCGAACGTGCTTCCCAAACGGGTCGAGGCGCTTCGCAAACACTATGAACACCATCTGATCCTCAAGATGCGCGACGAAGGCATCGACGAAGCACGTGCATATCTGAAAGCGCATTTCACGGGCGAAAACGCTGCATATGTGGAATGCACCCCGAGAGAGGCGAAAATTGCCGGCCTTCACAGATTTGTGGCCGCTGGCGCGCCCTTGCGCATGATGGCGGTGAAGCCGAAAGCCGTGGGCGACGTCCTGGCACTCGACATCGCACTGCGACGCAACGATCAGGACTGGTTTGAGAAATTGCCGCCTGAGCTGGATGACGTTTTCCTACATAAACTCTACTATGGGCATTTTTTCTGTCATGTTCTGCATCAGGATTACATCGTGAAGCCCGGACATGATCCGAAAGCGATCAAAGAAAAACTGCTCGCTATCTTGGATCAACGCGGCGCGATGTACCCGGCGGAACATAACGTGGGCCATCTGTACAAGGCTGCAAAATGTCAGGCCGATTTTTATCGACACTGCGATCCTACCAACAGTCTCAACCCCGGGATCGGCAAAATGTCGAAGCATAAACACTACGCTTGACGAAAAACGCCAAAGCGTTCGTGAAGATTAATTTTACGCCAAAAACTGCTTGTAAAAATAAACAATCGAGAGTGCGAAACCAAAAACGATAACGACAGCGCGTAAAACTGCCTGATTTGCGCGTTTAGAAAGATGCCCGCCCGCAAAACCACCAAGGGTGCTACCCACCATTATGGTGAAAGCCTCTGGCCAGGCGATGAGGCCCCCCAAGTTGAAGACAATAATGCTGAGGATCGTAAAATTCGTTGCCAATAGGTTTTTGATGCTGTTGGCCACATGGAAATCCCGAAAACCCATGATTTGAGCAAGGCCCAGAAGAATAATCCCCAGCCCAGCACCAAAATATCCGCCGTAAATCGAACAGATAAACAACACGCCGTACAAAAGCTTCTGTCCTGTCGCTGCGCTTGAAACCGCAAGCAAGCGTTCACGCAGGCGATCGCCGAAGGCAAACAGACACGTCGCGGCAAGAATGAGAAACGGAATTAATGCCGAAAAAACCTCGGCATCTGAAACCAGCAGCATTAGCGAGCCGCATATCGCCCCAAGGCCCGACACCACAAGCAGTGGCACCAAAGTTCTGCCCAAGCCACGCAGCTCATCTTTGCAAGCTGGCAATGCGGCGGCATTTGACGGCAACAGCGCCACGTAATTGGTCGTGTTTGCGATGATCGGCGGCAGGCCAGCCGCCATAAGCGCTGGAAATGTAAACAGCGTGGCACCGCCTGCGACCGCGTTCCACAGTCCGCCGACCAAACCGATCCCCATCAGCATCACCGCCTGGAAAATATCCATTGTTAAACTCCCGATACGGTTCTGCATTAGCGCCAAGATTGCATTGAGAGAAACGAATAAATATTATCCTTGCCATGAATAATATCGAACGCATGCACATCGATAGCGACCTATTGGCAACCTTTTTGGTCATTGCAGAGTGCCGCAATCTGACCCTGGCTGCCGGGCGCCTTTCGCGGACACAATCCGCCATTAGCGTAAAACTCCGTAAGCTCGAAACCGCTTTGGGCGTCAGGCTTTTTGAACGAACGCCAAAAGGAATGGTGCTCACGACTGCCGGTGAGACACTTTTACCTCAGGCCCGTCTTGTAGAAGACAGCATCGGGCGGGTCAAAGCGCTGTTTAGATCCCCTCTGAAGGGTACCATCCGCATTGGGATACCCGACGACTTCGATGCTGATGTTCTTGAGAATGCGCTGTCCAACTTCGCAAGGGCACATCCAGACGTGCAGGTGACAACACGCTCGGGATGTACCGCAGATTATCCAAATGCCATCGACAAGGGGGAGCTAGATATCGCTGTGTGCTCCGGTCCTGAAAATCAGAGGGGCATTTTCTTGGGTCAAGAAAAGACAGTTTGGGCCGCAAAAAAAGGGCTGAGGATTGATCCGGCGCAGCCAGTACCCGTTGCACTTTTGGATCGCAGTTGTTGGTGGCGAAGACTGCCGACAGACGCTTTGGCCAACGCAGGACGCAACTACACCATCGCGTTTTGCAGCAGCAGCTTCGCCAGTATACTGGCAGCGATTAGGTCGGGCCTTGCCATCGGCGCCGTGCCCCAGAACGCACTTTGCGTGGCCACCGTTGGCTTATCAGAGCGTGATGGTTTACCCAAGCTCCCAGCATCTTATCGCTACATTTTGACGGCGAAAGCCACGCCCGAACCCCTCGCAGAAGCGATGATCGACGCAATTAAGAATGCGCGACATGCGCTCGGGTGACAAAGCTCAGTAAACGAGCTTTCAATAGCCGGCTGCGCAAACCAATGCACACAACTCCCAAGGTTCCTGGGGTCTCAGGAAAGCTCACATCGACGCTGGTGCCGACAATCTGAATGAGACCGATACGACCGGATATGTCCATTACATATCCTTTCGCACGCAGAACACCGCTGGAGGAAGCGACGAGCCGCTGTGCAAACGCCTCAACGTCGAGGGGGCGATCCGGGTTCAGCACGATGCTGTCGTAGGCTTGATCGTCATGAATTGAGAGGTCAAAGGGATGAGATATCGAAAAATCGCCGAGCAGTATGGCCTTGGGAACATGTCCGCGCAGGGCGGTCACTTGCGCGGCCTGCGGCCATTGGGCGGCAAGCCAGCGTTCCACCTCAAGCCGCTGCTCTTCCGAAGCCAGATCCGTTTTCGTTAGAATGATAAGGTTTGCCTCACTCAACTGTCGCGCAATCGTATCGCCGACATACTCATCACGAGAGAGTGCCCACACGTTCATGCAATCGGCGAGCACGCACACGCCTTGGATCTCAAACTGAGGCAAAAGCAAAATGCTTTGCGCGATGGCACCTGGCATGGCAACGCCAGAGGACTCAATCAAAATGTGATCGGGGCGCGGATCAAGATCTGCAAGCTTCATCATCGCGGCTGTCAGATCGGATCCGAACGAACAGCAGATGCAACCGCCAGCAATTGAGATCAGATCATCATCTTGCGCCTCGATCAGGTCCTCATCGATGGGGAGCTCACCAAATTCGTTGACCAAAACGGCAAGTCGTTTGCCAGCCGCCTGCCGCAGCGACTGATTGACCAGAGTGGTCTTCCCGGCGCCAAGGTATCCCCCGATAAGTGTCACAGGCATCATGGGTTTCACACATCCGCCGCTGAGAATATGCGGCCCCCTTGCACAGTCCCCCAAACGGGCACGTCTTTCAGTGCTGCGGGATCGACCTCGGTGGGGTCATTTTCAAGCACAGCAAAATCGGCTTTCTTCCCCGTCTCGATTGATCCGATTTCGTCATCCAGGTGAAGCGTATAGGATGCGCCCATGGTAATCGCCCAAAGCGCCTCGGCCATGCTAATGCGTTCTTGCGCGCCTTGAACACGACCAGAGGCCGTGATCCGGTTCACTGCGGACCAAGCAGTGAAAAGCGGGCCAAGCGGCGTCACTGGCGCGTCTGAATGAATAGCCATCGGCACGCCGCTATCAAGCGCGGTGCGACAGGCATTCATGCGCGTGGCGCGATCAGGTCCGACTGTGAGGGTATAGTGTTCATCCCCCCAGTAAAAATGGTGATTTGCAAAAAGGTTGACGCACATCCCCAATTTCGCAGCCTGCCGAAACTGCGCGGCATCGGCCAGCTGACAATGTTGAAGGGTAAATCGATGATCCGGATGCGGATGTGTCCTGAGCGCTAGGGCAAGTTTTTCCAGCACCAATTGCGTCGCCTGATCGCCATTGGTGTGAATGTGGACTTGAACATCGGCAGCAAGCGCGTGGTGAAGGATCTCTGAAAGTTGTTCCGGAGCAACGTACCAAAGACCATTGGGCGCACCATTGTAATATCCCGGCCAACGCAAACGCGCTGAAAATCCTTGGATTGAGCCATCTGCAACAATTTTGATCCGACCCAGACGCAGCCGTTCGGTCGACAGAGCCTTAAGTCGCAAGACTTCGTCCACCAGATCTTTCGGAGCGAGGCCTAGAAAAAAGCGCAGCGGCACAATCCGCGCCGAATAACGATCTTCGGCAGTGACCCTAAGCATCATCGACACTGCCTCGGGATCAAGTCGCGATGCGAGATCGGTAATGGTCGTGGTGCCCGTACGCACGCAGAGTTTCGCAAAATTCCGCAGACCACTTTCATCTGCATCCAAGAGATTGCGTTCAAAACCGACGTGCACGCCAACCGGCGTCATAACCTCCGGCCCTTTCAATTCGCCGGTGGGATAGCCGTCAGACCCGAGTGGAATGCCGGGATTGTTCAGTCCTGTCTTCATCAATCCAGCCAATTCCAGTGCACGTGTATTGACATTCAGGATGTGCCCCGAGGCGTGCAAAATGCCAATCGGACGGGTGGTCGATACCCGATCCAAGTCCTGTCGCGTGACGCGCTCGTTATTCATGTAAATCGGATCGAGCTGCCAGCCTGAAAGCGGCTCTTCTGGGGTGCGCATGCTGGCTTGCGCCTCGGCCAGGCGGGCCACAACAGCGTCAATACTTTTCACACCCGACCAATTTTTACCGTGCGGATCGGTTCGATCGAACCAGCCGCAGTAAACTTTCGACCAAAGCGAGCCCTCCATCGTGTGGGCATGTCCTTCAACAAAGCCAGGCATCAGCACTTTATCTGCAAATCTCTCATCAAGCGTGTAGGGGCCCCAGGTAGCCAGCTCTTCCAATGTCCCCGCGCCAAGAATGCGGTCATCGCGCACAGCAACATGGCTCGCGATGGGACGACTGGTGTTCATCGTGATGATTTTTTGGGCGGCATAAATGATCGTATCGGGCATGCTATTGCCTTTAAGAGTTGCACCTTAAGGAAACCTACGAAGCCAAAAATAAAGAACCAACATAAATCCGCCCGCCAAAGGTTAATCTTTGTTTTCTGATCGCGCGCGGGTAGGCTAGCGTTTGGTGTAGGTACACATGAAACAGGGAGAGAACGGATGAAACATCTTCTGAAAGGTCTCGTGGCATCTGCAGCATTGACCGCAGTCGTCGCAGGTGGACAGCTTAGCGCAGAAGAGCCAGTGCGCGGCGGGACGCTCGTCACAGTACTCGGGTCAAATGTGCGCAACTTAAATTCGGCAGTGCAGTCAGGTATCGTTACTGGCTTTCCAGGCGCACAGCTTTTCGCCTCACCACTGCGATATGATGAAAATTGGACCCCTCAGCCCTACCTCGCTGAAAAGTGGGAGATTAGTGACGATGGGCTGTCAGTCACGCTGAACCTTGTCAAAGACGCGAAATTTCACGATGGCACGCCATTAACCTCAGAAGACGTTGCATTCTCAGTCGACGTCATCAAGGCCAACCATCCTTTCAAATCGATGTTTGCCCCGGTTGAGACGGTGGAAACGCCCGATGCGCACACGGCCATCCTGAAGCTTAGCCAACCGCACCCCGCCCTGATGCTCGCGATGTCCGGGCAGCTCATGTCCATCATCCCAAAGCACATCTACGGCGATGTGCCAATTGACGAGGTCAAGACACATCCGCGCAATAACGAAGGCACTGTGGGTTCCGGTCCTTTCAAGCTGGTCGAGTATAAATCAGGCGAACATGTCATTTTGGAGCGCTTTGATGACTTCTTCATTGATGGGCGCCCCTATCTCGACCGGGTTGTGATGCGGATCATCACCGACCCAGCCGCACGTGCCATCGCCTATGAGAATGGCGAGTTGCACATGGGCGCGTTTGAATCGTTACCGCGGATCATTAACCGCTTGAAAGGGGTCGACGGCCTGACTGTCACTGCAGAGGGCTATGGCGCGATCGGTCCATTGGATTGGTTAGCGATGAATACGCAACGCGGTCCGTTAAAAGATGTGCGTGTCCGTCAGGCCATCGCTCACACCGTTGATAAAAACTTCATCCAGAATGCGCTCATGCAGGGTACATCCTCGGACAGCAGAACTGGCATCCATCCTGACAGCCCCTTCTATCATTCCGATGTTCCCGCTTATGACGTCGATCTGGATAAAGCCAATGCGCTGCTGGACGAAGCTGGCTTTCCGATGGAGAATGGAAAGCGGTTTGATCTGACGATTGATTTTGGTTGGCCTGGTGTGAAGCCACAGGTTGAATACGTGAAGGCGGCGCTGAAGAAAGTCGGCATCGAAGTGGAGGTACGCGCCAGCGCAGATTTCCCGACCTGGGCCAAGCGCATGGGCGAGATGGACTTTGACATGAGTTGGGACACGGTGTTCAACTGGGGTGACCCTGTCATCGGCGTGCATCGCACATATGTGTCAGACAACATCGGCAAAGGCGTATGGTCCAACACGCAAGGCTATTCGAACGACCGCGTTGACGAGCTTCTGGCGATGGCGGCGGTGGAAATCGATCTGGAAAAGCGCAAGGCGCTCTACAAAGAATTTCAGGAAATCATCGCGACAGAGCTGCCTGTGTATCACACCAACACGCTTCCCTATCATACGGTGTATTCCGACAAGGTTGGGAACCCACCCTTGGGGATCTGGGGCACATCTACACCCATCGACATGACCTATCTCAAAGAATGAGACCGAACGCTGTCATCTGTCGGGTCATCACCCGGCAGATGATGTCAAAGGACCTGTCTAAGCTGTGAATTTGATGCGCAACACCGTTGTTCGTGTTCTCTATGCCGTGGCACTCTTGCTGGCGGTTCTCGTGCTCAATTTCTCTCTCATGCACCTAGCGCCGGGTGATGTTGCGGACACGATCAGTCAATCGATGGGCGGTGCGGATCAGGAACTGCTTGACCGCATCAGGGCTGATTATGGTCTGGATCAGCCTTTTATCGTGCAGCTTGGACGATACATTGGCGGCGTCGCAGCCGGAGATTTGGGGTATTCCTTTTTTTACAATCGCCCTGTCGTCGACCTGATCCTTGAAAGACTGCCTGCAACGCTTCTGCTGGTGATCTCAGCGCAACTGATTGCGTTGTTTATCGGCGTTCTTCTGGGGGCAATCTCTGCCCAGCGTCCGAACGGCCTGATCAGTCACGCGGTTACATTTATCGCGCTGTTTGGCTTTTCAGCACCGGTGTTTTGGACGGGCATCCTTTTGTTGATCGCCTTTTCGCTCAACATCCAGCTTTTCCCGGTTTCGGGAATGCGTGACGTCACCGTCGAAGGGGGCCTTTGGGTTCAAACCACCGATGTCTTGCGCCATCTTGCTCTCCCCATGGTCACGCTCGCGTCGGTCTTTCTTGCGCTTTATTCACGCTTGGCACGGGCAACGATGATGGAGACGCTTCGTTCAGATTTTGTGCGCACCGCCTATGCCAAAGGATTACCCGATCGTCAGGTGGTGTATGCGCATGCGCTGCGCAATGCGATGTCACCGGTCGTCACGCTTGCCGGATTGCAATTCTCTGCCGTTTTCTCTGGCGCGGTTCTGGTGGAAGCAGTTTTTAGCTGGCCGGGGCTTGGCACGCTGGCCTTTCAGTCGATCATCGCGCGCGACACGCCGACAATCCTCGGCATCTTATTTTTCTCGTCCCTGGTTGTGGTCGTTGGCAATCTGATCACAGACATGGTGTTGCGGGCAATGGACCCACGGATCAGGAGCGGCAGCGAATGAGCGATCTTGATCCTGCACTGTCTCCTGTTTCTCGCTCTCCCACGCGTGAGGCATGGGGATATTTCGCTGCGAACAGAGCAGCGCTGCTGGGTCTTTTTGTGCTCGCGCTGATTGTCTTAGGCGCAGTGTTTGGACCTATTCTGTACCCAACCGACCCGTTTGAGATGGTTTGGTCCCCATTTTCACCCCCTGGTGAACAGGGTTTTCTATTGGGAACAGACTATCTGGGGCGCGATCTTACCGCGATGATTTTAAGCGGCGCGCGCGTGTCACTGCTGATTGGCCTTTCAGCAGCGCTGGTATCAATCTTCATCGGCGTGACCATCGGTGCATTGGCGGGCTATTATGGTGGCTTGACGGAAGAGGTGCTCATGCGGTTCACGGAATTTTTCCAGGTGCTGCCGACCCTGCTTTTCTCGATGGTGCTGGTCGCCTTATTTGGCGCATCGCTTCCCATGATCACGTTTGCCATCGGTGTCGTCAGTTGGACAGCCGTTGCCCGGATCACGCGGGCAGAGTTTCAGCGACTAAAGGAAATGGAATTCGTTCTAGCCTCACGTGCTTTGGGTGCCACCAACAGAAAGCTGATGTTTGGCGTTATACTGCCCAACGCACTGCCCCCCATCATCGTGCAATCTGCCCTGATGGTGGGGTCTGCGATCCTGTTTGAAGCGGGCCTTTCCTTTCTTGGCCTGACGGATCCAAATGTTGTGAGCTGGGGGCAAATCATAGGGTCCAATCGACAGTACATTCTTGATGCAAGCTACACCGTGACGATCCCAGGGTTGGCCATTTTCGTGACTGTCTTGGCGATCTCTTTGGTTGGGGATGGAATGAACGACGCGCTGAACCCGAAATTGCGAAAACGATGATCGTTGCCTGAGAAGACTTGGAACTTGTTGTCTGCGGACCTGAACATCAGCCGCTACCCACCGGAAAGCGAGATCGGGAAACGCGTCCAAGGCCAAGGGTCAGCGCACAATCGCCGAGGGAAGAGAGGCAGCGGAGGCGTTGTATCTGGAGGCATGCCTAAATTTTAGGCTTGCCTCTGCGACCCATCTTTGCCAACGACCTTGTAAATCACGGCAAACAACTCACTCTGTTTGACAAGCAGTTGCGTGTACTTGGTCATGCAGTGAGGATAGTGCATGGATGAAAACACCTATTTTGATGAGATGTGGGGCTTAGGCGAGGGCCTGCGCGAGCCTTACCGGACATTCAGCGCCTGGCTCGACGGGGAAGACCCCGCAAGATTGCGCGCCAAACAGCGTGACGCTGAAGAACTGTTTCGGCTCACCGGGATCACATTCAACGTCTACGGAAAGGCCGAGGCAGAAGAGCGTTTGATCCCCTTTGATATCATTCCGCGAATTATCTCTGGGTTGGAATGGCACAGGCTTTCCCGAGGCATCGAGCAGCGTGTGCGCGCGATAAATGCGTTTCTCTACGATATCTATCACAAGCAAGAGATCATTAAGGCAGGACGGATCCCGCAGGACATGATCAGCCGCAACAACGCCTTTCTGCCTCACATGATTGGCGTGGAACCGCCCGGAGGCGTCTATACGCACATTGTAGGCATTGACCTGGTGCGCACGGGGCCGGGTGAATTTTACGTTCTAGAAGATAACGCACGAACCCCCTCTGGCGTCAGCTACATGCTAGAGAACCGCGAGACGATGCTTCAGATGTTCCCCGAGCTATTTTCGCAAAACCGTGTGCAGCCAGTGCAAAATTATCCCGTGGATCTGCGTCGGTCGTTGGCAAAATGTGCGCCTGAAAAAAGCCTTAACGGCCCAGTCGTGGCTGTATTGACGCCGGGGATCTACAATTCGGCCTATTTTGAGCACGCGTTTCTGGCGGATCAAATGGGCGTTGAATTGGTTGAAGGCCATGACCTGCGCGTGATCGAAGGACGCGTCGCAATGCGCACCACACGCGGCTACAAGGCAATTGATGTGCTCTATCGCCGCGTCGACGATGATTTTCTCGACCCGCTTAACTTCAATCCCAAAAGCACGCTGGGTGTGCCAGGCATCATGGATGTTTATCGGGCGGGAAATATCACAATCGCAAATGCCCCTGGCACAGGTATTGCCGATGACAAAGCGATCTACAGCTACATGCCTGAAATCGTGGAGTTTTACACTGGTGAACAGCCAATCCTAAAGAATATTCAGACCTGGCGATGTTCTGAGCCGGAGGCGCTTTCTTACGTGCTTGATCACCTCAAAGACCTGGTGGTGAAAGAGGTACATGGTTCCGGCGGATACGGAATGCTGATCGGGCCGACAGCCACGAAAAAGGATCTAGCTGCGTTCCGTCGCAAACTTTTGGCGCGGCCGGCCAATTACATCGCCCAGCCCACGCTGAGCTTGTCTACCGTACCGATCTTTTCGCGCGCGGGTCTATCGCCGCGACATGTTGATTTGCGTCCGTTCGTTCTGGTCAGCCCTGGTAAGGTGCATGTGACACCGGGTGGTTTAACCCGCGTAGCGCTGAAAAAAGGGTCGCTTGTGGTTAACTCTTCGCAAGGCGGGGGAACGAAAGACACCTGGGTGTTAAAGGATTAAGCGAGATGTTGGGAAAAACCGCAAACGGGCTTTTCTGGCTCTCTCGCTATTTAGAGCGGGCAGAAAACACCGCGCGTTTGGTTGAAACGGGTCAGCGTATCGCGTTGACCCGCTTTGGCAGCACCGATGATGAATGGAGCTCGGTTCTGCAATCGGCTGCCGCACATCAGGCTTTTGAAACCGCGCATGAGACGGTGACGAAAGAAACAGCGATCAATTGGCTTACCCGTGACCGGACCAACCCGTCCTCTATTAGGTCCTGCATCGAAGCGGCGCGTCAGAATGCCCGCCTCGTTCGGACGGCGATTACCGGCGAAGTTTGGGAAGCCATCAATGCAACTCACATGAAAACCGGCAAAATCCTCGCCCGCCGCGTGGCGGAGCTTGATCTTCCTTCGGTCTTGGGTGCGATCAGGCAAAATACTGCGCTGGTGCGGGGTATGGTTCACGGAACGATGATGCGAAATGACATGTATGATTTCCTGCGCATCGGGACCTTTCTGGAACGTGCGGACAACACCGCACGTATCTTAGATGTAAAATACTATGTTCTGCTGCCCTCTGTCAGCGCAGTGGGCAGTTCTATCGACAATGTTCAATGGGAAAGCATCCTGCGGTCTGTTTCAGCCCGCGGTGGTTTTCGCATGGCCTATGGTGCTGGCGGCGGCCCACAGGAAATTGCAAATTTCCTCATCC
Organism: Pseudomonadota bacterium; assembly: GCA_039208585.1. Taxonomy (GTDB): domain Bacteria; phylum Pseudomonadota; class Alphaproteobacteria; order Rhodobacterales; family Rhodobacteraceae; genus Sulfitobacter. The sequence goes on along the minus strand of JBCCQX010000001.1, from coordinate 220,303 downwards.
TAGACCGACGGATGCCGCGTAGCCTCGCCTTCTGCGTCACCAAGTTGAAAGACAATCTGCGATATCTCAACGCGCGATCAACCAAGCTGATGCCGTCGCAAGAAATGGTACGCAAGCTAGAGAACAGATATCTAACCCATGATGTTGAGGCGGTTTTTGAGTTTGGCTTGCATGAGTTCATTCAAGCTGTTCTTGGACAACTAGCCAAAATCGCGCAACAGATCGAAATTGATTTCAGGTTTTACGAATAAGACGATGCACCTAAAGATACATCACGTGACACGCTACCGTTTTTCAGAGCCCGTCACCTTTGGGCTGCAGCAATTGCGCAAAACACCCAAGACATCGCTTCAGCAGAGCGTCCGGAACTGGCGAACGCAAGTCACAGGCGGCGTTAAAGAACTGTCGTTCAGAGATCATCATCACAACATGACAGAGCTGATTAGCTTTGATCGCGGCGCAGTTGAGGTTGAAATCGTGTCTGAAGGTGATGTTGAACTCAACAATACGCACGGCGTGGTTGGCGCGCATCGCGGGCCTTCTCCTCTCTGGCTCTACCGTGCCTCAACCCCTCAAACAGAGGCAAAGGCGGGTGTACGCGCCTTGTTGCGCGAAAATGGGAGCGACATGTCCGTTGAAGGGCTGCACGCGCTTTCGGCAACGATCCGCAAGGCGGTGCGCTATGAGATTGGCGCATCTCATCCCGATTGGACTGCGGAAGATGCCCTGGCGGCGGGCAAAGGTGTTTGCCAGGACCACACACATGTCTTTATCGCCTGTGTGCGCGCGCTTGAGATCCCCTGTCGCTATGTCTCAGGATATCTGATGTTGAATGACCGGGTGACGCAGCAGGCCATGCATGCCTGGGCAGAAGCGTATCTTCCCGATCTTGGATGGGTTGGTTTTGATATCTCCAACGGTATTTCCCCTGACGCGCGATATGTCCGTGTCGCAACAGGCGCGGATTATCGTGACGCTGCCCCTGTTTCGGGCACCCGGATTGGCGGCGCTGATGAAGCACTTGAGGTGCAGATTGAGGTCGCGCAGCAATGAGGCAGTTGACATGACCTACTGCGTGGGAATGATGCTCGACGATGGGCTGATTTTTATGTCGGACACGCGCACCAATGCCGGGCTCGACAATATTTCAACTTTCAAGAAAATGTCGATTTGGGAAACACCTAGCGAGCGGGTCATCACTCTTTTATCCTCAGGAAATCTCGCCACGACCCAGTCCGTGGTCAGTCTTTTGGATGAACGCAACAAGGCTCAGGAAGATAGAATGCCCTCGCTTTTGGGCGTGCCATCCATGTTTCAAGCCGCGCAGCTTGTGGCAGATGTTTTGCGGGACGTGATCGCAGAGCATGACGAGGCTGGTCAGCGCGCGGCAAGCACCTTCGGTGCGACACTTATACTGGGTGGGCAAATCGCGGGCGGCCCACCGCGCCTGTTTCTCATCTATCCAGAGGGTAACTTTATTGAGGCAGGGCCAGACACGCCGTTTTTTCAGATCGGTGAAACAAAATATGGAAGACCCATCCTTGTCCGCGCTTACGATCCGCAGATGCGCTTTGAAAACGCCATGCGGCTGTTGCTCGTCAGTTTTGACTCGACCGTAAAGGCCAACCTGACTGTCGGCGCACCTTTTGATTTTCACGTCTATCAAACCAATACACTGCGCCTGGGGCAGCACGGCCGCATCGAGGCAGAAGACAGATACGTGCAAACCATCGCCAATAAATGGGGCAACGCCTTGCAAGAAGCCCTGGATAGTCTGCCAGAGTTTCACCTAGGCGATACCGCTATGGATTAGAGATTTCGCAGTCTCTTGAATGTCTATTGTCGCCAAAGCAGTTTCGCAGGATTTCCGTGCACGTATTTGCAGTCAACACAATCGCGTTGCGAAATAGATCAAGAGAGAACTGCAAAAAGGCGATGTAGCGGGAATTGAGCACATAGCGTCATTTTATGATAACGCTCAGCTATGTACGATCTGAAACCGATACGCGTCTTTCTGGAGGTTGCCACGCTGAAGAGCTTTGCAGCGGCGGCAAAATCGTTGAATATGACGCCTGCATCTGTCACCCGCATCATCGCAAAGTTAGAAGCAGATTTCGGACGACAGCTTTTGCTGCGCACCACGCGGCAGGTTTCCTTAACCTCCACAGGTGCTCTTGTCGCGTCACGGTATAGCCCGTTAGTCAAAGCGTTTGACCAAGTTGAAGAAGAGTTGGGGCGCGACCTTCAACCCTTTAAAGGGCATCTGAAAGTAAACGCACCAATGTCTTTCGGTCTGAGATTGATGCCAGACTTTCTGGATCGCTTTCGAGTGGCCTATCCAGATATCGACCTGCACATTCATTTGACGGACAGCCTGATTGATGTCGTCAATGACAGATGTGATTTGGCGATACGCATTTCCGGGTCGCCCGATGATAAATCCACGATTTGGCGTAAACTCTGCAAAGTACGCATGCTGGCTGTGGCGTCACCAAAGCTGCTTGCCAATCACGGGCAACCAGAAACACCCGACGCATTGGATAGGCGGCTTTGCCTCTCATACGGCCACACAACAGAGCGAGAAGTGTGGCGCTTTCAAAAAGGTTCTGTAAAGCGCCCGGTGACAGCCAGCGGCGCGATCCACTCGAATAACGGGGATTTACTGTACCAGATGGTCAAAAGGGGTTTCGGCATCGCCGTTTTGCCGGAGTTTCACGCGTCCCACGGCATAGAGCAAGGCGATATCGTTGAGATACTGAACGATTGGGAGATCTCGCCCCTTTGGCTGTCGTTATTCTATCCGCCCTATGAAACGCTTCCACCGCTTGTCGCGACCTTTACCGAGTTTTTTGAAGCATATCTGAGCGATCTCCCCGGTTTTGACATTTAAACAGCGGGCATGAGGGTCAGGCCACTCAGTCGTCGCATCGCTTGATGGTAAATGCTTACGTTTCAGCTATCCCCGCCGCCGCCCTCATTCCGTGTTGCTTGCGGGGATATTTGTGAAACACTTCCACCCAGGCGGCGTTAAACCAGGGAGAGCGCGCATGTATGTTTCAGTCAATGGCGCCCGATTGTTTTTTGACGTGGATGGGCAGCTCTTGTTTCCCGCTGGCCCGGCGATGAGGCAAAAGCCAACCATCGTGATGGTACACGGTGGCCCTGGTGGCGATCACAGCGTTGCAAAGCCCTACTTTGCGCAGTTCACCGATATCGCCCAGGTGGTCTACTATGATCAACGCGGGAATGGACGCAGCGATCTTTGTGACAGCACAAGCTGGAATTTGGATCAGTGGAGCAAAGATCTAAAGGCGTTTTGTGACGCTTTGGAAATTGAAAAACCCATCGTTGTGGGCACATCCTTTGGCGGATTTGTCACGCTTGCTTACGCTACAAAGTACCCAAATCACGCTGGCGCCATCATTTTGATCAGCACCGCGGCGAAAGTTGATTTCCGCGACATTTACGAGGCGTTCGAACGGCAGGGCGGCACAGAAATCCGCCGCATCGCAGAAAGCTATTGGGAAAACCCGACAGACGCGGCGCGCGCGCTTTATCGTGAAAGATGCGTGCCATTCTACAGCTACCGAAAAGACGTCTCGACCGATTGGTTGTCTCGGGTCATGTGGCGAAACGAAACAGCACTATGGTTCAACGGTCCTAAAAATGAACATGGACGGTTTGATTATCGCAGCAAACTCAACACCATCCCCTGCTCTGTTTTGGTCATGGTGGGCGAAGAAGATCCGATAACACCACCCGCCTTTAGCGACGCAATCGTGGCGGGGCTTCCGTCAGATCAAGTTACCTATCTCAAGTTTCAGGAATGCGGGCACGGTGTGGTGGCGGACAAACCCAAAAAAGCAGCCGCAGCGATCAGGAACTTCATTCTTAACAACGCTGATGGATAATGCCCCGGCCGGCGTAATTTATGAAAGCCAATTGCTTGAACGATGGGGGATGCGCACGTTAGGTAACAAACAGCGAAGCCCTTAGGAACGTTTTCTTGAACACATCATCCAAACGCCCACTTACTCTACGCGATGTCTCTGACGCATGCGGCGTCTCTGAGATGACGGTGAGCCGCGTGTTGCGAAATAAAGGAGAGGTTTCAGAAACGACGCGCCGTCGTGTGCTGGCCGCAGCGAAAGAGCTTGGATACGTTCCCAACCAAATAGCAGGGTCGCTTGCATCGCAGCGCGTGAACCTTGTCGCGGTGATTATCCCCTCTCTGGGCAACATGGTTTTTCCCGAGGTGCTTAGCGGAATAAATCAGGTCCTAGAGGATACACCCCTTCAACCTGTCATCGGCGTGACGGATTATTTGCCCGAAAAAGAAGAACGCGTGCTCTATGAGATGCTGTCTTGGCGGCCCTCTGGCGTGATCATTGCTGGGCTTGAACACTCTGATGCCGCACGCGCAATGCTGCAAAACGCGGGCATTCCAGTGGTTGAGATCATGGATATAGACGGTCGACCCATTGATGCCATGGTCGGGATTTCACACCGCCGTGCAGGGCGAGAAATGGCCAAGGCGATCCTGAAAGAAGGGTATTCACGCATCGGCTTCATGGGCACTAAGATGCCGCTTGATCACAGGGCACGCAAACGATTTGAAGGGTTCACCGAAGCGCTTGCAAAAGCGGGGGTCGAAATTGAAGATCGGTCTTTCTACTCTGGCGGGTCGGCGTTGGCTAAAGGGCGAGAGATGACCCAGCAAATGCTCGAAAACTCTCCTGATCTGGACTTTCTTTACTATTCAAACGACATGATAGGCGCGGGCGGGCTGCTCTATCTCATCGATCAAGGAATTGATATCCCTGGCCAAATTGGCCTGGCCGGTTTCAACGGCATCGATCTTCTAAAGGGTTTGCCAAAGCAATTGGCAACGATGGATGCTTGCCGCAAAGAAATTGGTCAAGCCGCCGCTCAGATCCTGCTCAACAAAACACTTGAGACACCTCAGACAGAGACTGACGCACATGTCTCCCTAACGCCCACACTCACTTTTGGAGATACGCTGCGACGACAGCGAAGGGCGTATTGATTAGGATATCCAATCGTGATGCACGCTGGGTCTTCCTGCATCGGCATGCGCTTTTGCAGCCACCGCAGGGCGAGGCTCATGGTGGCGAGCTGTTAAATCTCATCGTGCAACTGGGTTTTGTGCAGCTGGACAGCATCAACACGGTCGCACGGGCGCATGACCTCATCCTCTTCAGCCGCAGGCCGCGTTATCGACCGAGAAATCTAAAAACCCTGTACGAGAAACATGGTGCCCTTTTTGAACATTGGACCCATGATGCCGCCGTCATCCCAATGCAGTTCTATCCATACTGGGACCTGCGGCGAAAGCGCGATGCAGAAAAACTGCGTAAACGGTGGCGATCGCAACGGCGTGCAGGCTTTGAAAAGCAGTTCCAAAAAGTGCTTGATCAGATCCGATTGGAAGGGCCCTGTTGCTCTGCGGATGTCGGAAAAGGGGAAGCACGGGGATCAGGGGGATGGTGGGATTGGCACCCATCGAAAACAGCGCTTGAGTATTTATGGCGCAGCGGAGCGCTTACCGTTGTCGGCAGAGACGGCTTTCAAAAGCGCTACGATCTGACAGAGCGTGTGATTGAAAGAAGCCTGCTTGATCCGCAAAATACGCCAGATTATGCCGCCACCGTGAATTGGTGCTGTGACCAGGCGCTGGCGCGACTTGGTTTCGCCACACATGGGGAATTAGCTGCGTTTTGGGCACATCTCACACCGCAGGAAACGCGCGACTGGTGCGCGCGCAAATGCGCCGAGGGTGCGCTTGAAATGATCGAAATCACATGTGCCGATGGCGGTGTGAAAAATGTCTTTGCCAAACCGGACCTACTTGAGGATGCCGCGTTTGAGCAAAAGCCGACGTGTCGACTTAGGTTGCTCAGCCCCTTTGACCCGGCACTCCGTGACAGGAAACGTGCGAAGCAACTCTTCGGGTTCGATTATCGCATTGAAGTTTTTGTTCCGGAAGCACAGCGGACCTTCGGCTACTACGTCTTTCCGATACTGCAAGGCGACAGAATTATCGCGCGTGTGGATATGAAAGCCTTCCGCGATCAAGACGTTCTTTACGTGAAGGCCCTTTGGCCTGAAGGTAAAATGAAATGGGGTAAACAGCGACAGCAGGCGTTCGAGGCCGAACTCCACCGCGTCAAAAAGCTGGCGGGCGTCAGTCACGTTTCATTTCAGAACGGGTGGCTGCAACCTTCAGCGCAGCACCAATTTTGACAAATCTATGGCGGCAGCGCGCAGCCGGTCCAGGTGGCCGATCAAATCCGCCATGCTTTTGCGCTGGATGGGCGCGTGGACCGAAAGGGTGGACATCAGCCGTCCCAAATCATCCTGAATAGGGACTGCGATCGCCACCATACCGTCCATGAACTCTTCATTATCGGTGGCGTATCCGTTTTCCCGTATCTCCTCGATCGCATGCCTTACAGCGTCAGGATCGGTCAGGGTCTGGGCTGTCTGAAACTCCAAAACGGCCGTGCGCAGATACATTGTCAATAATCGCGGTTCGAGGGAGGAGAGGTACAGTTTCCCACTTGCAGTGCAATGGAATGGCACAGTCGATCCGATGGGAAGCTGAATGCGCAAGGGCCATTTGGTTTCCACCCGCTCAAGATAAACCATCCCGGTTCTGTCAGGCGCTGCGATGTTGCATGTCTCACCGATCTCTTCGTTGACTGCGTTTAGCACACTCAACCGGACAGTGCGTATTCTGGTAGAGGACAACACATTCAGCGACATCTTGCGCAGACGTTGACCCGCTGAATAAGACCTGCCGTCAATGTCGCGCTGCAGAAACCCTTGCTCTTCAAGCCGATGGAACAATCTGTGGATCGTTGGTTTGGGCAGTCCCAACGCCTCGTTCGCTACGGTCGGAGTGATGGGAGAGCCCACGCGCGCAATCTCTTCCAAAAGCATGAGCAATCGAAGATTTGTCGGGATCGTTTTCTCCAGATCGCTTGCATCAGCCATTCCCAACTCTCTTTCCTTAGCCCGCGGGCTGCGAAGCAACCTATCCTCCTCCTAGCCCTGAGAGCGTTTCGAAAAGGAACCCGCCCGGCAACAACGTCTTAGATAAAGACGGGAAGTAGGCCACACAGAACCAGATAGCGATTAGCGCGAACAAATACACGGTGGCATAGCGCAGCAGCCTAAAGTATGGCACCCCCGTCACCCCCGAGGCCACATATAGGTTAAGACCATAGGGCGGCGTGATAAAACCGATTGATGCCCCAACCAAGAAAATAACCGCGAATTGGATCGGATCAACGCCTACTGAATGCGCAATCGGGGCCAGGATGGGTGCCAGAATGATGGTCACGGGCAGCGATTCCAAAATCATGCCGGACACAAACACGATTGCCATCGCGGTAAACAAAACGGGATAGTAGCCGCCCATGCTGGTCACAAAGCCGCCGATGACTTCTTGCGCGCCGAGCAAAGACAAGATCTGCTGCATCACCACCGATACCGCGATCAAGGGCGCCAAGATACCTGAGATTTGCGCCGAGCGCACGACAATCGATGGAATCTCTCGCAGGGTGAAACCTTCAACCACGAACATCGACGTGACCGACTTTTGCTCAACGGGCGTATCCGGGCTCATCCCTAGAACTTTATTCGCTGGATAGCTAATCATCGCCACAATGATACAGAAACCCACCGTCACGCCTGCCGCCTCTGTCGGTGAGAATTTCCCGGTGTAGATCCCCCAAAGTACCAAGCCAATGGCGAAAAACCCAAGCCAAGCGCCGATGCCCGTTTTCAAAACACGAGAAACGGACAGTTTAATCAGATATCCCCATCCGTTCATCGAACACACGATGAAACACGCAACCATCATCGCGAGCACCATCAGTGACCCAGGGATCAGCCCCGCAATGAACAGGTCAGAGATGGGCAGGTTCATCAAAAACCCATATACGATAAAGATGATCGAAGGCGGGATGATAATACCCACGGTTCCCCCTGCTGCCGCAGTCGCGGCAGAGAAACGCTCGTCATAGCCACCTTTCACCATTTCTGGGTGCAACATTGATCCAATGGTTGCCGTCGTGGCCGAGTTAGACCCCGAGATTGCGGCGAACAATCCGCAGGCCCCAAGCGATGCCATGGCAAGGCCACCGCGCAGCCACCCCAAGCAGGCATAAGCGAAGTCGGACAATCGCTTTGCAATGCCTGATTTGTTTATCAAATCACCGGTCAAGATGAAAAGTGGCATGGCCATCAACGCAAAGCCATCCTTGAACACGTTCAAAAGTTCGGCGCCAGTGTTATCAAGCGTGAGATCCAGCACAAAGCTGCATCCAACCACCCAGTAAAAAATAACGAGCAGAACCGGTGTTCCCATCATGAAAAGAAATGTCACCGCGAGAGAGATCAACGTAATCCATGTGCCGTCAGTCATTATGCATCCCCCCCGATTACGGCTTGTTCGATCATTGGGCCGCCCTCTCGGTACTTACCAAAATCCTCAACGATATTTTCCAAAGCCCGCGCAGCGAGAAGGGTGAAACACACCGGCATCGTGACCATGAACCACCACCGCATCACGTCATCGGTGCCCAGTACGATGGCGAAGTTGTCATAGGTGTTTACGGTCACACGAGACGTGGTCGTGACGGCGATAACGCAGAAGGCAAGCCACAGCACATTGTCGAACGTCAGCCAGAAAAGCTGCCCCCGGCGGCCGAACTTACCGCGAAATTCGGTGAAGCTCAGATGCGTGCGCATGCGGATGTTAAAGGTCGCCCCATACCAAGCCATGATCATGAACAGCAATGGCGGGATTGTCGTGGACCAAGGCACTTGAACCGAGAAAACAAAGCGCTGGATCACGCCAATGAAGATGATCGCAGCCATCACGATGTAGCAATAGATCACGATGGTTCTTTCAGGTGTCCGCTCTATCAACATCAACAAGATCGGGATGAAAACGACGATCAAACCCAAATTGTCGCCGGTGATACCGGAAAGAAAGGCCGCGACAGGTGGCAAGAACGCAGCCGATAGGCCCAAAACCAACATGAGAGCGATCAAGGGATGAGTAAATTTCGTCGCGGCATACCCCAGACGACCTTCAAACTGTTCGGCAAGTCGTTCTCGGTAGTAGAATAAGACCGCACCGACCAAAGTAACGGGGCCAAACACCAGCCATGCCGCCGGAGATCGATAGGCCTTAACCACGTTGAAATTTATGTCACCACTCAACGTCGCGCTGACGATGGTCGTCATGTCTGACCAGATAGACATCTGGCGTCCCTCCCTTGTTCCAGCGTGCCCTGATCGACGCATTCTCTGCGTTCTTGGACACATAAGTCGGCCCCAATGCTGAGGCCGACCTTCTAAGCTTAGCTTTGCTTTACGCTTTCCACCAGCGACGGGGTTCCACGTTTTCGGGAAGCGTATCAGCGGGAAGCTGACGCACCTCGTCGTAGATTTCCTGATAGGTATCTGCGCCACCTTGCCAGCCGTTGATCCGCTCGCGCCACTGCTCCCACAGTTGCGGCTGGAACTCAGGCGAGCACATTTCCTCGGCCTTCTTGATCTCAGCGTCCGACAAGAACGCATTGCGCACACCGTTCTGGGCAAAGATCGTGCCGGGGAGCTGAGGATCGGACTGGCCGACAGTTTTGACCAAGGCTGCCTCATTCGCGGCCTGTACATGAACCTGGGCAAGATACGCAGATTCCATCACCGCGTCCTGTAACTCGCCGCCCAAGCTGTCAAATACAGATGCGCTCATCGCGGTATGCTCTGTCCCGCAGAAGAAGTTGAGGTGTACTGACTGCGACACCACAGGCGACATGTTGGCGTATGCCACAGCAGATGCCCATGTCTCTGCACCGTCAATTAGGCCCTGCTTAAGGCCGTCGAGCGTCTCTTCCCAAGCCACCGGCACAGGATTGAGGTTCAGCGCTGTCATGGCAATCCGACCCAACTGCGTGCCGGTCACACGGTTCTTAGTGCCGAAAAGCTGCTCAACCGAGGTAACTGTATCTCTTTCCTGCCAGGCCAGACCCAACTGAATACCGCGAAGTTCCGCGTGAGAGAACAGGAACTTCAGACCATGGCGGCGCTCATAAGGCTCCCGCAACATCGCTTGAGATTTTGGAGAATAGAGGAAGTAGTATTGGTCAGCCCGATTACGGAACATGTAAGCGTAATCCAAGACGTTCAGATATGGCGCGCCACCAGCAGAGTTCTGTGTGGAGGCAGCATACATATCGACGATGCCTTGCTGGGTCTTCTCAACGCAGGAAACCTGACCGCAAATCTGATTGTCGCCGATGAACTCCACCCGAATTTCACCGTCTGTCCGGCTTTCCAGATCGCGGGCGAATTCAAGACAACCTGCCCGTTCAATCAGCAAGTTGCGGGCGTTAAACCCGGCTGCGCCAAACTTGAGAGTGAACTTTGGCTCTTTGGCGAAGCGCTTTTCGTAGGTTGATTCCGCAGCCGCAGCAAGGTTGGCAACACTCATCGCGCCGCCGAATGTACCCGCCGCCATCAACGTCGATGACACGCCATATTGGCCCGCCAGTTTGAACAAATCGCGGCGCGAAATGCCCTTTAGTTTGTCTTGAACACTCATGTGGTTCCTCCCGTTTTAAGTGTGCTCTTAATTATTGAGACCTATAGTTTCAAAAAAGAGTAGCGTGGAATCAGGCTTCTGTATAGAAAAATTTGCAATACTCGAGGGAGATGCGAATGAATGCCGATTTTATTGTGATTGGGGCCGGGTCTGCTGGCTGTGTCCTTGCCAACAGGCTCAGCGCAAACCCTAAGCACAAGGTCGTGCTGTTGGAGGCCGGTGGACGGGATCTCAATCCTTGGATACATATACCGGTTGGATATTTCAAAACGATCCATAATCCCGCGGTTGACTGGTGCTATAAGACAGAGCCTGATCCTGGTTTGAACGGGCGCTCTATTGAGTGGCCGCGCGGGAAAGTGCTGGGAGGATCTTCATCCTTGAACGGCCTGCTTTACGTGCGCGGCCAACCTCAGGACTATGATCGTTGGCGGCAGATGGGCAATGTTGGCTGGGGCTGGGAAGACGTGCTTCCGCTGTTCAAAAGAGCCGAGTGCAACGAACGCGGTGCCGACGAATTCCATGGGGATCAAGGACCGCTTTCAGTCTCAAACATGCGTATACAACGCCCCATCACAGATGCCTGGGTGGCCGCTGCGCAAGCCGCAGGCTATCCCTTTAACCCAGATTATAACGGCGCCAAACAAGAGGGCGTTGGATTTTTCCAACTCACCGCGCGCAATGGTCGGCGATGCAGCGCTGCTGTGGCGTATCTCAATCCAGTCAAGAAGCGTCCAAATCTACACATCATAACGCATGCCCATGTCAGCAAAGTTCTGATCGAAGATGGGCGCGCAACCGGCGTGACTTACACTAGCAAAGGCGGGGTCGAAAAAACCGTAAAAGCGGAGCGCGAGATCGTGTTGTCTGGCGGTGCGATCAACTCCCCTCAACTGCTGATGCTTTCTGGGATCGGCGACGGTGACGCGCTGTCAGAACATGGCATTACAGTTGCCAAACACCTCAGCGGCGTGGGCAAGAATATGCAAGACCATCTTCAGGCCCGCCTTGTTTACAAGTGCAATGAGCCAACGCTCAACGATGAAGTGAGCAGTCTTTTCGGCCAGGCGCGCATCGGGCTAAAGTATCTGTTGTTTCGCGCCGGTCCAATGACGATGGCGGCAAGCCTCGCAACGGGCTTTATGAAAACACGCGCGGATTTGGAGACCCCCGACATCCAGTTTCACGTGCAGCCGCTGTCGGCTGAGAACCCGGGCAAGGGCGCCGATAAATTCTCGGCCTTCACGATGTCGGTGTGTCAACTTCGGCCTGAGAGCAAGGGAGAAATCAAAATCACAAGTTCCCATGCGCGCGACTATCCAAAAATCATCCCGAACTATCTTTCCACGGAAAACGACTGTCAGACGATTGTCAAAGGCGTCAACATCGCCCGCCAAATTGCGCGCCATGCTCCATTAACGTCGAAAATTTCAGAGGAGTTTCGACCTCATGCCGATCTCGACATGCAGGACTATGATGCGACACTCAACTGGGCACGCGACAACACCGCGTCGATTTACCATCCGACGGGCACATGCAAGATGGGATCAGGCGAAGATGCCGTTGTCGATGCGCGGCTGCGCGTGCATGGGATCCGGGGTCTGCGCGTGGCCGACTGTTCCATCATGCCAGAGATTGTCTCGGGCAATACGAATGCCCCAGCCATCATGATTGGCGAGAAGGCCAGCGATCTCATCTTGGAAGACGCCAGAGCGTAAAAGCAACGCCGCGTCAGTCGAAACAGCGTCCCGGGCCTGACCCGGGACCTCTACCTCTGTTGGTTTATACCGCCTAGAAATACATGCGGATGCAGCGCTGCGTGAAACCACCGCACATACGTGTAGATCGAAAAGACAGGGCGCCTGATCGCTTTCGCAACATCAGCTGCATAGGGCACCATATTCGTGCATTCGAGTATAATCGCTCCGATGTGTGGATGCACCTCAACGAAGTGTTTTGCCGCCTTTACCATGTCATCCCGCGCGCGCGCGATGTCAAAAGTGCGCGCATTTCCGAGAATGGCCTTTGCAAAGTCGCTTTCTTCAATCCCTTGAATGGGCGCGTCTGGCCGTACACCCGCGACCCGCAAATGTTCCGGTGTCAGTGATCTTGCAGAGATTGTTAGGATGCCCAATGTCCGCCCCGGGGGCAGCAACGCATGGATTTGCGCGGCCTGCTCCAGAGCCGAGGCAGCAACCGGAACACCCAATGCCTCGGTAAGGCGCGGTCGGATCAGTGCCAAGAACCCACAAGTTGTCGCAATCGCATTACAACCTTCAGTCACCAACCCCCGCCCCGCAGAGATAAAATCCTCGACCAAGGGGCCGGATCTGCGCCCACCACTGCCTGCGGTGTGGCATGCGGAACAGTGGCGTATCGTACCGGGAACGGCCAAGTCTGCGCATTCCCCACGTCCCCGAAAATGCGCGGAAAGCGCGTATCCAACATCAATATGCCCAGAGGTGGAGGGTTCAAATTCCGTCCTTCGCCGTCGCCATTAGTCTCCCTTTCCCCTCCTGCGCCCTGGGAAAGAGATATGCAAGTCGGCAGGAATAATTACAATTTACAAACAAATTATTGATATTTTAAATTTTATTGCGATCCTCGACGCAGTAGGGAATCACGTTACAGCGATCGCACACTCAGATAGGGAGAGAGGATGAACCGGCATGTTGTTGTCATCGGCGCGGGGATCGTTGGCGTGTCGACTGCGATCTGGCTGCGTCGTGCAGGCATTGAGGTAACGTTGATCGACAGGGCGGCACCTGGCACGGGCACCTCCCACGGCAATGCGGGCATCCTGGCCGCCTGCGCCATGGTTCCCGTGACAACGCCCGGTTTGCTTCGAAAGGCGCCGGGGATGTTGCTGGACCCCGATTTTCCGTTGTTTATGCGCTGGGCCTATCTGCCGAGATTGCTGCCGTGGCTGCGCCGCTATCTCGGCCATGCCAATGATCAGGAAACCCGCCGCATCTCAACGCAGCTGGTTCCAATCATCGGCGATAGCCTTGAACAACACAAAAGCCTTTGCGCCGACCTTGGCCTAGGCCACTGGGTCCAGGACAGCGACTATTGCTTTGCCTATCGTCGGCGAAAAGACTTCGAACAGGAGGCGTACATCTGGCGCCTACGCGCAGACAACGGCTTCATTCCAGAGGTCATAGAAGGACCTGAGGTGCAAGAATATGAGCCAATGCTCGGCCAGCACATCACCTGTGTGGCGAAAATGAAGAACCACGGATTTATCCGCGATCCCAGAGGCTATGTCCAAGCGCTTGCAGGTGCATTCCAAAAGATGGGTGGCACCTGCGTGACAGCAGAGGTGAAAGACTTTGATCAGACCAACGGCATCGTCACCGGTGTTTTGACCACCCATGGCGTAATCCCCTGCGATGATTTAGTGCTTGCGACGGGTGTTTGGTCGAAACCGATGATGCGCAAGTTGGGCATAGATGTGCCGCTAGAGACTGAGCGTGGGTATCACATCGTCTTTGAAGATGCTTCAGGCGGTCCCGCGCGCCCCTTCATGATTGCCAGTGGCAAGTTTGTTGCTACACCGATGGATCAAGGTCTGCGCTGCGCTGGCATCGTCGAATTTGGAGGGTTGGATGCGGGGCCTTCAAAGGCACCTCTCGACTTACTCAGGCGACAGGTAAAGCAGACATTTCCTAACTTGCAAGCCGCCGGTGAAATTGAATGGCTTGGCCACCGTCCGGCCCCCAGCGATAGCTTGCCTTTGATCGGGGAAATCGGGGAAAAGCGCATCTTTACCGCCTTTGGCCACCATCATATCGGCTTGACGGGCGGTCCCAAAACAGGCCGACTGATTGCAGGGCTCATTGCGGGGCAACCCATCAACATTGATATGCGCCCGTATCACCCGCAACGTTTTTCGTAACCCAACACGTTCCAAAAAGGGAGAAAACCATGAAACTCACCGCAACACTCTTGGCCACGGCAGCCGTCGCTCTGACCAGCGCTTTACCGGCGATAGCGTCTGAAAAATGGGATATGCCGATGGCCTATTCCGCCTCTAACTTCCATTCAGAGAACGGCGTGGCCTTCGCTGATTGCGTGCGAGGTGCCACCAACGGCGATATCGACATTACCGTGCACCCCGGCGGGTCACTCTTCGCGGGCGCGGACATCAAGCGGGCAATCCAGACAGGGCAGGTCCAGATCGGCGAACGCCTGATGTCTGGCCATCAGAACGAAAATGCGGTGTTCGGCTTCGATTCCGTACCGTTCCTGGCCCCATCTTTTGACGCGAGCGCCAAGCTTTTCGCAGCCGCTAAACCAAAGATGGAGGAATTGTTGGCCGAGCAGAATCTCGTCATGCTCTACGCTGTGCCATGGCCGCCACAGGGTCTCTACTTCAACAAAGAAGTGAACAGCGTGGCGGATATGGAAGGGCTGAAATTCCGCTCCTACAACAACGCCACCAGCCGTTTGGCCGAACTGACAGGCATGCTTCCGGTGACCATCGAAGCGGCGGAAATCTCTCAGGCATTTGCCACAGGTGTCGCGGAATCCATGATCTCTTCCGGTGCCACAGGCTACGACCGCAAGGTCTGGGAAAGCCTGAGCCACTTCTACGAAGTCGATGCCTGGCTGCCCTATAACTACGTCATGGTAAACGGTGACGTATGGTCTGGCGTGTCCGACGCGAACAAAGCGGCGATCATCGGCTGCGCGGAAGAGGCGGCAGCGCGTGGATTGCAAGCGTCCAAAGACTACACACAGTTCACGATGGACGGTTTGGCCGCTGGTGGCATGACCGTCGGCCCAGCCGGGGATGAGCTGATGTCCGGCCTGCGTGAAGTGGGTGCGACCATGACTTCTGAGTGGATGGAAGCAGCGGGCGCCGATGGTGCGGCCATCGTGGATGCATTCAAAGCGTCAAACTAATCTGATCGGCGGCCCCGCATTCCAGGGCCGTCTTTCTGTGGGGAGGGTGCCATGGCCGCCATACGCAAGATACTTGATTTTCTTTATATGGCCGCTGGTGTCCTTGCCGCGCTGTGCCTGATCGCAATCCTGACGCTGATTGTTCTGCAAATGGTCGCCCGCTGGACTGGAGAGGTCTTTCCAGGTGCGCCAAATTACGCAGGGTATGCCATGGCGGCGGCGAGTTTCTTTGCCTTCGCCAATGCGCTGAACCGGGGGGCGCATATCCGCGTGTCGATCCTGTTGAATGCGGTGCCCCCTGGCCCCAAGCGGTGGCTTGAGATCTGGTGCTTTGGCCTCGCCGCAGCCATCGCCTGGTACGTCACATACTACGCCTATTGGTTTGTTTATTGGTCCTGGAAGTTCAAAGAGGTCAGCCAAGGCCAAGACGCCACGCTGATGTGGATGCCGCAATCGGTGATGGTCATCGGCGCCGGTCTGATGGCTTTGGCGCTGACCGATAATTTCTTTCACGTGCTGATCAAGGGCGAACACCGCATCGTCCGCGATACGGTCGAAAGCCACGAGGCGTAAGACGATGACCGAGCTTTATGCCATTATCCTCTTTCTCTTCGTCCTCTTCCTGCTCCTGGGCACCGGTGTGTGGGTCGGCCTTGCCCTGATGGGCGTCGCCTGGGTCGGGATGGAGCTGTTCACCACCCGCCCCGTCGGTGACACGATGATCACTACGATCTGGGCATCCTCCTCCTCTTGGACGCTCACCGCCCTGCCGATGTTCATCTGGATGGGTGAGATCCTCTACCGCACGCGATTGTCGGAAGACATGTTCAAAGGTCTATCGCCCTGGCTCGCCCGCCTCCCCGGTGGCTTGGTGCACACCAATATCGTGTCTTGCACCGTCTTCGCTGCCGTCTCAGGCTCCTCCGCGGCAACGCTGACCACGGTGGGCAAGATGTCCATCCCCGAACTGCGCGCGCGAAATTATCCTGAGAACATGGTGATCGGCACACTCGCCGGGGCTGCGACGCTGGGCCTGATGATCCCGCCTTCGCTCGCGCTGATCGTCTACGGTGTGACCGTCAACGAAAGCATCACCAAGCTGTTCTTTGCAGGTGTCTTCCCCGGCCTCGTCCTGGCAGGCATGTTCATGGCCTATGTCGCGATTGTCAGCGTGACCTCGAAGGGCTGGAACCCGACAATCGAAAAAGGCATGAGTTTTGGCCAGAAGCTCGCCAATTCCCGCTTCCTGATTCCAGTCTTTGCGCTGATCGCCGTCGTCATAGGCTCAATGTACGCAGGGCTCGCCACAGCGACCGAGGCTGCCGCCATTGGCGTGATCGGCGCGCTTGTGCTGGCTCTGGTGCAAGGCTCCCTCACCTGGGACAGCTTCCGCGCGTCACTGATGGGGGCCACGCGCACCTCTGCGATGATCTCGCTGATCCTGGCGGGGGCGGCTTTCCTAAAACTGTCGATGGGCTTCACCGGCCTGCCGCGCGCGCTAGCCGATGGCATCGCCGCGATGGAGCTTGGGCGGTTTGAGCTGCTCATGATGCTCTTGGTGTTCTACATCATCCTCGGGATGTTCCTTGACGGGATCTCCGCCATCGTGCTGACCATGGCGATCGTCGAGCCGATGGTGCGCGACGCGGGCATTGATCTGATCTGGTTCGGCATCTTCGTCGTTGTGGTGGTTGAGATGGCACAGATCACTCCACCGATTGGGTTCAACCTGTTCGTGCTGCAAGGTATGACGGATCACGAAATGGGCTACATCGCCAAAGCCGCACTGCCGATGTTCGGCATCATGGTGCTGATGGTTTTTGTCCTGATCTGGTTCCCAGAAATCGCCACCTGGTTGCCCGACAACATGCGCAGCGGACCGTCTTAGGACCGATGAATGCTCTCTTACGTCCTCAGCCTCGCCTCCACCCATGCGCGGACCTGTCTGCTTGCTGGGCTGGCGGCGGGGCTTTTGCTGCCTGGAGTGGCGCAAACCCTGGTGCCTTGGCTTCCGATCATGGTCGCCCTGCTCCTGACCCTCACGACCCTGCGGATCGGACACGAAGCAGCCCTGGGTGCCGTCAGCGATCTGCGCTGGGGGTTGGCGTCGGTCGTCGTGCTGCAAATGCTGGTGCCGCTGGCAATGCTGAGTTTGCTGACCTTGGCGGGACTTCAGGAAACACCCGCTGCGCTGGCCATCGTACTCACCTCCGCCGCACCTGCGATCACGGGCAGTGTCAATCTCGCCCTGCTGCTGCGACTGAATGCAGGCCGGATGATGCAAATCCTGGTTCTAGGGACTGCCGCCTTTCCGCTGACGGTACTCCCCATCCTCAGCGCGCTGCCGCAGATCACGGACTCTGGTGCCGTCATCTGGTCAGCCCTCATGCTGCTGATGGTGATCACGCTGTCCACCAGCAGCGGTTTTGCCCTGCGCGCGCTGTTCTTCCCGAAGCCGTCCGAGCAGCAGATCAAAGCGCTCGACGGCGCATCCGTCCTCGCCTTCTCCTTCATCGTGATCGGCCTGATGGCCGCACTCACCCCTGCGCTGCGCGCCGATCCGATGAGCGTCTTACGTTGGGCGCTCCTCGCCTTCGCCATCAGCTACCTGCTGCAACTCGCCGTGCTTTTGGTTCTGCGCCGCTCTCCCCTGCGCCCTGTCGCGGGGCCGCTTGCCATCGGCGCGGGCAACCGCAACATCGCGATCTTCCTGGTTGCCCTGCCACCCGATATCCTGGGCCCGCTGATGATCTTTATCGGCTGCTGGCAATTGCCGATGTACCTCACGCCGATGCTCCTGCCCCGTCTCTACACTTGGGCGTTGAGCGATGAGTGACTGGCCCAAAATCCGGACTGTCGGCCTCTCTGGCCTGCTCGTCACTTTCGCCGCACAGATGTCGGAACCTGCCAACCGCGCCGCCCTTGCCTTCCGCGCCGCGGTCGAGGCGCAGGACTGGCCAGAGGTGACTGAGACCAGCACGTCGCTTGTCTCCACCTTCCTCGAGGTGGATCTGGCCATGTATACTGCCGAGGCTCTTTCGGAGCGTCTACAAACCCTCATCGACAGCGCCGACTGGTACGCCGCACCCCTGCCTGCTGGCCGCACGTTGTGGCATATCCCCACGCTTTACGGCACCGCCCTCGCCCCACAGCTTGAAGAAGCGGCCACTCTCGCAGGCGTCGATCCCGACACGGCGATCCAAGAGCTTTCGACGGCGCGGGTGCGTGTGCTGACCATCGGGTTCGCACCCGGGCAACCCTATACCGGTATGCTGCCAGCTAACTGGAACATCCCACGCCAGCAGGGTCTGACGAAATCAGTCCCGGCAGGAGCGCTGATCGTCGCGATCCAGCAGCTGATCATCTTCACCAACGCCGCCCCCACAGGTTGGCGGCACGTAGGTCAAACCGCGTTCCACAACTTTCTGCCGGACGCGGCGCAGCCCTTTGCCTTATCGCCAGGCGATGAGTTGACGTTTCCAGCCATTGACCGGCACGCATTCGACAGGCTGTTAAAGAGCGACACCAATGGCGGCGCGGAGGCGGAGGCGCTGTCATGACCGCGCACTTGACAATCCACCAAGCCGGTCCCGCGATGAGCGTGCAAGACCTGGGCCGCCCCGGCTTTCGCGCTTTGGGACTGACCTCAGGTGGTGCCGCCGACCGTACGGCCCTGTATGAGGGGACCGCGCTGCTGGGCCAAGCGCCGAACTGCGCCGTGATTGAGATGGCCGGAATAGGCGGTGTGTTCACCGCTGACGCGGACATCCGCATCGCCTTGACCGGGGCTGAAATGACAGCGCAGATCGACGGTGACGCCATCCTCTGGAACGCCAGCCATCCTTTGCCCAAAGGGGCGAGGCTGACCATCGGCGGGGTACGGAACGGAAGCTACGGGTATCTCCACCTGGGCGGTGGGATTGACACACCGCTGCTGATGGGCGCGCGGTCCAGTCATTTGAGCGGTGGGATAGGAGAGCTGTTGAAAGACGGCGAAGTGCTGCCACTCGGCCATGATCCCGCCACCACCGTTGGACTGACCCTACCCAAAACCGACCGTTTCGGCGGTGGTCCGCTGCGCATTGTCGCATCCATGCAGACGGAGGCGTTTGCAGCAGAAACCATCCAGCGGTTTACCGCGACCCCCTTTCGCCGCAGCACCAGCGCCAACCGGATGGGCGTGCGGATGGACGCCGAGGGCGAAGGCTTTTCCACCGATGATCAGCTCAGCATCGTCTCTGAGGTGGTGATCCCTGGCGACATCCAAATCGCTGGCGATGGCGCGCCCTATGTGCTGATGTACGAATGCCAGACCACGGGCGGCTACCCTCGTATCGGGACGGTGCTGCCCTGCGACCTACCGCGCGTCGCGCAGGCGCAGGCGGGTGCGCCGTTGACCTTTGCCTTCGTGGATGCGGATGTAGCGGCGGCGGCCCAGGCGCGATACGTAGCGGAGGTGAAGGCGTTACCGTCCAAAGTCACACCCCTGATCCGCGACCTAGCACAGATCCCCGATCTCTTGCGCTACCAACTGATTTCCGGTGTGATTTCTGCCACCGCGAACCCGTCTGAGAAGGAAAGCTAGATGATCACCGTCGACCTAAACGCCGATATGGGCGAAAGCTTTGGCCCTTGGAAAATGGGCGATGATGCCGCGCTGTTGAAGATCGTGACGTCAGCCAACATTGCCTGTGGCGGGCACGCCGGGGATGCGGATGTGATGGCCGCAACGATGAGACTGGCGCATCAAAACGGTGTCGGCATTGGTGCGCATCCAGGCTTTATGGACATCGCGGGCTTCGGCCGTAACCGGATGCAGGTGCCCCGCGCGACGTTGCAGAACCAGGTCCGCTATCAAGTCGCCGCCGCGATGGGCATGGCGCGCAGTGTCGGTGCAGAAGTGCGGCACCTAAAGCTGCATGGGGCGATGGCGAATATGGCGTCCGAGGACGAGGTGATGTCGCGCGATCTGTATGAAGCGGCCCTAAGTGTGGCCCCCGATCTCATCATCATGGTGTTGGCCGCTACGGCGCAGCAAACGGCGGTGGAACAGCTCGGCTGCGCCTGGGCTGGAGAGATTTTTGCCGACCGCGCTTACAATGCTGATGCCACGCTGGTGGATCGCAGCCTACCTGGTGCCGTGATCCATGATGCGGAGCGTGCAGGCGCTCGCATGGTCAAGATGGTGCAGGCGGGGGCGATTATCACCGAAAGCGGTAAGCATATTGAGACGCAGATCGATACGATTTGTCTGCATGGAGATACGGCAGAGGCGGTGCAGATTGCCGCCTCCGTCCGCCGCCAGCTAGAGGCCGCGGATGTGGTGTTGCAACAGTTTGAAGGAAGACGTTAGAGTCGCCGCCAAAAGACTAAGCGCCGGTCCGAGGGGTGGCGCAATCGCGCCGCCCCGTGGGAGCGGACCGGCGCGGGCCAACAGTAGCTGTTGGGCGGAACCATGAAAGGGAATGTCGTGCTTCAAATTTCGCTCTACCCACCTCCTGTCGTTGATTGCACGTCTTGACTAAAACCCAACTGCCGCGCCATCTTTGCGTGGATCCGACCCGCCAACATAGGCCCCATTCTCCAACCGTGCGATCACCTGCGCACCACCAAATCCAAAGGCGTTGTCTGGCGCTTCAAGCGTTAGAGCGTGGCCCATGTCCCGCAGCCGTGCAAGCGTGGCTTCGGGCAACGTTGTCTCACACGCCACCCCTAACCCTTCCGTCACGCGCCAGCGCGGCGCGTCTACGGCCATCTGCGGATCTTGCCCCCATAGCTGCGTGCGCAGCACCATCTGCACGTGACCCTGCGCTTGCATCGGACCGCCCATCACACCAAAGCTCATCTTTGGCGCGCCGTCCTGCATCAGAAACCCAGGAATGATCGTATGGAACGGTCGCTTGTTCGGCCCCACGACATTCTGATGGGTGGGATCAAGAGAGAAACCCGCCCCGCGGTTCTGCAACGCGATCCCCGTGCCTGGCACCACAATGCCAGATCCAAATCCCGCATAGTTGGATTGGATGAATGACACCATCATGCCAGAGGCATCCGCCGCCGACAAATAAACTGTACCACCATGATGCGGCGCACCTGCGCCAAAAGCAGTGGCTTTATTCGGATCAATCAACTTCGCGCGCGCCGCCAAATAGCCGTCATCGAGCAGATCGGCAGCCCTGACACTGCGCATATCGCTGGGCTCAGCGACGTAAGCCTCTGCATCCCGTAGCGCTAGCTTCATCGCTTCGATTTGCAGATGCAGCGCTTGTACGTCATCCGCATCTAAATCGCGGATCGCGGTGTGGTCCAATAGTCCCAGCCCCATCAGAGCGGCGATGCCTTGACCATTCGGCGGGATCTCATGCAGCGATGCCGCGTCAAAGCGCCTCGCGAGTGTCCCACACCATTCTGCTTGATGGCGCGCCAAATCCTCCACCGTCAAAGCCGCGTCATGCTGACGCGCAAAGCTGGCAATCTCTTCAGTAAGCACACCTTCGTAGAACGCTTTCCCTTTGGTTTCAGCAATGAGGCGCAGGGTGCGAGCGTGGCCGGGACTGTGGAAGTACGCTCCCGCAACAGGGGCGTGTCCTTCGGGTAGAAAAGTCTCTGCAAACCCTGGATAAGACCCAAGTTGCACAGCCGCCCGCCGCCAAAGCTGAGCGATCAGGGGCGTTACGGGAAACCCGTGTTCTGCATAGCGGACAGCAGGCTCAAAGAGTTCTGCAAACGGCAACTTACCGAAGCGATCTGACAGCTTTACCCAGGCGGATACAGCGCCGGGCACAGTCACGCTTTCCCAGCCGCGATAGGGCATTTCATCCAACCCCGCAAAGCGGTCGACTGTCCAACCCGCAGGCGATCTGCCCGATGCGTTAAGACCGTGCAGCGCCTGACCATCCCAAAGAATGGCGAAGGCATCAGAGCCAATCCCGTTGCCAGTTGGCTCCACCACCGTCAAGGTGATCGCCGCAGCCAGGGCCGCGTCCACAGCGTTGCCACCACGCGCCAGCATCGATACCCCCGCCTGAGAAGCAAGCGGTTGGGACGTCGCCACCATGTTCTGCGCCAGCACAGGTGATCGGCGAGATGGGTAGCTGTGGTTGGATTGGATACGCATAACGCTATCAAAAATTGACACATCCAGAAAAGCAAGCAAGCCGCATTAAGAAGTGTGATCTGGATTCAGATACGTTACAGAATTTGTGATTTTCTTGATAATTGGTAACGTTTTCCTTGAGGCATGAGAAAACTTGCTATATTTGAGCATCAGGAGGAGCGAGTCATGCACGCATTCATTTGCGATGCCCAGCGAACACCGATCGGCCGTTTTGGCGGCGCCTTGTCTGCCGTGCGAACAGACGATCTGGCCGCGATGCCGATTGCCTGTTTGATGGCGCGGCAACCGCATGTGGATTGGTCAAAGCTCGATGAGGTCGTGCTGGGCTGCGCGAACCAAGCCGGGGAAGACAATCGTAACATTGCGCGCATGGCAGGGTTGCTTGCAGGCTTGCCGGTGGAGGTGCCTGGCAGCACCATAAACCGGCTGTGTGCTTCCGGCATGGACGCCGTTGGCATCGCCGCAAGGGCGATCAAAGCAGGGGACATCGACATCGCAATCGCGGGCGGTGTGGAAAGCATGACGCGCGCTCCTTTCGTGATGCCCAAAGCGCAAGCCGCATTTTCGCGAAGCAACGCGGTGTATGATACGACCATCGGATGGCGTTTCGTTAATCCAAAGATGAAAGAGAGATACGGCACGGATAGCATGCCGCAGACGGCCGACAACGTGGCGTCAGAGTATAATATCAGCCGCGCAGATCAGGACGCATTTGCCCAGCGCAGCCAAGACCGTTGGGCAGCCGCAGACGCGGCAGGTGTTTTTGCGGAGGAAATCACGCCAGTAGAGATACCGCAGCGCAAAGGTGATCCGATTACCATCACGCGCGATGAACACCCACGCCCTGACACAACGCCTGAGAAGCTCGGGAAGCTTTCAGGCATCAATGGACCGACGCTCAGCGTGACGGCGGGCAACGCCTCTGGCGTGAATGATGGGGCAGCAGCGCTGCTGATCGCATCTGAAGAGGCCATCAAGACCCACGCATTGACGCCCATTGCGCGTGTGGTCGCCATGTCTGCCGCGGGCGTTGCACCGCGGATCATGGGCATCGGCCCCGTACCCGCCTGCGAGAAAGTACTGGCGCGGACAGGGCTCACTGTGGCTGATATGGATGTGGTCGAGTTGAATGAAGCATTCGCCTCGCAAGCACTTGCGACATTGCGCGCGCTTGGCCTGCCGGATGACGCACCTCATCTAAATCCGAACGGTGGCGCGATTGCCATTGGACATCCACTGGGGATGTCTGGCGCGCGATTGGTGATGACTGCCGCAAGACATTTAAATCGCATCGCGGGGCGGTACGCACTTTGCACGATGTGCGTGGGCGTCGGGCAGGGTGTGGCGCTGATTTTGGAAAGGACCTGAACAATGTATGCACAGATGATCAAGTCAACCGGCGAAGGTGTCAAATCGCTGGAGGAGATGGACCCACGAGAGCGTGCCTTTCAAGAGCGCATAAACGCGGGCGGCAAAATTGAGCCAAAGGATTGGATGCCAGAAGGCTATCGCAAGAATTTGATCCGACAGATTGGCCAACACGCGCATTCTGAGATCGTCGGGCAGTTGCCGGAGGGGAACTGGATCACTCGCGCGCCAACGCTTGAGCGCAAGGCGATCCTACTGGCGAAAGTGCAGGATGAGGCGGGACACGGTCTGTATCTTTATTGCGCTGCAGAGACGCTGGGTGTGACGCGCGACGCGCTGACCCGTGATTTGTTGTCTGGCAAGATGAAATATTCGTCGATTTTTAACTACCCAACGCTGACATGGGCGGACATGGGGGCAGTTGGCTGGTTGGTCGACGGTGCCGCGATCATGAACCAGGTCCCTTTGCAGCGGACATCATATGGTCCCTACGCACGCGCGATGGTGCGCATCTGCAAAGAGGAATCTTTTCACCAGCGCCAAGGCTATGACATCATGATGAAGATGGCCCAGGGGACCAAAGCACAGCGACGCATGGCGCAGGATGCATTGAACCGTTTCTGGTATCCATCGCTGATGATGTTTGGCCCGTCTGACGCAGACTCCGTGCATTCGGCCCAATCGATGGCGTGGAAAATCAAGATGAATACAAATGATGAGCTGCGCCAGAAGTTTGTCGACCAAACGGTACCCCAGGCAGAATATCTGGGCCTTGAGATCCCAGATGAGAAGCTGTCGTTCAACGAAGCAACAGGGCACTACGATTTTTCTCAGCCCGATTGGAACGAGTTTTTCGACGTTCTCAAAGGAAATGGGCCTTGCAATGCGGAAAGGCTTGAGAAGCGCAATAAGGCTTGGGAGGACGGCGCCTGGGTGCGCGAAGGGCTGCTGGCGCGTGCAGAGAAGAAGCGTCATGCACCCATCGCGGCGGAGTAGCCATTTCCTTGCAAAGGAAATGGACAAGAATTTCTTAAATTCTTGCCACCGCATTCATGAAGTGGAGCGAGACAGATGAACACGCGCAATGAATGGCCACTGTGGGAAATATTTATCCGCGGGCAGCATGGCTTAAGCCATCGTCACGTGGGATCGCTGCACGCGCCGGATGCGGAAATGGCAATCAAGAATGCACGAGATGTCTACACCCGCCGGAATGAGGGCGTGAGCATCTGGGCGGTACAAGCCGCGCATATCGCAGCTTCCTCTCCTGAAGATAAGGGCGCATTGTACGAGCCCGCCAACGACAAAATATACCGTCACCCTACCTTTTTCGATATTCCCGACGACGTGGGGGCGATGTGAGCGATCCGCTTTTTGAATACCTCTGTCGGCTTGGGGACAACACGTTGGTACTGGGCCATCGCATCTCGGAGTGGTGCGGTGTTGCGCCCGTGCTGGAAGAAGACATCGCATTGGCAAACACAGCCTTGGACATGATCGGCCAAACGCAACTTTGGCTGGGGCTGGCTGGGGACACCGAAGGCGCAGGGCGAGACGCAGATCAGCTCGCTTTTCTGCGCGATGTCTGGGATTTTCGCAATCTACTTCTCGTCGAGCAGCCAAACGGCGATTTCGGCCATACCATGATGCGCCAGTTTTTGTTTGATGCTTGGCATTTGCCCTATTTGAAAGCGCTGCGAAATGCTGCGCATGACCACATTTCGGCCATCGCAGAAAAATCGGTGAAGGAAGTGACCTATCACCTTGAGCGCTCAGCAGACACGGTCATTAGATTGGGAGACGGCACAGAGGAAAGCCGTCTGCGCATGCAAGCCGCACTTGACCGTCTTTATCCCTACGTGGGGGAAATGTTTATATCGGACCAGGTTGATGAAGCGATGGTAGCAGCGGGTATCGCGCCCGATCTTTCATCGGTGCAGCAGGTCTTTGACCAAAACGTCACTCAAGTGTTTGAGGAAGCAACGCTGAATGTGCCCAATAGCGCCTTTGCCCACACCGGTGGCAAATCAGGGGTGCAGCACAGCGAACATTTGGGGCACATGCTGGCTCAGATGCAGTGGCTGCAGCGTGCCTATCCGGGCGCCACATGGTGATGACTGCGCGACCTCATACCGTCCAGCCCTTGGATCGAACTCTACACCCAAGGCAAGAAAGCAATGATGCATTGCCCACATTAGAAACGGTCTGGGCGTGGTTGGCGCAGGTACCCGACCCTGAAATCCCCGTCATTTCTTTGACAGACTTGGGGATCATTCGCGATGTGCAATGGGACAATGAAACCCTGGTCATCACAGTCACACCAACCTACTCAGGATGCCCTGCCACCAGCATCATCAACCTAGATATCGAAACAGCGCTGCGCGCGCGCGGCATCACGAAGCTGCGGCTTGAGCGGCAGCTTTCCCCGGCTTGGACGACAGACTGGATGACAGACATCGGAAAAGCGAAATTAGAGGCTTACGGTATCGCACCGCCCACACCCGCGGGCGGACCAAAGCAGTGCCCGCATTGTAAATCAGAACGCGTCGAGAAGATCAGTCAGTTTGGATCGACACCGTGCAAGGCGCAGTGGCGCTGTCAGGACTGCCTGGAACCCTTCGACTATTTCAAATGTATCTGAGGTTTCGATCATGACGGCATCACATGTTTTATGGATCGTCATCATGGCGGCTTTTGGGGCGAAAGCCGCTGTTATTATTGATGGTTTTCATCCCCTTCTTGGACTAGGCGCGGGTGCGCTGATCGGTTTGGCATCGACCTGGATCTACGCGAGGCGAACAAAATGAGCGCATTTCACCCGCTGACTGTTACGGATATCCATCGAACCATTCGCGACGCCGTCGTGCTGACATTGCAACCGGAAAATCCAGATGCTTTCGCTTTTACCCAAGGTCAGTATCTTACATTCAAAAGGGACTTTGACGGTGTGGAAGTGCGCCGCAACTACTCGATATGCGCATCCCCTGATGATGGTAAGCTTCAGGTTGGTATCAAAAAGGTGCAAGGCGGTGCGTTCTCAACTTTTGCGAATACAGCGCTTAAAGTGGGTGATACACTCCATGCGATGCCGCCACAGGGCAAGTTTTTCACCGACATAGAGCCTAGACGGGCAAAGAATTACCTCGGGTTTGCAGGTGGGTCTGGCATTACACCGGTCCTGTCAATTCTAAAAACCGTGCTGAAGAAAGAACCGCAATCCACCTTTACGCTGGTCTATGCCAATCGCGCTATCAACACGATCATGTTCAAAGAGGAATTGGAAGATCTGAAGAACCTCTACATGGGTCGGCTTACCACGATCCACATGCTTGAATCAGGACAAGACATTGATCTGTTTACCGGGCGCGTTGACCAAGAAAAATGCGCTGCCCTTTTCGAAAGGTGGATCGATGTCAAAAGCACCGACACGGCGTTCATCTGCGGACCAGAGCCTATGATGCTTGCCATCGCAGATAGCTTAAAAAGCAACGGGCTCGACGAAGAGCAGATTAAATTTGAGCTTTTTAGTGAAAGCCAACAGGGGCGTCTGGCCAAACAGCAGATCGCAGATCGGAGCGCAGGCCAGGCGAAAACCGAGGTGACGGTGATCATCGACGGGGCAGAACGGCACTTCGCCATGACCAAAGATCAATCGGTCCTGGATGCTGCTTTAGAGAACGGGCAAGACGCCCCTTTTGCGTGCAAGGCTGGTGTTTGCTCTACTTGCATGTGCAGGATCGTTGAAGGCAAGGCAGAGATGATCAGCAACCATGCGCTCGAAGATGACGAGGTTGAACGGGGATATGTATTGAGTTGTCAGGCCTACCCGCTCAGTGACACGCTGGTTGTCGATTATGACACCCATTAGGAAAGCGATGTGATGCTGAATGTCTCAAGCTACGCTGCTGGGACTTGGGTGAAGCCGGGACCTGGCGCGCGGGAAATCGAAAGCGCGATCACCGGCGAGGTGATTGGGCACGCGGGAAATGACACGCTGGATATCGCTGCAATGCGCGATCACGCCAAAAAGGTCGGCGGGCCAGCTTTGCGCCGGATGACCTTTCACGCGCGCGCGCGGATGATCAAAGCGATCGCACTGCATCTACAATCGCATCGAGAGACGCTGTACGCATTAAGCTACAACACGGGCGCGACGCTGAGCGATCATAAAATCGATGTGGATGGAGGGATCGGCACAATGTTGGTGTTCGCCTCAAAAGGGCGGCGCGAAATGCCTGACAGTCACGTCTATCTAGATGGTGCAGTTGAGAGTTTGGGGCGTTCGGGACAATTTTTAGGCCGCCATATCTACACGCCATTGCAGGGCGTGGCGTTCCACATCAATGCGTTCAATTTCCCCGTCTGGGGCATGTTAGAGAAACTTGCTCCTACCCTATTGGCGGGCATGCCAGCAATTGTGAAACCGGCGACCTCGACATCTTATGTCGCTGAAGCTTGTGTGCGCTTGATCATAAATAGCGGCCTATTGCCTGAAGGCGCGCTACAGTTGGTGAGTGGCGGCCTGGGCAAGGTGTTGGATCAGCTTGATTGCCAAGACACGGTATCCTTCACCGGCTCTTGTGAAACAGCGCTTGCGTTGCGCAGCAATCATAACCTGTTGGCAAATGGCGTGCGTTTCAGTGCCGAGCAAGACAGTTTGAACGCCTCGGTCCTTGGGATGGATGCCGCAGAGGGCACGCCTGAGTTTGATCTCTTAATCGATGAAGTCACGCGCGAGATGACGGCAAAGGCCGGTCAGAAATGCACCGCCATTCGCCGCATCATGGTGCCTGAAACCCAGATAGACGCCGTTGTCACAGCGATCGCAGGTAGGCTCAACAAAGTCCGCGTCGGTCATCCTCGCACGCATGGGGTTGAGATGGGGGCACTCGTTTCTCGCGCACAAAAGCGAGATGTGCTGGCAAAAGCCGCTCAAATCGAAACAGAAGCGGCGCGCGTTTGCGGAGATCCAGAGGACTTTGGCTGCATAGACGCAGATCCCGCGAAGGGCGCATTTTTGCCGCCTTTGCTGTTCTATTGCGCATCGCCCGAGAAAGCGCATGAGGTGCACCAGACAGAGGCATTTGGCCCCGTTGCCACAGTCATGCCCTATCGCGATCCATCGCAAGCGATTGGACTGCTGAACAAAGGCAAGGGATCACTTGTTGCCTCGGTTCTCACCAATGATGGTGATTTTGCGCGCGAGATAGCTTTGGGTGCTGGGGCTTTCCATGGCAGGCTTTACTTTAACAACCGCCAGTCAATGAAAGAGGCGACAGGCCACGGCGCACCCATGCCTCATATGGTGCATGGCGGTCCAGGTCGGGCAGGTGGCGGAGAGGAGCTCGGCGGGATCAGAGGCGTGATGCACTACATGCAACGCACCGCCGTTCAGGGCTCGCCAGATATTCTTACCCAGATTGGCAACCAGTGGGTGCCCGGAGCGACGGAATTTACCGAAAAAAGCCATCCTTTTACCCGTCGATTTGATGAACTAGAATTGGGCGATACACTCCATTCCCCAAGTCGCGAAGTTACCCTGGATGATATCGAGACCTTTGCCCATTTCACCGGAGACACCTTTTACGCGCATATGGATGAAGACGCCGCGAAGGCAAACCCGTTCTTCCCCGGGCGCGTGGCACATGGCTATTTGTTGCTAAGCTTTGCTGCCGGGCTGTTTGTGCAACCAGATCCTGGTCCTGTGCTGGCCAATACGGGGCTTGACCATCTGCGTTTTATGACACCCATCGTCGCAGGCGACAGCATCAGAGTGCGTATGACAGTCAAGCAGAAAACACGGCGGACCGATGACTACGGTGAGGTGCGCTGGCACGTGACGCTATTCACCAACAACGACAGTATCGCAGCGGAATATGAATTGCTGACGATGAATGCCTACTGACCGCTTTGATCACCTGACAGAAAGGTTGCGCCATCTGGGCGGCCAACGTGTGTGGTCGCTGATGGTGAGCCTCTTTGGCGATCTGACCCTAGAGAAGGAGCACAGCATCGATGGCCCAACGCTCTCTGCCGTGATGGAGAGCCTGCATATCAAGCCAGAGGCGACGCGGGTTGCCCTGCACCGTTTGCGCAATGACGGCTGGATCATTTCAGAGAAAACCGGACGGATCAGCCATCACCGCTTGTCCAACAAAGGGCGCGCTGAAAGCCTTGCGGCCAGCCCCCGCATCTATGCTGCGCCGGATATGAGGCCAACAAACTGGCAAATGATCCTGATGCCAGACAGCACCGACCTGCCTGGGTTTACCCCAGTGACGGCCCGCCTTTGGATCGGTGCCGCCGATCAGCCCACCCCGGCCGGCGCGCTTTGCTTGCGGGGCGAGGCGGTGCCCGAATGGCTGCGGCAAAACATCGAGCCTGCAACCCTGCGTGAAGGGTATGGCGCCCTGTTGGACACCCTTCAGACGCTCGAAAGCACGCTGCCGGATCCAGAAAAACTGATCGATCAAGAACGGGCAGTGCTGCGCTGTCTGATTGTGCACAACTGGCGGCGGTTGGTGCTGAAACACCCGAGCCTGCCCGCATCGCTTTACAGCCCGGACTGGCCGGGTCATGCCTGTCACCAACTGGTCTTTGACCTCCTCACCCTCATCCCCCGCCCAACGCTGGAAGAGCCGGCCGCTTGATTGATATTGCAGGGGTTAACAAATCACTATACAATCCGTTTGACGTTTAGCTTGAGTTGGTTTGATGGCAATTGTCGTTTTGAATGACAGATTTAGGCTGTTGCAGGGGACGGAGTTGGTTCACCCAGTGTTTGGTGCATTTGACTACGACGTCATCTTCTCTCCAACATTGCTGAGAGTCGAAAAAACCGACCTTTCCCCGACACCCAATCTCTATTCTGGCTCATTTCAACAAGCGAGCGATGGGACCATCTCTGGCACGATCACTGGGATAACAAGCCTGGGGTATACGGATGTTCTTTTTACATATGGTGGTCGGCCAGGGCTAAATTTCACCGTCAATAATCTGAATATACAGACCACTGACTTCGAAGCCGAACTGATAGCAAGCCAAACAAATCTGACGCTTGCGGAACGATTTCTGGCGGGAGACGATCTTATCTATCTGACCGAACAGCGCTTTGGTGGTTCTTTTGGTCAGGTTCATGGATATGCCGGGAATGATACGATGGTGGGCGGAACGGGGATTGATGCGCTTTCCGATATCTCTGGCGCAGACCGCTTTATCGGTGGGTCGGGCGATGATTTTATCAATGGGGGTGGTGAACCTTTTGGCGACAGATCCGTTCCTGACAGTGAGCCTGACATCGCAGTCTATTCTGGAGACAGCACGTCTTATACACTCACATTAACCCGCGCTCAGGTACCCAGCCTACGTGTCATTGACCGCGTGGCAGATCGGGATGGCACCGACCGGCTTTCTGGGATTGAGCAACTGGAGTTCATGGATCAGACGCTCAACATTGACTTTCTGCATAGTTACCTCTCGCTCACCAACGACCAGATCATTGAACTCTCCCAGCTCTACACTGCTTATTTCAACCGTGCACCCGATGCGATGGGGCTTTATTTCTGGGCGGCGCAGATGGAAGGGGGCATGACGCTGGAAGAGATCTCAGAAGCCTTCAGCCAATCGTCAGAGGTGTTTGAGACATTCTTGCTAGACGGGTCTGCGCCGTTTCTGGTGGATGCGGTTTATCGCAATGTTCTGAACCGCGCGCCGGAGGAAGACGGCTTGGCGTTTTGGGCGGAGGCTTTGGAAACTGGATCGGTCACGCGGGGCACCTTCATCCTCGAAATCCTACGCGGGGTGGATGCCACGCCGCAGCCTGAAGAAAGCGCAGAATTGACAGCGCAACGTGCAGCGGATCTGGCGTATTTAGATGCGAAAACGGATCTGGGGCTCTACTTCTCCGCCATCAAAGGGCTGAACGACGTGGAGGATGCCAAGGCAGTGTTTGAGGACTTCAACGGGGATGCAGACAGCATCGCGGCGAGCAAAGCGCTGGTCGATGCATTCTATGCCGATGCGGTGGACCCCGAGACTGGGGAATTGCTGGTGCAAATGATCGGGCTGATTGACGATCCCTTTGCTGTCTAGCGCCCACGAAAGAAGCTCGAAGAGATCGCGCTTACAGACATACCTTCGCCCCGTCGCGGGCGGAGCGACACGGTCCAACAAGGGCTGTTGGGATGGATTATCTAGAGCATAACGACATCGGAAATTATCTAACCGTCCTGCAAGATAACCCCAAAGTATATCTACATGCGCCACAAACTAGATAAAATTCAAACAACAGTGTTTTGTTGTCATGTCATTCACAACTGACGCAAACTGGTTATGACGCAATCCATATTTACCAAGACGCATCAGAAGCTTTTGGCCATCACGGTCACAATCTTGGTCTCTGGCATGTAAAAGATATAGGCGGTGCCCGACCCGTAAAACCCGAACGTGCTGAACGCATCTGCATGATGGCTTGGTAACTTCTTGAACGGCTTGCCGATCACTTTCAGCCAGTGAGGGCTTCCAAGCTGTGCCACAAATTCCATGTGATTTCCGGATTTTGGGCAGCGCGGTAGCTCAGGGCTCTGGAACCAAATTGGTGCCCCCGCGCCGCCAATTTGGTCATCGCGTATATACCTGACGCCGACCCCAACATCTGCGTCAAAGAAACGTTGTCTTGCATAACGGATCTCACTCGGGTTGCGAATGTCTTCATAGTTGAAGTCATGCAGGCCCATGGCTTTTTCAAACGCGTCTTCGTCGATCACAACGGGCGCCATCGGGTTGCCGTAATCCAGATCTAGACGACTAAAATGGGCGAGGAAAAGAGGGAATACGACGTGCAGCGGATGATCCCAACCTTTCAGAACGTTCTCGGTTGGTTTCAGCGTAGCGACATATTGCAGACCCGCCGGATTGCGCATCTTGGGGATCTCAAACCCTTCTGGCATTTTACCACCAATCTGATGCGGCATCCTGGAAGCATCCTCGGGGAAGAATGCAACGAGTGGATTGACCTTAGCCGCTTTTGGAAAGGGGTGACCAAAGAACGGCTTCCAACGCCTGAGCTTTCTGGACCCCGTATAGTCGGACAATCGCCCGTCTTCCCAGATTTGCGCCTTCACAAGGCGGTCGTCACCGTCGTAGCCCAGCGCCACGCCGTATCCTACCGTCGGTGGTTCGGTATCGCTTACCGCATGCAAGGCGAGGTCTGCCGCGAACAAGTCAGGGTTGCTTAAATTCATCTCCCAATTGGTGATAAACAGTTTCGAAACCGGCTCTGGCGGGTCGTTGGGGGCAGGATCGGGATCCTCACTCGGCGCTGATACGGGAGCCTGTTCACGAACAGATTGTGTACTTGCTTCTTCAACTGCTGCGTCCTGAGTTACCGCTTCTTCAGCGGCGGCCTCTCGCGCCGCCGCCTCCTGCGCTGCCTTTGTCAGCACGGTTTTGCTCGGTGTGAATAACTTTTTGAGTAGCTGCCTGAACATAAATATCTTCCTCATCGTCCACTCGGTGCAGCGCTGGCCCCAATTGCGCGCAGCAAATTTGCCTGGTGGAAGCAGGCGCTTTACCTTAGTGCGATGTCAAGCAGAGAAAGGCGCGACGTGGCCAACAAACTTCACCAAAATGATCTGCCGAGCGATTTACGGCTCGGACCCGTCGTGGCCATTGATTGTGAAACGATGGGATTGAACCCGCACCGTGACCGACTGTGCCTTGTGCAACTATCCGATGGAAACGGCGATGCCCATCTTATCCAGATCATGCGTGGGCAGCGTGAAGCACCCAATCTGTGCAAGATGCTCGAAGACCCAGAAACGCTAAAGTTGTTTCATTTCGGGCGATTTGATATCGCCGCTTTGCTCAAGACATTTGGCGTCAAGACCGCCCCGGTATATTGCACCAAGATCGCCAGTCGGCTTGTGCGCACTTACACGGACAAACACGGTTTGGCCAAGCTGCTGCAGGAACTGCTCGGCATCGACATCTCAAAGCAACAGCAATCCAGCGACTGGGGGTCTGAGACATTAACCGACGCCCAGTTGGCATATGCAGCGTCTGATGTCTTGTATTTGCACCAGTTGCGCGAACGCTTGAACAGCATGCTCATTAGGGAAAGCAGGATGGAGACCGCGCAAGCGTGTTTCGATTTCCTACCGACGCGGGCGGCGCTCGACATATTGGGTTGGCCTGACAGCGATATTTTCGCCCACTCATGACCATACCATCTTTAGAAACAGCACGTCGCGTTATCCAGTCAGAGGCTGAAGCCCTGCGAACTTTGGCCGGATCTCTTGATGAGCGGTTTCAACGCGCTGTCGATATCATGCGCGATACCTCGGGCAGGGTCATTGTTACCGGAATTGGGAAATCCGGACATATCGCGAATAAGATCGCCGCAACACTGGCCAGTACCGGGACGCCCGCGCAGTTTGTCCACCCGGCAGAGGCAAGCCACGGTGATCTGGGCATGATCACGTCTGCCGATGCCGTACTGGCCATTTCCAACTCAGGCGAAGCCCCAGAATTGCGCGACTTGATCGCCTATTCGCGCCGATATCAGATCCCCCTGATTGGCATCACCAGCCGCGAAGACAGCGCGTTGGGCGCCCAATGTGACGTTGTTCTGGCGCTTCCTAAAGTTGCAGAGGCTTGTCGCACCGGTGTCGTTCCCACGACATCGACGGCGATGACCCTTGCCATGGGGGATGCTTTAGCGGTCACTTTGATGGAGCATCGCGCCTTCACGGCGGATCATTTTCGCACGTTCCATCCTGGCGGCAAGCTGGGCGCGCAGCTAAGTCGCGTGGAAGATCTAATGCACCAGGGCACGGCAATACCCTTGGTAACGCAGACCGCACCGATGGCCGATGCGCTGATGGAGATTTCGGGCAAAGGTTTCGGTGTGACGGGGGTCACGGATGCAAACGGGCATCTGGTCGGCATTATCACCAACGGCGACCTAAGCAGGCACATGGATGGACTGATGCAGCTGCGCGCACGCGATGTGATGACGCATTCGCCCATCACAATCGAACCTGGCGCCTTGGCCGAAAAGGCGATGGGCGTGATGAATGCGCATAAGATCACTTGTCTTCTGGTGGTGGACCCATCACAGAAAAACGTCCCGCGTGGATTGCTGCACATTCATGATTGTCTGCGGGTCGGCCTTGGATAACGCGATGTCAATTGACCGCTACTCTCGCATTGTCCTGTGGCTCAAAATCCTGTTGCCAATCTTCGCTCTTGCCCTGTTGTCGACGCTTTTCATGCTGTCGCGCGGGATGGTGACAGAGCCGCAGATCCCTTTTGCAGAAAAGGATGTGCAGAGCCGCTTGCGCGATCAGCAGATCACCGGACCCATCTACCACGGTACAACCTTCGACGGGGACGAAGTCTCGTTCACCGCGGGAAAAATAATCACGCAAGACAACGGGATTGGCGGCAACGAAGCGCAGGACATTGAGGTAAAAGTTGACCTATCCAGCGGCGCAGAGGTGGCACTGATGGCCGACCATGGCTACTTTGACATCGCCGCAGACCGCGCTGAGATGCGGGGAAACGTCGAGATCACGACCTCAAGTGGGTTTCGCGTTGAAAGTGACCATCTGATCTCGGCGTTTTCTGTGCTGCAAATTCAATCCCCAGGTCCTGTTGACGCGGTAGGGCCTGCTGGCACGCTTCGCGCAGGCGGATTGACCCTCTCTTCCGGTACAGCAAAGGATGCCAGCCTATTGGTTTTCACAAACGGCGTGAAGCTGGTATACACGCCCAGGGGTGAAGGTGAGTGAAGGTTACCGACACATGATGCGTCTTATTTACGCGAGTTTGCTTTTGGCGATGCTATTCACGTCTGTTTGGGCTGAAGGTACCCAAGTCGCCTTCGGGACAATTCGGCAAGACACCAGCCAACCTGTCGAGGTAACATCCGATACGCTGACCGTAGATCAAAATACGGGCGAGGCACTTTTTACCGGCAACGTCCTGATCGGACAGGGCGAAATGCGCCTTTCAGCGCCACGCGTGCTCGTGATTTACCAAGAGGGGAACACTGGGATCGAAAGGTTAGAAGCCACAGGTGGCGTGACCTTAGTTTCAGGACAGGATGCCGCCGAAGCAGAGCGTGCAGATTACAACGTGGTGAACGGTGTGATTGT
Organism: Pseudomonadota bacterium; assembly: GCA_039208585.1. Taxonomy (GTDB): domain Bacteria; phylum Pseudomonadota; class Alphaproteobacteria; order Rhodobacterales; family Rhodobacteraceae; genus Sulfitobacter. The sequence goes on along the minus strand of JBCCQX010000001.1, from coordinate 184,113 downwards.
GATGACCGGTGATGTCCTTTTGGACCAGGGGCTCAACGCGCTGAGCGCGGCGCGCATGGAAGTCAATCTAGAAACTGGAACCGCCCAAATGTCGGGCCGTGTTCGTACAATTCTCCAGTCAGGCGGCAACAACTGATGCAACGACCAACCCTCAAAATAGCGAATGGCACGCAGGGGTTGCAGATTTCCCATTTGCGCAAGTCTTATCGCAAGAAAGTGGTGATCAGAGATTTTTCAATGCACCTAGAGAGAGGTGAGGTTGTGGCGTTGCTTGGGCCGAACGGTTCTGGAAAGACGACCACATTTTATTCGATAGCGGGGCTGGTGATGCCTGAAGGGGGTCACGTCTCCCTTGATGGAAAAGACGTCACAATGCTGCCGATGTATCGCAGGGCGAAACTTGGCATCGGTTATCTTCCTCAGGAAATGAGCATATTTCGAGGGCTCAACGTTCAAGACAATATCGGCGCAATCCTTGAGATCACCGTAGCGTCGCGGCGCGAACGTCGAGAGCGCTTGGAGGAATTGCTTTCAGAATTTTCAATTGAACATCTGCGCCGTGCGCCCGCATTAGCACTTTCCGGTGGTGAGCGACGCCGGGTCGAAATTGCGCGCTGCCTTGCGGCCCGGCCAAACTACCTGCTTCTTGATGAACCTTTTGCAGGCGTCGATCCCATTTCGGTTGGCGACATTCGGCAGTTGGTTGCCGACCTCAAAAACCGCGGCATCGGCGTTTTGATCACCGATCATAATGTGCGGGAAACATTAGAGATTGTTGACCGCGCATACATCCTGCACGAAGGTCAAGTTTTAATGTCTGGCACGCCGCGGGATGTTGTCCAAAACGAAAATGTGCGGCGTGTCTACCTGGGCGACAACTTCAGAATTTCTTAAAATCTGATGAAGATGGACGATAAATATTCGCTGTGGCGGGGTCATCGCGGCATTGACTCCCCGAGAGATTCCGCGCCTCATGGCCTGAGGGAGGAACCACAATTCATGTGCTTTTCGTCTGCCTTGTCGCTGGGTTTCACCCAATGATGACCCCGATCATCTGGCTTGTTCCCGTATCTGAAGCCGCCAGCGCGACGCCCAATCATTGCAATCTGGCGTATTGAACCAAGAAGGAGAGGACATGCGGTATCAAATCAGTGGCAAACAAATAGACATCGGGGATGCTTTGCAAACCCACGTCAAAGAGGAGCTTGGCGCATCAGTCCAAAAATACGCTGAGCGGCCAACCGACGCGCAGGTCATTTTCTCCAAATCAGGACATGAGTTTGTTTGCGAAGCCACAGTACATCTATCAACCGGGCTCACTGCATCCGCAAAAGCGCATAGCACGGAAATCTATGGCGCTTTTGACAGCTGCAACGCCAAGATGGAGAAGCAATTGCGTCGCTACAAACGTCGCTTAAAAGATCACCACAAGGCACGCACGCAACCTGTTGAACTGCTCGGCGCTTCCTCATATATCCTCGCAGCAGAAAGCGAAGCAGACACGCCGGAGCCCGAATCCCTTCAGCCGATGATCATTGCCGAAATGCAGACGAGCATTGCCACCTTGTCTGTTGGAGAGGCCGTGATGCAGATGGAACTTTCGGGGAGCCCTGTTTTGGTGTTTCGCAAAGAAGGCAAAGACGGGCTGAACGTTGTTTATCGTCGCGATGACGGTAACATCGGTTGGATCGATCCATAGGGACAGTTTGCGGGACTTCCTCGCATTTACATTGAAGTGAGACAGATGGAATTTTCTGAACTTCTGAAGCCAGAAGCCGTTAAGGTACTTACCTCAGCATCCAGCAAAAAACGGCTTATGCAAGATATCGCCGACCTTGTTTCGCTTGCCCATGGATTAGATGAAGATGAGGTGGTCGAAGCGCTGCTCGCGCGCGAGGCCCTTGGACCTACCGGTGTCGGATACGGCGTGGCACTACCACATGCCCGCCTCAAAGGGCTCGAAAAAGTGATCGGTGCGTTTGTGCTGTTGGACAAACCCATTGATTTTTCCTCGGTCGATCGGCAGCCAGTAGATATTGCATTTGCGCTTTTTGCCCCTTTGGAGTCGGGGGCGGAGCACCTCAAGGCACTGGCGCTTGTTTCACGCACCTTGCGGGAAACAGCCATCTGCGAGAAACTACGCGCTAACCCGCGCGCCTCGACGCTTTATACCATCTTGACCGAAGATAGTTCCGCACAAGCAGCGTAAGGCGAGGACCCATTAATGCTACGCCCAGCGCGAGAAACCGAAGTTCAAATAGTCTCGCTGATAGACATCGGCGACCAACGCCTCGACCTCATCATCGTATATCTGAGCCAGTGATATCGGTTCATCCGGCAACGGAGCAGGTATAATTGGCGGGTCGAGATGACCAATAGACGTGGCAAGCGCCGCCAGATCTCGCTCAAGTTCATCCTCCCTCAAAATATGGTCGGGAAAACACAGCTCTCCAAACCCCGCGAGAGATTGTGACTGCGTACACCAGGCACCGTCCACACGGATAGCGGTTTGCCCAGCAAGATTTCCTTTGAGGAACCGGACGAAGGCTTTGAACGCTGTTCGATGCGCGTCCACATCGTAGCTTTGATCACACGCATTTTCGGGCAGGGGCAGATGATAGCGACGCCTCAGCATGTGCCGTATTTTTAGATACTTCGTCTGCTCTGTGTTCAGAATATATTCGCAAAACACAGCATGCGCCCGGGCAACAGGGTGACGCAACACGGTGAAGCTCCGATGCCCTGACGCGTTGCGCTTCCAGCTTCTTAAGGCTTTTTGCTTCATGCGGTATTTGAGATCGGCAAGCGCGACATTATCAAGCTGCGCCATCCAGGCGATGACACGATCTTGTGGGCCGCCTTTGATCGGCAAAAACAGCAGGGGGCTTTGTGCAGCTGCGACATAAGAGGGCACGTTTGGGCCCCGCCGCGGCTCAAAATAAGGGGTTCGATCCAAGTCGAAGGGATCAAAGCCCGCCAGAGCAGCACGCATATCATCGTAGTTTCGCACCAGCGCTGATAACGGACTCGGGTTTTGCTTTTTCAACTTTGTATCAAGGGCTTCAAGTTCATCAGGAAGCCCTAGAAATCGGACCAAGCCATTGATGACATCAAGCTCTTTCAGGTCATCATACCCCAAATGAAACGCCGTTTGACCAGAGGTTTGCAAACCTGAACGCACTCTCATCTGGAACGCTTGCAGCCGCTGCACATATTTCTCAAAATCGCCGATATCGAAATCAACGGATGCACTTTTACGGGCTTTGAGATCCTGAAGCTTCCACTGACCCGTCGCTTGAGCAATCTTCCAGCTCACAAAGCTCTCTACCGGATTTCGCGTGAGGATGATCTTTGCGCAGGTAACGTCCGACATGATGGGCCCAAAGACGCGCGGATCATGATCATGGAAATATCTGAACCCGCTTAGCTGCGTCACATCCGTGCGAATGGCCTCAAGCAAAACCAAGGGGTCGTCATCGCGTTGCTGCTGGTCCACCCCCAGGATGGGAGCATTGTTTGGGTAGCCGATAAAATTGGTGTTGAAAGCTTCTCCATGACACGCAACGGTGCTCAAGGCGTTTAGGTTTGCTTCCAAAAAATTGGAGCCCGTTCGCATTTCAGCAAAGATAACAAAACTACGAAAGGGCCCTGTCATTCTTACCGCACGAGATAGGGTTTGATCGGTTCTTTAGGCGTCTCCGAGGGGGGCACCTCACTAGGGAAAGCTCCAACGGAATAGGGATGCAGCCCTTCATTTGACAGCCTCTGCAGGAACTTGCCGAACCCGTCGAGCGTTGCCATCGGCGGCGGGGCAGACACGTGAGCTTTCGGGTCTGCTCTAACTTGTATCAGTACATGTTCCAAAGCGGCGGCAGGAGACAGAACCACGTCCGCCAGTGACCAAATTCTTACGCTGGCCTTCGTTGAAGGTGCCTTCAACATTTTCAGGAAAGCACTTTCCGTTTTCTGCAGATCACTGGCGATGTTCCTGATTTTTGCGAATGCCAAATCAGAATTGAAAAGCGGTATCGCCCAAGCACCTGTGATCACAGAAATCTCGGCGTTTGCATCTTTAACCAAGGTTGCTCTGACACGCTGCTGATCGGCTGCAGAAAATTGAAAACACTGCCGCTCCCCCCTGGTGTTCCAAATCAAATTCGTCAGAAACGCTTTAGCGTTGTAATTTCTAAGCGCGACATTGTCCGACAATGCCCCAGCGATGCCCTGCGCGCCCCCCGCGTATTGGATTTTTTTCTTATGAAATAAGCGCCCATGCACACGCGCATCCTGCGCCAAATCCGCAAGCCAATTTTCAAAATCAATGAACAGCTCTGAAAAGCCTTGCATCACCGAATATGGCGCAGCAGTAACGCCATTTTCCCAATTGTTTCTTGGAAAACGGCTTTGTGTATATAGACCAGGGCGCCCTTTCGTCCGCCGATGCAACGCGGCTGCGAAAACCTGATCTACTTTACTTTGATCGGGTTCAGCCCGCTGCATCACTCCGGCGGCGTTGTTGAGAAACGTATCGTAAAGACGATCCGCAAAGGGCCAAATTTTACGCGCAACGAATGCATCAGAACGGCGCAAAAGCTGCAAGTGATCATCATAGAAGACGTGCGGCTTTCCTTGAAAATCAAACTTTGAGAGGGTTAAAGAGCGACTTTCAATTTTCGCAGAGTGAAGCCGCGCCAATGATTGAAAGTAAGCTTCGTCAGGGATCCAAACGCGCCGAAAATATGCATCATACTTTGGAAGCATCGGATCTTCGAGGATTGCGGTAAGCGTGCGACGCGAAAGACACCACCATTGTGATCCCATATGCGGGACCAATCCCTCAGGGACCTTACGTTCAAACTTCACCCTGCGCTGCAGTTCAACCAAACGGTCAAAGAGAAAACGGTTCTTCTTCCAAGCAAGGGGAAACACCAGGGTGAAGCGCTCTTTCTCAAGCCCGCCGACGGTCCATCGGACATCAGACACCGCAACGCTTTCGATGAAATCTACGCTTTCTTTGCCCTCTAAAAAGGTCTGTAAATCTGCAACCGGGCGAAGCGGAAGACACGACCCAGAACTCAGATAAACGTGTTTTACGTCAGGATGATTATCCAGCATCATGCGGACCGCCGCTTTGGTCGACGCCGTAATGCCCCATGTGCCCCACTCGCAGTGAAACCTGTCTGAAAAACGCAACTGCGGCTGATCGCTTAGCGACTGCACGAAAGCATCATGTGTGTGACGGGGCACTTTTTTATCAACGTGGATAACGACGGGGCATCCTGCAGCAGACCAATACCGCGCAACCTGGGTCGCACGACCCAAGGCGGTATGCGCCAGCATGATGACACCCACCGTCACGTCCAATTTCCCTTAGACATCAAGCCCATGAGTTCAAGCTGTCGCCAATTGATGTATCTCTCAGACCAATCACACCAAAGCTGTGGATCATCTTCTAGCTGCTTGGCATATGCTTTGTATTCATAAGAGCGCGCATAATGTTCACCGCGCTGTAGCTCCTCTGACGCTTTTTGCGAAAAAGTGTCCAAAAACTTGGCGTGCAGCAGGATGCCAGACGATTTCTCGCCCCCCCACTCGTCATAGACTTGATTCAATCCGCGCGGCAAAAGCATGTGAGTGGAACTTATGTAAGCGTATCGCCTGTGCCATTTAACAAGCGGTATTTTGTTCAGCGCCGGCGCTTTTACAGGCTGATTTTTAAAGAACACGCGGGCGCGCGGACCGCCTTGTATCCAGAGGTTCTGGAACTCAGGATTTTGCGAGATCATGTAGTTGCCACTGTCAAACCAACAGGCAATATCGATTGGATTTTCGCCAGCCTGATACGGTTGTTCATCCAACCGTCCCTTTGGATACATGTCCAATAGCATCGCCGGAAGTGATTTGATTGACGAAGCATCCAACCAATCCGTCAAAGCACGCAGCGGTCGTGTGTCACAGAAAGGATAAACCAAAAATTCATCAGGATCGACAGTCAGCGCCCAATGCCCATGCGCATACCGCAGAAGCAACCAGTTCACCCAGTCCATGCCAAAACGCGCCCGCTTGTAGCTAGCGGATGTTTGCCACAAGGAAACGTCAGGCTGTTGACGCAGGTATTCAACAGACCCATCAGAGCTTTCATTGTCGATAAAGAAAAAGTGCCCGACCCCCATCTCGCGATAGTATTGTAAGAAATAGGGCAACCTGATCTCTTCATTGCGCTGAACGCAAAAGAGCAGCAGGTCGCCTGAGCGCACTTGCCTGGTGCGATCTACAACCCGGGAAAGCTCGCGCGACTTGCGCCGCGCACGCAAAAGCCAGCGCTTCCGCTCAAGCCGAAGTCGATATGACTGCACCACCCCCACCAGTCACTCTTTGCCTATCGCTGCATTCATTCTGGGCATCTCGCTATCGGCCTTGGTTTAACACTATGTTTAAATGATCTTGCCACGTTGGGCATTTAAAATTCACAGCATCAGGTGCACTGGGGGGCAGCATCTTCCAACGCTGGATGATGTTAATCCACCGTTGGCTATCAGAAACAGCAACAAGCTGGGCCGATGATCGCGATACCTCGCGCAGAACGGATAGATCGTTGCATAAAACACGCGATCCAACAGCAAGTGATTCCACAACAGGCAACCCATACCCTTCTACCAAGCTTGGAAACAAAAGCGCTTGCGCATTTTTCATGAGCGCCAGCAGCTTGGCATCGTCCAGTCCGCTGACTTCCGTCACACGGTCGTGGACCGTCAACTGATCAAGCCGGTCGAATACCCCCTCATTCTTCCAGCCACGCGACCCGCAAATCAGTAACTTAGGCGCCTCACTCCCCATCATATCCCAGAGGTCTAGCAAAAACGCGTGGTTCTTTCGCGGCTCGATTGTTCCGACGGTGAGGAAATAGGGTTCATCGAACTTGAGTTCAGGAGGAAGATCAGCATCTGGCGCAACGTCAACATCGATACCCAAAGGCGCGACGATACCCGGCGGGATACGGCCAAAATCACTAAAGAAGCGTTTGGCCTGATCGCGGGTTTCAGATGAATTATAAATTACCCTATCCGCGAAACGAGACGTTAGCTGAAGCTTCCTTTCAAACTGCGCCACGGCGGCCGATCTTTGAAACTGTGGGTGAGAGAGCGGGATCACATCATGCACCATGACGTGCGTCTGACCTGACGCCGACGCGATCGCGTTAAATACGCGCTTCGTGAGATTGCTATGCCCCACGTTGTAATATTGAAAAGGCGAGCACAGCTGCGATGTTAAGACCTGCGACAGCCGCATTGGCAGCGCACGCGCAACTGAAAAGCGCCTGACGTCGCTCTCTGCCCTCTGAACAATCAGATCGCGGCGGCCAACAAACTTTGAGAGCCTGTCTGCATCACCCCAGGGAACAGCACCTAATAAACGTGCTTGAAATTGTTCCAAGCCTTCTTGATCCAGCAAGATATAGCCAAGTGGCGTGCGAAAAAGCCCGAACAGCGGCACGTCACCTCGCATCAATCCGGAAAGATAGGCACGTTCCACCCGATCGACCCCAGTTGGTGTGCGACCCACCCGTCGTAAACTCCGCGATAGATCAAGCAGGCGCGCGCCAATCATCTTACTGAAGGTAACGTTCACTTTGATGCCACGCCCAGGCATCTTTGATCATCTGCGGCATAGTGGATTGAAGCGGGATCCACCCCAGCTTCTTACGCGCACGTTCAGAGCCAGAGACCAGGCGCGCGCAGTCACCCGGTCGACGTGGTCCTTTGACCAAAGGCAGCGCTCGATTGGTGATTTGACGGCTACAATCGATAACTTCCTTCACAGAAAACCCTTTACCCGTTCCCAGGTTAAACACTTGGCTCTCGTTCCCTTTCAGCAGCCATTTGAGCCCCAGAACATGCGCGTCGATTAGGTCACAAACGTGAACGTAGTCTCTGATGCAGGTCCCATCAGGCGTTGGATAATCCGTCCCATTGACCGTCAGCGCTTGGGTCTTCCCAAGCAGCGTGTCAAAAATCAGCGGGATCAGATGCGTTTCCGGCTGATGTAATTCGCCAATCTCTGCCTCTGGATCAGCGCCAGCGACGTTGAAATACCGAAAGATAACGTGGCCTAATCCATGCGCTGATTGAAAGTTTTGCAGCATGCTCTCAATCGTTTTCTTCGACGCGCCATAGGCATTAATTGGGTGTTGTGGCGTGCTTTCATCCAGGACGACATTGTCATGTTCGCCATATGTCGCGCAAGTCGACGAAAAAACAAAACGCTTGCATCCAGCCTCAACCGCAGCCTCGATAAGATTGAGCGATCCGACAACATTATTACGCCAATATAATTCAGGCGCAGACATGCTTTCACCCACCAGGCTCAATGCCGCGAAATGCATCACGGCAAGGGGTTGATAGGCCGTAAAGACATCATTGAGCCGTGCGCGATCTAAAATGTCACCGTGTTCAAACGGGCCAAATTTCACCGCATCCCGCCAGCCGGTGCGCAGGTTGTCAAATGTCACAGGAACAAAACCCGCCGCGCGAAGTGACTTGCAGGCATGGGAACCAATGTACCCCGCGCCACCTGTCACCAACACGTGCTGCATGATAAACCCTTTGAGTTATCCTGATTCAGAGGTCTGCGTAACGATGCGCAAATAGTCCTGCAGATCTTCGCGCAATTCGTCGCGCGCCAAGCCGAAAGCAACCGTTGCACGCAGAAATCCAGATTTAGTGCCGCAGTCAAAGCGTTGCCCTTCGAAACGATAGGCGTGCACACCGTTCTCAGAAGAAATATCTTTCGCGATGGCATCCGTTAGCTGAATCTCACCGCCAGACCCTGACTTTATCTTATTTAAGTTCTGCAGAATGTTGGGCGACAAAATGTATCTTCCGATCACCGCGAAATTTGAAGGCGCATCCTCAGCTTTGGGCTTTTCAACCATGCCGTTGACCTTCAGCAACGCACCCCGGGGCGGCGCCACATCCAGAATACCATAGGCGGAGACATTTTCGGGTGAGACCTCCATCGCGGCAACCATATTGCCCCCCACCTCAGCGTGCGCTTCAACCATCTGCTGCAAACAGGGCTTTTCCGCGGCGATTACATCATCGGGCAAGATCACCGCGAAAGGTTCATTGGCAATCAGTCGACGGGCACACCAAACAGCGTGTCCTAACCCCAACGCGCGGTGCTGACGAATATACGCGATGGCACCGCTGTCCATATTGGTGCTTTTCAGGATGTTCAGCAGGTCCTTTTTCTTTTTTCTGCGCAATTCCTGTTCCAACTGCGGCGCGAAATCAAAATAATCCTCAAGCGCGCCCTTCCCCCGGGAAGTCACGAAGATAAACTCTCGGATGCCGGCAGCGCGTGCTTCATCAATGGCATATTGAATCAAAGGCCTGTCGACCAAGGTCATGATTTCTTTTGGGATCGCCTTGGTCGCTGGCAAGAAACGCGTGCCAAGCCCTGCAACCGGAAAGATTGCTTTTGTTACTTTTTTTCGCATGCTCGCCCAGCCATCGTTCTTTGCAGGTTCAACGCTCTAAACGCTAAGCTATCGTCCCTAAAATTTCCCTAGTTGCTGTCATCGCTTAACCCGCGCTGTCTTGCAATGCGCTTCTTTTCAGCCGCTTGTCGTCGCGCCCTTGAAGTCATCTTGAAAAAAGCGCCCTCTCTGACAGACCGACCGTAGATTCCACCAAGCTGCACCCACACGCCCTGTGAGGTGAACTTCACGTGATGATAGAAGCTGGTGCGGGACAACGCGCACAGGGTCACGATGTCACCGCGTTTCACTCTTTCGGTTGCGCGCGCGAAATCTTCCTCAAATCGGCGCGGCGTGCTTTCAATCCAGACACTGTTCCTAGGACAAGACGGAAACCGCAGGAAGGGCGCCAAAGGGTGGGAAGGCAAACTGTTCATTCCGATATTTCTTGTTTGGCCGGCTTCATACCCATCCTTCAAACGCTTCATCAACCGACGGATATCTCGTGGTTCAAGATTGCCCATCATCAGGTGGCGCAGCAGTCGAATGCGTTCTTGATGATGCAGTGAACGCCAACGCGCAGCCCTTTCCGGCTGCGCCACATGCTTGCGCTGAAATACGCCCCAGCTTGCGCCAACATCAAAAAGATCCGTGGGCACGCGGTGTGCTGTGCGCATGGCATTGGCTTTGAACCCGTGGTGCACCTCGGCCAGCGGCACAAGTGCCGTGGCATAACCCGCACGCGCCAAGCGCATGTTCAGGTCGGTTTCATCGAGGAAGTAATGGAACGCTTCGTCAAATCCGCCAAGTTCCACCAAAACGGAGCGTTGGAAGGCCATATTGGTGCCCTCTGTCTTTACCCCGCGTCCTGCTGGCGGATGCAGAACTGTGGCGCTGCTGTCTTCCAGCCTCAGCTCTTTGGCTTCGCCCCGCGCATTTAGGCTGCGCGCTTTCCACTGGAAAGAGATCCCATTCCGCCCCCTGACAAAACCGCCCATCGCAACCGCATCAGCCTGAACAGCGGGTGCCACAAGGTAACGAAGCCATTGCGGTTCAGGCACCGCATCATCGTCGATGAAAGCAACAATCTCTCCGGCTGCGTGGCAAACACCTAGATTGCGTGCGGCAGAGATATTTGGGACATCCAGCGGAACCAACTTAAGCTGATCTGCAAACAGCATCTGCCGCGCAGCAGCGATGCCATTGGGGTCGGCAACGACCACAACTTCAAAAGGTTCGTACTGCAACTGCGATACGGCAAGAAGGCATGTTTTAAGCGCATCCGGTCGACCCCGACTGACGATCACAACGCTAACGGAAGCTGACATCAAGTCAGACCCATCTTAACCATCATCGCTTCGATCTTTGGGATATCCTCGGGATTGTTCAGTTCCCAAAAAGATCGGCCTCTCGCGTCAACCTCAACGCATTGGACCACGCGCCCATTTTCTAAAAATCGAAGCTGCTCAAGCCCCTCTAGCGTCTCAAGCGGGCCGATTTCCCATGTCGGGTAAACAGCCAAAGCTGCCGATCGATAGGCATAGATACCCACATGGTGAAATACCGGTGTTTCCTGATCGTTGGCGTAGGTGCCGGGCGCATATGGGATCACCTCTTTCGAGAAATACAGCGCATGCCTTTGTGCTGTGAAAACCGCGGTCGTGCCACCAATGCGCCCTGCTTTGCGGTCCTGATAGAAACTATTCAGCGTTTCCCCATCACACCGCAACACGGGCGTCGCCAACTCAGCCGAGGCGTCGGACTGAAGGCTTTCAATCAATCCCTCGACGAACCAGGAGGGGGTGAGCGGTGCATCCCCTTGAAAATTGACGACAATGTCAAAATCACCGCCCAGAATATCATGCGCCTGCGCACATCGTTCTGTCCCGTTGACGCAGGTCTCTGATGTCATGACAACCTCAGCGCCAAAACTCTCTGCTCTGTCTTTGATCCGGGTATCATCTGTCGCTACAACGATACGGTCGACACCGCGCACATCACCCGCAGCGCGCCACGACCGTTCTATCAACGTCAATGCCTGTCCATCGGCACCACGCAGTTCAGCGAGCGGCTTTCCCGGATAACGGGTTGACGCATAGCGCGCGGGGATCACGATCAAAACCGACATTAAAGCACCTTCAATTTCACACCTTTGCCTTGTGCGACAAAAAAGGGATTTTCGAAAGCAGGCTTCCCATAGGTGAGCGGTGCGTGGTCTTCCAATCTGACAACACTTCCACCGGCCCCCGTTAACACGGCGTGACCTGCCGCTGTATCCCATTCCATCGTTCGCCCCAAACGTGGATAAAGGTCCGCCTCACCCGTTGCGACCAAGCAAAACTTTAAGGAAGAGCCAGCGCTTGTAAGGTGGTCCACTGCGTATTTCGCAATGTAATTATCCGTGTTTTGATCACGGTGAGATTTCGACGCGACGACGACAAGCGCGGCGTTATTGGCATCGGATACCAGGATCGATGTGGTTGTGCCGATGTTTTTCTTGTCGAAAGTGCCCGTTTCTTCAACGGAGGCGCCGCTAGGCAATGTAAAAAACAGCCTACCGCGTGCGGGCGCATAGACGATCCCACGGGTCGGCACACCGTTTTCAACCAAGGCTATATTCACCGTAAAATCACCACGACGTTCAATAAACTCTTTCGTGCCATCAAGCGGGTCAACAATGAGGAAGGTATTCGCCGTTACGGAATGAGACGCTGATTGTTCTTCTGTGACGCAAGGCAACTCTGGGAATGCAGCTTTCAGACCTTTCGCAATGATCGCATCCGCCGCTTCGTCTGCAGCCGTTACAGGACTGCGGTCGGGCTTTTGTTTAACCATCAGATCGCCGCCAGCGTAAATCTCCATGATCTTATCGCCAGCAAGCAACGCCAACTCACGTGTGACGCTCATCAAATTTTGATAATTCATAGGTAGTTGACCCTTGCGAGCACGTTGCGCTGTAGCGTTGTTGCCTTTATGCTGATCCGAGTAAATGACAGCAAGGTTTCCGACTAGCTTTCGCATGTCAAAGGGCGGTATTGATGCTTAGACTGTCAAGAAAACCTCAGACAAAATTTGGCTCGGCGCTCGCGATTGCAGAGGTGGTATATCACTCTGTCGTTCGGGGCGTGCGCTCTCAACATGGGAACGCTTTTGTCGCCCTTGGTTTGAATATCCTTCAATCACTGATGTTAGTGGCAATATTCTACCTGATGTTTTCGCTATTGGGCCTGCGAAGAGCAGCCTTGCGGGGCGATTTTTTAATGTACATCATGACAGGCATATTTCTGTTTCTGACGCACAATCGCACAGTGTCCAGCATCGCTGGAGCCGAAGGGCCAACAAGCGCGATGATGCAGCATGCGCCGATGACAACCTTCGTATCGATTTTATCGCAAGCTTTCTCGGCTTTATATACGCAGCTTTTATCACTGACGATTATTCTGTTTATTTACCACGTCGCTTTTAACAAGCTCGAGATTGTCGATCCGTCAAGCGCACTGGGCATGTTTTTGCTCGCGTGGTTCAGCGGCTGCGGGGTTGGAATAGTCTTGCTGGCGATCAAACCTTGGGCACCGCGCCTGTGCCGTATCATCATGATGGCTTACTTACGCTTGAATATGATCGCCTCAGGGAAAATGTTTGTGGCCAATGCACTACCCCCGTCAATGATCGCATTATTCAGTTGGAGCCCTCTGTTTCACAGCATCGATCAGGTTAGGGGATTCGTATTTATCAACTATTACCCGCGCAACAGCAGTTGGGACTATACGCTCTACGTGGGGGTCATCCTTATCGTGATCGGGATGATGGCGGAGTTCTACACGCGCAAGGCAGCCTCGGCCAGTTGGTCAGCCAGGCAGTGAATGACCCTCGCCATTACGTGACCACCCGCAGCGTCAGATTGAGACGTCCTCCGTCTGACAGCAACTGCGATGATCCATGTCGGATCATGTCAACGCCGTGATAAGCAAGACGCGCCGCACCCCCCATCACAACGACATCACCCGACTGAAGCCAAACTGCCTTTGTACTGCCGCCCTTGGTGACATTGCCCATGCGAAAGCGCGCGTCATCCCCTAATGAGATCGACACCACCGGCCAAGAGAAATCGGCCTCATCCCGATCTTGGTGCATCCCCATTTTTGCGTCAGGCCCATAAAAGTTGATCAGGCAACAATCGGGCCGCCGGTTCAAACCCGTCACATCGTCCCAGATTGAGAGCACTTGTTGAGGGATGCTGGGCCAAGCAACCCCGGAAGGATGATGCGGCATGTACCGATATCCCGCTCTGTCAGACATCCAGCCATATTGGCCAGCAGCGGTCATGCGCACAGACATCTTTTTCCCAAACCGCGTCTCAGGCTGCACCAATGGTGCCTGGCGCACGATGCCGCGCAGAACATCCACAATCTCCGCCTGCAAAACGGGTGAAATATAACCTTTGTAGATGCTTAAGCCCTTTACAGTGAGAGAAGACATCGCAGCATTCGCATCAAGATAATCACCCGCTCTGACAATTCTCACATTCGCGCGAGGCATACTGCTTGCGAGGGGCAGGCCCGCTTCCTATATACCGCCTGCGGTGGCAGAAACGCTCGTCGTTTTCTGTGCATCGCCGGGGCAAAGGCGCCGCTCTGGGCCCACGCTTCGCGTTATCGCCTTAAGTTACACGAGGGATCAAATATGTCTAAAGTTATCGGTATCGACCTAGGAACCACAAACTCTTGTATCGCGATCATGGACGGTAGCCAGCCGCGCGTGATTGAGAATGCCGAGGGGGCACGCACAACACCCTCCATCGTTGCGTTTACCGATGAAGAGCGACTTGTTGGTCAACCGGCAAAGCGTCAGGCGGTGACAAACCCTGACAACACTATCTTCGGTGTCAAACGCCTCATCGGTCGCCGCAATGACGATGCAGATTTAGCGAAAGATAAAAAGAACCTCCCCTTTGCCGTGATTGACGGTGGCAACGGCGATGCGTGGGTTGAGGCGAAGGGCGAGAAATATTCGCCTTCACAGATTTCCGCTTTCATTCTTGGTAAGATGAAAGAAACCGCCGAAAGCTACTTGGGCGAGGATGTGACCCAAGCGGTGATCACTGTCCCTGCGTATTTCAACGACGCCCAGCGCCAAGCGACAAAAGATGCGGGCAAGATTGCGGGCTTGGAAGTGCTGCGGATTATCAACGAGCCAACGGCAGCCGCCTTGGCTTACGGATTGGACAAAGAAAACTCTCAGACAATCGCGGTTTACGACCTGGGTGGCGGGACATTCGATGTCACAATTCTGGAGATTGACGACGGTTTGTTCGAAGTGAAATCGACCAACGGGGATACTTTCCTGGGCGGTGAAGATTTTGACATGCGCATCGTGAACTATCTTGCTGATGAGTTCAAAAAAGAGCATTCAGTTGACCTCACAAAAGACAAAATGGCGCTGCAGCGGTTGAAAGAAGCCGCGGAGAAAGCAAAGATTGAGCTGTCTTCCTCTTCGCAGACAGAGATCAATCAGCCCTTTATTTCCATGGGTTCGGACGGCGCGCCGTTGCACCTTGTGATGAAGCTGACGCGCGCAAAGCTGGAAAGCTTGGTCGGCGACCTCATCAAATCATCGATGAAACCGTGTCAAGCTGCATTGAAAGACGCCGGTCTTTCAGCGTCCGACATCGACGAGGTTGTACTTGTCGGCGGAATGACCCGGATGCCAAAAGTTATCGAGGAAGTCACCAAGTTTTTCGGTAAAGAGCCACACAAGGGCGTCAACCCTGACGAAGTGGTTGCGATGGGCGCAGCCATCCAAGCGGGCGTCTTGCAGGGGGACGTGAAAGACGTCGTGTTGCTTGATGTGACGCCCCTTTCCCTGGGTATTGAGACCTTGGGCGGTGTGTTCACCCGCCTGATTGACCGCAACACAACGATACCGACAAAGAAGTCTCAGGTATTTTCCACCGCTGAAGACAATCAGAACGCCGTGACCATTCGCGTGTTCCAGGGCGAGCGTGAGATGGCGGCAGACAACAAGATACTCGGTGCTTTCAATCTCGAAAATATCCCACCTGCACCACGCGGCATGCCACAGATCGAGGTGACGTTCGACATCGATGCAAACGGGATTGTTTCCGTCGGCGCGCTGGATAAAGGCACAGGAAAAGAGCAAAAGATAACGATCCAGGCGTCAGGCGGTCTGTCGGAAGAAGACATTGAGAAGATGGTCAAAGACGCCGAGGAAAACGCTGAGGCTGATAAAGAGCGTCGCGAGTTGGTGGACGCCAAGAACCAAGCAGAAAGCTTGATCCACACGACTGAGAAATCGCTCGAAGAGCATTCTGACAAGGTGGATCCAACCACCGTGGAAGCCATTGAGCTTGCGATCGCCGCATTGAAGGATGAATTGGAAACTGAGGATGCTGGAAAGATCAAAGGCGGCATTCAAAATGTAACCGAGGCCGCGATGAAACTGGGCGAGGCGATTTACAAAGCAGCCCAGGAAGAAGACGGTGATGACATTGCCGCGGCTGCAGACCAGCAAGGTCCTAATGACGATGATATCGTCGATGCCGAGTTTGAGGACCTTGACGATAACAAGCGCGCGTCCTGATTTCAGCGTGCGGAACCAATGAATTGGGCCGGTCCGATCTGACGGGCCGGCCCTTCACGTTCCAGCAAAAGGACATGATCCATGGCAAAACGTGACTACTATGATGTTTTGGGCGTCGCCAAAGGGGCGTCAGCAGATGAGATCAAAAAGGGATACCGCCGCAAAGCAAAGGAACTTCACCCCGACCGTAACAAAGACAATCCAAACGCCGAAGCACAGTTTAAAGAGGCAAACGAAGCTTATGAAGTCCTAAAGGATGCTGAGAAAAAGGCGGCATATGACCGGTTTGGTCACGCCGCTTTTGAAGGCGGCATGGGGGGCGGTGGCCGTCAAGGCGGCGGCTTTGGTGGCGGACAGGGTGATTTCGGGTCGGCTTTCTCGGACGTGTTCGACGATCTGTTCGGTGATTTCATGGGGCAACGTGGGGGGGGCGGGGGTCGACGCCGTGCCGCACGTGGCAATGACCTGCGATATAACCTGTCTATCAGCTTGGAAGATGCCTTTTCAGGCATGCAAAAGTCGTTGAACGTCCCAACCTCGGTTCAATGCGACAGTTGTTCAGGCACGGGGGCAGAGGGCGGCGCAGAACCTGCGACTTGTCCAACATGCTCGGGCATGGGTAAGGTGCGTGCCCAACAAGGTTTTTTCACCGTCGAACGCACTTGCCCAACATGCGGCGGCCTTGGCCAGATCATTAAGAACCCCTGTAAAACGTGCCGTGGTGCAGGGCGCGTTCAAAAGGAACGTGCACTTAACGTGAACATTCCACCAGGTGTTGAGACAGGAACGCGCATTCGCTTGGCGGGCGAAGGGGAAGCGGGGATGCGCGGTGGTCCCTCGGGCGATCTGTACATCTTTATTGAGGTCAAAGAGCATGATCTGTTCGACCGCGATGGGGCGAGCCTTTTCTGCCGCGTCCCTGTCTCAATGAGTGTTGCTGCTTTAGGTGGGAACATCGAAGTGCCTACAATCGACGGCGGGCGCGGGCGCGTGCAGATACCCTCGGGAAGCCAGTCTGGCCGTCAGATGCGGTTGCGCGGCAAAGGGATGCCGCAGTTGCGTGGCAAAGGCGTGGGTGACATGATCATTGAGTTGGCGGTTGAAACGCCGGTAAATCTCACGTCACGACAGAAAGAACTATTGCGCGAGTTCGAAGAGCTGTCTTCTGAAAACAATCCCGAAAGCAGCACCTTTTTCTCCAGCGTGAAATCATTTTGGGACTCTATGAAAGGCTAAGCTCAGGCCCCATCAATCCTGCATTATCAGTTCACCTGTTATTATTCCTGAAAAGGGAGCGTCTGAGCATCCATCTTGGTTGTAATTCAATCAGAGGTGCCGGATCTAAAGACCGAAAACAGGCGAACCCGCAGGGCTCTGTTATTACGAGACAGGATTGATGGGTCTCGGCCCTGGGCGTTAACCAAATGCTAATCATGTCCCAGCAAATCTGGGGCATGGTTAAAGAAATCTCTTTCAGTGAACCAACCTTGCCCTTCGTACTGGACGAAGTCCCGACCAATTCGGCGACGTCGGGAAAGCTGCCTTCCTATATCGCAGATCATCGTCGGAGGTTACGCGCGCGGTTCATGACGGGCGGCCCTGCTGCAATGCCCGATTATGAACTGCTGGAGCTTGTTCTTTTTCGCGCCATCCCCCGCAAGGATGTGAAACCATTTGCGCGTGCTCTTCTTGATCGGTTTGGTGATTTTAACCGCGTTATCAGCGCACCGGCGCCGCGCTTACGTGACATTCCCGGTCTAGGCGATGCCGTTATCATCGAATTAAAGATTATCGAAGCCGCCGCACAGCGCATGGCCCGCGCAAAAGTAATGCAACGCCACGTCGTCTCCAGCTGGGAAGCTCTGTTAGACTATTGTCATACCGCCATGGCGCATCGGGAAACGGAGCAGTTTCGCATCCTTTTCCTCGACCGAAAGAATGTGTTGATCGCGGATGAAGAACAAGCCCAAGGCACGGTGGATCACGTCCCAGTCTATCCCAGAGAGGTTGCCAAACGCGCCCTTGAACTCAACGCTTCTGCGTTAATCCTGGTGCACAATCACCCATCGGGGGACCCCACCCCATCACAAGCTGATCGTGACATAACGCGCCAAATTCAGGCCGCCTGTGAGACTTTGGGCGTCACATTGCATGATCATCTGATCATCGGAAAATCTGAAGAACTGAGTTTTCGCAGCGCCGGCTATCTTTAACGGCGCGACAAAGCATCCGGCCCTAAACCGAAAACACATTACCCAAACCGGTTTAGCATCGCCCCTTAGGGCGGAACGGCCCCGCCCAAAAGTTTCTGTTGAGCGGGTGTGTAATAAAGCCGGGTGGTATCAGGTTATGCCCGGATGCTTTAAATGAGTCTGCCGTGGCAATGCTTAAATTTCTTCCCCGACCCACAGGGGCAGCGGTCGTTTCGACCGGGATTGCCCCAAGAGGTTGGGTCATTCTCTACAAAGGCCACGGGCTGATCGGACGATGCTGGATCTTTTGCGAGCGCTGCCGCCTGCGCCGCCGCGGCCATCGCGGCCTGTTGTGCGGCAATCTCTTTCAGCATTGCCTGACGCTCTTCCTCTGACAGCGGTTGAAGTCTGCCAAGCTTTTGGGTCACGTCTTGACGCAATGAATCAAGCAACGCTTCAAAAAGCTGAAAAGCCTCGTTTTTGTACTCATTGAGCGGGTCACGTTGCGCATACCCTCGAAAACCCACAACGGATCGTAAGTGTTCGAGCGTGACGAGATGCTCTCGCCATTTGGTGTCAATCGCCTGCAGCAAAAGCCGCTTTTCAATGTCCCGCATATTGTCGATGCCGAAGGCAACCGTTTTATCGGCAATCATCTGATCCGTCGCGTTAATCAGACGTTCGCGGATCACGTCATCGTCAACCCCGTCTTCATCACACCAGGAAACAATGGGGACATCAACGTTCAGTTGATCGATCACCGCCTTGTAAAACCCCTCGGTATCCCATTGATCAGCGTAGGTATTGGGCGGCATATAGGTTTCGATAAGATCGTCGATCACCTGATAGCGCATGTCAGTTGTCACATCGCTTAGATCATCCGCTTCCATGATGTCGCGGCGTTGACCAAAGATCACTTTGCGCTGTTCATTCATGACGTCGTCGAACTTTAGCAGCTGCTTACGAATGTCAAAATTGCGACCTTCTACTTTCGCCTGCGCACGCTCCAAGGATTTGTTGACCCAAGGATGAACAATTGCCTCGCCTTCTTTCAGCCCAAGCGTTGTCAGCACTTTTTCAAGCCGCTCAGAACCGAAGATGCGCATTAGATCGTCTTCCAGCGACAGAAAAAAGCTGGTGCGGCCTGGATCGCCCTGTCGACCGGATCTGCCCCGCAACTGATTGTCGATCCGCCGGCTTTCATGGCGCTCAGAAGCCAAAACGAATAGACCACCTGCCTCTAGAACCTGCTTCTTTTCATCGGCATGTGTGGCCTCAATCTGAGCACGCAGCGCCTCAGGATCGGCCGTCGGGTCGGCGGTGAGCGCTTGGAGCACTTTCATCTCAACATTCCCACCAAGCTGAATGTCGGTGCCGCGCCCAGCCATGTTAGTGGCGATTGTGACCGCGCCGAGTTTGCCCGCCTCCGCAATGATTTGCGCTTCTTGCTCGTGCTGACGCGCGTTCAGCACGTTGTGCGCGATCCCCGCGGCCTTAAGCATCTGACTAAGCTGTTCGGATTTCTCAATCGAGGTGGTCCCGACCAGGCAAGGCTGCCCTTTGGCATGCGCTTCGCGTACCTGATCGATCATCGCTTCGTATTTCTCACGCGCGGTGCGATACACTTGATCATCTTCATCAACCCGCGCGACGGGCAGGTTGGTCGGCACCTCAACCACCCCGAGACCGTAGATTTCGCGAAACTCCTCTGCCTCGGTCAATGCGGTGCCCGTCATCCCCGCAAGCTTGTCATACAGCCGAAAATAATTTTGAAATGTCACCGAGGCGAGCGTCACATTTTCAGGCTGTATCGTCGCGCCCTCCTTTGCTTCCAGCGCCTGATGCAGACCATCGGATAACCGCCGCCCTGGCATCATCCGCCCCGTAAACTCATCAATCAGAACAACTTCACCGTTGCGAACGATGTAGTCTTTGTCTTTTTGGAAAAGCGTATGCGCGCGTAAACCCTGGTTAACATGATGCACGATCGTTGTGCTTTCGGGATCATAAAGGCTTTGATCCGTCTCCATCAAATTTTCGCGGCGCAGCAGGTCTTCTAAAAACTCGTTCCCCTCATCGGTGAATGTCACATTGCGCGTTTTCTCATCCAACTCATAGTGTTCAGAGGTTAAGCTTGGGATGAGCTTGTCGATAGAAACATAAAGCTCGGACCGATCCTCAGATGGGCCAGAGATGATAAGCGGGGTGCGTGCCTCATCAATGAGAATGCTGTCCACCTCGTCCACGATCGCGAAGTTGTGGTGCTTTTGCATGATGTCATCAAGATTGGACTTCATGTTGTCGCGCAGATAGTCAAAGCCAAGTTCATTGTTGGTGGCGTAAGTAATATCGGCATCATAGGCCGCGCGCTTTTCGTCGTCGGGCATCTGAGAAACAACCGCGCCTGTCGACATCCCCAGGGCGCTGAAAACCTTTCCCATCCATTCTGCATCGCGTTTAACGAGGTATTCGTTCACCGTCACCACGTGAACGCCTTTGCCTGGCAGCGCATTCAGATACGCCGCCAAAGCTGCCGTCAGTGTTTTACCTTCGCCGGTCTTCTGCTCTGATATGTTGCCTTGGTGCAGAAATGTCGCGGCGATCATTTGCGTATCAAATGCCCTTATCCCCAGGGTACGACGCGCTGCTTCACGACAGGTCGCGAAAGCTTCGCACAGCAACTCATCCAAGCTCTCACCAGCTTGTGCACGCTTACGAAGTTCGACAGTTTTGTCTTTCAAACCTTGATCAGAGAGTTTTTCGATCTCCGCTTCAAAGGCGTTGATCTTGTCAACAAGCGGGCGCGTCGCTTTGATCTTACGATCATTCGGTGTGCCAAAAACTTTTTTGGCGATGGTTCCGAGTCCCAGCATGCGCTCTCCGGCTGATGATGTCACATTGCGTATGGCTCTGCTTGCCCAGCGCGGTATCAACCCATAGATAACCAGGTGAAAAGCGGCCAAACAACGCCTTCATGGCGATGTAAGGGCCGCACCAAACACTGTCAATGTAGCAGCCGGCAAAGTGGCCAAACCCAAGGATCCCTTCATGAAACCCCCTTTTAAACTTTTCAGCGCACTTGCCCTAGCTACGTGTTTAGCAGCCCCAGTGCATGCCCAAAATGACCCCAACATCGATACGATCGTTGCGGTTATTAATGGGACAAATATCACGCTCGGTCATATGATCATTGCCCGCGCCTCCCTTCCCGAGCAGTATCAGCAACTGCCGGACGAAGTGCTGTTTAACGGCATCTTGGATCAACTCATTCAGCAGAGTGCGCTCGCAGATCAATTCGAAGGGGATTTACCTGCACGCGTAACACTTTCATTGGATAATGAGACGCGGTCGCTGATCTCATCAGAAGTGATCAATCAACTTCTGGATGAGGCACCCAGCGAGGAAGAGCTACAGACGGCATATGAAGCGCAATACACCAATGTTGAAGCAGAAGAAGAATATAACGCCTCCCACATTTTGGTGGATACCTTGGAAGATGCGCAAACAATCAAGGAAGAACTGGTGAATGGTGCCGATTTCGCCGAGATGGCTCGTGAAAAATCAACAGGTCCATCGGGGCCGAGTGGCGGATCGCTTGGTTGGTTTGGAAAGGGCATGATGGTGCCTGCCTTTGAAGAAGCTGTTATTGCGCTTACCCCTGGTGAAGTATCCGTGCCCGTTGAGACGCAATTTGGCTGGCACCTCATCCTCCTAAACGAAGTCCGGAAAACGGAAGCCCCCGAGCTAGAGGAGGTGCGCGAAGAATTGGATCTCCAAATTCGCCAAACCCGCGTGCAGACTGCGATTGAACGTATCACCGCAAGCGCTGAGGTTGATCGCTCCGGTGCCGAGGATGTGGACCCGGCAGCGCTGAAAAATCTGCAGTGGCTGGAATAGTTTTTTGACATCATCTGGCAAAATATCGCCTCTCGCACCTCCCGCTTTTCCGGATCTGCCAGAGATCGACGGCGCAAAGTTTGCCACGACAGAAGCGGGCGTAAAGTATCGGGGGCGCGAAGACGTCATGCTGGCGCTGCTCAGACCGGGGAGCACGGTGGCGGGCGTTTTCACTAGGTCAAGCACCCGTGCGGCTCCAGTACTTGATTGTCAGGCAAAGCTGGGAAAAACGTCAGAAGAAGGTTTGGCTTTTCTTGTGAACTCTGGAAACGCAAATGCGTTCACTGGCAAAGCGGGCACTCTGGCCGTTGACATGATAACTCAGTCGGTGGCGCAAACCTGTGCGGTGCCGCGTGGCAGAGTGTTTACCGCATCTACCGGTGTGATTGGTGAACCGCTCCCGCATGAACGCATCACCAACATGCTCGGTACTCTGCACCAGCAGCTTCGACCAAACGGCCTTAAAGCGGCTGCACATGCCATTATGACGACAGACACCTATGCAAAGGGTGCTTCGGCACATGTCACGATCAATGGCAAAACAGTCTCTATCGCGGGCATTGCCAAAGGGTCGGGAATGATCGCGCCAGATATGGCGACGATGCTGGTGTTTCTGTTTACAGACGCCCGGATCAATCAACCTGCGCTTCAAAAAATGCTGGCCACACATGTTGATCGCACATTCAACTGCATCACCGTGGATAGTGACACGTCAACATCAGATAGCGTATTCATTGCGGCCACAGGCGCCGCAGACGTTGATGCCTCAGACAGTCAAGCATTCAGCGACGCGCTTCACCAGACAATGTTAGATCTTGCCCATCAAGTGGTCAAAGATGGCGAGGGGGCGACAAAATTCGTTGAGATATCGGTCTCAGGTGCGAGCACAGACCAACACGCGAAGATGCACGCAATGGCGATTTCAAACTCCCCACTGGTGAAAACCGCAATTGCGGGGGAAGATCCAAACTGGGGCCGAATTGTGATGGCTGTCGGAAAATCAGGCGCACCCGCAGACAGGGATCGACTGTCTATTCGTTTTGGGGCGGTCCAGGTCGCGAAAGATGGCTGGCGGCATCCTGCATATAATGACGCTGATGCAGCAGCGCACATGAAACAAGACCACATTTCCATCGGCGTTGACCTTGGGATCGGCACGGGGCGTGCAACCGTATGGACCTGCGATCTGACCCGAGACTACATTGAGATCAACGCGGATTATCGCTCATGAAAGTGGTCTTGGTTTCAGCAGTCGCACTTATCGATATTGACGGACGCGTGTTGATAAGCCAGCGCCCGGAGGGAAAATCAATGGCGGGGCTATGGGAGTTTCCTGGGGGTAAAATCGAGGAAGGGGAAACGCCTGAGGCCGCGTTGATCAGGGAATTGCAGGAAGAGTTGGACATAAACACCTGGCAATCCTGTCTCGCCCCGCTGACGTTTGCCAGCCATGCCTATGACGATTTCCACCTGCTCATGCCGCTTTTCGCTTGCCGCAAATGGCAAGGGACACCCCGATCACGTGAAGGACAAATGTTGAAATGGGCGCGTGTCAGGGAGCTTAGCAATTATCCGATGCCAGCGGCTGACATCCCCCTTATACCGATCTTACGAGACTGGCTGTAACCAACGGCAGTGGGCCAGAAAATTTCAAATTTTCTGGCCGTTTTCTTCGAAAGAAAACGGCCCAGCCTTCAATCAAGCGTCCGAGTAACTTCCTGACGCTCAAAAATTTCGATGACATCATCTTGCCGAATGTCATCATAGTTTTCAAAGGCCATGCCACACTCTTGGCCAGACTGCACCTCTGGAACTTCGTCTTTGAAACGCTTTAGCGTCTTCAGGGTGCCTTCGTGGATCACCACATTGTCACGCAGCAAACGTACTCCGGCAGAGCGGCGCGCAACCCCCTCTGTCACCAAACACCCCGCCACTTTTCCAACGCCAGTGACTTTGAAAACCTCTTTGATCGTAGCGTATCCTATGAAGTTCTCTTTGATCTCTGCGCTCAACAAGCCCGAAGCTGCGGCTTTCACGTCATCTACCAAATCATAGATCACTGAGTAATAGCGCACCTCAACACCTTTTTGGTTCGCGGTGTTTCGAGCAGAGGCATTAGCGCGGACATTGAAACCGACGATTGGCGCTGAGGACGCCTCCGCCAAGCCGACATCGGTCTCCGTAATCGCCCCCACACCGGAGTGAAGCACACGCACGCGCACCTCTTCGTTCCCGATCTTTTCCATCGCCTGAACGATGGCCTCTGCCGACCCTTGAACATCCGCTTTCACCAAAATCGGCAATTCGCTCACGTTCTCATCCGCTTTCGCGTTCGCCATCAACTGCTCAAGCGTCGTCGCGGCCCCCGCAGCCGCACGTTTATCCTTGGCGGCTTTCTCACGATAAGATGCGATCTCTCGCGCTTGCGCCTCCGTCTCTGTCACGTTGAGCACATCGCCAGCCTCTGGCGTGCCGTTCAATCCCAACACTTCTACGGGAACAGAGGGGCCAGCCACCTTCACGCGTTGACCTTGATCGTCAATCAATGCGCGCACCTTGCCGTATTGTTCGCCCACCACGAAAATATCGCCCTGACGCAATGTGCCATTTTGAACCAGAACAGTTGCCACCGGCCCACGTCCAACATCCAGCTGTGCCTCAATCACCGCCCCGACCGCAGCACGGTCTGGGTTGGCTTTCAGCTCTAAGATTTCTGCTTGAAGCGCGATCGCATCCAAAAGATCGCTCAAACCTTGCCCGGTCGTTGCAGACACTTCAACGTCTTGCACATCACCGGACATTTTCTCAACAATGACTTCGTGCTGCAGAAGATCAGTGCGCACCTTGTCTGGGTTTGCCTCTGGTTTGTCGATCTTGTTGATCGCTACAATTATGGGCACTTCAGCGGCTTTCGCGTGATTTATCGCCTCCACCGTCTGTGGCATCACCGCATCATCCGCCGCCACGACGAGCACGACGATATCCGTCACCTGCGCCCCCCGGGAGCGCATGGAGGTGAAGGCGGCATGGCCCGGCGTATCCAGAAACGACAGCACTGTCCCTTGATCTGTTTTCACCTGATAGGCGCCGATGTGTTGGGTGATGCCTCCCGCCTCTCCCGCGACAACTTTGGCATTGCGGATCGCGTCCAGCAAAGAAGTCTTCCCGTGATCGACATGTCCCATGATGGTGATCACAGGCGGACGCGCCGCCAATGCAGCCGGGTCATCCACGACCTCTTTAATCACATCTTCAACATCTGCATCAGAAACGCGCGTTACGCGATGCCCGAACTCTTCGATGATCAGCTCCGCTGTGTCGGCGTCAATGGTCTGGTTCTGGGTTACCATCATACCATTGGTCATCAGCGCTTTGACAACATCGCCGACGCGCTCAGCCATTCGGTTGGCAAGCTCAGAGACCATAATCGCTTCGGGCAGTTGCACGTCCCGGACAATCTTTTCGCGTTCGACCTGGCCGCCCATCGCTTTCTGGCGCGCACGTTCCTGCTTGCGCTTCATCGCCGCCATTGAGCGCTGACGTCCACCTTCGCCGCCCGCAAGCGCCTGATTTACGGTAAGCTTCCCAGAGCGACGATTGTCATTCCCACGGTTTTTCTTGTTCGTCTCTTCGCGATCACGCTCCTGTTTGCGCGGGGTGGGCGCTGGCGCGGCTTTGTTATTCGATTGGCGCTGTACCGCTGGCTCTGCGGGGCCCGCTGCTGCGGCTTTCGCTGCAGCCTGTGCCTCACGCGCCAAACGCGCTTCCTCTTCGGCTTTGGCTTTCAGACTTTCCTCGCGCGCCCGCTCTGCCCGCTCTTTTTCTTCCTGTTCGGCGCGACGGCGCTCTCGCTCTTCTGCGCGCGCTTTTTCTTCCGCCGCACGAGACGCGGCTTCTTCCACCTCGCGCGCCTTTGCCGCCTGAACCGCCTTCAAACGGCGCGCCATCTCTGCATCGCTGATCCCAGCAGGACGCTTTGATGGATCGCCCAGCGCCGGGGCGCTGCTGCTCGCGGTGCTGGTTTTGGCGGCACCCTGTTTGGGCACAACGACGCGCTTGCGTTTTGTTTCGACCACAACGTTCTTGGTGCGCCCGTGGCTAAAGCTTTGCTTGACATTGCCTGGCCGCGCGCCGCCGCGCAAACCCAGTGTTTTTTTGCCGTCACTATCGCTCATGAAGCTCGTCTATCCTTTCGACTGGCGCGCGCCAGCCTTCATACCGCGCAGACCTTTCAGCCTTTGCGCTTCCTCTACAACACGCCGCGCGAGTCCGCCAGGGGCCAGCGCAGCATGTATAACAGTTTGGCGTCCAAATGCCGAACCCAGCTCATCTGCGGTCAAACATTCGATATAATAACCAAAATGCGGCGTGCTGAGTTTAGATTTACCGCGATCAGAACCATCACTGGCTTGGATCAAAACTTCAGCCTCTTCCCGTTCCAGCCAGCCTTTTACCTTTTCATACCCAGCGACTGCGCCGCCGCCCTTGCGTTGCAAAGAGATGAGATTGATCACGCGGCGCGCAAACTGTCGTTCGAGGTCTTCCAAAAGACCGTCTGGTACATTTACCACAGCCCGCGCCGCGCGCGCGAAAAGCTTTTTCTTTACCGCAAGGTGAACGGCCTCTCGCGCAGCTGTCACGTATATACCGCGCCCTGGCAGTTTTCCCAATACGTCCGGCACGACCGCCTGATTTGGCCCTATCACAAAGCGGATCAACTGATCCTTTGGCACCACCATACCTGTGGCGATACACTTGCGTTCTGGACCATTTTCCCGGTCCTTGGCGACGCCACCGCGAGCCATCAGAAACACCAAGGGCCTGAAATCAGGCCCCCGCCTCCGCTGATGTTTCCTCTGTTTCGTCTTCCTCAGCGGGTAAGAGATCGTCTGGGTCTACCCAGCCCAACATCACCCGTGCTGTCATGATCAGATCTTGAGCCTCTTCCAAAGTCACCTCAAACGGCTCTAGCGTTCCGTCGTCTTTTACGCGCTCTCCATCGACAATCGTCCAGCCGCCTGCAAGTTCCCAATCAGCGCAGGTTGCAAAGTCTTCCAGCGTTTTTACCTCATCTTTCGCGAGCGCTTCCACCATTTGGGGTGTGAGCCCTTCAAATTCAATCAAGCTATCCTGCACGCCCAGCGCACGAGCATTTTCAAGGGCAACTCGATTTTGTTCTTCGATCAGATCACGCGCACGTGCTTGAAGCTCGTTGGCGGTATCCTCATCAACACCGTCAATCACCAAAAGTTCGTCCACTTCGACGTAGGCAACCTCTTCCAGGTTGGTGAAACCTTCAGCGACCAACAATTGAGCGAAAAATTCATCCAGATCCAGGGTTTCCATGAACAGCTTCGTGCGCTGTTCAAACTCAGCCTGACGGCGTGCGCTCTCTTGCTCCTCGGTCATGATATCAATGTCGAGATTGGTCAGTTGCGAGGCGAGACGCACGTTTTGACCCCGGCGACCAATCGCAAGGCTTAACTGCTCTTCTGGGACAACAACCTCAATCTTGCCGGCTTCTTCGTCCAAGACCACTTTTGATACTTCTGCGGGCTGCAGCGCGTTCACCAGAAAGGTGGGCTGATCCTCATTCCAAGGAATGATGTCGATTTTCTCTCCCTGAAGCTCATTCACGACCGCTTGCACACGGGAGCCGCGCATCCCAACACAAGCGCCCACGGGATCGATGGAATTATCGTAGGAAATAACCGCGATCTTCGCTCGAGAGCCCGGATCACGCGCAACCGCTTTGATTTCAATGATGCCATCATAGATTTCAGGCACCTCCATCTTGAACAGAGCAGCCATAAACTCTGGCGCGGTTCGGCTTAGGAAAATCTGCGGCCCGCGCTGTTCACGACGGACATCTTTGATGTAAACGCGGATACGATCATTGGGACGATAGCTTTCGCGTCCAATCTTTTCATTGCGGCGCAAAACAGCCTCGCCCGCGCCAACATCGACGATGACGTTGCCGTATTCTTCGCGCTTGACTAAGCCGTTGATGATGGTGCCTGCACGGTCCTTGAACTCTTCATATTGGCGCTCGCGCTCTGCCTCACGCACTTTTTGCAAGATGACCTGTTTTGCCGACTGCGCGGCGATGCGGCCCATCTCGACCGGTGGGACCTCTTCCACAAAAGTATCGCCTACCTTTGGATCATCCAGATACTGTTTCGCCTGCTCGACAGTGAACTCAGCTTGATAGTTCTCAAGCTCCTCCTCTTCGACTACTGTGCGCACCCGCGTAAATGTCGCGCGACCTGTCTTGCGATCGATTGACACGCGAATGTCCATTTCCGCGCCGTAACGAGACTTGGCAGCACGCGCGAGCGATTCCTCCATCGCCTCGACAACAAGGGCAGGATCGATCATCTTTTCACGCGCGACCGCCTCTGCCGTCTGTAATAACTCAAGCTGGTTGGCGGATGTAATAGCCATCACTTCTCTCTCCCCTCAGACCCTTCGGTCTCAATCTCATCAAAATCGCTTGGTTTGATCGCACCCGCCGCTTTGCGCTGACGCAACATTTCAGAGATAAGATCATCAGTAAGCACAAGCTTTGCTTCAGCAAGCCAGTCAAATTTCAACCCAACAGTGCCCATATCCAAATTGATCAACACCTCATCACCCTCAACCCCGGCAAGCTGCCCTTTGAAACGACGGCGGCCATCAATCGGCTCTTCTGTTTCGAGCTTTGCTTCGTACCCTTCAAACATGTCAAAGTCTTTGAGCCGTGTGAGCGGTCTGTCGATGCCGGGGCTGGAAACTTCGAGCGTGTATTCATCCAAAATTGGGTCTTCGACATCCAGGATCGCACCAAGCGCCTGATTAATCTGCGCCAAGTCGTCAACTTCGATCCCGCCCTCGGGCTTATCCGCCATGACCTGCAAAACCGTTTGTTTGCCCGCCATCAGGCGCACGCGAACGAGCTCGAAGCCCATTCCCTCGATCATCGGCGTGATAATCTCAGCCATGCGACGGTCAATAGCAGCTTTGGCGATCAAATCGTTGCTCATTACATACTCTGAAAAGCACAAAAAAACGGGCACACGGCCCGCTCGCTTTATCGGTGGAACCCTCGGTGTGGACCCAAGAGCGCCGCTTTGACAAGTGTATATGCTGCCCTTGACGAAACTACAAGGGGCTTCGGGACCCTAGGAAAACCACCAACGTTCGGCTGCGCGCATATCATCGAAGGGGTATCTTTTACCCATCACAGCGGGATAACTGAGGTGCGAGACAAGCGCTTGCACGGAACCCGTATCGTCCCGAAACATCGTGGCATTGATCAAATCGTCTGGATCAATCACAGCCTTAAGATCGACGCCATCGACCAATGCTTCTTTGAGTGCCTGACGGCGTACTTCTTCAGATTGGATCGCTGTCAATTCAACTGTATCAAACCAACCAGCCCTGTCATCCTTGTAATGCTGCGCCACACGCTTGGTCAGCAACCGGCGCCCGGGATGAAAATCCTTCACTTGATAGAGCCCGGTGCCAATCCCAGCCGACGGCGCATGCGCGGCCCGAATGACATAGTCCGGTTTGGAAAGCAGCAGCGGCAGGTTCACATTGGGAGAGGGCAACGTGATTTCAACACGATGGGTGGAGGGTGCTGTAACGCTGGCAAACATCGGAAGAGAGAGACTGGCCACCACATCTTTCGCCGTAAATGCAGCGCCGTCGTGAAACCGCACGCCACGTCGCAGATCAAATGACCAGTTTTGGCCTGCCTTAGTTGAACGCCATCCAATGGCAAGCTCACCCTGAAGCGTACCGTCTGCCGCCACCTCTGTCAGCGTGTCAAAAACCAGCCCCTGACGTGCCATCCGCATGAACAGACCGCCGCCGGATATCCAAGAATCCCTGCGTGACGCCCCGGAAACAGCAAGGTGCAAACGCCCGCCGCGCTGTGGTCTGCTCTGCGCTGAAACACCAGATGCCGCTAAAACAGCAGCAGCGGCAGCATTGGCGAAAAGCGCACGCCTGTCTAACAAAGACGCCCGTTTGCTCATGCGGCTGCCGCGATCCTATCCATCGCGCGCACCAACTCGGCACTGATCCCCGGCTCTGACAAAGCATGACCCGCGTTGCGCACCATCTTTAGCTCAGCCGCATCCCAAGCGCGCGCAAGCGCATACGCGCTTGCCGGAGGACAAATCATGTCATAGCGGCCTTGCACAATCACACCAGGAATATGAGAGATCTTATCCATCTGCGCTAAAATTTGCCCGTCTTGATCCAAAAATGCGCCATTGATGAAATAATGGTTTTCCAGCCTTGAAAAAGCGCGCGCATATTCTGCCGGTCCATCATGCGAGGTGCCGGAGGAATGGATAGATGCCAGCGCATTCTCCCAAGACGCCCAGGCACGACCATAGCGCTGCTCCATCCTTAGATCACCCGAAAACAGGCGTCGATGATAGGCTGCGATCAAATCATCTTGTTCATCTGCCGGTATGAGGCTTGTGAACCGTTCCCATACATCAGGCCAAAACTTGCCCGCGCCGCCACCGTAAAACCAATCAAGCTCTGCCTGGGTCGCCAAAAACACGCCGCGCAGTACGAGGTTTCGTACCACATCGGGATGTGTTTGCGCGTAGATCAGCGACAGCGTTGCGCCCCAGGATCCCCCAAACACAACCCAGTCTGAAATTCCCAAGGTCTCCCGAATCAACTCGATATCGGCCACAAGATGCCAGGTGGTGTTATCCGTGACAGATGCATGGGGTTTGGATCGACCGCAGCCACGTTGATCAAACAATATCACGCGGTACTTTGACGGGTCAAAATAGCGCCGCATCGACGGGCTGCAGCCGCCACCCGGTCCGCCATGCAAAACGAGCACGGGAATACCCTCTGCATGACCGCATTGTTCGACGTAAACCTGATGTCCCTGCCCCACCGACAGCATGCGCTGATCGAAGGGGTCGATTGGCGGATAAAGGTACTGCACCGCGCGTTTTTGATCGGGAAACTTGTCCATGACGCCTATATATACCTCACGATGTGACAAGAACATAGGGAACCAGAAT
The DNA here is from genome assembly GCA_039208585.1 of Pseudomonadota bacterium. Lineage (GTDB taxonomy): Bacteria > Pseudomonadota > Alphaproteobacteria > Rhodobacterales > Rhodobacteraceae > Sulfitobacter. The sequence continues at coordinate 152,905 of JBCCQX010000001.1, read as the reverse complement.
GCGAACTGCCCAAACGACGGTGGATAACGAAGAAATCGCAAAGTTTGAGGCGATGGCGGCCGAGTGGTGGGACCCGAACGGTAAATTCAAACCTCTGCACATGTTGAACCCCTGTCGTCTTGAGTACATCACAACGCAAATCGCTGGTGAATTCGATCGAAACCTGCGCGCTGACGCACCATTTCACGGTTTACGTATTTTAGACATCGGATGTGGCGGCGGTCTTTTGTCTGAGCCCATGGCGAGGCTGGGCGCAGAAGTTGTCGGCGCCGATGCAGCAGCACGAAACATCCCCATAGCAAAACTGCACGCAGAACAATCTAGCCTTACGATCGATTACCGCCACACCACTGCAGAGGAGATGGCAAACGCGGGCGAACAATTTGACGTCGTTCTGAACATGGAAGTGGTGGAGCATGTCGCCTCCCCCAGTGACTACCTTACTGCCTGCAAGACATTGCTTAAACCGGGTGGATTGCACCTGTGCTCAACGCTGAATCGCAATGCAAAATCCTTCGCACTCGCCATTGTCGGGGCGGAGTATGTCATGCGATGGTTGCCAAAAGGGACCCATCAATGGTCGAAATTCATCACACCGGATGAACTGTTCAAACTGCTCGAGGATGCGGGTTTAACGCCCGTTGATCGGAAAGGCTTTGTCTTTGATCCCTTATCGTGGTCGTGGTCCATTTCCGCGCGCGACCTAAGCGTCAATTACGTCATGGCAAGCGTGAAGGGCAGCCCCTTTAATTTTGCCTGAGCCTGATCGCGCGTAAAATAGGAAGCGCGGCGCGGGCCTGCGTTTCGCCTAAACCATCTACGATGTCGTCCATCATCGGGGATACCGCCGCCAGCGCGTCGTCACGCGCTTGACGACCTGCGGTGCTGATATCCACCTGCTTGCGCCTGGCATCATCCCAATCGGGGCGTATGTGGATGTATCCCGCCCATTCGAGTTTTCGCAGCGTATTTGACATCGCGCCGCGCGTGACGCCAAATTTGCGCGCAAGCTGACCGGGTGAAGCCTCTTCCCCCTGCCAGGCCAGGAAGTTCAGCACAGAAAAATGCGAGATCTCCATTCCTTTCGGCAGCACCTGTCCGACACGGGCGCGCAAAGCCTGATCCGCGGCCAAAAGTTCGGTCGTGAGTTGGATCGCCAATGTGTGCCTATCATCGCTCATGGGGCCTCTATAACTGCCGTGGTCCTGAAAAGCTGCGCGTATGCGTCAGGCTCGGCACTTTGGAACGGGCTTCCACCACGCGCTCAAGTTCGATCTTGAATGGATAGATGCCGGGTTTTTCGCCTGCGTCCAAAAGCACTTCCCCCCAAGGGTCGACCACAAGCGAATGTCCATAAGTTTTGCGAGATCGATGTGTTGCGCTGTCGTGGAGGCCCGTTTGCGCGGGCGCGATCACAAAGCAGCCCGTTTCAATTGCTCTGGCGCGCAGCAACGCGTGCCAATGCGCAGCACCCGTCACCGGGGAAAACGCGGCTGGTACTGTTAGCACCTGCGCTCCGGATTGCGCCAAAGCACGATAAAGATACGGAAAACGCACATCATAGCAGATGCTCATCCCAATTTGCGCGAAAGGCGCATTGGCGACAACAGCTTGAGTGCCTGGTCGATACCCTTCGGATTCGCGCCATGTCTCAGTTGCATTGATTTGAACGTCAAACATGTGGATTTTATCGTACCAAGCGACAATGTCGCCGCGCGCATTGACCAGGAAAGATCGATTGGCAAAGCGGCCATCATCGTCCTGCGTCTTTAATCCTAAAGACCCGATCAGCAGCGAAACACCTGCGCGCGCGGCTTCTGCGCGCAGGGCCGATAGGGTAATGTCTTCTTCCTGGCTCTGCAAAACCTTCTGTTGATGCGCGCGACTTGTCGATACGCAATTTGTTACCTCGGGCGTCAGGATGAATTCTGCGCCTTCACCTGCCGCTTGCCGAAACATTGTGATTGTAGTCTTCAGGTTAGCAACCGGATCATCGGTCACGTTAAGCTGCAGAATTGCGCCGTGGATCATGCCGCCAGCAGCGCGTCGAGCTTCCCGTCACGATCAAGCGCATGCAGGTCATCGCAGCCACCGACGTGCATGTCACCGATGAATATTTGAGGGACGGTGCGCCCTCCATTGGCGCGCTGGACCATCTCAGCCTTGCGCTCTGGCTGTTCCCAAATGTCTACCTCAGTGAAGCTCACGCCTTTTGTGTTCAACAGACGTTTTGCCGCGTGGCAAAAACCGCAAAGCGGCGACGTATAGATCTCAACGGTCTTCATGCGCAGTCCTTTCAACGACATCGTTGAGCAGGATTTAGGCGTCTTTGCTTACCCGCGCCAGTGTCACGACGCAAACAGGCCCCGAACCTGCCTCTCGACAGGCCCGCGCACAAACCGCCAGCGTCGCGCCGGACGTCATAACATCATCCACCAAAAGCAGCGGCCTGCCGATCAATCGATGCCGCCTGCGCGGGTGAACACGTATCGCATTGCGAACGACCTCTGTACGCTCCACACGCCCTAAATCATCAAGGGACCGGGTCCGACGGAACCGCTGCAGCAAGTCAGGGCACCAAGGTTTGTCCAACCGCCGGGCCAAGGCATGCGCCAGCAAAGCGGACTGGTTGTACCGCCGTTTGATCATGCGTTGCCAATGCAAGGGCACAGGCGCAATCAACGTTTGGCTGGTTATCAAAGAAGCGGCATGTTTTGCCATCCAGAGCGCGCCGGTCTGAGCGATCTCTTGGCGATCGCCATGCTTGAGAGCCAAAACGAGTTTTCGCCCCGTATCGCGGTATAGAACGGCAGCACGCCCTTTTGCCCAAATTGGCGGATGCACCAAACACTGATCGCAATGAGAGATCTCTTGCGTGTCAGAACCGGGCAAAGGGACGCCGCACGCATCACACACCGTGCCACCGATAAAGGAAGTGTCACGCCAGCAAGCACCACACAGGCTATAGTCTGCGGCAACGGTTGTACCGCATGTCAAACACCGCGGAGGATAGATCGCGTCCAGACTTTTCTGCAGACTATTCATCAGGAGCATGTTCATCCCTTTGCCGCGTGGCATCACATGCCCACGAGCTTCCACGTAACGTGGTTAACAACCCGTTTACACGCCAAGATTTCTGCAGCGGCAGAAAGCGGCATATTCGCCGCAACCCCAACGATTGACGCATTCGGGAAAGCCGCTATTTCAAACATGAACGCAAGCCGAGGATACGCAGATGCAGATGGCCAGCCAGAAGCACTTTTCAGCTAATCACCCTGATGTACCAAAGCAGCGTGTGGGTGTCCTGGTGGCAAACCTGGGCACGCCGGACAATTACGACTACTGGTCGATGCGGCGCTACCTGAGTGAATTTCTATCTGACAGGCGCGTTATCGATTACAGCCCTTGGCTGTGGCAGCCATTGCTTCAGCTCGTCATCCTAAGCAAACGCCCTTTCACGTCGGGTGCAGCCTATAAATCAATCTGGAACGAGGAAGAGGGCGAAAGCCCTTTGATGACGATCACGAAAGCGCAGACAGTCAAACTAACCGAAGCGATGAAACAGCGCTACGGCGACAACGTCATGGTGGATTTCTGCATGCGGTACGGCAACCCGTCAACGCAGTCGAAAGTCGCTGAGATGACGAAGGCAGGATGCAGTAAGATACTGTTTTTCCCGCTTTATCCGCACTATGCAGCGGCTACCTCTGCGACAGCCTGCGATGCTTTCTTTGACGCATTGGGCAAGGAAAAATGGCAGCCGATTTCACGCATTGTCCCCCCCTATTTTGACCGTGCGGATTACATTGAGGCGCTCGCCCAATCGGTTGAAAAGGCGTATGCGGCAGCGGAACATCGCCCTGACATTCTGATCTGTTCTTATCACGGCGTGCCCACACGCTACCTGATGGAAGGCGATCCCTATCACTGTCAGTGTCAGAAAACGACCCGGCTTTTGAAAGAGCGGTTGGGATGGAAAGACACCGAGATTATGACAACCTTCCAGTCTAAGTTTGGTCCGGAGGAATGGCTGCAGCCTTACACCGTGGAAGAGGTGGCGCGTCAGGCCGAAGCGGGAAAGAAGCGAATCGCCGTATGTGCGCCGGCCTTTTCCTCAGACTGCATTGAAACGCTGGAAGAAATTAACGAAGAGATTAAAGAGAGCTTTGAAGAAGCAGGGGGCGAGCATTTCACCTACATCCCCTGTTTGAACGACGATGATCTTCACATCAAAGCGCTTGCAAACGTTATTGAAGACAACCTGAAAGGTTGGCTCGACTAAAACCAACTTGCAAGACGTAAAAAAGGCGGTGCTGGCACCGCCTTTTTCGCATAAATCCGATGTTGGATTAGTCGGCTGCGACAGCAGCAGCAACAACAGCCAACAAGATCAGTGGCACCAGAATGCCATTTGAAGCGGAAGATGTTTCTTCCACGATGACTGGCACTTCGATGATGGGGTCTGCCAATGAACCAGCGTGTGCAGCAGATGCAGCACCGGCAAGCGCAGCGGCAAGAACGAGTTTCTTCATATTATCAACCTCCTGAAATGGCGCGCAGCAGCGATCACGCGCAGACGCCAAAGACTACCTCGTAAAATCTTGTAAACAGCATAAGCCAGTGATTGCAAACCCGGATTTTGTTCAACAGACGCACAAGTCAATTAATGTCGTCAAATAAGCAACACTTGCGTACCGACCTTGGACATGGCGAACAACTCAGCAATATGCTCATTGTAAAGGCCGATGCAGCCGTTGGATGACCGTCGACCAATTTTGCGCGTGTCATGCGTGCCGTGGATCCGGTAATACGTCCAGCTTAGATATAAAGCATGCGTTCCCAATGGGTTGTCAGGACCCGGACCAATGAAGGGCGGCCACTCTGGGTTCCGCTTCAGCATATTTGGCGTCGGACGCCAGCTTGGCCCTTCAACCTTGCGCGTGACACGCGTGCGACCTCTGCGGGTCATTTCATCCGTCAGCGGCACGCTCGACGGGTATAATTTATAGACACTTTGATCTTCCGACCAGAAATGAACGGCACGGCTGTCCGTATCGACAAGAATCGCCCCATTTCGGGTGTTGTCAAAATAAGGCCGCCAATCAAGCGCGCGGAAACTCGAAATGTTCCGGCGCACCGTCTCTGTCAGATCGCGCTCCACCTGCGTCGTGCTTGAGGCATTAACGTCAGAAGTGCTTTGCGCGACCGCAGGTGAGGCGATCAATGCCGCACTGCCCGCAAGGAAGGCACGGCGGCTTGCAAACGACATGGGATTGTCAGGCATTATCTCACTCCCTTGGAGATCTTCACTGCGCTTCACAATATTGCGCCAAAGACGCAGTTTCAAATCAAACACCTGTTAACTCCAAAGGTAACGGTCATGTGCGTTTGAACTGCACTGCGTCACGGGGTATGCCACTGCTACTTCTTCATTCAGAGAGGGGCCCATGTTTCGCACACTGACAGCATTGCTCGTTACCTTAGTTGTCGTTGCAGCCTGCGATGTTGCACCGCCGCAGCTTGGGCCCGATGGGAAACCTCTCCCGACGCCCTACCGAATTCGCGCTGGCGATACCGGCAAAATTCAATTCAGAATGCTCGATTCCGTCAACGCTCTCAGGGGTGCGGCGGGGGTGACACAGGTCGAGCTTAACGCCCAACTCAACGCCGCCGCCGCGACGCATGCGAAAGATATGTCGCTACAGAACCGACCTTGGCACTTTGGGTCGGACGGCTCTTCTCCCATCGACCGGGTCGCACGGGTTGGCTATCCCGGTATCCTCGTAGGGGAAACGATCTCTGAAACCTATGAGACGGAATTAGAAACGCTCGCCGCTTGGATGGAGCAGGAAGATACGCGCCGCATCCTCATGTCTGCCGATGCGCGCAATATGGGGTTTTCTTGGCATCAAGAGCGCAATGGAAAGATCTGGTGGACCCTTGTGATGGGCAGTTGAACGGCGCAGCCTAACAGAAGCTGGTGCGCGTGCGGGTGATGGGGCACGGATCGTGTCAGGCTTAGGGCCGGATGCTTTAAGGGTTGATCTGAATGGGCGTTCCCGTAGGAACCATCGCATAAATCTCTTCAATCTGCCGGTTTGAAACAGCGATGCAACCCCACGTCCAATCGCCTTTACCCATCGCAAAAAAGCTCTTTTGACCGTGGATAAAAATGTCGCCACCCGGCGGCTTACCCAACGCCTTCGCGCGCGCGCGATCCTCATCGTTGGGATAGGAAATACCCAAAGACAGATGAAACTGGCTGTTCGGGTTCCGACGGTCGATTTTATATAGACCTTCAGGCGTACGGCCATCGCCTTCAACTTGCTTATGACCCTGCGGGGCAAAGCCCAGCCTGATCGGATATTCTTCAAGCACCTGATCATGGTGGAGCAAAAACATGCTGCGCGCGTCCTTGTTCACAACGATGTAAGTCACCTCCGGTCCATCGTAGCGGCGAAACTTACTTGCACCACAAGCGCCCAGGCCCGCCAAAGCGGTACCGCCCAATATCAAAGTTCGACGGTTCATGGTTCCTTGCACGCTCCTCAGATGTCGGTCAGTGGCTAGCATATCTGGAGAGCGATAGATGTCAAAAATTGGTGAAGCCGAGGGTGAACATCAACGCTCTATTCGGCAGCTTCCAGGTTCAAAAAGCCGCCTGACTGACGCTGCCAATATTTCGCGTAGAGACCGCCCATCGCGAGCAACACCTCATGTGTCCCTTCCTCGACGATGCGCCCTTGGTCCAGAACGACAATCCGATCCATCTCTGTCAGGGTGGAAAGCCGGTGCGCGACAGCAAGCACTGTCTTGCCTTCCATAACGCGGCTCAACGCCGCTTGAATGGACGCTTCTACTTCGCTGTCCAAGGCAGAGGTTGCTTCGTCCAGCACCAAAATTGGCGCATCTTTCAAAATGGCCCGTGCAAGGGCGATGCGCTGACGCTGGCCACCTGACAGCTTTACACCGCGTTCTCCAAGATGCGCGTCATAGCCGCGGCGACCTCTGTGATCTTGCAGCCCCACGATAAAGTCATGTGCTTCCGCCCGTTTTGCAGCGGCGATCACCTCGTCTTTATCCGCATCCGGACGCCCGTAAAGAATGTTGTCCCAGGCAGAGCGGTTAAACATCGCGGTCTCTTGCGTCACCATCCCAATGTTACGCCGCAGGCTTTCTTGCGCAAACAAGCGAATGTCGGTGTCATCGATCGAAATGCGTCCTTTCTCCGTCTCGTAAAGACGCAAGAGCAATGAAACCAGCGTGGATTTTCCCGCGCCAGAGGCACCGACAATCCCAAGCTTTTCGCCTGCCGCAACAGTCAGATCGATTTGGTGAACCCCGCCCGCGGCGGTGCCATAAGCAAAGCCCACATCCTCAAAGACCACCTTGCCGTGCCTAACGGAAATGGATCGCGCATCGGGCAAATCTTCAACGCGCACCTTGGGCGTGAGCGTCTTCATCCCGTCTTCAACCTCTCCCACGTTGGCGTAGATCATCATCAGCGTAAAGCTGACCCAACCGGTCATCTGGGCGATGCGAATGGCCACCGCACCAGCAGCGACGATATCACCCTCTGTCGCCATATCTCGCCGCCACAACAGCAGCGTACCGCCCAAAAGCAAGACCGGCAGCAAACCGGCAAGGGTCATCAGCGCCAATCTGAAACTGGCGGATAAATAACCAAACGCCAAAGCGTTTTCGCGAAACGTCTGCATTGCCCCCAGGGCCGCACGATCCTCGTGATCGGCGTGGGCGAACAACTTGACTGTCTTGATGTTGGTAATGGTGTCCACGACCTGACCGGACACCATCGCGCGTGCGCTTGCCCTTGCGGCTGATCGTGCGCGAACACGCGGCAGATACCAACGGATCAGCGCGAAATATAGAACGAGCCAGGCGGCAAATACCAATCCTATCCATCCGTCAATGGCGATCAACAGCGCGATGGATCCCACCAATGAGGCAAGCGCGAATGCAACGACATTGATCACCTCGACGACCACATCCGTCACCGCGCGAGAAGTTTGCATCTGCTTTTGTGCGATGCGACCAGCAAAATCATCATCGAAAAAGCTGACGTTTTGGCCGAGTGTCCACCGATGCAAGCGCGAAAGCACGAGCGGGTTAACGTTGGGTGCCACGATGATTGAGTTTGCAGCCGAGGAAAGACCGAAAAGCAAAGGCCGGGCGATCAAAAAGAACACCACCGCACCAATGAGAATGCCCGTGTTCTGCCCAATGAAAAAACCGTCTTTGCCGGCTGACACAGTCGCATCGATCACCTGGCCCAATATCCAAGCGGTGCCAGCCTCCATCATTCCCGCTAAGACAGAAAAAAACGTCGCGAGAGCCAGGGCAGGCCAGGCGCCCGACAAGGACCAGCCCATAAAGGCAGCAAGGGTTTGCGGTGGCGGGCCCTCTGCCGGGGCAAAGGCGTTGATCCAGTTAGAAATCTTCAAGCAATCTCATCCATTTTCAAGAAGCCACCTGATTGTCGGCTCCAGAAATCAGCATATAGCCCACCGCGTGCCAAAAGCGCGTGATGCGTACCTTCTTCGATGATTTGCCCCTGATCCAAGACCAAAATGCGGTCCATTTTAGCGATTGTTGAAAGACGATGCGCGATGGCAATCACCGTTTTCCCCGCCATCATCCCATAGAGTGTCTCTTGAATGACCGCTTCCACCTCGCTGTCCAATGCTGATGTCGCCTCGTCCAACAGAAGGATTGGGGCATCTTTCAAGATCACGCGCGCCAGCGTAATGCGTTGACGTTGACCACCAGATAATTTCACGCCGCGCTCTCCCACCCGGGCGTCGTATCCTGTGCGCCCCTCGGGATCCTGCAGATCAAGGATAAAGTCATGCGCCTGCACTTGTCTTGCGGCGGCAATCATCTGTTCCTCGGTCGCATCCGGGCGACCGTACAAAATGTTATCACGCACGGATCGATGCAGCAAAGAACTGTCTTGCTGCACCATACCGATCTGACGACGCAAACTGTCCTGTGTGACTTGCGCGATATCTTGGCCATCAATTAAAATCTGGCCACCTTCCGCCTCATAAAAGCGCAAAAGCAGTTTGATCAGCGTTGATTTCCCCGCACCAGAGCGTCCGACAAGCCCGATACGCTCGCCCGGTTTGAGCGTGATATCAACGTGTTGCAATCCTCCTGCGGCGCGCCCGTAATGATGGGTCAAGCCTCTCATTTCAATCCGACCCGCACACAGCTTCAGGGGCTGAGCATCTGGCGCATCAACCAAGGTGATCGGCTGTGCAATCGTTTCCATGCCTTCTGCGACGACGCCAAGCTCTCTGAAAAATGAGGACAAAGCCCACATGATCCACCCCGTCATCGCATTCAAACGCAAAGTCAGCGCAGCGGCGGCGGCAACGACGCCCGCACTCGCCTCTCCCCATGTCCACAAAAGCAGTGCCCAGCCAACAATGCCGATGATCAACAGGCCGTTTAAAGTGACTAGAAACACATCCATCGTCGTGAAAATCCGCATCTCTTTCTGAAATGTCTTCCGCGTATTCTCAATCGCGTCCTTGGCAAAAGCGACTTCCAGATCGTGATGGGCAAACATCTTGACAGAGTGGATGTTGGTATAGGCATCGACGACCCGCCCCGTTACCTGAGACCGCGCATCCGATGCTGCTTGAGATGCGGGGCCAATGTGGATCAACGTCCAGCGCACCAGCAACCCGTAAAGCAAAAACCAACCCAGCAACGGCAACAAAAGCCTTGGATCAGAGGTCGACAACAGAATTGCAGCACCGATCAGGTAGGCCAGCGCGTATGAGATGGCGTCGAACGTCTGAAACACCACCTCGCCAGCCGCTGGCGGAGTTTGCATGATGCGGTTGGCGATGCGGCCTGCGAAATCATTCTCAAACCACCCCACAGACTGCCGCAACACCTGCCGATGCGCCCGCCACCGGATCAAGGTACCAAAATTTGGCAGGATCGTGTTGTTGAGTAAAAGCACGTCAAAGCCCTGCACCGCGGGTCTGACAAGCAAGACGAAAACCGCCAACAGCGACAGTTCGACACCGTATTCGGACCAAAAAGTAGCGGGATCAGCCTCCATCAGGTCGACAATGCGACCGGTGTAGTAAATGAGGCCGATCTCAATACCCGCGACGACAACGGACATCAGCGCAGTGAGCGCGAAAACCTCTTTGAAAGGCACGCAGTAGTCGCGGATAAAAGGCCAAAGCTTGCGCGGTGGATGATCGGTTTCCTCGTAGTCGATGTACGGATCGATCAGATTTTCAAAGAAGCGAAACATGAGATGCGCGCCTAAGACTAAAGATGCAAAAAGCCAGTGCCGCGGTTCATGACGCTGTCAGCAGCGTATAAGAAATGCGGTCAAAATCGGCAGATCCCGCGAAACATTTTTGCCTTCTTCTGAAATCTACCGCCTCAGTAGTGAAGATGCCCTGGCATGTCGAGGGGTTAGGACTGCTGCAGCAGTTCCTCTTTCGTTAGCTTAAAGTCGGCGGCGATCCAAACCTTCTCAAGATAGCGAAGCCGCTCTCCCAAGGCACGCCCCTGAAACATCGGCGTTAGATCACTTGCCTTTACAGGGAAATTTGCCTCTGCAGCCTGTTGGAGGCCCGCCAACTCATCGCGGACAACCAACCGTTCTGCCATTGCACCGCGCAAAGCCGCAACGCGCTGGGCTGTGCTGACACCGTGACGGTACGCAACCTCGGCCAACGACATATCTGATGAGGCGGTCGCGTTCAAAGTATCGACTTCCTTCGCGATCGCATTGCTGAGCCTTAGCCGGACGCGAACATCCTCCCCGCCCAGTATGGCCAACCGCGCCGGCATATATGGTGAAAGACCCAGTGCCATTTCCTGATGAATGAGCAAGGGTAACAACCGATCATCTGCGCCAGGCAGACAGCTGTGAAGGACGCCGGTCTGCCGCATAATTGCGACGGCCATTGCAGGGTCTGGCGCACCGAACATTTTAACCATCTCTTGCCCGATGCGTTCCGCTGGAAGGGATTTGAGCCCTTGGATATTGCTACCAATCGCGGCAAGCGCATCAGGATCAAACCCATCCCTCGGATCTGCATACCATGCGGAGAAGCGAAAAAACCGCAGGATTCTAAGGTAATCTTCTTTGATCCGGGCGTCCGGGTCCCGGATAAACCGCACGCGTTTGGCAAGCAAATCGTCAAGACCACCCAGCGGATCTATTACCTTGCGATCGAACCTGGCATAAAGCGCGTTCATCGTGAAATCCCGACGCGCGGCATCTTTTGCGATATCGGTTGAGAATGTTACGACAGCGCGACGCCCATCGGTTTGGATATCTTCGCGAAACGTCGTTACCTCCACTGCGGTTTTCCCTGCAATTAAGGTCACTGTTCCATGGTCGATGCCGGTCGGCACAGTCTGTATATCCGCTTTCTCAGCGATCGCTTTGACGCGCTGCGGTGTTGCGTCTGTGGCCATATCGACGTCGCCGCTAGGGAGACGCAAGATCGCATTGCGAACACAACCGCCGACAAAGTAAATATTGTGCTGTGAGGTCGAAAAAACATCGTAGATGCGTCGTACATCGGGATCATGCAACCAAAAGGTGTCGGCAGGAATCAAGACATCATGAGCGCGGTCCATGCCCTTAGCATACGCGCGGTAGCCCCCCAAATGTAATAGGGCCCGAAGGGCACGACAAAATAATGTCGCGCGGTGCCGCGCCACCTGCGCGACTGTACAATGTAGTTGTCGGGGTTAAGAACATGCGCCAGTGGGACTGCAAAAACCTCTGCCACCTCCCCGGGCTCCGGCACAATATCAAACGGTTCCCGCACGACAGAAATGACCGGCGTTACGCTAAAGCCTGTGACAGTCTCATGCACGGGTAGTTTGCCAAGAATTTCAACGCTCTCGCTTGGCAAACCAATCTCTTCACGTGCTTCACGCAAAGCTGTGGCGATAACATCTGCATCCGTGTCGTCCTGCTTGCCACCGGGAAAAGCAATCTGGCCTGGATGGTGCTTTAGTGCAGAAGATCGTTTGGTAAGCAGGATGTGGAGAGTATCGCCACGCTCAACAATGGGTATCAAAACTCCCGCGGTGCGCAGTTTACGATCTGCAGGCAACTCGACATCAGGGTTTAAATCGAAGTCTGAGGTTTCGTTACCCGCCTGGTCTAAACCATGACGGATGCGCGCAAGCTCATCACGCACGACCCTGATCCGCCGCCTCAAACCCCAAAGTCGCGGGGTCGAGATCGTAATGCGCGCCACAAAATTGGCAATCGGCGGTCACGCGCCCGGCATCGGTCGTCATCTTCTCAATGTCTTTCGTTGAATAGATCGACAAGCTTTGACGCACGCGATCTTCAGAACATGTGCAGCCGAATTGCACCGCTTGAGCGTCAAAAACGCGCGGTTTTTCTTCATGAAACAGACGCACCAGCAGATCGCTTGGCGATACGCTGGGGCCGATCAACTCAAGCTCTTCAACGGAATTGAGCAGGATGTTGACCCTGTTCCAATTTTCTTCCTCTACCCCGTCGACCAGATCTTGAGCGGACAGCACATCGCCTGATCCCTCCCCTGCGGCCACGAAAGGGGACGCTTTTGGCATGTGCTGCAGCATCACGCCGCCTGCACGCCAGTGTTCCTTTTTCGCCCCCTCGGTGGAGCGGCCAAAACTCAGTGAAAAACGTGTCGGCAATTGTTCTGACTGCGCAAAATATGCTTCTGCTGATGCCGCGAGAGATGAGCCCACCAAAGGTGTTATGCCTTGATAGGGTGCCATGTCTTGACCCTGATCGATGATGATTGCGAAATAGCCTTCTCCGATCTGTTCGATAGGTGCCTGGTCTGTCACGCGCGCTGCATCAAAACTTGCATAGGCGCGAAGACGTGCGGGCGCGCCTTCTTCCTCGGGACCATAGTAGTCCGTTGCAATCATGCGCACCGGCCCTTTTGATTGAACCTGCAGGGACAATTTCCACCGCACTTTAATCGTTTGCCCGATCAATGCAGTCAGCAAAGCCATTTCAGCCACCAAAGCCTCAACCTGCGGGGGATAATCATGCTGGCTTAAAATGCCCTGCAGAACGCCATCTAAACGCGCGACGCGCCCGCGGATGTCTGAAACATCCAACTGAAAAGGCAAAACGCTGTCGTCCCAAACGATCTGGGAGGCGGTCGGCTGAAAACGGGTCATGTCTGGGGTTTCCTTATCGGGTGCCGATGGGCATACCGCGAGTATATAGGCGCGTCACTCACTTGATAAAGGGGACGACATGATCCCAAGGATAGGGCAGCCGCCTCGGCATGACAAACGCTATCGCCTGCGCGCAGGTGCTTACGGCATTCTTCCCATCGGGAATCACTTCTTGCTCACCGGGCAGTACATGCGCACCCCGCAAGAAGACATCCAGCTACCAGGGGGCGGGATCGATCCGGGCGAGACACCTTTGCGCGCCCTACACCGTGAGATCCTAGAAGAAACCGGATGGCGCATCGCACACCCGCGCCGCCTGGGGGCCTTCAGGCGATTTGTGTTTATGCCGGAATATAACCTTTGGGCAGAAAAACTTTGCCACGTATATATCGCCCGGCCTGCCTATCAGGTTGCCGATCCCATTGAGGTAGACCATCAAAGTTTGGTTTTACCCGCACAAGAAGCCGTCGCTGCAATAGGAAATGACGGAGATCGTCTATTTCTTCGCCGTTTTCTGAAACGTCGGGAAAGGCTCTTTAACCGACGCCGGTGAATTCAAAAACCGCTGCGGAAACATCATCCGAAAAGTCATCTGTGTGAGAGAACGCGCTAAGTTTCCAGATCAGAGAGTCTAACAAGGCGTTATTCTGCACATCCTTTAGATCCTCCAGCATCTTGATCAGCCCAGCCTCACCAAGCATTTGACCACCCGGATCGCAACATTCTGTAATGCCGTCAGAACAAAGGATCAGCCGATCACCCGGCGCCAGCGTTTCCTCAAAAAAATCGAAATCAACGCCGTAGATCAACCCCACGGGAAAACCGCCCCCGCCGCAGAGTTCTACAGAACCATTCGCGCGCTGAATGACCGGATAGGGATGTCCCGCTTGGCTCATGCGCATTTGACCCGTAATCAAGTCCAAAATCACCAAAACCATGGTAAAGTAATGCTCTGTCTTCATTTCATCGAGGACAAGGTCGTTCAACGCTGCGATGGTCTCGTGCGGGGCGCGCGCCTGAAAAGAACCGTCTAGACCACGCTGCAAAGCAACGTTTTGATCAAGCGCTGTTGCCGAAAGATACCCGGCAAGACGCGCTGTCATCAGCGCAGAGCTAATCCCGTGGCCGGATACATCTAAACCAAAAAACCCGAGCTTTTCCGCACCCGCAGGAAAAAACCCGACGAGATCGCCCCCGACATGACCGCTCGACCGCAACAATAAAGAAAGCCGGCCCGTATCAAAGATCTTCTCTCTTTCGCGCACCAAAGACTGTTGAAGCTGCTTTGCCTCCAGCAGATCCCGGTCAAGCGCATCATACACCTGTTGAAGCTCTTTCAACGTTGCTGCAACAAACGCATTCCGCTCCGATAGCGCGCGTTGCATGCTCAATATGCGATCCCCGGCCGTAATCCTGGCCCGCAGCTCTGCGCTGTTCACCGGTTTTGTCAGAAAATCATCAGCGCCTGCGTCTAACCCGCGTGCAACCTCGGACTTTGCGCTTTTTGACGTCAGGAGAATAAAATAGGCATAAAGATCGGACGATATTTCTCGAAATCGGTGACAGAATTCCAAACCTGACATCCCAGGCATCATCCAGTCGCTGATAACAAGGTCGGGCATCTGTCGGGTACATTTGGTCAATGCCTCTTCGCCAGATCCAGCCTCGACAACGTCAAAGCCCCAATTGGACAAAGAGGCATGCAGCAAACATCGCTGCATGTGACTATCGTCAACCACCAAAACACGTGAAATGGCGGACTGTGCTGCCGACGCCAACGCATGCCGCTTGGCTCTCTGTCTTTGAGGCATTTGATCAAGATCCCACTTCCCTGGCGGCATCTGACAGGGTGAGCGTTAACGCCGGGTGAACGTTAAACTACGACAGAAATCAGCAATATAACCCCATGTTTTCTTAAGAGTTTGAGCGCCAGCATGAACGACAAAGTCAGAGGGCATGCATGATAGATTGGAATCGCGTCACGGAATTGATTGAAGAGGTCGGTCGCGAGAGCTTTGACGATGTCCTCACGCTATTTTTGGAGGAAGTGGAAGATGTCACCGCGCGTCTTGCATCAAAGCCTGATTTACAAGCGCTAGAACACGACATGCACTTCCTAAAAAGCAGCGCACTGACACTGGGGTTTTCAGATTTTGCAGCGCGCTGCCAGACGGCCGAGATTGATGCAGCGCGCGGTTTTGGCGATCACGTTGAGCTGTCTGACATCTTAGAATGCTATCTGCATTCAAAGGCGCATTTCTTGGAAGAATTGCCCCATCGCTTGGCCGCGTAGCGCTTCAAAATTTCTAAAGAAAGCGCGCCATCCGTGTCATCGAACCGTGTTGCTAAGAAATGCCCCGGGTGCATTTGCACCCCCTTTAGATGACGAACTGCGCCAGTGTTTCATCGCTGGTGATGTCAGTGTATGTAAACCCGCCGGTATCAAGACGCTCAAAAAGCGCAGGAAAATTCTCCGCCGCTGTCGTTTCAATCCCGATGAGAACCGAACCAAAGTTGCGCGCGGATTTCTTCATGTACTCAAACCGCGAGATGTCATCGTTCGGCCCCAGAAGATCAAGGAAATCGCGCAGCGCGCCGGGCCTTTGCGGCAAGCGCAGAATAAAGTACTTCTTCAATCCGGCGTAGCGCTGCGCGCGCTCTTTCACCTCGGGCAAACGTTCAAAATCAAAGTTGCCACCGGAGGCGATACAGACAACCATTTTGCCTTTGATGTCATCTGCAATCTCAGTCAGCGCCTCTATTGCCATGGCGCCTGCGGGCTCAAGAACGATCCCTTCGACATTGAGCATCTCGACGATTGTGGCGCAAATGCGATCTTCTTCCAGATCTATCACATCTTTCGCGCTGATGCCTTTGAGCCTGCTAAAGGTGCGTTCGCCGATCTTGGCAACAGCAGCCCCATCAACAAAGGAATCAATGGGGGACACATCTGTCGGCACCCCTTCGGCAACGGCCGTGGCCAAGCTTTTAGCCCCCGAAGGTTCTACAAAAGTGTACTGACAGTCTGTTCCGAAATAGCTGTAGGTCCCCGCTGACAAACCCCCGCCACCGACGGGCAGAACGATCCTGTCTGGGCTGCGGCCCAAGGTTTGTTCGATCTCCACTGCAACAGACGCCTGCCCTTCGATGACATCCTCATCGTCAAACGGGGACAGAAAATGCGCCGCCTGCTCCGCGCAGAACTCCTGCGCAGCCATCAACGTCTCATCAAAATAGTCGCCGGTTAGGCGCACCTCAACATAGCCGCCGCCAAACATGCGGGTTTTCAAGATCTTTTGCTCTGGCGTGGTCACGGGCATGAAAATAACGCCGCGCACACCGAAGTGACGGCACATGAATGATACGCCTTGCGCATGATTGCCCGCCGAGGCACAGACAAACATCTGTTTTTGCGGGATCTGTTTGCGCATCGCATTGAAAGCGCCGCGCAGCTTGTACGACCGTACCGGGCTCAAATCCTCTCGTTTCAGCCAGATATCAGCGTCATAGCGATCAGACAGAAGGGCATTGCGCATCAACGGCGTGGCCGGGAAAACTTGGCGCATTTTTGACGTGGCTAGGGTGGCCATCGCCTGAAAATTCTCTTTCATCGCGATCTCTCCGCTGATCATTTCTCTGGTAGGCATAGAGACCAGAGAGGTCAACGCGCTGATCATCTTGCCGTAGCTTTGAAAACCCGCTACGCGCCGCGCATGACCCGGAAAGGAAACACAATGTCCACGCCGAAAAAAGTCGTGCTCGCCTATTCCGGCGGGCTGGATACCTCGATCATTTTGAAATGGCTGCAAACCGAATATGACTGCGAAGTGGTTACCTTTACCGCAGATCTTGGCCAAGGAGAGGAGCTGGAACCGGCCCGCACAAAGGCAGAAATGATGGGCGCAACTGACATCTACATCGAGGACCTGCGCGAAGAATTCGTGCGCGATTTTGTCTTTCCGATGTTCCGGTCGAATGCGGTTTACGAAGGGCTGTATCTGCTCGGTACGTCCATCGCGCGGCCGCTGATCTCAAAACGACTGGTTGAGATTGCGGCAGAGACAGGGGCCGATGCCGTGGCGCATGGCGCGACGGGCAAGGGCAATGATCAGGTGCGCTTTGAACTCGCCGCCTATGCGTTAAACCCGGACATCAAGGTGATTGCGCCTTGGCGGGAATGGAATCTCACCAGCCGCACCAAACTGATCGACTTTGCTGAAAGGCACCAGATCCCCATTGCGAAAGACAAACGTGGGGAGGCCCCGTTTAGCGTGGATGCCAACTTGTTGCACACCTCATCAGAAGGAAAAGTGCTGGAAGACCCCGCCGTAGATGCCCCCGAATATGTCTATCAGCGCACCGCCCATCCAGAAGATGCGCCGGACATGCCGGAATATGTGGAGATCGGTTTTGAAGGCGGCGATGCAGTCTCTATTAATGGAGAATTCATATCGCCGGCCAACCTATTGACCAAGCTGAATGAGCTGGGGGGCAAGCATGGTTGTGGTCGATTAGACCTTGTGGAGGGGCGGTTCGTGGGCATGAAGTCACGCGGCATCTATGAAACTCCTGGCGGCACGCTGCTGTTAGAAGCGCATCGCGCGATTGAATCGATCACGCTAGACCGCGGTGCGATGCATCTGAAGGATGAGCTGATGCCACGCTACGCAGAGCTGATCTATAACGGTTTCTGGTTCAGCCCCGAACGTGAGATGCTGCAAGCCGCGATTGACGCCAGCCAGACCCATGTGACGGGAAGCGTACGGTTGAAACTCTACAAAGGGCATGTGCGGACGGTGGGACGGTGGTCCGACCACTCGCTTTATTCCGAGGCGCATGTCACGTTTGAAGATGACGCAGGCGCCTACGATCAAACAGATGCGGCAGGCTTCATTCAGTTGAATGCACTACGACTGAAACTGCTCGCAGCGCGTGATAAAAGACTAAAGTAGTTACGCAAAAGCTATCATCTGGGGCCGGAAAATTTGAAATTTTCCGACCGTTTTCTTTGCAAGAAAACGGCACCCCCAGCCTCCGTTATGACAACTTATATCGACTAAGAGTTTCATAGTGTAGCAGGGCATGTTCAGCCAAATCCTGTTGCCACGCAGTCAACGCCGGCAACGCCCCCTCAGCCCCTACAAATCCGGTGCTTTGATGCACTGTCGCGTACCAATGCCGCGCCCAGATACCATCTGCAGCCCGTGGTCCCGCAAGCCAGTGCAGCATCGCCGGATCAAAGGATAAATCGATCGCAGCACAAAGCTTGCGCAACATCCCCTCTGGGTCTGCGCGAATATCTGCGCTGTCGATAACCAAACCGCCCAGCGCCTCAAACACGCGCGTTTGCTGAACAAAGCCGATATCCTCCAACGTCAGATCCTGTCGCTTCACCGCATAGCTTGCAATCACTCGCGCAGGGTGGCGGATCAGGTGGACATTCACACAGTCTCGTGCCCAATCCATGGGGAAACCCGCGACCATATGGTGGGGCATATGTTTCATGTAGAGATGCGGCGCGCCCTCACTGCGGCAAGCCCGGGCAACCTCGGCCGGATCTGTCTCATGTGCCGCCAAGATCTCTGCCCGCATCGGATGGTCTGCGCCGGAAGCTTGCAGGTAAGCCGCATAAAAAGGCTCGTCCATCACGGCAAAGTCCGCGCGCGCCCCAAAGCTGTACATCATCGCCGTGCTTAAACTCCGCGGACCTGACCACATTGCGACGCGCATAAATCACTCCCTCGCTGACGGATGACAGTGTTCGGGTCCCATAGCGGCCGGTAAATTGCCATCACCAGCGCGTGACCTAGCCCATGAACATCTTGTGAAACAGCCGTCAATTCAGGCACCTTAAACCAAAGGAGAGCGCTATGATAAGCTTTGCACATGTAAAAGCCGCCGCACTGACCGGTTTAATTTGCCTGGGGCTTTTAGCCTCCAAGGCTCAAGCAGCCCAGAGGGAAACGCTGACCGTCGCTGGCGGGTGTTTTTGGTGCGTTGAGGCTGACTTTGAGTCGGTGCGCGGCGTAACCGAAGCAATCTCTGGCTATACCGGCGGCGCCACCGTGAACCCAACCTACAGGCAGGTGACTGGCGGTAATACCGGGCACTATGAAGCCGTTCAAATCCAATTCGACCCCAGTGTTGTTAGCCGAGAAACATTGCTCAGCCTGTTTTTCATGTCTATCGATCCAACGGATGCAGGCGGACAATTCTGCGACAGAGGTGAAAGCTATAGAACGGCAGTTTTCGTTGATGGCAGCGCGCAACAAGGGGTGGCTGAAAAAGTCAAAGCCGAAGCGCAAGCCGCCCTGGGCCAACAAATCGTCACACCGATCCTTCCCCAGCAGACCTTCTACCCGGCAGAAGACTACCACCAGGATTACTACAAAAGCAGCGACAGGCTCGCTTTCACCTCTGTGGGTCTCGGCGTTAAGAAATCAGTCGCCTACAAACGCTACCGAAAGAATTGTGGACGCGATGCGCGTGTAAGACAACTTTGGGGCAGCGCAGCACCTTTCGCGCGGTAGAGCGCTGCGTAACCCTACGACTTTCTCGTGAAATTGAAATCCTCTATGTCTTTGAGATCAGGTATCACATCTGCAGTACCCTTGCGCGACACCATCAAAGCCCCGGCACGTTGCGCTAGATCGATGGCGTCGACCATGATCAGACCCCGGTCAAGACCGGCCAGCAAGTAGCCGGTAAACGTGTCGCCAGCACCCGTCGTATCCACGACATCGACGGCATAGGGCGGAAAGAACTCAACAGAATTTCCTTTGTTAGAGACCCATTTGCATCCCTGAGACCCTAGCGTGACAACGATATCGTCAATGCCCATCTCGGTAAGCGGATGACCTAGGGCGGTGCTCAGCTGACGTGCTTCAACTTCATTCAGGAAAAGCATGTCGAGATGGGGCATCAAGCGCTGCACCGCCTGGGCCGAGAACGGTGCCGCCGCATAAGCCACGCGCAATCCCAATGTCTTTGCCGTGCGCGCGGCATAGGCTTGCCCGTTGGTTTCATTCTGCATCAACAACGTGTCGTTCAGGTTTGCCTCTGTCAAAGCGGCGCCGATCATCTGCTCATTAAGCGCGTGATTTGCTCCTGAAAGGAGCACGATGCTGTTCTCTCCCCGCGCGTCGACCATGATGATGGCCTGACCCGTGGGGTCTTTCACCTGATTGATGTGCTGCGTTTGCACGCCGTATTCCAGCAAACGCTCCACAGTCCACGCACCGTCAGCACCAACGGCACCGATATGCATCACCCGCGCTGCCGCACGCGCAGCAGCGACCGACATATTCGCGCCTTTTCCACCTAGACCGCGATAAACCGAATCTGCGGCGACGGTTTCGCCCCCCGAGGGGAGGTGAGGCACACGATAAAAAGTGTCCGCGTTAATCGACCCGAGATTCCAGATCATTCGCCGACCTTGCAGGCAGCGAGTATCGCCATGTTCAAGATGTCATTCGCTGTCGAAGTTGTTGAGCAGATCTGGATTGATTTATCGAGACCGGTCAGAATCGGGCCAATGACGGTGGCGCCCGCCATCTCTTGCATCAACTTGACCGAGATGCTGGCGGAATGACGTGCAGGCACGACAAGGATATTCGCCGGTCCCGTCAAACGAGAGAAAGGGTAATTCGCCTGCGCTGCGGGGTTCAACGCAACATCGACAGCCATTTCGCCTTCGTATTCGAAATCTACGCCACGTGCGTCCAATACCTTTGGTGCCAGATGCATCTTTTCCGCGCGTTCCGACACCGGATATCCAAAGGTCGAAAAGCTGACAAAGGCGACGCGCGGCTCTAATCCCAGATGGCGCGCAACCGCTGCACCGCTTTCTGCAATGTTGGCCAGATCATTCTGGTCGGGCCATTCATGCACCAAGGTATCCGCAACGAAAACGATACGGCCCTTGTGTAGCAAAGCCGTGAAACCAGCCGCACCATGCGCCGCATCAGCATCAAAGACACGGTTGAGCAATTCCAGCACATAGGCTGATTTGCGCGTTGCCCCCGTCACCAAGCCATCGCCATGACCGTGCTGCAACATGAGTGCGGCAAAAACATGGCGATCCCGTGCGGCAAGACGGTGAACATCTTTGTGATCAAAACCGCGACGCTGCAGCCGCTGATACAGAAAATCCTTGTAGATATCCAAGTGCTGGGTGTTGGCCGCGTTAATCACCTCAAGCTCGCGCACAGCGTCGGCCATCCCCGCCTCTTCTAGCTTGGCCTTTACATCGTTTGCGCGTCCCACCACCAAAGCTTTGCCAAGGCCCGCCCGCTGATACATCACAGCGGCGCGCAGCACCCGAGGGTCATCGCCTTCTGCGAATATCATCCGCGCTTGGTTCGCACGTGCCCGCGCGTTGATGCCGCGAAGAATGCTTGCCGTCGGATCCATTCGTGATTTCAAGGCGAGCTCATAGGCGTCCATATCGATGATAGGACGACGGGCAGCGCCCGTATCCATGCCTGCTTTGGCCACAGCGGGCGGGATCCGATGGATCAAACGGGGGTCAAAGGGGGTGGGGATGATATAATCGCGCCCAAAGCTCAGCGTTTTGCCATAGGCAAGCGCCACCTCATCCGGCACATCTTCACGCGCGAGATTGGCCAAAGCATAGGCGCAGGCGATCTTCATCTCGTCATTGATGGCACGCGCGTTGATATCCAACGCACCACGGAACAGATAGGGGAAGCCCAGAACGTTATTCACCTGATTTGGATAATCGCTGCGTCCTGTCGCGACGATCGCATCAAGCCGCACGTCATGCGCTTGTTCCGGCGTGATCTCAGGATCAGGATTGGCCATGGCAAAAATCACTGGATTATCCGCCATGCTCGCAACCATTTCGGGCGTGACCGCGCCTTTGACGGATACCCCCAGGAAGACGTCTGCGCCGACCATCGCCTCCTCCAATGTCCGACACTCTGTCTGCGCGGCATGCGCAGATTTCCACTGGTTCATCCCCTCGGCTCTTCCCTGGTAGATGACGCCCTTGGTGTCACACATGACGCAGTTGTCATGCCGCGCGCCCATCGATTTCAACAACTCCAGGCAGGCAATGCCGGCGGCACCCGCACCGTTTAAAACAATCCGCACATCCTCGATCTTTTTATCGGCAATCAGCAGCGCATTGATCAAACCAGCTGCACAGATTACCGCCGTACCATGTTGGTCATCGTGAAAGACGGGGATGTCCATCTCTTCTTTTAAACGCTGCTCGATGATGAAGCACTCTGGCGCTTTGATATCTTCAAGATTGATGCCGCCAAATGTCGGCCCCATCAGCTTGACCGCACTAATGAAAGCCTCCGTATCCTCGGTATCCAACTCAATATCGATGGAATTGACGTCGGCGAAGCGTTTGAAGAGCACCGCCTTGCCTTCCATCACGGGTTTTGAGGCAAGCGCCCCTAAGTTACCAAGACCCAGAACTGCGGTGCCGTTGGAGATGACGGCGACCAAATTTCCCTTATTCGTATAATCATAGGCCGTTTCCGGTGTTTCTGCGATCGCTTCGCAGGGGACGGCGACGCCAGGCGAATACGCGAGGGATAGATCACGCTGTGTCGTCATAGGGACCGAAGCGGTCACTTCGAATTTCCCCGGTGTCGGTTCTAAGTGGAAGGCCAGCGCCTCTTCATCGGTAATGCGGGTCTTGGTCACGGATGCCTCAGCTTTGTTTTTTGCTGTCATAGACAAAACCAGGACGAGACACAATTTGCCGAGGTTGAGCGCCAGCATCTGTCAGCGACCAATCCCAACGTAACGCTGACCTGCAATGCGAAAATGCTGCGCTCAAAGCGCCTTGTAACCTTGAAGGCGCCTAAGGCATAGTGTCGTAAGAGCAAACACAGCGCGCAGTGACACATGCGGGGAGCACATGAATTTAACTGAGTTGGCCAATTTTCATGGAAGCGATAAGGGTCTTATCAAAGAAGCACATCATTATACCAAGCTCTACGAAATGCTTCTTTATCCCTATCGGGACAAGCCAGTCAGCATTCTGGAACTCGGCCTCCAGATCGGTGGCCCTGAACAAAGGAAGCCCGTTGATCGCAAAACAACCAAACTTCCTTCCATCAACATGTGGATCGAATATCTGCCCTTCGCCAGAATTTTCGGGCTCGACATCTCAGATTTCTCTTGGTTTTCGCACGAAAGGTTCACGTTTATCAGATGCGACATGGATAACCGTGAAGAAATTGCGCAAGCTGCAAGGAACATTGGCCAATCCCTGGATTTCATTATCGACGATGCGTCGCACGCTTCAAACCATCAGCAATATGCGTTTTTGGAATTTTGGCCCTGGTTAAAGCCCGGTGGTCTGTACATTATCGAAGACTTACATTGGCAGTCCCCAGTTTATGAGACACCGGGGTTCACCAAGACAAACCACCTTTTCCGTTCCTATGTCGACGCGGGAACGTTCAGCCACAGCAATGCTGATGTTGAAGAAGAGTTCAACGCGCTTTCTTCAGATATGGGGTTCTGTCAGGTCTTTCGCTCTGGATATGCGAGCACGGGGGCTGATAAAGTGATGGTTATTCAGAAAGCACCGAAAATTTAGATGCCTCAGCCGGAGCCGCCGATCGTCGGGCAAAAGGGTGAGATGGCGTTTGTGATCTGTTCAAACGCGAATTGGTTCTGGCAAGGTGTGTTTCTTTTACACCGTGCCGCAGAACTCAATCTGGGCAAGAACATTGATTTTTACTACTATTCAATGGATCCGCTTGCGGATCACCTTCAGCCGCTCTTGCCAAATCGTGCGACCTTCGTTCAATGGTCAGGAAAACTTCCAAAACCAGAGTATGGCCTTCTCAAGCATGTAACCGAAGAAACAGTTCTGCGCATATTCGCAATCGGTGAGCTTTGCCAAAGCTATGATCGTGTACTTTATCTAGATATCGACATGTTTCTACGGTGGGGCGACCTCGCAGATCTGCTTAGCCTCCCGCTTGGGTCTTATCCTATGGCTGCAGTGCTAGATATTTCCCTGTGGCCATCAACGCCGAAACGCTGGTTCATGCGAAATTACATGTCGCGCTACCCGGAAAATATGCAAAGAAGTTACTTCAACGCAGGCTTTATTCTGGCGAATGGCCCAGCTTGGGCAGACAATGACATAACAGCAAGAGCAGCCAGAGTGCTTTCAGAAGATCCGAAATTCTGTCATTTTGGGGACCAATCGGCGCTGAATGCCGTGGTGGCAGGGCATTGGCTGGAGCTTTCACCAGGCTGGAATTGGCAAGCCAATGTTGATTACGACTTCATGATCCCAATGCGCAATCCGCGGATCGTTCACTTCCTAGGACGATACAAGGCTTGGTCTGATGTATGGTTCACACATGATGAAATTTATATCAGATCCATTATGGAGTGGCTTCATCGGCATGAACTGAAAGAAGAGATTAGAGAGATCGATGAGAGAGTGCTTTCTGCAAGCTCAGAACGTCGACGCACGAGAGAGCTATCTCGTACCCTAAAGGATCCCATGGCCATGCGTGAAAGCGTGAAAGGCTATCTTGATCTTTCTAAATTTGCCGATTTTTCCGCAGGCATCAAAGGGTTTGGCTGGAAAGAGGATCGCTGAGTCGTGAAATTCCCTTGCCTTGCAGTAGCATCTGCGCCCATGCGCCACCTACCATCAATAGGTGCGCTATCATGATTTACGCGTTTTGCACGAAGATCCTTGCCACCGATGACATGGCAAGCACATAATCGCATTACAGGCGGTCAGACGTCAAAATCAATGGATAGCAACGCGCATGAACCTCACAAATCTCGCCAATTTTCACGGAAGCGATAAGGGTCTTGTCAGACGCGGGCACCACTATACGACGCTCTACGAAATGCTGTTGTACCCCTACCGGGACAAGCCGCTCAGTATCCTTGAGTTGGGTCTGCAAATCGGGGGGCCGGAACAGGGCAAACCTGTAGATCGAAAAACCACCAAACTACCCTCTATCAACATGTGGATCGACTACTTGCCGTTTGCGCGTATCTTCGGGCTCGACATCTCAGATTTCTCTTGGTTCTCTCACGAACGATTTTCTTTCATCCAGTGCGACATGGACGAGCGCGCCAATATTGAGAAGGCGGCGCATCAAATCGGCCAATCACTCGATTTTATCATTGATGACGCCTCTCACGCCTCGCATCATCAGCAGCTTGCCTTTTTAGAGTTTTGGCCGTGGCTGAAACCAGGAGGGCTGTACATTATAGAGGATCTTCAGTGGCAATCGCCGGCATATGAAAGAAGGCGCATTACAAAGACAGGCGATCTGTTTCGGAATTTTGTAGATACGGGCGACTTTGTTCACAGCGATCCTGGCGTCGAGAAAGAGTTCAACGCACTCAGGCATGAGATGGGTTTTTGCCAGGTGTTTCGCGACAAGTTCAAGAGCGAGGGTAAGAACAAGATCATGATCATCCAAAAAGTACCAAAGCTATAGCAGTGACATCAGCCCCCCGCGTTGCGACTTCCCAAAAATCGATGGCATTGGTTATCTGCTCTGACAGCGGCTTGTTCTGGCAGGGCATTTATCATTTGCAAAGGATCGCTGGGTTCGATCCCGACAAAAAGATAGCCCTGTTCTACTACGTAACAGAAGATATACCGCCTCACCTTGCCAAACTGCTGCCCAAACGCGTGAATGTCGTCCGCTGGGCTGGGAAATTACCGCCGCAGAAATACAGAATTTCCAGATACATGACCGAGGCCACGCTGTTACGCATTTTTGCGTTAGAGGAATTGGCAACCTCATATGATCGGGTGCTTTACACGGACATCGATGTGTTTCTGCGCTGGGGAAATCTGGGCGACTTAATTGATCTTCCCACCTTTTTAGAACCAGCGGCTGCCGTGCGTGATCGATCGCTTTGGGGAACAAAACCAGAGCGCTGGGTCGCACGAAGATATCTGCCTCGATTTCCAGAACCGGCTCAAAGAAAGTACTTCAATGCTGGCGTTCTTCTTGCAAACGGTCCCGTTTGGCGGGAACAAGAGATTTCTCAACGCGCACTGAAGGTGCTGACGGAAGACCCAGAATTTTGCCACTATGGTGATCAATCCGCATTAAACGCGGTGATCGCAGGAAACTGGCTCGAACTTTCACCTAGTTGGAACTGGCAAACCAACTCTCGTTACGACTTTCTGATCCCAACGCGTAACCCGCGTTTGATACATTTCACGGGACCTTTAAAACCTTGGTCAGACAAATGGGCAAGGTTCGATGAATATTATGGGCGCTCCATGCACGATTGGCTCATGCAAAATGAATTGAGAGAGGAATTGTCAAAACTGGAAGACCGTGTGTTTTTGGCCAGCCGAGAAAGACGGCGCACGCGTGAGTATGTTACGCAAACCCGCGATCCTTTTGTGATGCGTGAGGATGTTAAACCATATCTGGATCGTGCAGACTTTGCAGATCGGCGCGCTGGTATTGCCACCTACGGATGGCGTGATGATCGCGAGACGTAGCTTTGGTGTGAACGGGTTTGCCAAGATTCAGATTTTCCGTCGCGGAAAGCCAACTTCTTGAGGACATAAGGGCAAAACGTGAGCATTGATAAAGCCACGCCCATGATGACGCAGTATCTTGAGATCAAGGGAAATTATCCTGACTCACTGCTGTTCTATCGGATGGGCGATTTCTATGAAATGTTCTTTGACGATGCCGTTGCTGCGGCTGAGGCGCTTGATATTGCCCTAACAAAGCGCGGGAAACACAGCGGTGGTGATATTCCAATGTGTGGCGTGCCCGTTCATGCAGCGGAAGGTTATCTGCTGACGCTGATCCGCAAGGGTTTTCGCGTCGCTGTTTGCGAACAGATGGAAAGCCCCGCAGAAGCAAAGAAACGCGGATATAAATCCGTTGTGAAACGAGATGTAGTTCGGCTTGTCACGCCTGGCACATTGACTGAAGAGGCATTGCTTGAAGCGCGACAGCATAATTATCTTGCCGCGTTCTCTGAAGTGAGAGAGATGAGCGCGCTCGCCTGGGTCGATATATCCACGGGCAGCTTTCACGTGATGGATCTACCGCTCGTCCGACTTGGCCCAGAACTTGCGCGTTTAGCCCCGTCCGAACTGATTGTCTCGGAAACGAAAGAGACTGAATTGCGCTACTTAGAGACTAATTTCAGTCTTGCGCTCACCAGTCTCGCCCGGTCGGCTTTCGACAGTACAAACGCAGAAAAGCGTCTATGCACTTTTTTGAACGTAGCGACGCTCGAAGCCTTCGGAAATTTCAATCGGGCAGAGATTTCGGCGATGGGTGCGCTTCTTGACTATCTTGAACTGACCCAGCGCGGCAAACTCCCCCTTTTGCGCCCGCCGCAGAAAGAAAACCACGCGCGAACCGTTCAAATTGATGCAGCCACCCGGCGTAACTTGGAATTAACCCGCAGCCTGGCGGGAGATCGCAAAGGATCGCTGTTATCCGTCATGGATCGCACGGTCACAGCAGCGGGCGCCCGCCTGTTAGAAAGGCGTATATCCAGCCCATCCAAAGCGTTAGAGACGATTCACGCCCGTTTAGATGCTGTCGAATTTGCAACGCGCGATCCGCAGCGCGCCCAGGATATCCGCGGCACATTGCGCAAAGTGCCTGACATAGACCGCGCATTATCGCGTTTGTCATTAGACCGTGGGGGTCCACGTGATTTAGCAGCTATCCGAAATGGCCTCGCCGTTGCCAAGCTGTTGCATGAGAAACTCGCCAGCCTTGACCTGCCAGCGCTTTGGAACACTGCCGTCTCGCAGCTTTCAGGGCAGGATGATGTACTTGAGCTTCTTCAAACCGCATTAATCGCCGAACCACCGATGTTGACCCGGGACGGCGATTTCATAGCAGAGGGCTATGACGCAACGCTGGATGATGCACGAACGCTGCGAGATGAAGGGCGCGGCATTATCGCGGGCATGCAGCGGGAATTTATCGCGCTCACTGAAATTCAGTCTCTTAAGATCAAGCACAACAATGTGCTTGGATATTTTGTCGAAACACCGTCAACGCACGCTGAAAAGATGCTTTCGTCGCCGCTGTCCGACACATTTATTCATCGACAAACCACGGCGAACCAAGTCCGCTTCACGACGATTGCTCTTTCTGAGATGGAGACCAAGATCCTGAATGCTGGCAACCAGGCTTTAGAGACAGAAAAAAGGCTCTATGAAAGGCTAAAGGACCGCGTATTGGACAATGCGGAGGTAGTTGCAAGCGCCGCAAATGCGCTGGCTGAGATCGATCTTGCAACCGCATTGGCGGACCTGGCCGTAGCTGAAAACTGGGTCAAGCCACGCGTTGATGACAGCCGCGCCTTTAACATTGATGCCGGCCGCCACCCGGTGGTTGAGCGCGCTTTGGCGCAGCAGTCAGGCGCGCCCTTCATCGCTAATCACTGTTTGCTAGATGCGGAAGATGAAGGCGCGAAGATATGGCTGCTCACTGGGCCAAATATGGCGGGTAAATCGACGTTTCTAAGGCAGAACGCGCTGATCGCATTGATTGCCCAGATGGGCAGCTTCGTGCCGGCGCAATCTGCGCACATCGGGATCGTCAGTCAGATTTTTAGCCGCGTTGGCGCATCTGACGATCTGGCCCGCGGGCGTTCCACTTTCATGGTCGAGATGGTTGAGACAGCGGCGATCCTCAATCAGGCCGATGATCGGGCATTGGTGATCCTGGATGAGATTGGGCGCGGCACATCTACCTATGACGGTCTTTCTATCGCTTGGGCGACGCTGGAACACCTTCATGACATCAATAAATCACGTGCTCTCTTCGCAACGCATTACCATGAAATGACAGCACTTTCTGTAAAGCTAGACGGGGTCGAAAATGCAACCGTTGTGGTGAAGGAATGGGAGGGTGACGTGATCTTTCTTCACAAGGTCAAGAAAGGCGCTGCTGATCGATCCTACGGGGTGCAAGTTGCACGGCTTGCCGGTTTGCCCGACAGCGTGATTGCGCGGGCGCGTGTGGTGCTAGAATCGCTAGAAAAAAGAGAGCGGAGGGAAGGGACGCCTCAGGACAACCTGGTTGACGAACTGCCTTTGTTTTCCGCGACGCCAACGCCTGTGGCTTTACCCAAACGTTCTGATCTCGAAGAAAAACTGGCGGCGATCATACCAGATGAGCTGACACCGAAAGAAGCGCTCGATTTACTCTATCAGCTTAAAGAGAGCGCAAAAGAATAACGACCACAACGCTTTAAAACACCTGGCTTTAAACCCAAGACACCTTGCCGAAATCGAGCCAGCGCCGGTCCGGGGCGTGGCGCAACGATGATAGGGGCGGGACTATCAGGTTTAAAATCGTATTTTATCTCGGCATTACTCTGCTGGGAGGGACGAGACACCAACTTGCGCTGGGCGCAGAAGACGGTCGTGGAGCATGAAACCTTCGGCGGCAACCTGGATAATATCGCCTGCTTTGGTCCCCTGAACGGGTGCCTCAAACATCGCCTGATGGTGTTGCGGATCAAACCGGTCTCCCACAGCTGGCGCTATGATCTCAATCCCGTGCTTTTTAAACACGCTCAGCAGCTCTCGCATGGTTAACTCCACACCCTCTAGCAAAGCGGCAGACACCTCTCGTTGTTCATCTGTTGCCGCTTCAAGAGCGCGCTTGAGATTATCGTATACGGGCAACATGTCACGGGCTAGCTTGGAGCCACCGTAGTTCTCAGCCTCACGACGATCTTTCTCGGACCGTTTACGCGCATTTTCGGCATCGGCCAGGGCGCGCATGAAGCGGTCTTTCAGCTCATCACGCTCTGCACGTAGCTGGTCAAGTTCTAACGCTTCTTCATCGATCTCTGTCTCTTGCTCGGCAAACTCCTCTGCCATCGCTTCTTCAAGATCATCAAGAAAAACATTTTCCTTCGGCTCAGCCATCTTTCACCTCTAACTTCGATCAGACACCAATCTACCAACCAGCTGCGCAGTGTAGTTCACAATCGGCACGATACGCCCGTAATTGAGCCTTGTCGGGCCGATGACGCCAATCGCACCAATCACCTTGCGGTCCGCGTTCATATAAGGGGAAACCACCAGAGAGGAACCCGAAAGTGAGAAAAGTTTATTCTCGGAGCCGATAAAAATGCGCACACCTTCGCCTTCATCCGCCAGTTCAAGAAATTCGGCGATGTCGCGCTTTCGCTCCAAATCATCGAAAAGCGATTTGATCCGAGCAAGGTCCTCTTCTTCCGCTTCGCTGTCCAAAAGGTTTGATCTGCCCCGCACGATCAGCCGCTCTGCATGCTCTTCACCGTCCGCCCAAAGCGCGGCACCACTTTCCACCAATTCCCGAGCGAGCACATCAATCTCTTGTTTACGCGCGGCGATTGCCTTTGCAGTGGTCGCCTGAAGCTCGCTGATTGTTTTTCCCTCGGCGAGCGCGTTCAAAAAATTCGCCGCCTCGCGCATCGAACTGGGCGTTTGGCCCGGTGGCGGTGTGAACAGACGATTCTCAACGTGACCGTCTGAGAAAACCAAGACCACCAAAGCCCGATCATACGCAAGCGAAACAAATTCGATGTGTTTAATCGGCGCCTCTCGCTTTGGGGCCAGCACGAGGGAGGCACCCTGTGTCACCCCCGACAATGCGGATCCAACCCGATCCAGCAACCCATTTACATCCGATGCATTGTCACCCAGCGTTGCATCGATCTTTTCTCGATCATTCTCTTTCAGATCGCCAAGCTCGATCATGCCATCAACGAACATACGCAGGCCGCGCTGCGTTGGAATGCGCCCCGAACTCACGTGAGGTGAGCCCAATACACCCATGTATTCAAGGTCTTGCATCACGTTTCGGATGGTCGCCGCGCTTACCTTCTCGCTGAACTCACGCGTTAGGGTGCGTGACCCAACGGGATCGCCGCTTTCCAGATATGCCTCGACAACGCGCCGAAATACCTCGCGCGACCGGTCATTCATTTCTTGCAAAAGATCAGAGTTTTCAGACATCGCTATCCTCTTCCTTTCCTAATAAAGGAAGCTTCCAATCCAACGTCAATCGGGGTTGCGCATCTCTTACGGGCAGCGCTATCTCAAGCCCAGAACAGTGAAGGAAAATATATGCGCCCCTCTGGCCGAAACCTTGATGAGATGCGTCCCGTATCCGTCGAAACTGGATTTACTAAGCACGCCGAAGGCGCTGCGTTGATCAAAGTCGGTGATACACATGTGCTGTGCACCGCCACAGTAGAAGATCGTGTGCCCCCCTTCATCAAAGGGTCCGGTCTGGGATGGGTTACGGCAGAATATGGCATGCTGCCGCGCGCGACCAACACCCGCATGCGAAGAGAGGCGGCCGCGGGCAAACAGGGGGGGCGTACAGTTGAAATTCAGCGGTTGATAGGGCGGTCTTTGCGCGCGGGGGTTGATCGCGTCGCGCTTGGAGAACGTCAGATCACCGTCGACTGCGATGTTCTGCAAGCGGATGGCGGCACGCGCTGCGCCTCCATTACCGGCGGTTGGATCGCGCTGCGACTGGCGGTCAATGCACTGATGAAAGCGGGCGATGTCATCACAGACCCACTCTTGGATACGGTAAGCGCAATAAGCTGCGGGATATATGCCGGTCAGCCCGTTCTTGATCTTGATTATCCTGAGGATTCAGAAGCAGGCGTTGACGGAAATTTTATCATGACGGGATCGGGGCGGCTGATTGAAGTGCAAATGAGTGCTGAGGGCGCGACATTTTCCCGCGATGAAATGAACCAACTGATGGATCTCGCTCAGAAAGGCGTAAGTGAACTTTCACAACTGCAAAAGGACAGCACCGCGTGACGCGGAAGTTTACTGAAAAACAGATTTTGGTGGCGACCCACAACGCTGGAAAGCTTGAGGAGATGGCGCAGCTTTTCGCGCCCTATGGTGTCGCGGTGGTAGGCGCGGCCGAGATGGGTTTGCCCGAGCCTGAAGAAACCGAGAATACATTCATCGATAATGCGAGGATCAAGGCAACCGCAGCGGTCAACGCAACCGGGATACCCGCGCTGGCTGATGATTCTGGAATTGAGGTCGCCGCCCTAGATAATGCGCCGGGTGTCTACACGGCTGACTGGGCGATGACCGCGGATGGACGGGATTTTGTGATGGCGATGACGAAAACCCATAAAATGCTTGAACAAAAGAACGCCCCTCACCCGCGTCACGCGCGATTTTGCGCCACCCTCGTGCTGAAATGGCCGGATGGTCATGAGGAAATCTTTGAAGGTCACGCGCAAGGAACGCTCGTTTGGCCGATGCGCGGTGTGCAGGGGCACGGCTATGACCCGATGTTTCAACCGCTTGGCCACACACAAACTTTCGCTGAAATGCCCAGCGCCCAAAAGAATGCGATCAGTCATCGGGCGGATGCATTTGCTCAATTGATCAAGGGCTGCTTTGAGTGAGGATTGGCAAAACGGGGGCTTCGGCCTCTATCTGCATTGGCCATTTTGCGAGGCAAAATGCCCGTATTGTGATTTCAACAGCCATGTCTCGCGCGAGATTGATCACAAAGCTTGGCGTGATGCTTACGTCAAAGAGGTTGAGCGCGCGGCGCGAAACACGCCCGACCGGGTCTTGAGCACAGTTTTTCTGGGTGGGGGGACGCCCAGTTTGATGGCCCCCGAGACCGTCGCGGATGTATTGGATAAAATCCGGTCGCTGTGGCCGGTGGCGAATGATCTGGAAGTCACGTTGGAAGCAAACCCCACCTCTGTGGAGGCGGGCCGCTTCAGAGATTTCCGGCAAGCCGGCGTAAATCGAGTATCGATGGGCATCCAAGCCTTGAACGATCACGATCTCAAGAAACTGGGGCGGCTACACAGCGCGCGCGATGCGATGAACGCTTTTGAGACGGCGCGCAACACTTTTGAACGCGTGAGCTTTGATCTCATATACGGACGGCAAAACCAGACGTTGGAAGATTGGGAGGCAGAACTTCGTCAAGCGCTTAACCTGGCGATCGACCATATCTCTCTCTACCAGTTGACCATCGAGAAAGGCACAGCTTTTGGCGAAAGATACAAGCGGGGGCGGTTGCAGGGATTGCCGAACGAAGATCTTGGTGCTGATTTGTACCAAGTGACCCAGGACATTTGTGAAGACATGGGTATGCATCGCTACGAAGTGTCCAACCACGCGCGTGACGGCGCGCAGTCACGCCACAATCTCGTTTACTGGCGATATGGGGATTACCTGGGCATCGGCCCTGGCGCGCACGGCCGCATCACACAGAATGGAACGCGCTGGGCAACAGAGGGGCATAAAAACCCTTGGAAATGGCTTCAAACAACTGCCGAAGGTCAGGCGGAGAAACCCCGGGTTGAGATTGATCGATCAGAGCAACTCATCGAATTTTTACTGATGGGCCTGCGCATTGAAGAAGGTATATGCATCGATCGATACCAGAAGCTGTCTGGCCAAGATCCTTGCCAGCAGACGCTAGATCATCTTCAGGAAATCGGGATGATCCAGATCTCAAGAAATAGAATATCTGTTTCTAATCAAGGTTTTATGGTGCTAAACGCAGTGATCGAAGCGTTGATCCCGTCTGACATACCCCCGCAATAGGTTGGCGCAGAGCAGCCTGTTTAGCTGGTCTTGCTCAACAATCGACAGATTTCATCAAGCTCTTCAAGGGACTTGTAATAAAGCACGACCTGCCCACGCTCTTGATCGGTCTTGTGATCAATAATCACCTTCATCCCCAAACTCGCGGAAAGATCCCCTTCCAAAGCTTTCGTGTCAGCATCCTTTTCCGTGGGAACAACTTGCTTAGGGGCTTCTGCATCTGCTTCTGATTTCTTGACCAACGCCTCTGTCGCGCGCACCGAAAGGCCACCGTTGACGATCTGGCGCGCCAAAGCGAGCGGATCTTTCGAAGAAATCAAAGCACGCGCGTGCCCGGCGCTCAAACTACCGGCGCGCACCATGTCAAGCACCGCCTCAGGAAGATGCAGCAACCGCAGTAAATTCGCGATGTGGCTGCGGCTTTTACCCAATGCCGCCGCCAGCTTTTCCTGCGTATGGCCAAATTTGTCCATCAACTGCCGGTAGCCAGCCGCCTCTTCCACCGGGTTGAGATCGGCGCGCTGAATGTTTTCGATAATGGCGACTTCCAAAACCTCGATATCGGTGAATTCCCGCACAATGACAGGCAGTTGGTGAAGCTGCGCCAACTGGGCGGCACGCCAGCGGCGTTCGCCGGCGACAATTTCGTAGGTGTCATGATCACGCGCCCGCACGATCAAAGGTTGGATCACCCCTTTTTCCCGAATGGATGCGGCAAGGTCATCTAGATCTTTAGAGGCGAAGCGTTTGCGAGGCTGATCAGCGTTCGGCACGATATTCTCGATGGGTACCAGCTTATCAATACTACTTTTAGAGGCATCGCCACCCTCTTCCACAACATCTGCCATGAGTGCGGAAAGCCCACGGCCCAAACCTCGCTTCCGATCTTGCCTGTCCAAGGGAAACCCTCCACTAGCTGACATTGTTCTCAATCAGTTCTTTGGCCAGATCACGGTAGGCAGCAGCGCCTTTTGAGTGATTATCATAAGCCAATACCGGCATTGCGTGACTTGGCGCCTCGCTTACCCGCACATTCCTTGGGATCACCGTATTGAAAACCACGTCCCCAAGGTTTGATCGCGCATCGCTTTCCACTTGCTGAGACAGATTGTTGCGCCGATCAAACATGGTCAAAACCACGCCCTCAATCCGCAGGTCCCTGTTGCCAACCTGGCGTACTTTCCGAATCGTTAGCATCAATTGACTCAACCCCTCCAAAGCAAAGAACTCGCTTTGCAGCGGCACCAAAACAGAATGTGCCGCCATCATCGCATTCACAGTCAACAAGTTCAAAGATGGCGGGCAATCAATCAAAACATAGTCGAAACCATAATTATCCACCTGCTCTTGTCGCAGCGCATCACGCAGCAGGAAACTACGCTTCTCATTGTTAATTAAATCAATATCAGCCGAACTCAGATCAACATTCGCTGGAATGATGAAAAGATGCTCAACGGCTGTTTGCCGAATCACGGCTTGCGGCGCTGCATCCTCTAACAAGAAATCATAGGTGGTGAGGCTTCGGCTCTCTACCTGGATCCCCAAACCGGTTGAGGCATTTCCTTGCGGATCCAGATCAATCAGCAACACCTTCTTCCCTGTTTCACACAGAGAAGCGGCCAAATTTATCGCTGTCGTGGTCTTCCCCACGCCACCCTTCTGATTCGCGATGGCGATAATTTTCGGCGCAGGTTTTGAAGGCAGATTAGTCATGGCGTATATTGGTAATTCTCAAAATTGCAGCTTCAGCATGCGTTCGGCTGTTAATGCGTTCGCAATCATAAGACCACCTTTTACGCGCGACGTCTTCCTCGTCTTGCCATTTTGCGCCCTTCGGCAGCAATGCGACGCCAGCAGGGGAAAGATGGCGGTGGGCGTAGGCGAGTAACATGTCCAATTCCGCCAACGCCCGAGCCGAGATGATATCCGCGTGCAGCGGCTGCAGTTGCTCAATCCGTGCGGCATTTACGGTCACGGCGAGCGAGAGCGTCTGTATCGCGGTTCGCAGAAAGGCGCATTTGCGCTGATCGCTTTCGACCAAAGTCACTTGATGTGGCGTCGGTGTATCAGCGGTTAGAATGGCAACAACCAAACCGGGAAATCCACCGCCACTGCCCAGGTCAACCCATCGCCCCCCTGTCGGCGCTAAGCTAAATAATTGAGCAGAATCAATGATATGGCGCTGCCAAAGATCGCCCAAACTCGATTTGGAGACGAGGTTTATCGATCTTGTCCATTTTTCAACCAGGGCCTGGAAGTGTCTCAACCTCTCCAATGTTTCACGTGAAACATTGAAGGGAAGTTCACTTATCACGCCCTCTTCTTCTTATCCCGCCGGAGAATAGCGAGGATAAGGGTCAATGCGGCAGGTGTAACACCATCGACGCGGGCGGCTTGAGCAAGCGTCTCTGGACGCGCCAAACTCAGCTTGGATTTCAACTCGTTCGACAACCCCTGTAAATCTTCATAGTCAAAGTCAGCGGGTATCTGATGTTCTTCATCGCGGCGCAGCATCTCTATATCTTTCCGTTGCCGCTCTAGATAGTTCACGTAAAGCGCGTCTC
This sequence comes from Pseudomonadota bacterium, assembly GCA_039208585.1. Classification (GTDB taxonomy): domain Bacteria; phylum Pseudomonadota; class Alphaproteobacteria; order Rhodobacterales; family Rhodobacteraceae; genus Sulfitobacter. The sequence continues at coordinate 116,545 of JBCCQX010000001.1, read as the reverse complement.
GCTCAATCTGCTTTTGTATGTCGCTATCAATATCTTGTGCCTTCGGTGCGAGCGGTGCTATCGAGTCAAACGACACGCCAGGAAAAGACAGAAGTTGAAACGCTGATCGCTTATTCCCGTCTTGGCTGACGTTAATCCCCGCAGCGCTGACTTGCCTAGGCGTGAATTTGTTCTGGGTAAGATACTCTTTCGCCAAGTCCAATTTCTTCATTTTTCGCTCAAAAAGCTCCTTCCGCGCCTCAGAAACACACCCTAGTTTCAGTGCCAGAGGTGTCAGCCGTTGATCGGCGTTGTCGGCCCGCAAAGATAAACGGAATTCAGCGCGTGAGGTAAACATGCGATAGGGCTCCGACACGCCGCGTGTTGTCAGGTCATCGATCATCACGCCAATGTAGCTTTCTGATCGACTGAAAATGACCGGCGCGCGGCCTTGAACAACAAGCGCAGCATTCAAACCTGCGACCAATCCCTGGGCCGCTGCCTCCTCATATCCTGTGGTTCCATTGATTTGACCCGCCAGATATAGACCTTTCCGTGCCCGCAATTCCAATGTGCTGCGCAAAGCTCTCGGATCAACATAATCATATTCGATCGCATATCCGGGCTGTAAGATGACAGCTTCTTCCAACCCTCGAATGGATCGAACGTAGTCTTCTTGCACCTCCTCGGGGAGTGACGTCGATATACCGTTGGGATAGACGGTTTCATCCTCTAAACCCTCAGGCTCTAAAAAGATTTGATGAGATGTTTTCTCAGAAAATCTGACGATTTTGTCTTCAATCGATGGGCAATATCTTGGGCCGATACCCTCTATTTGACCCCCATACATCGCTGATTTTTCGAGATTCTTGCGAATAATCGCGTGGGTCTTCTCATTGGTATGGGTAATGCCACAGTGAATTTGTCGCGCTGTCACTGAAGTAGACATGAATGAAAACAGCGTCGGTTGATCATCGCCAGGTTGCTTTTCTAGGCCATCCCAATCGATGGACTTGCTATCCAACCGGGGCGGGGTTCCCGTCTTTAAACGCCCGAGAGGCAGTTTCGCCGACCGCAACCTCTCCGCAAGCTTCGTAGAGGCAGCACTTCCTATACGGCCACCAGCGCGAGCCGTATCACCGATATGAATGACCCCTCTCAAAAACGTGCCCGTTGTCAGGACAATCGCTTCGCAGGTGAGCGTTTCCCCATTCCCTAGAATGACACCGCACAGCGTATCCTTCTTTTCCAGCAAGTCTGTGGCCTCGCCCTCAACAACCGTCAATTGCGGCTGAGAGCGTGTCACCGCCAACATTTCCTGTCGATAAAGCGCCCGATCCGATTGAACACGCGGCCCCTGCACAGCAGGGCCCTTACGCCGATTAAGCAGCCGAAACTGAATGCCGGAACGGTCGGCAACACGCGCCATGACACCATCCATCGCGTCAATCTCTCGCACAAGATGCCCTTTTCCCAAACCGCCGATTGCTGGATTGCAAGACATCACGCCGATATCTTTCTCAGACATCGTAACTAGGGCCGTCTGAACCCCCATGCGGGCCGCCGCATGGGCAGCCTCAGTGCCGGCATGACCGCCACCAATGACGATGACATCAAAATGTTTCACGTGAAACACTCCATCATTTTCCTAAACAAAAACTCGCAAAGATCTCATCTAGCAAATCTTCCGTGCCGATGTACCCGATCAAAACCTCTAGCGATCGAATCGCAGATCGAAGGCTTTCTGCGGTCTGATCATAGTAGTCAACTCCAAGGTTAAGCGCCATAGAGGCCTCAGATAAACGGTCCAGCGAGATAGCCAAGGCGGCGCGATGTCTCTCATGCGTGGCAAGACCCGCCGACCGTGCACGATCCGCCAGCACCTGCTGGATACGGTCCACCAGTTGCGATACCCCTTTACCTGTCAACCCGGATATAGAGTTCATATCATCATTTAGTAGATCACCCTTTGGTCTGACCAATATGTCGTCATTGCTTGCTTCCAACATGAGCACATCATCCGGTTCTGCCAAAAACACCCGCAAGTCAGCCTGGCTCGCCCGATTCAAGGCGCGCTCAACCCCCAGTCTTTCAATTTCATCATCGCTTTCGCGTAAGCCAGCCGTATCCAAAAGCGTGACGGGCAGACCCCCCAAGTCCATCCTAACCTCTATAATGTCACGCGTGGTCCCGGCGGTTGACGACGTTATCGCGGCGTCCCGCCCGGCAAGCGCATTCAACAACGTAGATTTGCCTACGTTAGGACGACCCACAATCGCAACCTCAAAACCCTGTCTAATTCGCTCAGCAACCTGTGAACCGCGATGCTCTACCTCGATCTCTTCGATCACCTGGTTCAATAACAACCGTACTTCTGGCGTTACATCTGCAGGAACTTCTTCATCAGCGAAATCAATCGTCGCTTCAAGAAGCGCCGCAGCACGCGTAAGCCGCTGACGCCAGCCGCCCACAACGTCACCCAGCTTACCCGCAAAGACGCGGGCAGCCTGTCGGCGCTGCGCCTCTGTCTCCGCCTCGATCAAGTCAGCGAGCCCCTCGATCTGGGTTAGATCCATGCGCTGGTTTTCCATGGCGCGACGCGTGAATTCGCCGGGGATTGCGAGGCGCGTATCGTCAAACTGTGAGAGGACTTCTAGCGTTCGTTTGATGACCGCAATGCTCCCATGAAGGTGAAGTTCCACCACGTCCTCACCCGTAAAACTATTGGGCTTTGGAAATATGAGGACCAAAGCCTGATCGATCACCCCGCCCCGCGGCACGCTGATATTTCGGAGCGACGTCACGCGAGGCGACGGCAGAGAACCCGTCAAGGCTGTCACAATCTCGAACGCCCGTGGACCTGAGACACGAATGATGGAAACACCAGCGCGGCCAGGCGCGGTTGCTTCGGCAAAAATGGTGTCCATCATGAAAGGATCAGCGACATGCTGACCTCATCACGTGTTCATAGAATCGAAGAAATCGGAATTTGTTTTCGTCTGCTTCAGCTTGCCGATCAGGAACTCAATCGCATCTGTAGTGCCCATGGGGTTGAGGATACGACGCAACACAAAGGTCTTCTGCAAATCGACCTTGTCTATCAACAGATCTTCTTTCCTCGTGCCTGATTTTAAGATGTCGATCGCTGGGAAGACGCGCTTATCCGCGATCTTTCTATCCAATATGATCTCTGAGTTACCGGTGCCTTTGAACTCTTCAAAAATCACCTCATCCATGCGTGAACCGGTATCGATCAGCGCCGTTGCGATAATCGTCAACGATCCTCCCTCTTCAATGTTACGCGCCGCACCAAAAAACCGCTTTGGGCGTTGCAACGCGTTGGCATCCACACCGCCTGTCAAAACCTTCCCTGACGACGGGATGACCGTATTGAAAGCCCGACCCAGGCGCGTGACTGAGTCAAGCAAGATAACAACGTCTCGTTTATGTTCGACAAGCCGCTTTGCTTTTTCGATCACCATGTCTGACACAGCCACGTGTCGCGTTGCAGGTTCATCAAAGGTGGAAGACACCACTTCCCCTTTGACAGATCGCTGCATGTCCGTCACTTCCTCGGGACGTTCATCGATCAGCAGGACGATCAGATAACACTCAGGATGGTTTTTTTCGATTGAGTTTGCGATGTTCTGCAAAAGCACAGTCTTACCCGTCCGGGGCGGCGCAACGATCAGAGACCGCTGCCCCTTTCCGATGGGGGATACCAAATCGATGATGCGGGCAGAGCGATCTTTCAACGTCGGATCATCCACCTCCATCGTGAGGCGCTCATCGGGGTAAAGCGGCGTCAGGTTTTCAAAAGCCACTTTGTGACGCGCCTTTTCAGGCTGCTCAAAGTTGATTTTCGTGACATCCGTCAGCGCGAAATAGCGCTCGCTATCATCGGGCGATTTGATGAGTCCGTCGATGGTATCGCCCGTCCGCAAAGACCATTGGCGGATCATTTCGGGTGAAACATAGATGTCATCCGGTCCGGGGAGGTAATTTGCCTCGGGGGATCGTAAGAATCCGAAACCATCTTGGAGAACTTCCAGAACGCCTTCACCAGATATTTGCCATCCCTCATCCGCACGTTCGCGCAGGATTTGGAACATCATCTCTCCCTTACGCATGGTGGAGGCATTCTCAATCTCAAGCTCCTCAGCCATAGCAAGCAAGTTTTTAGGGGTCTGTGCCTTCAAGTCGGCCAGATTAAGCGTGTCCATTTTCATTAAATCATTCCCAGCAGCATGAAGCGCGACTCATGTCATAAAATAAGGCTAAGAGCTGTCCCGGACGGGCAGCGCATTGGTGATAGTCCCAAGGACCACACGAGTCAACGAAATCAGAATTTCACGACGACCGAAAAGACGATGATGATCATCAGCACGGTAGGGACCTCATTCATCAACCTGTACTGTCGTCCCGTCAGGTGATTTTCACCCCGACCAAATGCCTTCATCCGGATCATAAGCCAAGTATGGAATACGGTCATCAGGATAACGCATATGCCCTTTATCCAAGGCCAAACTTGGGTCCAATCGACCAAGCCGGGTGTTGCCACCATGGCAAGGCCGAACAACCACGTCGCATGCATTGCCGGTCGCATGATCACCCGCGCGAGTTTGTACTCCATCATTGTAAACAGCGCATGCGTCTCCCCCTCTAGCGGGACACGCTCGGAATGATGAACAAAAAGACGTGGCAGGTAAAACAACGCGGCCATCCATGAGATCACAGAGATGATGTGCAGCGCTTTGATCCAGGGATACCCCAGCAAGAGCAGATCTGACATATCTAACTCCACGTCCTATGTTCCCTATATAATATAAGTAGATATAGAAAAGATGAGGAATCAGTAGGCACGGCGTTTTCTGGGGATTACATATCTAGCCCAACACTTGCCCACATGTACATAATAATATCAACATCTTGTGGAGCAAAGTGCGACATCTTAATATATCGTTAAAGTTCAAGGTCTTGATATTTCATTCCGGAACATTTGTTGTGGAAACTTCCTGAGCGTGACTGCGCATCTGACGTTTTGCCACATGATCGACGTTATTCTTGTCCAGATGGGGGAAACCGCGCATAACAAAATCAGTGTTTGGGGAAGTTCTGAGTTTTGCCGTTGACAGATGCGTGTTTTCAACTTTCGCCTGAGGCTTGCTAAGGAAAGACACAGGCTTACGCACAGCATGGCGCACATGATTTTAGCATCGGGTTCCACGATACGGGCGCAGCTTCTGCGGCGCATCGGCGTGTCGTTTGACGTAGAAAAGCCCTTGATCGATGAGTCTGTGCTGAAAAAGGAAAAGCTGGCTGCAAAGACACCTGCCGCGGAACTGGCGCATTTTTTGGCCCTTGCAAAGGCTGAGAGTGTTGAAGGCAAATTTCCAAAGTCTTTGGTTCTCGGGTGCGATCAAATTCTGATCTGTGACGGCACATTTTTTTCAAAACCACGGGACCAAGACGAGGGGTTGGCGCAACTTCGCATGCTGCGCGGTCGAAAACACCAGCTTATCACATCAGCGGTGGCGGTGCAGAACGCATCAGCTGTGTGGCATCATACGGGTACCGTCGATCTTCACATGCGAGACGTAAGCGACATATATCTGGAAGATTATATTGCACGTAACTGGAAGAGCGTTCGGCACGCAGTAGGAAGCTACAAGTTGGAAGAGGAGGGTGGTCGTCTATTTCACAGGATCGAGGGCGATTATTTCCACGTTCTAGGCCTACCTTTGCTTGAGATCACCACGTTCCTGATTGCCAGGGGGGAGCTGGCGATATGAATATGAAAAATATACCGCTTGCAGGTGTTATCGGCGCGCCAATCGGTCATTCGCGATCGCCTAAATTGCATCGCCACTGGTTGAAAACCTACGGTTTGCAAGGGCATTACATCCCCATGGAGGTTGCAGCGAATGATCTTGAACAGGTTATTCGAAGTTTGCCGAAAATGGGTTTTGTCGGTGCAAACGTGACGATCCCACATAAAGAGCGGGTGATGTCTTTGGCGGATCTCGTAACGGACCGGGCAACGTTGATCGGTGCAGCAAACACACTCATTTTCCGCCAGGATGGTAAAATCCATGCTGACAATACGGATGGGTATGGGTTTATTGAGAACCTGAAAATTGGCGCGCCGCAGTGGCAAGCCTCTGCCGGGCCAGCGGCGGTACTTGGCGCCGGCGGTGCAGCACGTGCCGTTGTCGCGGCATTGCTGGATGCAGGAGCGCCTGAAATTTTATTGTCCAATCGCACCCGTTCGAGAGCGGAACGTTTGCAAAGCGATTTTGGCAATCGCGTCAGCGTTTTCGATTGGGTTCAGGCAGGGAACATGATCGAGGAAGCGTCCTTGCTGGTCAACACGACGTCGCTAGGCATGATTGGTAAACCAGATTTACGTGTACCGCTGGATGGGCTGACCAAACAGACAGTGGTGACTGATTTGGTATATGCGCCGCTGCGGACGCAGCTGTTGAAAAATGCAGAGGAGATTGGATGCGTCACTGTCGATGGATTGGGCATGCTCCTTTATCAGGCGGTCCCAGCCTTTGAGCGTTGGTTCGGTGTCAGGCCAGAGGTTGATCCCGCGACGCGTGCGGCGGTTTTACGCTGATGTTCCTCTTGGGCCTGACGGGTTCGATTGGCATGGGTAAATCGACCACGGCAAAAATGTTTGCCGATGCCGGATGCGCCGTTTGGGATGCCGACGCTGCTGTACATAGGCTTTATGCGCAAGGTGGCGCTGCAGTGAAGCCATTGTCGAAGCTTTTCCCGTCTGCTGTAACTGCTGGTTGTGTCTCGCGGGAGGTTTTGAAGTCGATAATTGCCACGGATCCATCCGCTTTGAAGAGAATTGAAGAAATCGTGCACCCCTTAGTTGCAGAGGATAGAGCACAGTTCATCGCAGAAATCCAGGCGGACATCGTCGTTCTTGATATTCCGCTTCTTTTTGAAAAAGGGGGTGAGAAACGTGTCAATGCGGTCGCTTGCGTTGATGTCGACCCAGTAACACAGAAACAACGGGTACTGGCGCGGGGGACGATGGATGAAAAACAGTTTCTCAATATTTTAGCGAAACAGATGCCAAACTCGGATAAATGTGCACGCGCTGACTATGTCATTATGACGGAAACATTTGAGGGTGCGAGAGCGCGAGTCATTGAAATAGTAAAGGAAATTAGGGAAAAGCTGAGAAATGCGTGAAATCGTTCTGGATACAGAGACAACCGGGCTTGATCCTGAGGCGGGTGACAGGATCGTTGAGATTGGTGCGGTCGAACTCATCGGTCATGTGGCAACAGGCAGGACTTATCATCAGTACATCAACCCCCAGCGAGAGATGCCGCAGGAAGCTTTTGAGGTACACGGGCTGAGCGAGGCGTTTCTAACCGAAAAACCCGTTTTTAAGAGCATCGGACAAGAATTTCTGAGTTTTATCGGTGATGCAAAGCTCGTCATCCACAACGCTGCTTTTGACATGAAATTTCTGAATGCCGAACTGGGCTGGGCAAAACTACCTTATATTCCTTGGGATCGCGCCGTTGACACGCTTGCCATTGCAAAGAAACGCTTTCCGGGATCCCCTGCCTCTCTGGATGCTTTATGTCGCCGGTTTGCAATCGATAACAGCGCGCGCACGCTTCATGGAGCATTGCTGGATAGTGAGATCCTTGCGGAAGTATATCTAGAACTTATTGGTGGGCGGCAGCCTGATTTCGGGCTGTCTGCTGAGCCAATGTTTGAGGAAGCACGGACGGGCGAGAAATGGGTCGCGGGGAAAAGGCCAATACCTTTAACCACGAGATTGACCGTTGCGGAAGCCGATGCACACAGGAGTTTCATAGAACGGCTTGGCCCATCCGCGCTTTGGAAAAAGCACTGACCAATAAAGCAGGTCGATGCTACGCGTCAGTCTTCTCGGCTGCTGCTGCCTGTCTACGCGCAAGCTCTGCACGGTAAAGCGCTACGAAATCGATATTCTCCAAGTTCAGCGGGGGAAAACCACCGTCGCGTGTCACGTCGCTGACAATGCGGCGTAAGAACGGGAAAATCATGCGTGGGCATTCGATCAAAAGAAATGGATGCACTTGATCGTCGGGCACATTCTTCAGGCTGAATATACCCACATAGTCAACCTCAAGCACGAACATGACAGCTTCGCCGTCTTTGTCTTTCGACGTTATGTTCAGCTTGATCGCGCTTTCATACTGGTCTTCTGCGGAACGTTTTTTAGCGTCCAGATTGACCTGAACCTGAACGTCCGGCTGAATGTCATTGCTGCCGCCTTGTTGTGACATGATATTCTCAAAAGACATGTCGCGTATGTACTGGCCTAGCACACGCATCTGTGGCTGGGCGGGTGGCTGAGGTGTTTCGGTTTCGGCCATCAATCGCTCCGTCAACTCTATTCAATGTTTGGCCGCGCCATAACAGAAGGGCTGGTGACGCTCAATGCCTTGTCCAACCGGATGGGGGATTGTTCTCACTTGCTTCGTTGGGGACTTCATAAAATTCGCCGTCGATAACGTCATCGCGCTGCTCAGGCGCTCGGCGATCACCATATTGAACGTTCTGGACACTACGTATCTGGATCCGCTGCCGTATCTCTAAAAATAGAAACTGACGTATCTTTGGGACAAGAAGTGAGAAACCGATTGCATCGGTAAAGAACCCCGGCGTGAGAAGCAGAGCCCCAGAAAACAGTATCATCGCGCCGTGAACCAGTTGCTCGGTTGGATCTTTCATCTTGGACAATGCTGTTTGAAGCTTCATCAACGTGACCATGCCTTGGCTTTTGACCAGCCAAGCGCCGACGAAAGCTGTTATGACAACAACGCTTAGCGTCCAAAGCAGACCGATGGCCCCACCGATTTGGATGAACAATGCGATCTCGATTAGCGGAACGGCAATAAATGCGATCAAAAGCCACATAAGCAGCATATCCTTTTGTAGGGGGCAGAGTGGACTCGCCCCAACCGAAACCCTACATAAGAGTTTGCCGAGATCGTTTCCATGCAACATTCAGCGAGGCTTTGATGAATAACTCCGTGATACAGCTACTGGTGCTTGCTGGCATTGCCGTATTTCTCATTCTGCGATTGCGAAACGTCTTGGGAACGCGCGAAGGCTTTGAAAAACCGCCTGCCCAGGATCAAACGACTGCGCAAAGATCGAATACCGTACCTTTTGAGGTGATCGAAGGCGGGCCCGATCTTGATATCACCGACCATGTTGCCGAAAACAGCGCCTCTGCTAAAGCGCTTGCGGAGATGAAGCGTTTGGAGCCTTCCTTCGGCGTGAGCGACTTTCTGGGTGGTGCGAAGGGCGCTTATGAAATGATCGTGATGGGGTACGAGCGTGGCGACCTTGCTGAGATACAACCGTTTTTGTCAGAGGAAATCTACGAGTCGTTCGTTGACGGTGTCGCTGCGCGCGAAGACCAAGGGCTGACAATTGAGGCGAATTTCATCGGTGTGCGCGAAACAGAGTTGATCAGCGCGACACTGAATGAACAGACTAAAGAGGCTGAGATCACGATCCGCTTCGTTGGGGAGCTTACGTCAGCAGTGCATAACAGCGAAGGGGAGCTTGTTGAAGGCAGCACAACTGAAGTGAAACGTCAAAAAGATACCTGGGTATTCGCGCGCATCATGGGATCTGACGATCCCAACTGGCTTCTCGTGTCTACCGACGGTTGAGATACGACCCTGTTCAATTTTGGCCTAGGAAGGTATGGCGTTTTTTTGGGGCTACGACGCTTTAGTCAGGACTGTTTGAGCGAGGATGTAGATAAATCACCATGTTTGCATCGCTTCGAAATATTTCGATCTATCGTTTATCCGCTCCCCGCGCTTCGACGCTGTAGGTTGACATGAAACGTCGTGGCTTAACCGAGGACGACCTTGCCATTTGGAAGAAGGTCACAGAGCGGACTGAGAAGCTCAATGTGCAATCGCTTTTTCCTTCCCGGATAGATGTGCAACCACCCGTTCCTAGGATGATCCAGCGTGCTAAATCGGCGCTGGAAGGGAAATCAACCTCTGCGACCTCAAGGCTCCCAAGCCAGGCAAAGCCCTCGTTTGCTTACCCGCTTGGGTCCGTGCATGTGCAAATGGATAAAAAATCCTTCACAAGGCTTAAGCGTGGGAAAATCAAACCAGAGGCGACGCTCGATCTACACGGCATGACACTTGATCGCGCGCAAACCGTATTGAATAGGTTTGTCATTTCTGCGCATCAAAACCACAAGAGGCTGGTCTTGGTGATCACCGGAAAAGGGCGAAACCGCGATCAAGGTGGACCTATACCGGAACGCAACGGTGTTCTGCGGCACCAGGTACTTACCTGGTTGGATATGCCGCCTTTATCCTCTGTCGTGATGCAAGTGAGCCAAGCACATGGCAGCCATGGCGGGGGAGGCGCATATTACGTCTACCTTAGACGTCAGAGATGAGGCTGGCGTGCTAAGGTGGGTCGATATCGCAAAATCGCGATGCTGGCCATGGCTGCGGCGACTAGATAAAAAAGGGCGTAGGGGATCATCTGCTGTGGAAAACTAACGCCCATATCGATCAGCATACCAGAGACACCGGGCCCAACCGCTGACCCGAACACCATGATCGCCGCCGTCACCGCCTTGATAGAGCCGATGTGGCGGGTGCCAAAATACACCGGCCAAAGTGCTGAACCACCGGTGCTTTGCATCCCTTGCCCAAGCCCGAAAATGACCAGCCCCACACCAGCCATGAAAATCGTTTCCGCATATGCAAGAACCACAAACGACAGCGCAAATGGGAGCATCTGAAACGGAGTGATTTTGCTGACGCCGAAACGGTCAATCGCCCAGCCAGCGACGAATGTCGCACCGACCGTCGACATCGTGTAGATGGGCATCAAACTGACATAGGCGACAAGATCCCAACCCTTCATCTCTGTCAGATGGACCTGCTGAAAAAAGAGGGCGGTTCCCCAGGCGGCAGGCCCGATGATCATCGGGATCATCAGCAAGAAGAAGCCTGATCGCAGCATGTCTTTGCGCGTCCAATGGCGGCTATCCATCCCTGCGATCTGTGTTTCATCCGCAATGGCCTGCGGTGTGCGCTCTTGTCTGAGGAGGAAGAGCAGGACAGGGATGGTGAACAAGATAAGACAACCCGCCAAAACCCACAAACTGCGCCAGGGTGAAATCGCAAATAAAGCGACAAAAACGACGGGCAGTATCGCTTGACCCGCCGCAAATCCCATAGCTGCAAGTGAAATTGCTTTGCCCCGGGTTTTCTCAAACCAGCGAACCATCGCTACGCTGCCGAGCTGTGACATCATCCCTTGCCCGGTTAGCCGCAACGCGAAAACCACCAGCGCAAGCAACGCCCAGGATGTGTTTAGCGCCATTGCAAAACAGGCCGCCGCCAGCGCGATCATAACCCACAGCGCCAACGCTCTTACCCGGAACTGGTCCGTTAAAACACCCGCCCAGAGCATGGCGATCGCTGATAGGGTCGTCCCCAAGGTATAGATACCACCCCATTGCCCATCGCTTAGTTCAAAGTCTGCTTTGATGTCGCTGGCAAACAGCGCGATGAAATAGGTTTGTCCGTAAGACGAACTGAACGTCAGCAGAAAGCCTGACAAAAGAAACAGCCAGTTACGTCGGATGAAAAGAAGATAGCCCATCACTTTTCATCTGCCTGTGGGGCCAGAATGAAAAGCCTCAATCGCGGTCCGATAGACGCCTGAGCTTTGACGCTAGAGAACGTAACGGCTTAGATCAGTGGTTTTGGCAAGAGCACCTAAATGGGCTTCAACAAAAGCTGTGTTTACTTCGATCACCTCTCCAGCACGGTCCGGTGCGGAAAACGATAGCTCTTCAAAGACGCGTTCCATCACAGTGTAAAGCCGGCGCGCTCCGATATTCTCAATCGTTTGATTTACCTCTGCAGCGATTTTTGCCAAAGCAGCGATCCCGTCTTCTGAGAAGGTGACCGTCACCTCCTCTGTCCCCATGAGCGCGGTGTACTGCAGCGTCAGCGCATTGTCTGTCTCTGTCAGGATTCGTATGAAATCCGCTTCAGTAAGCGCGCGCAACTCAACACGGATTGGCAAACGACCTTGAAGTTCCGGTAACAAGTCCGACGGTTTGGCAATGTGAAATGCCCCTGATGCGATGAACAAAATATGGTCCGTTTTCACCGGGCCATGCTTTGTATTGACGGTCGTTCCTTCAATGAGAGGCAGCAGATCTCTTTGCACGCCCTCGCGACTGACGTCAGCGCCTCGTGCATCGGATCGGGCGCAAACCTTGTCGATTTCATCCAGAAAAACGATGCCGTTTTGCTCAACCGCATCAACGGCAGCGCGGGTAACGGTTTCATCATCTAGTAGCTTGTCAGCTTCCTCTCCGATCAGCACCGCATAGCTATCGGCAACTGACAGCCGCTTGCGTGTGGTGCGCCCACCCATCGCTTTGCCAAATATATCGCCCAGGTTCATCATGCCTGCCCCTGCGCCGGGTTGGCCGGGAATGTCGAACATTTGGAAGGGGTTGCTGGTGTCGGCCACCTCAAGATCGATCATTGTGTCGTCTAATTCACCGGCCTTTAGTTTGCGTCGAAACATCTCTCGTGTCGCATCGCGCGCGTCGCTTCCCGCGATGGCATCGATAACACGCTCTTCTGCTGCTTGATGTGCTTTTGCCTTAACCTCCTCGCGCATGTGATCGCGGGTCATCACGATTGCGGCCTCTATCAAATCTCTCACGATTTGCTCAACATCCCGCCCGACATAGCCGACTTCGGTGAATTTTGTCGCTTCCACCTTGAGGAAGGGCGCCCTTGCGAGTTTGGCGAGACGACGGCTAATTTCGGTTTTGCCTACGCCGGTTGGGCCAATCATCAGAATGTTCTTTGGATAGACTTCGTCTTTTAGATCGTCAGAGAGCTGTTTGCGCCGCCAGCGATTGCGCAGCGCCACGGCAACAGCGCGCTTTGCCTCTTTCTGCCCGATGATGAACCGATCAAGTTCCGAGACGATTTCACGTGGTGTTAGATCAGTCACTTGGCAATTTTCTCCACCGTGAGATGTCCATTCGTGTACACGCAAATATCTGACGCGATTTTCATCGCATCGCGCGCGACAGCCTCGGCGTCGCGGTCTGTCTGCATCAAGCCGCGTGCGGCCGCGAGAGCATAATTCCCACCTGACCCAATCGCGGCAACGTTGTGCTCAGGCTCTAATACGTCACCCGCGCCGGTGATGACAAACATATCACTTCCGTCTGTGACGATAAGCATCGCCTCAAGTTTTTGCAGATACTTATCGGTACGCCAATCTTTGGCCAATTCCACACTCGCCCGGGCAAGCTGCCCTGGGGTGGCCTCAAGTTTGGTTTCCAGTCGCTCCAGCAGTGTGAAAGCGTCAGCCGTGGATCCGGCAAATCCTGCAATGACGTCGAAACCGCCCGGTGATAATCGCCTTACCTTTCGGGCAGCGCCTTTGATCACGGTTTGACCGAGGCTCACTTGACCGTCTCCGGCGATCACGACCTCATTCTTTTTTCTCACACCAATGATGGTGGTCCCGTGCCAGCCGGGGAAAGTGTTCTGTGTCATATGGATCCTTATGTCTGCGCTAATATGGCTGCCGTTCTCAGGTTCGACAAGTCCATCCACCTTGCTGGGCGCCCGGCGCGTTGTTAGCCTGATGATATGACGTTCGATCGCCGCGTGCATCTGTATCTGGAGAAGTCACTTCGCGAAAGCGCCGCCGCCGGCAAACACAACTTCATCAACTTGGTGGTTAAGGTGCTGAAGAATGCAGGTTTCGACGTGGTTTTCGCTCCTTTTCCTAAGCAGGAGCCACCACCGGACCAAAGATCGTTGAGCCACATGGCACATCCGCCAAATGCGCACGGATTGGTTTTTCGTCGGGTGTACTTTTATCCCTTTTGGCGCATCGAGCGTGTTGCGCAGCGCTGGCATTGGGACGTTGCCAAAGCTGAGTTTGACCCCCGGATGGAAGCCCCAGATGTGGCGCGATTTTACCGTTTCTGGCAGCAACGCCTTTTCGGCACCTCACCGCGCACAGCACGTCGAGAGGGATTTATCTATGTTCCGCTTCAAGGTCACTTGGACATGCATCGCGGGTTTCAATCATGCTCTCCATTTGAAATGCTTGATCATTGTTTGGCTCATTCTGGCGGTCGACGCATTGTCGCGACCTTACATCCGAAGGAGACGTACACCCGCTCTGACATGAAAAGGTTGGATCATCTTGCGCGCCAACACGCTCAACTGACCATTACGATGGGCCCGCCTGCGCAGTATCTTGAGACATGTGATTTCGTTGTCACCCAGAACTCAGGTGTTGGATTTTCCGGATATTTTTTTGCGAAACCCGTCTTGCTGTTTGCCGAGATTGATTTTCATCACATTGCCGTAAAGGCTGATATCAAAGACCTGGATACAAGTTTTGGTCGGGTGCTTGGAAGCGAGCCGCCTTTCGCCACCTATGTGTGGTGGTTCCTGCAGCGACAGTCCATTAATGCGGGACGGGAAGAGGCCGAGGCAAGGATCAAAGACCGGTTCAGGCGATTTGGCTGGATTTGAAAGCGTCCCTTCAGACGCTTTCACACTCTTTGAAGAATTATAAAGATTCTTCGATCCAATTTTGGACAACTGATTTTGGCCGAGCCCCTGACAAATTTGACACGACTTCGCCGTCTCTGAACATGAACAAGGCTGGGATACTACGAACGCCCATTTGCGCTGACAGGTCTGGACTTTCCTGGATGTCGATTTTGACAATTTTGACCTTGCCATCCATCTCTGTGGACAATTCTTCTAACAGAGGGCTGATCTGCTTGCACGGTCCACACCAGTCTGCCCAAAAATCAACCACAACGGGGATAGCAGAGTTTTTTACTTCCGCTTCAAAAGTGGCATCTGTAACGGCAACGGTGGCCATGGCGCTCTCCTCATTTTTCAAAATGCTTAGTGAAGCTAAGAATGCGTTAAGACTGCGTCAAGAGCACAGGCACGATCCAAGGCAGCCATCACCAACTCACGTGGCAAGGTCATCAAGCTTGGGCCCGCAGTCCAAAGGATTGCCGTTTCAACCTGATGATCTGGATAGAGTTGTTCCAGCATCTGCGTGTATGCCCCCATCTGGCGCAGAATGCCTTCGGGGCATTCATCTGCTAACTGGGGCAAGGTGCGATTTGTTTTGAAATCCACCGCCAGAACGCGATCGTCGAAAATCGCCAACCTATCGATAATGCCATGCGCTGGACGCTTTTTGATGCTGGCGGAAATCGGAACCTCGGCAAAGCTGTTCTCTCCAAATAAATGTGTGAGCGCCTGAGTGTTAAACACGCTCAAAGCTTCTGCGATGGCGCGTTCACCTAAATCTCCGCTCACCATGTTGGGTGCGATTGCGGCGCGCGCGGGCGGATCTATTCCAGAGAGTTTCTCAAGCAGTTCATGCACCATGATGCCATAGTGCATCGCCGCTTCGGTATCTTCCCCTTCGTCCCCTGGAAGTGCCTTCGCCCCACCCAGATCTGAAGGAGAGATGACGTCAATTGGCGAAGGTGGCGCAGCAGGCTGCTGGAGAAAAAGCGGCTCTAACACGGTGCTTTTGTCATCTATGTCGCCGTGCAAGTCGAGGGGATGCGCGTCCCAATCCCCTTCTTCGTAACGTAGAAAGTCCATCCCCGGGGGGGTAACAGCGTTTGCATGCGCCATCGCTTCTGCGATCATCTGATACCAGTCCGACCCGTCCTTTGACGGGCTCCCGGCCATGGTGACGATCAGCCATTTTTCAGCGCGTGTCATTGCAACGTATAGCAGGCGCAACCGTTCTTCAGTTTGCTCATCCTTGAGTTTTTCTACCGTCGCCCGCATGGCTTGCGGCATCTCGTCCGCCACGGTTTTCCATGTGGGGACACCGTTCTGATCAAGGATGTCGGCGCGCACCTCGGTTCGGGGCGCTTGCGTATCAGGTAAAATCACAATCGGCGCTTCCAAACCTTTCGCGCCGTGCACCGTCATAACGCGGATCTGGTTTGATGCGGCGTCGATCTGACGCTTGATCTCTACTTCGTCTGTTTGCATCCATTCGATAAAGCCGGTCAGACTGGGTACATCGTTGCGTTCATACGCCAGTGCCTGAACCAGCATCGCGTTGATCCCATCCTCTGCCTCAGGTCCCAGGCGACCTAACAGTTTCATGCGTCCGCTGTGACGCGTCAAAATGCGTTCGATAAGGTCATAGGGCCGCAGAAAGTCCACCTGTGCCCGAAGGTCCTGCAGGACGGCAAGTGTCGCGCCATGCGTGTCTTGGCATTTTCGCAGCGCCTGCCACAAACTATCTTCGGTCCGGCGGTAAGCAAGGTCGAATAATTCTTGTTCAGTCCAACCAAAAAGCGGTGATTTCAAAGCGATTGCCAAAGACAGGCTGTCATCTGGTGTGGCTAGGAAAGAGAGTAGCGAGCCAAGGTCTTTTACGGCCAGTTCAGCCCCGACTTTCAGACGATCTGCACCCGCGATCGGTAGATTTGCCGCTTTGCATGCACGGATGATCTCTGAAAACAGGGCAGATCTTCTCTGAACGAGAATGAGGAAATCACCGGGTTTGATCCGCCTGCGCACAAATTGGTCGGGCTCTTTCGTGTCCTCTGGGATGTAATGGTTGCCGTTAATCAAATCGGCGATCTGCGTTGCGATTTTCTCCGCCAAGACAACGGTGTGATGGCGTGCGCTGCGTCGATCAACCGGATCTGTCCAATGTGTGTCGGGTTCGTCTTCCGCCTTTTCAACGGGTGGCCAAAGATCCACCCGCCCCGGCAGCATCTCTTTGAAGGCTTTGTGCTGCGTTTCTTTGCCGAAATCGGGCTGCCTTCGCGGATCAAAAACAGTGTCTACAATGCGCAGAATCGCGCTTGAGGACCGGAATGAATATTCAAGACTGCGGTGTTGGAAAGGTTTATGCGCCGCGCTGATTTTTCGCGCGAAGGCAGCGCTTTTGGCATCGAATTGGCGGGGATCGGCGCCTTGAAAGGAATAGATCGATTGCTTTTTGTCGCCCACCACGAACAGGGTTCTGTCGACGGCATCCTTGCTACCGACCCCGCTGTGAAACTCGTCCGTAAGCCTTTCAATCACATCCCACTGCGGGCGCGAGGTATCTTGCGCCTCATCGACGAGGATGTGATCAATCCCGCCGTCGATGCGATAAAGAACCCAGGCAGAGACGGCATCATTTGACAGCAAGTCGCGCGCTTTCAGAATGAGATCGTCGAAATCAAGCCATCCACGCCGCTGTTTCGCAGTGTCATATCGCAACAGAAATGTCTTGGCGAATGTGTGCAAGGCATGTGAACGCTCTGCAGCAGCCAGCGCGAGCCGCGCCTCGCGCGTTTGCTCAACGCGTTCCATTAGTGCATTAAGCATTGGCATCTGTGAAGCAATAATAGCGCGCGTGGCTTTTGTTGGGAAACTGCCCAGTTTCGCGGTGAACGGTTTTTTTGCACTGCTGCCGGTTAAGAACACCTTTTCCAGAACAGGCAAAGAGTTAACGTTTATCTCTGCGAGGTCTTCCAGTGTTTTCGCAGCCTTCCCATCAGTCCCGCCTTTGGCCTGCAGGGCGGGCAGGATACGGCTGATCAGCGCTTTTTCACCGCCGATGAATGCGCGTTGTTCAATGCTCTCGGTGCTTAGATCGCTGGGTTGATCAAAAGCTTTCAGGATGTCACTCAGGGTGCGTGCAGCAGTAAACTGACTGCGCATATTCACGATGCTACCGGTGAGCTTGTTAAAATCTTCACCTGCGTAGTATTTCGTGATGCCGGCAACACTATCTGCGTCTGACACAGCCATGTCGTCTACGATTTCGGCGCGCAAAAGGTCGGCGGCGCGATCTTCGATTTCTTTAAATTCGGGGTTTACACCCGCCTCTAATGGGAAACGCCGCAACAAAGCGGCGCAGAACGAATGGATCGTCTGAATTTTCAAACCGCCGGGCGTCTCAATCGCGCGGGCAAAAAGCGTGCGTGCACGGCGCAGGTTATCTGCGCCCAGTGGATTTGCAACGCCAAGCACTTCCATCGCTTGTTGCAATTCTTCGTCGCGCAACATCGCCCATGCGCCAAGGCGCTGGAAAAGACGGTTCTGCATCTCGGATGCGGCCGCCTTGGTGTAGGTGAGGCACAGGATTTGTTGAGGGTCCACCCCGTCGAGCAGCAGTCTGGCCACCCGATCCGTTAGCACACGTGTCTTGCCCGAGCCTGCATTCGCAGAAAGCCAGGTGGAGGCATCGGGGCGTGCGGCGTCTATCTGAGCGCGTGTTGCATCGTTAAGCGTCATTTTAGCACCTGTGCGGCTGGCGCTGTCGTGCCATCCCATTCGCCAAATCGTGCCAGCTGATCGTAATCGCCCGGCGCATTCTCAGTTTTGACCATCCGACGCGCGGTAAAGCCCTGTGCCTGATCGCCGTATCTGGCCAGCAGTGCACGCAGCCCAGCCAAGATCGCGCTTGGCGGTTCTTCGTCAAGCGGTGCCGCGATTTCTACTGGTTTAGGGCCTAAACCGATGAAAACTGCTTGGTTCACCTGCGCCTTACCGATTTCTTTAAATGCGCCTTCCTCAATCATCGCAGCCTCGATCAAAAGCTGTTTATCAAAGACATGCTGTTCCTTTTTCGATGGGGGAACGCCCGTTTTATAGTCATAGAGGATGGCATCGCCCGCTGCTGTCATATCGATGCGATCCGCATAGCCCGTCAGGTTAAAGCTAAGGTCGGCAAAATGCAGAACACCTTTGGCTGATTTTTCAAATGCGACGGGATGCGCTGTGTCGCGACGCTTGTGTTCTTGTGCAATGAACCAGTCCGAAACACGCTGAAGACGCGCGCGCCAAATCAGTCGCGCGGTGGGCCAAGGGACCTGTGCCTCAAATGTATCATTTGCAATTCTGAGAAGGTGATCAGTGCTCAACAACTGGGTTGCCTGACGTGTGGAGCGAATAAAGCGCTCCAAAACACTGTGCAGTATTGTTCCTCTTAGGGGCGCATCTGGCGATTGGGTCAGTGGGTTGAGCGGCCGCAACCGCAAAACATGTTTGGCATAGATCGCATAGGGATCGCGGATCAGATGTTTGATCTCAGTAACGGATAGTGCCTTGAGCCGTGCGGATACCGGCGGTTTCGGAGAGGGGCGCGGTGCGGGATCGCACGGATCAGCGCGTTCAAGTGTCGTGGTTTGTGCAATCCAATAGGCACCTCTCGCCTTCATATCCGACCAAGCGGTCTGCGCCTCTGGTTGCGTGAGCCCCTGCATCAAGTTGCCGAGCCGATTGAGCCATCTTGACGGGATTGTTTCAGCCTCATCCGACCGAATGGCACGCGTCAGCCATACCTCGGGCGCCGCAATCGCCTGCTGATAATCATGCGCAGACAGGCCGATGCGTCTTTCGGGCAGCAAAAGCCCCGCCTTTTTGCGCATCTGACGATTAAGCCAAGGATCGGGGCCCGGTGCTTGCGGCCAAGTTCCGTCATTCAAGCCGCCGAGGATGACCAGATCGGCACCTTGCACGCGTGCCTCTAGCGTGCCCCAAATCATGATGTTGGGATGCGGGGCGTCGCGGTCGCGCACCTCACTACCGGAAAGAAGTGTGGCCAAAAGATCGCGATAGTCTGCCGCCGACATGGTATCACCGTGGACCGCCTGCTGTCGCAGACCATCCATAACCTCTTGCGCTTTTTGTCCCGCTTTTTGCCGCCACAGTTCCGATGGCTGATCATGATCGGTGCCGGCGGCAATTTGGTTGGCCAGCGACAGGTGGTTCTCTACCCATGTGAGTAACGGCAGTTCACTGGTTATTTCATGGCTGGCAAATACCTCAGCGACCCAGTTCACCCAGGCTAGAAATTGATCGTTGGATTGGATCCGATCCGCAGCTTTGCGCCCCAAATTTTGAAGCCCCTCTGAATCAGGATAGGGCAGCCCGATGCGGCGAATTTCCAATTCCAGCAGTTGTGTCCAAAGCTGATGTTCGTTTCGGTTTGCCGCGCTGTGCGTCAGGGGGTGCTTGAGCAAGGTCAGCAAAAGCGCTGCCGTCAGTTTTCCTGTGAAAAGCTGCGCGACATGCCTTAGAAAACGACCGGGCGGTGACAGATGAAGCGGTGTGCCCGCACTGTCATCAGGCAAGATGCCCCAACGATCCAGCGCCGCAGTCACTTGGCGGGTCAGCATCCGATCCGGTGTGATCAGCGCAGCTTTCTTTCCTTCGTCGGCGGCTTTGCGCAACCGCATCGCGATGGCCAGTGCTTCGATACGGGGGGAGGGCGCCTCTAACAATGTTACTTTGCGCGTCGCGCGACCTAGGTCGCGCAGATTTGGCCCTTCTGTCAGCCAAGCGTGCGTGACAGGTGCCGGACGTAAAGACAGCGAAACCAGCGCGTTTCGCGCAGCAGAGGGCGCGGGCACATCCGCCCATAAAGCGATGTCAGAGGGCGTGATCGACAAACGCCGCATGATGTCTTGAAAGCGGTATTGCGGATGGTCTTCTGAAACCATCGCATCGTCCAGCTCTTTCCAGACAGCGCTGGGCATGAGCGTGTCAAATCCAGGGAGGATCAGCGCACCCTGAGGAAGTTTCGACACAGCATCCATGAGCAAAGCCGTGGTTTCCCGCGAACCTGTCGACCCGGCAATGATCACGGGGTAGGTCGGCGGTTCATCCGCCCACTGGGTGATGAGCCCCTCGACAATCAAGCGCTGCCGGGTTTCCGCATCTGGCGCTTCTTGCGTTTGTGCGAGATAGACTTGAGCAATCTGCAGGAATTGTTTTGCACGTTCCCAGTGACCTGATTGATCGCTCACATCCAGATCCGCCACCGTTTGAGCGGTGACACCTTCGCTTTGCATTTCATCAATCAGTGCCGCCAAACTGTCGGCAAGAGCATAGAGAGAGGCACGCGGCGCGACGGTTGGATCCGCATCGATCAATTTTGCGATCAATCTGGTGAGTTCAAGCCGTCGACGGATCGGTGATAGCGCGGGGGGAACGCTCAGATTTGGCGAAAGTTTTTCGAGATCTGTGATCAAGTGAATGGCGGGCAACAGACTGGGCGGGCCTTGGTCAAAGATCTGCCTAATCCGACGTGCCATGCGTCTTGTGTTGACCACCAACTGAACCCTGGCCATGGCATGTGGGGGTTGGCCTTTCAATCGTTGGCGTAGGCCGTCAACCAATGCCTGCGGGAAATCTACGCCGGGTGGCAGGCCAAAAACCCGCGGGGTTAAGCTGCGCTTAAACATGATGGTTTTTCAACATACGTTCGGCGATCTTGATGCTTTGAGGGTGCCCAACATCGCACCACTTTCCCGGGTAGGTTAACCCAAAAACTCTGCGCTCAGAAAGCATCAGATCCCATATTTGATTCAATGAAAAAGATCGCTCATCGATCTTAGAAAGCCGGTCGGTTTTGAGAATTTGCGCGCCTCCATAGATCAGCTCAGTGCCACGGCGCAGGCATCCACGCGCGTCGGCGGCAAAATCGCCCGCGCCCTGATGACCGAATGCCCTAGCCGGTGTGATGCAAACGAGCAGGGCGTCCATTTCTTCGGGGTCCCAAGCGGCACGCAATAGTTCTAGCGGATTTGGCCCCGCCCAAATAGCGTCAGTGTTTAAGGTGAAAACGGGCTGCTTTCCTAGGACGGGTAAAGCGTTCCTTAAGCCGCCGCCGGTTTCCAGAATGTCGGGGATTTCATCAATTGTTCGAACGGGATGCCGGGTCAGATGGCGGTGTAGCATCTGGCGCTTGTAATGCAGGTTCACCACGATGGGGTCGCATGCCGCGTCCTGCGCCAGCTTTAGAGTATGGTCAATCAACGGTCGGCCCGCCACCTCGATCAGGGGTTTTGGGCGATCTTTGGTCAATGTGCCCATGCGCGTGCCAAAACCGGCGGCAAATATCATCAACCCGGAGGGGTTAATTTTTGGTGATGAGCTGATCAAGCTTTCCATGGGGCAAGCTTTTCATGCCAAGCCTCGGCAGACCAGTTGGCCGATAGCCGGCGCACATCTTGTGCGTCTTCATATGTGAACGCAAGCGACAAGGCATTTGCCCATTGCGCTTTTTGAAGGCGGTCGGGCCACTCGATCACGCAGATGGCGGTTTCGCGCGCGTCTATAAGGCCGAGTTCATCGACCTCTTCAGAAGAAGAGAGACGATAGAGATCTGCATGCCAGATTTCATGTCCGGAGCCATGGTAGGTTTGTACCAGCGTAAAGCTGGGTGAAGGAACATCTTCCGGCTCATCCAAAAGCTCTTGGATCAACGCGCGGGCAAAATGTGTCTTTCCCACGCCAAGTGGCCCCTCAAGCAAGAGGCTGTCACCCGCCTCAAGGCGCCTGGCCAATTCTTTGGCGCGGTGTTCGGTATCCTCAGGGTTTGCAAGGGTGAGCGAAAGCGCGTGATTTGACATCCCCTATCGTGGCGCGGGCGTCTGGGGGCTGCAAGCGCAATCGCATTAAAGCATTCGGGCGTGAACCTGATATGATCCGTCCCCTATCACTCAGCCGTTCAATAGCTTCTGTTGAGCCGCGCCGTTCCGCCCCCACGGGGCGGCGCTAAGTCGGCTTTGGACAAAGTTTATCAGGTTCAAGCTCGGGTGCTTTAGGATGCGTGAACGAGGTCCCTAAAGCATTTCGAGTTAAACCTGGATCACTTGTTCGCTGCCTCTCCCTGCGGTCGAACGCGAAAAGTGATAAATGATGGCTCAAGTTAAACTCGAAAAGCTGTAGCGGGATTGCTCGTTTCCAATACGGGATGTTCCAATACGGGATGTTGATGAAAACGAGCGATCATTGCGTTGTCCCCTAACTCCTCAATTCGACAGGTAACGGTCAACCCCCGTTTGAGGGAGAGCTCACAGCTCCAATTATCTGCGACTGGATCGTTTTGCAGTGTCGCGAGCGCTTCCGGTGTGCTCAACTGTGCCTTCCAAAGCGTCAGGCAATCCCTCAGGGTCACGCTGGCGAGCGCCGTATCGGGGTCATGCTTCCAAAGCCTGCGATACGCGATGTTCGATAAAAGCAGCACACCAGTTGCAGAGAAAACAGCGATGCCTTGATCCATCTTGTCAAGTATCTGTTGGTGCAACGCTGTTTCAGCGCGCAGATGCCGCGTAAGCGCGATTTCGTCTGAAATATCCTTGATCAGAAATGCTGTTGCGCCATCGGGATGGGGCCTTCCTGAAACGCTGTAGGTACGCCCGTCTTCCAATGTCCAAGTCTCTTGATATTGGCCGTCCGCCGCATCTTTGATCACGCGAGAGATTTGCTGCCGCCAATTTTGATAGTGTTTGGGTTCTGGCATACGCCGATTTTCCCGCAGCGCGTCAAAGAAAGACCGCAGATGAGGTTTTGCGCTTAAGAAAGTTGGGGAAAGCCCAGTAAGATCAAGAAGTGCCGGGTTGAACAACGACAGCTGCCCGGCACGATTGAAAATCGCCAAACCTGTCGACAAATGCGCAAACGTCTTAGTCAGGGTTTGGACAAGGTTGCGTAGCGCTTCTTCTGCATTGACTTGTGAGGTGATGCAGGTGGCATGACATGTGGTATAGCGGCCTGCGCTGTTCACATCGACAGTGTAGCAGTGGTTTGTCCCATCTGGCGCCGACCATGTGACCCGATGCCTTCCAGGGTCTTTGGAAATGTCTTGCAGGTGCTTGGCCGCCTTTTCCACATCGGTAACTAACCGGTCATAAGCTTGATTTTGCCAGCTGATGTGTCCAGCAGGATCGATGTGCCACGCCGGATGTGGCGCGGTGCCGTGCATAAGCCTAAGCGTCGAGAGCTCTGCCTCAGCTTGGTACTGCCTGCGCTTTGCAAAGCTACCGACCGATCGCGGTAGCACGTACATGGATGTGAGCGACTTCCAAGTTGGTGCACAGGCCCGCCCATTACCAGCTAAGATGAAGTAGCTGCAGATGAGCGCAGCGCTGATACCAAAGAAGATCGCCATTGTGCATCCTTCACACCTCACCCCGCGTTAAACATTTGATTAACTCGGTTAATATCTGGTTAACGCTGAGTTCGCGGCGCTTTTTCACGCGGTAATGGGCTGATTTTGGCTTGGTTTGTAGCGGTTTCCATCGACGACCGCGTCGAGTGATTTGCGCGCCCAGATGACTTCCACCACGGCACCGTATTTTGAACCGCTCTGCTTTACGTCTTCGGCGCCATTGGCAAAACGTAACTCTGCACCTGATCTTTCAAGAAGTGTTTTTGCGATGAACAATCCCAAACCCATGCCCTCATATTCAGGTCGATTGATCGTGTTGCGCGCAGCATTGCGTTGGCGCATGAATGGGTCCCCGATGCGCCCCAAAAGCTGTGTGGGAAATCCGGCACCGTCATCCATGATGCGCACCGATATTTCCGTTTCCGACCAAACGGTCTCAACCCAGACCGTCTCTTTTGCGAAATCTACCGCGTTTTGGATGAGGTTTCGCAAACCGTGGATCACCTCGGGCTTGCGTAAAATCGTCGGTTGCTCTTTTCGCGCCAGTGTTTTGTCAGGATGGTCAAGGATAACCGCTTTGCCGCGATCCATATGAGGTTCGGCTGCTTCAAGAACAACGGCCTCTATCGGGGCTTGGCGAAGATGCACATCATCTTTGCCAGCGCGGCCCATATTCCGCAGGATGTCGCGGCATCGATCAGCTTGGTCACGGATCAAAGCCGCATCCTCGGCCAGATCGGGCTGATCTTCCAAGTCGTTGAGCAATTCCGCGCTGGTTAGTTTGATGGTTGCGAGCGGCGTGCCCAACTCATGCGCGGCAGCGGCCACAACCCCGCCCAGATCCGTTAGCTTTTGTTCGCGAGCCAACGCCATCTGGGTCGCAGCCAGGGCGTCACCCATCGAATGCACCTCTGTCGTCACTCTGCGCGAATAAGCACTGGTAAAAACGATCGCGATAATGAGCGCGGTCCACTGCCCAAAGATAAAAAGGTCAGGGATCTGCAGGATCTCCCCCGCTTGGGTTGTCAGCGGTAGGTGAATAACGCCCAGCAGTGATACCAACACAATCGCTGTCGCGCAGAGCACGAGCGTTGATCGCAAGCTGAGCGCTGTTGCAGAGATTGTTACCGGCCCCAAAAGTAAAAGCGCGAAGGGATTATTTAGCCCACCAGTAAGATATAGGAGAAACGCAATCTGGATCAGATCGAACATGACCATCCAAAGATTTTCAAACTCGCTGAGCCGTTTGTTTTCTGGAAACACGAAGGTAGCGACGAGGTTTGCAATGACTGCAGCGCCGATTGCCAGATAGCAAAGTCCCAGTTCGAGCTGCAGACCAAAGACGATTTGCGCAACGGTGATGGCAACCAGCTGCCCCACAATCGCCACCCAGCGCAGGAAGATCATTGTGCGCAGTCTGATCCAATTCGAACGGGTCCTTCCTGTCAGAGGTCGGATGGTCTCCTGCATGATCTAAACACCTTTTGTTTACTCGATCTTGTTTGGCATGCGATATAGCGTAAATCTTGACCAAAGCTGCTACAAGGACGCTCAAGCGCGCAGGAGTTCAAGATGAGCCGTACGTTTGCTTTCGCTGCTGTTGTTACCGTTGCCGCCACCCTGGCTGGTACGTTATGGCTGACCTTTCGCTCGACCGAGGATCTGGCCTATGCGGAGTGCCGATCTTCCACTGTCGCAGGCGATATTGGGGGGCCTTTCGAATTGATCAATGGCGATGGCGAAACGGTAACGGATCAAGATGTGATCACCGCCCCGACGCTCATTTACTTTGGTTACACGTTCTGCCCGGATGTTTGCCCATTTGACGTTGATCGCAATGCGCATGCAGTAGAGATCTTGGAGGAGCAGGGGAAAATGGTCACGCCGGTCTTCATTTCAATTGACCCAAAGCGCGACACGCCAGAGGTGGTCAAAGAATTTGCTGAGGTGATGCACCCCCGTATGATCGGCCTGACAGGATCAGAAGAACAGGTAAGGCAGGCCAGCCAGGCGTATCGCACCTATTACAGCGCACAGCCAGCGGTCGATGACGACTACTTAGTGGATCACACGACGCTCAGTTATCTCGTGATGCCAGACGCTGGATTCGTCGAATTCTTCCGTCGCGAGGTCCCGCCGCAAGAGCTTGCCGATAAAATTGGATGTTTTGTCAGCTAGCGCGCGGATTTGACCCTGCTGTGGGCTGACACATATATAGCGCGACCCAAGAAATGGATTAAGCGCGAAAGATGAACGAGTTGAGCAAGATCGGCCCCGACAAGACGCTGCTTTTGGTGGATGATGACGAACCCTTTTTGCGGCGGCTTGCCAAAGCGATGGAAAAGCGTGGCTTTGAAGTGGAGACGGCTGACAGCGTCGCAGCGGGGCGCGCCATCGCGACGGCCCGCCCGCCCGCTTACGCGGTAATTGATCTTCGGCTTGAGGACGGCAACGGGCTGGACGTGGTCGAGGTTCTTCGGGAAAAACGTGAAGATGCCAGGGTCGTTGTCTTAACCGGCTATGGCGCCATTGCAACGGCAGTCGCTGCGGTGAAGATCGGAGCCACGGATTATCTTTCAAAGCCCGCGGATGCCAATGACATCACCAATGCGCTGCTTGCCAGTGGCGATGATATGCCGCCACCGCCGGAAAACCCGATGAGCGCGGACCGTGTGCGTTGGGAACACATTCAACGTGTCTACGAATTATGCGATCGCAACGTGTCTGAGACGGCGCGGCGGTTGAATATGCATCGGCGCACACTGCAGAGGATTTTGGCCAAACGCAGCCCTCGATAGTCGGGCGAAGCCGTCATTCTCGTGCGCAGTCACATGGTAAATTTCACAGATCAAACCGCTTGAGACATTTATCAACCAACCGCCCGTCATCCATACGGTGGTCTTTGATTGTGCCGTAATCCTGAAACCCACGACTTTGATAGTAGATCAGACCGCCCTCGTTGTCCGCTCTTATGTTGGCGTTAATCCAGGTATACCCCAGTTCTTTGGCTGCCTGTCGGGTGGCGTTAAAGAGCTTTGATCCAATGCCCAAACCTGTTCGACCGACTTGAACGAAAGTTGCGATGTTGGCGGCTTCTGACGGCAAAGAGGCATCCGGCTCGATCCACTGAAACCCAACGACAGTCTCGCTTTCATCAACGGCAACATGCCAGGCACTTTGGTCAGGCGCAAAAGCCATCCATTCGGCGATGTCGGTCTGAGCAACCGGTCGGACGAGAGCGGTTGTATCCCCCGGAGCGATGATTTCGTTCAGAAGGCGTGCCATCGGGCCGTGATCCAAAGCGATGGGTGGACGAACATTGATCATGATGTCTCTTTCAGCAGAATTGCATGCCGTTCAGTGAATGCCTGGCGTGTTTCCAGAGGGGCGCGCAGGATAATTTTAAGCCCCTCTATCACCTGGGCGTCAGGTACGCCGAAAAACTTGTCTGCTTCTGCCTTGGAAAAGCCAGCGATCTGCGTTGCTTCCATCCAGGCGCTGATTTTATCCGCCTTCTTTATCTGCCGTTTGATCTGAGAAGGCAGCACAGCGGGTAAGCCGAAGCGGATGTGAATCGCTGCAGATAGTTTATCGTCCAACGTTTCATATCCCGCACCTACCGCCGCTTTGACGGGTGAGATCATATCGCCAATCACGTATTCAGGCGCGTCATGAAGAAGCGCAGCAAGCCGCCATTTCACGGGCATGTTAGGGTTCATGCGCGTGAACAAGCGTTCAACCAGCAGTGAATGCTCTGCAACGGAATAGGCGTAGGTGCCTTGTGTTTGACCATTCCACCGTGCAACGAACGCAAGACCGTGGGCGATGTCAATGATTTCAATATCCATCGGCGTCGGATCCAGCAGGTCCAACCGACGCCCTGACAACATGCGTTGCCATGCTCTGCGGTGTCGCGGCATTTGCGGTGTTTCCCTTGTCACATCAAGCAAACGAACATCAACTGTCTAACGTAGTTTTCGCGAGATAGTAGGCAGTGAGGCGCGGAAAGCTCTTTTGCGCTTGATTAATTGTCTGAAAAGGACGCTGTGCCAAGTCGCATTGAGCGTGAAGATTAAAAGTGCTACGCGGCGCATACATCGTTGATTGAGGGACGTGATGGCGAAAGATTACATCGTAAAAGATATCGCACTTGCTGAATTTGGCCGCAAAGAACTGGCCATCGCTGAGACTGAGATGCCCGGGTTGATGGCGTTGCGGTCTGAATACGGCGACAGCAAACCTTTGGCGGGTGCGCGCATCGTCGGCTCTTTGCACATGACCATTCAAACCGCGGTTTTGATTGAGACATTGGTTGCCCTGGGCGCTGATGTGCGCTGGGCTTCTTGCAATATCTTTTCGACGCAAGATCATGCAGCGGCCGCAATTGCTGCGGCGGGTGTGCCCGTCTTTGCGATCAAGGGTCAGTCATTGGAAGAGCATTGGGATTATTTGGACAAGTCTTTCATGTTTGCTGACGGCCCAAATTTGATCTTGGATGACGGTGGCGATGCGACCCTTTACGTGCTGCTTGGCGCGCGTGCTGAAGCGGGGGAAGAGATCCTCGCCGTGCCCACGTCAGAGGAAGAGACGGTGATCAAGGCACAAATTGCGAAACGTTTGGCGCAAAGTCCCGGTTGGTTCACCAAGACACGCGAACAGATCATCGGCGTTTCCGAGGAGACGACGACCGGTGTTCACCGTCTCTATGATTTGGTGAAGCAGGGGCAGCTTCCTTTCCCAGCGATCAACGTCAACGACTCTGTCACCAAATCCAAGTTTGACAATAAATACGGCTGCAAAGAATCCTTAGTCGATGGCATTCGGCGCGCGACGGATACGATGATGGCTGGCAAAGTTGCTGTCGTCATGGGCTACGGCGATGTGGGTAAAGGCTCAGCCGCCTCGCTGCGCGGCGCAGGCGCCCGGGTAAAGGTGACAGAGATTGATCCGATCTGTGCATTGCAAGCCGCGATGGATGGATTTGAGGTGGTTTTGTTAGAAGATGTCGTGGATAGCGCGGATATTTTCATCACCACCACGGGAAACAAGGACGTCATCCGCATCGAACACATGCGGGCCATGAAAGACATGGCGATCGTCGGCAACATTGGCCATTTCGACAATGAAATTCAGGTGGCCGCGCTGAAGAATCACAAGTGGACGAATATAAAAGAGCAGGTAGACATGATCGAAATGTCGAACGGCAACCGCATCATCTTGCTTTCTGAAGGTCGTCTTTTGAACCTTGGTAATGCGACGGGGCACCCCTCTTTTGTGATGTCCGCATCATTTACCAATCAGGTTTTGGCGCAGATCGAGCTTTGGACCAAGGGTGCATCCTACAAGAATGAAGTCTACATTCTGCCGAAGCACCTGGACGAAAAAGTGGCTCGGCTGCATTTGGATCGCATCGGGGTGAAGTTGAGCACATTGGATCCCGAGCAGGCCGCCTACATCGGGGTAACGCCAGAAGGTCCCTTTAAGCCTGAACACTACCGTTACTAAACGCTATTGGTGTCGCGGTACGCTTCAGGCGCATGGGGTTATAGCAAATCATGTGCCGGGCTCAATTGTGTCGGCACATTCCTTGGGCGCGCCTATCTGGGCGGATAGCCGCAGTGGCCAGCGTATCCGTCAAATCAGACCAGATACCCGCTCCATTGGAGGCAGATTTTGCACGGCAAAACTCAGTCCGTTATAACGCGCGAGGTCATTTTTCGATGCTATAGAAAGAAGTGGTGAGCCGTGCAGGGTTCGAACCTGCGACCCACTGATTAAAAGTCAGTTGCTCTACCAACTGAGCTAACGGCCCATCCTCTTTTCCGGGTCCCCAAACTGGCTTCCCTACCGATCAACCAAACCTACCAGGGTTGACCGACCATTTGATATCGAAGAATTAGTCGTGTTAGCCAACTCTTCAACGTCGCAAGCGTGTGCTTCTTAAAAACCTGCTGATGATGGGTCAAGTCCTAAACACCGATACGCGCCCTACATCGCTGGATTACAGGCAACAGCAGCGTTATATCCCGATGATGTCTGACGATACGCATACATCACTGCCTTTTATGAAGATGCATGGTCTTGGCAATGACTTTGTCATTTTGGATGCGCGTGAGACAAGCTTTCGCATGACCGCTCAGTTGGCAAAGGCGATGGGCCACCGTCATTTTGGGGTGGGCTTTGACCAGCTGGCGATTATCTCGGCGTCTGATCAAGCAGATGCGCATCTTACGTTTTATAACAGCGACGGCTCTCAACCCAAGGCTTGCGGGAACGCCACGCGCTGCGTGGCCCGGTATTTGATGGATACGCAGGATAAACGGCAGCTTACACTGATGAGCGATTCGAGTGTGCTGCATGCTGAGGATCTGGGGGATCGGATCACGGCTGTGAACATGGGCCAGCCGCAACTCACCTGGTCCGAGATCCCGCTTGTCAGAGAGATGGACACGCTGTGTCTTCCCATCGAGGGGGGGCCAACGGCGACGGGCATGGGCAATCCTCACTGTACATTCTTCGTTGATGATATTGCCGCAGTTGAGTTGGAGACTTTGGGACCGCGTATTGAACACCACCCGATCTTCCCAGAACGCACGAATGTGCAGGCGGTTCAACTGTTAGGCCCTGATCATCTGCGTTTGCGTGTTTGGGAACGCGGCGCTGGCGTTACCCTGGCCTCCGGCTCGTCCTCCTGTGCTGCGGCTGTCGCGGCGGTGCGGCGCGGTTTGACAGGCCGGAAGGTGCGCGTCGATCTTGACGGGGGCGCGCTGCAGATTGATTGGCGGGCAGACGGGGTATGGATGATGGGCCCCACGCAGCATGTGTTTGACGGCGTGCTCACGGCTGATTTCCTGGACAATCTGATATGAAAATGCCGATATTTTCAAATCATGGCTGCCGTCTGAATGCCTATGAACTGGAGGCTATGAAAGAGCTGGCGGATAGCGCTGGGGTGTCTGATGTCGTTGTCATTAACACCTGTGCTGTGACGACAGAGGCCGTGCGCAAAGCCCGCCAAGACATTCGCAAACTGCGCAAAGCCAACCCAGGCGCGCGGGTCATCGTGACGGGATGTGCCGCACAAACCGATCCGGACATGTTTGCAAACATGGCCGAGGTTGACGTGGTCATCGGCAACCAAGAGAAGATGCAGTCGGGAACCTGGCAACGTTTGGCAAACGATTTCATCGGCGATACAGAGGCGGTTCAGGTAGATGACATCATGTCCGTTAAAGAGACGGCAGGGCATCTGATCGATGGGTTTGGAACGCGCAGCCGAGCCTACGTGCAGGTTCAAAACGGGTGTGACCATCGCTGCACCTTTTGCATTATCCCCTTTGGGCGGGGTAACTCACGATCAGTGCCTGCTGGGGTCGTGGTTGATCAAATCAAGCGGCTCGTCGACAAAGGATACAACGAAGTTGTTCTGACCGGCGTGGACCTCACCTCATGGGGTGGCGATCTTCCGCAGGCGCCCAAACTGGGCGATCTTGTCATGCGGATTTTGCGCCTGGTGCCGGATCTGCCGCGCCTGAGGATCAGTTCCATTGATAGCATTGAAGTGGATCAGAACCTGATGCGGGCGATCGCTGATGAACCGCGTCTGATGCCGCATTTGCACCTGTCTTTGCAGCACGGCGACGATCTTATCCTCAAAAGAATGAAGCGTAGACACCTGCGCGGGGACGCCATTGCATTTTGCCAGGAAGCGCGTCGACTGCGACCTGATATGACCTTTGGGGCGGATATCATCGCCGGTTTCCCGACAGAGACGGAAGATATGTTCGAAAATTCGCTGGCTTTGGTGGCGGAATGTGACCTGACATGGCTGCATGTCTTTCCCTATTCACCGCGTCCCGGCACGCCTGCGGCGCGGATGCCAGCAGTTGCAGGCACTTTAATTAAAGAGCGTGCAGCACGGTTGCGGGCCGCAGGTGCCCTTCAGGTTGCCAATCATCTGTCAAAGCAGATCAGAACGTCGCATCGTGTCTTGATGGAGAGCAAGACGATGGGACGGACCGAGCAGTTTGCCGAGGTTATTTTTGCCACCCCTCAACACGAGGGTGAGATTGTGACAACGCAGATCCAAGGGGTGCATCAATCTCGTCTGGTTGCCTAAAGCTTGCGGCCTTGCGTTCAAGACACCCCGTCCCTCATCACCGTCATGCTCAACAGACCCTATTGTGCCGCGCCGTTCCGCCCTCACGCGGCGGCGCTGGGTCGGGTGGGCAAGGTGTATCAGGTTTGAGTTCGAAGGCTTCAAAACGCCCTGTCCCTCTTTACTGAAGATCAAGGGCCATGCGATTTCAAACATGGTGTTATCATAGCAGCGCTTTACCGTGTGCAGTCGGTGTGACTTCATCTGATTGCGGTAAAGCGCTGCTGGCATCGATAGCGATCCTGTTGCACGTATCTTTAGGTGATGCTCAGGCCGCTAAGCTTTGTTGAGCCGCCACAAGCTTTAGCGCGGCGCGGCCGGCTTCTTGTCCTTTTGTGACAAAGTGCTTCTGATAGATTGCGTTGTGATGCGCCGTTTCTTGATACTGATGCGGGGTGAGCGAAACAGAGAGGATGGGCAAACCGGTGTCTAAGCCAACGCGCATCAGCCCTTCTACAACAGCCTGTGCGACAAAGTCGTGGCGATAGATGCCGCCGTCTACGACAAAAGCCGCGCATATGATTGCGCCGTAGTTTCCTGTCGACGCAAGTTTTTGGGCCATCAACGGCAATTCGAAAGCCCCCGGCACATCAAAGACGTCAGTTTGGTCTGCTGGTACAATGCTGCAAAACCCTTCCAAACTCCGATTTACAATGTCAGCATGCCACTGCGCTTTAACAAAAGCGAAACGGGGCTGGGCGGATACGGTATGTGTCATGGCAATCTCCTTTAGGTTTGACACGTCCACCCAAGGCGATCGCGCACGGCGCGGGGCTCTGATGAGCCCCGAGGCATGCGCATTCTCTTTCATCCAGACTGTCACTGTCGGCTCTGGCCTCTCACCAGATCTGCTGACACCTTCAGTTTTGCCAAAGGCCGCTCGCGGGCTCGTGGATCTGTTCCACATACCGCCGGTGGGGAATTTCGCCCCGCCCTGAGAATAGCAACAAACTGACAAGCCCGGCGCTGATCCGCAAGGTTAAACAAAAATCAGAGAAGGTGGTCGGGTGATTGAATGCAATGTCGCGGTTGAACCTCATCCAGTCTCGCGCGATAATTTGGCGAAAATGTCGGGAGTGCCGCCATGAAACTCGCTTACTCTCCTACGTCACCCTATGTGCGCAAGGTGATGGTCTTGCTGCATGAAACGGGGCAATTGGCGGATGTTTCGGTAGAAACGCTCAGCAGTTCGCCACTGGAGCCCGCTGCGGGCCTGCTTCCCAAAAATCCACTGGGGAAGGTGCCGGCTTTGGAGCGTCCTGAAGGACCGACGCTTTATGACAGCCGCGTGATCTGTGCATATCTTGATGCGCGCGCGGGCAGCGCACTTTATGGCAGCGGTGCGGCGCACTGGGAAATTCTAACGTTAGAAGCCACGGCAGACGGTATCTTGGACGCGGCGTTGTTGATGACATATGAGAAACGGCTTCGTCCGGCTGACATGCAGATGACGGCCTGGGTCGATGGGCAGTGGGACAAGATAGCGCGCGCTTGCGGCGCTTTGAACAGCAGATGGATCAGCCATCTTGCTGGACCGATCGATATGGGCCAGATCGCTGTTGGATGTGCTTTGGCATACGTTGATTTCCGGCATGGTGCGCGGGACTGGCGATCTGACAATGATGCATTAGCGGCCTGGTTCACATCATTCGATTCGCGGGCCTCCATGCAAGCGACACAGCCACCATCTGGATAGGGCCCTGCCCCTAGCTGTCTCGGATTGTTTATATTTTCACGATTTTAACACGTAAGTGCGACCCTTTGTACATGATTGCCATCTGGACGATGCAGAGCGAGCAAGTTAGATACTTTCTAAGTTGGTGGCGCTCTGCGCTGTCAAAAAAATTTGGAGAATATTACGTGTCCAACGCAGAAGATCACGCAGGCACTCGTAGAGATTTCCTCTATTATGCAACTGCAGGCGCGGGAGTGGTGACTGTCGGCGCCGCTGTATGGCCTTTAGTCAATCAGATGAACCCATCAGCCGACGTTTTGGCTTTGTCATCTATCCGCGTGAATGTCGCGGATCTTGAGCCGGGTTCTCAATTGACGGTGAAATGGCTCGGCAAACCGGTTTTCATTCGCCGTCGCACAGAAGAAGAGATCGCCGCAGCGCGCGCTGTCGAACTGTCAGAGTTGCCCGACCCTGCTGCCCAAAACGAGAACCTGGGTGAAGTTGATGCTTCTGACGCAAACCGCACGCTGGACGAGGCGGGAGAGTGGTTGGTCATGATGGGCGTCTGCACGCACCTGGGCTGCGTTCCTTTGGGCGATGCAGGTGATTTTGGTGGTTGGTTCTGCCCATGCCACGGGTCACATTACGATACGGCTGGCCGCATTCGGAAAGGCCCAGCGCCGACTAATTTGCCAGTACCACCCGCAGAATTTGTGGATCCGACCACGATTAAACTCGGTTAAGGGAGACTACGATGTCCGGAATTCCTCACGACCATTATGAGCCGAAATCTGACGCGGAAAAGTGGCTTCATCGCCGCTTGCCTGTTGTCGGGCTGATGTATGACACATTGATGATCCCCACGCCCAAGAACCTCAATTGGATGTGGATTTGGGGCATTGTCCTGACATTTTGTTTGGCGCTGCAAATCATCACGGGCATCGTGCTTGTGATGCATTACACGCCTCACGTGGATTACGCCTTTGGCTCAGTTGAGCACATCATGCGGAACGTGAACGGCGGCCACATGCTGCGGTACATGCATCAGAACGGCGCTTCGCTGTTCTTTGTCGCTGTGTATGCACATATTTTCCGTGGTCTGTACTACGGGTCATACAAAGCCCCGCGTGAGGTGACGTGGATCATCGGTATGTTGATCTACCTGCTCATGATGGCCACTGGCTTCATGGGATATGTGTTGCCCTGGGGGCAGATGTCATTCTGGGGCGCGACAGTGATTACCGGTCTCTTCGGCGCGATCCCATTCGTAGGCGAAGGGCTACAAACATGGCTTCTTGGTGGGCCCGCAGTGGACAACGCGACGCTGAACCGTTTCTTCAGTCTGCATTACCTTTTGCCTTTCGTTATCGCAGGCCTGGTGATTGTGCACATCTGGGCGTTTCACACGACGGGGAACAACAACCCGACTGGAGTTGAGGTGCGTCGCGGCTCTAAGGAAGAAGCTGAGAAAGACACGCTTCCTTTCTGGCCATACTTTGTGATCAAAGACCTGTTTGCTTTGGCAGTCATCCTAGCGGTCTTCTTCGCGATCGTCGGTTTCATGCCGAACTATCTGGGACACCCAGATAACTACATCGAAGCGAACCCACTGGCGACGCCCGCGCATATTGTGCCCGAGTGGTATTTCTTGCCTTTCTACGCGATCCTGCGCGCTTTCACCTCTGACGTGTGGATCGTGATGTTCTTTGAGTTTGTGACCGGCGGGATCATCGACGCAAAGTTCTTTGGCGTGTTGGCGATGTTCGGCGCGATTGCTGTTATGGCTGCGGTGCCGTGGCTCGACACGTCGCTTGTGCGTTCCGGCCGCTATCGTCCAATGTTCAAATGGGCGTTCTGGATTTTGGTAGCTGACTTCTTCTTCCTGATGTGGCTGGGTGCCATGCCAGCGGAAGAGCCCTATGCGAGCTTGTCGCTGATCGCGTCAACCTACTGGTTTGCTTACTTCCTGGTCATTCTGCCGTTGCTTGGTGTGATTGAGAAGCCTCTGGCGGTACCAGAGACGATCGAGGATGACTTCCGCGCCAAAGTGAAAGGGAAGAAAACAGCAGCCGATCCTGTGGTGACACCGGCGGAGTGAGGGAAGAACAATGTTGAAGCAGCTTTTAGCATCAGCTTTGATCGCGCTGCCCGTGACGCTGGGCGTTACGGCGCACTGCGCTTCTGCGGCGGGGGCCTATGACACGCATATAGAGGACTTCGATTTTTCTTTCGAAGGTCCCTTTGGCTCATATGACGTGAACCAGCTGCAGCGTGGTCTGCAGGTCTACACCGAGATTTGCTCGGCCTGTCACGGGCTTAAGTTCGTCCCCATTCGTTCGCTTGGGGACCCCGGTGGGCCGATGTTGCCAGAAGAACAGGTGATCGAATACGCCAAGCAATACGAACTCTATGACCCAGAGCTGGATGATTTCCGCGAAGCGACACCGGTGGACCATTTCCCTGAGTCCAATCTGGAAAATGCCCCTGACCTGTCGTTGATGGCAAAGGCGCGCGCAGGGTTTCACGGGCCATATGGTTTGGGCATCAATCAGTTCTTCAAAGGGATTGGCGGGCCAGAATACATCGCCTCTTTGCTGGTTGGCTATACCGGGGAAGAAAAAGAGCAGGCCGGTGTTATCTTCTACGAGAATACCGCGTTCCCGG
The DNA here is from genome assembly GCA_039208585.1 of Pseudomonadota bacterium. Lineage (GTDB taxonomy): Bacteria > Pseudomonadota > Alphaproteobacteria > Rhodobacterales > Rhodobacteraceae > Sulfitobacter. The sequence goes on along the minus strand of JBCCQX010000001.1, from coordinate 80,036 downwards.
GGGGATGGATTGCAATGGCGCCACCGCTCTACGGTGATGACGTGGAATACATGGATGGTCACGCAACAGACATGCATAGCATCGCCGAGGATGTGTCGGCTTTCCTCATGTGGACGGCAGAGCCCAAGCTGATGGCGCGCAAGCAAGCTGGCTTTGCGGGGGTTATCTTTCTGACCGTGTTGTCCGTGCTTTTGTACCTCACCAACAAACGTTTGTGGGCACCGGTAAAGTACAAGTACAAAGACGACTGAAGAGCAAACAGTCTTTGATCATCACAGACCCTCTTACTTCACGGTAAGGGGGTTTTTTTATTCTAGCGTTCCTTGCCCAGGTAAGCGCTTAGCGCCGGCGGTGGATCATTCAAAAAAGCGCGGGCATCACCGGCGGCGATGGCTTGACCCGCGTCGACAAAGATCACCTCGTCGGCCATACGCTCCACATCCGCCGGCATGTGCGTTACCATGATCACAGTGGCCTCTGTCTCATCCGAGAGCTTTTCGACTAGTTCCAGCATATCTTGACGCAGTGCGGGTCCCAGTGCTGCAAAAGGTTCATCAAGTAAAATCACCGGTCGCGATTGGACCAACACGCGCGCCAAAGCAGCACGGCTTTGCTGCCCCCCTGACAATGCGCCGGGCTTCTGATCTGCCTTGTCAAACAGACCAACCCGCGCGAGCGCTTCGTTTACTTGGCGAGCTTGTCGGCTGTCCAAGCGCAAGTCAGGCCGCATGCCTAAGCCCACGTTTTGAAAAACGCTCAGATGTGGAAAAAGGTTATTGTCTTGAAACAGCATCGTTATCGGGCGCTTGTTGGGCGGATCTTCCGTGATCTCGTGATCAGCCCAAAACAGCCGGCCGCATTGAATGGGCACAAATCCCGCAATGGCCGCTAGAAGCGTCGATTTTCCCGCACCCGACGGCCCGATGACGCCGTATTTGCGATTGCTTGCAAAGCTTAGATCAGCCGACAGCGTGAAATCACCTTGTCGAATATTGGCACCTTCAATCCGTAACATGCCAGCGTCCCAATGTATCGCATATCCAAAAGAGGCTGAGGGCAAGTATGAGCAAAAGCAAGGCGGTGCCGGCTGCTGCTTCCATCTGATAGGCCCCCATCAGCCGATACATTTGCAAAGGGAGCGTGGTGCGATCTGTATCAGCGAACAGGGCGATGACGCCAAGGTCCCCGACAGACAATGCTGTCGTTAACCCGCATGCAAACCCAAGTTGCGACCGCAAGCGTGGGAAGATCAACCAACGCCACAGGGCTGCGCCACGCCATCCAATGGTTTGGCTTAGTCGGCCAAAATCTTGCAGGGTTTGTTTCATCTGCGGCACCAAAATTCGAAGGCAGAAGGGTAGCGCCATCAGCGCATTGGTAAGTGCAGTGACAGGCAAGGCAAAACCAGCAGGATTGGCCATTGGATTTATCACGATGAACCAACCGGTTCCGATCATAAGGGGGGATGCGGCCAGGCCGACCAGGCCGACTGCCTCTACTCCGCCAAAGCGACGCGACGCAATCCAACCCGCCAAGGGAAGTGCCAACGCCAACATTACCAACACGCTAAAGAAGGCGACCATCAACGTGCTTCCAGCGGCTTGCCAAACAGTCGTGGGCATTTGCCATACACCAGGGACACCGCGCAAGAGGATCGCAATGAGCGGCAGCAGCAAAAACGCCGCCGCCAATGTGATGGCTGCCCCATCCAAAAGCCCTTTTATGGCGCCTCGCGTGTCCCATCGTTCAACGGGTCGATCTTGGCCCGCGTTTGCCAAACCGGCCGGAATGATCCAAAGCGCAAGAAGGGCAGCGGTGCCCGCGACGATCAGCTGAATTAACGACAGCAAGGCCGCTCTACCCAGATCAAAGTCAAACCGGAAAGCTTGGTAAATTGCCAGTTCAACGGTTGTTGCTTTGGGTCCACCACCACGGGTGAGTGCGACAGCAAAGCTTGTCAGGCAGATAACAAAGATCAACGCGGCGACGCCGGGAAGGGTTTGTTTCAGGATTGGCCATTCCACCACACGGAAAAACGCCCAGGGTGTGAGCCTTACTTGAGCCGCCAAGCGAAACCTTTCTGCAGGGACGCTTTGCCAGCTTTGCAGCAGCAGCCGCGTGGCAAGGGGGAGGTTGAAGAAGACATGCGCCAAGACAACGCCATGAAGCCCGTAGATCGAAAAACTTGGGAGCCCGAGAAAATCCAGCGTGGCATTCACCCAGCCGTTCCGACCAAAGATGATCAACAGCCCCATCACGGCAACAATGATGGGCAGAATGAAAGGCGCGCCAAGCAGCGTGATCAGCATGGTGCGCCCCATAAACCGCCTGCGTGCTAAGGCGCGCGCGATGGGAACAGACAGCAGGGTAGAGATGGCGGCGGAGAGGAAGGACTGCCAAAGGGTGAACCGCACAGCGGCCCAATCTGAGGATCGCAATGCCGTGGTCGTATCCGTTTTGCTTGCTACTGCGGCCAAGGCAATAAGGATCAGAGCAACGATCAAAACCGCTGCGCTGATGCCTGATTTCGTACTTACTGAGAGAGTGCGTTCAGCCATTCTTGCAGCGCTTCCTCGCGTAGCGCCGGTACCTTGTCAGCGTCGATAAGGCGGGCATTCTGCGGTTCGACCAACGCCTCAAACCCTTTTGGCAACCCAGAAGAGGGTGTAACAGCCGGGTACATCCAGTTGGTTGTCGGAAGGATCGATTGAGCAGCGTCTGAGACCATGAAGGCAAGGAATTGCTGTGCGAGCTCTGGCTGGTCCGATCCGCTGAGAGCGCCCGCCACCTCAATCTGCATGTAGTGCCCTTCTTCAAAGACCGCTGCTGCTTTGCTCTCATCTTCCTCGGCGATGATGTGATATGCGGGCGAGGTGGTGTAGCTCAAGACCATGTCGGCCTCCCCCTCCAGGAACAGGCCGTATGCCTCGGACCAACCTTTTGTCACCGTTACGACATTGTCAGCCAGCCCGGCCCATATCTCTGGCGCGGCCTCGCCATAGGCATCTTTGACCCACATGAGCAGGCCAAGCCCAGGTGTTGAGGAGCGTGGGTCTTGGATGACGATAGACACATCGCTTTCGCCCAACTCTTTAAAGCTTTTAGGAGGCATAAGGTCATTGTTGTGAACAAAAGCAAAATAGCCCCAGTCGTAAGGCACAAAAGTGTCATCGGTCCACGCAATTGGCAGCGCATAGTCAGCACGCACCTGCGTTGTTGTGAACATCTCCGTTTCTTTCGCCGCGGCGATCAAGCCTGTGTCTAGGCCAAGAACAATGTCAGCATCCGTGCGCGCGCCCTCTAGCTTGAGCCGTGCGAGCAGCGCAGCGCCATCCCCGTTTCCAATAAAGGTCAAATCGCAAGCACAAACCTCCTCGAACGCTGCTTCGATCTGGGGGCCCGGCCCCCAATCAGAGACAAAGCTGTCATAGGTGTAGACGATCAATTCAGGTGTGTCCGCCGCAGCTGCGGTCGCGGCGAGTGTGGTTGTAGCAGCAAGTGCAAGATACTTCATGGCATCCTCCAATTTGCGGCGTCAGAAAGTGCAGGAGCGATATCCATACCTTCCCTCCGCCGGTGTTAACCGGTTCAGGTTCAACGGGTCAGCTTTCGCAATCTCAGCCACAGGGCCCCCCGAGGTGAAGACATGAATAGGAGCGCGCTTTACCGGATGCAAGGTGTTTCCGCTTGAGGAGGCGGACCCTCAAGGCTAATCCCTTTGACGAGGGAGAGCACCATGTCGATCAACTCTTTTGGCCATTTATTCCGTGTGACAACCTGGGGCGAAAGCCACGGTCCTGCATTGGGTGCAACAATTGACGGTTGCCCCCCAGAAGTGCCCATCGACGAAAGCATGATCCAGCACTGGTTGGACCGCCGAAAGCCTGGTCAAAGCCGCTATACCACGCAACGGCGCGAAGCTGATGAGGTGCGCATTCTATCGGGCGTTTTCGAAGGTGTGACAACCGGCACACCCATACAGTTGCTGATTGAAAACACGGACCAGCGTTCGAAAGACTATGGCGATATTAAAGATAAATTTCGACCTGGCCACGCGGACATCACCTATTTTCAAAAGTACGGTGTACGAGACTATCGCGGTGGTGGGCGTTCTTCTGCCCGTGAAACAGCGGCGCGCGTTGCCGCAGGAGGTTTGGCGCGTGCGGCGATCAAGGTTCTCGCGCCCGATCTTCAAATCACCGGCTATATGGTGCAAATGGGCCCGAAAGAAATCGATCGCGCCGCTTTCAACTGGGATGAGATTGACCGAAATCCCTTTTGGGTGCCCGATGCGCAAGCGGCCGTAGATTGGGCTGCCTACCTTGATGACATCCGCAAATCTGGTTTGTCAGTGGGTGCGATCATTGAAGTGACAGCGCGCGGGGTGCCAGCCGGTCTTGGCGCACCCATTTACGGTAAGCTCGACACCGATCTTGGGGCGGCGATGATGAGCATCAACGCGGTAAAAGGGGTTGAGATCGGCGAAGGCATGTCGGCCGCATCCTTGACCGGAGAGGCGAATGCCGACGAGATCCAGATGAGCGCAGATGGTACTGTTAACTATAGCTCCAATCACGCGGGTGGCATTCTTGGCGGGATCAGCACGGGGCAGGACATCATTGTGCGTTTCGCGGTCAAACCGACCTCAAGCATTTTGACAGAGCGACGGACGATCACAAAAGCGGGTGAAAACACGCAGATCATCACCAAGGGGAGGCATGACCCCTGCGTTGGCATTCGCGCGGTCCCGGTAGGAGAAGCGATGATGGCCTGCGTGCTATTGGATCATCTCTTGCTGCATCGCGGGCAAGTGGGCCAAAATCGTGGCGTTATCGGCTAGTATGCGACCATGTCCAGCATGCGCACGCAGAACAGACCTGGTCGCGCGATCCTCTTAAAGCTGACGGCGGTTTTTCTGTTCATGGTAATGGCGGCATTGATCAAGGCGGCATCCAACAGCGTGCCGCCTGGGCAGGCCGTGTTTTTCCGGTCCTTTTTTGCGCTGCCCGTCATTGGTGTATGGCTTTGGCAGCAGGGTCATCTGCATGATGGGCTGAAAGCCAACAACATCACGGGCCACATCTGGCGTGGCTTATGTGGCACGACCGCCATGGCGCTGACCTTTGCCGGGCTCGCTTTGCTGCCCCTGCCCGAGGTTACCGCCATCGGCTATGCAACACCTATGTTCACGGTGCTTCTTGCAGCATTTTTCCTTGGTGAACGCATTCGCCTGTTTCGATTGTCTGCCGTTGCGCTGGGTCTTTTCGGCGTGCTGATTGTGATCGCGCCGCGTCTGTCTGTCACCGAAAGCTATTCCGCGGTTGCCACCTGGGGTGCGCTGATGGTGCTGACAGCTGCTGTGTTGCGATCACTGGTGCAAATCCATGTGCGCCGGTTGGTGCAGACGGACAGCACTTCCGCTATCGTTTTCTATTTTTCGCTGACGGCGACGCTGGTATCGCTTATCTCGTTGCCCCTTGGATGGCTTGTGCAACATCCGTCGTTGACGTGGACGCTCAGCGATTTCAACGACATCGGCTTGATTGTTTGCGCAGGTTTGGTTGGCGGGGTTGCTCAGATCTTGGTGACTTCCTCTTATCGCTTCGGAGCTGCCGCTATGCTGGCGCCGTTTGATTATGCGTCCATGATCTTTGCCGCGTTGATTGGGTGGTTTGTCTTTCGTGAAATCCCCACCGCTACGATTCTTGCCGGATCGAGCCTTGTCATTGCAGGCGGTGTTCTGATTATCTGGCGCGAGCGAAAGCTTGGTCTGGATACCATCAAACTAAAAGGCAAATCGCCACCGTATGGATCCCATGATTAAAGGAGGCGCGCATGTCAGACGCTACTGAACACAAGCAGAAAATGCAGAAACGGCAAGCGCAGCAACGCGCCAAAGTAGCCGAGCTGCACGACCCGGATCGAGGGCTGGTTCTTGTTCACACGGGGCCTGGGAAAGGAAAATCCTCGAGCGCTTTCGGTGTCGTTGTTCGCGCGCTCGGCTGGAAACAGAAGGTAGGTGTGATCCAGTTTATCAAAGGTAAATGGAAGACCGGCGAAAGGCAATTCTTTGACCGTCTCGGCGAAGTCACCTGGCATACCATGGGCGAAGGTTTCACCTGGGACACACAAGATAGAGACCGTGACATCATGGCTGCACAAGCGGCGTTCGCAAAAGGGCGCGCGATGATGGAAAGCGGTGCCTACGATCTCGTCGTTATGGATGAGATCAACATTGCGATGCGCTATGATTATCTTGCCGTTGACGATGTCATCGCGGGGTTAGAAGCACGTGATAAGCGCACAGGGGTTGTGCTGACAGGGCGTGATGCAAAGTCAGAGCTCTGCGATTATGCGGACCTCGTCACAGAGATGGTCGAGGTGAAGCATCCCTTCCAGAATGGCATTAAAGCGCAGCGCGGGGTTGATTATTGAAGCCTCCCACCGCGCTGGCATCCCCTTAAGCGCGTACCAGTTTTTCGTATCCCAGGGCGATATCGCGCGTGAGGGTGCCGACCTCAAAGTTGTAGTCGCCAATTTCGCCCACGGGTGTCACCTCTGCCGCTGTCCCAGTGAGCCAGCATTGTTCAAATCCTTCTAGCTCATCCGGCGTAATATGACGTTCATGCACTTTGATCTGGCGATCTTTCAGCATCCCGATCACCGTCTGACGGGTGATGCCGTTCAAGAAGCAATCGGGGTTTGGTGTATGCACTTCGCCATCTTTAACGAAGAAGATATTGGCTCCTGTCGCTTCTGCCACATACCCGCGGTAGTCAAACATCATGGCATCAGAGCATCCTTTCGCCTCTGCGGCATGCTTTGACATCGTGCAAATCATATAGAGCCCCGCCGCCTTAGCATGACAAGGTATCGTCTCGGGCGAGGGGCGCTTCCATTTTGAGATGTCGAGTTTTGCCCCTTTCATCTTGGCGTCGCCGTAATATGCACCCCATTCCCATGCTGCGATTGCCAGGCGAACGGGGTTTCTCGCCGAGGCGACCCCCATGTCTTCGCCAGCACCGCGCCACGCGATTGCGCGCACATAGGCGTCTTGCAAGCCAGACGCGGCAAGCACTTCGACCTTCGCCGCCTCGATCTCATCAACCGTGTAGGGGATCTCAAAATCAATCATCTGGGCTGACCGCTTCAGCCGCTCTGTGTGTGCGCGGCTTTCGAAAATCTTGCCGCTGTAAGCACGTTCACCTTCAAAAACCGAAGAGGCATAATGCATCGCGTGGCTTAAAACATGAACATTCGCTTGGCGCCAATCTATCATCGCGCCGTCCATCCAGATGTGACCATCGCGGTCATCGTATCCTGCTGACATTTTCCGATCCTTCTACACCGCATATTTCTAAATATTGCGAAGATTGGTCCGTTTCGGACATAAAATTTCGCTAAACCTTTGAACTGGTATCCTTTAGTGTTAGGAGTGTCAACAAGGCTGACGTAAACTAAACTGCGAGGGAGGGGACGACATGGCCAGCGCGCGCGCGTCTGCTATCGCCGAGGAAGAGATGGCCGTCTTTTTGACGGACGAACAGCTACGTCAGGCGAGCGAGGCGATGTTTTTCGCCTATCAAGCGTTCACATCTGATCCGGATCGCATCCTTGATGATCTCGCTTACGGCAGAGCGCATCACCGGGCCGTCCATTTCATCCACCGTGCACCCGGTACGACGGTCAACAACTTGTTGAGCATTCTGGGTGTCACCAAACAGTCGCTTAACCGGGTTCTGCGCACGTTGATCCGTGATGGTTTGGTCGAAAGCCGCATTGGTGAGTATGACAAGCGGGAAAGACATCTTCACCTGACTGAGGCGGGTAAGCTGTTAGAGCGTCGTTTGTCCGACGCGCAGCGCATGCGATTGCGCAGCGCATTTCGCGCTGCCGGGCCCGAGGCTGTGGCGGGTTTTCGAACGGTGCTGCAGGCGATAATGGATCCGGCAATGCGCAAGCGCTATGCCACTCTAAAGGAGACGCGCACATGAACGAAATGGACGCCCATCTGTTGATCGTTGATGATGATGAACGCATTCGTGTTCTGCTGAAAAAATTTCTTGTCATGAATGGTTTTTTGGTCACTGCCGCGCGCGATGCCGCGCATGCGCGGCGCATTCTGTCGGGCTTGGACTTTGACATGATCATTCTAGACGTGATGATGCCAGGGGAAGACGGGATGTCGCTGACCCGCAGTCTGCGCGAGACGATGAAAACGCCGATCCTGCTGCTGACAGCGAAGGGGGAGACAGGCAATAAAATCGAAGGATTCGAGGCCGGTGCGGATGATTATTTGTCCAAGCCATTTGAGCCTAAGGAGCTTTTGCTGCGGGTGAACGCCATTTTGCGACGGGTTCCAGACACGCGCGCGGAAGATGTCGCGCCCAAAGTGCTGTCTTTGGGCAGCATCCGCTATGACATGGAACGTGGAGAGATGTGGCAAGGCGACGCGTTGATCCGTCTGACTGCGACCGAGGTACAGTTGATGAAAATCTTTTCCGCGCAGCCTGATGCTCCTTTGAGCCGCGCCAAATTGGTCGAGGAATTGGGGCGTGATCGCGGTCAAGCGCAAGAGCGCGCAGTGGATGTTCAGATCACGCGGCTGCGGCGGAAGATTGAACAGAACCCCAAGCAACCTCGATATCTTCAGACAGTGCGTGGTGCCGGATACATGCTCGCCCCAGATTGAGCGAGAGTGTCGGAGGGGGTGTCCATTTCTGAGAGCGCCGGGGGCGTTGCCCCCGGACCCCCAAAGTATTTTACGCCAAAAGAGACGGGTCACGCTCTAGCGATCCGACGCTGACATCTTTATGTCAATGCTAGGAGCTAGGATGAGGCACAGGTATGAGCCAGAAACCCGTTGATGAAATGAGCTTTGAGACAGCAATGTCAGAATTGGAAGCGGTTCTGGCCCAGCTTGAGCGAGGCGAGGTTGCTTTGGAGGAGAGCATCGCGCTTTACGAGCGGGGTGCGGCCTTGAAAGCGCGCTGCGAGGCCAAGCTAAAAGAGGCAGAGGAGAAGGTCGCCGCCATCACATTCGACGGCGACGGTGTGCCAGTTGGGACGAAGCCCGTCGAAGGGCTTTAGCGCAGCATGTTCCTGGAACGGCTGACTGAGGCGGCGGAGGCGGTAGAGCATCACCTTGCAGCAGCGATCCGAACTGACAATGTGCTGGCGGTGATTGATGCAATGCAGCATGCCACGCGTGGCGGGAAGCGTTTGCGGGGCTTTTTGGTGCTGGAAACTGCGCGTCTGCACGGTGTGGATCCAGCCCAGGCCATTTGGCCTGCTGCTGGCATTGAGGCGATGCATGCGTATTCACTCGTACATGATGATCTGCCCGCCATGGACAATGACACGTTGCGACGTGGTCAGCCCACGGTGCATGTCAAATGGGATGAAGCGACGGCGATTTTAGCAGGCGACGCGTTGCAGTCTTTGGCGTTTGAATTGGTTGGTCACCCCAAGGTGGGATCAGATGCAGCGCGTGCCACGCTTGGGTATACATTGGCGCAGGCTGCTGGTGCGCGGGGCATGGTGATGGGCCAGGCCATGGATATCGCGGCGGAAACATCGGCCGCACCGCTTAGTTTAGATGACATTACCACGTTGCAACAGGGAAAGACGGGCGCATTGATCGCTTGGTCGGCGATGGCGGGTCCGCGTCTTGCCCAGGCGGATGTGACATCAATGCAGCGCTATGCCGAAGCGCTGGGTCTTGCTTTTCAAATTGCCGATGACATCCTGGATGTTGAGGGGGATGCGGCAACGTTGGGCAAGGCCACCAGAAAGGACGCCGATGCGGGAAAGGCGACCTTCGTTTCTTTGCTGGGTCTTGATGCCGCAAAACGGCGCGCTGCGGATTTGGTTGTCGAGGCTTGTGACGCGGTAAGCCTCCATGGCGCTGCTGCGAATACTTTGCGCGCCGCCGCTCGCTTTGTTGTGACGCGCGAGAGCTGATGCAGACGCCGCATTTAGATCAGGTTGCCGACCCTGCCGATATCAAACATCTGTCGGATGATCAGCTGGTCGCACTGTCGGATGAGCTGCGGGCAGAAACCATCGCCGCAGTCTCTGTCACAGGTGGGCATCTTGGAGCGGGATTGGGTGTTATCGAACTCACGGTGGCGCTGCACGCGGTATTTGATGCACCGCGCGACAAGATCATCTGGGACATTGGGCATCAAGCCTATCCGCATAAAATTCTCACAGGGCGTCGTGCGCGCATCCGAACGTTGCGCCAAAAGGACGGGCTGAGCGGTTTCACGAAACGGAGCGAAAGCCCCTTTGACCCCTTTGGCGCAGCACATGCCGCAACCTCGATCAGCGCCGCGCTTGGCTTTGCCAGCGCGCGTGATCTTGGCGGGGCTGACATTGGAGAATGCGTTGCTGTGATCGGTGACGGCGCTTTGTCTGCGGGGATGGCCTATGAGGCTCTCAACCATGCGGGTGAGTTGAACAAACGGTTGATCGTGATTTTGAACGACAACGGCATGTCTATTGCTGAGCCGGTAGGCGCATTGGCGGGCCATCTTAATCAGCTTGGTAAGCAGACTGCGCGAAGCACGTTCTTTGAAACACTTGGCTTTTCATATGTGGGGCCAGTTCCAGGTCACGATGTGCTTGAACTGAAACGGGTGCTGGAGACGCTTAAAGTTGGTTCAGATAGACCGGTGCTGGTGCATGTGCGCACGCAAAAGGGCAAAGGCTATCCCCACGCAGAACGTGCGCGCGACAAAGGTCATGGCGTTTCCAAGTTTGATGTTGCGACAGGCGAGCAGGCAAAGAGCACGACAAATGTGCCCAGCTATACGTCTGTTTTCTCGCGCACATTGACCGGTCTGGCACAGAGCGATAAGAAGCTGTGCGCCGTGACTGCTGCGATGCCGGATGGGACAGGTGTGGCAGAGTTTGCGCGCCACCACCCGGCGCGATGTTTTGATGTGGGCATTGCTGAGCAGCATGCTGTGACTTTTTCCGCCGCGCTTGCGGCAGGTGGCATGCGGCCTTTTTGCGCGATCTACGCAACCTTTCTTCAGCGCGGCTATGATCAGGTGGTGCATGATGTTGCGTTGCAAGGGCTGCCCGTCCGATTTGCCATTGACCGCGCGGGCCTGGTCGGGGCGGATGGGGCGACCCATGCTGGGGCGTTTGACATTGGCTTTCTGGCCAATCTGCCTGGGTTTGTTGTGATGGCTGCTGCGGATGAGGCGGAACTGGTCCATATGGTCGCGACAGCGGCGGCCCATGATGCCGGTCCTATCGCCTTTCGCTTTCCGCGTGGCGCAGGGGTGGGCTTGCCATTGCCAGAAGAACCGGTGGTTCTTGAGATCGGGAAAGGGCGCATGCGCCGTCATGGAGAGCGCGTGGCTTTGCTGTCTTTTGGGGCGCGGATCACAGAGGTTGAGAAAGCTGCTGATATTCTACGTGCCTATGACATCACGCCGAGTATCGCAGACGCCCGTTTTGCCAAACCATTGGACGATCAGCTTATCCTTTCTTTGGCTGCGGATCATGAAGCGCTGATCACTGTTGAAGAAGGTGCCATCGGCGGTTTCGGCAGCCATGTTGCGCAGCTTTTGGCGCAAGAGGGCGTGTTTGATGACGGGTTGATTTTTCGATCAATGACACTGCCGGACCGTTTTATTGATCAGGCAAGCCCGTCAGAAATGTATGCAGAGGCGCAGCTTACTGCGGAACATATCGCAGCAAAGGTCATTGACGTGCTTGGTATTTCGCGTTTGCCTTGAGGCAACATTCATTGGCCGTGGTCTTCGATAACAAGGAGAGACGGCACACACATGAGGCCAGTTTAACTCGTAGCGCCCTAAATCATCTGGCCTTACGTCTAATGCAACGCGTCCTCGCTCGAGAGCTTCTGTTGGGCCGCGCCGTTCCGCCCCCACGGGGCGGCGCTAAGCCGGTTAGGGCTAAGTATGTCAGGTTAAAGGTCGGGTGCTTTACGATCCTTTGTTCACTGCTTCTCCCTTCGGCCCTACGCAAAAAGGGGTGCGTGAAATCTCAAGTGAACGTCGAAATGCTCTAACTCAGTTTGGGCAAGCTGTATCAGATGTAAGGCCGGAGGATTTAGCGCCGCACATCATTTTGAATTTTCGCCCGCAATCTTTTCAATGCGGCGTTCGATTGCTTCCAGACGCGACAACACGTTGTCGCGATACGCGTCCGTTTCTGCATTCGTCTCCTCATGATGGGCATCCTGCATCGAGTTTACGATCAAACCGACCAATAAGTTGACGACCGCGAAGGTCGTGACCATGATGAAGGGGATGAAGAACATCCAGGCCAAGGGATAGACATTCATCACCGGCCTAACGATCCCCATAGACCAGCTTTCAAGGGTCATGATCTGAAACAAGGAATAGGCTGAAAGGCCAAGGGTGCCAAACCATTCCGGAAAGCTTGACGCGAAGAGCTTGGTCGCAATTACTGAACCGATGTAGAAAATAAGCGCCATCAGCGCGAAAACGGATGCCATACCGGGCAAAGCGGTGACAAAGCCTTCGACGACGCGCCGGAGCCTCGGTGCTACCGAGATGAGCCGCAGCACACGCAAGATGCGCAAGGCGCGCAAGGCAGAGAAGCCTTGTGCCGCTGGCGCCAGTGAAATGCCGATGATGATGAAATCGAAGATGTTCCAACCATCTCGGAAAAACTGCCAACGATAGGCGATCAGCTTCATCGCCACTTCAATGACGAAAATCGTCAGGCAAATGCGATCAAGCAAAAGAATGACGTCGCCCGCCAGATCCATGGCTGTCTTCGATGTTTCGAGCCCCAAAATAATGGCGTTGAATATGATGATCGCCATGATGAAATTGCTAAAGCGCGCAGACTTCAAAACGGCATGCAGCCTATCTCGTATGCTCATCGACGGGGCCTTTCGGGTCTGCACTGAAGTTCATTGTGCTTTTATATGGCGAGGACGCCGCGGTGCGGCAAGTCCGCCATCTTAGTCAGATGATGCAATTCCCAGCCTAAGGTTTCTCTAATCCAACGCGATTAGCCGCTGCTTGCAAGCAAGCTGGTCAGCCCCGTCCGATAATTCGGATAAATGGGTTTCCAACCAAGCTCTTTCTTGATCAGGTCATTGCGCACTTTCTTACTCTCTGCATAGAAGCTGCGGGCCATCGGGGTCATCTCCGCCTCTTCAAAGGCCACTGCTGGCGGGATGGGAAGAGAAAGCAGTGCTGCCGCATGTGCGATCACATCTTCTGGTGGCGCGGGTTCATCGTCACACAGGTTGTATATAGAACCCGGCGTCGGTGACGCGATCGACAGCAGTAACGCCTGTGCAATGTCTTCTACATGGATGCGAGAGAATATCTGACCCGCTTTGATGATCCGCCGTGCCGTTCCTTTTCTCACTTTGGCAAAGGGACCGCGGCCAGGGCCATAAATGCCTGCGAGCCGAAAAATATGCAGAGGGAGATCAGGGATATCGCGCCAAGCTGTCTCTGCCTCTACACGGAGTTGACCGCGTTTGGTCGCTGGGTTCAGCGCGGTGTGTTCATCCACCCATGCCCCCGCATGATCACCGTACACCCCAGTTGTGGAAAGATAGCCAACCCATCGTAAACGTCGCGCATGGGCCGCAATTTCTTTTCCGAACGCCATCAATACCGGGTCGCCTTCAGGATTGGGCGCTGCGGAAATAAGCAGATGATCTGCGGTGGCCAGGATATCTTTTAGGTCTTCGCCAGGCCACTTTAAGGCTTCTACGCCGGTGGCTGCAATGTCGGCACGCTTTTCCTCACTGCGCGTGGTTCCAAAGATGCGCCAACCATCCGATAGCAGATGCGGCGCCAATGCTTTCGCACTGTACCCGTGCCCGAAAGATAGAAGAACTTTGTTCGCGCGGCTCATGTCCTCAAAGTGACCTGAGACACCAGCGTGAACAAGACCAAACTATCGCCTTTGTGGATGTGCGACCCTGTCAATAGTCTTGTCGAGCAATCTCTAGGATGAGCACGTCGTTCACAACATCTTCGCCCAGGTCCTTTTGACCGACCTCTCGCAAGGCATTTCGCAGCACGGCTAGATTATTTGCTTCCGTGAAGGCGCCGTCAAAGCCGCCGATATTTGCGTGATCGAAAAGCACCTGCAGAAAGGAATCGCGCAGTTTGGGTTCGCGTCTGAAGGCATCTTCCTTGCTGCCTTCTGGCACTTCCAGGCTGAGCGATAGAACAACCAATGCAACGACGACGTTTTCCTTAACCACTGGGACCACAAATTGGTTGCTAAGCTTGACATACTCCATTGTCGGCCTGGGGTTGTCAGGCCCATATTCTTCTGCCGGCGTTTCCTTTTGCTGTTCATCGCCGCCATCGTCCGCGATCACTTGATCGGCCAGCGGTTGCGGTGCGGGGCGCAAGAAGATGCCCGCACCCACACCTGCACCCAAGCCAACCAGCAAAAGTACAATGGGAAGAAGCTTTTTGATCATCACACCTCCTAAAATGGTAGCAACGCATCCAGGATCTGTTGCCCGATGCGCGGCTGTTGCACGTCGGTGATTTGCCCGCGTCCACCATATGAGACACGCGCTGAAGCGATTTTGTCGTACGTGATCTCGTTCAGCCGCGAAATATCCGCCGGGCGAACATAGCCTTCGACCATCAGCTCCCGCATTTCGAAATTCACGCGGAGTTCCTGCGATCCTGCGATGGCAAGCACCCCATTCGGCAGCACGTCAACCACCGTCGCAGCGACGCGTAACGTGAGCTTTTCATTGCGCGTGACAGACCCGTTTCCCGTTGCGGTGCTGTTAGACGAAAGATCAACGATCTCAGCAGAGCTTGCGCCATCAGGAAGGCGGCCATCCAGGCGTTGTGGTAATCCGATAAAACCGGGCACGCTGACATTCTCCGACGCCGATCTGGATCGGTCCGTCGCGTTAGAGATCTCTGCCTGCTCATCAATTTCAATGACGACGGTCAGAATATCGCCGCGCTGCAATGCCCGCCTATCGCCCAGCAGCGATTGGCGTGTTCCAGACCAGAGTGTGGCTTGCGGAACAGGCGCAGGCGGCTCTAGGCGCAGGGGCAATCCGGGCGTGAACATTGCAGCATGTTCTCGTGACTCTGAAGCGTCTGAAAATTGTGGCGGCGTGCCGATATGAGCGCCGCGCGCACAGGCTGTCAGAGCAGCAATGCAGCATGCCAAAATCACAAATCGCTTCATGCTTCGCTCCTAAGGATGAACGCGGAGGGAGCCGTCTGCTTGGACGGTGCCAAACAGGGTGGCCCGCGATGACAGGTTCATGAACCGGATGTGATCGCCAATCGCGCCCCGCTCAAGCGCGCGCCCCTCAGTTACAATGCTCAACCCGTGGTGGTCAAATTGAACGCGCACGACTTGGTTTCGGGTCACGATGGCGGGTGGGCCGATGTCGCCGGTTCGAATAGGGCGTCCGGGGTAAAGCGCAACGCGCGCCTCTTGCCCGACCACATCCTCCAGGCGCTTGAAACCATCAGCAGATGTTTTGCCAGTATGCAGGCGCAGGTCGCCAGCGTCGATCACGGTGTTGGCGCGAATCGTACGGTCGGCGACGACGGTCTGAGCGACCCCAGGCATGGCGCACATCAAAAACCAAAACAGTGCAAATCGCATCAGCGCACCTGTGTGGTGGCGCCCATCATCTGATCGGCGGCTGAGATGACCTTGGCATTCATTTCATATCCGCGCTGTGCTTCGATCAATTCTGTAATTTCGCGCACTGCATCAACGGAACTGTCTTCTAAATACCCCTGTCTCAAAGTGCCTAAACCATCCGCACCGGGGGTAGAGACGATGGCCGGGCCCGAAGCCTCTGTCTCAGCGAAAAGGTTGCCGCCCAATGCCTCCAGCCCTTTGGCGTTGGCAAAACCTGAAAGGGTGAATTGTCCAATCAATTGACCCGCAGCATTGTCTTGAAAATAAACATAGATTTCACCATCAGCATTGATTGATATCGCGCGGGCATCCGCGGGTATGACAACCTCGGGTGCGACCGGGAAGCCATCTGAGGTGACGATCAACCCCTCGCCGGTACGCTTCAAGCCACCATCGCGGGTGTAGGCAACTTGACCAGTGGGCAAGGTCACTTCGAGATACCCACGGCCATCAATGGCAATATCCAAGTCACCCCCTGTCGCTGACAGCGCGCCCTGTGCCAAGTGAATCGAAATGGCCGAGGGGCGCACGCCCAGGCCGAGTTGCACACCAGTTGGCAAGACGGTGCCATCGGCTGCATTGATTTGCCCGGCACGCGCCATCTGCTGATAATGCAGATCCGCGAACTCTGCACGTCGCGCATTATATCCAGTGGTAGACATATTCGAGAGGTTGTTTGAGATTGTTTCAACCCGCATCTGTTGGGCCGACATTCCCGTGGCTGCGATTTTCAGGGCACGCATGCAATATCTCCTTTGTCTGACTTATGTCATCAACGCTTTGAGCGCTGCGCGCACGCGTTCGTCTTCGCTTTCAAGAAAGCTTTGGCCGAGCTCATAGGCACGCTGCACCTCGATCATGCGCGCGATTTGATGCACGGGATTGACGTTGGAATTTTCGACAAAGCCCTGCAGGACCCTGGCGGTGTCAGACGGTTCCACGCCGTCATCGGCGCGAAAAACCACACCGTCTTCTCGGATCAGACGCAGCGGTTCGATCGGGCGCACAAGACCAATTTGACCCAGCGGTGCGCCATCCGCACTGAATGTACCATCACTGGCTACTGACACATCTGCGAGTGGTGGTATGAAGACGGGTGCGCCACCGGCATCCAACACACGAAACCCGTCTGGCGTCACCAACTCGCCTGCCGCATTCGGGGCGAAGGATCCGAGGCGCGTCAAACGTTCGCCCGCAGGTGTTTCAATGAGGAAATACGCGTCGCCTTCAATGGCAAGGTCAAACCGTCCACCCGTTTTGGTCAATGTCCCCTGATCAAAGGCGGTTTTGCTTATGTTCCCCTGCCCCATGGATAAAGACGCACCATTTTCAACCGCTTGGACGTATTCAGAAAAGATCAAGCCTTCCGAACGAAATCCGGTGGTGGCGGCGTTGGCGATATTATTTGCGATGATCTGCATCTCGCGCGCGAGCCCTGACTGGCGGGTGAGCGTTGTATAGCCTGCGTGGTCCACTCTAACCTCCGATAACCAGTGGAATGATGTGATCTTGAAAAAATGAGACGAGCGTTTCGGTCATAAAGCCCATCGTCAGCCAAAAGACAGCGGCAATGGCGGCGAGCTTTGGGACGAATGTCAGCGTCATTTCTTGGATCGATGTCAAAGCTTGAACCAAGCCAATCGCCACTCCGGCAAGCAACGCGATGGCTAGCGTTGGCAAAGAGATCAGCAAAGCCACCCAAAGCCCGTATCGCATCGTGTCGTAAAAGATGATTTCGTTAGCCATCAAACCGGCATCCGCAAAATTTCTTGGTATGCTTCCACTACCTTGTTGCGCACGCTGACAGCGGTCTCGACCACCAATTCTGTCTGGGCAAGCGCGGTGACGAGTGCATGTGGGTCGGCATCGCCGATCATCGCTGCTTTGGCTATCTGCTCACCTTCCGCCAGGGTTGCTGCGAAATCCTGCATTGCAGTCTGCGACGCGATGATTGCACTGCTCGGTTCTTCCGGTTGCGTCGCGGTTCGTGCCGCCGCGTATTTTTGAACGGCGGAAATGCCCTTGATCTCCATTCTGGATCTCCTTTCTGGTCAGTTTGGGGTTGTCAGCAGGAACCCGATTATCGCCTAAGCAGGTCCATCAGCCCGGAAGACATTTTCCGGGTTTGCTCAAATATCTTCAGGTTGGCTTCGTAGCTGCGTTGCGCCTCGCGCGCGTCAGCCAGCTCGATCAGCAGATCGACGTTTGAGCCATCATAGTGGCCCGTTTCATCGGCAAGCGGATGCCCGGGATCATGTATTTTCTCCAGCTCAGCGTTATCCAATCGCACGCGACCAGGTTCCACGGTGGAGACTTGGCTGTCTCGGTTCAGCACAGTATCGAATGAGATTGTCTTGCGACGATACCCAGGTGTGTCCGCGTTTGAGATATTCTCGGACAGATGTTTCAAACGCGTCGCCTGCGCTTCAAGCCCGCTGGAAGACACTGTTAATGCTCGTGAAAAATCGCTCATGAAATCCTTCCTTAGTTGCTGCGCATGCTGGTGCGCAGGATCCCAAGTGCAGATTTATAAATCGCAAGTGCGCGGTCATGCTGACGCTTTGCACTCACGGATTTCAGGATCTCCGCTTCAAGCGACACCTGATTCCCATTCGGGCTGGCGGGGTTTTTTTCCTCGAACACGGCGATCACGCCGGGAACCTGTTGCGCGCTGTTCAAGTGACGCGCCCGCGTTGCACGCGGTTGGTTCATATGCGTTGGGCTTTGGAATATCGTTTGAAACGCGGGTAGGTCGCGCGCGCGGTATCCTGGTGTATCTGCGTTGGCCACATTCTGTGCGACCACCGCCTGTTTTTGTCCAGCATGCTGCGCCATAGCCGCTGCAATTCTGAATACTTCAAGCTTTTCGAACATCGGGTTTCTCCCTCGTGCGATTTCAACCAACGCTTAAGGCTGATTCCTTTAGAAACCGTATGCAGGCATCAGAAGGGGTCGCATGGCACTAGAAGCAGCGGTAAAGGGTCTGACGGCGCAGGTTGACGCATTGAAAGCGGCCCGCGATGTCGGCCGCGTGACTGACGTCACCGGAGGTATTTTGCACATCACAGGCCTTTCGCGGCAGGCCCGAATCGGTAACCGGCTTGAGATTGCCCGCCCAGCGCATGATCCTTTGATGGCGGAAATCGTACAACTATGGGGTGACACCATCTTGGCTCTACCCGATGCCGCGCCGGAAGGCGTGGGCATATCTGACCGGGCAACTCTGCTGGACACATCTGATTTGGCTCCTTGTGACACCTGGGTTGGACGGGTAATCGATCCTCTTGGGCATCCTTTGGACGGGCGCAAGCTGCTGCGAGGGCCGCACATATGCGCTCTGCGACGTGCTCCGCCAGATGCTGCCAAACGCCGTGCTTTGGGCGCGCGCCTCAACACGGGGCTGGCGGTGACAAATACGCTCTTGCCTCTGGTGGCGGGTCAACGCGTCGGCCTTTTTGCCGGATCTGGGATCGGTAAAAGCAGTTTGCTGGGGCATCTTGCGTCGCACATGCAGGCAGACATCGTCGTCATTGCCTTGATCGGAGAGCGTGGCCGTGAAGTAAGACATTTCGTTGATGAGGTGCTTGGACCAGAAGCAATGGCGCGCAGCGTGGTCATTGCTGCAACATCGGATAAGTCCGCTCTGGTGCGGCGCCGGTGTGCTTGGGCAGCGATGACAGTAGCAGAGCATTTTCGCGATCAAGGCAAATCTGTCTTGTTGCTGGCCGATTCCATTACGCGCTTTGCAGAGGCGCATCGAGAAGTTGCTGTCGCCGCGGGTGAGCCACCCGTGTTGCGCGGTCATCCTCCTTCTACTTCAAGCATGATCATGTCTTTGTGTGAGCGCGCTGGGCCGGGTGTTGACGGACAGGGTGACATCACGGCGATCTTTACCGTTCTGGTTGCCGGTTCAGACATGGAAGAGCCGATTGCCGATATTCTACGCGGCGTTCTTGACGGTCACATTGTGTTGAGCCGAGAGATTGCGGAGCGTGGACGCTATCCTGCTATCGATGTTCTCCGCTCTATCTCGCGAAGCCTACCTACGGCGGCCAGCCCGTCAGAGAACGCTCTGATACAGCAGGCACGTCAATTGCTGGCGCGTTACGACCGAAATGAAACGATGATCCAAGCGGGCCTTTATACTTCGGGCAATGATCCTGAATTGGACAAGGCGATTGCGGCTTGGCCAGAGTTGGATGATTTTCTCGTCGCCGCAGAGCATCATGACCCTGACCAGAGTTTTCAGCAACTCGAGCTGCTGTTGCGTCGCGCCGGGTCAAAGACTCGGAAAACAGCGGCTTAAAGCGTTTCAACTTAAACCGGGATCCCGTGTTCGCTGCCTCTCCCATCGGTCGAACGCGAAACGTGATGCCTGATATCTCAAGTTAAAGTCGAAACGTCAGAGAACCTTCGATTTTAAAATCTAAGACACTTTGCCCAACCCGGCTTAGCGCCGCCCGGTGGGGGCAGAACAGTGCGGCCCAACAGGATCTGTTGGGCAGGACGGTGATAGCGGAAGGCGCATATCAGGTTTAGGCTCGCAAGCTTTGGCGGCATAGCCCACCGCATAGCGATCAGTTTTGCAGTAAAGTGAGAGCAATGGCGTTGGAAGAGAAACCCGCATTCAACTGGCTCGCCTGATCCCGGATGACAAATTTGGTAATGACATCCTGTCGGGCGCTGTCCTGTCGAAACTGATCAAAGCCATCGGTTCCAAAAACAAACCGCGCGCGGTCTTTGAAGATATCGAGCTGTTGGTCGATGTCGATTTGACCAATGGTGTTGGGCAGGTTGAGAGCGCGCTCAAACAATTCACGCAATGGCGGATCGCCCATCACGGTGAACCACTTGGTGTCGGTTGAAGCCTCAGACACAGCAAGCACTTCAAGTTCACGTTGCGCGTAAAGCGCGATGCGCATTGCGCCATCTTGTTCGCCTGCTGCGATTTCAAATGCGTTTGCCTCAAACTGGCCGATGATCCGCTCAGGGAAATCAGATCGACCGGTCTGCAGAAACTCGGATGGACCGAAACCAAAGGCCTCTGAGAAATTTCGATATCTCTTGTCCGCGAGCCTATTGGCCAGCGCATCTTGGTTTAAGATGCCATCCTGCAAGACCTTTTGAAGAAAGAAGCGATTGTTGATGTCGTCTTGCAATCCAAATGCGCCCAGTGCCACGGTCAGCAGTCGCCGGTCCGACACCAAAGCTTCGGCTGAGGTTACACTTGCGATACTCTCGCGGAAATATTCGGCGTCATTTTGAATGACGCGAGAGCGCGAGAAAGTCTCGAACTGAGTGTCATACGTTTGCTGAAGAAAGCGCCATCCTGTTAGGCCAACAGAAGGGATAACCGGCTGAAACATTAGCTTTGCCCCATGGCGAGCAAGCGATCTTCTCTGGGGAGCAGACCGCGCAAGCTTTTGAGCACACGGTAGTGTTGCCCGTCCAGCAAAGCCTGGCTTGCTTCCGCAAGAAGTACCCGGCTGTCGGGGTCCTGAAAGACTTGGCTCAATTCTTCCAACTGACGCATCAACGTCAGATGCACTTTTTCTGGCTTGCTGTCCCCGGACAGAACCAACTGCACGGCAAAAAGCAGGCGGCGCACGGGCGTATTGGCCTCTTCTGGATGGATCGCGTCGCGCAGGCGCAAGATATGCGCGTCTGGTGTCACAATGGACAGCCTACTGCGCCGATCCCCGTTTTCGATCACCGCACCGTTGACAAGGACGCGCTCTTTCGGCCCGAGCTTTAAGACCAGGCCGCTCATGAGGAAGACCCTGCGTGCTTTAGCCCGCGCAAAATTGCCATGTTGATTTCCAGCAGCGGCTTGGCCGAGATATTTTCTCGGATCACGCGCTTGGTATGGTGGTCGGTGAACTCGGCCAGATAGAAAACCCGCGCGCGCAGATCTTTGGGCAGACCATTTCCCGCATCGGCCACGTCAATTGCCAGCGTGCGCCAGAGGCGGGCATTCTCATGCAAAGCTTCCATCATATTGGGATAATTTTTCTCAACGACTGCTTTCTTCAGCCTCGACGTCACGCGGGCGATCACATCGTATTCGATGCTGCGCTCTGATCTTGTTGGGGCGCCAGTGGGCGCATAGGCGCGCTGGGCCATGGCATAGGCGTTCATGTGCTTACCTCATCTGCGCTTATTGAGTGTCCCTGAAGTGGATGGGGCGTTAGAAAGCGCCCCATCCCTTTGCGTTACCGGAAGAGCGAAAGGATCGTCTGCGGTGACTGGTTGGCAATCGACAGCGCCTGGACGGCAAGCTGCTGCTGGGTCTGCAATGCCTGCAAACGTGCAGAGGCCGCCTCCATATCCGCATCGACTAAGGCGCCGATGCCCGACTTCAACGAATCGCTCAACTTGCTGACAAAGCTTGACTGCGTTTCAATGCGACCCCGTGAAGAACCAAAGGCCGCCGCTGAATCAATCGCCGTCTGGATCAATCCTTCGATGCTGATCAATGCAGCGTCCGCCCCGCCCGAGGTTGATACGTCGACCGAGCCCAGGGCCTCTAAACCGCCGCCGGCTTCAAACCCGTTTGATGCAGAGGTCATCGTGTCCACCCGAACCGCAATCGTGTCTGTGCCGTCAGTGACATTTGAGGTCGCCGTCAGTCCGGTCGCGGTTGCAGTGAACTCAAGGACATTTTTGTCCAGCCCGTTTGTCGCCGCATAGAGGTCCCAAGCTTTCTTAAGCCCCTCCCCAACCGCTTGAGCGTCATCACCCGTCTGCGCGATGTAGACGATATTGGATGCGCCCGCGACGTTGGCACCGGTGGTATAATCAGCCGCTGTAAAGCTGCTGCCGTTGGCGTCTGTACCGGTCAGACCGATACTAAAGGCGACACCGGCCGTTACACCAGCGATTGCCAAGTTCTGCGTCTGTGTCGCGTTCAATGTCGCGGCCACAGCACCCGCCGTCGCGCTACCGGCAACATAAGTCGCGTCAGAGGCGATTACGGTTTGCTTGGTGCGCAAATCCGCTGTTGCGACTGTGATGTTGGCGGTTGCAACGCTTCCGTCTGACGCGCGGTCCAAGGACGACAGAATGTCGATATCATTGCCGCCCTGTAGCAAGTTCAAACCGTTGAATTGTGCAGCGCCAACAACAGAACTGATCTGATCACGCAGGGCGACGATGTCAGACTGGATTTTCGCCCGGTCCACGTTGTCTTCTTGCGCATTCACGATCTTGCCTTTGATCTGGGTAAGCAGATCGGTCACAGTCTCTGCCCCGTTCTGCGCCACAGCAACAGTCGATTCGCCCAGTGAGAGCGAGTCTGAAATTGCCGCGAAACCCTGCACATCCGACGACATCACCTTTGAAATCGCCCAGACCGCAGAATTGTCTTTTGCGTTGGCAATTGCCTTGCCCGTAGAAATCTCATTCTGAGTCCCGGCCAAGTTGGCATTGATCGACCGCAATGTCTGCAACGCCACCATGGCGCTGTTATTTGTAAGAATGCTCGACATAAGCATGCTCCTTCGTTCATCGGCGCTTTGCGCCCATTTGCCCACCCCCCGCGGGGTGCATGAAATGTCGTTCTGACCGTTGCACACGCTTTGCAATGCGGTGCGCCATCCGACCTCGGATGCACGCGCAATTTGTGCGGCGCGTTCTTAATGTTCTGTGAATGTGGGGATGTTGACTGGGAACTTTTTTATTAAAGCCTCAGGCACGTTTTTCGACAGCATGTTCAGGATCAACCTCGATTGTGCTTTTCCGTCCAGCGGCATCATACGTTGCCAATGCGCCCCGCATTTTATGCACCTTTGTCATTTTCTGCGCGACGTTCCGAATACCTTCCAAAGCGCTATCCAGCAAAAGCTGATTGCGCCTCAGTTTACGTTCCAGGCGCGTCAACTTTCCTGGGTTGTCCGGCAAATCCGCGTTGAGCTGCCCGACTAAATTTTCTTTTGAAGGCAGCAGTTCTTTCAAACTCTCAAGCTTACCTAACAAAAGCGCAGTGCGCTCTTGGTCTAGAACGTCATTCAGTTCGCGCATGATCGGCGCCATTTTTGCTTCAGCCATCCCGCCGCTCCTTAAGGGCTTCATAGATTGATTGGCTTAGTCCTATGCCCCCTGCTTGAACCATCGCCTTTGCATGTTCTTGAACCAGAAAAGACGCAAACTGGTCTTCTCCCGCGCCACCCCCGAAAACAGTTGACGTTTTTCCCATGCCTGCTGCCTTGAGCATCTCGGTAATAAACGACGCTTCTAACTTTTCTGCCGCGGCGCGCAGGGCGCTCTCTGTTTCTGATCGCATGAGTGGGATCGTCGCTGGCGAATAAATCTGCATCTCAAGATCCTTAAATTGCTGTCTAGATTGCCCAAGATGCCCTGGGTTTCGTAAATATGCAGTAAGGATGATCGGCGATTGTTCCCGCAATCTGAGAAGAAATCGCGGAGAGCGGGATGAATATTTTCATGCTTCAAGACCTCGGCATGCCATTGGCGACCGCCTTGCCATCTAAACCTGCGCAAGGTGATCTATCGACCAGAATGCCTGAAACGCCATTGACGTTGCAGGAAGAGCTTTCGCAGGACACAGATTTTTTGGATGTCTTTCAGGAAATTCTCTCTGACAATTTGCCTGAGCTTGCGCCGAACGATCCGGTGCCACCTGTCGCAGATCCCGTCCCGGAAGAGACACCGATAGCGACAACGCTACCCAACGCGTTGGAAAATGCAGTTTCTATCCCTGCGATACCACCGGACAAAGCAAGCGTGCCGACGTTCGATACAGCGATAGCGTCACCCGCAGCTTTGATGCCGCAAGATCCGCTTCTCATCGCCCCATCCATAGCAACTGATTTTCCAAAGGCCGTTAGACTGCCGCAGCCCGTTGAGTTTGGGGAGCAGAGACCGCCTCTCACCCCATCTGTCAGCATCGACGAGGCTGTGATGCCAGCATCGGTCACATCGGTTGAGGTAGCATTTGATAAATCGCGCCTCTCTCCCGCAAGTTTGGCTTTGCAAAGGCAGGTCGATGCCGTGACGGCACCAATCCTGACGCGAAAGTCAGCACCGGAGGGACCGACGGCCTCTGAGCTTGATCGCGTGATCACACAAGAGCAGTCAGCACAAAGGGTGCAACAGCAGATCGCCGAACCGATAGCGCTAAAACGCGCCGTCGATAAGAGACAGGATGCAGGGGAGCCACTTCAAAAACCAACGGCGCCAGGGGCGGCTTTGGAAATTCTCCCAGTGGCAAAGCAGCAAACGTTCGAGCAGGCTCGGTCGGTTATTTTGGAACAGAAACGGTCTCTCACTTCGCCAAATGTGGAGTTGGTCGATAAACCTGCGGTTGTTGCTGTCACGCGGGAACAGCCGGCCCCAGTTGAGAAGCAGGTACCGACACAAGTAAAATCAGAGTTTCAGATGATGGCCCTGGCCAAGAAACGAGGCGATATCAATCTGCGGCCCACCGAGGTGCCTGTTCCCTTGGAAAAGCGGGCGCCAAAACCGGAGGGTAAAGCGGATCGAACGGCGCCGACGCTAACTGCGGCGGCGCCACGACCGATCCCACCATTGCCTGCTGAGACGAAAGTGGTATCCGCCGCGCCGATCGGTCAGGTGCCAAAGGTGGAGGGAGCTAAAGTCGCGCGCCCGGTAGAGAGCGTTTTCCAACCGGAAAGCAAAATGGTCCTACCGATACACCAGGAACAAAGAGCAGCGGTGGAAGTGCCACCTCGCGCCCCGCTTACCGCCTCTCCGCCTGCTGATCTGGTAGCGCGTGATATGCCAAACACCCTGCGATCGCTGTCAATGGAGGTTCGACCCGCTGCGCCAATGGTTGAGGGAGAGCCGCAGAAAACAAGGGTATCCGCTGCAGATGTTGATGGGCGTGTTGCAACCAACTCTGCGATGGTTTCACCGATCCCAGAAAAGCTGCAGGAACGCATGGCGGCGGCGTTACCCGCAGCGCGGCCCATTCAAAGCGTCCAACATGGAAAGAGGATCGTTGTTGCAGAACGCGACCCACCCCCTTCAGCGGATAGGGTAGAGCCTAAGGTGACGCATGATCTGCCGAGCCTAAAGCCTGCATCCCCGCCCCTGTCACCGCCTGTTCACCTTGCTGCTGGGTTAACAAAGTCGCTGTCGGTTCAGACAGTGGAAAAAACAGTGAAGACCTCGATGGTAGCTGCGCCAGAAGCTGTGGCTGGTTTGGTATTGGAAACCTCGTCACCTTCCGCACCTCAGCCGCCGACCGCTGTTCAACGTACCGATTTGCCGACGCATATCGCGCGGCAAATTGCCGATGTGGCGCAGCAGATGCCCAACCGACCCGTCGATATTTCGCTGAACCCTGAAGAGTTGGGCCGCGTTCGATTGTCGATGACAGCGCAAGATGCGGGCTTGATGGTTGTGATTTTGGCGGAACGTCCTGAAACATTGGACATCATGAAACGCCATATTTCAACGCTCGGACAAGAATTTCAGGCCATGGGTTACGAGGACGTGTCCTTTTCATTTGCCGGTGGCGATCAGGGCATGACCCAATCTGATGCTGCAGACCCAGAAGAACGCCTGGGTTCTGGCGATGCGACGGCACATGCAGATGAAATTGAAGAGCCCAAGCGTGACATCACAAGAAGCCCTTTAACATCAACGGATCGCGGTCTCGATATCCGCGTTTAGAAAGGTCAATCATGGAAATTTCCCCCATCGCTCCTCCAACGGTCAACAGCACAAATGCGAGCTCTCAGGCAAATGCTGTGCTTTCGTCCGATTTTGAAACCTTCCTTCAAATGCTGACAGCGCAAGCGCGTTATCAAGACCCGTTGGAGCCGATTGACTCAACGGAATATGCAGCGCAGCTTGCCCAGTTTTCGATGGTTGAGCAGCAAGTGATGTCAAACAGCCTTTTAACTGCTTTGATGGCGCAGCTGGGTTCCAACAGCATGGCGCAGATGGCAAGCTGGATCGGAATGGACGCCCGCACCACAGCCCCCAATTATTTCAGCGGCGACCCGATTGAAATTGAGCCCCGGCCTACGTCAGGTGCCGAAGCCGTATCTTTGATCGTTTACGATGAAAATGATCTGGAAGTGCAGCGTCTGACTTTGCCGGTTTCCAATACCACCATTGAGTGGAACGGGTTACAGGACGATAACACGCCCTTTCCTGACGGACTGTATCGCTTCGAAGTGGAAAGCCGTGCCGGTGGAGAGGTGATAGGGATCCAAAAAGTTGCGACATACAGCCGTGTTAGCGAGGCACGCTTGGAGAATGGTGAGACGATACTCGTGCTGTCCGGCGGCGTTGAAATCCCTGCGCGCGATGTGACCGGCCTGCGCGAAGGCCAGTCGCTATAGATCCGACAGGGCAAAACCAAGATAGGCGGCGGGCTGAAGCCACCGTCGCCGTCTTCCCAGTTCAAACTTAGCGAGCGGTCTTTGAACGACTTCTGGATAGATGTAACGAGGCGTTCTATCTTGCACCAGTTCTGAGAGGAGCGCACCGCAGTAGCTGGCCATTGCGACCCCGTTTCCGTGATAGCAGAGGCTCGTGAAAATACCGGGGGCGTCTGGAATTTCCCCCACAAAAGGCATGCGATTGCG
The DNA here is from genome assembly GCA_039208585.1 of Pseudomonadota bacterium. GTDB lineage: Bacteria > Pseudomonadota > Alphaproteobacteria > Rhodobacterales > Rhodobacteraceae > Sulfitobacter. The sequence continues at coordinate 52,782 of JBCCQX010000001.1, read as the reverse complement.
CGCGATGCAGACAAGACCAGACCAGGCGTGGGTCGTTTCGACGCTCCGCCACGCAGGAAACATGCGATTAAAGTCACGACGTGCGCGCCGAAATGCCCGCTTTTCCGCTGCTGGTGATGACAATATCCCGCCGCGCAGCCCAAAGAGCATCCGATTGTCGGGCATCAGCCGGAAATAATGCAGCAGGTGCCTTGTGTCATAGACTGCTTGAGCAGTCGTCCATCCCTGGGCTTGCAGTTCTGTTGGCGTGAGCGGCCGCGTGACGATGATACTCGACTGCGTTGGCAAATAACGGCCCGCAAGCCAGGCTGGCAGATCCTCTGAGCTGTAGCCATTGGTCGCCACGATTACCTTTGAAGCTGTCAGGTCTCCGCCGCTCATCTCAAGATGAAATGCCTTTGATCCGCGTCTGACATGCTTCACCGTTGATCGGTTAAAGAGTTTTGCGCCAGCATATGTTGCGGCGCTTGCAATCCCGATCAGATATTTGAGGGGGTTCAGGGCAAATCCTGCGGGTACTGTCATGGCACCGTGGAAGTTTGCCCGCATGCCCTCATCTGCAAGCTCGGATTTCGGTGTCAGCTTTGCCTCTAACCCGTAGTTTTCCGCATAGCTTGCAAGGTCTCTCTCCATCCGCGCGTAGTCACGCTCTCGATGTGCCACCTGCGTTTCGCCATGGGAGTGCCGGTCAACATCCAAGTCCAAGTCGGCAATCCTCTCCTCCACACATTGGATCGCTGCAAGCTCTGTTGCGCGCCAGTCTAATCGTGCCTCCCGACCAAATGCGCGATCTATTGCGGCGTCTTCCAACATGCCACCGCCCAGACAGCAAAAGCCTCCGTTGCGGCCGGATGCACCCCAACCAATTCGGTTTGCCTCTAACAACGCGACAGAAACCCCAGATCGGGCCAAATGCAAAGCGGCAGAGATACCCGTGAACCCGCCGCCGATAATCGCGACATCGCATTTTTGCGCGCCTTTCAGCGTGGGGTAGTCGTGGGCATTGCAGGTTTCATCCCACCAGCATTCTGCGCGGGGGCCTTCGCCGTAGGTGAAGTCGGGGTAAAGACGCGTCACGCGCCTGCACGCTTTGCGTTTTGGGCGTCTTGCTGCGCACGCATCGCATTGCGCTTGCTGATCAATGAGGCTGTGATCACACCGATGGTCACAATCGCGATCATGATCGTAGAGAGCGCATTGATCTGAGGGGAAACACCCAGGCGCACTGCGGAAAAGATCTTGATCGGCAAGGTGGTTGCCGAGGGTCCTGCGGTGAAAGACGCAATGACAAGATCATCCAAAGACAGCGTGAATGCCAAAAGCCAACCTGAGATCACCGCCGGTGCAATAATCGGCAAGGTGACGAGCCTGAACGCATCCCAAGCGGATGCGCCAAGGTCCAAAGCCGCTTCTTCCAAAGATCGATCAAAAGACACTAGCCGCGAGGAAACCACGACAGAGACATAGCACATGGAAAACGTTGTATGCGCCAAAACGATGGTCAACACACCCCGGTCCAGGCCGATCCCGATGAACAGTAACAGCAAAGACAGACCGGTGATTACCTCAGGCATCACAAGCGGCGCGTAGATCATCCCTGAAAACAGCGTGCGACCGAAAAATCGCCCGCCGCGCACCAGCATGTACGCCGCCATCGTACCCAAAACGGTAGCGACAGAGGAAGACACAACAGCTACCTTCAGCGTGACCCAAGCGGCGTCTAGAAACGCCTCGTCCTGAAACAACTCTCCATACCATCTGGTTGAAAAGCCCGCCCAGACTGTCACCAGTTTGGAGGCATTGAAGCTGTAGATGACAAGGATCACCATCGGGAGATAAAGGAAGGTAAACCCGAGGGTGAGCGATGTGACGTTGAACCAGGTGAACTGTCTCATTGATCCGCCTCTGCTTGCCTTTGCTGATTGCGTTGGAACAGCACGATGGGAATGATCAAGATCAAGAGCAAGATCACTGCAACAGCAGAGGCAACGGGCCAATCGCGATTATTAAAGAACTCTTCCCACAGCACTTTGCCAATCATCAACGTCCCAGAACCACCCAGCAGCGATGGGATGACAAATTCACCGATGGTGGGAATGAACACCAGGAAACACCCGGCCACGATGCCATTCTTCGACAGTGGAACTGTCACCAGCCAAAATGCTTGTCGTCGCGAACATCCCAGGTCTTCCGCCGCCTCGATCAAAGAACCGTCCAGGCGATCAAGTGCGGCATAGATCGGCAAGATCATGAAGGGCAGGTAGGTATAAACAATGCCGATGAAGACGGCGATGTTGGTGTTTAGAATTGTCAGTGGTGCATCGACCAGCCCGAGCCATATCAAAAACTGGTTCAGCAAACCTTCGTTGCTGAGGATGCCCATCCAGGCATAGACGCGGATCAGAAAAGATGTCCAGAACGGCAGGATGACCAGCATCATCAGCGTCGGTCTCCAAGGCTCGGGCGCGCGGGCCATCCCGTAGGCGATTGGATATCCCACCAGGAGCGTCAGCGTCGTTGCCAAAAGAGCGATGCGCAGCGAGCTGAGGTAAGCTTTCCAGTACAGATCATCCTGGGTCAGGAAGACAAAATTCTCAAAATCAAGCTGCTGGAGAAGCGATATCAGACCGTCTGTCATTGTCGGCGTGTAGGGCGGTATCGCAAGCGTGATATCTGACAGAGAGATTTTGAAGACGATCAGAAAAGGTACTAAAAAAAGTACGAGAAGCCAAAGATAAGGGATGATAATGACAAGAGCGCGAAGCATCAGATCACGTTTCCTGGGTTACAGCGGCGCCAACAGGCGCACATCGAACGCTGGATGCATCGTGTCTATTTTTCATTCTTCTAGCATTACCCCTGCCGTCGCGCTCCATGATACCCATACGGTATCCTCCCAGGTGATCTCGCGGCGAGAGATGCGGCGGGTATTCGCTGTCTGAGCTTTGATTACCTGCCCCCCCTCGACCTCAACGTGATAAGTGCTTAGATTGCCCAGATAGGCGATGTCCAAGACCCGGCCTTGAAGCGCGTTATCAGCCCCGTCAGGTTTTTCTGCGTTGATGCTGATCTTTTCTGGGCGGATCGCCAAATGCGCTTTTTGGTCTGAAGAAAAGAGCTTTGATGACACTGCTCTGATCGGCGCGCTATCAGGCTTCCGGTTCAAAGTGTATTCCGTCTCTCCAGTCTTTGTAACGCTACCCGATATGATGTTCACGTCACCAATGAAGTCCGCCACGTAAACAGAGTTTGGCTCTTCATAGATTGCTGCAGGCGTGGCAACTTGGATCAAGCGTCCCTCGTTCATGATGGCCACGCGTGAGGCTACTGTCATCGCCTCCTCTTGATCATGTGTCACGATGACAAAGGTCGTGCCTGTCGTTTCTTGGATGTCCATGAGCTCAAATTGCGTGTCTTGACGCAGCTTTTTGTCCAAAGCACCGAGCGGTTCGTCCAGCAAAAGCAACTTTGGCGCTTTGGCCAAGGAGCGCGCCAATGCGACGCGCTGCCTTTGGCCGCCCGAAATCTGATGAGGTTTCCGGCGTGCAAATTTCTCCAAACGCGTCAATTTCAGCATTTCTTCCACGCGTGCTGCGATCTGAGTTGCAGATTTCCCATCGCGGCGCAGTCCGAATGCAATGTTGTCCCAAACCGATAAATGCGGAAACAGGGCGTATGATTGAAACATCATGTTCACGGCCCGCTTGTTCGGTGGCACGGGTCCGATATCTTGCCCCGAAAGTTCAATGCGGCCTTCGCTGGCATTCTCAAACCCAGCCAGCATGCGCATCATCGTGGTTTTGCCGCACCCTGAAGGGCCTAACAAAGCGAAAAACTCGCGTTCGAATATGTCTAGGCTCAGGTTGTCTATCGCCACAAACTCGCCAAAACGTTTGGTTACGTTTTCAAATCGAATGAGTGGTTTCTCAGACGGATCGTTCCAAGGGGCAAACTCGATCTGGTTCAAGGCAGCGATATCCCCTCGTTTGTGTCTTGGCGGTATGGAGCGCAAACCATCGCTCACGCTCCACCAGTTTTAGGTCCCTGATTTAATCTTGGTCCAAAGACGCGTTACAGTGCGCTGCACCCGCGCGTCATAGGGGGTTGTCGTGTAGAGATTTTCCAGCGTCGCTTCATCCGGATAGATCGCTGTATCGCCGATCACATCTTCCACCAGGAATTCCTGCGAGGCGAGATTTCCATTGGCGTAATACACGTAGTTTGAAGCCGCCGCCATGTTTTGAGCGTCCATGATGAAATCAATGAACTTATGTGCGCCATCGGGATTGGGCGCATCTACCGGGATCGCCATATTGTCAAACCACATCAACGCCCCTTCTTTGGGGGCGAAATAAGCAATCTCTACCCCATTGTCTGCCTCTGCAGCCCGATCACGCGCTTGTAAAACATCACCGGACCATCCGATAGCAACGCAGATGTCACCATTTGCGAGCGCATTGATGTATTCTGAGCTGTGGAACTTCTGCACGTAGGGACGCACCGCGGTGAGCAACGGCTCCACCTTTGCAATCACATCGGGATCCTGACTATCGGGATCTTCCCCAAGATATGCCAGTGTCGCGGGAATGATCTCGGCCGGGGCATCTAGGAAATGAACACCGCAGCTCGCAAGCTTTTCCATATTGTCTGGATCTAACACCAACCCGAGTGAATCCATCGGCGCATCATCGCCCAGAATTTCTGTCACTTTCCCAACATTCACGCCGATACCCGTGGTGCCCCACATGTAATTGACGGCATATTCGTTGTTTGGGTCGTATTTTTTCAGTCTGTCTTCGATCACATCCCACAGGTTGTCGGCGTTGGTAAATTTGGACGGGTCTAACTTCTGGAATGCGCCCGCAGTGATCTGGCGTTGTAGGAATGTGCCCGACGGCACAACCACGTCGTAGCCCGACCCGCCCGCCAACATCTTTGTCTCAAGCACTTCATTGCTGTCAAAAACGTCGTAGATCAGCTCAATGCCGGTTTCTTCCTCGAACTTTTCGAGCAGACTTTCATCGATGTAGTCGGACCAATTGTAAACGCGCACCTCTTCCGCCATGGCTGTGGAAGCTGTCAGCGCGGAAATAGCAACGCTACCTAGAATGCGATATGTCATGTTGTACTCCCCTTAAGATCGCTGGATTTCCCAGCATTCATCGGACTTGAGCAAGTTTTTTCTCAAGCGACAAGATGCTTTATGTTTTCACGCGCGAGAACGCGGTTCAAGCTGCAGCGCAAGATGATTTTTCACGCGTTTCGGATGTTTGCCGCTGATCCGTTTGACACCTCCCTATATGCTCATATGGTGCTCAGACCTGCACTCCCTTTCATGAAAAGAGGCGCTGATGACCGCGATCACTAATCACATGCCAACGGCTGAATTGCAGGCGCTGGACGCTGCGCATCACATGCATCCGTTTTCTGCGGGCAACGAACTCGCCGCGAAAGGTGCGCGCGTGATTACACGTGCCGAGGGTGTCTATCTAACAGACAGTGATGGGAACAGGATCCTCGATGCGATGGCTGGACTCTGGTGTGTGAACATCGGCTATGGTCGTAGAGAGATGGGGCAGGTGGCTGCCCGCCAGATGGATGAACTGCCCTACTATAACACCTTCTTTCAAACCACGCATTTGCCCGGCATTGCGCTTGCCAAAACCTTGGCCGATCTTGCGCCAGATCCATTGAATCATGTGTTTTTTGCGGCATCCGGTTCAGAGGCGAATGACACCAACATCCGCATGGTGCGCACCTATTGGTCCCAAAAGGGGCAGCCAAGCCGGTTCAACATCATCAGCCGCAAGAACGCCTATCACGGGTCGTCCATTGGGTCGGGATCATTGGGGGGTATGGCGCCAATGCATGCGCAAGGTGGCCTGCCCGTTGCCGGGATCCATCACATCAACCAGCCAGATTGGTGGACCGAGGGCGGGGACATGTCGGTCGAGGATTTCGGCCGTGAACGCGCGCAAGAGCTAGAGGATAAGATCATTGCGCTTGGCCCCGAAACCGTCGCTGCGTTCATCGGTGAACCGGTTCAAGGTGCCGGAGGTGTCATCGTTCCACCCAGCAGCTACTGGCCTGAGATCCAACGCATCTGCAAAAAATACGACATCCTGCTGATTGCCGATGAGGTCATCTGCGGCTTTGGGCGCACGGGCAATTGGTTTGGTTCTCAGACTTTGGATATCGCGCCCGACATCATGACGATCGCCAAAGGGCTCAGCTCAGGATACGCGCCGGTCGGTGGATCACTCGTATCCGATGAGATCGCCGAGGTGATCAACGCTTGCGAGTTTAACCACGGCTACACCTATTCCGGTCATCCCGTCTGCGCGGCAGTTGCCTTAGAAAACCTGCGGATCATGCAAGAGGAAGATCTCATTGCCCACGTTCAGCATACGGCGATGCCGGCGTTGCATACAGCGCTCGATCAATTGGCAGAGCATCCGCTGATCGGTACCGTCAACGTTTGCGGGATGATGGCGTCCATGCCGCTGACCCCGCACAAGGAAAGTCGGGCGAAATTCGCCAGTGCGCGCGGTGAGGTTGGTAAAATCTGTCGGGACCATTGCTTTGCCAATGATTTGGTCATGCGCCACGTTGGGGACCGGATGATTATATCGCCCCCGCTGGTGATAATGCCCGAGGACATCGATATTTTTTCGGCCCGCGCTCTGCGTGCACTTGATGCGACGTATCGAGACCTCAAAGACCAAGACATGTTGAAAGCAGCGTCGTAGGTTTAAAGCACTCCGACCTAAACCTGACCCCTTTGTTCCCGGCCCCTGATTCCGGTCGAACGCGAAAGGTTGCGTGATATCCCAGGTTAGAGGCGAAACGCTATCATCCACCGCCACTGTCCCGGACATGATCCGGGACCTCTTGCGTGATCGCGGCGCATCAGAAAATCCAAAACGGGTGCTCTTGGCGTTACGGCACATGTTAAATCCCGCGCAGAAATTCCAGCAATGGCAAAGACGGATAGCCATCGGGGACAACTCCCCTCGACACTTGAAATCGGCGTACCGCATCAATTGTCAACGGGCCCATCTTTGCGTCGATCTTCACGGTATCGAACCCTGCGGCGGTGAGTCTTTGCTGAAGTTCGACACGCTCGTCAAACGTCAATGCCCGCAGGTGGCGTGGCCAGCTTTGCTTTATGGTGTCGCTCCCATTGATGCGGTCGCTCAGATGTCCCACGCCGATGACATACGCGTCTGCGGTATTGTATTTCTCCAAAACCGCAAAGTTATCAAAGATCAGAAACGCTGCCCCACCCGCGCCCCCTGGCAGCAGCAATGAGGCAGGTCCGAAGTCGTCGAGGAGTTCATCGTTGATAGAGACAACTCCTAATCGCGTCCATGCGCTGGGCAGCTTGGTGACTGTGCGATCCGCGAGCAAATAATCAAAAGGCTTCGGCAATCGAACTTCGACGCCCCAGGGCTGCCCAGCAGTCCATCCATGGTGCTTGAGATAGGCTGCGGTTGACGCCAATGCGTCGCGTGGATCATCGCCCCAAATGTTGCGTTTCCCATCGCCGTCAAAATCGACGGCATGCGCCTGATACGAAGATGGCATGAATTGCGTGTGACCCATTGCGCCCGCCCAACTGCCTTTCATCTGCGTTGGCGCAACCTCACCCGCCTGTAAAATGCGCAGGGCGTGAAGCAACTCCTCTTCAAAGAATGTGCTGCGACGCGCATCATAGGCCAAAGTTGCCAATGAATTGAGCACGCTATCCTTTCCTCGAAAACTGCCGTATGCGCTTTCCAGGCCCCAAATCGCAACGATGATCTCTTTCTCGACACCGTAGCGTGCCTCAATCTGATCAAGAGTGTCTTGCCATCGTTTCAAGGCCGTACGCCCATTCCGTATCCTGAGATCTGAAACCGCAGTGTCTATATAGGCCCAAATGGTTTTGGCAAATTCAGCTTGGTTCCGGTCGCGTTCAATGACGTCCGCGTCATAGCGGACAGTGGCCAGCGCGCGTTCAAACACGCTGGGCTTGATCCCCGCGGCCAGTGCACGCGATTGGAAGTCCTCCAGCCAGACCGCTAATCCCGTGTTTGTCTTGATGAGTGCTGTTGATGCTGTGTCAGGACGCAGAACAGGTCGGTAAGAAGTATCCGGGGCCGTGGCGGTCACGCGAAACGAAGACAGGTACAGTACCGCGAAACACATCAGTATCAATCGCATCTTTGTTGTCCTCCAGGGTGAAGCAGGCGTGAACCTGACCGTGCAATCAACGACGACGACGTACCCGCTGATGTACTGATTTGTCCTTTTTTCGCTTTGCGCGATGTGATTTGTGGCCGGGTTTGCGGGTTGCTGAGGCTGATCTTCGGCTAGTCGACATGCGTTGACCGTCAATCTCTAACAGCTCCAAAGCGATGCCGCCTGTCAGTGGCACCACCTCGACCAGCCGCACCTTCACCCGTTGACCTATGCTGATGATTTGCCCGGTATCGGCACCCAGCAGCGTTTGCGCGTCGCGGTCATGATGAAAATACTCGTGACCCAAAGCACGCATCGGCAGCAGGCCGTCCGCGCCGGTTTGGTCAAGTTTCACGAACGCGCCAAACCGGGCAACGCCGCTAATGCGCCCTGTCAGTTCATGGCCCACCCGTTCCGACAGATAAGCCGCCAGATAGCGATCCGTCGTCTCGCGCTCCGCCACCATTGAGCGACGCTCTGTTTCTGAGATTTGAGCGCCGATCTTTTCAAGCGCGTCAAAGTCGTCCTCGCGCAGGCCATCATCGCCCCAATCATGCGCGCGAATCAGGGCGCGATGCACGATCAGATCTGCGTAGCGGCGGATGGGAGAGGTAAAATGCGCATAAGATCTTAACGCGAGGCCAAAATGTCCAATGTGCTGCGGACCATAGTAGGCCTGTGTCATTGATCGAAGCGTTGACAGATTTATCAGTTCTGCGTCTGCCGTTCCTGCGGCATCGTTCAACAATTTGTTTAGATGCGCTGTTTGTAGAACCTGGCCTTTGGCCAAACTGAAACCTGCCGCCTTGGCGGTTTCGCGCAGACTGTCCATCTTCTCGGGCGTCGGTTCCTCATGAATGCGAAACAGCAATGGCACGCGTTTTGCCAAAAGTGTTTCCGCGGCGGCGACATTGGCCAAGACCATGAACTCTTCAATCAATCGATGGGCGTCCAGGCGATCTTTGAAGCTGACAGATACAACGCGCCCGTCATCTGCTAATTCAACATGCCTTTCCGGCAGATCTAGATCGAGCGGCTGACGATCAGACCGCGCCTTTTGCAGCGCCCGATAGGCCGCATAAAGCGGACGCAGAACTGGATCAAGCAAAGGGGCTGTCCGATCGCTTGGCTGTCCATCAATGGCGGCTTGCACCTCATCATATGTCAGCGCAGCAGGTGACTGCATGACGCCGCGATGGAACCTATGGGAAATTTTACGTCCCTGGGCATCCAGCACCATGCGCACCGCGATTGTGGCACGGGGCACGCCTTCGTGAAGAGAGCAGAGATCGCCCGACAAGCGGTCAGGCAGCATGGGCACTACGCGATCCGGGAAATACGTAGAGTTTCCGCGCAGCAGTGCCGATTGATCCAAAGCAGAGCCTGGCCTGACATAGGCGGCCACATCTGCAATCGCGACCCAGATCACATGACCGCCAGGGTTGTTCGGATCCTCATCCGCATGCGCACAGCAAGCGTCATCATGATCACGCGCATCTGCCGGGTCAATCGTGATCAGAGGGAGATCACGCAGGTCTTCGCGACCTTCCAGGTGAATGGGTTCGGCCGCCTCTGCCTCCGCCATTGCAGCATCTGAAAATCTGTCAGAGATCCCGTGTTGATGCACTGCGATCAATGATACGGCTTTCGGCCCACTCGGATCGCCCAAGCGTTCAACAACACGAGCACGTGGGAGTCCCATGCGTCCTTTGGGTCCGATCAGCTCGGCCTCCACCAACTCACCATCTTTAGCAGCTTTGGTTGCCTCAGCGGGAACAACCCATTCCTTGTCTGAACCCTTGTCGACGGGGACAATTCGTCCGCCCTCGCTGCGCGTGCGGAAGATGCCCAAGATCTTTCGCGGGTTGCTACCGATCCTTCTGATCAACCGCGCTTCATAGTGGTGATCTTCATTTTTGATCGGCGTGAGCTTGGCCAAGATGCGGTCGCCTGCGCCCAACGCAGGGTCTGACACGCGCGGCACGATCAACACCACAGGTTCTTTACCAGATCCTCGCCATTCCATGGGTTTCGCAAAAAGATCGCCTTGATCATCTGGTCCTGTCACCGCAAGCACGGACACGGGTGGCAGGCGGTCGGGATCTTGATAGCTGCGCTTGCGCTTCTCTAGCTGGCCATCCGCCTCAAGCTCCTTTAGCAGACGTTTCAGATCGATGCGGGCGGCGCCTTTGATACCGAAGGCTTTTGCAATGTCGCGCTTTGCACCCTGGGTCGGATTTTGCTCAATCCAGGTCAGAATATCTGCTTTGCTTGGAAGTGCGCACATATCGAGGAGGTATCACGCAAGATAGGTGATGTCAGGGTAAATCGTCGATGGTGTCGACGTCGCGCAGCACCGCAATCTCTGCGACGCGGTAATGGCTGGGCAGGGACGCGCGGCTGTCGGCCAAAGCATGTCGTGTTGACCAGCGGACCCCGTGAAACATGTCGGGGTGCTGCCGGCGCGGATGTTTCAGGCCGATCAGCCAATAGCCGCCGTCCGCCGCCGGGCCAAAGACCGCATCGTGATCTCCCAGAGCATGAAAGGCGCTGGCAATGTGCTTTTTGGTGACCCCGGGAATATCGGCGCCGATTACGCAGGCGGGTCCTTCTCCAGCACGCCGCAACGCGCGGGCCATGCGCGCCCCAAGATCGCCGTGACCCTGTGGCCAACGCGGCAAATGATGCGGCCAGACACGAGACCGCAGCGCTGCGGTATCAGGAGACACTGAGAGGATTGTTTGCCAGCGCGCGCTTTCGATCTGCCTTAGTAAACGGGTTGTTTGATGACGAAACCACCAGGCTGCTGCGACCATGCCGATATCGCGGCCCAAGCGGGTTTTGACCCGGCCTGTGCGTGGCTCTTTGACCATCACGATCAGCGTGCGTTTCAAAGCTCTTGAACCATGTCTTGATGGGCGATCCCTGCATCGTCATAGGTTGGTCCATAGGCTGTAAAGCCCAGCGCTTCGTAAAAACCCAAAGCATGGAGTTGCGCGCCAAGCTTTGCCTGACGCGCGCCGTTCGCTTTCGCCACCGCCAGCGATTTTCGGATCAATGCACCACCAAGCCCTGTTCCTCTGACGGTTTGCAGCACACACACGCGCCCGATCTTGGCAATTTCTTCACGAATATAGATGCGGGCTGTGCCAACGGGCTGCTGCGCGTGAAACGCCAAAAGATGCAGGCAGTGAGGGTCAAGTTCATCTCGCTCATCCGCTTCCGAGACATCCTGTTCCTCGATGAAGACCAGCCGGCGCAGTTCTAGACACGTAGTGATATCCTCGGTGATTTCAATGCGCGGCTTCATTCGAAATAGCTTTGCAGGATGCGGCTGTAGATGGCTTTGAGTTGACGGATATGAGACACGTCAACATGCTCATCCACCTGGTGCATGGATTGCCCAACAAGGCCAAATTCGATGACCGGGCAGTGTGAGGCGATAAATCGTGCATCAGATGTCCCGCCGCTGGTAGAGAGAACGGGGGTCACGCCCGTTTCGGCGACAACGGCTTTCACCACAAGATCTGAAAGCGGGCCGGGCGATGTCATAAAGCTTTCCCCAGAGATTTTGACCCGCATTTTGGTCCTCACGCCGAATGCGTTGCGGATACCTTTCAATTCTTGTTCCAGCCACTTGGTCAAGCTCTCGCCTGTGTGCGCATCGTTGAACCGAATGTTGACGGTCGCTTTGCAGACGGCAGGTATCACGTTGGTCGCTGCGTTTCCCGTGTCCATGGTGACGATAGCAAGGGTTGAAGGATCAAAATGCGAGGTGCCTTGATCAAGCTGATGAGAAGCGAGCCGATCCATGAGGCGCGCCATCGCGGGTAAGGGGTTGCAGGCGCGCTGCGGATAGGCCGCATGGCCCTGCTTGCCGGTAATCTCAAACCACGCGTTCATTGACCCACGCCGCCCGATTTTGATCATCTCACCCATGAAGTTGGGGCATGTCGGTTCTCCCACCAAACAGACGTCCATGCGTTCGTTAGCCGTTTGCATGTGATCCAAAAGCGCCAGGGTGCCATCAGTCGCATCCCCTTCCTCGTCCCCCGTAATCGCCAGGATGAGGGCGCCGTCAGGCGGCGCCTGCGAGACGAAGTCTACCGCTGCCGCGGCAAATGCGGCCACGCCTGATTTCATATCGGTAGTGCCGCGCCCATACATTACGCCGTCTTTTATCTGGGCACCAAATGGCGGCATCGTCCAATTGATGTCAGCGCCGACAGGAACCACGTCTGTATGACCGTTAAATCCGAAGGTTCGATGATGCCCTTTTGCGCCCCAACGCGCGAATAGGTTTTTGACCCCCCCGCGATTGACCCATGTGCAGTCAAAACCTGCTTGCGACAGAGCTTCATCAATAATCGTCAATGCACCATCGTCCTCTGGCGTGACGGAGGCACATCGAACGAGGCGCGCTGTCAGATCAACCGGATCAAGCGCGGTCATGTTTTAGCCTGCTCATCTGACGTCTGAAGCGGCGCATCGTTGTCGAAAAAGGGGGTTATCTGGGCGACGATGACTGCGTTCTCATCCAACGCCCGCTGCATCAGCGCACGTTCTTCTGCGTCAATGTCATGTCCCTGGGCCTCCCGTTCTTTCAACGTGCCGTAGCCGGTTACATCCAATGGATTGGTGTCGGCTTGCTTTAAGATGGCGACCGTTTCTCGGACGGCTTCAGCCTCATCTACACCAGCGCTGAAACACATCAGGGCCGCGCCAGTTGCGTCATCAGGCAGGCCGTCTCCGCGCTTGCGCCCAACTTGAACGAGCAGCGTATAGACTTGCTGGGGGGATTTCTGCTTTTGTCTCTGTGAATGCGGCATCCGACTGCCTAGTCGCGCAGCAGATCGTTGATTGATGTTTTTGCGCGGGTCTTTTCATCCACCCGTTTGACAATCACAGCGCAGTAAAGATTGACGCCATTCTTTGACGGCAGCGTGCCTGACACGACGACAGATCCTGCAGGGACTTCGCCACAGGTGATCTCGCCCGTTTCTCGATCTACAATCTTGGTTGATTGGCCGATGAAAACGCCCATGCCCAGCACCGATCCCTCGCGTATAATGCAGCCCTCAACAACCTCTGAGCGCGCTCCGATAAAGCAGTTGTCTTCGATGATGGTTGGCCCTGCTTGCATGGGCTCCAAAACACCGCCAATGCCAACGCCGCCTGAAAGATGAACGTTTTTCCCGATTTGGGCGCATGATCCAACGGTTGCCCAGGTGTCGACCATCGTGCCGCTATCAACATAGGCGCCGATGTTGACGAAGGAAGGCATCAAAACCACGCCCGGTGCGATGTAAGCCGAGCGCCTGACAACACAGTTCGGGACGGCGCGAAAACCCGCCGCAGTCCACTCCGCCTCACCCCAGCCTTTGAACTTGCTGTCTACTTTGTCCCACCAGCCGGCACCTTGCGGTCCGCCGTGCTGATGCTCCATATCTTTGATGCGAAAGCCAAGCAGCACGGCCTTTTTGGCCCATTGGTTTACATGCCAGCTGCCATCGGCTTGTCTCTCGGCAACGCGTAGGGTTCCGCTGTCAAGGGCATCAAGTGTGTGCTCGATCGCCTCACGCGCCTCGCCCTTGGTTGTCGAATTAATTTGATCGCGCGTGTCCCAGGCAGCCTCAATCGCAATCTCAAGTTGGGCATTCGACATCGGGCAAGGCTCCTCGTGTGGCAACTCTGCGGTCGCTATACCCATGCAGGTGAAGCGGTGCAATCGCTAGCGCCACTTCAGCGAACATCCCATCGATGGTGTTTGATCTGTGGGGCCCCTGCCCGTTTCTGCCACTTGCTGCATCGCATTCAGTAGTTCTGGCACCCGTGCCTCTGACGTTTTCTGCATGCCAATGTTGTCGAGCCGCCCGCGATACTGCAGCCCGCCCATGGCGTCAAAGCCGAAAAAATCAGGCGTGCAAACGGCACCATACTGCCGCGCAATCGACTGATCTTCGTCAACAAGATAGGGCGCGGTAAGACCATGTGCTTTGGCAAACTCTCGCATTTTTTCGGGTGCGTCGGCTGGATAAGCTTCATAGTTATTTGACATGATAGCAGCGCAGCCCACGCCGATCTCGCTCAATGCTTGCATATCCTTCGCGAGCCTGTCGATGATCGCGATGACATAGGGGCAATGATTGCAAATGAATGCGATGAGCAGTCCCTTGGTGCCCATCACGCTATCTCGGTCGTAGGTTTGCCCATCAGGGGTCCTTAGCGAAAAGTCTGGCGCGGGCGCGCCAAAGTCACAAACATCAGATCGCAGCAGCATCGCATCCTCCCTCGCTGTCCCTTCTCACATAGCGCGCGGCGTGTTTGACCAACAACTGGTAATGAACAGCGAAAAGATCTTCTGAGAGGTTTAGCAGTTTTGACTGTGCAAAGCGGGCAAAAGCTGATCGAAAACACAGACGCGCCCGTCACATTTTTTCGCGAGCGGGCAGATGGCGCAGCGGGCCATATTTTGGAGGGCCGCCTGTGTTTCTGTAAATCCGTGTTGGTTTGCCACTGATGCCACGACAAGCATGTCATCAATGTGTGAAGTGTCCTGTTGAGCCACCTGAAGTCCTTTGTATTGGTAGTGTTTTTTCCGTCGTATGGACCAAGGATGGTAAACATTGCTTTAAGCTAATCGCTCAAACTAAAGCCAATTATTGCTTCAAATTGAAGGCATTGGCCGGTTGATCCGCAGAGAGCTTGCTTGCAAGCCAGTGCAAAGCGGGCCACGGTGCCCTTTAAGAGGGAGGCTTTGATGAAAGACAACGGACGTTCGCATCCATTGCGCGACGCACACAGTGATCGTGCCGCTGCCCGATCCGCACCGGATACCGCTCAGACCCGGGCACCTGCCTATCGCCTCGCGTTTACGGATGAGGATTTCATGTGCAGGGAAGATCTTCGTCCGGTGCGGTTGCAGCTTGAATTGCTCAAACCCGAGTTGATGCTGGATGCTGAAGGTGTACGGTCAACGGTCGTTCTTTTCGGGGGCGCGCGCATTCCTGCCCCAGATCAAAAAGCGACCGCGCGTACGCAAACACTCGCCGAGTTGTCTCACTTCTACGAGGAAACACGCATTTTCGCCCGGTTAATGACGGAAAAATCAATCGCGGAGGGCGGTCGCGACAACGTCATCGTTACGGGTGGCGGGCCGGGCGTCATGGAAGCGGGCAATCGCGGTGCAGCGGATGCGGGCGGGCGTTCCATCGGGTTGAACATTGTCTTGCCTTTTGAACAGGCGCCGAACGCATATGTTACGCCAGAGCTGTGCTTTAATTTCCACTATTTCGCCATTCGCAAGATGCACTTTCTCATGCGTGCCAAGGCGATCTGCGTTTTTCCAGGCGGTTTTGGGACGCTGGATGAGCTTTTTGAGACCCTCACCCTGATCCAAACCGGCCGGATGGAAAGAGTACCCTTTTTACTTTTTGGCCAAGCATTTTGGCAGAAGATTATCAATTGGGATGCTTTGGCGGATGCCGGAACCATCTCAGAAGACGATCTGATGCTTTTCCGCTACGTCGAAACCGCAGCAGAGGCGATGGAGTTGATCGCAGGATGGGGCAGCGCCACACGGCGCGCAGAAATACCGGGCCGTGACCCTTCCTAAAGCTTGCGGCCTTAAACCTGATACACTCTGTCTCTACCACCTACAGCTTTTCGAGTTTAACTTGAGCCATCATTTATCACTTTTCGCGTTCGACCGCAGGGAGAGGCAGCGAACAAGTGATCCAGGTTTAACTCGAAATGCTTTAGCTTGCTGAACAGGGTCGATTGGGCCGCGCCGTTTCGACCCTACGAACTAGCGCTCGGTCAGTTTGGGCAAGATGTCTCAGGTTGAAGGCGTTGGGTTCTATGCGTGTATCGCAAAATGAAACGTTTTTGTTCTGAAGTTTCGGGTACTGGGTGATCCCGAGCCGCGCTCACGGTCGCAAGGGCCTGCGCGGGCTTTTGGCCCAAAGCAATCAGCAAGCAGCACGCGAGCATTCCCGAACGCCCTATGCCAGCCTTACAGTGGACGGCGCAGCGGACGCCCTGGCTGAGGTCACTGAGCACAGAAGCAATTGTGTTGGTAAAACCCGGTCCTTGGGGGAGGCCGTAGTCAACAACTGGGCAATTGATGAAGCGCAAACCCTTCTTGAGCCACAGTTCGGCTTCGCGCTGCATGCCCAGTTCCGAGATGTCCTGCGGCGTGAGTAGAGAGATGAGCGTTGAGACACCGCGTACTTTTAGATCATCGAGTTGATCTTCCAATCTCCCCTTTGATGGACAGGGCATCATGTACAACACGCCCGGTGTACCCGTCGGGACGGGATAAAGAGCCTCACTCACGCTAAGGCGATACCGGCTTCAGCCTCGATGGCTTTTTTTGATTTTCTTGCGCGTTCGGTCGCAGATTTCAACTGACCGCATGCCGCCATAATGTCCTCTCCGCGCGGTGTGCGGATCGGCGAAGCATATCCCGCCTGATAGATGATGTTGGCAAACGCGCGGATGCGGTTGTTGGACGATCGCTTGTAAGGGGCACCGGGCCATTCATTGAAAGGAATCAGGTTAATTTTCGCCGGGATCCCGTCGATTAATTCCACCAATCGGTGTGCATCTTCATCACTGTCGTTCACACCGTCGAGCATGACATATTCAAAGGTGATGCGTTCAGAGTTTGATACTTTTGGATAGGCACGAAGGGCTTCAATCAGTGCCGATATCTTCCAGCGTTTGTTGATTGGCACCAGTTTGTCGCGCACGTCATCGGTGGTTGCGTGAAAGGACACGGCAAGCTGACAGCCAATTTCCTGTGCAGTGCGCGCAATTTCCGGCACCACGCCCGAGGTTGACAGTGTAATTCTGCGGCGCGACAGCTGGATCCCCTCGGCATCCATGGCAATTTTCATCGCGTCACGCACGTTTTCAAAATTGTAAAGCGGCTCGCCCATGCCCATCAGCACGATGTTAGACAAAAGCCGCGTCTCGTCCTTTGGCGCACCGATTTTGGGCCATTCTTTCAAATCATCGCGTACCAGCATCAATTGGCCAATGATTTCGCCCGCTGTCAGATTACGCACAAGTCTTTGCGTTCCCGTGTGACAGAAAGAACATGTCAGCGTGCACCCAACCTGGGAAGAGATGCACAATGTCCCGCGATCTTCTTCCGGGATATAGACGACTTCCACTTCGTGATTTCCCGCGACGCGGACCAGATACTTGCGCGTGCCATCCTCGCTGATCTGCCGGGTGACAACCTCTGGCAGCTTAATGACGAAATGTTCAGCCAACTGTGCGCGATAGGCTTTGGCGAGGTTCGTCATTTCCGCAAAGTCGCGCACGCCCCATTGATAGATCCATTGCCAGATCTGCCCAACACGCATTTTAACTTGCTTTTCAGGCGTGCCAGCCGCGATCAGCGCGTCGCGCATCGCAGGCCGCGTTAGTCCAACGAGGTTAAGCGGCCCCTCGGGTAACTTGCGTGGGATGGTGTGCACATCCTGCGTAATGGGCGCCATGTCGCGCATTTTGATACTCCGATTTTGCTGTCAGGCGATATACAGGTGCAGATCGCTAAATCAAAGATAGATCGCTAGGTGCTTGTTTTCGATGGGCCTCTTTAACCGCCGCAGCGTTTCTCAGCGTCTTCAACAGCGGCGGTGAAGCCAAGCAGTGAGAACGTGTCCTCAGTATCTGTGCCGCGCGATGAAACACCCTTCACCACGGCAGAGGCACCACGCTTCATCGCCGCGATCAGTTTGGCGTCTTCGCCCACTGTTGCAGGCCAAGCCCACTCACCCTCGGGAAAGAGCTCGAACTGTCTTCCGGAGATGTCGATCGTCACCGTCGACCCCTCTGCGAAAGGATACCCTCCGGTAAAGGCAACTTGACCGTCCGCATCTGCCGAGGGGCGGTAAAACACCATGAGCAATGTTTGCCCACGGTTTACAGCCACCTCACGACCATCGCGGGTATTCACTGTCTTATTCGGTGTTGAAACGCCCCAGCATTCGGTTGGATCATCATCGACAAAGACGCTCCAATCGGTATTTGCCGCGACGCGATTTGTGCTTTGTTCTTGTGCCCAAGTGCTCTTGCCCAACGCGCAGCTTAGGCTCAAGGCGATGACGAGCGGTTTGATCATTCCCATCAGATCAGTCTCCAGCTATTTTACCTCAATCCCCAGGACTTGACGGCGATGTCATCCGCTCTCTAGCAAGTGCCTGTTATCTTTCCCACGCTGAGCATAGTAACGTGAAAAGGGAGCTTGGCAAAACCCTGTTTCGGCGGTTTTGTACGACAGGAGATCTGAAAAAATGACGCAACCCGCCCCGTTTGCAGAGGTTTGGCGTGGTCCATTTCTGGAAAGTGTTCATAGCGGACATGCGGTCGTCTGTGATGATGCCGGGCAGATCCTGCACGCATGGGGGGATCCCGACGTGGTCATTTTGCCTCGATCATCCGCCAAGATGCTTCAAGCCCTTCCGCTTATCACGTCAGGAGCGGCTGATAGATTTAGGTTAACCTCAGAACATTTGGCGCTTGCCTGTGCTTCCCATCAGGGTGCTGCAATTCACACGGCTCGCGTTCAGGCTTGGCTGCAAGATCTCGGCCTCACGGACGATGCTTTTCGCTGCGGTCCCCAAATGCCCAATGACGCCCAGGCAGCGCATGAACTGATCAAATCGGATGCTTCGCCCTGTCAGATGCATAACAACTGCTCGGGAAAGCACGCTGGGTTTCTAACGCTTAATCAGCATCTAAAGGGTCATGCAGAGTATATCGAGCCGGATCACCCCATCCAAATCGCGTGTTTAGAGGTGTTTGAGCGGATCACGCGAGAGACATCGGACGGTTTCGCTGTGGATGGGTGTTCCGCTCCAAATTTTGCGTGCACTCTTCACGGCATGGCCCGCGCGATGGCGCATTTTGCCGCCGCCCCAGCCGATTCTGCAGAGGCGCGCCTGCATCAAGCGATGCGAAAGCACCCTGATTTGGTTGCCGGTGAAACCCGCGCCTGCACAGAGTTGATGCGCGCCGCTCAGGGGCAAGCGGCATTGAAAACTGGGGCAGAGGGGTTTTTTGTTGCGATCCTTCCCAAACAAAAGCTGGGTGTCGCGCTCAAGGCCGCATGCGGGAGCACCCGTGCTGCGGAATGCGCGCTTGCCGCAATCTTGGTCTTTCTTGGTGTTCTTGATGTTGAGCATCCATCAACGCGGAAACGTATGAACGCCCCCATTAGAAATTGGCGTGGCATTCAGACAGGCGTCTTGCGTCCTGCGGCAACCTTTTTGCCAACACCCATATCGCTCCGTTCTGACGCGTCTGAGCCATAGGGTGCTGCGGGTCATGCTGTTTAACTCACGAAATCGCTTTTTGCGTAGCCTTGCAGATACAAAAGCGCCGTCAGATCGCCAAAGTTGATGCGTATATCGCTTTGCGCAGCCACCGCCGGTTTAGCATGCAGCGCCACCCCCAGCCCCGCACGTTTCAGCATCCCGAGATCATTCGCACCATCGCCCACGGCGATCACATCCGCTTCTGACATCTCACGCTGTCTGGTGATATCTTGCAGGGTCTCTACCTTCGCTTGACGGCCAAGGATTGGCATGCCGACTTCTCCGGTGAGAACGCCCTTTCTGACAATCAGAGTATTCGCACGATGTTCGTCAAACCCGAGCTTTTGCGCGACTTGGCTTGAGAAGGCTGTAAAGCCGCCTGAAACAAGCACGGTATAGGCGCCTTGCGCTTTCATCGTCGCGATCAAGGTCTTGCCCCCCGGCATCAGCGTGATCCGCTTTGCCAAGACGGTTTCGATGGCCCCAATGTCTAATCCGCGCAACAACTGGACCCGTTCACGCAAAGCGGCTTCGAAGTCCAGTTCACCGTTCATGGCACGTTCGGTGATATCTTGGACGCGTGCGCCGACACCGGCCTCATCCGCCAATTCATCAATGCACTCCTGCTCGATCATCGTGCTGTCCATATCCGCCAGCAACATCTGTTTCCGCCGCCCGCGTGTCGGCACAGCCGCCAGATCAATGCTGGCTTTCTGGCCGCGTTCCCATGCCGTCCAAAAGTCGTCAGGCAAGGCGGGCACGGAAAACTCTGCCGCTTCGTCGGTGGCAAGCCAGGTCACGTCGCTGCCGTCCCAGGTGCGTCGCAGATCTTCCGCAAAGGCGGGCTCTAATGCCTGGGTGCCGGGCGCAGCCAGCAAAATGATGGTGATCATGGGCAGAGTTTCCGATCCGCATCAGTGGTGTCGTTAAAATTGGCGATGCGGCGCTTTAAGGCATATTTTTGCGATTGTGCCAATGCGATCTGAGCGCTACCGACGCCTGTGGGACACCCTTCCCCAACGAAGGGATGCGTTCATTTCGGGTTTTTCCTTTCCTTTGAAATGGTTAGATAATTTGGGTTTTCGCCCTGTGTCACTGGTGTGTCAAAAAGGGCGTCGGTTATCGTTAAATCATCTATCGCATGGGCATAGAACTTCATCACGGTTGCGATGTCTTTCCAGCCACCACGAGCCGCTACTGTCTTGGGGTCTACACCAGCACGCAGCAGGGTTGTTGCGAAGCCGTGTCGGCAACAGTGGGGCGTAAGCGCTTCAATGTCTGCACGCTTTAGGACGTTTGCCCAGACCTTGCCCACGCTTTCACCGCTGGCATAGCCGAACACTAGGTCATCAGGATTGCGGTTGCTTGGGATATTGGCCAGCGCAATCACCACCTCTTGCGGTAAGTGTGCAATGCGCAGATCATCAACCTTGGTTTGGTTGATCACTGCTTGGCGTTTGAACAAATCTACATCAGCCCATGTAAGTGCGCAGGCTTCACCACGACGCGCGCCGGTGCCAAACATAAACAGGCAAAGGGCCGCCAAATGGTGTAGGCCGTCCGCATTAGCTTGCTCAGCAAACGCCGTGACCCATTCCAAGGTGGCAGGTTCTTTGCTCTTGGCAGAAACCTTGAAACGCTTGACCTTAATCGGAGCGCACCAGCCCAGCTCAGAGGCGTAGTTTATGATTGCTTGGGCGGGGACAATGCCTTGACGGTTAAGCGTTGCATTGGCGCAGTCCGAGTAAAGCGCCTTCGCCACTCGCCGGATGCCCTCACCAGTGATCTTAATCACCAGCGTATCGCGCCAGTAATCCTCTATGGGGGTCAAGAAGCGATCACTATGTCCAGCTTCACGATAGGCGATTGCCGCTTGTGAAAACATCAGCGTTGCCCCCGGTCCATCGAAATGACCCTTCCAGGCACGTTCCTCGATTTGGTTCGCGAAACGCTGCCCGATTTTTTTGTCCGCTGTGCCTGTAGTGCCTCGTAATCTCCGCCCGGCGACAGTGCCCCGGTAGTGCCAGATTTTGCCGCGCCTGTAGATTTCAAGTGGCATTCTGTCGCCTCCAGGAATGCTTCAAAGTGATGATCGTACAACACCACCTTAGCACCAATCTTGGCATAGCATCCCAATTCACGCACCTTGTCTTCCACGGCGCGCTGTGAAGCGCCGTAGTGGGCTGCAATATCGGCTGGGGTGGTGAACGCGGGGAGGATCAATCTTCACCCCCAACGCTTTCGCGTTGCGCAACCCGCCAAAATGCAGCGGGGATTGTTAGTTCCATCCAATTCGACCAGTTATGCCAATCGGTGCGCTCTGTTATTTCGTGCGACCAACGGAAAGTGACCTCTGCCCATTTCCAGAACGTATGATGCACTTCCTGAGGCTCTACAGTTAGTGGGCCACGGTCTTTGGAATACATCTGGATTTCGGTAATCAGGTTGCCGCCAGTGCAAGTGATACGCAATTCAGCATCGACATAAGAAGTATGATGTAACACAGCCGCCAAGACGTTGGCGGGAGTCATTCGGTCCAGTAGGCTTTGATCCAGATCAGAGGGTAACAGGTTACTTCCGTCTTTGGCATCGCAGTATATGTTGGATGTATCGTTGCGATAAACCCCAGGCGATGCCACATCACTCCATCTCGTCCAAAAGTGAGGCAGTTCGTTGACCTCTTTCGTTGCCTCTCCAGCTTGGCGTGATTCGTTCACCAAATTACCGATCAGAAACAGCGCATAGTCCTCATCTGTCAGATCAGGTGCATTGCCGCGACCGCGTTTGCCAGTCGGCAACATGCCCGCTTTTTGCAAAGAACGGGCGCGGGTATCCACTGCACTAAAGCTCCGCCCGCACCCCTCTGAATAGGACTTGATGAGTTCACCAATCTTCATAGAGAGATTAATAGAGCATCGCACAATTTTTGTAAATAGTGCGATGCCATGTTTTTTGTATGATGTGGAGGGTGTCCGTCGGATCACCGTCAGAGGTCAGACGCTCCAGTATATTATCCATTCCCGCCAACGCATCACGGCGTTGCCTGCCAATCGCCTAAGCCGCTTGAGCTGCGCGCCAGTCTTTCACCACCTTGTCGAAAATCTGCAAAGGCTCCTCAATAGGCAGCTTGTTCTCGACCACAGCCCTGAGCAATGCCCTCATTCCGGCTTGCACCTCAGGCTCAAGCTGTTTTTCGATCTCCAAAAGCCTGCGCCCGCCACCACGTGACTTTGACCACGTGCGAACCATCGCGCATGGGTTGCCTGAGAAAAGCCAATCCATGTTGACTTCATGGGTTTCAATCCATCCCATTAGCGCATCCGTTAAGAGAACCTCGCCATCCCCATAAGCAATTTTGGGCGGGTCGATTTCCAAGGCCGCACAGATATGTGCAAGACGCTCGTCAAAGGTGCCAAACGTGTAGTGACGGCTTGCTTGTGGCTGATTGATCATGCCCCCACCTCCGGCTTGTTCACGCTGTCAAGCGCAGCGTTCAACCGTTTGGCGTGATCTGCCGCCATGGTGAGCAAGCAAATGAGTTTGTCGTCATCATGCGCCATATCATAGCCTATCGCGACATTCAGCAGGCCATCCAAGTGCATCGCTTCAGCTTGGAGTTCTTTACGGGTTTTGGGTAGAGGTTTTGTCATTTAAGTTCTCACAGTTTTGGCTTCTTAAGGCCGATGCCAGCGGCGGGCTGGTGCCGGGGTGTTAAGAACCTCCTGTGAGAGAGGCGTGACGATTTTCCGCAAGCGGTCTTGTATGGCGTCACCACCCCGACATATATTGCCGGTGCGTGAAACGCCGCCAAGCGTTCACAATTCGCTGCCATCCGCGCCAACGGATGAAACCTTAGTCAGGTGTTGCAGCTATCACAGTCAGGGTTCTTAAGCCCACAGATACACTCTTCAAAAGTAAAGCAGCGGTCAACCCCCATTGGGGGACCACCTAATCTTTGCGGATAATAGCTTGTCGCCTTTCACGCGCTGCATCCTTTATTTCCTTGATAATACGCGACGGCAGGAAAACCCTGTCTGGTAGGGCTACACGAAGGCCGCGCGACGTGCTTTCAAGACGGCAGTTTGCCAACTTCACGACGCCAATATGACAATCAAAGTATGCCTCAACGCGGGGTCCATCATCAGGCCGCGTTGTTCCTACAGTCATTGCCAAAATTCTAATCCGCATCATTACTCCCAATCCACCAGTTTGAGTGCCTGTTTAGGATCAACGCCCGCCTCTTTTGCGATGGCCAGCGTTTGCACGATTGCCGACAGCGCCCTTGCGCGGCCCCCAGCATCATAGGCTTGCAGGGGCCGCATGGCGTCCAGCGTCACGGTGCTGCCCAGCTTTTCGGATGCCTCTTGCGCAATCATCGTGGCGATGGGTTGCAAGGTCCATTGGGCCAAATGGCGCTGCGCTTCCCGGACCATCGGGCCAGTGGTAGCGACATTGCTTGGGCCGGGAAGGACACCATAGGTCATTTCGATAGATGCCTTTGCGCCTGCAAGCGTTTCCTTGGTCATGGCTTTGGAGATATCGGGCGTCACATCTGTGGGTTTCAAATCCGACTGCGGCGCAGGACCACCAGCGGCTGTGACATTCACGCTTTCCCGGACCAGCACCTTGCCCCTGAAGCCACGGAATCCGCGCGCAAGGTCATTCATGTCTTGGTCTGGGGCTTCGGGGAATGGCACCACAGAAGACCCCAGCGGCGCGTTGGCGTAGACCTCTGACAGTGCGCCCTCAACCGTGTGCAACAGACCCGCCGTCAGACGCGCCCGCCGCAAGGGGGATTGGCCTACATGGGGCATACCCACATCCGCACCAATGCGCAGGTGCAGCACTTCACCCGCAAGCACGGTTTCTGTTTTGCCGCCGCCCGTGTCAGGAATGCCAACGCGGTATGCCGTGGGCTTGGAATAGCGCGTGGTCAAATCCCAATCGCTGCAAGGCAAAAGCCCCTCGTCACGGATAACAAAGATCGCTTCACCTCTGAGGGCCAGGGATCGCGCCACCATCGCCAAAACACTCGGGATCAGAAGGTCCGTGCCTTCCACATCCGACAGGCTTAATCCACCTTCCCAAAGACTGACGCAGCCTTGCACCGTGCCTGTCAATTCGGCCACACCGTCAATCCCGGCGATATAATCCGCACGCGCCTGCATCACTTGCGTGGTGTATCCTGTGCCTGTTGCGCGTATCTCAACAGCGGGTTCTTTTCGTCTAAATGGCCACATCTCAGACCCTCCGATATGCGCGCAACAGGTCCGCCGCGCCACTCAACTGCAAGGCGCGCGCCGCCCATGCCTGCGCACGTGTAAAACTCTCATCAAGTTCACCGATGCTGGATGAATGACTTGCATGGGAAGGATGGCCCATAACCATCCCGTCATCTCCAATCTCAACGCTGTATTCCGCCAAACGCCGGAACGCCTCTCCGACGGTCGCAGGTACGGGGCCATTCCCAATTTCAGCAGTGGCGCGATAGGTACCATCATTGGGAATGATCTGGCCAAGAGGGCCGGACAATAGCGTGATGGTTTCCCAATCCGAGCCGTCCCAAATTTCCCAAGAGAGGGACACAACCGGGGCAAGGGGCGGTGTCCAATACTCTCCGGCTTGCGCCTCAAGCGTCCAAGTCACATCACGTGGTGTAAACCGATAGGCGGTGTAAGCCTCCAGCCTTTGCCAAAGCGCATCAAGGTTCAAATCCTGTGCTTTGTCGGACAGGTCAGAGACACCGGGATAGCTGGCGGGCACCGCCTCTAGTTGCTGCAAAACTACCGCCATCTTTGCGCCCCATTTCCTGTGAAGAAGACACGCGCTTGCGGCGGTGGCGACCAATTGCGTGCCTCAACCTGCGCCTCAGGATAGGCGGGCCTTGTGACAATGCTGATTTCGTAAAGCAGCGCCGCCAGCACCGTGCGGATGATCGCGTTGTGCGCCCCGTTCTCAGGGTCGTGCCCTTCATCCTCAATCATTTCAGGCTCAGGCACGGCCCGCTTGGGTGGCAGGCGAAACCCCGGTGATATGCCAAGGGTCAGGCCCGCAGAGATACCCGCCAGAATGTCCCGCACATAGGACACTTCTTGCATTTCCTCTGAAATAGTCGCGGTGAAGGTCAGTGCATCGTCAGCGTCCACAAGGTCCAGCGTCCCGGCGGAACGGGATGCCAGAGGCTTGTCAAAGCTATGACCCACCAGAAAGTGAATATCCTCCTCTGGTCGATCCACCCGGTAGGCAAACGCCCGTGGCGCAATCACCTCTTTTTTCGGCCTGCCCGTGCGGCCCCCATCACTGAGGACCGCACGTTGACCATAAGGGAAACGACCATGCAGCGCCAAAGCACTAGATGTCCGCTTGCGGATTTCCAGTCCGCCGTCTGCAAAGCCGGTCAGCATCATTGCACCTCAGTCAAGATTTCAAGTTGCACACCGCGCGCAACCGTTACGTCCATCGTGGTCAGTGCTGTCAAAACCAACTGCCCAGAGGCGGCTTGCGTTACCGCATCGCGGATCACATCAACCGCGCCCCAAACGCCGCAGAAAATTGGCGGCACCCCATTTACACTTGTGGTTAGCAGCGCCTTGTTTTCTGCCGGGTTGCCCGTTGGAGCCTCTACGGCATTGGCGCTCAACTGCACACTGCCGATCTTGGCGACCAAACGATCCCACTCAGAAATGGCCGTGCCACTGATTAGGTTGCCATCCATCCCATCAAAGACTTCTGGTCTTGCAAGCAAGTTGACCACGCGAGGACCGCTGGCCGCATTTGCCGTCATGAATCGCACTGCCGCCGCGCGGAACGCAGCATAAGACGCGGCTGCACCAAGCGCGGTTTCCGTGATGCCATAGGTCGATGCGCCGGGAAAGACACCCAGGGGTTCACCACCTGTTCCAGACCCTAAGAAGATTGCCCGATCCGTTTCTTGCAAAATGGCCGCTGACATATCGCGGCGCACGGCTTGCTCAAGACCGGCACCGGCTTGTTTCAACGCTTTGCGGGTGATTTTCATTTGCACCCCTAGAGTGTTGTCAGGTTTCATAGGGCGATCTACCGTTGTGTAGGCTTGTGGCGCACCGACATCCCCGGTTTCGGTTGCAGCCCAGCCCGGTTGCGCGCCGCCAGTGGCAACCGGGTATTCGATCTCCCCGACGCCAACGTTGATCATCCGGGAACCCATTTGCGTGGCGCTAGAGCCTGCAAAGATACGCTCTATTGTAGGCATGGTGCGGATCGGGTCAGGCACGCCACCTGCCAAGGTTTCGCCAGCACGGGTTTCTAGTGCTTCAAGCGGAACTGGGATGCCTTGAAAGCCCCCTGCGTTGCGCAACTCTTCCACCATTTCAGCGGTCGCCCCATCTAGCTTGCGGCCTTCATCCAAAGCCATCGCGACTTGACGCACTTCAAACTTGGTTGCCATCTCCGCCCATTCGGTATCTGAGCGGGTTTCAAGCTCCGCCCCGGCTTCCCGGCGTTCTTCATCTTCTGCGACAAGGGCGGCACGGAACCGGGTTTCGTTGGTGCGGTATTCCGCATCCAAGGTTTCCATAGACCGGGTTTCATCTTCTGTGGGGTCTGTCTTGCCGACAAGACTTGCCAGCTCCTGACGGATTTCCGACTGGCGACGGGTGATTTTCAGTGATTCAAGCATGTGTATCTCCTTGCTCAACAGGGTTGCGCTGCATATCGCGCAGCAGGTCGCGCCATTGCTGACGTTTTGGAGACAGGGCTTTATGCCCCACCTCGATGCGGGTTTTGCGGGCATGACAGCGCCCGCAAAGTATCTGTAAATTCGACAGGGTGTAGGCGAGGTCAGGTCGGTCCCGGACGGGTAGGATATGGTCACATTCCAGCCCACGCCGCGCGCCGCATTGCACACAAGCCCAGCCATCACGATCAAGCGCCAGCATCCGCAGCGCCTTCCAACGCGGCCCGCGCGTGACGTGGGCAGAGTGTCGTGCATATTCCCGACGCTTGCTCATCGGCCCACCTGCAATTCATAGCAGATCACCACACCGTTTGGGCCAAGAGTTGCGACCCGGTGGATTTGGAACGTGTCACCACCTATCACCAGTGTGTCTGCATTGGTGGGTTCAATGCCCGCCGCCATGAACACCCTCAAATCGGACCCTGAAATCACTTCACCTTTGCGTTGCTCAATCGTGTATTCAGTAACAGCGACCGTCACGGCATGGTCCACCGGCACACCCGGCGTATGGTTCCATTCCGGGCCGGAGGGCGCACCGCGCTTGCGCAATGTGGCGTCTTGGCCAAAGCGTTTAATCAGCCGCGTGGCTGTGTCTGTCATCCCCATGCGATACGCCCCCCGGTGTTAGAGGGCGCGCGTTTCATCCGCACACCTTGCGCCACCGCCACGACGGTCGCAGACACCGGATCAATTCGGCCCGTTGAGCGCCCCGCCGCCAGCTTGTGATTGCCCGCCGGGTCTACCAGCGTGATCGCGTCAGCAAATGCAGACCGCAGCAGCAGCGACGGCACCGTAGACACTGCCCCTTCAAAAACAGCGCGGCGCAGGCGTTCGCAGTCCTCGGACCCATCTTTCCAGCCAAAGCCGCGATAGATCATCGGCACATGGTCAAGGTGCGCATCCCGCAGCGCTTCCAAAAACTCTGCATGGCGAAAGCGGTCCCCGACAATCGCCGCCGGGGTTTGCCCGTCGAGTTGCGCCACTACCTCGGCAAGAAAGCGACCCACAGGCACGGTGGTTTCGCCCATGGTGATCAATTCGCCCCTGTCGGCCATCTCCACATAGCGGTCTGACACACCATCAGCTTGCCCCCGGTCGGCAAGTCCGGGTTTGCTGGGGAAAGCGCCAACACATTCCAGCCGCCCGGTTTCGGGCCAATAAAGCGCCGCCGCTGACATTGACCGTGATCCGCCCAGATCAATGCCCATGACCACAAGCCCGTCACGCGCTGGCAGATCATCTGGCGACACTTCGCAGGCAAGCCATTCATCCACTGTCAGCAGAACGGAACGGTCATCAGAGGCCACTCGCTCATTCCGGTTGAGATTGCGGAAACTGGAAAGCGCAGACCCACCCCTTGCAATGGCCCGCCGTGCCTGGGCAGACAGCCATTCAGATGAAGGCCCGATACCTTCCACCGCACCAGGATTCGCCACCAGAAGGCTATCCAGATCATCCGGCGGTAATCCTGGGTGCGGACGGTGTTCCTGCACGTATGTGCCGGGGGGCGGTTCATCCAGCCACCGCGAAAAGGTGTTCGCATCATCGGGGGCAGACGCGCTGATAATCAGCGCCCGCCCGTCCCGTTTGCCCAGACCGGACAAGATGGCGTTTTCCAGCGCATCGCCTTTCTCGCGTTCCCAAGCCGCCCGTTCATCCAGAACCGCAAGCGTCGGCGCACCGCCCAGAATGGACTTGCCATCCGCCGCAATCACACGCGCCAGACCGCCACCATTCTCTGCCGTTTCCACTTCCAGCTTGGACCCACGCCGAATGGTGAATTGCTCTTGGTCTTCCTCTGGCAGGCCCTCAATAAATCCCAAGAGAAAGCCGAATGCCGTCTTGGCCTGATCCCGATTGCGCGCCGCAAAGATGATTTCCCGTTTCGGCTGGGGCGCAATCTCGCCCATCAGATGCCCCAGGCTGATACCCGCACTCAGGGCAGTCTTGGCATTGCCACGCCCAATCGACAGACACCCGGCCTCAATCCCTTTGCCAAACGCACCGCGCACAAAGTCCTTTTGATAGCTTGCCAGCTTCAACCGCTTCCCGGCAAGCCGCCCCTCCGGGATGATCAAACGTGGCAGAAAGCGCAGCGCCGCCGCCGCTTCCTTCGAAGCCCTAACCATCAACGCCCCTCCCCGGATTTTTTGGGAGAGAGAAAGCAAGACCCCGCCCCGCGACCCCCCCCAGCTTCCCGGATTGGGGCATTGGGACCATTTCAGGCTCTTGCAGCCCGTGACGCGCCCGAACAGCAGCTGCGGCCCGCCTTGCCAACCATCGGATGCGCTGATCTAAACTCGGCCCATGGGGTTCGGGTTCACTCTCTGCGCAGCCAACGCTTGCCGCTGGCGCGCCGTTAGACGGTTCAGGTGTTCCCTTTGGATTACATACCAAGGTGCCGGGAAGTAAGTTCCCGGTAGGATTGGCGCCTTGATCCTTATTTTCTTGGCGCTTGGATAGCTTTGTGCGTATCCAATTTACCGCTTCTGACACCGTGTCAGCAATGCTCTTGCCCAGTCTATATCCCAGATTGCGCAGCACCTCTAACAGGCCATCAAGCCCGCCTGACCTCCATTCAGTCACCAGCCCGTGGTTATGCACCCGCCCCCCCTTGGCATAGCGCGCAACCTCTATCAGTCCCAAGTCTTTGAGACGTGTCAGCGCTTTGGACACGGTGCGCTCACTGTATCCGGTATCTCGTGCCAGCACGGCGCGGCCTGGATGGTAATGCAGTTGACCACGGGCAGAGGCGCGCAGATTGGCCAGCACCATGCGAGACAGCACGGCCCCCTCTGCACGGGTCAGCTTGCCATGGGATTGGCGGTCAGTGAGTGTCAACAGCCCGCGCGATATGCGTTTGGCATGTGCGTAGAGAGCCTTGAGGTGTTCAACCGACTCTTGCGTCTTGGCGCGGCTATCGTCACGCACAGACTTGGGAAGGTGATCAATCGGGGTGTAGGTCATTCCAGCACCTCCAGATCATCAGCAACCACGCCATGGGAAAAGAGGTCAGCAACCAGCCTTTGCATGATGCTCAGTTGTTTAGGTGTGGGTTTCCAGTGACGCCGCCGGGATTGCTTTATGATCGACTTGGCAAAGCCGCCCGCCCATTCATTTTCAGCCTGACAGGCAACGGCTGGCATGTGATGCAGGAGTCGTTCAATATCGCAGGGGGCAAAGCTAAGGTGCTGATAGGTCATGCCGCTGCCCTCCTTGAAACAAAGTCGAGGAAAGCCGCTTGCCGTGATCCTGCCATCGCGTTGAAACTGGCAAGGCAATAGGCGTCCAGCGCCTCAGATTCGGCCCATTCTGTCCAATGTTCGGCCTGATCCATGTGACCAAAAAGCGGTGCAATCGGTGCGCTCGTACAATCAGGAAGGACAGCATCGCAGACAGCCGCTGCGTGTTCTTCGCTCAGGGACCGCAGCGCCGCATAGGCCAGCGCCGCCCGTTGCTGCGGCTCAAGACGCGCCTCAAGCACCGTTGACAGGCCAAGCCATGCGTCGGGGTTATCCAGCCATGCCGCATATGCTATGCTACGCGATGCTTTCTTTATGTTGCGAGGGATTTGCGCAGAAATACTCATACCAACGCCCCCCAATGGATTGCCAAAATGGGGAATGTTGCGATATAGTCACCACACGTTTTGACGCTTTCTACAACGTCTTTCAACCCGGATGCAGTGGCCGCTGCGCCGGGGTTTTCGTTTTCTTGGGCTGGAACAAAACGAGTTTCCGTTGTGTCAATTTTGTGCCAATCGGAAACACGTGTTTCTGCATTGTTCTGCAAAAAGCTACAATCGTCTGCACAATAAGCGTCTGTGCCTATTGCATGTTTTACTGGGTTTTCGGTATCCGGGTTGTGGGACACCCTTCCCCAACGAAGGGCGCATATCTGAGAGGGTAACACTGATGGAACTCAACGAACTGGCGCGTCGCGGTGGCGCGCGAGACATCGCCGTGGGTAAGGCTCAGAAACCAACGGTCAAGCCTACAAACCCACGCTTTTCTTCTGGCCCGTGCACCAAGCCGCCGCTCTTCGATATACAAAACTTAAGTGGTGCGCCGCTGGGCCGCTCGCATCGTGCGGCTGTGGGTAAGGCAAAGCTTTTGGAGGCGATCGAAACCACGCGGGACATTCTGGGCATACCCGCTGACTATCGCATTGGCATTGTGCCTGCCTCTGATACAGGCGCCTATGAGATGGCAATGTGGACGATGTTGGGCGAACGTCGCGTGGAAATGGTCGCTTGGGAAAGCTTTGGCGCAGGTTGGGTGACGGATGCGGTCAAACAGCTCAAGATCGAGGTGACGACCCATACCGCTGATTATGGCGAGATCGTCGATATGGCTGCGCTGAACTATGATCACGACGTCTGTTTCACTTGGAACGGCACCACCTCCGGCGTGCGTGTTCCCACCGGTGATGTGATCCCCGCGGATCGCGCCGGCTTAACGCTTTGCGATGCAACCTCCGCTGCATTTGCGATGGCGCTGCCTTGGGAGAAGCTAGACGTGACCACCTTCTCTTGGCAGAAGGTGTTGGGTGGGGAAGCGGCGCATGGCATGCTGATCCTCAGCCCGCGCGCGGTGGAGCGCTTGGAGAGCTATACACCCCCCTGGCCGCTTCCCAAGATTTTCCGTCTAACCAAGGCGGGTAAGTTGAATGAAGGCATCTTCCGAGGGGAGACGATTAATACTCCCTCCATGCTGTGTGTGGAAGATTATCTCCAAGCCCTGGCCTGGGCCAGGTCCGTTGGGGGCCTCGATCGTCTCATCGCCCGCGCGGATGCTAATACCGCCGCCATTGCCGAGTTTGTCGCCGCCCATGATTGGATCGATTTTCTCGCGGTTGATCCCGCGACCCGCTCGAATACGTCCGTGTGCCTCAAGTTCACAGACGGCCGTATCGCTGACGGTGCAGCTTTTGCCAAAGCGGTGGCCAAACGGTTGGCGGATGAGGGTGTAGCATTGGATATCGGCGGTTATCGCGACGCGCCTCCCGGTTTGCGGATTTGGTGCGGCGGTACCGTTGAGACCGCGGATATCGTTGCCATGCTGCCCTGGCTGGCCTGGGCTTTTGAGATCGAAATCACGAGGTGATCCGGTCCCGGGCTTGACCCGGGACCTCCCGTCACCCAGGAGGCCCCGGATCAAGTCCGGGGCACCGTCGAATTTTAATTGAAAGAAACACGCCATGAACCCCAAAGTACTTATTTCCGACAAGCTCAGTGATGCGGCAGTACAAATCTTCAAAGACCGCGGCATTGACGTCGATTTCCAACCTGATGTCGGTAAGGATAAACACAAATTGGCGGAGATCATCGGCAACTACGACGGTCTTGCCATTCGCTCCGCCACCAAGGTGACAGAAAAGATCCTGGCAAACGCCACCAATCTCAAAGTGATTGGCCGTGCGGGCATCGGGACGGATAACATTGACAAGGAAGAGGCGTCGAAAAAAGGTGTGATCGTGATGAACACGCCTTTCGGCAACATGATCACAACCGCCGAACACGCCATCGCGATGATGTTCGCAGTGGCCCGGCAAATCCCCGAAGCCTCTGCCTCCACCCATGCGGGCAAATGGGAAAAGTCCAAATTCATGGGGGTCGAGCTGACAGGCAAAATGCTCGGCGTCATCGGCGCCGGTAACATCGGCGGCATCGTTTGCGACCGCGCACGCGGGCTGAAGATGAAAGTGCTGGCCTATGATCCCTTCCTGGGCGAGGAGAAGGCCGAGAAGATGGCGATTGAAAAGGTCGCACTCGACGACCTTCTTTCTCGCGCTGATTTCATTACGCTCCATGTTCCCTTTACAGAGCAGACGGCAAATATTCTGAGCCGCGAGAACCTAGAGAAAACCAAGAAGGGCGTCCGCATTATCAATTGCGCGCGCGGGGGTCTGGTGGATGAGCAAGCCTTGGCCGATCTCTTGCAATCGGGCCATGTTGCAGGCGCTGCTTTTGACGTCTTCAAAGAAGAACCCGCGAAAGAGAACCCGCTGTTCAACCTCCCTAATGTTGTCTGCACCCCGCACCTGGGCGCCGCCACGACCGAAGCTCAAGAGAATGTTGCCCTGCAGGTAGCTGAACAAATGTCTGACTATTTGCTGACTGGGGCGGTGAGCAACGCGCTCAATATGCCCTCCGTTACGGCTGAGGAGGCGAAGGTCATGGGCCCTTGGGTAAAGCTTGCCGGGCATCTAGGCGCCTTCATCGGCCAGCTGACCGACGAACCTATAAAGGCGATCAACATCCTCTATGACGGCAGCGTCGCTGCGATGAATCTGGAAGCGCTGAATTGCAGCGTTGTTGCCGGCATCATGAAACGCGCAAACCCCGATGTGAACATGGTCAGCGCTCCGGTTGTTGCCCGGGAAAAAGGCATACAGATCAGCACCACCAATCAAGACAAATCCGGCGTTTTCGATGGGTATATCAAAGTCACGGTGGTTACTGAGCTTCGTGAACGCTCCATTGCCGGCACCGTGTTTTCAGACGGCAAACCGCGCTTCATCCAGATCAAAGGCATCACTATCGACGCCGAGGTTGGGACCCACATGATCTACACCACCAACGAAGATGTCCCTGGCATCATTGGGGCGCTGGGTCAGACCATGGGCGAAAACGGCGTCAATATCGCAAACTTCACATTGGGCCGTGCCGCAGTCAAAGGCGAAGCGATTGCACTGCTGTATGTAGACGAACCTGTGCCGGCCATTGCGTTGGATGCGCTTGAGGCGACGGGTCTTTTTACACAGATCAAGCCGCTGCAATTCGACGTGATCTAAGGTCCGATCACCGGTTTAATTGATGTCGCCCGCCTCTCGACCGGCGGGCAGCTTTGGTGCGTTCAGATGCCGATCCCACGCAGTGCTTTTACGGATATCCACGGTAAACTCATGAGGTTAGCTTCTGTTTTGGATGGATCGATTCAGGTGGTCGCCTGATGCTCAAATCGTTTTTGAGCGATTACACAGATCGCAGACCAGCCACGAAAGTCTGTTGAACTGGATGACCGTTCGGAGAAGCTTGTGCCGCCATTGGATCTGTTTCAAAGGCAATCATGACCGGATGTTTGAGCGTTCCTTGGAAAATATCCTGCGCTATAATGCCCGTCTGCAGATGCACTTACCCAGTCGCACGACGGGCAGATCAGTGACACATCCACGCCATCAGATGGTATGTCCTCCATACCCGAAATGCGCCGCCGATATGTGCCGAAGTCTCGCACACCTATCGCTACCCGCAAACAAATCGCCTCCCTCACCGCCATTGCATGCGCTGCAGTGCTCGAAAAGCGCTCCAACTGGCTTCAGATACCAAACGAAAGATACATTCTAAAGCACTCCGCCGAAAACCTGAATCGTTGAGGTTCCCATGAGCGCTGATTTTTGCTTCATGCTGTGTTGGAGGATGGATGATGTCAGCACCTTTGCCGGATGCGCTTCGAGCGCGGTTTCAGAGATTGATTGAGGAAGGGTTAAGCGGGCGCGCGGCGGCGTTGCGCTTGAAGCTTTCGCCAGCGACTGGGGCGCGATGGGGGCTTGCGATCCGGCGCACGGGTCAGGCCTGCGCAGCCCCTCAAGGTCGCCCCAAGGGCAAGGGCAAGCTCGATCCGCATCGCGTCTTCTTCATGGAAATCATCGCGGAGGATGGCGATATCACGATGCCGGAACTGGCATCGGCCCTGCACGACGCGACTGGCGTGCGTGCGCATCCGAACGCGATTGGTAAATTTCTCCGCAAGCTCGGCTATACGCAAAAAAGTCGCTGGTGGCCGCCGAGCGCCGTCGCAGCAAGGTAAAGCGGCAGCGCGAAGACTGGTTCAGGCACCGCATCCCGGCTGTGTCAACTCAGCCTGAACGTGCTGTGTTTATTGACGAAACTTCGGTCAAAACCAACCTGATCCGGTTGCGGGGATGGGCGCCGCGTGGGGATCGCTTGATCATGAACGCGCCATTCGGGTCGTGGGGGACACAAATCTTCATCGCGGGGCTCACCGCCGATGCCATGATCGCGCCCTGGGTCATCAAAGGGGCAATGGATGGCCCTGCCTTCGCGGCCTACGTCGAGAAGGTGTTAATCCCGGAACTGGAACCTGGCACGGTCGCCATTCTCGATAACTTGGCCACGCACAAGAACGCCTCAGCAGCAAAGGCAATGCGCGATGCAGGGTGCTGGTTCCTCTTCCTTCCGCCGTATTCCCCAGACCTGAACCCTATCGAAATGGCATTCTCAAAGCTCAAGGCCCACCTCCGGCGCATCGGTGCGAGGACGTTCACCGACATGTTCGAGGCAATCGCCAAAGTCTGCGAACTTTACGCGCTAAATGAGTATTGGACCTACTTCAAGGGTGCTGGATGTGTCTCAGGTTAAAGGCGGGAAACTCTAGAGAAAAGATAACCTTAGGAATGCTCCATGTAACTCACGTCACGCCTGCCTTTTATCAATGCGCCAGAATCTCTGCGCGATTGTAGGGCTCGGGCCCCCAAAAGGTTAACGGCCGCCGCCAGCGCGCATGCTGCGTCGCGTGGTCTCAGATCTCGATGCCGACATGCGCTGACACAAAGCTCTTTTCATCTTGCCAAATAAACTCTCGGAGGGGGTCTGGGGGAGGCAGACAGCCGCCCCCAGTGTCACATTTACACGAAGGCAGTGAGTAAAAATACGGCACCAAATGCGCTTATCGCACCCGCTGCTGCGGCAGCAAACAACCAACGTTTGAACGGCCGTCGATCTATGGAGGCTTCGTTGCTCTGCCGTAACAAGGCTTCTTCTACCAACGCAGGTAAGCGCGGCCCAAATCGTGTGAGCACCAGCAAGGTGTTGGCCAAATCTGAAAAAACGGCGCGTGGCCCAATCGATTTTGAAATGTACGTCGCCACGATCGGGCTCGCGACTTCCCAGATGTTGATCTGCGGGTTCAAAGATCTTGCGACGCCTTCCACGACCACCATCGTGCGCTGCAGCAAAATCAATTCAGTCCTCGTCTCCATGCCAAAGCGTTCCGTCACTTCAAACAAATACGCGAGCAACCGGGCCATCGAAATACGGGTGGCATCCATGCCAAATATGGGCTCCCCCACGGCGCGTAAAGCACGTGCAAACTCTTCCACGTCGCGATCCGCAGGCACATACCCCGCTTCAAAATGAACCTTCGCCACGCGTTTGTAGTCGCGCTTTGTAAATCCATAGAGGATCTCGGCATAAACGCGCCGTGTGTATTCATCAATGTAGCCCATGATGCCAAAATCATAGGCGATGATATCGCCGTTTGCCGCGACCTTGAGGTTGCCCTGATGCATGTCCGCGTGAAAATACCCGTCGCGAAGTGCATGGTTCAAAAATAGCTGAAGCACGCGGTCACCCAATGCCGCACGATCATGCCCTGCTGCATCAAGCGCGTCATTGTCACCCATTGGCACGCCATCCGCCCAGCCCAATGTCATGACCCGGCGGGCAGAGAGCCCCCACTGGATTTGTGGCAGCGTGAACCCTTCGTCTTTCGCGGTATTCGCCGCAAACTCAGAGGCTGCAGCGCTTTCGAGCCGAAGGTCAAGTTCCCCCTGAACGACGCCCTCAAAATGCTCTATCACGTCCATTGGGCGCAGGCGGCGCGAGCCTGGCGCGAAAAACTCGATCATGCGCGCGGCAAGATAAAACGCATCTACATCTCTTCGAAACGCACGCTCAACGCCCGGACGCAACACTTTTACCGCCACATATGTCTCATCATCGATCAGCTTTGCTTTGTGCACCTGCGCTATGGACGCCGCCGCAATCGGCGCGCTGAACTCGGAAAAGATGTGATCTATCGGCTGACCAAGTTCCCGCTCGACTTCTTTTCGGGCCTCCTGAACAGAGAAGGGGGGGAGCTTATCTTGTAACACCCGTAGCTGTGCCGCCATCTCATCCCCGACGACGTCGGGGCGTGTCGATAAAATCTGACCAAATTTAATGTAGGCCGGACCGAGTGCGGTCAGCGCCCGTGTTGCGGGTGGCATTGTCGGATCACCGCGATATCCCAGAAACTTGAAAGGCAGCCCCAGCGCGCGGGCGATAAAGCGCAATGCGGGGGGTGCTTCAAAAGCGTCCAGCACGATATTCATCGCACCCGTCCGCTCCAATGTCGCGCCGGTACGGATCAATCTCCAGATGTTATGCGGCCCGCGCATTAACGCCGCGGTGTCCCGGGTCCGACCCGGGACCTCCCATGCCCTCCAAGTCTCCCTTTGATCTCTCGAAGGTGCAAAGCCCCGTTCATAGCTTCCACCCAGAATGCAAGGCTGCGATGCCCATGCTTAGGTTGCGATAGCGCGCCTGCTCAAAACCAGCGCCACGCACCATCGTCAAAAAGCGTTCTTGATCTGGGAAGTTTCTAATAGATTCAACCAGATATTGATAGCTCTCTCGATCATTTGCGATGAGCTGACCCATGCGTGGGATCACATTGAAACTGTAAAGATCGTAGGCTTTCTGCATCATGGGGTTCGGCAGTTGACTGAATTCGAGAACCATCAATCGCCCGCCTGGCTTCAGCACGCGGTAGGCTTCCGCCAGCGCATCTTCCGGCCGGGTGACGTTTCTTATGCCAAAGCTGATGGTATAGACGTCAAAATGGTTGTCTTCGAAAGGCAGTGACATGGCATCACCCACCACCCAGTCCAGTGCATCGGCACGCTGCGCTGCCTCAGCTCTTTTTCGCCCTTCGATCAGCATGCCCTCGGTGAGATCGCAAACGGTTGCGCGCGCATGTCCCGCCCGGGTGAGGAACTTGAATGCGATGTCACCCGTGCCGCCTGCGACATCCAGAAGGTGCTGCCCCTCGCGCGGTGCCAGCCAATCCATCATCGCCTCTTTCCACAGGCGGTGGATGCCGACACTCATCACGTCATTCATAATGTCGTATTTGGCGGCTACATCTGTGAAAAGACCGCGCACCATCCCGGCCTTTTCATCCTCCCGCACCGTTTGGGCGCCGAAGTGCGTCGTCTGATCTGTCATCTTGTCGATCTCGATGTTGTCATCGCGGGAATATAGCGCCAGACAGTCAGATACAAACCACGATTTGCCGCAGTGCGGTGAAAGCCGAGAGGGATCCAATGCCGGAACTGCCCGAGGTTGAAACAGTTCGCCGCGGACTGTTGCCAGTTCTGGAGGGCGGGATCATCCAAAAGGCCGAGGTGAACCGACCGGATCTGCGCTGGCCGTTTCCTGAGAATATGGCCCTCCGCTTAACCGGCCAGAAGGTGATCGCGCTGAGACGGCGTTCCAAATATCTGCTCGCGGATCTTTCGTCGGGCGAGACGTTGCTGATCCACCTTGGTATGTCTGGCCGTTTGCTGATTTCTGGCGACCCTTTAGGCAGGTTTGTGCACGAGCATCCAGCCCCAGAAAAGCATGATCACGTGGTGCTTCACATGCAAAATGGCGCGCGCATCACATTCAATGATCCCCGCCGTTTCGGGGCGATGGATGTGTTCGATACACAATGCGCCGATCAGCATCGGTTGTTGAAGCCAATTGGTCCCGAGCCTTTTGGAAATGCCTTTAACGAGGTCTATTTGAAGCAAGCGCTACAGCATAGGAATACCCCGATCAAAGCGGCGCTGCTGGATCAGCGGGTGGTTGCCGGGCTCGGTAATATCTACGTTTGCGAAACGCTTTACCGGGCGAGGATTCACCCTGCACGCAAGGCGCGCCGGATCTCGGCCATGCGCATTGCAACACTTGTCCCCATCATCCGGGATGTGCTCTCAGAAGCGATTGAGGCGGGCGGCTCTTCGTTGCGCGATTTTCGTCAGACCGACGGCGAGCTTGGTTATTTTCAGCATCGTTTTGACGTGTATGGCCGCGAAGGAGAGGTTTGCCGTTCGCGGGGATGTACAAAAACCGTCAGGCGTATGGTTCAGTCAGGGCGTTCGACGTTCTATTGCCCCGCCTGCCAAAGATAGTTGAAGGCATGTGCCTTCGTGATATGCACATGCGCGCAGATAAAGAGGAAGACGCAGCGATGGCCTATGAGACGATCATCTTGAATGTAAAGGATCACGTGGCGCTGATCACGCTCAACCGGCCCAAAGCGCTTAATGCGCTCAATGATCAATTACTCTCGGAACTGGCTGCGTGTTTAGCCGCCTGTCAGCAAGATGAGGGTGTGCGCTGCATCGTGATCACGGGGTCGGAAAAGGTCTTTGCCGCCGGTGCGGATATCGCCATGATGAAAGACAAGAGCTTTGTTGAGGTTTTCTCTGGCGATCTTTTCACACCCGAGACGGCGCAGATCATGCGCATCCGAAAGCCCATTATCGCAGCCGTATCAGGCTACGCGCTGGGCGGTGGGTGTGAATTGGCCATGATGTGTGACTTCATCATCTGTTCAGACACTGCGCAATTCGGGCAGCCCGAAATCAACCTGGGCGTTGTCGCAGGCATCGGCGGCACGCAGCGTTTGACCCGCTTTGTGGGTAAGTCAAAAGCCATGGACATGAACTTGACGGGTCGGTTCATGGATGCGGCTGAGGCGGAGCGCGCTGGATTGGTGTCTCGCGTCGTGGCGGCTTCGGATTTGCTCGAAGAAGCTTTATCAGCGGCCAAGAAAATCACTGAGAAATCGATGATATCCGTCATGGTAGTGAAAGAGGCCGTCAATCGCGCCTACGAGGTGCCGCTAAGCGAGGGGCTCTTGTTTGAGCGCAGGGTATTTCATTCGCTGTTTGCATCAGAAGACCAGAAAGAAGGCATGACAGCCTTTCTTGAAAAGCGTCCAGCGGATTTCAAAGACCGATAGTGTTTGATCTGGATCTGAAGCAGATAAACGTGTTTGCAATCGTTGTTCGCGCCGGGTATCAGCGGCCTTGATCATGCGCGTGCAGCCCGCTTGGCTAGAGACCTTTGGTAGATACTCTGCTGTATTGAGGGCATTCGCGTGCGAATAAATCAAAGGACAGTTATATGGCCAACTCACCCCAGTCAAAAAAACGCGCGAGGCAGAATGAAAAGCGCATGCAGGTGAACAAAGCGCGCCGGTCTCGTATCAGGACGTT
Organism: Pseudomonadota bacterium; assembly: GCA_039208585.1. Classification (GTDB taxonomy): domain Bacteria; phylum Pseudomonadota; class Alphaproteobacteria; order Rhodobacterales; family Rhodobacteraceae; genus Sulfitobacter. The sequence continues at coordinate 12,462 of JBCCQX010000001.1, read as the reverse complement.
TCTGCGTAAAGTTGAGGAAGCGATCGCGACGGGCGATAAAGACGCTGCTATTGCCGCCTTGCGCACAGCCCAGCCGGAACTGATGCGCGGCGTGACCAAAGGTGTGTTTCACAAAAACACGGCAGCACGCAAGATGTCTCGTCTGTCTGCGCGTGTAAAAGCGCTTGGATAGCGGCAGCAATGCCTTTGGCATCTCTACCCAGCTTGCGCGGCGCCCTGATGGGCGCCTTTTTCTTTCGAGTGCACGCTAAACTGACATCGCAGATTCTTTGCCAAAGATTTGCGAGTCAAGTTTGAAGATATGTTGAAGGTCGTCGAAATCCGTTGCTATCAACGTGAGGCGATTCATCATCGCTGAAGGGGGGACAGGTCTTTCATCCTCAAGGTTGCGACCATGACGGATGAGAGGGGGCGCGTGCCGCAGTTTTTCACAAGGGCTGCGTGTAGGTTTGTAGGTGTTGCTGCCGCACATTTACCCTGTCGAGAAAATAGTGGCCTAGATCCGGCCGGGTAGCTGCAAGGTAAACCCAGCGTAAAGATCTAGCGATTACGGAAATGTCCGACGGGCGTGTACCAGCGTTTTGCTGACTTCATCACTGCGTCTGACAGATAATTCTGCGCGTGGCGTTAGCTGACGCGCTTCAGGTGACGGGGATTGCCAGCATATGACGCAGGAGCAGTGGAGCGAAATCAGACAACGGCTTTTGAAGACGGTTGGTCAAAGCAACTTCACCAACTGGATCGATCCCCTGGTTCCTGGCGCGGTAACAGATGGCATTGCCACGCTTCATGTCCCAACAAACTTTTTTGGGAATTACGTTAGCGAGAATTTCTCGGACCTGTTACTGCATGAAATCAATTCCGCTGGGCTGACAGCATCGCGGTTGAACTTTGCTTTGTCCTCTCAGGCGGAGGCTGCTGCGACACCAAAGCCGTCGATCAAGGCGAGCAATGTTGCGCCCCGACCCTCCGCAAAAGCGGATCTGTTGAGCACAGCACCGCTCGATCCGCGGTTCTGTTTTGACAATTTCGTGGTTGGAAAACCAAACGAATTGGCCCATGCTGCGGCGCGCCGCGTGGCCGAAGGCGGCCCTGTTACCTTTAACCCATTGTTTCTCTACGGTGGCGTGGGGTTGGGCAAAACGCACCTGATGCACGCCATCGCGCTTGAGCTGCACCAACGCAAACCGTCGATGAACGTTCTATACCTATCGGCAGAGCAGTTCATGTACCGATTTGTACAAGCGCTGCGTGACCGAAAGATGATGGATTTCAAAGAGATGTTTCGTTCTGTAGACGTGTTGATGGTCGACGACGTGCAGTTCATCGCTGGCAAGGACAGCACGCAGGAAGAGTTTTTTCACACGTTCAATGCGCTGGTAGATCAACACAAGCAGATCATCATTTCTGCAGATCGCGCGCCGGGCGAAATTAAAGATCTGGAAGAGCGCGTTAAATCGCGTCTGCAATGTGGCCTTGTGGTAGATTTGCATCCCACCGACTACGAGCTTCGTTTGGGCATTTTACAAAGCAAGGTCGAAATGCAGCGCCAAAGCTATCCAAAGTTGATTTTGGAAGACGGGATCTTGGAATTTCTGGCCCATCGCATCACGTCAAATGTGCGTGTGTTGGAAGGTGCGTTGACCCGGCTTTTCGCCTTCGCATCTTTGGTGGGGCGCGAAATTAACATGGAGTTGACCCAAGATTGTTTAGCTGATGTATTGCGCGATTCAGAGCGCAAGATTACCGTTGAAGAAATTCAGCGCAAAGTAAGCGAGCATTACAATATCCGCTTGAGTGATATGATCGGTCCTAAGCGCTTGCGCAGCTATGCCCGACCGCGCCAGATAGCGATGTATCTGTGCAAACAGCTTACCAGTCGCTCTTTGCCTGAAATTGGGCGTAGATTTGGCGGTCGGGATCATACGACTGTCATGCATGGCGTCAGACGGATTGAAGAGCTCAAGCAATCGGATGGGCAGATCGCCGAGGACCTTGAATTGCTGGGACGCGCTTTGAAATCCTAAAATCTATCGGCAGATCAGAGGCTCATCGTGACCGTTCTGAGGCCGCTATTGCATTAGCGCACGCAAAATCGCAAAAGTCTTGCTTAGCGGGGGTATAGGGGTAGTCTGCAGTACCGGGCACCCCGAACGGAGAAAGCACATGAAGTTAAGCATCGAACGCGCGGCGCTGCTCAAAGCGGTGAGCCAGGCGCAATCCGTTGTGGAGCGGCGCAATACAATTCCGATCCTTGCAAATGTGCTGATTGAAGCGCAGGGAAACGACGTGTCGTTCCGCGCCACCGATCTTGATATCGAAGTCGTTGACAAGACAGTGGCACAGGTTGAACGCGCTGGGGCAACCACAGTTTCAGCGACGCTCTTGCATGAAATTGTTAGGAAGCTTCCAGATGGGGCGTTGATCAATCTGAATGCAGACACGGCCGCTGGCCGGATGACGGTGGAGGCTGGTCGCTCAAATTTTTCGCTCGCGACACTGCCGCGCGAGGATTTTCCAGTGATGGCGTCTTCAGAATATACGGCTAATTTCACGGCAAGCGCACCAACCTTGCGACGGCTTTTTGACAAATCCAAATTCGCCATTTCAACGGAGGAAACGCGCTACTATCTCAATGGCGTCTACATGCATATCGCACAGTCAGATGGGGGCCCGGTTCTGCGTTGTGTCGCTACAGATGGGCACCGTCTTGCTCGGATCGACGCTGATGTGCCGGCAAGCGCTGAAAACATGCCCGGCGTGATCGTGCCACGAAAGACAGTGGGCGAGCTACGCAAACTGCTGGACGATGATGAGATGATGATTGCTGTCTCTGTGTCAGAAACAAAGGTACGTTTTGCAACGCCGGACATCACATTGACCTCCAAAGTGATAGACGGCACGTTTCCAGACTACAGCCGTGTGATCCCCCAGGGCAACAGTCGCAAGCTGGAAGTGGATGCAACAGATTTTGCACAGGCAGTAGACCGCGTCGCAACGGTGAGTTCAGAACGGTCACGCGCCGTAAAGATGCAATTGGATGAAGATCGCCTGGTTCTTTCGGTAAACGCCCCTGATAGTGGTGCCGCAGAGGAAGAATTGGTCGTGGCATATGGAGATGAGCGTTTAGAAATCGGGTTTAACGCGAAGTATCTCTTAGAGATCGCCAGCCAAGTGGATCGTGAGAATGCGGTTTTCATGTTTAATTCGTCGGGTGACCCGACGCTTATGCGCGAGGGCAATGATACCTCTGCCGTCTATGTTGTCATGCCCATGCGGGTGTGACGGGGGCGGAATTTTTCAAAAATTCCGACCGTTTTCTTTTCAAGAAAACGTCCCCTAGATGGAACACCTGCACGTATCTCATCTCACGCTTTCGCATTTCAGGTCGCATCACCGTGCCGCTCTTGACATTGACCCGCGTCCCGTGTCGCTTTTCGGCGCAAACGGCGCTGGAAAAACAAATGTCCTCGAGGCGCTCTCACTACTTTCTCCCGGACGCGGGTTGCGTCGCGCCAGCGCTGAAGAAATGACCCGCAGGCCGGAAGCCATCGGATGGAAAATTACCGCTGTTCTATGCGCCCACCATCAACACCATGAAATCGACATCCGGTCCGAGGCGGGCGCATCACGTCAGATCCTTATCGACGGGAAATCAGCACCGCAGAACGCCTTGGCGCGTGTTGCCCGGGTTCTTTGGCTTATTCCGTCAATGGACCGGCTTTGGATTGAGGGAGCGGAAGGGCGACGACGGTTTCTAGACCGAATGACATTGAGTTTTTTGCCCGAGCACGCGGATCACAGCATTGCATACGAGAAAGCGATGCGAGAACGGAACCGATTGCTGAAGGATATGGTACGTGACCCCGCCTGGTATACAGCGCTGGAAATGCAAATGGCGGAAAGTGGAACGGCCCTTCATCACGGCCGCCTGGCTGCGCTGTCGGCAATTGAAGCCGCGCAAGCTCAAGCGGAAACTGCTTTTCCCAACGCCGGTCTTAGACTTGAGTGCGACATGCCCGCGACGGTTACAGAGTTAAAGCAGGCTTTCGCAGACAGTCGCCCGCGCGATATGGCGGCGGGTAGAACATTAATCGGCCCGCATCGCGCCGATTTGCATGGGATTTACGCAGCCAAAGGCGTTCTTGCGCGCGATTGCTCGACAGGAGAGCAAAAAGCGCTGCTGGTGTCACTGGTTTTGGCAAATGCCCGTGCTTTGCAGACTGATTTTGGCTCTCCTCCTCTTTTATTGCTTGATGAGGTGGCCGCACATCTTGATGCAGATCGCCAGGCTGCTCTCTACGATGAGATCTGCACGCTAGGTGCTCAGGCTTGGATGACAGGCACGGGCCCTGAGTTTTTCTCTGCCTTAGGCAACCGCGCGCAAGCTTTTGAGGTGCGCGAGAGCGACGGTGTTTCGCAAGTGTTGCCAGCCGCTTGGTGAACACAAGCTGTTGTGTCATTGGCGTGACATACGGGTCGAAAAACACTATAAGTGGAGAGAAACAAAAAGGGTTTTTGCATGTCTGAGCCAGAGCAGAATGCGCAAGAATACAGCGCAGATTCCATCAAGGTTCTCAAGGGATTAGAAGCTGTTCGCAAAAGACCAGGGATGTATATTGGCGATACCGATGACGGTTCCGGTCTGCATCACATGGTCTATGAAGTCGTGGACAACGGCATTGATGAGGCTTTGGCCGGCTACGCAGATGCGGTTACGGTGACAATCCACGATGACAACTCGGTTTCTGTCTCTGACAATGGGCGGGGTATCCCGGTTGGCATTCACGAGGAGGAGGGTGTTTCTGCCGCTGAGGTGATCATGACGCAACTTCACGCAGGCGATAAATTTGATAGCAATTCCTACAAAGTGTCCGGCGGCTTGCACGGTGTGGGTGTGTCGGTCGTCAACGCGCTTTCTGACTGGTTGGAGTTGCGCATCTGGCGCGACGGGAAAGAACATATCGCTCGCTTTGAAGGGGGGTTTACAACTCGCCATTTGGAGGTTGTCGGGCCAACCGATCGAACAGGCACCCAGGTTCGCTTTTTAGCGTCCACAGATACGTTTTCGAACCTGCATTACTCTTTTGAAACGCTTGAAAAACGGCTTCGCGAACTGGCTTTTTTGAATTCCGGTGTGCGCATCGTTTTAAAGGATGAGCGACCTGTCGAGCCGTTGAGCGCAGAGCTTTACTACGAAGGCGGTGTCAAAGAGTTTGTCAAATATCTGGACCGCAACAAAGCGGCAATGATGTCAGATCCGATCTTTGTCAAAGGGGAGCGTGATGAGATCGGTGTCGAAGTCGCCATGTGGTGGAACGACAGTTATCATGAAAATGTGCTGCCGTTCACGAATAACATCCCCCAACGTGACGGCGGGACGCATATTGCCGGTTTTCGCGGCGCTTTGACGCGAACCATCAATGCCTATGCGCAGTCCTCTGGCATCGCAAAGCGAGAGAAAGTGAGCTTCACCGGCGATGACGCCCGAGAAGGGCTGACCTGCGTGCTGAGCGTCAAGGTGCCGGATCCGAAATTCAGCTCACAGACAAAGGATAAGCTCGTGAGTTCGGAGGTGCGTCCGGCAGTTGAGAGCTTGATGAATGAAAAATTGGCGGAGTGGTTCGAGGAGAACCCGAATGAAGCCAAGATCATCGTTGGCAAGATCATTGAAGCCGCGCAAGCACGCGAGGCTGCGCGCAAAGCCCGCGAACTCACACGGCGCAAAACGGCGATGGACGTGAATTTCCTGGCGGGAAAGTTGAAAGATTGTTCTGAGAAGGACCCCGCAAAGACAGAGGTGTTTCTGGTCGAGGGGGATTCTGCCGGTGGTTCCGCTCAGACAGGGCGTGACCGTCAGACCCAGGCGATATTGCCCTTGAAAGGGAAAATCTTGAACGTGGAGCGGGCCCGCTTTGACCGGATGTTAAGCAGCCAGGAAATTGGTAATTTGGTCATGGCGCTGGGCACGGGGATTGGCCGTGACGAATTTGATATCTCAAAGCTTCGATACCATAAGATTGTCATCATGACAGACGCGGATGTCGACGGTGCGCATATCCGAACCCTCCTTTTGACATTTTTCTACCGTCAGATGCCGCAACTGATCGAGAATGGGCATCTTTATATCGCTCAACCGCCACTCTATAAGGTGACGCGCGGCAAGTCGGAAGTGTATCTGAAAGATCAGGCAGCGATGGAAGATTACCTGGTCGCTCAAGGCATCGAAGGGGCGATGTTGCGGCAGGGCAATGGGGAAGAGATTACGGGCGCAGACCTGGCGCGGGTGGTGGAGCTTGCCCGTCAACTGCGTCGCGTGTTGGAGGCATTTCCAACGCATTACCCGCGCCACATTTTAGAGCAGGCGGCGATTGCCGGGGCGTTTGTGCCCGGCGCTGTGGATGGCGACCTGCAAGGCGTTGCTGATAAAGTTGCAGCGCGGCTAGATTTGATCGCGCTGGAGTATGAGCGGGGCTGGCGGGGGCGCATCACACAGGATCACGGCATTCGGCTGTCGCGGATTCTGCGCGGTGTAGAAGAACTCCGCACGTTGGATGGCAAAGTTCTGCGCTCTAGCGAGGCAAAGCGTTCAGGAAGCTTCACCGACCATCTTCAGGAGGTGTACGGCCTGCCCGCAACCCTCGTTCGCAAAGAGCGGACACAGCTTATTCATGGCCCCGTAGATCTGCTGGAGGCGATACTGGCGGAAGGAGAGAAGGGGCTTTCGCTTCAGCGCTACAAAGGCTTGGGAGAGATGAACCCCGATCAACTGTGGGAAACGACGCTTGACCCAGATGCGCGTACTTTGCTTCAGGTGAAGATCGAAGACGTGGCGGAGGCCGACGATTTGTTCACCAAACTGATGGGTGACGTCGTTGAACCTCGTCGTGAATTTATTCAGCAGAACGCCCTGAGCGTGGAAAACTTGGATTTCTAAAGCATCCGGCCTTAAAGCTGATACCGTCCGTTCCCTACCACCCACCCGCTCAACACAGGCGGGTTGGCCTCGATCGGGTGGCACTCGGTCGGTTTACGAAAGGTGTCTTGGGTTCAATGCTGGATGCTTTAATTGCTTACCTTAACGCAGTAATTGGTCGCGTGTGGCGTTCGGGCTGCGATCAGCGCAGCCCCTTGCGTGCGACATGAGTTGCGAGCTCCAATATCACTCGCCCCCGTGCTTGAGCCAGCGTCATAAGCCCTGCCTCAGCGTTGAAGGGAACGCTCAGGTCAAACAGACCCGAACGTTCTGGCCGCCCGTCGGTAACAGCGACGAAATACTGACCTGACGCACGAAAAGAGCCCGAAGTCGTTGCCAGGAGTTCTGAAAAGCGAACCTCCAAGCGAGCAATGGGCGGTTCTTCAAAAGGCCAAGGTTCAGACGCCACGCGACCGCCGGATATCAATGCAAGGTTCCGGCTAAGCTCAAGTGCTATGGATCGTTCCGGCGCGTCTGCCCAAAGCACATTGCCGGCGCTTGTGAGCGTCCCGTCAGGCCGTTGCATAAATATCTCTTCAGAGGCGGCGTAGCTTGGCAAAGACACGTCGCGCACTTCTACGGATGAAAAAACGATGGGTATGCGCTTCGTCTCTTTCGGTGCTGCGACGGCAAATCGCTCCTCTGCCGCGCAAGCAGCTAAGCAAAGCATCGCGCCGCAGATGAGCGCACGTAGCGTGAAGGTCATTTTCAGCGTCCCAGCAGCAGGGAATTTGGATTACGTTCGATGGTTCTAGCCAGTGATGCAAGAGCGTCTGCCGCTTTTTGTATGTCTCGAAGGGTCGCGCGGGTTTCTCGGCCCAGCACATCGCCCTGATTATATCCACTGATCGTTTCACTGGCTTGCTCAAAAAGGGCGGTTAACCGTTCGAGGATCTGCGGCAGATCCTCAACCGATACCGCGATGCTGTCAGCCGCAGTACGGGCAGCCGTAAGTGTTTGTGTTATATTGTCCACTGCACCGCCACTGCGCAAAGCCATGAGTGTTGCGTTAAGCTCGTCCAGCGCTTGCTTCAGCGATGCCGGCAGGGCTTGCGCATCATTGCTACTGATCAGTGTTTCTGCAGAGCGGGTGAGCTTTGTCAACTCTTCCAAAAGTTGCGCCAACTCAAGCTCGGCAGCGTTGGCTGCAATTGCATTGATCTGTGCAATAAGTTCGGGCAGGCCGACGACAGATGCTTCGACCGCTGTTGCGGCGTCGGCTGCGCCGTCCACCGCCGAAATCAACCGATCTACCAGTCTTTCTTGTTCAAGCCGCGTGACCAAAGTCTCGATCCGCGCCAAGGTTGCATTCAATGCGATGGGGATATCCTGAACCTCTTGCGACCCAACCAGGCCCTGTAAATCGCCGAGCAATGCCCGCAGATCCTGTGGTGCTTCACGCAAATCATCATCCGCAACAAATGTTTCTGCCGCATTCAAAAAGGTGATCGCGGATTCAAGCAATTCTTCGATGGGCAGGTTGTTTACTCGGGTAAATACTCCCTCAACTGTCGCGGCCGTATCGGACACATTGCTTCGCGTTGTGGGGATGAGCGGCGGGCGGCCGTCAGTTTCGTTCAAAGTGACTCCAGCGGTCTCTTCTTCCAACATCACCAGTTCCACCTTGAGCCCACCCGTGAGCAGGCTCGCATTCGCCAAACGGGCGCGCATGCCAATCGCAACCCGCTCTCGAATGAAGCTCAGTGCATTTTCTGCCGTTGCCGCACCCGGCAACCCCAGGCGCGCAGGTTGTATCGAAAGGATCGCATTTAGCCGAACGCGACGGTCCCCGAACTGGCCAAAGTCAATGATGCCTGAAAGCGCTTCTACCTCACCAATCTTGAAACCGCTCAGTTCAACAGGTGATCCGATTGCGAGACCTGAAATGTTGTCTTCGAAAACCACGGCGACCTTCAAAGGCGCGACTTCTGACGCGTTGAAGATTGAGTTGCGTGCAGACTCCTGGTCTGGAAAAATTTCAAAGATGGTGCCGTCAACAACGCGATCACCCCCCGATACAAAGGTGTCAAAGGTTATTCCGCCACCCACCAATGTTGCGATTGATGAGAAGTCAATTTGTGCGCCTGCCGGCCCGATCGTTACCCTGAAGCCCGAGGCATCCCAAAAACGGGTCGAGTCATTCACCAAGCTGCGGTGTTCCTCAAAGATGAGCGCCTCTACGATCGCAAAGTTGCCGCGTGGGGCGATTTCAGCGCGCCCAACACGGCCGACCTCGATACCTTTGTACAGAATGGGGGCATTGTCAGTCAGTTGACTGTCACCGACGGTGCGAAAGGCGATTTCTAATCCTTGCTGCCCGGGCCTGATCAATGGCTCTTCAGATGCACCCTGGAAACTGTTGGCCGCTGCACCGATCTGATCATCCCATGACCCCTCAATGTAGACGCCGCTTAAAACTGTGCTAAGCCCCGTGATGCCCTGGGCTGTTACTTCTGGCTGCACGATCCAGAACACCGCGCTTTGATCAATGAAGGGTGCGACATCTTTATCAACGCGGATTGTTGCGATAACTCGTTCAAGTCCCTCAGAAAAACCGACGCTTTCAACAATCCCCACGGTGACGTCGCGAAAACGAAGCTCGGTCTCGCGGGCGTTGATCCCGGCCCCCTTTTCAAACTCCACAGTAATTAGCGGGCCACGGTCGTAGTAGGTTTGCCACGCAACGCCAAGCGCCACGACCAGCGCAAGGATAGGGAGCAGCCACACGAAGGATGCGCCGCTGAAAAGCAGTTTGCGGCTGGGCGATACCATCACTTCTGGGAGATCGTCGTTCATGCGCGGCTGTGTTTTCTGGCTTCTTCGTCAGCATCCCAGATGAGCCTGGGGTCGAATGCCTGTGCTGACAGCATGGTGAAGATGACCGAAAGGGCGAAAAACAGACTTGCGGTCCCCGGTGTGATCGACGCCAGCGTTTGCAGTTGCACGAGCGAAGAAAGGATTGCCACGACAAAGATGTCAATCATCGACCATCGGCCAATGTACTCTACGATTTCATAGGTGATCATCCGCAAGCGGCTACCAGAATGCTGAGGTCTTTTGAGCCCCAGCGCGAGGAAAGCGATCGCCCAGAACTTGCCAATTGGTATCACGACGGAAGCGAAAAGAATAATCCCGGCAACGACAAGATCACCAGCTTGCGCCAGATCTAAAGCGCCGCCGATGATTGTGCTGTCTTCCTCTTGAAAAAGCGTTTTGGTGCGCAGCATGGGAAAAATATTCGCTGGGATATAGCAAATGATCCCCATGATCCAAAACGCCCAAACGCGCTGCAGGCTCAGAGGATCGCGCGTCTGCAAACGGTGGCTGCAGCGTGGGCAGATTGATGTGCCAATCGGAGACGCTTTCGTGCATCGTTGGCAAGCGACCAGCCCGACGCTACGTGCGCTTACTATTCTTTGTGTTTTTCCAAAGACTTCCATACCGACCACCTGCACATAAAGCCGTCTTGCGCGATGACGAGCCCCACCAAAAGACCAAACATCCAGAAAGCTGGCCCAAAAGATACCTGAGCCAGATCAGTGATTTTCACCAGCGCTACAGCGCATCCAATGGCGAAAATCTCGGCCATTGACCAGGGGCGCAAATCTTCTGACATGCGAAAAGCTTTGACAGCATGGCGCGCAGGCGGGCGATCAAGAACCACAGGTACAAGCACATAGAGCGTGAGGATGACGCGTATCAAGGGGATGAGAATGATCAAAGCCGCTGTCGTGAGCGACAGCGCGATCAGTGGACCGTCTGAAAACGCCAGTGCGGCTTCTAAGATCGATACCGCGTTTCGGGTGCCTGCCGCGTCAATGGTCAGGAATGGCAAAACGGATGCACCCAAGATAAGGAACAAAACAGCGAGAGCGATTGCGATGATATAGAGACCCGCGTTGCGCCGTGGTTCGATCAACACTTTGTCGCAGCGTTGACAGATAGCGCGTTCTCCCTCCCTCGGGCGCTTGAGCTGATAGACAGCGTCGCACCTTGGGCAAACAATCACGTCGCCAAGCGCGTGTTCACGTTCCAAAAGTGCTGAAGCTTTCATCGCGCTAGTCTATCTGATTCAAAAGGTTAATCAAATTCTGTCATGCCTTCGCTTTCGCCTTGGAAAGGGTTAAGCCCCAGCTCAGCCAAGATGTCTGCTGTATCCGCGCCCGCTGCTCTGGATTTTGACACCTGCGCCTGTGATCGACTAAATCGCGGTGCGATGCCCGCCTGCAAAATGCCTTCATGATGCAGCAACGTTCCGCGCGCTTTGATGTGCGGATGTTCTGCAGCCTCTGCAAAGGTGAGCACTGGCGCCACACAGGCGTCTGTCTCTTCAAAAAGTTCTGCCCAGACCTCCCGAGGTTTCGTGCTGAAAATCGTTGCTATGTTTGCACTGTGTTGAGCCCAGTATTGTTGATCCATCTGGGTCGTAAGATAGTGTTCTGGCAATCCTAATTTCTGAATGACAACCGAATAGAATTGAGGCTCAAGTGCGCCTACAGCGATGTATTTTCCATCCGAGCAAGCGTAACATCGGTAAAACGGTGCCCCTCCCGCTAGCCAATTTTTCCCGCGTGTCTCACACCACTCACCACGCGCAAGGAAACCATGGATTAACCCCATCATTGCGGGGACCCCGTCAACCATCGCGGCATCCACGACTTGCCCCTTGCCAGAGATCCCCCGTTCGATAAGCGCGGCCAGAATACCAAAGATCAAGAACATTGTGCCGCCCCCGTAGTCCGCAATGAGGTTTAGGGGTGGGGTTGGAGGACGATCAGGGTCTCCCATCGCGTGAAGGGCACCGGTAATGGCAAGATAGGTAAGATCATGACCCGCCGTCGGCGCGTTTGGACCTGTCTGCCCCCAACCGGTCATCCGCCCGTAAATGATATGCGCGGGGCAAGCACCGGGACCTAGGCCCAAACGCTCCATCACGCCGGGCCGAAATCCTTCAATCAAGACATCACTGCGGTTGATCAGTCTTTTGGCGATCCCAAGATCGCGGGGTGTTTTTAGATTAAGGACAATCGAACGTTTGCCCCGACGGTTGATGTCTGTCGGGTCTGCGTCGGACTGAACGCGATCGACGCAAATTACGTCAGCGCCCAGATCCGCCAACAGTTGCCCGGCCAGCGGGACGGGACCCAAGCCAGAGAATTCAACGACTTTGAGAGAAGACAAAGGGCCAGCGGACATATCTGTGCCTATCAAACACAGCGCTGTGAGAGCAATTTAAATCGCGATCCTCTGGTTGCACGATCACCTTTGCTGGGTCGCGCCTTTGCGGGTTGAACTATATCGCTCCTCAGACGCGAAGGCGCCTGGTCGACCTACAGCAATTCCAACGGCAACGATCACCACAAGTATTAGACCAGCCAGCGCAAGCAGTACAACATTTAAACTCATAACGCCTCCTATCTCTATAATAGGTTGCATTTTGCGTTGTTCAATGGAGAGGCGTGCAGACCTTGCTTAGATCAACTCAG